>NZ_JAIQWW010000050.1 GCF_020164455.1 Phyllobacterium chamaecytisi
GCCAGCATGGTCGCGCTGTTGTCGGTTTTCTTCCGGTATACTCGTGTCGGGCTCGCCTTTCGCGCGGTCGCGGATGATCAGTTCGCGGCGCTCGCAGTCGGATTGCGCTTGCCATGGATTTGGGCAACTGTCTGGGCCGCAGCGGGGCTCGTCGCGCTGGTCGCCGGTTTGCTGTGGGGCGCAAGGCTCGGCGTGCAATTTTCGCTGTCGCTCGTCGTGCTAAAGGCCCTCCCGGTTTTGGTCCTGGGTGGTTTCGATTCCATTGCGGGAGCTATTGTTGGCGGGCTATTGATTGGTGCCGCGGAGAAGCTCGCCGAGGTCTATATCGGTGAATATGTTGGCGGTGGCATCGAGAGCTGGTTTGCCTATGTCGTCGCGCTCGCGTTCCTGCTGGTACGCCCCTCCGGACTTTTCGGACAAAAGCTGGTGGAAAGGGTGTAGGCAATGACCGCTATCGTTTCCGATTTTTCCACTTCCCATCGGATTCCGGGATGGCTGCCCCCGGTCCTGCTGCTTGGCCTGGCCTATCTCGTTATTCCGTTCATCGGTACGAGCTATCTGTTCGAAGCCATCCTGCTGCCCTTCCTGGCGTTGAGCCTGGCTGGGGTGGGGCTCAACATTCTGACCGGTTATGCCGGGCAGGTGTCGCTCGGCAGCGCAGCGTTCTTGGCGGTGGGCGCCTTCGCCGCGTATAATTTCAACCTTCGCGTCGAGGGGTTGCCGCTCATCGGCAGTATCATTCTGGCGGGGCTTGCTGCTGCTGCAATCGGTATTGTTTTTGGCCTGCCGAGTCTGCGTCTCAAAGGCTTCTATCTCGCGGTATCGACGCTTGCAGCACAATTCTTCGTGCAATGGGCGCTGACGAAATTCAGCTGGTTTTCCAACGATTCCGCCTCGGGTGTGATCGATGCGCCCGCACTGTCGATCGCAGGCATTACATTCAACGGAGCCGTCGGTCGCTACCTGTTCTCGTTGACTGTCGTAACCCTGCTTACCTTCCTCGCTTATCGGCTGGTGTCCTCTCAATCAGGCCGCAACTTCATTGCCGTGCGCGACAATGAAACGGCGGCGCGGATCATTGGCGTTCCCGTCCTGAAGACGAAAATCCTGGCCTTTGCCATATCGTCTTTCATCATCGGCGTTGCAGGGGTGCTCTGGGCTTTCGCTTACTTGAGAACAGTGGAGCCTGCCGGGTTCAATCTCGACCGGTCCTTCCAGATCCTTTTCATCATAATCATTGGCGGGCTCGCATCCATTCGCGGCGCATTTTTCGGCGCCGCCCTCCTGGTGATCCTGCCTTTGGCTCTTTCCAGGCTCGGTTCGTTTTTGCTCGGAAACGTTTTTAATTCGGGCGTGCTCGACATGAGTCAGCGCATCGTTCTGGGCGCCTTGATCATTCTGTTTCTTATACTGGAGCCCGACGGTCTGGTGTCGCTCTGGGACAGAATTCGAAAACGATCTGCCGCCGTCTTTGGACGGATGTGATCGATACCGGAGCCTGACGGTTCCCTGCAATAAAAACTGCCTAGCAATCAACATCCGACCGGCAAATTTCTCCGGTCAACGAGAGGAGTGTATCCAGAAATGACGATTTTCAGCAAACTCAAAGTCGCTGCGATTGCAGCAGGACTGGGCCTTGCCGTCGCGCTGCCGGCGGCCCATGCCGACGAGCAGTATTTTCCGCTGCAAAGCTACCGTGTCGGGCCCTATGCGGCCGGCGGCACCGGCTTCTTTGGTGGGTTCATTGACTACCTCAACCTCATCAACACACGCGATGGAGGTGTGAATGGCGTCAAGCTCACCTGGTCGGAAGGCGAAACGCAGTACGAAGTGGAACGCGGCGTTGAAGTCTATGAGCGTCTTAAAAACAATCCCGGTGTCGCTGCCTGGAATCCGCTATCCGTCGGCATTGCCTACGCGATGATCGACCGCATTACAAAGGACAAAGTGCCTTTGATCACCATCAATCACGGCCGTACCGATTCAACCGATGGGCGTGTTTTCCCCTACGTTTTCCCGTTGTTGCTCAACCCCTATAGCGAGACGTCAGGCATCGTCAATTACATCGCTTCCAAGGAAGGCGGCCTGGATAACCTCAAGGGCAAGAAGATTGTCGTGCTCTATCACGGCTCACCCTATGGCAAGGAAACCATTCCGATCTACGAACTTCTGGCGAAGAAATATGGCTTCGAACTGCAGCAGATCGAAGTGCCGCATCCCGGGAATGAACAGCAGGCGCAATGGCTGACGATCCGCCGCGCGAAACCCGACTACGTGGTGCTGCGCGGATGGGGAGTGATGAACCCCGTTGCACTGAAGAGCGCAGCCAAGGTTGGCTTCCCGGTTGATCATATTGTCGGCAACGTCTGGTCGAACTCCGAAGAAGATGCCATTCCGGCAGGGGAGGCCGCGAAAGGCTATACCGCCATCACCACACAAGCATCCGGCGCCGAATATCCTGTGGTCAAAGAGATCATCAAGACACTCTATGACAACGGCAAGGGCAACCTTGAGAACAAGAGCCGCATCGGCTCGGTCTATCATAATCTTGGCATTGTCAACGGGATCCTGAATGTAGAGGCTATTCGCATCGCTCAGGAAAAATTCGGCAAGCGGACGCTGACAGGCGACGAGGTGCGTTGGGGTTTCGAGCATCTCCAACTCGATCCGGCGCGCGTCGAGGCACTGGGCGCCAAAGGCCTGTTCCATTCTATCAATGTCACCTGGGACAATCACGAGGGCAACGGCTACGTCACCTTCCAGCAGTGGGACGGCAAGAAATGGAATGTCGTCTCGGATTGGATAGCTCCAGACTGGGCCCTCCTTCGCCCGATCATCGAGAAGTCTGCCGAAGCCTATGCCGCAGAAAAAGGTATCAAACTGCGCACCTCCGAACAGGCCGAAGCTGCAACCAACTGAAGCCAAGCCGAACCGGGCAGCGCCGCTGCCCGGTTCGGCTGCGTTGCTTCAACCCAACCTCAGGAGATGATCCTATGGCTCACAATAACTCTCTGCTTGCTGTCGATGGTGTCAGAGCCACTTACAACCATGCCATCACGGCATTGCACGGGGTGAGCCTGACGGTCGGGCACGGCGAAATCGTTGCACTCCTCGGAGCAAACGGTGCCGGGAAGACCACAACGCTCAAGGGGATCTCGAACCTGCTCCCGGCGGAGCGGGGGCAGATCACAGCCGGCTCCATCAAGTTCGATGGACGTGACGTGTCTGCCATCAGCCCGGCAGACCTCGTCCGGTCCGGCCTCGTGCAGGTGCTGGAAGGCCGTCATTGTTTCCGCAGCCTGACGGTCGAAGAAAATCTCATTACCGGAGGGCTTGGCCGGAGCGCCAAGCGGGCAGAAATTGCCGATGATCTGGAAAATATCTATGCGTATTTTCCGCGGCTTAAAGAAAAGCGCCGCACGCTGTCTGGCCTGACATCAGGTGGTGAGCAACAGATGACGGCAATCGGCAGGGCGCTGATGTCACGTCCACGGCTGCTGGTGCTCGATGAGCCATCGATGGGCCTTGCACCGCTGATCGTGCAGGACATTTTCAAGACGCTCCGCCGGCTCAACCGGGAAACCGGCCTTGCCATCCTCGTGGCTGAACAGAATTCGACAGTTGCACTCAAATATGCCGATCGGGCGACAATCCTCGAAAACGGTGCCGCCGTCTTAAGCGGCGCGGCAGACGAGCTTCGCGATAACGAGGACATCAAGAACTTTTATCTTGGCCAGAAGACCGTGTCGTTGGCCGCCTCTGCACCCGTTCGCCCTGCGCCTGCAGTTGCCATCTGAATCCATATCGAAAAGGAGAAGTCCATGACCATTTCCAAAGTCAACATCGACAATGCTGCTAGAGCGGTCCCGCCGGTTCCAAGGCTTGCTGAGCCCGCTCATGTTGTCGGCAGCGATGCCGAGGCAATAGCTGTCGCGCGGACATTGGCCGAGACATTCGCAAAAGAGTCCGCGCAGCGCGATCGCGAACGGATTTGGCCTGTTGCCGAACTGGATGCGTTCTCACAGAGCGGGCTCTGGTCAATCAATGTACCGAGACAATTCGGTGGCCCGGAGATTTCCTACGCGACACTTGCAAAGGTGATTGAAATCATTTCCGCCGCGGATTCCTCCATTGGTCAGATCGCCCAAAATCATCTTGGCGTTGTGGCAGCGATCCGTACCGTTTCGGATGAAGATCAGCAGAAGCTACTGTTTGCCGAAGTCCTCAAGGGGACGCGTTTCGGCAATGCCTTTTCTGAATTCGGGTCAAAGCGCGCGGCCGATTTCGAAACGCGGTTCACCGATAAAGGCGACCATGTCATCGTCAACGGCCAGAAATTTTACTCTTCCGGTGCGCTGCTGGCGCACTTGGTTCCGATCGTCGCCCTCGATGACGAAGGTCGAGCCTGGTATGCGATAGCCGAACGCGATGCGCCAGGTTTGACTGTCATTGATGATTGGTCGAGCTTCGGTCAACGCACCACACTGTCCGGAACAGTGATCCTTGACAATGTCAAAGTGCCGAAATCACATTTGGTGCCGGGCTACAAGGGCTACGACAAGCCAACTGCTGATGGTGCCATTTTCCAGATTATTCAGGTGGCAGTCGATACGGGCATTGCCCAGGCGGCGATCGATGAAACCGTGAACTTCGTGCGGACGAAAAGCCGTGCATGGGTCGACAGCGGTGTCGATCATGCTTGGGAAGATCCCTACACTATCCAGGCGGTTGGTGATCTGACCCTGCGCCTGCATGCGGCACAGGCACTGCTGGAGAAAGCGGGCTACGCGATCGACCGCGCCGTATTGAACCCGAATGCGGAAACAGTTGCCGAGGCCCAGATTGTTACCGCTGAGGCCAAGATACTGTCGACAGAAATCGCCATTAGCGCCACAAACAAGCTTTTCGAACTGGCGGGTACCCGCTCAACGCTGGCCGAACACAATCTGGACAGGCATTGGCGCAATGCCCGGACCCATACACTGCATGATCCGGTCCGCTGGAAATATGCAATCCTTGGAAATTATTTCCTCAACGGTGAAAAGCCCCCGCTTCATGCGTGGAGCTGAACGGCTCCGTTCACAGATTTTTGCGAGAGGCAAATTTTGAGGACCGGCAATGGGTCCTCAACCCTTTTTCCGAGAGGCCGTCTGCTTGTACTGAAGTGCTTCAAGGGCTCTTTCTATGACACGTTCGGCAATGAATTCGGCGTAACGGGTGACTTCCGGCACGCCCATCAATTCGCCGAAGGTACCACGCGCCAGCGGCCCACCAATGAAGAGATTGTCGATAATCTCGCCCTTCTTGCCAATTGCCTGGCCGGTCTTTGCCGCATGAAGGCCAAGCCCGACAGGGTCAGACGCAAGCAGTCCTTGATTGAACAGCGACTGAACTGCGGGATTGCTTTGGGCAATTGCGGCATGGGCAGGGCCTGTGGTGATAATGATGGCGTCGAAGCCTACGTTTTCAATGTTCTGGGTGAAACGGCGTCGATATGAGACTTTGAATCGCCTGCTCGTTTCATGCGCTGAATGCAGTGAAGCTGCGAGAATTTGAAGCGTGCCTTCATGCAAACGGCGGTCCAGCACATCCTCCACTTGCGGGGCAACGCGGAAGCGGTGGACATCCCAGAGCGCCCGCAAATGCCGGACCAACCGCCGTCGCTCGCGGGAAGGCAATGCAGTCCAGATGGCCGGTGCTTGATCGCGCAGGGCATCAAGGACGGGGTGCCAGGTCAAGCTCTTGTTGTGCGCTTCCTTTAATACCTGACGCACTGTCTTCAATAAACTGGATGCGGTTTCATCATGCCCAAAACCGCCGAATGGCTCAATTGCTTGTGTGGCATGTCCACGAGAGCGATAACCGTGACGCGAGAGAGCAACGATGTCACCGCGATGCCCGTTTTTGTCGAGAGAGGCGATCACGTCGGCTGCGGTAAGGCCTGTGCCAACGACAAGAACCGCATGATCCTGTTCGATTTCTTGGAGCACATTCTCCGCATAGGGGTCGGCAATGAAGCTCGGCGAGCCAATCAAGGGTCGCAAGGCATTCGGGA
>NZ_JAIQWW010000051.1 GCF_020164455.1 Phyllobacterium chamaecytisi
GCAGAGATTGCGCCGAGGTGCTGCATTTTTGGCGCATGCTCTTTCAAACAGAGCGCAACGTCTCTGGTGACGCCAGTAGATTGCCCAATCTGCATAGTCATACGAACGATTTCAAATTTGGAACCTCAACCCTAACATAACAAAACAAGTTGCGCAACATCTTGCGCTAAATACGCAATTTTGGTAGGTAGATTACAGCAATGTTGCTGGGCAGGATCTTGGTTAATGGCGAGGAAACGCGTTACGTTACAGGACCTTGCCGACGCACTCGGCATTTCGAAATTTTCGGTCTCGAGAGCTCTGTCTGGCAAACCGGGAGTCGGGGAAGGTACACGGCGAAGGGTCGAAGGCGCGGCCAGGGAGATGGGCTATCCCTTTGTAACTGAACAGGCCCAAAACCGAGGACAGATTTGGTTTTTGCGCCGGGAGATTGATCGTGTGAGCACGGAACTGTGGTCAAATATCCTCCTTGGCGCGGAACAGGAGGCCGAGGCTTCCGGTTTTACCGTAATTTCAAAGCAGGCCCACAGCCTCCTGGATGGGCCGGTAGATGAGGCCGTAGTAGGGTTGATCCTCGCAATACCTTACCCGGAAGAGCTCTCCGGGATCGCGAGCCGATCCAACCTGCCAGTGGTTTGCTCAGGATATGCAGGTCCGCTGGAGCACATTGATCAAGTCTCGGGTGCAGACTGGGAAGCTGGTGTCACGATCGCACGCTACCTGGCAGCGTTAGGGCATCGCAAGTTCGTATTCGTCCACGGAGACGCAAGGTTGTTAGGCCGGGCGGAAAGATTTAGGGGATTGTGCGATGGAGCAAAGGAGTTTGATGGAACTGTAGACGATCTTGTCTTCGATGAACAAGCGGGGCTGCGCAAGCCGCTCCTTGACTACATGGATGCCGGCGGCAAACCGTCCGCACTATTTTGCGCTCATGACGGCATAGCTGTGAGTGTTATTTCGGAACTGGCCCTCCTTGGAATTCGTGTGCCTGAAGATGTTTCGGTGGTTGGCTTCAATGATTTCATATCGGCCTCGCAGGTCGCACCCCGCTTGACGACAATACGAACACCTCATGTCGAAATGGGAGCAGCGATGACCCGTTGCATTGTTGACAGAGTCTCGAATTCCCGCTTTCAAACAGTCCCTCCTTTACGCATAAACCTCGTGCCGGAACTGATCATACGCGAGTCGGCAGGTCCGGCTTCGCTGGTGCCGTGGGAGCGAAAGTAACGGGTAGCTTCAGCAGCCTTCCGCGGTGGGTCCACTTGATCACAATTATTAAGGAGACACTGCGAGGTTAATCGGCGAAAGTATGCCTCAGACCCAATAATGGCGAACGAAGGTGACTGCGAACAGCCGTGTCGCAGCCAAGTGGTGAGGGGCTGAGGGATGAGGCGCCACGATCGACAGCGCGGGAGCGCCATTACGCCCTCCAGTCGGGGAGTTCGGGGGCGAAATTATCTCTTGCAGATTGCTGAATTAGCTGACTTTTGTTTCATTCCGTTAACCACATTGCCCACCATCGTCCTTAGCGCGGCAGTATTCGGTTTTCCGTTATTGCTGTCGTTGATCATGAGCTTCGTCGCCTGGTCGATTGACCAACCTGTTTCGGAAGCTCAGTTTGTGGGCCTGCGAAACTATAGGGACCTTTTCGCAGATCAGGTGTTCGTCGCAAGCCTCTGGCTTACGCTTGGATATACCTCTGCAACGGTCAGCCTCGAAATTCTGATCGGGCTGGCAATCGCCCTGCTTCTAAATCTGGATCTTCCGTTCATCCGCATCTTTCGAACGGCATTGATCGTCCCGATGATGGTAACCCCTATCGTCGCTGCGCTTTGTTGGAAACTCCTCCTCGACCCAACATATGGACTTGTCGACTATCTCATCGGATCGCCGGTCATCTGGCTCGGCGACCCGACGCTGGCACTCATCACAGTGGGCGGAGTGAACGTGTGGCAGAACGCACCGTTCGTGGCACTCCTCCTCCTGGCGGGTCTGCAGTCCGTGCCGAAGGAGTTAATGGAAGCGGCAAGGATCGACGGCGCGACCAAGACGGCACTGTTCCGTCATGTAACTTTGCCGCTTTTGTCGCCCTATTTGCTCGTGGCGATGCTCCTACGGATCATTTTTGAGTTCAGGGCCTTCGACAACGTCTACGTGATGACCGCAGGCGGGCCTGCGAACGCGACGTTGGTACTCTCCATTTACGTCTATCACACGTCCTTCTTCAGCTTCGATCTCACGCTGGCTTCGGCTGCGTCGTGGATTATGCTGTTGATCGTCCTGACAGTCTCCCTGCTCCTGATAGCAGCCATACGTCAAAAGGAACCCTACTGATGAAATCCCTGTCGTACACAGGCTACAGGCAAGGATGCTACTACGCCTTCGTGTATGGCGCATTGATCTGCTTGCTTGTGATCTTCCTGCTGCCGCTGCTTTGGGTACTTGGACTGTCCTTGAAGACACGCGAGCAGATTTTCACGACACCGCCACTCTTTCTGTGGTGGCCGACTATGGAGAACTATTTCGCGGTCTTGTCTGAGGGGAACTTTCTGGTTTCCTTCTGGAACAGTTTTTTGGTGACCACCGCGACAGTTTTGGTCTCCCTGTTTGCTGGAATACCTGCGGCCTATACCATCGCCCGATTCCGCTTCCCCGGTCGCAAACTCATCTTCTTTTCGCTGCTCATCATGCGGATGCTGCCGCCAATTGCGGCGCTCTTGCCGTTGTATGTGATGTTCAGTCTTGTGGGACTGAACAGCTCTAGGACGGGCCTCATCCTGGCCTATACGACATTCAGTCTTCCCGTGATTGTTTGGGTCACGCGCGACTTCTTCAAAAGTGTGCCGCGCGACTTGGAAGAAGCGGCCTATATGGACGGCGCGTCCCGGACGGGGGCTTTCCTCAGGATCGCCTTGCCCTTGGCCAAACCGGGGATCACCACCGCGGCTATCTTGTCGCTGCTCCTTGCCTGGAACGACTTCATCTTCGCGGCCATTCTCACCAATAACGCCACGCGAACATCGCCGGTCCTCCTGAGCACTTACGCGGGTAGCGAGACCGGGACGGATTGGGGAGCCATCGCGGCATCCGGCATTCTGGTTCTCCTGCCCGTGATCGTGTTCTCGCTGATCGTTCAAAGGCACCTTGTACCTGGCTTGTCGTCAGGAGCTATAAATGATGCTAAAATTACCTGACGGGTGATGGAGGGAGCCATGTCCAGTTCGAGTAAGGCCGGCCTGATCAATCGGCGGACGTTGCTTGGATCGACTTTGGCCGGCATCAATCTGGCCGCACTCGGCTCGTCGACGACAGCTCGCGCGGAGCTTGGAAAAAAGCCTTCAAAGCTCGTTGTCCTCGGCGACAACGCCTCATGGAAGGGAACGATCCTCCAAGACGCGATTCCTGCCTTTAAAAATGACACGGGCATAGACGTCGAATACGTGCAGTTGCCCATAGACTCTCTGGTCATACGGTGCCGGGCCGAAATGTCCGGCCAAGAACCCACGAGCTTCGATATTGTGCAGATGGGCTCCTCCATGGTC
>NZ_JAIQWW010000052.1 GCF_020164455.1 Phyllobacterium chamaecytisi
CATCATGGAGGAACCCATCTGCACGATATCGAAGCTCGTAGGTCCCGGGCCGGACATTTCGGCCCGGGACCGTACGACCAGCGCCTCCATGGGCAACTGCACGTATTCGACGTCTATGCCCGTGTCATTTTTAAAGGCGGGAATCGCGTCTTGGAGGATCGTTCCCTTCCATGAGGCGTTGTCGCCGAGGACGACGAGCTTGGAAGGCTTTTTTCCAAGCTCCGCGCGGGCTGAAGTCGACGGGCCGAGTGCGGCCAGATTGATGCCGGCCAGAGTCGATCCAAGCAGCGTGCGCCGATTGATCAGGCCTTTCTTGCTGGAAACGGTCATGGCTTCCTCCATCATACCTCAAGGAATTCTAGCATCGTTCACCGCGCCTGACGACAGGCCGGGAATAAGGTGCCTTTGAACGATCAGCGAAAACACGATCACGGGCAGAAGAACCAGAATGCCGGATGCGGCGATGGCTCCCCAATCGGTCCCGGTCTCGCTACCCGCGTAAGTGCTCAAGACGACCGGAGATGTTCGCGTGGCGTTGTTGGTGAGAATTGCCGCGAAGATGAAGTCGTTCCAGGCAAGGAGCAGCGACAAGATGGCCGCGGTTGTGATTCCGGGCTTGGCCAGGGGCAAGGCGATCCTGAGGAAAGCCCCCGTCCGGGACGCGCCGTCCATATAGGCCGCTTCTTCCAAGTCGCGCGGCACACTTTTGAAGAAGTCGCGCGTGACCCAGACGACCACGGGAAGACTGAATGTCGTATAGGCCAGGATGAGGCCTATCCTGGTGTTGATCAGTCCGATCAGACTGTACATCACATATAACGGCAACAACGCTGCAATTGGCGGCAGCATCCGCATCAGGAGCAGCGAAAAGAAGATGAGTTTGCGACCGGGGAAGCGGAATCGGGCGATGGCGTACGCCGCGGGTATGCCAACAAACAAGGAGACCAGAACCGTCGAGGTGGTCACCAAAAAACTGTTCCAGAAGGAAACCAGAAAGTTCCCCTCAGACAAGACCGCGAAATAGTTCTCCATGGTCGGCCACCACAGAAAGAGTGGCGGTGTCGTGAAAATCTGCTCGCGTGTCTTCAAGGATAGTCCAAGGACCCAAAGCAGCGGCAGCAGGAAGATCACAAGCATGCAGATCAATGCGGCATACACGAAGACGTAGTAGAATCCTCTCCTGTAGCCTGTGTGCAACAGCGATTTCATCAGTCGGTCTCCTTTGGGCGCATGGTGGCTATCAGAAGCAGGCAGACCGTCAAGACGATCAGGAGCATGATCCACGACGCAGCCGAGGCAAGCGTGAGATCGAAGCTGAAGAAGGACGTGTGATAGACGTAAATGGAAAGTACCAACGTCGCGTTCGCAGGCCCGCCTGCGGTCATCACGTAGACGTTGTCGAAGGCCCTGAACTCAAAAATGATCCGTAGGAGCATAGCCACGAGCAAATAGGGCGACAAAAGCGGCAAAGTTACATGACGGAACAGTGCCATCTTGGTCGCGCCATCGATCCTCGCCGCTTCCATTATCTCCTTGGGCACGGACTGCAGACCCGCCAGGACGAGCAGGGCAACGAACGGTGCGTTCTGCCACACGTTCACTCCGCCCACTGTGATGAGTGCCAGCGTCGGGTCGCCGAGCCAGATGACCGGCGATCCGATGAGATGGTCGACAAGGCCATAGGTGGGATCGAGGAGAAGCTTCCAGCAAAGCGCAGCGACAATCGGAGTGGCCATCATCGGGACGATCAATGCCGTTCGAAAGATGCAGATGAACGGAAGTTCCAGATTGAGAAGCAGGGCAATGGCCAGCCCAATCAGAATTTCGAGGCAGACCGTCGCGGCCGTATAACCAAGCGTGAGCCCAAGACTTGCAAGGAAGACAGGATCTGCGAAAAGGTCCCTGTAATTTCGCAAGCCTACGAACTGGACTTCCGAAACAGGCTGGCCAATTGACCAGCCAGCGAAGCTCATGATCAACGACAGTATCAGCGGCAAGCCCAGGACTGCGACGCTCAGGGCCACAGTCGGGAGAATAGCCAGCGGAACGAAAAACAAGTCAGCTGTTTTGCTGACCAGGCCAGCAGTCGTCAGCCTCCTGACGCCCGAACCGGGAGGCGAAACTAAACGCTCGGGGTGTCGATCGTCATGGCTCATCCCTCGGCCCTTCACCCATGGGTCTGAGCTAGTCTCGCCGATTAACCGCGCTGTGTCTTCCCATTAATTGTATTCAGTCTTGCCCGCGCGTCGTACTTCCGCTCCCACGGCACGAGTGAAGCCGGCCCCGTGGACTCGCGTATGATCAGTTCCGGCACGAGACTTATGCGAAGCGGAGGAACTGTCCGATAGTGGGGATTAGAGACCCTGTCGATGATGCAACGCGCCATCGCCGCTCCCATTTCGACATGAGGCACCCTGATTGTCGTCAAGCGGGGGGCAACTTGCGAGGCCGATATGAAATCGTTGAAACCGACCACCGAAACATCATCGGGCACCCGAATTCCCATAATGGCCAGTTCCGAAATCACGCTCACGGCTATACCGTCATGAGCACAAAACAGGGCGGTCGGTTTGCCGCCCGAATCCATGTAGTCAAGGAGCGGTTTGCGCAAACCTGCCTCTTCGTCAAAAACGAGATCGTCAACTTCTCCGTCGATCTCCCTTGCCCCATCGCATAGACCCCGAAATCTCTCGGCCCTGCCTAACAACCTAGCGTCTCCGTGGACAAATGCGAACTTGCGGTGGCCGAGCGTCGCCAGGTAGCGGGCAATCGTCACGCCAGCTTCCCAGTCGGGCCCCGACACCAGATCGATGCGCTCCAGGGGACCTGCATAGCCTGAACAGACCAGGGGCAGGTTGTTCCGGCTTGCAAACTCGGAGAATTCCTCCGGGTAAGGTACTGCAAGGATCAACCCCACCACAGCCTCATCAATCGAAGGGCTGTCGAAGACGCTTTGCGCCTGTCTCGGGATTACCATGTAGCCGTACGCCTCGGCCTGCTGCTCCGCGCCAAGGAGGATGTTTGACCACAACTCCGTGCTTACGCGGTCGATTTCTTGGCGCAGGAATAATATTTGCCCGCGGTTTTGCGCCGGTTCGGCCATAAGCGCATAGCCCATGTCCTGGGCGGCCCGCTCAATCCTTCGGCGTGTGGCTTCCGCTACGCCCGGTTTGCCCGACAGAGCTCTTGATACAGAAAATTTTGAAATCCCGAGCGCGTCGGCAAGGTCTTGCAAAGTCACGCGGTTTCTCGGCATTAACGATGTCCCGACTCAGCAGAGTTGCTATATATTACCTATCAAAGTTGCGAAATTACCGCAATAGAATTGCGCAACTTGTTTTGTTATGCTAGAGATGAGGTTCCAAATTTGAAATCGTTCGTATCACTATGCAGATTGGGAAATCTACTGGCGTCACCAGAGAAGTTGTACTCTGTTTGAAAGAGCATGCGCCAAAAATGCAGCACCTCGGCGCAATCTCTGT
>NZ_JAIQWW010000053.1 GCF_020164455.1 Phyllobacterium chamaecytisi
GTCTC
Source organism: Phyllobacterium chamaecytisi (assembly GCF_020164455.1). Classification (GTDB taxonomy): domain Bacteria; phylum Pseudomonadota; class Alphaproteobacteria; order Rhizobiales; family Rhizobiaceae; genus Phyllobacterium; species Phyllobacterium chamaecytisi. Next base: position 6 of record NZ_JAIQWW010000053.1, read on the forward strand.
GATCGCGTCATGGAAAGCGGGTTTTGAGCGATCCAAGGCGCTATCGCCGTTTAAAATGTCAACGGATCCCGCTTCATAGTTTTGCCTCCGATAAAGCAAAGGAGGCCCTTGATGCGAGGCGTTTATGTTCGGAAGAAGAGTGTTGTTAAGGAGCGGCTGAAGGCTGGGCTGGCCGCCGCATATGTTGATGACTTCACAGAGTGGCTGCGACAGCGACGGTACACCGAGAAGACAATCGTCGAATGTATCCGTCTGCTCGCAAGTTGGACAAACTGGGCGCGGTCGGAAGACTATACGCTCGACACGATCCGCAGTGCGTACAGCGCCTCCTTCGCGCTGATCCGAAATGGACATCGGCCCCGGTTCCGCGGTGACGTCAACAAAGACTCAGTCGAGATCGCCAAGCTGTTCATCAGCTATCTCGAGAATACCGGCGTGTTGCCGTGCTTGCCGGCGAAACCGGAGCTACCAATCGTGGCCGCATTCACGATCTGGGCGCGCGAACAGCATGGTCTGGCCGAAACGACCCTTGGAACCTACCAGGGCGCCGTTATCCCGTTCGTCGAGGCTGTCGGCGACGACACCTCGGCGTATGATGCCGAAGTGATCAGGGCATATATGCTTGAGCGCGCCGGAACAGTATCGGTCGCGCGCCTGAAAGGCATCGGCGTTGCCGTCCGCGCGTTCCTGCGCTTCCTGATCGCGACGGGGCAGTGCGCACCGGGGCTGGATCATGCGATGCCCAATGCGGCGGGGTGGCGGCTTGCCTCCGTCCCGCGGTTCCTGCCTGAGGCCGATATTGCGCGGATCATCGCTGCATGCGATGGCGAACGCCGTCTTCGCGATCGCGCGATCATCCTGCTGCTCGTTCGGCTTGGTTTGCGCGCGAGTGAGGTAGCGCGACTCACCTTTGACGATATCGACTGGCGGCAAGGAACCATCCGGCTGCATGGAAAAGGCCGGCGCGAGGAGTTGCTTCCGCTCACCCAAGATATTGGTGATGCAATCATCGACTATATCGAGCGCGGACGCCCGAAGCTGTCGGAACATGCCATATTCCTCACGGAATCCGCCCCGATACGGCCGATTGACCGCATTGCGGTCAAGTGCTTGGTCAAGCGCGCGCTGACGCGGGGCGGCGTCGAAAGCACTTACAAGGGCGCGCACGTCCTGCGCCACTCGGCCGCGACCGCGATGCTACGGCATGGGGTCAGCCTGACGGGTGTTGGCACCGTGCTGCGGCATCGCTCGCCAGCCATGACTGCACATTACGCCAAGGTCGATATAGCGCTCTTATCGTCGATCGCGCAGCCCTGGCCGGGGAGGCAGCCATGCTGATCGACGACGCCAATCGCTATATCGCACTGCGTCGGTCACTCGGCTTCAAGCTCGAAAAGACCGGGCGTCATCTCAGTTGTTTTACCCATTACGCAAAGGAACACGGAGACATCCATGTCCGCGCTGCCACGGCATTGGCTTGGGCGGAAGCCGTTTCTTCGACCCGAGACAGTCGCTACCGGCGACTTCAGGAAATAGCTCTTTTTGCGCGCTTCCTCCATGCGGAAGATCCCGCGCACGAGGTGCCGAATTATCATCTCTTCTATCGCCCAAAGTCGCGGCCGGCACCGTACATCTATAGCCCCGAGGAAATCGTGCGCATGCTGGATGCGGCCGGCCGATTGAGGCGCCAAAAACCGAGCCCGCTCAGGCGGCACGTTCACGTGATGCTTCTGGGGCTGCTGGCATCGACCGGCTTGCGTGTCTCCGAAGCATTGAACCTGATGCTTGGCGACCTACTGCCCAACGGCGTGCTGCACATCCGTCAGACGAAGTTCAACAAGAGCCGCCTCGTTCCGATGCACGCGAGCGTGGTTGACGCTCTACATGCCTATCTCGTAGTCCGCCAGCGCATTGCCGGAACCGACGACCATCTATTCCTGTCGGTGAATGGCAAGCCGATGAGCCATAGGACCACCGTCCATAGCAACTTCCAGGTTATCCTGGCCGCCGCGGGTGTCGGCCAAGATCAATCACGCCGACCGCGTATCCATGACCTGCGTCATACTTTTGCGACACGCGTGCTGGAGCAATGCGCGACACGGCGTGAGAGTGTTGCGCGCGACTTCATCGCGCTATCAACTTACCTCGGTCACGGGAACATCAAGCATACCTACTGGTATCTGGAGGCCACGCCCGATCTAATGGCCGATATTGCCTCGGCAGCCGAAGCGCTCGTTGCCGGGGAGGTCGCATGACGCCGATCGCTCCACTCATCACCGGATTCCTGCGCGAGCATATGCCGCATCAACGCGGTTACAGCCCACTGAGCTGCGACGCTTATGCACATGGCTTCAGACTGCTGTTCGCGTTCGCATCGAAACGACTGCGCACGCAGCCGTCACGGCTCCAACTCGAGCAGATCGACGCTGACATGGTCCTCGCGTTCCTGTCTCATATCGAGCAGGATCGCGGCAACAGCCCCGCAACGCGCAATTTGCGGCTCGCGGCGATCAAGGCATTCATGCGTTATGTCGAGTTCAAATGCCCGGGCGCGTTGCAGCAAGTTGCGCAGATCAACGCCATCCCTGGCAAACGTCACGACCAGAAGCTCATCCGCCATCTAACCATGGAGGAGGTGCGTGCGGTGCTCAACACGCCTGATATTAGAACCCGCTTGGGCATCCGCGACCGAGCGATGCTTCATCTGTGCTTCGCGGCCGGTTTGCGCGTCTCCGAACTGGTCGGCCTCACGCTGGATCGCGTCACCTTGCAACCTTCAGCGAGCATCCTGGTTCATGGCAAGGGTCGTCGCGAACGTAGCCTTCCTCTTTGGAAGGAAACCTCTCGCGACCTGCGAGCGTGGCTTGCGGTGCGCGGAACGCCTTCGGCGCCTGAACTGTTTGTCAACGCGCAAGGCGGCGCAATGACGCGCGACGGCTTCGAATACATCCTCGCAAAACATGCTGCTGTCGCCGCTCGTACCTGCCCGACGCTGGTCGGACGCACACTGACGCCGCACCTGCTGCGGCACAGTTGCGCGGTGATCATGCTACAGGCAACCCGTGACATCCGAAAGGTCGCCTTGTGGCTGGGGCACGCCGATATCCGCACCACGGAAGTTTACCTTCGTATGGATCCCACCGAAAAGCTGGAAGCGGTCGAAGCGGTAATTCCGCCAGAGCTGCGGCGCGGGCGGTTCAAGGCACCGGACGCCTTGATCGCCTCCTTGTTGACCGACATATCTCCTTAGCCGGAACGACGGCAGCACCGGGGCGGCCGCGACAGGTAAGGTTGTCTGGGACGGCCCTCGACTTTGCAAAGTATCCGATCGGTTGCGGGCCATTCGCTGGGAACGAAGAACCGGACAACTTACTTCTTGTCGTTACCGGCGCCCAACCGCCACCGATGAACCCGCTTTCCATGACGCGATCGAGAT
>NZ_JAIQWW010000054.1 GCF_020164455.1 Phyllobacterium chamaecytisi
TGGGAGGAGTAAGAATGTTGGAACTGCGGAATGTATCCAAGGTAGTGGGCGGAAAACCCCATCTCAGCGATATATCGCTGACTTTGGAACATGCGACGCTGAATGTCCTGCTCGGACCGACCCTGTCCGGCAAGACCAGCCTCATGCGCATCATGGCAGGACTGGACGTGCCGACCGCTGGCTCTGTCTGGTTCGACGGCAAGGACGTGACAGGCGTGCCCGTACAGAAGCGCTCGGTCGCCATGGTCTATCAGCAGTTCATCAATTACCCGGCCTTTACGGTCTACGAGAACATCGCTTCGCCGATGCGCGTGGCTGGTGCCGACAAAGCGACAATCGACCGCGAAGTGCGCAAGGCGGCCGAAATGCTGAAGCTCACGCCCTTCCTCGATCGCACGCCGCTCAATCTTTCCGGCGGTCAGCAGCAGCGCACTGCGCTGGCGCGCGCTATCGTGAAGAACGCCAAGCTGGTTCTGCTCGACGAGCCGCTTGCCAATCTCGACTATAAGCTGCGCGAGGAACTGCGTCAGGAATTGCCGAGGATTTTCGCCGAATCCGGTACGATTTTCGTCTATGCCACGACCGAGCCGCACGAAGCCCTGCTGCTTGGTGGCAACACGGCGACCTTGTCCGAAGGCCGCATCACCCAGTTCGGGCCGACCATAGATGTCTTCCGCAGGCCCGATGATCTGATCACCGCGCAGACTTTTGCCGATCCACCACTCAACACGATTGCTCTGGCGAAATTTGGCAAAGCATTTCAGCTCGAGGGCGGCGTTGCCCTACCGGTACCGGCGCATCTCGCGGAGTTCGCCGACGGTACGTATACGATCGGTTTCCAGCCGCATCATGTGAATACGAGCCGCAGAAATCCTGACGAGATCGGCCTCAAAGCCACGGTTACGGCTACCGAAATCACAGGTTCGGAAAGCTTTGTCCATCTTTCCTTCGCCGATGCGCGTTGGACGATGCTGACGCATGGCATCCATATCTATGCGCCCGATGAGGAGATCGACATCTTCATCGACCCGCGCAATCTGGTGATTTTCGACGCGAGCGGCAATTCCGTCAGCCGCCGCCAGAAGCTGGCGGCATAGGGGGAACCATGGCACGCATCGATCTCAACCATATCCGTCACGCCTACGGTCCCAACCCGAAGTCGGATAAGGACTACGCGCTGAAGGAAGTCCATCACAGCTGGGAAGACGGCGGTGCTTACGCTCTGCTCGGACCGTCCGGTTGCGGCAAGACCACGCTCTTGAACATCATATCCGGTTTGATCCATCCCTCACACGGACAACTGCTGTTCGACGGCGTCGACGTGACGAGCCTGTCGACGCAGGAACGCAACATCGCGCAGGTGTTCCAGTTCCCGGTCATCTACGACACGATGACCGTTTACGACAATCTCGCCTTTCCCTTGCGCAATCGCGGCGTTCCGGAAGCGGAAATCGATCGCAAGGTGCGCGAGACGCTGGAGATGATCGACCTTGCCAGCTGGGCAAAGAAGAAGGCACGCGGCCTTACCGCCGACCAGAAGCAGAAGATTTCGCTCGGCCGCGGTCTCGTCCGGTCCGACGTCAACGCGATCCTTTTCGATGAGCCGCTTACCGTTATCGACCCGCACATGAAGTGGGTGCTCCGATCGCAGTTGAAACAGCTGCACCAGCGCTTCGGCTACACGATGGTCTATGTCACGCACGACCAGACGGAAGCGCTGACCTTCGCCCAGAAAGTCGTCGTCATGTATGACGGCGAGATCGTCCAGATCGGCACGCCGGAAGAATTGTTCGAGCGGCCGAAACACACTTTCGTCGGGTACTTCATTGGCTCGCCCGGCATGAACGTCATGCCCGTGAAACTTTCCGGCGGGATGGCGCAGATAGGCAGCCATCAGATCGAGTTGCCTTCGCCGGTGATGCCCGCCAATGCGAAAATCATCGAACTTGGCATCCGGCCGGAATATGTGCGCCTCGGGCGCACTGGGATGCCGGTAAAAATTGCCAAGGTCGAGGATATCGGCCGGCACAAGATCGTCCGGACCCGGCTCGAAAACCAGGACATCGCCATCATTGTCGAGGAGGGCGGGGATATCCCGGCCGAACCGCACATCGCCTTCGATCCGAAGGGCATCAACATCTATGCCGATAGCTGGCGCGTGGGAGGGCTGTAGCCATGGAGAAAACCTGGAATAACAAAGCCTGGTTCATGGTTCTGCCGGTCCTGCTGCTCGTTGCCTTTTCAGCGGTTGTCCCGCTGATGACTGTGGTCAACTATTCGGTGCAGGATACTTTCGGCAACAATCAGTTTTTCTGGGCCGGAACCGACTGGTTTGACGAAATCCTTCACTCCGAACGCTTTCACACAGCGCTCGGGCGCAATCTCATCTTCTCCTTCATCATCCTCGCGATCGAGATCCCGCTGGGCATCATCATTGCGCTCAATATGCCGCGCAAGGGTTGGGGCGTTCCCGTCTGCCTGGTCCTGATGGCGCTCCCGCTCCTCATCCCGTGGAACGTAGTCGGCACGATCTGGCAGGTCTTTGGCCGCACCGACATCGGTCTGCTCGGCCATACGCTGGAAAGGCTTGGCATCCACTATAATTACGTCCAGAACCCGATGCACGCATGGGTCACCGTCATCATCATGGATATCTGGCACTGGACGAGCCTCGTCGTGCTCCTTTGCTATGCCGGTCTCGTATCCATTCCCGATGCGTTCTATCAGGCGGCAAAGATCGACGGTGCCTCACGCTGGGCGGTATTCCGTTATATCCAGTTGCCGAAGATGAACCGCGTGCTTCTGATCGCCGTACTTCTGCGCTTCATGGACAGTTTCATGATCTACACCGAGCCCTTCGTCGTCACCGGCGGTGGACCGGGCA
>NZ_JAIQWW010000055.1 GCF_020164455.1 Phyllobacterium chamaecytisi
GACGATGAAAGGGTTGCGGTAAAGGGCACGTGCCAAGCCGATGCGCTGGCGCTGGCCAGCGGAAAGTGAAGCGCCCTGCGGGCCAAGCGCAGTGCGATAGCCATCCGGCATGCGCACAATCATCTCATGAATCCCGGTGGTCTGGGCCGCCTCGACGATCGCCCGTGCGTCCACCTTGGGCTCAAGCCGCGAGATATTCTCTTCGACTGTTGCATCCAGCAATGCCACATCCTGTGGAAGGTAGCCCATGTATTGGCCAAGCTTGCTGTCCGACCACTGGGTCAGTTCGGCATCATCCAGTCGCACGCTACCGCGTAGTGTTGGCCAGATACCGGTCAGGGCACGCGCAAGTGTCGTCTTGCCGCCGCCGCTCGGTCCGATAATGCCGAGCGCCTGACCCGCTTTGATCTCGAAACTGACATCGCTCAGAAGCACCCGGCCGGACCCTGGCGCGGCTACCGTGATCTTTTCAACCTTCAGCGACCCAACAGGAGCCGGCAGATCCATCGGTGTCTCGATAGACGACAACGCTACGACGGTTTCCTTGAGCCTGGCAAATGCCGTGCGCGCAGCGACGACGCTCTTCCAGTTACCAATTGCGAGATCGACGGGCGCGAGAGCACGGGCTGAAGCAACCGACGCGGCGATAATTGCGCCAGCGGACAACTCACCCTGGATCGTGAGCCACGCACCCAGACCAAGCACTGCAGATTGCAGGATCATGCGAAGTACGCGAGAGATCGCTCCAAATGTTCCACTGATGTCGTTTGTGCGTGTTTGAAGTTCGAGGTGATCCTGATTGGCTTGATTGAAGCGATCGACCGCTCTTCCGGCAAAACCCATCGCCTTCAGAATATCGGCGTTGCGGGCGTTTGAATCGGCGATAGCGTTACGAGTAATGGCGGCTTGATGGGTCGAGCTTGCCAGGCGGCGGGTCATCAGCTCGGTTGCAATTGTCAGCATCGACAGGATGAATGCGCCGGCAAAAGTGAGGGCGCCGAGGTAAGGATGAAGCATATAGACGAAGATGAGATAGAGCGGCATCCATGGCAGATCGAACAGCGCGACTGGGCCCTGGCTGCCGAGGAAGCCGCGTACCGTATCGACATCACGGCCACGCTCCAGTGCCTCGGCTGTTGAAAAACCAAAGCGTGGCATGTCGATAGCCACTTGATGCGCCATCGGAGCGATCCTGCTGTCGAGACGTGCGCCGATACGCACCAGCACTTGCGAGCGGATAATATCGAACATGCCCTGGAACAGATAAAGACCGATGGCCAGAGCCGACAAGGCGAGAAGCGTCGGAACGCTGCCGCTGGTCAGGGCGCGATCGTAAATCTGCAGCATGTAGAAGGAGCCGGTCAGTGCGAGAATGTTGATGACGCCGGAGGTGGTGAAGAGAAACACGAATATCCCGCGAAAGCCTTGCGTCAGCTTCTCGGCATTTTTCCGCTTGGTGCCAGTCAATGGGGTTTTCGAGCGCATTTTTTCTTACCGTTTCTTGTTGAGGCTTTAGGCGGAGCGGCCACGGGCGGACCGCGCTTGCCAGTTCAAATCCAATATGTTGGGGTCGCCTGTTGTTTGACACCCCGGCACTTCTTGGACGCCCTAGTAGCGAGGCGCCTCGTCAATACTTCCGCAGCAATCGTCATGACCGCCATGACCAACGCAGCAATTAGCGCCTGCCGGCCAAGAACTGGCAGATACGCACAGACTGCGAGGAGATAGAGAGGGAGCCAGGGCAGATGCAGCGTCTTTATCAAGCTAGCGCCTTCCAGAACGCCGGAAACGCCGGTATTGCGACGCT
>NZ_JAIQWW010000056.1 GCF_020164455.1 Phyllobacterium chamaecytisi
CTATCGGGGAACTATTTATATACTCCACTACCAAAAGGAATTGCTCGAGGCCGCAGGCTTTTCAAGCCCACCGTCGACTTTCGCCGAATTCCAGGCCGCTGCGGCTGCTTTGACAAAGTCAGGTGCGCCCCTCCGGTACGGTTTGGGAACATGCGCTCGTCAGGGGCCGGCGATCAGCAACCACTTCACTCCGTTCCTGTTGTCTTCGGGTGGTTCGTTCTACGATCTGAAGACGCGGAAGATCATGATCGATACAGAGGAATCCATCAGTGCGTTGGAATATTATGCGAACTTGATGACAAAGCACAGGGTCATGCCTCCGGAGGCAGTGACCTGGGAATGGGACGAGATCATTGCGAACGGCCAGAACGACCGTTATGCCATGGCCGTCACGCTGAACGCGACGGGGACTCTACTGAACAAATCGAAAGCGTCTAAAACAGCCGGGCGGTGGGGTTGGACAGTCGTGCCGGGGGCTCAGAAACGCGAACAGACCAAGAGCATGTTTTTTGTATGGTCGTTCGCTGTTCCATCAGCATCAAGGCACAAGGAATGGGCTTTCGAATTCATTCAACACATTACGAGCAGGGAATGGGCCCGGCGGTCAATGGAAAAGGGAAATGCCTCCGCTCGCCTCTCGGTATTGAACGATCCGGAGATCGTCGAAGCATATGGCTGGACCGCAGCGGCCGCCGAGCAGATGAAGACCGCCGAGCCCAACCCGAATGACGCCAATTGGCCCTCACTCGAGCTTGATCTCCGCACGGGCATTTCAAGCACGCTGCAAGGTCAAACGACGGCCAGAGATGCGTTGCAGACCGTCGCTGACAGTTGGAGGCGCAAATTCAATCGCTTGAGGTTATGATGTAACGTCGAGAGCCCTTCGTGCCGAAGTTCATTCATCCAATCCAAAAAAATCAACCGTTTGATCGCATATTCCAAAAAGCTCACCCCCGCGTTTACTGCTCGCGCCGATGAAAGCCCCCTGCTGATCCCAATGACTTAACAATTCTTAACATCTCGAAACTTTCCTTTCTTCTTCAACGGGCATTTCCTTGCAACGAAACGGTTGAAGGGGGTGATGATGTCTACAAACGGAAGAAAGTCAGCGGTTGTGACACAGGGTCTCGGTGCAGCCATAGCTCAATATCTGGCAGCCGACCGTTTCAACGTCCTCATCAATTCTGCATCCCAATCGAAGTTTTTGCGACCCGCTGCTGCTATTATTGCGGCAGTCGTTTTCCTGCTGGACGCATTGACATCCTTGGACATCGCCATTGCGGTGCTCTACGTGCTCGTGGTCTTGCTCTCGCTTAATTTTGCAACCCAGACAGGGCTCGTTCTGATCGGCGCTGGCTGTATCGGACTCACCGTTTTGGGGTTTTTGATTTCGCATGGCCAAGGGCTGCCCGCACTCGAAGGTTCGATGGGCCGTTGCTTCGTCAGCCTTGCTGCCATCGGGATCACAACATTCCTTGCTTTCAGGGTGAAAGCTGCGATCGGTGTTTTGGCCGAAAGTGAACAGCGCTACCGCACAATTTTTTTGGCGACGGGAGTCGGAATCCTTCAGATGGATTTCACGGGTCTCAAGGCGGCTGTCGATAGGCTCAAACTCGGCGGCGTGCGGGACATCGATCATGCCCAGAGGCTTGATGTACCTTTCCCCAACAAGGTGCCAAAAACCACAAAGCTGATCAACGCGAATCATACAGCTCTGACAATGTTCAATGTCGCCAATATCGACGCTCTTGAAGCTGTTCTGCCCGAACTTATTACAGCGGATATGGAC
>NZ_JAIQWW010000057.1 GCF_020164455.1 Phyllobacterium chamaecytisi
CTCGATGCCTTGAACCAGGCGACCGAGATGGTGCGTCAGGCCGCCGGAACCATGCCGGATGCGGCAGGCGCTGCGGCGCATGCGGTCACCGGCGGTGCGGTCGATCCCTTCGTCTTCCGCCTGGCCATCTTCGTCCTCGCCATCTTCGTCGGTTACTATGTCGTCTGGTCGGTGACGCCGGCGCTGCATACGCCGCTGATGGCCGTGACCAACGCCATCTCCTCGGTCATCGTCGTCGGGGCGCTCTTGGCCGTTGGCCTCTCGGCCAGCGGTTTTGCCACCGGCTTCGGCTTCATCGCGCTCGTTCTCGTCAGCGTCAATATCTTCGGCGGCTTCCTCGTCACCCACCGCATGCTCGCCATGTACAAGAAAAAAGAAAAGTGAGGCGATGACCATGGGCATGAGCGTGAATTTCGCAACTTTTCTGTATCTGGTCTCCGGCGTCCTGTTCATCCTGGCGCTGCGCGGCCTGTCGCATCCGACGACCAGTCGCCAGGGCAATTTCTACGGCATGACCGGCATGGCCATCGCCATCGCCACGACGCTGGCTCTGGCCGAGCCAAGCCTCAAGGGGCTCGGGCTCATCGTCGTCGGACTTGCCATCGGCGGCAGCGTCGGCGCCTATATCGCCAAGCGCATTGCCATGACGGCGATGCCGCAGCTCGTTGCCGCCTTCCACTCGCTCGTCGGCTTTGCCGCGGTGATGGTGGCGGCAGCCGCGGTCTATTCGCCGGATTCCTTCGGCATTGGCGAGGTCGGTTCGATCCATGGCCAGGCGCTGGTCGAGATGTCGATCGGCGTTGCCATCGGCGCCATCACCTTCACCGGCTCGATCATCGCCTTCCTCAAGCTCGACGGGCGCATGTCGGGCAAGCCGATCATGCTGCCGGGCCGCCACGTCCTCAATGCGGGCCTTTTGATCGCCATCGTCGTTCTCGTCGTGGCGCTGGTCCTGACCGAAAGCCATCTCGTCTTCTGGCTCATCGTCATCCTGTCGCTGATCCTCGGCGGTCTGATCATCGTGCCGATCGGCGGTGCCGACATGCCGGTGGTCGTCTCGATGCTCAATTCCTATTCCGGCTGGGCAGCGGCAGCGCTCGGCTTTACCCTCGGCAACCTGGCGCTGATCATCACCGGGGCGCTGGTGGGTTCCTCGGGTGCGATCCTCTCCTATATCATGTGCAAGGGCATGAACCGCTCGTTCATCTCGGTCATCCTCGGCGGCTTTGGCGGCGAGACATCAGGGGCAGCGTCCGGCGAGGTCGAACAGCGCCCGGTCAAGCAGGGCTCGGCCGACGATGCCGCCTTCATCATGAAGAACGCCTCCAAGGTCATCATCGTGCCGGGCTACGGCATGGCCGTGGCGCAGGCCCAGCATGCCTTGCGCGAGATGGCCGACAAGCTCAAAGCCGAGGGCGTCGAGATCAAATACGCCATTCATCCCGTCGCCGGCCGCATGCCGGGGCACATGAACGTGCTCCTCGCCGAAGCCAACGTGCCTTACGACGAAGTGTTCGAGCTCGAGGACATCAACTCGGAATTCGCCCAGGCCGATGTCGCCTTCGTCATCGGGGCCAATGACGTGACCAACCCGGCGGCCAAGACCGACCCGAAATCGCCGATCTTCGGCATGCCGATCCTCGATGTCGACAAGGC
>NZ_JAIQWW010000058.1 GCF_020164455.1 Phyllobacterium chamaecytisi
TCTCGTCCGCTACCGCCTCCATCGCTGCGGATAAGCCGGAGGCCACAACGGTCGAAGAGACCCCGGGCTGGATTGTAACCTTGGGTGCCGGAACCGAATACGGTCCGACGTTTGAGGGGTCGGGCGACAATGACTTTACCTTTGTACCGAATTTCGATATCCGCCGCGCCAACGAACCTGCAGGTTTGAGCGCGCCCGACGACAGTATCGATTTTTCCTTGATAGAGCTTGGCGGGCTTGAGCTCGGACCTGCTGCCAGTATCAGAGGCAACCGTTCGAAGTCTGACGTACCTGGCGTGCACGAAATCGACTGGAGCGTCGATGTTGGTGCCTTTGGACAGTATTGGCTTATCGACAACCGGCTGCGCGTACGAGCCGAAGCCCGGCAGGGCGTTCAGAGCGATGACGGCTTTGTCGCGGATTTTGCGGTCGATTGGTTCCAGCCGGTTGGCGACAAGTTTCTGCTATCGGCAGGTCCCCGCGCCTCGTTCGCCGATGCGACGTACATGGAAAACAGTTTCGGCGTCAGTAGTGCCGAAGCGCTGGATAACGGTAGCCTGAGCGCATTCTCGCCGGACGCAGGGTTCAAATCCGTTGGCTTTGTTGTTGGTGCGACCTATCAGATCAATCCCAAAACGAGCGTACTGGTTTACGACAAATTCGACAGGCTGGTGGGTGATGCTGCCGACAGCCCGATTGTTACCGACATTGGATCGCCTAACCAGAATACGATCGGCATTGTTCTGAGCCGTTCCTTCCATATCGGATTTTGATTCCGTGTCACGGTGCCGGGAAAAGCGCTTGAAGATTCCTCGTTGCATTTAGCTCGTCGTCACGAATGTAGTTCCTCGTCATGGGAACAGCAGTATTGCGCTTGGCTATCTGAATCTGGAATACGACAAGATCCTCATATCGGAACGCTGCCTCGGCCGCAGCCAGATAAAACTCCCACATCCGGCAGAACCGTTCGTCATAAAGCGCTTTCGCCGCCTCGCGCTTTACCATGAAACGCTCGCGCCAGATTTTGAGCGTGGAGGCATAGTGGAGCCTCAGCACCTCCACATCGGTGACGATCAATCCGGCTTTTTCGATGTGCGGAACAATTTCGGAGAGCGAGGGAATATACCCGCCCGGGAAAATATACTTGTTCAGCCACGGTGTCGTGAAGCCTGGCGTGGAGGAACAGCCGATCGTGTGGAGAACCATGACGCCATGATCATCAAGCAGTCTTGCGCATGTTTTGAAGAATGTCGCGTATGACGCGGCGCCGACATGTTCGAACATGCCGACCGAAACAATTCTGTCGAACCGGCCTTTCAGGTGGCGATA
>NZ_JAIQWW010000059.1 GCF_020164455.1 Phyllobacterium chamaecytisi
ACCATTCGCGGTGCCGCATCGCCCCGCGCGAAAAACGCATTTCGTTGATCGCGAACGCTCGTATTGCGGTTCTCTTCCATCCGGTGCGGTCCTTCTGCAGGTGAGGCCCGCTTTGGGCGCGTTGCAGCCGAAGCTCATTGACAAGGTGAACGGCAGCTTTCCCGGCGTAACCCCCGGGCATCTGCCAGTCCGTTTCTCACCCCCAAGCTGGACATTCAGCCTGCATAAGGCCACCGGCAGCTTTCAGGAATTTTAGCAGCAGGCTGAACGGCTGGATTGAACGCGCAAAGCAGTCGTTAAATGCATTGATCCCGAATATCCGGTTTGGGCCACAAGCGGTCATTAGCGTTGTCGCGCAACTAGATGAGCTGGCACGCTCGTATCTTTAAACAATCTGTGAGGACGATACCGCCCGGAGAGAAGTGGTATAAGCGGAATCAGGTCGAAGCAGGGAATCGACAGTTCGTTGTGAGAGATTCCGATGGATATTTGCTTCGGCTTTTTGAAGACCTCGGCGAACGACCAATTTCGTCCTGAGAATGCGGGGCTTGGTTTTACATCGCATAGGCTATTGCAGCAACCTGAGAGTAAGACCCTGACCAGAGCGCATCTCTTTCTGGTTGTGCTTCAGTGCCTGACGTAAGGCACCAAACCGCAGACGATAACGCGCCGGGGTCAAACCTGTCTTTCGTCGGAACAGGCGACCGAAGAAGCTCGCGTCCTCATAGCCAACCTCGTTGGCGATGGCTTCGATAGGCAGATCGGTGGTCTCTAGCATTTGCTTGGCCTCCTCGAGCCGCAGCGCGTGCACGTAGTCGAGAGGTTTCATGCCCGTTGCCTTGGCGAAACGGCGAATAAACGAGCGTTCTGGCAGGCCAGAACGTGTGGCCATCGCGGCAACCGGGGCATGCGTTTTGTAGTTCATCGCCAGCCATTCCTGGCATCCGCTGATCACCGCATCGGTCGTCTGCCGCAGGTGCATCAGTGAAGCGAATGGCAGTTGTCCCATGTCATGCCACTGCAGCATGTAGACCTTAGCGACCTCCATGGCTTCCTTCAGACCGACAAACCGCGCGATCAGGTAAAGTGCCAGATCTTGCCAGCTCGATCCGCCTCCCGCCATGACGATGCGCTGCGCCTCGCCACTCAACACGAGGGAGCGATCCAATCTGACGCGAACACCCGGATAGTTGTTGGTCAGCGTCTTCACATAACCCCAGTGAATGGTGGCATCACAATTGGTGAGTAATCCGGCCTCGCCGAGAAGCACCGCACCCGAACAGGCGCTGGCCAGCATCGCACCATT
>NZ_JAIQWW010000006.1 GCF_020164455.1 Phyllobacterium chamaecytisi
GGAACTCGGTGTCTCTTGTGTCATTTCACGAGGCCAATATCTTTCAGGATAGCTGCTGTTGCGTCGGTATCCTTTTTCAGCTGTGCTTTGAACTCGGCACCGGCAAGATAGGTGTCAGCCCAGCCCTTGGCTTTGAGCTGTTCCTGCCAGGTTTTCGACTTTACCAGTTTTTCGACGTCTGCACTGATCGCGGCTTCCTGTTCCGGCGTGATGCCGGGAGGCGCTGCGATCATGCGCCAATTCTGGATAGCGACATCTACACCGCCCTCCTTGAACGTCGGCGCATCGATGCCTTCAACCTTTGCATCGCTGGAAATGCCAATGATGCGCAGAGCGCCGGACTTGATCTGCGATTCGAATTCGCCGTAACCGGAAATGCCGACCGTAACCTGTCCGCCAAGGAGTGCAGCCAAAGCTTCACCACCACCGGAGAAGGCAACGTAATTGATCTTTGTTGGATCGACGCCAACAGCCTTTGCAATCAGACCAGCTGTGATCTGATCAGTGCCGCCGGCCGAGCCACCGGCCCAGGAAACCGCCCCTGGGTCAGCCTTCAGCTTTTCGACCAGTTCAGCCATCGTCTTGATCGGCGACGCAGCCGGAACAACCACAGCCTCAAACTCACCTGTCAGGCGAGCGATCGGAGTAACCTGATCCAGCGTTACAGGGGATGCGTTCGTCAGAATGGCGCCCACCATGACGTAGCCGCCAACCATGAGTTGCGAAGGATCGCCCTTGGCTGAGTTGGCGAATTGCGCCACGCCAATAGTACCGCCCGCACCGGGAACATTCACGACCTGAACGCTGCCGGAAATCTTCTCATCCTGCAGTGAGCTCTGGATCGTGCGAGCGGTCTGATCCCAACCGCCACCTGGTGCTGCTGGAGCCATGATTTTATAATCGGCGGCGAAGGCCTGGCCGGACAGCACCACCGCTCCGGCGGCCGCAAAAGCAAGCAACATCTTACGCATTCTGGAAATCCCTCCCATGACGGCCATCGCGGCCGCCTGTTTTTGATAGATACTGAAGAAAACGGGAAGATGCCAAAGCTTATCAAACCGGATGGCAGATGCCAAAATCCTTGGGTTCGATAACTTTAATGTACGGACAGCCTCCCAGCGGTCTCCTCATCCTTAAAATGATACTAGGAAACTGTCAGGAAGCTGTCACGCGAAATGACGAACTAACCGCGATCTCGTCGCAGATTGATATTAGGTCGTGACTACAGGCGCGAAAAGGTCAGGTAAGCGCCAATGCGGCCTTCGCGATGGGCTTTCTGTTCGTAACGAGTGCCCGGCCACGCTTCGTAGGGCGTATGCCAGTCGGCGGAAGTCTTCGCCTGCCACTCAAATTGCCCGTGCGCGTGGCAATGTTGCAGCGTCCAGTTCACATAAGTGTCAATGTCGGAAGCAAACCGGAAACGACTCCCGGACTTCAGTACGCGGGCAAAACGGTCGAGATTCTTCTGGCTAACGAAGCGGCGTTTCCAGTGCTTCTTCTTCGGCCATGGATCGGGATAGAATAGATCGATGCCGTCCAAGGAGTTGTCCGGCAACCAGTCGAGGACCTGCGTTGCATCATCATCGTAGAGCCGAATGTTCCGTATCGGATCATCATGGAGATCGACGACGAGTTTCGCCATGCTGTTGACGAACGGCTCCACACCGATGAAACCGGATTTGGGACAACGCCGCGCCTCGTGCAACAGGTGTTCGCCGCCGCCAAAGCCAATTTCCATCCGGACCGTTTCGACCTCCCCAGAAAACAAACTGCGGAGGTCGTCGGGTGCCCGCACACCGATATCAAGCTTAAGCAGCGGCAAGAGCTCATCACGGATGGAGCGCTGCAAAGGACGCAGCGCTTTACCGCTTCTTCTACCGAAGAAGGCCTCCGTTGAACGCTCGCGCCGTGCCTCAGTCATGGGATTGCAATGGCCGCTCAAGCGGCCAGAGCGGACTTCAACTGCTTGGCCAGATCGGTCTTCTCCCAGGAGAAAGAGCCGTCGCGGCCGGGCTTGCGACCAAAATGGCCATAGGCGGACGTCTTGGCATAGATCGGCTTGTTGAGGTCGAGATGCTTGCGGATGCCGCTTGGTGAGAGATCCATGACCTTGCGAAGCGCGGCTTCCACCTGATCCTCATTCACGCTGCCGGTTCCGTGCAGATCAACATATACCGACAGCGGCTGGGCAACGCCAATTGCATAGGAGAGCTGGATCGTGCAGCGGTCGGCAAACCCGGCAGCCACGACATTCTTCGCAAGATAGCGGGCAGCATAGGCGGCGGAACGATCGACCTTGGTCGTATCCTTGCCTGAGAATGCACCACCGCCATGGGGCGCGGCGCCACCATACGTGTCGACGATGATCTTGCGGCCCGTCAGACCGGCATCCCCATCGGGCCCGCCGATAACGAACTTGCCGGTAGGATTGATGTACCAGACACAATCGTCCGCGATCTTCAGATCGCCCATCGCTTCACGGATATACGGCTCAACGACCTTGCGAACCTTCTTGGAGTCCCAGCTCGCATCCATATGCTGCGTCGAAAGCACGATCTGCGTAGCTTCGGCTGCAACGCCGTCCACATATCGCACAGTAACCTGGCTCTTGGCATCCGGTCCGAGCTTACCAGCCTCGCCTTCGCCCTTGTGGCGAGCACTAGCCAGAAGTTCCAGAATTTTGTGGGAATAATAGATCGGAGCTGGCATCAGGTCTGGTGTCTCGCGGCAAGCATAGCCGAACATGATGCCTTGATCGCCAGCACCTTCTTCACCCTGGCGGTCGGCAGCGTTGTCGACGCCCTGCGCAATGTCAGCTGATTGTGGATGCAGCAGCACTTCGATCTTTGCCGTCTTCCAGTTGAAACCGTCCTGCTCATAACCGATATCGCGGATGGCGCGGCGGGCAGCGGCGCGAAAGCGCGAGGGATTGATGACCGGATGTCCCTTGGCGTCTTTCAGCACGACGCCGTCCTTGTCTTTCTTCAGCAATGTGTCAGGCACACGCACTTCGCCGGCGATCACGACACGGTTTGTGGTTGCCAGCGTTTCGCAGGCAATGCGCACGGTCCACGGGTCAACGCCCGTTTTCTTTGCCTCTTTGTAGATCATGTCTACGATTTCATCGGAAATGCGGTCACAGACCTTGTCTGGATGACCTTCAGATACGGACTCACTGGTAAAAAGATAAGAACTGCGTGTCACGGGGAACCCCTCTTGAAAGCGAACGAATGCTCAATCAGCAAAGTCTGAATTGGGCAGCGTAGTCTTTGCCAAGGTCGAGGGGATCAGTCAATTGCTTTCGTTTTTAAACAAATGGCAGTTTGAGAATTTTTTTCTAAAGCGTTGGAATGCGCTTTGATCTCCGAACACGCATTTCAGCCGATTATTCTTCTTCGTGACCCAATGTACGGACAAGGTCGAGAATTTTCCGCCTTATCTTGGCATCGCCGATTTTGGCGAATGCACGGGCAAGCTGAATCCCCTCTGAACTGTTAAGGAAGCCGACAACATAGGTTGTCTCGCTCTCCTCCTCGAACCCCTTGGGCTTGTCGGATTGTCCGGGCATGTCGTCGAAGAAAAATGTGACGGGTACATTGAGAATATTGCCAATAGCCTGCAAGCGACTGGCGCCGACCCGGTTCATTCCCTTTTCGTACTTCTGAATTTGCTGAAATGTTATTCCAAGGCTTTCACCAAGTTTTTCTTGGCTCAATCCAATCATGTTGCGTCGCAACCTAATGCGTGCACCCACGTGTACATCTACTGGATTCGGTCTCTTCTTATTAGTATCAGTCATAAAAATCTCATTCGTATGAAATGAAGCTTAAAACGAATTTTATCATCAATGTATCAACGGGCCAAATAAGGCTTTATTCGATAGGTCCACGTCTAAAATGTCAACCAACCCTCGCCCTATAGCGAAAAAAATAAGCCAGCGTTACAACCAGAACAATGCCAATTACAATCCAGAATTGAAAATGGCGCGCACCCGCACGAATTGGTAGTTCCACTTTCGTCGGAAGAGCGACATCGATCACGCCAACAGCGTTGAGCGCCAATGCATCAATGATTCGGCCATACGGATCTACAACACCGGAGAGCCCGTTGTTGGCAGCCCTTACAAGGGGCAATCCCTGCTCCACAGCGCGCAACTGCGCCTGCCGGAAATGCTGGTAAGGACCGGGAGTGTCTCCATACCAAGCATCGTTCGTGACGTTGACAATGGCGTCCGCACGGGGTCCTTCGTACGACATTTCAGCTGGAAAAATCGCTTCGTAACATATGAGGGGCAAGGCGGTGAAATTGTCGCTGACGGCAAGCGAACGGCGAGTCGCCGCTGCTGTGAAGCCGCCAGGAAGCTCGATGACTTCGCTGATGCCAAACCTGCGCAGAATATTCTCCAGCGGCACATATTCTCCAAAAGGCACAAGGTGGACTTTGTCTGCAGCGCCGGTAATTTCTCCCTCGGAGTCGATTGAATATATTGAATTGTAGTAAAGCGGCGCATCGCTGCCGCCGGGCTCTTCCATTCTAATCGCCCCCGCCAACAGGACCTGATCATCCGTTAGAATGTCGGCAATACTCTTCAGCGCTTCCGGCGTTTTCGTCAAAATATAAGGAACCGCTGTTTCCGGCCAAACGATGAGCTGTGGTTTGGGCTTGCCGTCCTTGGGTACTTCGCCGGTCATGGCGAGATATTTGTCCATTATACCCCGTCGTGCATCGGCATCCCATTTGAGATCCTGCGCGATCGATGGTTGGACCACACGCACTTGCAGCCCTTTGGCCTCGACCTTTGCATTGCTGAGACGATAGACGCCGAACCCGACGTGGGCAGATATCAGGACAAGGGCGAGAATAGTGCCAGTTCTCAGACCATGCCGACCTGCCAGCAGCGCAGGCATTGAAAAAACGATCACCGCTAGCACATTCATCGCGAGCAGCCCGACGATGACAGATGATTGCATCAGAACTGGTACCGGCATAGCCGCATAGCCTATGGCGTTCCAGGGAAAGCCCGTCAGAACGAACGATCGCAGCCATTCGGCAATTCCAAAGCCAAAAGACAGCGCGAATATTCGGCCAAGACCATCGCTCCACAAGAGCCGTGCGAGCGCTGCCGCAAGGGCATAAAAGATGGCGAGGAAAGCGGGAAGGCCGAGAATGGCGAAAGGTATCGCCCAGGCAAAATTGGCGGCGTCGACAAGCAAAGCATTGCCGATCCACCAGAGCCCGAATACGAAATAGCCAAAGCCGAACCACCAGCCCACCATCGCGGCAGGTAAGAGACGGCGGATCGGCCCAGCGCCCGCATTATCGACAGCCCCGTCAATAAGCCAGACAAGAACCGGAAACGATATGAAACAAACGGCGAAGAAATCATAGGGCGGAAGCGCGAAGCTCGCGAGCGCGCCCATAAGGAACGCCAGCGCAACCCGCCTCCAGCCCGACAGAAGAATGATTTTCCCCGCCAACCGCTGCATTACGCCCGTCTTTTTTCCGGCTCGGGATATTGTGACATTCACTGGCGCGACACGAGGAAAACGATCATTGGCCATGATCCGACGGCTGATCCGCAGGATCTTCTTGCTTGGCGAGGCGAGTTGGGCGCCGTTCCGCATGGCGTAGCGGCACAATACGTACCTTGCGAATGCGGCGGGGGTCAGCTTCCAACACGTGGAACTCGTAGCCAGGGACCGCCTGCACCATCTCGCCCCGCACCGGAATACGGCCGAGGATCGAGAAGATCAGTCCGCCGACAGTATCGACATCCTCACCGTGTTCACCAACGACGAATCCGGCTCCGATCTTTTCGGAAACCTC
Source organism: Phyllobacterium chamaecytisi (assembly GCF_020164455.1). GTDB lineage: Bacteria > Pseudomonadota > Alphaproteobacteria > Rhizobiales > Rhizobiaceae > Phyllobacterium > Phyllobacterium chamaecytisi. Next base: position 5,827 of record NZ_JAIQWW010000006.1, read on the forward strand.
ATCGAGATCCGCGCGGGCATCAGCAATGAAAACACCTTCCGGGTCTTCAACGAGCATCACTTCATCGTCGTCGTGCTCGTCTTCAATATTACCGACGACCATTTCGACGATGTCTTCCAGTGAAACCAGGCCGTCGGTTCCGCCATACTCGTCAATGACAAGAGCAATCTGGATGCGTTGTGCCTGCATGCGACCCATCAGATCGTTGGCTAGCATCGACGGTGGCACAAACAGGATTGGCCGCATCAAACTCAGGTCAGAAATGGTTTTGGTCAAGTCGACATTGGACAGGTTGAACTTTGCAGCAGCAGGTATCTTGGACGCCCGGGCCGCTGTCCTTCGCGGTTTGATCCTGGAAATATTGGTGATGTGATTGACGACATCGCGAATATGAACCATGCCGCGCGGATCATCGAGCGTTTCCGCGAAAACCGGCATACGCGAATGGCCAGACTTTTCAAAAACCTCCAACAGGTCGCCAAGCGTTGTGGAAATCTCTACGGCCTCGATATCGGAGCGCGGGATCATGACATCCTCGACCCGCAACTCCCGCAACCGCAGGATGTTGTGCAGCATGGCGCGCTCTTCGGGGGAAAACGCCGTGTCTCCGTGTTGGCTTTCGGCCAGAGCCGCGTCCAGATCTTCCCTGAGAGATGTACCGGGGCGAGCGCGCAGAAATGGAAAAAGGGTGGAAAGGAGCGAGCGCTTTTCTGGACCTTGCGCTCTGGTACTACTCTGCCCTTCGGCATCACTCTCCTGCCCCGACATTCCCCTCGCGGGAGCAGCGGCAGAATCGTTCTGGTGTGACGTGTCAGACATGGTCCTCAATCGAATTGATCGTCAATGACGGATAGCGCATATGGGTCGGGGATGGCAAGACGTTCAAGGGCTTTGCGTTCAAGTCCTTCCATCTCCTCCGCTTGCGTCTCGCTAAGATGATCATAGCCGAGCAAATGCAGAAATCCATGAACAATGAGATGGCTGAGATGGTGCTCGAAAGGCTTGCCCTCGTCCACAGCTTCGCGCGCCACTGTTTCATGCGCAATGACAATGTCGCCGAGCATTGGCCCAGGCTTCTGACCTGGCTTTAGCGTGAAAGCTGGAAAGGACAGGACGTTGGTGGGTCTGTCCTTGTCACGCCAGTCATTGTTGAGTTCCTTGATCGTTGCATCGTCGGTGAAGACAAGACTGAGCTCGCTCACGGGTTGTTTTCCGCCATCCAAGGTTTGCCACGCGGCAGCAATGGCGTTGGTCGCCAGATCGCGCAACACGGATTCATCGCCCCAGCTGTCCGTTTCAACCAGTATATCGATATCGATCAAGACAGCATCGCCAAGCGTCAGGGCTTGGCGCCTTCCTTGTCATAGGCACGGACAATCGCGGCAACCAGCGGATGCCGTACGACATCTACGTCAGTAAAGCGCACGGTGACGATCCCGCTGACGCCATCAAGAATTCTCAGCGCCTCCACCAATCCGGATTTCTGGCCTGGAGGCAAATCAATCTGGCTTGGATCACCGGTGATGATCATTCGGCCGTTTTCACCTAAACGCGTCAGAAACATCTTCATCTGCATGGCAGTAGTGTTCTGCGCCTCGTCGAGAATGATTGCCGAATGGGCGAGTGTACGGCCGCGCATGAAGGCGAGCGGCGCTATTTCGATTACGCCAGCCGCAATCGCCCGCTCCACCTTGTCGGCGGGCATCATGTCGTAGAGCGCATCGTAGAGCGGTCGTAGATAGGGATCGACCTTTTCCTTCATGTCGCCCGGCAGGAAGCCGAGTCGTTCGCCGGCCTCCACGGCGGGACGCGACAGAATGATCCGATCGACAAGCCCGCGCTCCAGCAGCATGGCTGCGTGCGCGACTGCAAGATAAGTCTTGCCAGTACCTGCCGGCCCGACACCGAACACCATTTCCGAGCGATCCAGCGCTCGCATATAGGCATCCTGAGTCGGCGTGCGAGCAAAGATCGTCTTTTTGCGGGTCGATATCTGGGCTGCAGCCATCTTGCTTTTGTTTTCCATCGTCGGGAGCGTCAACTGGTCATCGGCGGCAATTGCCATGCGCAACGCGCCATCGACATCGGACGCGGAGATGTCATGGCCTTTCTGCAGAAGTTCATAGAGCTGATCGAGCGTCCTGCGTGCCTGTTCCGTTGCGCCAGGCTCACCCCGAATGGCAAGCTGATTACCTTTTGAGCGAACATCGACACCAAGCTTCTGCTCGATGCGGGCGAGATTTTCATCGAACTGGCCGAACAGCGCACTCGCCAGACGGTTATTATCAAATGTCAGTACGATATGCGCCAGATCTGAAGCTCCATGGGGGGCTCCCGAGGGAGCGGGTTTCAGTTTTTCGGTGGCGTTCAAACGGCTCTCCTGAATATGTGTTCAGCCTTTTATATAGTCCCATTGCTCGCTGAGTTCATCTCCCGAATGCCAATCAGACTGTTGGTACCCGTGTCGATGATTCGTACGTTGATAATGTCGCCGATTCTTGCCCCGTGTACATCGATAATTACAGGTTGTAACCAGGGAGATCTTCCGACCATCTGGCCGGATACCCTTCCGGCCTTTTCGATCAGCACGTCCATGCTCTTTCCAACAAGGCTGCGCTGGAACGCGTATTGTTGCTCACTGAGCAAACCCTGCAGGCGCTGGAGCCTTTCGTCTTTCACGGTTTCGGCAACATGATTATCCATATCGGCGCCTGGCGTTCCTGGACGCGGCGAGTATTTGAACGAGTAGGCTGCGGCATATGTAGCATCACGTACAATCTGCATCGTCGCCTCGAAATCTTCTTCCGTCTCGCCTGGAAATCCCACAATGAAATCACCAGACAGGGCGATATCGGAACGGGCCGCGCGAATACGCTCGATCAAACGCAGATAGTCGGCGCTCGTGTGCTTGCGGTTCATGGCTTTCAGGATGCGATCGGACCCGGACTGAATGGGCAAATGCAGATAAGGCATCAGCATATCAAGATCGCGATGCGCGTTGATCAACGTATCGTCCATATCGCGCGGATGACTGGTGACGTAACGAAGCCGCACGATGCCAGGGACTTCGGCCAAACGGTAGAGCAATTTGCCTAAGCCCCATTCGCGCCCGTCGGGACCCTCGCCGTGCCAGGCATTGACGTTCTGACCGAGCAAAGTCAGCTCACGCACGCCCGCATCGGCAAGCTTTCCGGCTTCTTTCAGAATTTGTGCGACGGGACGGGAAACTTCCGAACCCCGTGTGTATGGCACCACGCAGAAGGTGCAGAATTTGTCGCACCCTTCCTGCACCGTCAAAAACGCTGTCACACCGCGACTTCTTGTCTGCTCTTTTGCAGGCGCAGGCAGATGCTCGAATTTGTCTTCTATCGCATATTCGGTCTCGACTACACGCTCGCCCTGGCGAACGCGGGCCAATGCCTGGGGCAGACGATGATACGTCTGGGGACCGACGACGAGATCCACCACCGGCGCCCGGCGCGTGATCTCATCGCCTTCTGCCTGCGCAACACAACCGGCAACACCGACAGTCAGTTCACGACCCTCTTTTGCCCGCGCATCCTTCATCTTGCGCAGGCGGCCGAGAGCCGAATAGAGTTTTTCGGAAGCCTTTTCGCGAATATGGCAAGTGTTGATCAGCACGAGATCCGCATCATCAGCGGTATCGGTCGGACTATAGCCTTCGGCGGCGAGGCTGTCAGTCATCCGTTGACTGTCATAGACATTCATCTGGCAGCCATAGGTCTTCACATAGACCTTGCGCGTGTTCGCGAGCGCCGGCGAATGCGGAGCGGTGCCGGAAGCTTCGCCCGGCTCAGTTTTGATGTTCATGTCGTCCATTTGCAGGCTTCTAAAGCTTTTTGGCGTCGTTGAGAATAGCTGAGTCGCTTTCGGCGTCCGGATTGACAAAATCACGTCCCATCACCGAAGAGCGTACCATTGCGCGGACCCGCTCTTCCATCGTCCGTGCTAAAGCCTTGCGGTCACTTTTCCTGTCGATGACGACTGGTTCGCCAAACCAGACATCGACGTCGATAGCGCCATCTTTGAGAAGACCAATCAAACTTGGGCCTAACGGCACGTCACCCGGCCAAGCAACAAGCGGTCTATGCGACCGTCCCATCGGTATGCCATGAACCCGGGTGTAGGCGATCGCCACCGGCTGTACAGTGACCGTTTCTGCACCTGCATCGCGGATAGCCACCTGTGCGGCGCCAAAAAGTGATGTCTTGAACGGAAGGACACGGTTGCCATCGGAGGTTGTCCCCTCGGCAAACAATACCATGGCGTCGCCTCCGGCAAGCCGGGTTGCGATTTCACTGGCTTGATGATGGGTCTTGCCGCGTTTTTCCCGTTCGATAAAGACCGTGCGTTGCAGCTTGGCCAGCATGCCAAACAGCGGCCAGTTCGCCACTTCCGCCTTGGCGATAAAAGCCATCTCGTGCAATGAGCCGAGGATGACAATGTCCGTCCACGAGGAATGATTGGCCGTCAACAGAAGGGGCCGTCCCTTTGCCATCTCGCCATGGATATGAACTCGAAAACCAAGGAGACGCCGCACGATCCGATGAAACAAAATTGGCGTGGTGGTGCGCGGCCGCCACCCAGCTTTCAGGAATACGAACTGCAAGGGCACCAGCAGTATTATAACGAGAACAAATGCCGTCGCCGTCACCAGAAAACGCAACCACGCGATCATTCAGCGGCTCTTTTTCAAATCGCGGCGCATCGTCAAGGCTGCCGAGCGCCCTGCCGCCGTTTCATAGTAGCCTGGTCGTTTTCCAACCTGCTTGAAGCCGAGCCTCCGATAAAGCGCCAGTGCCGGTATATTGAGCTCATCGACCTCGAGGAACAGCATATTTGCGCGCGCATTGTGAAGATAACGGAGCGCTGCATCCATCAAAGCGTGGCCAAGACCCTTACGCTGTGACTGGGGTGCAACGGCTATAGTCAGGATTTCCGCTTCGTCCAACACAAGACGCGCCAAAACGAACCCGCCCGGTTGCGCTTTTCGGTTCCCCTCCTCCCGAGCGATAAACCCGAAAACCTTGTCGTCGACGATAAGGGCATGAAACTCCTCGTCGCTCCACGGTTGCCGAAATGTCTTCTCATGGATCCTGGCCAGATGTGGCGCATCCTCTGGAAGAATGGGCTCAATGACAAATTGTTGCGATCGCATGGCGTCGAATGGAAAGCCGATCATTCAACGATCTTTCTTCTCAGAACAAAACCCTGCTGCTGCTTGACATCAAGACCACGGAGATAAAGCGGCCTTGGCGCTTCGCCGTCGTCCCTCCGCAATGCGCCAAGCCGCGCGAAGGCTTCTATGCTTCCTGTCGCCGTGGTCGCGGCAATGTCGAGAGGACGACCAAGCTCCTTTTCGATTAGAATTGCACCCGAACCCGCGAGCACATGCTCGCTGCCTCGTTCTTCCAATTGTTTCACAATCAAGGGCAATGTCGTCACCATCGGTTCCGATGCCGCCGATCCATCCTCGCCAAAGAATTGAGCATAAAGCTCGTCACGCCGTGCATCGATAATCGAAAGGATTGGCCGATGCGAAAATGCCTTGGCGGCATCATAAGCGAGGGCCTGAAGCGTGCTGATACCAACTACCGGACATTTCAGCGCAAGCGCAAAACCCCGCGCCGTGGAGACGCCGACGCGGACGCCGGTGAATGAACCCGGTCCGATGCTGACAGCAATCTTGCCAATATCCGTGATGGAAATTTGGGCCGCAGTGGCCACCTGCTCGATCGCGGCCATCAATCGCTCGGCATGCCCTTTGCCGATATCTTCGCTAGACGCCGCCAGTATAGTCCCGCTTTCAACGTCGAGAACGGCGACGGAGCAGAGATTGGCAGCAGTATCGAGCGCAAGCAGTTTCATGCGCCTCGCCTAAACAAGAATCAGCCAGCACACAAGTAGGTGGATGTGACGGTTCGGACATAGAACTCACGTTCCGTTCATCCCAGCCCCTCTCCCTTCTATGAAATCGGGCAGCTTCCGGCAGTTACATCGAAACTTTTTGATACCAGTTCCCGACCGGACAGGTCACGCAACGAGATCGTCCACGCACCGGAGACGAGTTCGAAGTCCTTTTCGAAAACCCAGCCGGCATAGCGCCGCAGGGAGGTCGCACTGTCAGGCCAGCTGCTTTTCAGCATCGATCGGCCGTCCTGTGTTTTGATCATTGGATGGAAAACCACGACCATTATTGGAAGGACCGCTTCACCGACATCCAACGTTCTGTAGAGAACACCGAAACTTGTGCCGATGCATGCTCGGATTTTCGTGGTTCGCGTGACATCGACCGGACCTTCGACCAGTCGGTTCACGCCCGTTGGCGTATCTGGTGAAACTTCGGATCCGACTTCTTTCGGGCTCGTCAGCCCCCAGTCGACAATCTCCACTGCCGACGTTTGTCTTTCTTCTGCCAGGCCAGTGTTCCACACCATCACAGCGATGAGGAATACAAGATATCTGACGTAATGAGCCATGTGTCCGTTGACCTAGACTGTGGTCTGCTTTGCCTTCAGCTCGAGCCGACGGCGATGCAAAACCGGCTCCGTATAGCCATTTGGCTGTTCGCGGCCTTTGAAAACGAGGTCGCAAGCCGCTTGAAAAGCAATTGAACCGTCGAAATCAGCGGCCATCGGGTGATAGAGTGGGTCGCCAGCGTTCTGCTTGTCGACGACCGCTGCCATACGCTTCAGTGTCTCAAGCACTTGTGCCTCGCTTGCTACACCATGATGCAGCCAATTGGCGATATGTTGGGCGGAGATACGAAGCGTTGCACGGTCTTCCATCAAGCCCACATTGTTGATGTCCGGCACCTTGGAACAGCCGACGCCTTGGTCGACCCAACGCACGACATAACCGAGAATTCCTTGCGCATTATTGTCGAGTTCGCGCTGAATATCTTCCGGCGTCCAGTTGGGGCGGGAGACGATGGGTACGGATAGAATATCGCTGAGCTTGGCGCGCTCGCGCTTTTTCAAACTGGCTTGGACGTCGGCGACATTGACCTTGTGGTAATGGGTGGCATGCAGTGTTGCCGCTGTGGGGGATGGTACCCAGGCGGTATTGGCACCGGCTTTCGGATGCGCGATCTTCTGCTCAAGCATCGCCGCCATCAGGTCGGGCATGGCCCACATGCCCTTGCCGATCTGCGCATGACCTGAAAGTCCGCACTCGAGACCGACATCGACGTTCCAGTCCTCATAGGCGCCGATCCAGGCGGCCTGTTTCATGTCGCCCTTGCGGATCATGGGACCGGCTTCCATTGACGTGTGAATTTCATCGCCCGTACGGTCGAGGAAGCCAGTGTTGATGAAGACGACGCGTTCCTTCGCAGCACGTATGGATTCCTTCAAGTTGACCGTGGTGCGTCGTTCCTCATCCATAATCCCCATCTTCATGGTGTTCGGCTGCATACCCAGCAGCACTTCGACCCTTCCAAACAGCTCGGAAGCGAATGCTACCTCTTCGGGACCGTGCATTTTTGGTTTGACCACATACATGGATCCGGCGCGGGAATTCATGTGGCGGCCGTCTGGTCCTATGTCGTGGAGCGCAGCCAAAGCGGTAATCGCCGCGTCCATAATACCTTCGGGAACCTCGTTGCCCTCCCTGTCGAGGATGGCAGGATTGGTCATCAGATGGCCGACATTGCGCACCAGCATCAGCGAGCGCCCAGGTACGGTCAGAGGCTTGCCGTCCTTGCCTGTATACTCCCGATCTGCATTGAGTTTGCGCGTAACCGTCTTGCCGCCCTTCTCGAATGTATCTTCGAGATCGCCATTCATCAGGCCGAGCCAGTTGCGGTAGACGACAACCTTGTCCTCCGCATCGACGGCAGCAACGGAATCCTCGCAATCCTGAATCGTGGTCAGAGCCGATTCCAATAAAACATCGGCGATATGTACGGAATCTGTTTTGCCAATCGGATGATCGGCATTGACAACGATCTCGACATGCAGGCCATTCTTCACGAGAAGAATTGCGGTTGGTGCCGTCGCGTCGCCGCGATAACCGGCGAACTGTCCTTCATCTTTTAGCGCAGCAAGCTTGCCATTGGCCTTCAGAATAAGCTTATGATTTTCGATACTCAGGCCGGAAACATCGGCCCAGTGTGCACCATCCAGTGGCGCGCTGTCGTCGAGAAACGCCTTGGCCCAGGCAATCACCTTAGATCCTCGAACCGGATTGAACGCCTTGCCTCTTTCGGCGCCGTCCGCGTCAGAAATCGCATCCGTGCCGTAAAGAGCATCATACAGCGAACCCCAGCGCGCATTGGCGGCGTTGAGCGCATAACGGGCATTCATCACGGGAACGACAAGCTGCGGACCAGCGACAACAGCAATTTCAGGATCGACATTGCTGGTTGAAACGGCGAAGGCTCCGCCTTCTGGCAGAAGGTACCCGATCCCCCTTAGGAAGGTCTCGTATTCTTCTTGGCTGTAGCCACTGTCGCGCTTGCTCTTGTAAAAATCGTCCAGCTTCTGCTGAAATGCGTCGCGTTTTTGCAGAAGTGCGCGGTTTTTTGCGGCCAAATCTTCAACAATCTGTGCAAAGCCAGACCAGAATTTCGCTGCATCGATACCAGTACCCGGGATAGCTTCATTGGCCACGAAGTCGTGGAGTTCCTTCGCTACCTTCAAGCCATTGATTTCGATGCGTTCAACCATAGTTCATTCCTTAAATTTTCTTAGACCTACCCTTGAACACGCAGAAGCATTGTCAGTCAATTCTTCAATAGCAGCAGAATTTCGGACCAAGTTGGAAAGAATGTTTCAATGCGCAATGCGCGGCCTGCCGGAGGCTGTTGCTATCACCACCGCTTCGATGAACTTGCGCTGATCCTCGACTGTGGCGGCGCTGACGTCACGAGTGATGCTGATCTGCGCTTCATCGGTTCCAGCTTCCAGGGCCAACTGCGCGACTTGATGCTCCAGCGTTGTTTCCGCAAAGGCGATCGATTCTTCTTCAATCTGGAAGTCCCCAACGACCTCCCCGGCCATGACGCGGAAAATGCCCTCGGCGGGCTGGCTGATATGGGCCTCAACCGAAACACGAACCTGGCCAACGACAGCGCCCAGAGCGTTGGCGACGTCCGTGTCTACAGGGACTATGCATTCTGTGCCAAGCATGTCACCCACGGCCGGATAGTAGACCGGCGCAGAGGCTCCTAGTCCAATCAATGGCCGATCTATATCCAGCTTTGCTGCGGCAATCCCGCTCTCGCCCGAAAGGGCCCTCTGAACCAATGGGCTCGCCACTGTTTCCCGCCCTTCGAGCCCATCCTCGGCGAAAACCGTCTCTAGAATCACTTCGCACGAGCGGCGGATCAGGGCATCATAGGTACGGTGGGAGACTTCCTCGGGCGTATCGCACAGTGGACGACCAGCACCATCCTTGCGCCGTGCATAGAGTATGGCACCGTAACGTGCTGCCTCTGCATTCCAATTATTTTGCAGCCCAAGAACGTGGCAAGCATCTGACGGCGTGAAACCCGACAGATGAACTAAACCCCGCGCCACAAGCCGGTTGACAGTGGTTGCCTGTGAGATCGAACTCAAAAGCCTGTCCAGCGGCTGCGGTTCGGATGTGATGCGTCCATATAGTTCTGCTTCATTTTTGCTCAAACCGGATGCCATTTGGGTCGGAACACCGGTAAGAAGCGCAAAACGCCCATCCAACCGGCCGGCAGTGGCTGCCTTTGCTTGGCGCATCAGGTGGTCGATGACCAATGAGCCATGATTGGCGGCAAGCAGCGACAAGGGCACGAGCCGTCTCGGTCCAAGCTTGATGCCTGGGACCATGGCATTGTCGTCGAGGGATACTTCCGAATCTCCCCCAAGGCCAAAAGTGTGCATGGCGACCGCCTCAACCATTGTACGGAAACCACCTACCGTCGCGCCGTTGGGATCGAGCCGAGGCCGACCTTTGTCGAGAACCGCCACATCGGTCGTCGTGCCGCCAATGTCTGAGACGATCGCATTATCGAGCCCCGTCATATACCGCGCACCGACAAGACTAGCCGCCGGTCCCGAAAGAATGGTCTCAATCGGACGATGCCGGGCAAAGGCAGCAGAGACAAGGGCGCCGTCGCCGCGCACCACCATGAGCGGGGCGTGGATACCGCTCCCATCGAGAAAGCTTTCCGTTGCAGCCACCAGCCGGTCGATCATGGCGATGAGGCGGGCATTGAGAACAGTGGTCAAAGCACGCCGCGGGCCGTTCAATTTGGCCGAAAGTTCATGGCTGCAGGTAACGGGCAAACGGGTTTCTCTTCGCACGAGATCGCGAACTGCGATTTCATGTTCAGAGTTACGCACGGCAAAATAAGCGCAGACGGCAAAACCAGTTACCTCCCGCATCAACTGTGGCAGGGCCTCGCTCAAGGCACTCGTGTCGAATGGCTGTGCCCGGCCATAGACATCGTGTCCACCGGGGATGAAGATCACGGGATCTGATCCGAGGGCCGTGCCAAGATCAGCCTTTTCCAGATCAACTTTGGAGAATCCGATCATGACGAGTGCGATGCGGCCGCCTTGCCCCTCTACAAGTGCATTGGTGGCCAGCGTTGTCGACATGGAAACAAGCCGTATGTCGGCAGGAGCGACCGATGTTTCGGTAAGGATGCTCTTGACGGCGCCGGAAATACCTACGCTCAAATCATGCCGCGTCGTCAAAGATTTGGCTTTGGCGATGACGCCGCGTTGCTCGGACCAAAGCACCGCATCGGTATAGGTGCCGCCGGTATCCAGCCCGAGGAAGATAGCACTTTCAGTTGTGGATTCACTCATGATGCCCTGCACTATTTGAGGCAGGGTTATCGCATGAATGGTCGAAGAGCTAGCGCCATTCCGACCATTCTCTGCCGCAAGCTTGTAAGACACGTGGTCGTGACCAGCCCCCGGAACCAATCAAATCATATGGCGTTTCGCAAGGTCAGGGGAATCGCGATGTCATCACAATCAGCAACGACGCACGCTGGATCGAAGAAAGTGATCTACGCTGCGATCCTTGGCAATCTGCTCATTGCTGCAACCAAGTTTATTGCGGCCTTTTTCACCGGCAGTTCGGCAATGCTTTCTGAAGGTGTGCATTCACTGGTGGACACCGGCAATGGAGGGCTGTTGCTTTATGGGCTTCGCCGCGCTGCGAGGCCCGCAGACAAGACTCATCCGCTGGGCCATGGACGCGAACTCTATTTCTGGAGTTTCATCGTGGCACTGCTCGTCTTTGCAGTCGGTGCCGGCGTGTCGTTCTACGAAGGAATTATCCATATCCTGGACCCTGAACCTGTCGCCAACCCGCTTGTGAACTATGTTGTGCTTGGCTTTGCAACTGTCTTCGAGGGAGCATCGTGGTTGGTTGCCCTGAAGGAATTTCGTGCGGCGAAAGGCGACCTCGGTTATGTCCGAGCCGTACAGCAGAGCAAGGATCCGAGCGTTTTCACCGTACTGTTTGAGGATACAGCGGCATTGCTGGGGCTGGTCATAGCCTTCATCGGTATCTCTACTGCGCAAATCTTCGCTATACCGGAGCTCGATGGCGTTGCATCGATTGGCATTTCGTTTGTCCTTGCCGCGACAGCGATTTTCCTGGCGCGCGAAAGCAAAGGACTCCTTATGGGCGAATCGGCGTTGCCCGAAGTCGAACAGCAAATCCTGGACATCGCAAACAGCGATCCGGACGTTCAGAAGGCCAATGGCGTGCTGACTGTGCACATGGGCCCCAAACAAATCGTGGCCGGCCTCAGCGTCGAGTTCGAGGATCACGTCCAGGCACCCGAAATCGAAGCTTGCGTGGAACGGCTTGAGTCCGCCATGAAAAAGGCCAATCCGGATATTGTCACGCTATTCGTCAAACCGCAGACGACCGGTACCTGGAAAGCACGGCGTCAGAAGATCGAGGCGGCTTAGGTCTTAGTCGTCTCCGTCAACCACCCGCAGGCGCAGTTGACCCGTTGCCGAGGCAGCGGAACGTGTCGTTTCGGCATCTTTAAGAGGGTCACTAACCGGCGCTTCGGCGAACTCCAACGCTTCAATCTTTTGGCCGCGCTTGGTCACCTTGCTGGAAGAGACCAAAATGTCGTCGATATCCTTGTTCGCCTGACCGAAATGCGTTTGCAAGCGGCGCACCCGGTCATCCAGCCGCACCACATCCTCCATGAGCCTTATGACTTCGCCCTGAATGAGATGCGCCTGCTCACGCATGCGGACATCCTTGAGGACGGCTTGAATAACCTGGATTGAAAGCATCAGAAGTGAAGGCGAGACGATCACGATGCGCGAGCGATGCGCCTTCTGGACCACGGCCTCAAAATTCTCATGAATTTCCGCAAAAATCGATTCGGACGGCACAAAGAGAAACGCCGTATCCTGGGTCTCGCCGTTGATCAGATACTTCTCCGCCACGTCGCGAATGTGAATCTCGACGTCCCGTCGGAACTGAGCGGCTGCAAGCTTCTTGGTATCTGGTGTTTCCGACTCGCGGATAGCGTTCCATGCCTCCAGTGGAAACTTTGCGTCGATAACGAGATTTGGCGCGCCATTCGGCATCCGCACCACGCAATCCGGCCTGCTGCCATTGGAGAGCGTCGCCTGGAACTCATACGCCCCCTGCGGCAGGCCATCAGCGATGATTGCTTCCATCCGGGCTTGGCCAAAGGCCCCGCGCGTCTGCTTGTTCGCAAGGATTGCCTGTAGTTGCACAACTTGACCGGCGAGAGCCTGGATGTTGTTCTGCGCGGTATCGATGACCGCCAGCCGTTCCTGCAATTTCGTCAGATTTTCGTGTGTGGACTGCGTCTGTTCCGTCATGGTCTGGCCGATGCGGCTCGTCATGCCATCGAGCCGTTCGCGGATCGATTGATTGAGTTCGGCCTGCCTTGATCCGAACAGCTCGGCCATTGTCTGCATCCGGCCTTGCATCTCCGACTGGCTTTTCAGAATTTCGCCCATACGGGCTTCCGCATCGCGCGCCCGGTCTTCTGCCTGGATCTCGGCGACCATCCGCATCCGGGTCGAGCGTAACGCTGCAATGACAGCGAAGAATACTATAAGCGCTGTTGCGACACCCGTTATCAGCAAGGCCATACCGAGCGATACAGAGCTCGAGCCAAGTTGAAACAAAGTCTGATCCAGAGAAATTGACGTTTCCATAATGTGCAGACTAACCGATTCGGACGGCAAATGTGAGATCAAAACGAGAACATTTTTATAAACGACTTTCACGCCGGATTGACGGTTGAAAGCCGAGATATTAGGTGATGCTCATGTCTATAAAACCACTTGTCATTCTTCCCGATCCATTGCTGCGCCAGGTGTCAATGCCTGTGGAGCGCTTCGACGCCGATTTGCGCAAGTTTTCGGCCGATATGCTCGACACCATGTATGACGCGCCCGGTATTGGGCTCGCGGCCATTCAAGTCGGTGAGCCGTTGCGTATTCTGGTCATCGACCTTGCCAAGGAAGACGAGCCTAAAGCCCCTCAGATATTCATTAATCCTCAGATATTGTCGTCGAGCGATGAACGTAACGTCTATGAGGAAGGCTGCCTTTCCATCCCGGACTACTACGCTGAAGTCGAGCGGCCGGCACAGGTGCGCATTTCTTATGTCGACATCGATGGCAAACAGCACGAGGTCGCCGCGGAAGGGCTCCTCGCCACTTGCCTGCAGCACGAGATCGACCATCTGAACGGTGTTCTGTTCATCGACCATATTTCGCGATTGAAGCGTGAGATGGTCATGAAGAAATTCAAGAAACTTGCCAAGGACCGCCCGCCAGGCCGGCTGGCGGTGTGAGACAATGAGCCTGCGTATTATCTTCATGGGAACACCGGAATTTTCGGTGCCCATCCTCAATGCCCTGATCGGCCAGGGTCACGAGATTGTCGCTGTTTACAGTCAGCCGCCACGTCCTGCAGGACGGCGCGGGCTGGAGCTGACGCCCTCCGCCGTGCAGCGAAATGCCGAACAGTTCGGCATCGAAGTGCGCACACCAAAAAGTTTGAAGTCCGAGGAAGAGCAGCAGGCGTTTCGGGACCTTCAAGCCGATGTTGCTGTGGTCGTGGCTTACGGGCTTATCCTGCCTGCCGCAATTCTCGAGGGCACGCGGCTTGGTTGCTACAATGGACACGCTTCGCTGCTGCCGCGTTGGCGCGGAGCGGCGCCAATTCAGCGTGCGATCATGGCCGGTGATGACGAGACCGGGATCATGATCATGAAAATGGACGAGGGCCTCGACACTGGCCCTGTCGCCATGGCCGAAAAGGTGAAGATCACCGCAGATATGACTGCTGGCGAGTTGCACGACCAGCTCAGTGTTGCTGGCGCCGATCTGATGGTTCGGGCCATGGCGGCGCTGGAACGTGACAGTCTTACGCTCACGCCGCAGTCCGAAGACGGCGTCACCTATGCCTCCAAGATCACCAAGGCCGAAACGCGCATCGACTGGACGCAAGCTGCCATTGATGTTCATAACCGTATACGCGGCCTTGCACCGTTTCCGGGTGCATGGTGCGAGATGGAAATCGGCGAGGAACTCGAACGGGTAAAACTGCTGCGTTCGATCCTGGCAACCGGAGTAGGTGATCCGGGAACGGTACTTGGCGACGATCTGCGGATTGCTTGCGGCGAAGGCGCTATTCGCCTGCGCTCTTTGCAGCGTGCGGGCGGCAAAGTCATGGATGGCCTCGAGTTCCAACGAGGCGCCAAGATCGCACAGGGAACGCGGCTGCCATGAACGGCAAGACCTAAGTGCCTCGTTACAAGCTCACCATTGAATATGACGGCACGCCGTATGCCGGCTGGCAGCGGCAGGAGAACGGTCATACGGTTCAGGCTGCCATCGAACAGGCGATCTTCAAATTCTGCGGCGAAACGGTTGCACTTGGTGCCGCTGGGCGTACGGACTCCGGAGTGCATGCAACCGCACAGATCGCGCATGTTGATTTGACGAAAGACTGGGCCAGTTCCAAGGTACGCGAAGCGTTGAACGCCCATCTCGTCATCGCAGGGGAAACCGTCGGCATCATCAATGTCGAACTCGTCGGGCACAATTTCGATGCGCGGTTTTCAGCGACGGGCCGGCACTATCTTTACCGCATCGTCAACCGCAGGCCACCCGCTCCGCTTGAGGCGCATCGCGCGTGGTGGGTAAAGAAACCGCTTGACGAAATCGCCATGCACGACGCGGCGCAACGGCTTATCGGCACCCATGATTTCACCACGTTCCGCGCAACCCAATGCCAATCAAAGAGCCCGGTGAAGACACTTGAGCATTTGAGTGTGAAGCGCAGCGGTGAAATCGTCGAGATCAGGGCATCCGCGCGATCATTCCTGCACAACCAGATCCGCTCTTTCGTCGGAACACTCAATGAGGTGGGATGCGGGCGATGGGATGCAGATGATGTCACCGCTGCGCTTGCGGCCCGCGACCGCAAAGCCTGCGGGCCAGTTGCACCGCCGTACGGTCTTTATCTTGTCGGCGTCGACTATCCCATCATTACCGGTTCGGGCAGAGAAATTCCTAGCAAACTCTGAAGCAGAATCATGAGGAACAGCGAGCCGACAATCATGATCACGAAAAACGTGGCCGTATAGGCATGGGATTTTTTCAGGGCGACGTGCGTCAAACGGTAGGTCAGGTACATTATGCCTCCATAGAGGACAAGGCCGAAACCTGTTGCCAAAGCGGGCCAACCAGGCAGCAGTAGCCGTGCCAACGTCGCTGGGACCATGAGCCAGGCCGCGATCGCGGTTCCCCAGTTGCTTGCCACGACATAGGGACTGAAACGCTTGTTAAGGCCAAGCCGCTTGGCACTGAGGGCGAGAATCACCAGCGGTACCACCCACGATGCAAGATCGACGAACGCCACCCGGCCCATGATGGAAAAGCGGTTACCCGTTTCCGGCTGCAATGAGATCATATCGTTGGCGAAGATAATCCAGCCGAGAATGAGCGGCGGCAGGGAAATCGTAATGGCATGGAATGACTGCCAAAAGCCATCTTCGGAGAAATCGAGCTGGTCAAGCCCGTCGGCATGGCCGTTCATCATACGCCAGGCGCCCCACAGATACTGCTGAATTTCGTCAAAATCCGGCATTTCACTCGTAGTCATGCAAAAAAATCCGCGATGAACCGTTCGTAGATTTGCGTCAGTGTTTCAAGATCGGCAATAGCCACTCGCTCGTCAACCATATGCATCGTCTTACCGACAAGTCCGAATTCAACGACGGGGCAATAGTCCTTGATGAACCGGGCATCCGAGGTGCCGCCTGATGTGGAAAGTTGCGGCCGCTTTCCTGTTGTCGCTTCGACCGCCGAGGTCAAGGTTCCGATGAGCTTTTCATCGTGCGTCAGAAAAACATGGCTCACGCGGTTACGCCAAGTCAACTCGTAGTTAACCGGCGTCTTTTTACCGGGGCGCAGCTTGTGACGACCCGCAGCCTTATCGAGACGGTTGTGGATCTCGGCCATCAGTGTCTCGTCGGTCCAGGTGTCGTTGAAACGAATATTGAACGTCGCGGTGGCCTTTGCCGGGATGACATTTACCGCCGGATTGCCGACGTCAATCGTTGTAATTTCGAGATTGGTGGCCTGGAAGTCTTTCGTTCCATTGTCGAAAGCGGGATAAAGCAAGCTTTCAACCAGCGTCACCAGCCCTCGAATGGGGTTGTCGGCCAGGTGCGGATAGGCAACATGGCCCTGAACGCCATTAACGACAATCGTGCCCGACAACCCGCCACGGCGCCCGATCTTCATCATGTCGCCCAGTTTGTCAGGATTGGTCGGTTCGCCAACGATTGCAGCGTCCCAGCTCTCGCCTTTTGCCTTGGCCCACTCCAACAGCTTCCCCGTCCCGTTGATGGACGGCCCCTCTTCGTCGCCGGTAATCACAAAGGATATCGAACCGTTGAGCCCCCCGTGCTTCTCCAGATGGCGCCCTACAGCCGCGACAAAGCAGGCAATGCCACCCTTCATATCGACGGCGCCGCGTCCATACATTTCGCCATTGTGGATCGCTGCCGAGAATGGCGGGTAAGTCCAGGCTGCTTCGTCGCCGACGGGTACGACATCCGTGTGACCCGCGAACATCAGGTGAGGTCCGTTACCAGAGCGCCGCGCGTAAAGGTTTTCGACATCCGGTGTACCATCTTCACCGAAAGTTGGTCTTTCCACGGAGAAACCCAACGGTGCCAACATGGCTTCGAGTGCCGTCAACGCCCCCCCTTCCGCAGGTGTTATCGACGGACATGCGATGAGTTCAGCAAGGTTCTGGACGGGATCGATCGAGGCTTTCATGGTCAAAGCGATAATGGAAAAGCACGATCCTGTCACGTACTGGATGGGGGTTCCTGCGTCTGATTTAATAACACCAGCGACTCAACCAAGGACCAGCAACATGATCGGAATTAATAGCCGGATCGTCATAGCCGGCGCCGGGTCGATCGGATGCTATGCGGGGGGACGCCTCGCTGCAGCAGGCAAGGCAGTCACCCTGTTGGTTCGGCCGCGGATGATGGAGGGACTTCAACAGGAGGGCTTGAGAATCATTGACCCGGATGGATCGGAAAAACTGGTGGAGCCCGGGCAATTTTCCCTGACAAGTGATCCTGAGATCGCCTTCCGGCAAGCCGACATTGTTCTCGTCGCCGTCAAGAGCGGCGCAACCGACGAAATGGCAAAGTCGATAAGGGAAAGTGCGCCATCCAATGTCATTGTGGTCAGCCTGCAAAATGGCGTCGGAAACGCTGATACTCTCCGCCAACATCTGCCTCCGGAAGCGACTGTTGTCTCCGGAATGGTTCCATTCAATGTCGTCAAGTCTGAGCCTGGCGTCAGCCCGCTTAATGTAAGGCGGACAATGCCAGGGACCATTCTCATCGACGACACCCTGGACGGCTTGGCAGAGGTTCTTTCGGTTTCGGGGCTCTCCGTCCAGGTGCATTCGGACATGCAAGGTATCCTGTGGGGCAAACTGCTGATAAATCTCAATAATGCTCTCAATGCCCTTTCAAACCTGCCGCTCGTTGAACAGTTGGCGGATCGAAATTGGCGGCTGTTGATAGCGGATCAGATGAGCGAAGGTCTCAAAGTTGTGAGAGCGCACGGTATCACGCCGGCACAAGTGCAAGGGGCACCGCCCGCCGTTCTCCCCTGGATACTCCGATTGCCGAATTTTCTGTTTCGCATCGCCGCGGCGCGAATGCTCGCGATCAACCCGCACGCCCGCTCATCCATGTGGGAAGATCTGTCGCGGGGGCGCGCCACCGAGATTGATTACCTGCAGGGGGTGATCATCCGGTTGGCCGACGAGAAAAATATCGCAGTCCCGCTCACCCGCAAGGTCTCTGCCTGTGTGAAACAGGCTGAGGGCAAGCCATTGCGAAGTCATTCCGTCGAAGACATTCGCTGGTGACCATTCAGGAAGGAGGGCTCTGAAAACCCTCTTTCCCGAATTCGATCAATCGCGCAGCAACTCATTAATGGAGGTCTTCGAACGCGTCTTTTCATCGACGCGCTTGACGATCACGGCGCAATAAAGGCTGGGACCCCAGTTCTCGCCCGGGACATTCTTGCCGGGCATTGAACCGGCTACGACCACCGAGTAGGGAGGGACTTCGCCATAGAAAATCTCACCGGTAGCGCGATCCACGATCTTGGTCGATTTGCCGATAAATACGCCCATACCAAGAACTGAACCTTCGCGAACGATACAGCCCTCGACCACCTCGGAACGTGCTCCGATAAAGCAATTGTCTTCAATGATCGTAGGTCCGGCCTGCATGGGTTCGAGAACACCGCCAATGCCGACGCCACCTGACAGGTGCACGTGCTTGCCTATCTGTGCGCAGGAACCAACGCCCGCCCAGGTGTCGACCATAGTCCCCTCATCGACGTAAGCGCCAAGGTTGACAAAAGATGGCATCAGGATCACGCCGGGGGCAATATAGGCAGAGCGGCGGACAATCGACCCGGGAACGGTGCGAATACCTGATCTGGCAAATTCGGTCGCACCCCAGCCGTCAAACTTCGATGGCACCTTGTCCCACCAGGTCGCACCACCTGGACCACCCTCGATAATGCCCATCGGGTTAAGCCGGAAGGAAAGCAGGACCGCCCTTTTCAACCATTGATTGACTTTCCAGTCGCCGTTCGACTGCTTCTCCGCAACGCGAACTTCTCCGCTATCGAGCAGCAAAAGAGAGGCCTCGACTGCTTCCCGTATTTCGCCGCGCGTTTCGGTGCTGATTGCGTCGCGTTCTTCGAAGGCCTTGTCGATCGTCTTCTCGAGACTGGTCAGATCAGGCTTGGACATTTTCAGATCACTCCATTAAACGGGCGGGTTATGGCTAATGACAAGGGCTACTATGTTAAGTCTGCGAGAGCGTCAATTCGCTGCGCCACATTGTTGGATGACGAATCGATTTTTATGTCTCTAAGCGCCATAAGTGTCCGCAGAAGGAGAAAAACAATTGAACACTGATGAAAAACACAGCTGGACGCCATTCTCGCATTCTTCCGAAGCCGTGCGCCGCGTAGAGAGCGCACCGGAAACGCCACAAACCCAATCGCCTACCTATCGCCTGGCCTTTGCCGATCCAGATTTCATGACGAAGCGTGAACTTCGTGCAGTGCGTCTGCAGCTCGAATTGCTCAAGCCGGAGATGGCGCTGGCCGAGCGCGGCATTCGATCAACCGTCGTGCTTTTCGGCGGGGCGCGCATTCCTGAGCCGGGCGGTGCTGCCTGGGCTGCAAAAAACGAAATCCAGAAGAAGAACCTCGAAGCCAATTCTCACTATTACGCCGAGGCACGCAAGTTCGCCCAGCTTTGCTCGACCTACTCTTCAACGACCTATAATCGCGAATTCGTTGTCGTTACCGGAGGCGGGCCCGGGGTGATGGAGGCCGGCAATCGTGGCGCCGCGGACGTCGGCGCGCCAACGATAGGGCTTAATATCGTGCTGCCGCACGAACAGGCACCTAACGCCTACGTAACGCCTGAGCTTTGCTTCAACTTCCACTACTTTGCCATTCGCAAGATGCATTTCCTCATGCGTGCCAAGGCTATGGCGATCTTTCCTGGTGGCTTCGGGACGATGGACGAGACTTTCGAAGCCCTCACCCTCATTCAGACCGGACGTATGGAGCGCATTCCTTTTCTCCTGTTTGGCAAGCCATTTTGGGAAAAGGCTATCAACTTCGATTTCCTGGCGGAGCAGGGAGTCATTTCGCCGTCCGATCGCGAGCTGATTACATTCGTCGATACTGCCGAGGAGGCTTGGGACGTGATCAAGACCTTCTACGATCTTTCCTGATTTTCGTCATTGCCGCGTGGCGGATAGACCCAGGTCACCAGTACGACGGAAATGATCATCAGCAGATACCAGGATCCCAGCTTTGCAAAAGACACCGGCGCCCATCCATTGACCTGCGCCGGATAAATCCAAGCCCTTGACCAGGTGCCGGTGTTTTCGGCAGCCCAGATGAACAACGCAACAAGAAAGAAAGCTACGAGCAAGGGCATTTTGTGGCGAAAGCGGAAGACGCGATAATGCATCGTGGTGCGCCAGAACAGGGCGATTGTCGCAGCAAAAAGGACAACCCTGATGTCCGGTATGAAATGATGCGCAAAGAAGTTCGCATAAATGGCAATGGCGAGCAGAAACGTCAGCGGGAATGAGGGGTAGCGTTCAAGCCTGATATCGAATATCCGATTGATGCGCGCCATATATGAGCCGACTGCTGCATACATGAAACCTGAAAACAGCGGCACCCCGCCAATTCTGAAAATATTGGCTTCCGGATAAATCCATGATCCCACATGGGTTTTGAATATCTCCATGATTGTTCCGACCACATGGAAAATGAAAATGACCTTGGCTTCTTCCCAGGTCTCCAGTCTAAATAGCAACATGCAAACTTGAATCGTGAGGGCTACAAAAAAGAGAAAGTCGTAGCGCGCTAGCCAGCTGCCATCGGGCCAGAAAAACCGTGTTAGCATGATCGCGGCAAGCAGCGCACCACCGAAGAGACAGGCCCAAGCCTGTTTGATCCCGAAAACGATAAACTCGACAAGAGCGCCACAAAAACCGGACTGCGGCAATCGTTCAAGCACACGATGCGCCGCATCATCGATTATCGCTTCAACGGAGGTAAACCGCTTCAAGCAGGCACATTCAGCGCCGTCTGACCGGGCAGGATAGCACTGAGGAACGAGGCCAGGTTGTCCGTAACATAGTCGACGTGATCGGTATGACCCGGATCGCGCTCCCAGATTTCCGAGAATGTCGGTTCGAAATTGTTTGGAACGATCAGCACCGTCGTCATCCCCAGAGCTTTGGGCACGATAAGGTTGCGCGCCAGATCTTCGAACATCACGCTGCTTGCCGCGTCGATCTTGTGCAGCGCTAAAAAGCGGTCATAAGTCGCTTGAGCAGGCTTTGGCAGCAATTCCGCCGCGACAATATCGAAGATGTCATCGAACTCATCAAGAACGCCAAGCTGACGGGCAGCGCGCTCGGCATGTCCGCGATTACCGTTGGTGAAAATGAACTTGCGACCAGGCAGTTGCCGGATGGCGGTGGCCAATGAAGGGTCCGGCACCAGCCAGGAATAATCGATATCGTGGACTTTCTGTAGAAAGTCGTCCGGATCGATCTCGTAACGGTCCATCAATCCTTTGAGCGTCGTGCCATAATCCTTGTAAAATTGCTTCTGCATCTGCCGCGCATCGGTCCGGGACAGCTTCAGAAGATCAGCAACATAGTCCGTCATTTTCACATCGATCTGGGAAAACAGATTTGAATGATGTGGATACAGGGTATTGTCGAGATCAAAGACCCAATCGGTCACATGGGCAAAGTTCAAGGATTCTGGTTGATTTGTCATACGCGATTAAGGTTCCGCCGTTTTCTGATAGGCAAAAGCAAATGCAGAAAATTCTGTTTCGCTCCCGAATCAATAGACGAAAAGAGTCTGAACTACGACCGTTTTTAAATTTTTCGCTAATAACCGCTTCATTTGTTCCTCGTATTGGTTAAGAGCTGTCTCCGAGGTCCGATGTCCAGAATTCTCCTCAAATGTGCAATGGTTATGGTCGTTTCCGTTATGGGCTCCCTGCTGATTACCGGGGCCATCATGACGGCCAACGATATGCATGACGCAAGGGGATATATGATCGCGACCATTTGCCCCTTGATGATTTCTCCAGCCATTTCCTTCATCGTCTTTCGCCAGTCGGAAAAACTGCGGCTGACCCTCGAAAGACTCAATCACGTCATGCGGGAGCTTGAGACCACCAATGCGAAACTGTTCGAGAAGTCATCACGCGATAGTATGACAGGCCTGCTCAATCGCGAAGCGTTCTTCAACCATATCGAGGATGTCCGTACGCGAGAGGCAAGTTCTCTCCTGATCATAGACGCGGATCATTTCAAAAAAATCAATGATGTTCATGGCCATTACAATGGCGATGGCGCGTTGATGGCAATTGCTCAGAGTATCGCTGGCTGTCTTGGAAAAGAGGACAGTATCGGACGCATCGGCGGCGAGGAATTCGCTGTCTTTCTCGCAACGGATGATGAGGACAATGTAAAATCTGTTGCCGAAAACATTCGGGCGGCAGTGAACCGCATTGAGTTCCGTACTCCGGAAAACGAACGCGTCTCGTTGAGTGTCAGTATTGGGGGTATTGTTGGTCTGGCAAGTGGAGCGATCGCCGATCATTTTCAGATCGCCGATCGCAGGTTGTATGAGGCCAAACGCAACGGCCGCAATTGTGTGATCATCGAGTCAAACATGAAGAATGCGGCTTGAGATGACCCATCGATAGAAGGCTTGTTTCTTAGACCGTTGCCGGATCCAATGGATCAACATCTTTCCAGCGCGCAGCCAGTTTTTCCATGTCGGCTTTCTCAAACGCATCTCTCAGCGCGGCGAAGGATGGCAACACGAAATATGCCCGTTGGAACTTGTCGATTTCATACGCAGTACGCATCACCGTTTCCAGATCGAATGGTACGTGATGGGCGTCCGGACTCGTTACAGCGAATTGCAGTTCACTGAACGACGACATAAGACCGGCACCAAACGCTTTGAGTGATGCGCCCCCCTCACGCATAAGACCAAACTCGGCAGTGTACCAGTAAAGCCGGCCTGCCAGCTGTTCTCCGCCCATGCGAGATGCGGCACCACCCTTCTCACCATAAAGCTGCATGAAATCGGCAAATACCGGTTGGCTGAGAATAGGAACGTGACCGAAGAAATCATGAAACATGTCCGGCTCAACGATATAGTCGAGTTCCTTCTTGCTGCGCAGCCAGTTCGTCACCGGAAAGCGCCGGTTGGCAAGATGGTCGAAAAACGGCTCATTCGGGATAAGACCTGGCACGGCAACGATTTCCCAACCGGTCAGCTTATGAAGCCGCTCGCTCACCTCGTGAAAATCCGGTATTCGGTCGAGAAGTCCTAGGGCATCCACGCCGTCGAGATAGCTGTGGTGCGCAAGCTTCTCCGTCAATTTTGTCTGGCGATCGCACAGGGTACGCCAGACCTCTTGGTCTTCATCGGAATAGTCATATTTCTGTTCAACGGTGAAATCCGCCTGGCAAACCGCATAGTTACCGCGAAGTCCCTGTTCGGCACACTCCCGGGCATAAGCCTCAACGCTGATAGTCATCGTTTCCTCCTAGATTGGTTTCCAGGAGGATACGATGGGGAAATGAGGGGATTTGACTTAATCAGCTGCGCTAAGCATCATTATGAGTGAATTAACAAATGATAGGGAGAGTTTTGAGTGACTTCACCTCAATTCAGCGACTTCGAAATCAAAATGCTACAAATTCTCCAAAGCAATGGGCGCGTTGCGATAACTGACCTCGCCCAATTGATCGGCCTGTCCGCCACGCCCTGCGCCCGCCGCTTCGAGCAGTTGCAGGAAAGCGGGGTTATCAAAGGCTTTGCAGCCACCATTGACAGACGATCGATCGGACTGATGGTAGAAGTCTTCATACAGGTGCGTCTCAACACCCATAGCGACGATTCTCCCGAGCGCTTTATCGCAGAAATTCAGCGTATGGACGAGGTTTCGTCTTGCTGGACCATGACCGGCGAACATGATTTTCTTCTGCATGTCATGGTGCCCACCGTGGACGATCTCAATGCTTTCGTCATGCACAGGCTGATGCGCTTGAAGGGCGTGCGAGATGTGCATACCCAACTGGTGCTGCAGAATATCAAAGGGCCCGGGAAAATCCCGCTCGATCATCTCAAAAAGTGATCACGGAACGAGCAGCGTTCCTGCACCGCGTTCCGTGAAAAGTTCGAGCAGAACCGAATGAGGCGTCTTGCCATTAAGGATGACCACACCCTCGACACCGCGATTGATCGCATCGATACAGGTTTCAACCTTCGGGATCATGCCCCCTGATATGGTGCCGTCCTTGATCAGAGCACGTGCCTGCGCGACGGAAAGTTCCTTGATAAGCTGCTTGTCCTTGTCGAGAACACCGGGAACATCCGTCAAAAATAAAAGGCGAGAGGCGGCAAGCGCGCCGGCGATGGCGCCAGCGAACGTATCTGCATTGATATTGTAAGTGTGGCCATCACGCCCGGGCGCAACAGGCGCAATGACGGGTATCATCTCGGAACGAGCAAGAAGGTCGAGCAGCGTGCGGTCGACTTCTACCGGCTCTCCGACAAATCCGAGGTCGACGATCTTCTCGATGTTGGAATCGGGATCGATGATGGTCTTTTTCGCCTTTTCGGCAAAGACCATATTGCCATCCTTGCCGCACAGGCCGATTGCCCATTCGCCCTCGGCATTGATCAAAGCGACGATTTCCTTGTTGATCGAGCCAGCGAGCACCATTTCGACGATTTCGAGCGTCTTCGCGTCGGTTACGCGCAGTCCGCCTTCGAACTTGGACTCGATGCCCATGCGTGCCAGCATGGATGCGATCTGCGGTCCGCCGCCGTGGACAACGATGGGATTTATACCGGACTGCTTGAGAAGCGCTATGTCGCGGGCAAACGCCTTACCGAGAGCCGCGTCACCCATGGCATGGCCACCATATTTTACGACGACGGTCTTGTTTTCATAGCGCTGCATATAGGGCAGAGCAGCAGAAAGCAGACTTGCCTGAATTTCAGCAGTGTGGTCGGCGTCGGATGTGGAGGACATGCGCAAGCTCCAGCTTGGGAAGGACGGGGGTTCTTAACGCTAAAGACGGTTTCGGGCAAACATGATTTAGGCCATTTGCAGACGTTTTTCTTATCCGCCATTGACAGTGCAACCCCTCGGCAGATTTAAATTGAGCGATAAGAGTTGGAAACGCCATTTATATGACGCCTGAAGGCATATCGGAGCTGATTTCGCGAGTTTCGCTACGGGACCGCGCGGCCTTCGATGTGCTGTATGCCGCCACAAGCGCGAAACTTTTTGGTGTATGCCTGCGTGTCTTGGGTAATCGAACGGAAGCAGAAGACGCGCTACAGGACATCTACGTCAAGATTTGGAACAAGGCGGGCCGATTCGCCGTCGCGGATACCAGTCCTATTTCATGGCTGGTGGCGATCGCCCGCAATCACTGCATTGACGTATTGCGGTCCCGCAAGCCTGCAGCGGTCGAATTGGATCAGGCTGCAGACGTTTTTGAGCCGTCACCCAATCCCGAACAGGCTGCTGTCGCCAGTGGGGAAGCGCAACGGATCTATGATTGCCTCGGCCAGCTGGAGGCAGACAGAGCAGCGGCCGTCCGTGGCGCCTACCTGAATGGCGACAGTTACGAGGTACTGGCCAGCCGCCATAATGTGCCGTTGAATACAATGAGAACCTGGCTGCGCCGCAGCCTGATAAAACTGAAGGAATGCCTAGAGGGATGAGCCCGACTGAACCCGATGATAACATGATACCGGAGGGCGATGATTTCATCGCCGCCGAATATGTGTTGGGTGTGCTCCCCGAGCAGGAGCGCCGGGAAGTTGCGCGCCGTATCGAAACGGACAAGCCGTTTGCGGAACTGGTTGCACGCTGGCAGACACAATTCGACCCTCTCAACGATGAGTACGACGCGGCGCAAGCCCCGCAACATCTGAAGAGCCGGATCGATCAACGTCTCTTTGCCATCGAGGTGGCCGCCAGTTCGTCGTTCTGGAACAATATTGCCTTTTGGCGCGGACTGGCCTTCGCCGCACTTGCTTTTGCTGTGATCGGCATTGGCCGTGATTTGATCGAGCGCCCTGCCCGGATCAGCGAGCAACTGGTCGCATCGATGGAGACACAAGGCAGCAACGTTCACACGCTGGCGATTTTTGATGACCAGACCAAGAAACTGAAAGTAACCGTCGTCAGCGGCGACATGCCGAAGGACCGTTCGCTCGAACTTTGGCTGATTGACGGCAATGAAGCGCCCGTCTCGCTCGGCCTGATGGTTTCCCCGCAAGTGACAGAGTTCAATCTACCGTCGCCATTACTCGCCAAGCTGCGTGACGGTACGACACTGGCGCTGACTGTAGAGCCTGTTGGAGGTGCACCAGGCGGCGCTCCTACCGGCCCAATTGTCGCTGCGGGTATCGTGCGCAAAATTTAGAGCGTTAATTTTGACGTCGTCTGAAACTTAAGTCTCCAACCTCCCGTATCTCCATCTGTCCTCACCTGAGGGGAAACAAACAATGGAGATGAAGTATGTTGAAGAAATCATTGGGCCTGATCGCACTTTCGGCCATGCTGGTTGCCGGAACTGCGTACGCCAAGAACCCGACTGTGGGCGGTGCGGCCATGTACGAGAACAAGAATATCATTGAAAATGCAGTGAACTCCAAGGATCACACAACACTGGTGGCTGCAGTCAAAGCGGCCGGCCTTGTCGAAACGCTTCAGGGCAAGGGGCCTTTTACGGTATTCGCCCCTACAAATGAGGCATTTGCCGAGCTTCCGAAAGGAACCGTCGACACGCTGCTAAAGCCCGAAAACAAGGAAAAGCTGGCGAAGATCCTCACCTGTCACGTCGTTGCTGCCGACGCTTCATCCAAGACCATCATGAAGATGATCGATGATGACGAAGGTGCTCATCCGGTAAAGACGGTCGGTGGATGCGTATGGACCGCCAAATACAAGGGCAAGAAGCTTACCCTGACCGATGAAAACGGCACGGTGGCTACAGTCACCATCGCCAATGTCAAGCAATCGAACGGCGTCATCCATGTGATCGACAAGGTTCTTCTGCCAAAAATGTAGTCAGAGACCCTGGTTCATTTGCGCAGAGTGAACCAGGCTTTTGCCCCGCCCGATCCGTTGGATCGCGTGGGGGGCTTTTTTTATTTACGTTGTTCTTCGAGAAGCTGGGCAATTGCCGCCCGGAGTTCATCCAGCCCGCCACCTTTTTCAGACGATGTCGCCAGGATTTCCGGATAGGCCGCGGCGCGCTTTCTGATGGCCTGTGCTGTCTCTTCTATCAAACGCGGCACTCCGGCGGGTTTGATCTTGTCGATCTTGGTCAAGACGATCTGGTAGGATACGGCGGCTCGATCAAGCAGGTCCAATACCTCGGCGTCATTCTTCTTCACCCCGTGGCGGGCATCAATCAGCAGGTAGACACGCTTGAGCGTCGTACGTCCGCGCAAGTAATCGAAAACCAGCCGTGTCCAGGCATCGACCTGTTCTTTGGGCGCTTCAGCGAAGCCATAGCCCGGCATATCCACGACCGCGAGGGGAGGAAGATCGCCGTCTTGGCCTGAATGGCCATCTGGAACGAAATAGTTGAGCTCCTGTGTCCGTCCAGGTGTATTCGATGTTCGGGCCAAGCCCTTCTGGCCGATGATCGCGTTGATCAACGACGATTTGCCAACGTTGGAACGCCCGGCGAACGCAATTTCGAGCGGGCCCTCCGGCGGCAGGAACTTCATCGCAGGAACGCCGCGGATAAAAACCCAGCCCTGTGCGAAGAGCATTCTGCCCTTCTCGATGAGCCTGTTGGTGTTTTGCTGCGTTTCGGTCAATTTCTTCCATCCATTTGCCGCAGACGGCCGTGCTTGCAATCAATGTTTATGAGAGGCTTGTCAACCGCGCAAAAGAAAAGCCCCCGATCAAGCCGGGGGCCTTCTGAGTAGTTCAGCGGTTCGTTGCTATTCGGCGGGTTTCGGCTTCTTGCGGAAAAGCCCGGTGAGATTGTCCCACAATTCGACCTTGACCCCCTGGCGCTTCATTATGATGCCCTGCTGGATAATCGACAGCGTATTGTTCCACGCCCAGTAGATTACCAATCCTGCCGGAAAAGTCGCCAACATGAATGTGAATATGAGCGGCATCCAGTTAAAGATCATTTGCTGCGTCGGATCCGGGGGTGTCGGGTTCATACGCATCTGCAGGAACATCGTGACGCCCATGATCAAAGGCCAGACGCCGATCATCAGGAACGCAGGGACCGCCCACGGGATAAGGCCGAAGAGATTGAACAAAGATGTCGGATCGGGAGCAGCCAGATCCTGGATCCAGCCAAAGAAAGGCGCGTGGCGCATTTCTATGGTGACGTAGAGGACCTTGTAGAGCGCAAAGAAAACCGGAATCTGAATCAGGACCGGCCAACAGCCGGCAATCGGATTGATCTTCTCCGTTTTGTACAATTCCATCATGGCCTGCTGCTGTTTGACCTTGTCATCCGCATACTTCTCGCGGATTTCGGTCATCTTCGGCTGTACCAGCTTCATCCTCGCCATAGAGGCATAAGACTTGTTGGCAAGCGGGAAGAAGAAGGCTTTCAGAATAACAGTCACCGCCAGAATGGCGACGCCGAAGTTTCCGATAGCCTTGTAGAGCCAGTCGATAAGATAGAACATCGGCTCGGTGATGAAATAGAACCAGCCCCAATCGATCAAGTTCTTGAAGAGCGGAATATGCAGGTCATTCATATAGGCATTGATTTTGCCGACCTCTTTCGCGCCTGCGAATATGAGGTTGTCGGTCGATGCAGTCTGGCCCGGCTGGATTGTCGCCGCATCAGACAGATAGTCGCTTTGATAGCGGGGACGTCCGTCATCGAAATATGAAAAGCGTATCTTGAACGGCGTTGCCTGCGCTGGAACGAGCGCAGCAGCCCAATACTTGTCAGTAATTCCAACCCATCCGCCGGTGGTCGACCGGTCTGGCGCAACTTCCCGCTCTTTTTCAATTGCGGCAAACTTGTATTCGATCAGTTTGTCGTTGACCACGCCAATCGGGCCCTCGTGCAGCACGTAGGTGCTCGGATGCAGAGGCTTCGAGAAGCGCGTCACACGTCCGTAAGAGGCCAGCGAAACAGGTGCTGAGGTCGTGTTGGTCACAGCGTCCTTGACCGTGAACATGTAGTTCTCGTCGACACTGATCGTCCGTTTGAAGACCAGACCCTTCTCATTGGTATAGGACAGCGTAACAGGTGTGGACGCCGTCAAATCATTGTTGCCCTCGCGGGTCCAAACGGTCGTCGGGCCTGGAACGGTCCCGGTCAGATCATTTCCCGCGAACCCAACCTCAACAAACTGGCCATCGGCCATCTGCGCAGGGCTTAGCAACTCGATATTGGGCGAATTATCGTCGACGGTCTCGTGATAATGCTTCAACTGCAGATCATCGAGCCGCGCTCCGGTCAGGCTGATCGAGCCGCCAAGGCTGGGTGTATCGATCTTGATACGCTGTGTCTGACCAAGGGCGGCGGCACGCGTGAGACTACCTGCCTGAGCAGCATCTTGCGACTGGCCTGGGACATTTGCAGCGGGAGTAGCGGGGGTCGAAGACGGGAGATTATTTGCTGCATTGCCGTTGGTGGCAGTACCTGCCGGCGTGCTCGCCTGTCCGTCAACACGCGTTTGTCCTTGTCGCGTAGCCTCGATCTGGGCCTGTTCGCGCTGAGCTTCGATCTTGGGGTTCATATAGAACACCTGCCAAAGCGTCAGGATCACAATGGACAAGGCAATGGTGATGAAGAAATTACGGTTGGTTTCCATTGTCAGTCCTTGGGTCGGGTTCGCGGGTACCTGTCAAGGCTTTGTCGAACGCCGGGTCAATATTTTCCTGGAAACCCGTTTGGAGAGTTCCCGCGTCAAGTCAGCGAACGGCGCGTTCAGCGCATCGCGGCGAGCAACGATCACATAGTCGGTTCCAGCTTGCATGTCATCAGCAACATTGACGCGCACCGCCTCTCTGAGGCGCCGCTTGATGCGATTGCGGATAACAGCATTCCCGTTCTTTTTGGTGACCGTGAAACCTACGCGCGGGGGTCCAGCCTGGTCCTCTCGCTCTTTGACTTCGACAAGAAAGTAGACGCCGCGGCGCTTTTCTCCGTTTCGGACAGCCAAAAACTCCGCTCTCTTGCGAAGGCGGAGTGGTTTTTGCTCATTCATTCTATAGTGCCAACTCTGGCCAACCGCACAAGTCTGCGCGGAATGCCTTATGCCGACAACCGCTTGCGACCGCGAGCGCGACGCGCTGCAATAACCTTGCGGCCGCCTGCCGTTGCCATGCGGGCACGGAACCCGTGACGACGTGCGCGGACAAGCTTGGATGGCTGATAAGTACGCTTCATTTGTTAAATACCGCGGTGTGCGGCCCTTCTTGTGGTCTGTTCTTGACAGGAGCATATCAGGACCGCCGTTAGCATATGCGAATATGCCGTCGATATTCGTCGTGGGGGCGGTCAGCCCGGACGTGCGCGGCTTATAGAGGCACGATGCTGATAAGTCAATTGATTGACGCGATTCAAAAATAGGCAAATCCACGCAACTGATTTATTGTGCTGGGCAAGCATTTGACCTACATCGAATGCCGATGGAGCGTATATGACGGCGACTCAGCAAAAGCCAGAAAACACGAGTGTGCCTCTGCATGCCAGTCGGCGTTTGCCCGTTCTGAAACGTCTTTCCGGCAAGTTGCTGCGCCTCACCCTCTTGTTCGGCCTTCTCGCAGAAGTGATGATTTTCGTCCCTATCATTGCAGATATGCGTATTCGCTGGCTTTCCGACCGGCTCAACACCGTTGCTGCGGCGAGCGTCGTGCTAGCTGCGAGCGATAGCGAGAATGTACCGCAATCAGTGCAGAATGACGTCCTTCTTGCTACAGGAACGAAAGCGATCGTTTTGCGCGAAAAAGGAGCCTCCCGGCTCCTCGCTGTATCGGAGATGCCTTCCAAAGTCGACAAGCACATCGATATTACAGTCACGGATCCGGTTACGATGATCCGCGACGCATTCGACACACTGATCAACGGCGGGCACCGGATTATCCGCGTTTATGGTCCGGTCGGAGATACCGGCAAGATCATCGAACTCCTTACCTCCGACGCCCCGCTGCGGAATGCGATGTTGCGCTATGCCGGGAATGTCGCACTGATCTCGTTGTTTATTTCGCTCATTACCGCGGGCCTGGTTTTCCTGACGATCAGCCGCTTGCTGATCCGACCAATCCAGCGCATGAGTGACAACATGTTGGCCTTTGCCCAGGCACCCGACGATCCGCAGCGGATTATCAAGCCGGAAGAGCGTGAAGACGAACTTGGCATCGCCCAGCGGGAGCTGGCAGACATGCAGCACCAGTTGCAACGTACGCTGTCCGAACAGAAACACCTCGCCGACCTCGGCCTGGCGGTTTCCAAGATCAACCACGACATGCGCAATATCCTGGCCTCGGCCCAGCTCATATCCGATCACCTCGCAAACACCAGCGATCCGGCGATCCAGCGTTTCGTGCCGAAATTGGTACGTACCATCGATCGCGCGATCAGTTATTCGCAGACCGTGCTTGCCTATGGCGGCACACAGGAAGCACCGCCGCAAAGACGGCGGGTCAAGTTGCGCACGATCATCAGTGACGTCGAGGAGATGCTTAACCTCGACGCAAAATCGGAGATCGAATTCAAGAACCTGGTTCCCGCCGACTTTGAAATCGATGTCGATCCAGACCAATTCTTCCGTGTCATTTCCAATCTGTGCCGCAACTCGGTTCAAGCTATGGCCAGCGACACCCGAAGTGATCCGTCCGTGGTCAAGCGATTGACAATCACTGCA
This sequence comes from Phyllobacterium chamaecytisi, assembly GCF_020164455.1. Lineage (GTDB taxonomy): Bacteria > Pseudomonadota > Alphaproteobacteria > Rhizobiales > Rhizobiaceae > Phyllobacterium > Phyllobacterium chamaecytisi. The sequence continues at coordinate 37,881 of NZ_JAIQWW010000006.1, forward strand.
GGACAGATCGGCACGACCTCTATCATCGGCATTGACGATACCGGGCCCGGCCTGCCTCCCAAGGCGCGCGAAAATCTGTTTACAGCCTTCAAAGGGTCGGCGCGATCGGGTGGCACCGGCCTTGGTCTTGCTATTGTCCATGAACTTGTACGAGCGCACGGGGGAACGATTGAGTTGCGGGGAGGCGATGGAGCGGGAACAAGTTTTGAAATTCGTATTCCGGACCAGCCGGTATCCTTGGCCGAATGGCGTTCCCGCCGGGACTCAGCGTCCTGACATGAAACGCCGCAATGGCTGATTACCTCTATACCCACCTGCCGCATATCTTCTTTGTGCTGTCGATCGTTCTCGGCGTCCCGGCGGCCGTTCACGCGACAATGACCAAGGAAGAGGTTCGCGCCGCCATCGGCTGGGTCGGTGTGATCATCCTTTCTCCGGTCATCGGTGCACTCATCTATGCCGTGGCAGGGATTAACCGCATCAGACGGTCGTCCATTTCTTCGCAGCGCAAATTCCTGCACGAGATTGGCCAAGACGTCTTCATGCGCTTCGATGCCAAGGACAAACATGTTCTGGCGCATTTCGAAAAGCGTTTTGCGGCGATGAAGACACTTGGAGACCGCGTCAGCCGATGCCGGCTTACGACCGCCAACAACATCGACATATTGCAAGGCGGCGATGAAGCCTATCACGCGATGCTGTCCGAGATTAACCAAGCCAAGCGCAGTATTCTGGTTGAGACCTACATTTTCGACCGAGACAAGCTTGGTCTGCGCATTGCCGATGCGCTGATCGCGGCCGTCAAGCGTGGGGTCGAGGTGAGAATATTAATTGACGCGGTGGGTGCTCGATATTCCATTCCGAGCATTGTCGGCTATCTCGCCAAACACAACATCAAAGTTGCCGTCTTTAACGGTAATATTATCATGGGGTTACGCTTGCCCTATGCCAATCTTCGTACCCACCGCAAGATAATGATTATCGACGGGCGTGTAGCCTTTACAGGCGGCATGAATATCAGGGCAGGTTTTTCAGCGGAGATCGTGGGGGAAGACAACGCGCGCGATACGCACTTCCAACTCACCGGACCTATTGTGACGGACCTGTTTCATATTGCTTCCGAGGATTGGCGATTTACAACGCACGAGGTGCTGACGGGTGAACCCTGGCACCTCGCCACGCCGGAAAAGCAACCGGGAGAACCCGTGTTCATTCGCGCTGTACCGTCGGGACCGGATCGCAGTGTCGAAGCCAATCACCGGATGCTGATGGGCGCATTTTCCGTTGCGCAATCGCGCATTCGCATCATGTCACCCTATTTTCTGCCGGACCGCGAATTGATCAGCGCGCTGGTAACGGCCGCACGCCGCGGGGTCGAGGTGGATATCGTCGTGCCTTCAATCAACAATCTCAAGCTGGTGGACCGCGCCATGACGGCTCAGTTCGATCAGATACTTAAAGGTCACTGCCGCATCTGGCGCGCCCGTGGCAACTTCAACCATTCCAAATTGTTGGTGGTCGATGGGCAGTGGGCCTACGTCGGATCGTCAAATCTTGATCCGCGGTCGTTACGACTTAATTTCGAAGTCGATCTCGAGGTAATGGATGCAGCATTTGCGTCCGAAGTGGAAGCGCTTGTCGAGAACGCAATGGCCTCAGCAAAACCGGTTCTGCTTCAAAACCTGCGCGCCAGGTCGTTCTGGGTACGCTTGGTAGAGCGAATCATCTGGCTAGGCTCGCCCTATCTTTGATTTCTTCCGTTTCGGCCAACGCCGATTTCAGATCGACATAGGCCTTGATCGGCAGATGATCGGATGCAACACGGGCCAAGGGTGTGTCGTGAACCTCGATCGTCGTAACGAGGCTGTGCGGATGGCCAAGAACCCTGTCCAACGCCAGGACAGGAAACCGTGACGGAAAGCTTGGCACCGCATTTTTTGCCGGATCGAAGACCGGGCGAAGGAAGTGCAACGACGAACCTTTGCCCACACGCCATTCGTTCAAGTCACCCAACAATAAAGTCGGACGCGATGGATCCGCCTTCACGGCATTCAAAATTGCTTCCGATTGTTGTTGCCGCGAGTGTCTGAGGAGGCCGAGATGTGCGGCAATGATGCGAAGTGGGCCTGCTTCCAGATCGATATCGACCACCAATGCGCCGCGTGGCTCAAGACCAGGTAGTACAAGTTGCTGAACTCGGCGAACCACGCCCTCGCGGAACAACAGCAGATTGCCGTGCCAGCCATGGCCTTTTGGGTAAAGCGAAGTTACCGGAACTGGAACAAGGCTGTTCTCGCGATGGAGACGGGCAAGATCGAGCAAGCCTGTCCTTTCGCCAAAACGCTTGTCGGCCTCCTGAATGGCGATAACGTCCGCGCCAATTTCGCCAATCACATGAGCAACGCGATCTGGGTCGAATTTCTTATCGATCCCGACGCATTTGTGGACATTGTAGGAAGCAATCAGCAGATCGTTGCGCACGACTCGGGTAATGCCAACCGGGCGTTTGTTGCGGTTCCTGACCGCGGCGAGAATGCTGGCGGAGACGCTGGGTCTGGTGTGCCGCATCGGCTTCTTGCTGTCCATCGCTTAGAGATATGTCGGGATGCGAAGAATGGCAAGCGAATGAGTAGACGGGGTTAACGTGATTGCTCCGTCACCGACGCTCTTAGTCTATCGTCGGGGTGGTCGTTTGTCATCGATAACCATAATCTCATGCGGACGAGTCCATTCAGTTTATAAGCGATCTCGCATGAAACTCATACACAACGAGCGTACTAAACTGCTTGCAAACTCAATCGACCGGGCATCAACTTCGTGTGTTACAGTCGGTGTTTTGGCCCGGGGCAGCGGCCATCTACACTGTTTCTGGAACAGTCGTGCCGTCTTTGATCTTCCTTGTTGGGACTGTCATTTGGCTTTGCTGCGGTAGCGTTACATTTAGCTGCACGAAGGACTCTGAGAGGACTACGGTGATGAACGGCATTCAACTCTTTGCCTTTGTTATTCTGCCGCTTGCGCTCGCTGCCGGAGGCTGGCTGATCGTGCTGTTGAACGAACGGCACAACCGGCGATAGTCGTGTTCGCTTAAAATCTGTTCCCGACCAGATGCGCCAATTGTGCACCGACTTCATAGTATCCTTCACGAAGTGTCCGCAAACCCTGATCCTTGGGCACGGTTACTGGTAGTGGCAAGTCCGCTTCGGTGATCTTGCCGACTATATGCTCAGCAAGAAGACGGCCGAATACTGTGCCCGGCGCAATGCCGCGGCCATTATAACCGCTGAAACTTATGATGTTCGGCGCGAGCGTATGAAAGCGCGGCAGACTGTCACTCGTCATGCCGATCTTGCCGTACCATCCAGCTTCAAATCTTACATCCTTGATCTGCGGAAAAAGCTTACGGATAGAGCGCGCGGCCCAGGCCTTGTGCACGGCCATGCCGGTGCCGCGCAATGCACCGACGCTACCAAAAATCAGTCGCCCTGCCCGGTCCATGCGGAAGGAGCTCAATATTTCTCTCGTATCCCAGCCGCCCTGCCTTTCGGGAAGGACAGTTTTCCGCATTTCCTCCGGCAACGGTGCCGTGGCGAAATTGAAATAGGGGAGATGCAGAAGTTCCGCCCGCAATTCCGGCCAAGGCGATGTCGTGTAGGCGTTAGTCGCAACGACCACCCAGTCGGCCGATACCGTGCCAGATGGCGTTCGCACTATCCAACGCTTGCCGGATTGATCGGTGGCCACTACCGGCGTCCCGGTATAAACAGCAGCGCCGCGCGCTAGAGCAGCTACCGCGAGCCCGCGAACGTAGCCCAGCGGCTGTATCGTGCCCGCCCGGTTATCGAGAAGCGACGCAGCAAAAGCATTTGAACCAACCTTGGCAGCGGTCTCCTCTGCATCCAGCAGTCGAACCGCTGCACCACGGGCAAGCCACTGTTCGGCCCGTTGCTCGAGCTGCTTCAGGCCTTCCTGGCCAACCGCACAGTGCAGTGTGCCTTTGCGCTCGAGTTCGCAGTCAATATTGTATTTATCGACAAGATTGAAAACCGATTGCGGCGCGTTTCCGAGCAGTTCCAGGAGGCGCTCGCCATGAACTGCTCCCAATACCCCCGGCAGATCATTTGGCATCACCCACATTCCCGCGTTGACGAGGCCGACATTTCTGCCTGAGCCGCCGAACCCTATCTCAACGGCATCGACGACCGCCACCTTCGTTCCTGCTTCGGCCAGATGCAACGCGGCGGAAAGCCCGGTGAAGCCTGCACCGATCACTGCAACATCGACGGAGATATCCCCATGCAGCCGTTCCGTCTTTGGCGCGGGCGGCGCGGTCTTTTCCCACAGGCCGTGGGAACGCTCATCATTCAGCATGGGATCACCGTCAGGTCGGCCAGAGATAACCGGCGCATTATCATGTCGTTATAGGGTGTGATCTTGCCAACGGAAATGAAATTTCCTGAAGACATGATGCGGTTATCGAATGATTAGGGTCGCGTCGGTCGTTCGGTGACCTGATCGGCTATCCAGGTGAAGAAGCTTTGTGCCAAAACGTTCTCCTTCTTGTGGTCGGGCACCACAAGATAGTAGCTATTCTCGGTCTGGAGTGGCTGCTCGAACAGCACGAGCAAGCGCCCTGATGCGACTTCTTGCTCAATCAAATAACGGGGCAGCAACGCGAAGCCCAGACCGGCAAGCGCTGCCTCTATAACCATGGAGAAATGTTCGAAACGATGCCCCTTGTAGGGCGTGGCAATCTCTGCCTGCACTGTTTCGAACCAGGAGGCCCAAGCCTTGGGCCGTGTCGAGAGATGCAGTAACGGCGCGGAGCTTGCCAGTTCAGCCGGCGTGTTTACGGGGTTGGCTGTGCAAAGCTCCGGGCTCCCCACGGGTACAATCAGTTCACTGCAGAGATACGTGCATGTGGCATGCGCCCAGACCGGCTGTCCATAGTGGATGGCCAGATCAAAAGGCTCCTCCTCGAAATCGAAGGGTTCCGACCGCGATGCGACGCTGAGCGCCATTTCGGGATGGCGGCGCAAGAAATCGGGAAGCCTTGGCATCAACCAGCGGCTGCCGAAGGTAGGCAGCGTGGCGATATTCAGGGAGGATGCCGACTGTGACGCCGCCATGGCACGGAGCATCGTTTCTTCAGTCAGACCAAGCAGGCGCCGTACTTCCGGAAGAAACTTCTGCCCGGCATCGGAAAGGACGACACGTTGGCGGATACGCTCGAACAACAGCACGCCGATCTGGCCTTCGAGTTCACTCATCTGCCGGCTGACAGCACTCTGCGTAAGATTGAGCTCTCTCGCCGCTTGGGTAAAGCTGCCATGCCGCGCCGCACATTCGAATGTCTGCAGAATATCGATGTCCGGGATCAATCTGCGGCTTAACTTCATTCGTGTCTCGCATCAACCCAGTTTAAATCATCGCAATCCGCGGGCCATTATCTTATCTATAATCCAGTTTAAGCATGACGGCGATGAAATTTGCTGTCGCACCACTGCAACGGAACCATCATTGTGAAATCAACAAGTTTTGTCTCGACAGATGCTATCCGCGCATCTTTTTCTTCAGCCATGTCATCCATGTACCGGACGGAAGTTCCCGCCTATGGAACACTTCTGTCGCTCGTCGCGAAAGTAAACGCGCAAACGCTTGCCGCGTCGCCGGAATTGAGACATCGCCTCGAAAAAACCGACACGCTTGACCGCATTTCGGAAGAGCGGCACGGCGCCATCCGTGTCGGCACAGCAGCAGAACTTTCCATGCTGCGCCGGGTCTTCGCCATCATGGGCATGTATCCGGTCGGTTATTACGATCTGAGTGAGGCCGGCGTCCCCGTCCATTCAACCGCCTTCCGCCCTGTGGGCGATGCCGCGTTGAAGATCAATCCGTTTCGCGTTTTTACCTCATTGCTGCGGCTCGATCTCGTTGCGGATCCTGAGCTTCGCGACGAAGCCCGGAAGATCCTCGAAGCACGACAGATATTCACCGCAGAGGCGATTTCTCTCATTCAGAAGGCCGAGACTGAAGGTGGCCTCAACGCTGACGATGCGGCGCTTTTCGTACAGGAAATCCTCGAAACCTTCCGTTGGCATGACCATGCGAGTGTCGGTACTGAGCTTTATGACCGCCTGCACGATGCGCACCGGCTGATCGCCGATGTCGTGTCTTTCAAGGGGCCGCACATCAATCATCTGACGCCGCGCACACTGGATATCGATGCCGTTCAGGACCTGATGCCTGCACACGGTATTTCGCCCAAGGCGGTCATCGAAGGCCCTCCAACCCGGGCCTGTCCCATTCTCCTGCGGCAGACCTCTTTCAAGGCGCTTGAAGAAAACGTGTCGTTCCGCAACGCTCAAGGCCAATGGGAAGCCGGTTCGCATACGGCCCGCTTCGGCGAAATCGAGCAGCGTGGCATTGCGCTGACACCTAAAGGTCGCGCGCTCTACGACCAACTCCTGGCCAAATCGCGTGAAGTAGTTCGCCCTGCCGCCGATGGCTCGAATGCCAAAGCCTACATTGCCGCGCTGGCTGTTGCGTTCAAAGCCTTCCCCGATGATTGGGATAATATCCGCGCCAACGGGCTCGGCTACTTCCGCTATTCTGTCGCAGAGTGCTTTCCACAAAACATGCTGTCACCCCGCGAAGCCACCAACATCGAAACGCTCGTGGCGATGGGCGCCGTCCAATACGACCCAATTGTCTACGAGGATTTTCTGCCCGTAAGTGCAGCCGGAATTTTCCAATCCAATCTCGGTGACGATGCGAACCAGAAATTCGCAGCAACCCCCATTCAGCTGGAATTCGAGGGCCAGCTTGGCACATCGGTTCTCGACGAATTCGCGCATTACGAAAGCCTTGAAAAAGCATCTATCGATACGTGCCTGAGACACTTCAAACCCATCGCGCTCGCAAGCTGAGCAGCGGCTGTATCAAAAATTCGAACCGCCTGATAAAAGCTGCCCCAAACCGGCAGGCAAACAGACAAAGGAAAAGCAAGATGACCATTGCTCAAGAAGTGAAAACACTCCTTTCCAAGCTCGGCGTAGCTGAATCCGCTTATGCCGGAGGCAATATGCCTTCTTTTAGTCCCGTAAGCGGAGAGAAGATCGCCGATATCGTGGTTCATTCGGCGGACGATACGGCAAGGACGATCGAACAGGCTGATGCAGCGTTCCGCGAATGGCGTCTGGTTCCTGCCCCAAGGCGCGGCGAACTCGTGCGTCTCTTCGGTGAGGAGTTGCGCGCGCTGAAGAGTGAACTCGGCCGCCTCGTTTCGATCGAGGCCGGGAAGATCCCGTCGGAAGGTCTCGGCGAAGTCCAGGAAATGATCGACATTTGCGATTTTGCTGTGGGCTTGTCGCGCCAGCTCTATGGCCTGACCATCGCAACCGAACGTCCCGGACATCGCATGATGGAAACCTGGCACCCGCTTGGCGTCGTTGGGGTTATTTCCGCTTTCAATTTCCCGGTTGCCGTCTGGTCGTGGAACACGGCGCTTGCACTCGTCTGCGGGAATGCTGTTGTGTGGAAGCCATCGGAAAAAACACCTCTAACCGCGCTTGCATGCCAAGCCATCTTTGAGCGAGCTGCCAAGCGTTTTGGTGATGTTCCCGCCGGCCTTACCCAGGTGTTGATGGGCGACCGCACCGTTGGCGAGGCACTCGTCGATCATCCGAAGGTTGCGCTCGTATCGGCGACGGGATCGACCCGCATGGGCCGTGAGGTCGGGCCGCGTCTCGCCAAGCGTTTCGCCCGCTCGATCCTCGAGCTTGGTGGCAACAATGCCGGCATCGTCTGCCCGTCGGCCGATCTCGACATGGCACTGCGTGCTATTGCCTTCGGCGCAATGGGAACCGCAGGTCAGCGATGCACCAGCCTTCGCCGTCTATTCGTACATGAAAGCGTCTATGAAACACTCGTGCCTCGCCTGAAGAAGGCCTATGAGAGTGTTTCCGTCGGCAGTCCGCTCGATACATCGGCATTGGTCGGTCCGCTCATCGACAAGGCTGCCTATGACAATATGCAAAAGGCGCTGCGGCAAGCAATCGATCATGGCGGCGAGGTAACCGGCGGTGTGCGCATCGATACCGGATACGACAATGCCTATTATGTTCGTCCCGCTCTTGTCGAAATGCCGAAACAGGATGGGCCGGTTACCGAAGAAACCTTTGCTCCTATCCTCTATGTCATGAAATACAGCGATTTCGACAAAGCGATTGCCGATCACAACGCAGTCGGAGCGGGGCTTTCATCCTCGATTTTCACGCTCAATTTACAGGAAGCCGAACGTTTCCTCAGCGCTGACGGGTCAGATTGCGGTATCGCAAACGTCAATATCGGCACCTCGGGCGCCGAAATCGGTGGAGCCTTTGGCGGCGAGAAGGAAACGGGTGGCGGGCGCGAGTCCGGATCCGACGCGTGGAAAGCCTACATGCGCCGTGCCACAAATACGGTGAACTATTCGTCCGCCCTTCCCCTGGCGCAGGGTGTATCCTTCGACATCGACTAATCAGATTTCAAACACCGTTCCCCGGAAACGGGGGACGGCGTTGTGCACAAAATATCATGCCTGAAATTGTTCGCCGACAAATTCCCAGTTAACAAGCTTGCCAAGAACTGCCGCAACGTGTTCCGGTCGGCGGTTCTCGTAGTCGAGGTAGTAGGCATGTTCCCAGACATCGATACCGAGCAGCGCTTTCTTGCCCTCCGCGAGCGGGTCACCGGCGTCTTGCATCCCGACGATTGAGAGCTTGTCACCATCCTTGACCAGCCATACCCATCCTGTGCCGAAAACATTGTCGCCCTCGGCGGTCATCTTCTTCTTCAGTTCGTCAAAGCCGCCAAAACTGCCCTCGATGGCTTGCAGGAATTCACCTTTGGGTGCGGCAGATCCGCCTTTGAATTGTTGCCAATAGAGATTGTGGTTCCATGCCTGTGCTGCGTTGTTGAAGATCGCGGTATCTCCATCCTTTTTGGCACGTACGACAACCTCCTCGAGTGAGAGGTCCGCATAGGGTGTCTTCTCAACCAAGGTATTGAGCTTCTTGAAGTAACCGGCATGGTGTTTTCCATAGTGGAGGCCAACTGTTCTCGCCGAAATCGCCGGTGCAAGTGCGCCTTCCGCGTAAGGGAGTTCCGGCTGTTTGAAAGGCGCGGCTGCGTGAGCTTGCATGGCTGGCGCGAAGAGCGTAGTTGCAGCGGCGGCTCCGGAAAGTGCCAACACGTGGCGTCGGTTCATCTGCATGTCGATCTCCTTGGCTTGGCTACGGCGCAGTACCATTAGATATCTCACAAATAGCATCTGGAACACTTTAAAATATTCGTGATGGCGCAGCGTTCGACGACATGGTCAGTGCGCTTCCTTTGCAAAGCGACATTCATTTTCGCCGCTGAATGGTACCGGTATGATTTTTGGTCACGGTGCGCGCCGTCGCCGTTGGACACCGTAGCCGTGTCCAAAACATGGAATCCCACAACAACCGCCCGGATTTGTAAGCATGCGCAGAAAGGCGTATAAAATACACAAAACCCGCTTGCGGAGGCACTGTGTCGGGTTGGGGGAAAACATGTCTGAGGCAGTCAGCCCTGCGATCGCTGCCATGGAGGGCCGTGGCTTCTACAATCGTAATTCCGCCATGCAAGCAGCCGGAAACGCAACCGCTCTGGCGCTCTGGGAAAAGGCCGCCCAATCTGTGGAATTGGGAGAAGAGACGCTGGTCATTGCCGACTACGGCTCGTCGCAAGGCGTCAATTCGATGGAGCCCGTCTCGACGGCGATTAGGGTGCTTCGAAGTAGAGTGGGTGAGGATCGAATGGTGGAAGTCATCCACACTGACTTGCCATCAAATGACTTTACGTCCCTTTTCACGGCGCTGAGCGACAATCCCGACAGCTATATGGCAGGTCGATCGGGAATCTTTCCCTCCGCTATCGGCCGCACCTATTTCGAAGGTTTGATGCCGCCGGGACGCGTTCATCTCGGTTGGAATTCCTGGACGATACAGTGGATGAGCCGAAATCCGATCGACGCGCCAGATCATGCGTTTGCAATGCGCAGCAAGTTGCCAGAGATTCAGGAAGCAGTTGTCGAGCAACAGGCCCGCGACTGGCGGAATTTCTTGGAACTTCGGTCCAGGGAACTTCGACCTGGAGGATGGCTTCTGTCGCTTTTCCCGGGGGGGCGTCCGGACAGGCTGGGATGGGAGTGGTTAACCGGCGAATTGTGGGAAGTCTTTTGCGATATGAGGCGCGGCGGCGTCTTTTCCGACCATGAACTGGCGCTCATAAATGTTCCGACTGCGCCACGTCGACTAGCGGACGTTTACGCACCCTTCTCCAAAGAAAAGCAATTCGCTGGGTTGCAAATCGAGCACGCCGAAATCCAACCAGGACCGGACATTCATTGGGATGATTTCAAGCGGTCCGGGGATGCCACCAAACTCGCTGGCGGCTGGACAGGGATGATGCGAGGTTTCTCAGGTCCAACGATCATGAACTGTATTGACCCTGCGCGAGATCGTGCAGCATTGGTCGACGAGATCTTCAGCCGATTCGCCGATCGCCTCGCCGCCAATCCACAACCTCACGAGCACTTCATCGCCATCGTGCTGCTGAGCAAGACACGGGCGGCGACGTGACTCAGTGTTCCAGATGAACTCAAATCGTTCATGGACCAGGGCGCGTCAGGCACGCCCCAGAGTTTGTTCGACCTGTGCCTTCAGCGCCGGATCGATTTTGAGAGCACGCGCGAGCCCGTCGAGATAATTTCTCTCAGCGGGTGTATCGACCGCTATCGCCAGAACCGAAGCCATGTAAATCTGTAGCCCTACCTCCGGCGAAGTCGCGGCATTCAATATTTCTCGCAGATTCACAGGCATTGTCAGCTGTTCGGTCAGACCTCGACGATCCGCCGGACTGATACCGAGTTGATCAAGGCGTCCAGCCAAGTTGCGCTGTTCATCTTCGTCGATGACGCCGTCGGCCTGTGTCGCGGCCACCATTGCCTTGACGAACACACCTGAGAGAGCATCGGCACCCCCCGGCGCCTGCGCCGGATGAAAGCCATTGTCGGCTGGCGGCGCCACTGAAGCTGTGTCTGCTGCAGGCGATTTCGTCCCCGTTCCGCCAGCTTGCTGTGCCTGAAATCGTTTGAACGCCTGGTAGGCGAGCACGCCGATCACCGCCATGCCGCCATAGCGGGCGAGATCATTCGTTCCCGCCTTTTGTGGCATTTGCGTCTGCTGCTGCGGCGATCTCGTTGGAGCACTGCTCGCGCCGTTGCCGGCTGCTGCACCTCCAAGGAGACTGCCCAGAATATCGCCAAGGCCACCGGAGCCGGCAGGCACGGATCGGCCCGCGATGGCTCCGCCCGCCGATGCTGGGCTACCGCCTAGCAGGCTTCCCAAAATATCGCCGAGATTGCCCTCCCCGCCCGGCGCAGGCTGGCTAGGGTTTCCCCCTCCCTGCCCTGCGCGGAGCCCACCTCCCTGCAGGGCGGCTTGAAGCATCTGCTCTAGCACTGATTGGTTGCTGGCCATCGAAACTTCCTCCCGTTGATGTTGATCTGGCCCTTCAAGCCGTGAGCTTAACCGCCTTCGAAATCTCGTCCAGAGTGGCTTTCTCCGCGTCGCTCACCCGCACACCGCCAAAACCCATGAAGCCACCTTCGCTGGCTGCGTTCGCGACACGTTCACTTATGCTATAAAGCCAAGCCTTGAATCCGGCAGCGTCGTCTGGAGCTTTCGCGTCAACGAGTGCGACGGCTTGGCCGAGCGTCTCCAGAATGGCGCCTTTCATCTCGGCCGCCTGCTTGCCAGCAAGCTTGCTTTTGATCAGGCCGCGCGCTGTCGTGCGTCCCTCGGACGTCTCGAAGTCGGATACCACCGACTTGATCAAGGCATTAGAATTCGGATCGGTCTTGGCTGCAAGCAGTGCGCTGCCACTGGCCAGTCCCTCCTGGGTCATGCCGATGAGGCCGCTTGGATCGGCCAATGTGATTGCCATCCCCGCCATCATGACACTGCCGAGCACTTCGCTCCATTCCTCTGCGGTGAAATCTGTCTTGGTCGCCATGAGAAGTCTCCCGTTTCTGTCAACGAGGCCAACCGTGCAGACAGCGAGCGCCCGCAATTTATCATCGCGCCATGCGGCGCAGGAATCAATGCGAATTCGCCATAGAAAGCGCTGCATCAGCTCGAAAGATTATACTTAGTACGCATCAGGCACATGACAGGATCCGCGACTGTAACCTGCACCTGCGGAACCCGCACAACTTCCTTTTTATACGACAAAATTCACCATCGAAGCCTTGGCCAGCATCGGCGCATTCTACCGCTCTTGTTTTTGATTTCATAAAGTATTATATAACTTGTTATACAATTTGTCGCGAGGAAACATCTTGGTTGAAGATATCGTCAAATCGTTGGGCTTCCTCTGCCTCGGCAGCCGCTTCCGCCGTATCGGCGAACGCCTTCAGGCTGATACGCAGCGTATCATGGAAGAGTTCGGCGTCCCCATTCAGTCCGCTCAATATCCCTTTCTTGCGGCGATCGACCGCGCCGGCCCGCTGACCACAGGGCAACTTGCCCAAGCTGTCGGTATCACACAACCGGGCGCCACCCGCATCATCTCGCAGCTTCAAGAACTGGGATATGTCGACATGCAGACTTCAGTCGAGGATCAGCGTCGAAAGCTGGTGTCGCTGACGCGGAAGGGACGGGAACTCGTTGATTATTCGAAGCGATTGATCTGGCCGCGCATAGAACGGGCAGTAAGCGAACTTTGTGAAGATCTTTCTGGCCCGATCCTGGAACAACTGACAGCAATCGAGAGCGAGCTTGCAGATGCGCCCCTTGCCAATCGCGGCAAACTCGACAAGGGACAGAAATCATGAGCCATATTCTCGACCGCCCGGCCTGGGATGCCCTTCGAACCGTCCATTCGGCATTGGCCCAAGGCAATGAGCGTGCCCGCCGATATCCACCCTCCATCGTCCCCTTCGCCGCCGCAGCCGACAATACGGCCGAAAGCCTGGAGGCCCTGGAGAATTTGGTCACTGCCCATGAGGTCATGGCGCTCGTCGAATCCGATGCCATCACAGTTCCAAAAGGCCTGACGGTTGCTTCCGAAGCCAAGCTCGTGCAGATGATCGCCGAACAGGCCTTCGAGCGGATCAGCGACAGCAGAATCGAACTGCTGACTGAAGCCGATTCAGCCGAGATGCTCGCCTTGGCCATGCTGACCAAACCCGGACCCTTCACACTTCACGCCCAAAGCCTCGGCAACTTCTGGGGCGTCAAGATCGATGGCAGCCTTGTCGCCATGGCTGGTCAGCGGATGCGTCAGCCCGGCTTTGCCGAACTCAGCGGCCTTTGTGTCCATCCCGATTTTCAGGGTCGCGGTCTCGGCACGATGCTCTTTCGTTTCGTCGCTGGCGAGATTTCGGCAAGGAATGAGCTTGCCTACCTCCATGTCTATGCCACAAACACGCCCGCCATCTCGCTTTACAAGGCGATGGGTTTTCGCGTGCGCTCCGAGATGAACTTCGCCATCATCAAACGTCCAGATCAAGCGTGACGACGAATGCCCTCCATTTCCCGGCGCACAACTGAAATTCGCCATTGAAGCGGCGGGCCGCATCGGCTAGAAACGCTTCGCGCATGTAAGGCCAAGCCTTGTATCAGCACCCGTAGCTCAGCTGGATAGAGTGCTGCCCTCCGAAGGCAGAGGTCACAGGTTCGAATCCTGTCGGGTGCGCCAAAACACGAAATAATTTTAAAGAGATATATCGGTCGAGACAGCGCGCATTTGCAGGCAAGCAGGGGGTAGAACGGCCGCTGACTCTAGAGCAATACGTTTCCTGGATGGCTGGTTTTAAATATACTTCTGACGAAGAATGCCGTTCGGTCCCTTAAGAAAGTAGCGCGCCCATGTCCCGGCTAAAACTTTTACAGATCGCTTTGTTTGCCTTCGGTGTCGTATTCTGTCTGGTCTATCCACTCGCGATTATCTGGCCGTCAGGTTGGGCCTGGCATGATGGCCCGCCCACCGCTTCGCAGTATTTCATGATGATCGTGGGCATATACGCAACGCTGGGGATATTTCTGGTCCGTGCGTCGCGCAATCCCATAGCGCATCGGTCGCTGATAGAGTTCACGATCTGGTCGAGTGTCGTGCACGCGCTGATCATGGCGGTCCAGTCCTACAGCCCCGGCGCGCATATGGGCCATATGCTGGGCGACGTGCCGGCCTTGCTATTCGTGGCAGCGGTGCTCGCCTGGTTGACCTATTCTCACGCTGCAACGAACGACGGCTAGAGGCCGGAACGTCGGTATAGCAAGTCCGTCTACATCTGACCGCGACTTGCGGAGTCTGACGTCACTGCGCCAATCCCGGTTGAACAGTCGACGCTCGCTGATTACCCCCTGCCGACCTTCTCCAATGCAAGATCAGGGCAGTCATGACCCGGAAGCTCTCTAACCAATAAGGATGAAGGGACACTTGTCTCTATCGCATGTACTATGTTCCGCTTCAGATGGGGGTCCAATGCCGTACTCGCGTGCTGCCGCCGTAGCGGCGCTCAGTATGATGCTTTTAGGCCCGCTGCCGACGATGGCGGCGGAGCCTGTTGGTGAGGCTGTCCTTATCAAAACGGAAGTAACTGGTGGAGGCGGCCCTATCGCGGTGGATACGCCAGTCCATCGCGACGAAAGGATCAAGACCTCTCAGTCGGGCCTTGGTCAATTCCTGTTCCGTGATGGTACCAAGCTGGCGGTGGGCTGGGGCTCGTCAGTGACGATCGATAAATTCGTCTATGATGACACCAGCTCGGTCAAAAATCTGACGATCAAAGCCGCCAAGGGAACGTTTCGCTGGGTCAGCGGAAATTCAAAATCGTCGGCCTATAATATCTTGACCCCTGCCGGAACGATCGGCGTACGTGGAACCGCATTCGACTTCTACGTGGGCCCGGACGGAACCACAGCAGTCGTCCTGTTGAACGGTTCGGCACGATTTTGCGGTGCGGGCGGCTGCAAAGAACTGAAGCGCCGTTGCGATTGTGTCGTTGCCAAGCCCAATGGCCGAATAACCGATACCCGCCGCGTCGATCGGAACATCTTCAAGACGCTGGGCAGTACGAAGGCACTGCCTTTCCTGTCGGGCAATCAAAAGCTTTCAGGAGGATTGGGAATAACTGGCACAGGGTGCGGCCTTTCGATGGCAGCAGCGGAGCCCGCGGATAACGGCTCGCTTCCTCCAGCCAGGGCACCCGGTCCTGCCCCGCAAAGTCCGCGAGCTCCCGATCCGCCTGCTCCTCAGAGTCTTCGGGCTTCTGATCCGCCTGCTGCAGCACCCTCCGATGCGCCCGATCCGCCGGCTACGCCAAGGACGCCTGATACGCCATCCAAGCCGGATAAACCTGATAAGCCCGACAAGCACCATCATCATGACAGGCACCACGATAAAGACGGTCATCACCACGACAGGCATGATGATGATCGGCGCGGTAGAGATCGCCACGATCACGATAGAGGCCGCGACAACCGGGATGGTAATGGACCAAGGCACAACAGATAACCGGATCCGATCAAATGCCAGGGGACCGGTCCTTCGCTGCCGGCTGATCGATGAAGTGATCGGATCGACGCGATATACGGCGATAGAATTCCGGCAGACCACTTGTGAGTTTCACCGCCTGCAATTTTACGATCCGCAAGAATTTACGACTGCTTGAAGACCGCAACCGCAAGGCTTCGATGAGTTGGGCGTGGATAGCCCGCAGTTGCACAAATTCGGCAGTTCCGCCGATCTTTTCATCACCGACAACCGCGAAAAGCCTGGTCCGCATACTTTTCCCCTTCAAGGCGAGGGCGCCTGCTTCAAGCAAAGCATAGCCCGGCAGCATTTCGGCAGTGCTATCTGAAACAAGAATGTCGAAGCTGACCTCCTTGCACGAGGATTCGATACGCGCAGCAATGTTGACCGCATCCCCAATGGCGGAATAGTTGAAGCGTGTCTCCGCACCCATGTTTCCGACGCATGCAAGTCCGGTATGGATACCGATACCTATTCCGACTTTCTGTTCGTCTCCAAAGCCAAACGCATTATCCTGATTGAGGCGCGCGAGTGTCTCACGCATGGCCAATGCGGCATGGACCGCTTTGTTGGCATGATTGGCTACATCCACAGGGGCGTTCCAGAAGGCCATTATCGAGTCGCCGATAAACTTGTCGAGAGTCCCTTCATTGGCGATGACATGACGGCTAAGCGCATCGAGAAGCGTGTTAAGGAACAATACGACTTCTGCCGGGGTCAGGCGCTCGCTGATTTCGGTGAAATTGCGAACGTCGACGAACATAACCGTCAGTTCCCGGTCGTCTCCTCCAAGGCGCAATGCATTCCGCGTATGCTCGATACGATACAGCAGCGAAGGCGAGAGATAGTGGCCAAATGCGCGTCTGACCGCTCGGCGTTCGCGGTCGATCACCAGAAAGCGAAACGACGTCGCTGCAAAATGCGTTATCGACCCGCTGACGATTGGCGCCAAGGGATCAAACAAGAGGCCCGCGTAGAAAAAGGCTAGCCACGACGCGACAAGAGCCATGACCGTGATCAGAAGCCCACAAACCAAGGCGACGGCCGGACTAACGAAAGTCGTCAATATCACCAGCAGACTTCCCATCGCTGCGATTGACAGGATTTCGAGCCCATTTGCCCAATCCGGACGCGAGAGAAACCGTCCCGACAATATCTGCTCGACGGTTTGCGCGTGCAGCGAAACGCCAGGCACGTTCTGTCCAAGGGCAGTGGTTCGGATGTCCTGAAGCCCGGCAGCGGATGTCCCGATAAAGACGATACTGCCGTCGATAGCGTTCTTTATCTCGGGAGCGGCGCCTCCAGGCGCCAGTACCTGCTTGGCTGAAATATATCTCTCGGCGGTATCGGGGGTGATATAGAGCCATAGTTCACCCTCGGCAGTCACCGGAACAACGAATTCCCCGATTTTGACCATGGTTATGGTGTTGGGCACGTTTGTCGCGCCTGCAAGCACATAGGTAGAAGCGCCTTGGGCGACGCGCAGCGCTTCAAGCGCAAGGTTGGGATAAAGCTGTTCGCCATCGCTCAGGAAAAGCGGAACCGCGCGAACGACCGCCGAAGGGTCACCGGGATTGAGGCTGATGTGCCCAATACCGGCGGCATTGGCTTCAAATTCCGGCCGCAACGGTGTCGCGGCCTTGATGCGTGGAGGCGCGCCGGCAGGATTTTCACCTGTAAAGGCAAAGCCGGCCTTCACCTGTGGGCGATAATTCCCTTCGTTAGACAAACCAAAGCCCAGGACGACAGGTTTCCCGGCAATCGCTTGAGCAAAAATTTCATCATTATCAGGCAGTTGACCAAGCAGCGAGGGATCAATTCCGGCAACGTCCCGTACGACTGTACGCGGCGATAAACGGTCCGGCTCAGCGAAAAGAACATCAAACGCGATTGCAGATGCCCCCATTTCAGTGAGCCTGTCGACCAGGGTGGCAAGCCGGTCCCGCGGCCATGGCCACTGACCGAACTCCCGCAGCGAGGCTTCATCTATATCGACGACCTTGACGGGCAGGTTTTCGAACGTTCGTGGCGCGATGCGCTGATATTCGTCGAATGTGAGGTCGCGGGCCTGCTTCAGCAGCGGCGGGTCACTTGCCCGCAGGATCGTGAGCGCCGCTACGATCGCTAAGCCGATAAGTACGCCAACTTGCTGCGCGCGCGTCATGGATGCCGTATCAGACCCCTTCTACCGAAAGCCTGACGACAAGGAGTTCTCACCCGGAGGAGTAAGTCCGATCTGATGGCCTGCCGCCGCGCCAGAAATGGTATGCTGCATTTTTCTTGGCTTCTATGCAATCGGGACATCAGTTGCCACCAAATTGCAAAGAGTGGCGCACCCGAATGTGATTTGACGAAGGGGTTGCCGAGAGTCACGCTTCATCCTGCCCTCCCCTGGGTATAGAGGTTCGGCGCTTGACCCCCAGTCGAAAAGGTCTTTCGTCGGGCCTCGCCTCTAGCCAGCCATGAATCCGAAAACGACGTCGCACGGTTGGTGTCGTACATACAACCAAACAGAAATCACAGGCTGTGAATTCACCAAATGTTTCTTGTCGAAACATCTTGCGCGCGCTGGCACGCCAAGGGTATGATAGCCGATGAAAACCACTTCCGCTAAAACTTTACCTGCAATTGGCTCGGGCGATCGTCCTTGGCTCAAGATTCTTTCCAGCTACCGTAAACCGCACAGAGGACGCAGCGCCTTCGAACTCGCTGTTACTGTCATTCCGTTCGCTTTTTTCTGGGCATTGACCTGGGCCGCCGTGCACTATGGATACTGGTGGGGTCTGGTATTGATCGTTCCCGCAGCTGGCTTCCTGCTTCGGCTATTCATGATCCAGCACGATTGCGGCCATGGTTCTTTTTTTGCACATCGTCATACGGATGACTGGACGGGCAGAGTGATCGGCGTTCTGACTCTGACTCCTTATGATTACTGGCGTCGTACGCACGCTTTGCATCACGCTTCGGCCGGCAATCTTGACGAGCGCGGCGACGGCGACATTACGACGCTGACCGTTGCGGAGTATCGCGCACTGTCGCGCTGGGGCCGGCTTGGGTATAGGCTGTATCGCCACCCAGCCGTGATGTTCGGTATCGGGCCCATCTGGCTTTTCATCTTCAAGCAGCGACTACCCTTCGGCATGATGCGTTCTGGCTTGGAGCCGTGGGTTTCGACGATGGCGACCAATCTCGGAATAGCGGTTCTGGCGATATTTCTTATGTGGCTGGTTGGCGTCGGCCCATTTCTCCTGATCCATCTGCCGATCGTCACTCTGGCCGGCGCTGCCGGTATCTGGCTGTTCTACGTGCAACATCAGTTCGAGGAAACGCATTGGTCGTCCGGTCCCGAGTGGCAATTTGCAGAGGCCGCGCTGCATGGTTCTTCGCATTACGTGCTGCCGGGCGTGCTGCGCTGGATGACCGGCAATATTGGCATCCACCACGTGCATCATTTGTCCTCGAGGGTTCCCTGTTACCGGCTTCCGGAAGTGCTGAAAGACTATCCGGAGCTCGGCGATGTCGGCCGCATCACCATCATGGAAAGTCTTCGCTGCGTTGACCTCGTCCTTTGGGATGAAAATCGTCGCAAGCTTATCTCGTTTCGCGAGGCCAAAAAGCTGGCCTGAAGCAAGCGAAAAGCTCGGAACCATCTTCTAGGCGGGCCGTTGACTCCCTGGAAAGTGTGATGACCGTGTCAACCGGACGCGATGGCAAGGCGGACAGGAACGTTTTTCCGGTTTCCAATCCTGGCCAACGAAATGGCAGACGAGCGCCTGTCCCATCCGGTCCACGCTTTCCTTTCAAAGCTTGGAGCTACTAACGAAAGTCCGTTGCGGTCAGAACGTACATGGTTTTGCGTCCGTGGGAATAGGCCTTTGTTGCTGCGCCTTGGATCGACGCACGCGCCGCGTCGAATGCCGCGAGATAATCGTCTTCGGCTGATTCCGGCGTCGGTGATACTTTGGCAAAAACGTCAATATCAACAAAGAACGGTACCTGGAAAAGTCCGTCGTAGCCGATGAAGCGCACGCGCTGGCCCGCCGCATCGTAACTGCGACTGCGATTAGGAAAACTTAATGCCATCATCGATACCGATCACTACTATTTCTAATATTATTCCGACTAGTCGCCCGCTTATATTGCGATTAAATTTGACTTATGGGGCCCTTTTCCAGAATATCATTCTACCATAAATACTGATTGAGCGGCCATTTATTTAAAACATTTAATTTTTTATTTGACGCTCATGACAACACAATTAAAGCCCAAACTGTAATACTCGGTCCGAATCGAATTTGACCAGTGGGCTCCTTGAGAAGGTCGAATAGTTCGCCCCTTCACGGACGCAGAGTTTTAATGCGACACAATGAATATCTATCCACCGTCTCCGCCGGAGACTGTGTGACCAAAGCAAATCATCTACCAGGAGAATTTTCGATGAACATGCATCGACGCTACAAGACGCCCGATATACCAAGCCATCGCTTTGCGGTCGGCCAGAAAGTCCGCATGAAGGGCTGGGGCGGCAACAAGGTGAAATCGACGGCTACGTTCGAAATTATGGCAACGCTACCCGCGGCGGGTGGTGCCTTGCAATACCGCGTCCGCGATAACGATGAGAAACACGAACGAATCGCGACCGAGGATAATCTCGAGGCTGCTGACATGTGGAGTACCAAGGAGCGCAGCAGTTTCGATCGGAAAGAAGAATCTTGACGGCTGGTCCCGATGCTGAAATTCTCGTTGTTGAAACGGTGGGCCGATGATTATCAAAGAGATGACGCAGCAGGAAATCCGGGAATTGCTCGAAAGAGCGACGATCGGCAGGTTGGCGTGTGCAAAGGACGATCGACCTTACATCGTGCCGCTGACTTTCGCTTATCATTCCGTGTTTCTCTATTCATTCACGACCGCCGGGCAGAAAGTCGACTTCATGCGCGCAAATCCGCATGTCTGCGTTGAATTCGATGAGATATCCGCGACGAACAATTGGCAGAGTGTCATTGTGACGGGCAAGTTCGAGGAACTTACGAAGGAACCCGATCATATCGACGGCAGAAACACAGCCCATGCGCTTTTGAACAAGAGCGCCGAATGGTGGCAGCCTGCTTATGTGAAGACCGTCATTCGAGACCATGAACGGGCCCTGGAGCCGGTTTACTTCCGTATTTCGATACTGGAAACCACCGGGCACAAGGCTGTCAAAAGCGAATAGGCCTGTGTAACCAGCAATAAAGTTTATTCAGTCAGGCAATAGACAGTTGCTGCTTGTTTGGCGACCCTGCCAGCCGCATGACAACCAGCCCCATGAGCGGGAATATACCGCCGATCCAGCCGAGATATTCGAGGCCGATATTGGCAATGACCAGCCCGCCGATCATCGAACCGAGTGCAACGCCGAGATAAAGCGCCGAGTAGTTGAGCGACAAAGCCAATGGCGCGCTTTCTGGTGCGATGGCCAGAACCCGGCTCGCCTGCGCTGGCGGGAACATCCAGGCGATGACACCCCAGATCACCATGATTGCGATGAGAGCCGGACCGGCAATATTGTCAGGCAATTGCATGATCCAGCTCACGGCCATCAGCACGATGGCGTTGAGCACAGATGCCGTGATGACAGTTTTCTTCGCTCCGAGACGATCCGAGAGCTGACCCCCAAGGATATTTCCAAGAGCAGCACCGATCCCGAACGTCAGCAATACGACTGGCATCATTGAATGGCTGAGTCCGACGCCTTCGACGGCGATAGCCGCTACATACGTGTAAACCGCGAATGCGCCGGTCATGTAAAGCAGCATCGTCAAGAGCGCCGGCGCTAACCCAGGATGACGAATGACGCCAAGGCGTTGCGCCAGGGTCAATCGATCTGCATAGAGTCCGCGCGGCACAAGGAACCAGACGATCAGGGTGGCCAACGCTCCTATCGAAGCGATGAAGAAATAGGTACCGCGCCACCCTGCCAGGTCGCTGATGAAGGCGCCAAGCGGTGCGCCAAAGGCAACTGCCAGCGTCGTGCCACCGACAATTGCAGCGATGGCACGCGCACGGTGATGTGGTTCAGAAATGGCGACTGCCGTCGCCTGAGCCGTGGCTGCATAAAGCCCCGCCATTACAGCGATCAACACACGCGCGGCCATAAGGAGGAGATATGTCGGTGAAACGGCCGCAAGAATTGCGCCTGCCACAAATATGAGAGCGCTGCCTGTCAGGACGTTACGCCTCTCGAATGCACCTGTGAGTGCAGCAGCGATCGGGGCGCCGATTGCATAAGCCAAGGCATAGGTCACGACGAGGTAGCCGGCCTGCACCAAGGTTACGCCCGTGTCTCCGGCGATTTGCGGCAGGAGGCTGGCGACAACGAAACCCTCAATGCCGATTGCAAATGTGCCAAGCGCCAATCCGACGAGACGAATATCCATGGGAGCACCTTAATGTTCAATGATCCTTGAACTAATGAACCCACTCTCTCCGAGTGTCAAGAATAAAGTTCAACAAATATTGAACATTGAAATCTCTCCTGACAATTGCTATTAAAACTCCCATGACCGATTATCTCCCGCACCCGCCCGTCGAGTACATCGCGCTGCCTGCCGTCTTGACCGCACTTGGCGATGAAACGCGCCTTGCGATCATCGCCATTCTCGCCCGTAACGGCGAACGGGCAATGACTTGCGGCCAGTTTCTGCAGTTCGGCTCAAAGACCGCAATCAGCTATCACGTAGCAAAGTTGCGTGAGGCCGGTATCATCCACGTTCGGCCCGAAGGTACCAAACGGCTACTGACACTTCGACGCAGCGATCTGGAAAGCCGGTTTCCTGGTTTCCTCGACACGGTGATCGCCTCTACTGCAGCAACACTGCCGTACAACAGCCCTGACATGCCGGAAGCGGCTCAATTTGCGGGAGAATAGAAATGGACATCAAGCCATCCGGATCGGTCCCGACGCGCCGCGCTTCATCCGACTGGTTCTCCGGCACCGTCTGGGTAGAGCCGATTATCGATGCAGGCGCACCGGCACGACTGCAAGCAGCTGTTGTACGCTTTGAGCCTGGTGCGAGAACCGCATGGCACACGCATCCTCTCGGTCAGACACTGCACGTAACGTCCGGATCGGGTTTAGCGCAGGTTTGGGGTGGGCCGATACAAAAGATCAAGGTCGGTGATACGGTATGGATTCCGCCTGGTGAAAAACACTGGCACGGCGCTGGTCCCGAAAATTTCATGGTCCACATCGCAATGCAGGAAGCCTTGGACGGTAAAACCGTCGAATGGCTGGAAAAGGTCTCCGATACGCAATATTCCGGCCAGGATTAATCTGGTAGTATAATATCTGCAGTGCATGTGAAAGGAACCACCATGGCGTTCGAAGACATCAAGGCCCGGATCGCGCTTCTGGTCGAAGAGATGGTACGACGGCCAACGGATGCTCATGAAATTCACGAGACACTGCGCGAACACCTCAACGAGTTGAAGGCCATGGGCATGCCGCTGCCCGATGACCTTGTTGCGCTTGAGAAGCGCTTGGAAACAGACTTCGACTCTTGAACATCGCACTATAAAAAGCGCTTGGGATGGTCTCTGAGCAGATTGCTCAGATCGTCGTGGTCTGTTCGTTGGCCTCTTATGGCCCGGCCATCGTATAGACCGATGTCCCTGAGCATATGATCGGAAAAATCCTCGGTATCCATATTGGCAGGCTGACTTTCGTCGTTGTCGGGCTTCCATGGATTTGCAATTCGACTCCACCATGAAGCGTGGCTTGATAAGCGCGATGTGCATGCTACAGGGTTCATAACTTGGACTCCAAATGTTGTGACGTGTTGCGTCCCCGTTGTAGATGCGCCCTTCTGCGCTTGTTTTCCAACAAAACGCCGAGTAGCATGCATAAGGACAGCTTATGCGAGACTATTGATGAATCTGCCTCCCCTAGCCGCTATTCGCGTCTTTGAAGCTGCCGCGCGTCACGGCAGTTTTACCAATGCTGCGGAAGAACTCGGAATGACGCAGGCAGCAGTGAGCTACCAGATCAAGCTCCTGGAAGAGAGAATCGGGGCAGCGCTTTTCCTGCGCCGGCCACGCCAGGTTATCCTGACGGAAGTCGGAGCGCGGCTTGCGCCGGTAATCAGCGAGGCGTTTGACATGATGCGTGCGGCAATTGCCGCGACCCGTGAAAACGCCGATGGTATTCTTACGATCACAACCATTCCGACATTTGCAGCAAACTGGCTTGTGCCACGGCTGGGTTCATTCCAGTTGGCGCATCCATCCCTAGCGGTCCGGTTGCAGGCAACACGTGAGATAATCGATTTTGCCCGCCAGGACGCTGATATCGGCATACGCTCGGGCGGCGGACGTTGGCCCGGCATGGTTTCCCACAAGATTTTTGGGGCCGACTTCGCACCCATGCTCAGCCCTGCGCTTGCAGCAACGATTGGCGGTGTAAAAACACCTGCGGACCTTCTGAAGTTGCCGATCGTAGATCCGAGCGATCCATGGTGGAAAATATGGTTTGCAGCGGCGGGAGTGGCAGAACCCGATCTACGCGGTAATCCGCTCAGCCGGTTCGGCGATCAGCACCTGGAGGGAAAAGCGGTGATCGCGGGTCAAGGTGTCGGCATTCTCACACCGGTCTTTTATGAGACGGAGTTGAAACAAGGCCAACTTATCCAGCCATTCGATATTGTCGGCAATGACGATCATTTCTATTGGCTGGTTTATCCCGAAGCGCGGCGAAATGTGCCAAAGATCCGGGCGTTTCGCGACTGGTTGCTGGAACAGTTGGCGGATCAATAAAAACCGGGCGGAACAAAATATTCCGCCCGTTGGATTGCTTAAAAAACGGCGAGATAGCGCAGCAATGAAATAATACCGATCACCACGACGATGACCCGCACGATCTGTTTTGCACGGGCATCCAAAGGCAGCATCTGGACAAGATAAAGAACAAGAAAGATCACCAGAACGGTGATCAAAAGACTGATCAGTATGGACATTTCAAACTTCCTGTTTTCGGGATCAAGGCGAGTGTAGCTCAATACAACTCACAGTTGGGTGATTTGGTTCCCCTGAGCAGAAGTTGAAACCTTGCATTTCCTGCAACCTTTCATTGTCTGCTTGGATATCTGCTGCTAGGTTCCAGCGCACTCCCGCCTCACCAGGATATCTCCGATGCGCTCATTGTTTCACCTTGCCTATCACGTCACTGATCTCGATGATGCGAGGCGCTTTTACGGTGGAGTTCTCGGATGTGAAGAAGGCCGCAGTACCGACACCTGGGTGGATTTTGACTTCTTTGGCCATCAGATTTCATTGCATCTGGGCAAGCCTTTCGAAACAACAAATACCGGCAAGGTCGGCGACCACATGGTGCCAATGCCGCATCTCGGGGTAGTGCTGCCGCTGGATGACTGGAATGCCCTGGCTGACAGGCTGAAACAGGCGGACGTCGATTTTGTCATGCCGCCGGTTGTGCGATTCAAGGGTGAGCCCGGCGAGCAGTGGACGATGTTCTTCCGCGACCCCTCAGGCAATCCGATCGAGGTCAAGGGTTTTGCCGATTTCGCCAGCGTCTACGCGAAATAACGCCCGTTCATCGTGGAAGTACAGCAGTCCAACCTGAAAGCAGCGTTCTGGATGACCGGTTCGCTCACCGCCATCCTGCTCATGGCGATTTCCGGCCGCGAAGCCTCGAGGGAGCTCAACGTTTTCCAGATCATGGAAATGCGCTCGGTCATCGGACTTGCGATGCTCTATCCCTTGATACGCTCATCGGGTGGTTTCAGGGCTATGAAGACCGCGCGTATCTGGCAGCACCTCGGACGAAACACAGCGCATTATGCCGGGCAGTTTGCCTGGTTGCAGGCCCTGTCGATGATCCCGCTTGCACAGGTCATCGCCATTGAATTCACGACGCCGGCCTGGACAGCGGTAATGGCTGTGGCCTTTCTTGGCGAGCGATTGAACATCTGGCGGATCCTGACGATTGCCCTCGGTATCATCGGCGTCATCATCATCGTCCGGCCTGGCATAGGCACAGTGGAGGTGGGTCAGCTCATCGTGCTCGGTGCTGCCCTCACCTTCGGCATATCGTTCACGATGGTCAAATCGTTGACCCGAACGGACAGCGTCGTGAAGATCATTTTCTGGATGTTGATCATCCAGTCGGCGATAGGCCTTCTGCCCGCCATCTATGTCTGGCACTGGCCTTCATTTCATATCATGCCTTGGGTGGTGATCATTGCTTTCACCGGCACGTTTTCGCATTTTTGCATGGCGAAGGCCTTGCAGTACGCCGATGCGACCGTAGTCATTCCCATGGACTTCTTGCGCGTGCCGCTGACGGCTGTGCTCGGCTGGCTGATCTATTCCGAACGGATTGATGTTTTCACCGCTCTTGGTGCGGCGCTTATCCTTTCGGGCAATCTCCTTAATCTCAAAAATCGCACCCCTGCGCCAATAGGGGCGTAATTTCCCGCAAATTCTTTCGTCTTACCCGTTACTATAGGCAATAGGACTTCCTACATAGCCATAGGAAGGACATAAATATGCGGGATGATAATCGTTCGACGGCGGACACATCTCAATATCTTGATTGATATATACAATATTATAGCAATCAGTGTCTTGCGCAGTGCAGCGACTCATCCGACACTGTGTCCATTCGGCATGCAATCCTCTGAGCGAGGGGCGGCCCCTTCAGCTCAGATTCCACTGAATTTGCACGTGGCTGGAGGTAAACATGACTACGCAAGCTTCTGACGTATTTAGCCTCTTCTCTGAGATCTACAGCAGCGAGAAGCAGGAAGAGATGAGCCTGCAGGAATATCTCCTCGCTTGCCGCAATGATCCAAAGATGTTTGCCACCGCTTCTGAACGAATGGTGGACGCTATTGGCGAACCAACCCTGGTCGATACCAGCGATGACGAACGTCTCGGCCGGATCTTTCTCAACCGCACCATCAAGATCTATCCAGCCTTTGCCGACTTCTACGGCATGGAGGACACGATCGAACGGATCGTCGGTTATTTCCGCTATGCCGCCCAGGGTCTCGAGGAGCGTAAGCAGATACTTTATCTGCTGGGCCCCGTTGGTGGCGGCAAGTCTTCGTTGGCCGAGCGGCTCAAGCAACTCATGGAACATCGGCCCATCTACACGCTGAAGGCCGGGAACCAGATCAGCCCCATCTTCGAATCTCCGCTGGGCCTTTTCCATCCGGAGCGAATGTCCGGCCTGCTCGAAGACAAATATGGAATTGCCCGCCGCCGCCTCAACGGTCTGATCTCACCATGGGCCACAAAGCGGCTTGACGAGTTTGCTGGCGATATATCCAAATTCAGCGTCGTCAAAATTATGCCATCGCGACTGCGTCAGATCGGCATTGCCAAGACGGAACCTGGCGACGACAACAATCAGGATGTCTCGTCGCTGGTCGGCAAGGTCGATATCCGCCAGCTCGAAAATTTCAGCCAGGCCGATCCTGACGCCTATTCCTTTAGCGGCGGCTTGAACCGGACGACGCAGGGCATGCTTGAATTCGTCGAAATGTTCAAAGCGCCGATCAAAGTGCTGCATCCTTTGCTGACGGCAACGCAGGAGGGTAACTACAACGGGACCGAGAATTTCGGTGCTTTCCCGTTCCAGGGTATCATTCTGGCACACTCGAACGAATCCGAATGGCTGCAATTCAAGAACAACAAGAACAACGAAGCATTCCTTGATCGCATGTCGGTGGTCAAAGTTCCCTATTGCTTGCGGGTCACCGAGGAAAAGCAGATCTACGAAAAGCTGCTGCGTGAGAGCGAGCTCTTGAATAACCCATGCGCACCCGAAGTGCTGGAGATACTTAGCCGATTTACGGTCTCCACGCGTATGGCGGAGCATGAGAACTCGCCGCTCTATACCAAGATGCGCGTTTATGACGGCGAAAATCTCAGAGAGTCCGATCCGAAAGCCAAATCCGTGCAGGAATATCGCGATGCAGCCGGTGTCGATGAAGGCATGAATGGCATCAGCACACGATTTGCCTTCAAGGTACTTTCGGAAACCTTCAACTACGATACCAAGCAGGTGGCGGCCGATCCGGTGCATCTCATGTATGTGCTGGAGCAGGCAATCAAACGAGAGCAGTTTCCCCAAGAGATCGAAGCGAACTATCTCGATTTCATCAAGACTGAACTCGCCTCGCGCTATGCCGAATTCATCGGCCACGAAATCCAGAAAGCCTATCTGGAATCCTACAGTGAATATGGTCAAAACCTGTTTGACCGCTATATCGCCTATGCCGACGCGTGGATCGAAGATCAGGACTACAAGGATCCAGACACGGGGCAGATACTCAACCGGGGCATTCTCGACAGCGAATTATCGCAGATCGAAAAGCCTGCGGGCATCGCCAATCCAAAGGATTTCCGCAATGAAGTGGTGAAGTTCACCCTGCGTGCCAAAGCCAAAAACAATGGCCGCAATCCATCGTGGACGAGTTACGAAAAGTTGCGCGAAGTCATCGAGAAGCGCATGTTCGGTCAGGTCGAGGATCTGCTGCCAGTTATCAGCTTTGGCTCGAAGAAGGATGGCGCCACCGAGAAGCAGCACACGGAATTCGTCCAGCGTATGGTCGAACGCGGTTATACGGAGCGGCAGGTTCGCCGCCTGGTCGATTGGTATATGCGGGTGAACAAGGCCGGCTGACGACCGCCGAAGAAAGGTGCGTGAATGCCGAACTTCATTGATCGTCGCCTGAACCCGAAAGACAAGAGCCTGAGCAATCGCCAGCGCTTTCTGAGGCGTGCGCGCGTGGAGCTGAAGCGGGTCATTAACGAGAAAATATCGACTGAGAAGATAACGGATGTTGATGCCGGGCACGCCATTTCACTGCCGGTAAGTGGCACCAGCGAGCCCAGCTTCGCGCCGGATCGCGCTACCGGCCGCCGTGAATATGTCTTGCCAGGCAATCGGGAATTCGTTCTGGGCGATCGCTTGCCAAAGCCAGGTGCGGGTGGAGGCGCGGGTGCTGGCAAAGGCGGCGCGGCGGATCTCGAACTCGAAGACGATTTCCGTTTTGTGCTGTCGCGTGAGGAGGTTCTCGATCTGTTTTTCGAGGATCTGGAACTTCCGGACATGGTCAAGTCGAGCCTGAAGGAAGCCATTGCTTTCAAGCCTCGTCGCGCGGGCTTTACGACTGCCGGAGCCCCGACGAATATCAATGTCGGGCGGTCCATGCGCAACAGCTTCGGCCGGCGTATTGCCCTGAGGAGACCGAAGCAAGCCGATCTGGACGCCATTGCGGACGAGATAGCGGTACTGGAGGCGGAGGCTAAACCAAGTGCGGTATCAAGCGAACGCCTCGCGGGATTGCGCCGGGACCTTGAGGTACTGCAACGGCGGCGCAAACTGGTGGCCTACATCGATCCCGTCGATATTCGCTTCAACCGCTTCGAGCCCATGCCCGTGCCGAATGCCAATGCGGTCATGTTCTGCCTGATGGATGTTTCCGGTTCCATGGGCGAGCGCGAAAAGGATCTAGCCAAGCGATTTTTCGTCCTTCTGCATCTGTTTCTCAAGCGGCGGTACGAGCGCATCGATATCGTCTTCATCCGTCACACCCATCAGGCTCACGAAGTGGATGAGGAGACATTCTTCCACAGCACACAAAGCGGTGGAACGGTCGTGTCCACAGCGTTGGAGGAAATGCGGCACATCATCGAGGAACGTTATCCCAGCAGGGACTGGAACATTTACGCGGCCCAGGCCTCGGATGGCGACAATCTGACGGGTGATTCCGAAAATTGCGTCAATCTTCTGAACAACGAGCTCATGAAGCTTTGCCAATATTATGCCTATGTCGAGATTCTGGATGAACGGGAAAGCGCCATATTCAGGTCTACGGACAATGGCACCTCGCTTTGGCGCTCCTATCGCCTTGTCGGAAAAAACTGGCGCAATTTCCAGATGACGCGAATAGCCAAGCCCGGCGACATATATCCAGTGTTCCATCAGCTTTTTGCCAAGCAACCAAAAACAGCGAGAAGCGGTTGAAGGGCAACGGCGAATGAACAAGCGCGCAGACACCTCGAACCTTCTGTTTCAGAGTTCCGAATGGAATTTCAACACGCTGTACCGCACTTATGACGCGATCAAGGAAATTGCGCTGGATGAGCTTGGTCTTGATGTCTATCCCAACCAGCTGGAGATCATTTCATCCGAGCAGATGCTGGATGCCTATTCCTCCAATGGCATGCCGCTGATCTACCGGCATTGGTCATTCGGCAAGCATTTCGTTTATGAAGAGCACCATTATCGCAAGGGGCATCGTGGGCTTGCATACGAATTGGTCATCAATTCCAATCCCTGTATCACCTATCTGATGGAAGAAAACACCATGTCGATGCAGACATTGGTGACCGCACACGCGGCCTTCGGCCATAATCATTTTTTCAAGAACAACTATCTGTTCAAACAGTGGACGGATGCCGATGCCATTCTGAATTATATGGAGTTTGCCAAAGGCTATATCGCACGCTGCGAGGAAAGATACGGCCTCGCTGCCGTGGAGCCCATTATCGACGCCGCCCATGCACTCATGGAACAGGCGGTGTTCCGGTATAATCGGCCTCCACGCAATTCGCCCATGAAAGAGCGTGCGCGGGTCCGCGATCGGCTGGAATACGAGGAGCGCGCCTTCAGCGACCTATGGCGCACCCTGCCCCAGCGCAAGGCCGACGAGGACCCTACCGAAACAGAGCGGGACTTATCTGAGCGCAAGAAGACACTCAATCTTCCGGAGGAAAACCTTCTCTATTTCATCGAGAAGAACAGCATCATCCTCGAACCATGGCAGCGGGAAATCCTGCGTATCGTTCGCGTCGTCGCGCAATATTTTTACCCGCAGCGCCAGACAAAGGTGATGAACGAGGGCTGTGCCACGTTCGTCCACTACACGATCATGAATATGATGTTCGACAAAGGGCAGCTCAGCGAAGGCAATCTTCTGGAAATGCTGCACAGCCACTCCAACGTCGTATTCCAGCCCGGGTTCGATGATCCACGCTTTTCCGGTCTCAACCCTTATGCGCTCGGTTTTGCGATGATGCAGGATATCGAACGTATCTGCACCAAGCCTACCGCAGAGGATCGCGACTGGTTTCCAGAGTTTGCCGGCAACGGCGACTGGCGTGGAACACTGCTCGACGCCTGGGCCAATCACCGCGACGAATCGTTTATCCTGCAATATCTGAGCCCAGCACTCATCCGCAAATTTCGATTGTTTGCGCTTGAGGACGAGACCAAGGAAAATCACTACAGGGTTGCGTCCATCCACAATGAACGCGGTTATGAGAGTATCAGAAGCACCTTGGCACGGAGCTATGATATTGGCGTGAACCAGCCCAACATCCAGGTCGTCGATGTGGATTTTCGCGGCAACCGGCATCTTCACCTGCAACATACGGTGCGGGACGGCATTGTTCTCGACGAGCCCGCACGCAGCGCCACCCTGCGGCACGTCCGCCGCCTTTGGGGTTATGATGTCAGCCTTGTCGGGGTCGAAGCAGGCTCGGAAAAGACCCTTTACGAAACCTCTTCCAGTAAGCTCGCGGAATAGCGCCAGCACCTATTCTACAACCCGTGGACACGGCGATGCATCCGGCGTATCTTCGCTGAGGATTTGACGAGAGCGCAGATGCTCTCCTCCGACTTTTCAGCTCGTGTCAACTCCACTTTTCCCCCTGCCCCAGCCACCCTCGAGGAAGCCATGGCCTATAACCTTAAGATTAACGGAACCGCTCATAGCGTGGACGTCGATGACGACACACCGCTGCTTTGGGTAATACGCGACGTGCTCGGCATGACCGGCACAAAGTTCGGCTGCGGCGCCGCCCTTTGTGGGGCGTGCACTGTCCATATCGACGGCGTAGCAACACGCTCCTGCATTACTACCGTCGACAGCATCGGCGATAGCGCCATCACAACAATCGAAGCGATCGGAGAGACGCCGCAAGGAGCGGCACTGCAAAAAGCCTGGCTAGACCTTGAGGTCGTTCAATGCGGCTACTGTCAATCCGGCCAACTCATGTCGGCCGCCGCCCTGTTGACGGAAACGCCGAAGCCCACCGACGAAGACATAAACAGCGCCATGTCCGGCAATGTCTGTCGTTGCGGCACCTATCAGCGCATTCGCGCCGCCATCAAGCAAGCAGCGGAGGCCTGAGCCATGGACACTCTTAATCTCAACGAACCGACCTCCGGATCCAGCACGTCGCGCCGCACTTTCCTGAAAGGAGGCGGACTGCTTCTCGGCTTTGCCCTGCTCGGTGGTACGACGACATCGGTCTTTGCAGCAAACTCAGCGCAAGTGACCGAAGATGAAGTAAAGGCACCCTTCGCGCCGAATGGCTTCATTCGCATAGACCCCAAGGGCACGGTCACGCTGGTCATGCCAATGGTTGAAATGGGCCAGGGTACATATACCTCCCTTGCCATGCTGTTAGCCGAAGAACTGGAAGTCGACCTCGATCAGGTCCAGGTACAGCATGCACCGCCCAACGACGCGCTCTACGCGAATTCGATCTTGCATATTCAATCAACCGGCCTTTCATCATCGGTGCGAGCGTTCTGGACACCATTGCGTCAGGCGGGCGCTGTCGGCCGCACACTCTTGATCGCCGCTGCGGCCAAAGAATGGGGCACCGAACCTGCGACCTGCAAAGCCGCACATGGTGTGGTCACCGACGGGTCCGGTTCAAAACATCTGAGCTATGGCGAATTGGCCGAGGCAGCATCGAAGCTGCCCGTACCGGCGGCTGACAGCGTCAAGCTGAAGGAACCAAAAGACTTCACCTTGATCGGCACACCTGCCAAGCGAGTCGACACGCCGATGAAGGTCGACGGCCGCGCCGTCTATGGCATCGATACCAAAGTGCCCGGAATGAAAGTTGCGGCGATTGCGATTTCGCCGGTGTTCGGCGGCAAGGTGAAGACGGTCGATGAAAAGGCAGCCCTCGCCGTGAAGGGCGTGCATCAGGTCGTCAAGATCGACGAGGCTGTAGCGGTGGTCGCAGATCATCTGGGCGCGGCCAAGAAAGGGCTGGAAGCCGCTGCCATCGAATGGGATGACGGCCCGCACGCCACGGTAAACAGTGCGGACATCATCAAAGAGCTCGAAGAAAAGTCGAAGCAGCCCGGCGCGGTTGCACGCAATGAAGGCGACGCGGAAAAGGCACTCGGATCGGCCGCACAGCGCATCGATGCGATTTACCAGGTGCCGTTCCTCGCCCATGCGACCATGGAACCGATGAATTGCATGGTGCATATGCAAAAGGACAGCTGCGATATCTGGGTGGGTACGCAGGTGCCGACGTTAACGCAGATGTTCGTTGCCGGTGTTACCGGATTTCCCAAGGAAGCGATCCGGATTCACAACCACCTCCTGGGTGGTGGTTTCGGCCGGCGTCTCGAACCCGACGGTACTGTGTTGGCCGTCAAGATAGCAAAGCACGTGAATGGCCCGGTCAAGGTCGTCTGGAGCCGCGAGGAAGACATCCAGCACGACATGTACCGGCCCTATTATTACGATCGGATGTCTGCGGGACTGGACGGTGATGGCAAGCCTGTCGCATGGACCCATCGTATCGCCGGTTCCTCCATATTCGCGCGCTATGTCCCGCAACTATTCGTCAATGGGCTTGACCCCGACGCCGTCGAGGCGGCAGCCGAACCGCCCTATGCCTTGCCGAATATCCATGTGGACTACGTTCAGGTGGAGCCTCCCGGTGTGCCCACCGCATTCTGGCGCGGCGTTGGTCCAACCCACAATGTGTTCGTGGTCGAGAGTTTCATGGATGAACTCGCCCATGCCGCAAAGCAGGATCCGGTTGCCTACCGCAAGGCGCTGCTCGCAAACAACCCGCGTGCGCTCGGCGTATTGACCTTGGCTGCAGAGAAAGCCGGATGGGGCACGCCCTTGCCCGATGGTCAGGGCCGCGGCGTTTCGGTAGCTTTCATTTTCGGCTCCTATGTCGCGCAGGTAGCCGAGGTGGAAGTCGGTACTGACGGGGCAGTCAAGGTCAATCGCATTGTCTGTGGACTCGATTGTGGTATGTCGGTCAATCCCGATACAATCGAAGCGCAGATCGAGGGCGGCTCTATCTTCGGCCTAACTGCCGCCTTGCATGGTGCGATCACAATAAAGGATGGTCGCGTGGAGCAGAGTAATTTCGACAATTACCTTCCCATGCGCATCGATGAAGTGCCTGTAGTCGAGACGCATCTCATCAAAAGCGCAGAGGCTCCGGGTGGCATTGGTGAAGTGCCGACCTCCATTGTCAGCGCGGCCGTGACGAACGCGATATTTGCCGCCACCGGCAAGCGTGTCCGCACACTGCCTGTCGACCCGGAAATGCTGAAATCATCCAGCTAAAACGACTGCACAAATGCATCGGGGGAAAATCCTCCCGATGCATTGAACAAGGTGGGTCTCAGTCATAGGCCAATGCCCAGCCGGCACCCTTGAGCCAGCAGCGATCATCCGCGATGTCGTCGCTACGGTGGAGGCGCGTGACGCGATCCCAGCCGCCATTCGCAAACGCCCTTGCGAGTGCATCCTCCGACTTTTCGTCCCGCAAGCCGGCACATGGGTAGATGGCGACACCAGACACCCAGCGCGCCGCAAATTTTTCGCCTTCACGCGTGATAACGAACACCGCACCGCGCGGTCTGCTCCGCCGGCTTTGGCTGGCGTACCCATCATCGGTGGTCATAGGCAGAACCAGGCGGCCGCCGTCTTTGAGCCGGTCCAGCCAAATATCGGCGGGGCGCGTCGCACCTGCATTGACGTAAATTATGTCAGCCGGTCCGAACTCAATCTTCGTACCGTCACCTTCAATCACTTCGACATTTGGATAGGCGGAAAGATTGGAATTGGCGCGTGCCGCAAGGTCAGTCTCCAACTCAATTCCCGTAACGTGCCCGGAGGGCCCCGCCAGATGTGCCATGATCGCCGTGTAATAGCCGACCCCCGCGCCGACATGCACAATATGTTCGCCTGCAACTGGATGCGCGCACCAAAGCAGGTGCGCGTGCAACGATGGTTCACCATTGTTGATGTGCCGCTCCGGCGATATCCCGACCAGATCGTCCGTGTAGAGATAAACTGGATCGGCGTTTGGCGTATCGACATAGCCAATACCGAAACGGCGCATCGGCCACGGGCCGGGTCCGAGAAAATCCTCGCGCGGAACGTCCGCAAAGGCATTTTCGATACGATGATCCTCAACGCCGACGCTCGCCAATATCTGCTTGGCGAATGAGCGGCGAACGATCTTCAGTTCGTCAGGATCGGTCATCCATTGCATTCCGGTTGGACTACGACATTGCTATTGTAGTCATGTCATGCCGGAAGGTTCAACTTCAACGATCACAGCTAGTTGGCCAGCTCCCGGTGGATGCTTGTCGAGCCCGTCGCATGTGCAGCGCATAGCCGGCTTGTCAGCTCGGCGTCTCGGGCTTCTATTGCCGAGACAATAGCACGGAGCTCGTCAAACGTATCCCGGTTGTGGTTGGTGACGCCGGGCTTAAGATGCTGCAGAATGATAATTCGATTGTTGAGGAGCGTAAGCATCGCGCTTGCAACACTGTTGCCGCAACCTTCGAGCAATATGGAGTAGAATTTATTCTCCGCGCTCACGGCGCTTTGGTCGTCCATGCGATCGACATGCGCACGCAGGCGCGCCACCTGTGCGTTGCTCGCATTGCGGGCGAACTCCTCGCCCACCAACGGCGTCAACGCCTGCCTGACGCGAAGCATCTGGTTGGCCTCTTCCCCGTTGGGTTTCGCCACCGAGAGACCCCGGCGCGGTGTGCTGACGATCACGCCCTCTGCCTGCAGATGCTGCAATGCTTCACGCAGTATTGTGCGGCTCACAAGCAATTCCTCGCAAAGCAGGCGCTCGATCAGTTTCTGACCCGGCCGCAGGGATCCAGACAGGATTGATTCACGCAGGGTGTCTGTGACTTGCCTGCGCAAGGATGTTGTTTCTCGCGGCATATGTAGGCCCAGTAACGCCATAGCCCTTCCTCGATTCCACGTTCGCCCGACAATCGGGCTCGTGCTTATTCGTTATATTTCATTGAATACATCGTCAAGAGAAAGTCATTCGCGCTGTCCGGTGTCCGTGCCTAAATTCTCGGCCAGAAAATCGACAAAACTCCGCACGCGCGCCGCAAGGTATTCATGACCGACGAACACCGCATGGATGAGTTCAATGTCACCCGGGTTGAAATCCTCAAGTAACGGGACCAGCCGCCCAGCCTCGATGTCAGCCCTGACATGAAAGAGGCCCAGCCTGGCGATTCCAAGCCCTGCCACGCACATCTGCTGCGCGGTCGATCCATTGTTCGACAGGAAGTTTCCCGCGACCGCGATCGTATCGATCTCTCCGGTTTTGGGATCACGAAATGGCCACTCATTCAGTATCCGCCGAAAGTTGAAGTTGAGACAGTTGTGGCGTTCAAGGTCGCGGGGATGCATCGGGGTACCGTGCTCGGCCAGATAGGCAGGTGAAGCGATGACCACCACCCGACTCTCGAAGAGCTTGCGCGCCTTCAGGCTCGAACTGCGCATGGGTCCAACGCGGATGGCGACGTCGGCACGCTCCTCAATCAGATCGACGACGCCGTCGCTCAGGGAAACATCGAGCTCTACCTCCGGATAACGCCGCAAAAACTTGGGAACGAGCGGTAAAATGCACATCATCCCGACTGGCACAGAAGAGTTCACGCGCAACAGTCCGCGTGGCGCCGCCGAGGCACCTGACGCGACAGCCCGTTCAGCCTCGTCAATCTCCGCGACAATGCGTAGTGCCCGCTGGTGATAGATTTCACCCTCCGGCGTTAATCTCAGCGTACGTGTTGAGCGTACGAGCAGACGGGTTCCAAGCCGCTCTTCGATACGGCTGATGATTTTGCTGACAGCGGACGGCGTAAGGCCAAGGCGCCGGCCCGCAGCGGAAAAGCTGTTGAGGTCAACCGCCTGAACGAAAACTTCCATCTCTCCAGCCCGATTGTCCATACCAATATACCTGTGAATTTGTTTCACAAGTATTGAGCATTATGGAGTGATTATCAAGGTAATGACGATGCGCCATATTCCCAGCAGCTTTCATCAATTCTCCGGCTGACTCAAGCAGCCGCTATTCAAAGGACAAGACAATGCCTCTCGCACTTCTGGCGTTGACTATCAGCGCCTATGCCATCGGAACGACGGAGTTCGTCATCGTTGGTCTTTTGCCCACAGTCGCCGCCGATCTCCATATTACGCTGCCGCTCGCTGGTCTTATCGTCAGCGTTTATGCACTCGGCGTAACCTTCGGCGCGCCGGTTTTCACCGCTCTGACAGGCCGTATCGAGCGCAAGCCCCTGCTGCTCGGTCTGATGGGGCTTTTCATCATTGGCAATACCGCCGCCGCACTTTCGCCGACCTATGAACTACTGCTCGTCGCCCGAGTGATAAGCGCTTTTGCCCATGGCGTATTCTTCTCGGTCGGCGCTACCATCGCTGCCGATCTGGTGGCGCCAAACCGCCGCGCTTCCGCCATCGCTATGATGTTCCTTGGTCTGACCGTCGCGATCGTTACCGGCGTACCGCTCGGCACCTTCATAGGCCAGCAGCTCGGCTGGCGCGCAACGTTCTGGGCCGTATCCGGACTTGGTGTCATTGCCTTGCTCGCCATCGCATTCCTGTTACCGTCAAAGATCGCCAGAGCAGAACCTGCGCGGCTTATCGATCAGGTTCGTGTGCTCGCCAGTGGCCGCCTGCTTCTCGCCTTTGCCATGACTGCGCTCGGCTATGGCGGCACCTTCGTCATGTTCACGTTCCTTGCTCCAGTCCTGCAGGAAATCACAGGCTATGCCGGCTCGACTGTCAGCCTGATACTGGTTCTCTACGGCCTTTCCATTGCGGTGGGCAACATGGTTGGCGGACGCGTTGCCGATGGTAATCCGGTCGGGGCCCTCGCGGTCATGTTCACGCTGCAGGCTGCAGTGCTGGCGATTTTCACCTTCACGGCGGTCTCGCCAGTATGGTCCCTGGTGACGCTCGCCGCTCTCGGTGCACTCTCCTTCTCCAATGTCCCCGGCCTCCAGCTCTATGTCGTGCAACTTGCCAAGATTCACACACCTGAAACGGTCGATGTTGCCTCGGCACTGAACATCGCCGCCTTCAATCTCGGCATCGCCGGCGGTGCCTTCCTCGGTGGTCTCATCGTCGCTTCGCCGCTTGGGCTCGGCGCAACGCCCTGGGTTGGTTCGCTTCTGGTGGTTGGCGCGCTCGGCCTGACCCTCTGGAGTCAGATGCTCGATCGCCGTGCGACGACCGAAGCTCTCGCCACCTGCTAAAGCGAAGAGGCCGTCCGAAGGGGTGACAGGATGAGATAATTTGCTAAGGTCGGCATGAGATTCGCGAAAGGTTTTCCATGCTGGCCGAAGTGGCATTGCCCATCAAGCTGACATTCAGGCTCTGGTTGCGCTTCTGGCCACAGCTCATCGCTGTTGTCCTGCTCGGGCTCACCGTATCGGATTTGTTGATGTGGGTGGCGGTCAAAGCCGCCTATATCAACCACTATACCGGTCTTGGACTGTTGACCCTCGTTGCGCTTACCCAACTCGTAACGACGGTTTCCATGATCCAGATCGTGCGGCCCGGATTGCCCTCCGTCAACGCCGCACAACCGCAAGCCGATGAAGAAGCGGAGAAGAGCGAATTCGGCCTGTCCCGTCTCACCACGATCATTGCCGTCGCGCTGCTTCCGTTCTTCGCATACTACGCAGCCTGGGGATTTCTGGGCGATACGGTGCGCCAATATTCGCGCCTCGCACTCGAGTTGCGGCCATTTGAAGGTGGTGGCGGCAGCGTGCTCGACGTTCTGGATTCCAAATGGATCCTTCTGTCGGTTGCCGTTTCGTGGATCGTGCGCAGTTTTGCGAAAGCGATGAAAGAACGCACCAAGCGCTCGGTCTGGGATATCATCATGGTCGTTTGCGAGACCAACTGGATATTCATCGGTCTTTATATCATCAGCCGCTGGAAGGATGACTGGTTGCAGGCACTGATCGAAGGGCGGCTGTGGTCGTGGTTCGAACAATTCTTCGCGGCACTCGCCTTGCCGGTTTCATCGGCCTTTGCC
This sequence comes from Phyllobacterium chamaecytisi, assembly GCF_020164455.1. Lineage (GTDB taxonomy): Bacteria > Pseudomonadota > Alphaproteobacteria > Rhizobiales > Rhizobiaceae > Phyllobacterium > Phyllobacterium chamaecytisi. The sequence goes on from NZ_JAIQWW010000006.1 coordinate 76,662, forward strand.
GCCGCCTTGATCCCGGTCGAGCAGGTTCCGGAGAACTTCAGTGCGGTAGCGGTCAATCTGTTCTTCCACGCACTCCTGCCAGTGATTTGGCTGGTCATGGTCGCGCTTGTCTACGGCTATGACGTCCGCGACCAAAAAGAACTCATGCGCATTCACCATCGCGTCGAACGTTTTGGCGAGCGATATCAGGCTATCCCGAAATTCCTGCGCGACTTCATCGAGCATTTCATCAGCGGCTATCGCTCAAGATATTTGCCCATCGCGAATGGAGTGAGGCTCACGCTGAATTCCGGACTGCTGCTCATCATCACCTTGATCCTCGGCTATCGCTTTATCGAATGGGCTGCGGCTTGGCTGTGGCTCGGCACAGCGCACCTGATAGGCCCGCATTCGATCGCCGTGTGGGAGGTCCTGGCGAATGGAGTAAGCTTCCTGTTTGGCAGTCCGCTACAGGATTCATCGACGGGAATTCTCGTTGAACCCTTGCGTATCTGTTTTCTCGCCGCCGTCCTCGAAACAGCGTTTTCGATGACAAAGAGAGCTAAGGCTTAGCAAACCTCAGATAGAACGGCCGCTCGCTGTGCATCCCTAAAGTCGGGACGAGTTCGTCTGCGACATCCGCTGGAACGAGATAATTCTCCTCGATCACTCTGCGCTCGCCCTTTTGCGCCCCGGAAAATGCGGTGGAACTGCACGTCTCGATGCCCGGTTGCGGCGAAGGTATTCCCGGCACGCTGGAGGGGTACCAGGTGCGTCCCGTACGATCTGTCAGCTTGATAGCACACATAAGCCAGAGATTTTGAAGGTCGGGATCACCGATCTCGACTATAAAACGCGCGATGATTGGCACTGAACCGGCGGGAAGCCGGCCGGGCCTTATGCCTTCCACCTTGCGCAATCCCTGAAACTGCCAGTCGCTGCCGCCATAGTGTTTGGTCTCTCCTGCAGCGACGTCAACCGGCAGCATATCGCGATACCGGATGAGTTCATTAATGTCTCTGTACGAGATAGATAACAGTGAAACCGGAACGAGGAATAGCAAGGCCCACAGGCTGCGCTTGCGCCATCGTCGCTCCAAAGCATTCTGCTTTTCTTCAATCAAGACCGACATTTCATGTTCCTGTTAGCGGACGCAACGGGTCGTAACTGTCGACGACCAGCGGCTGCCCGTCGTTGAACGTCTTGATGTCATCGATTGAAATGCGCGCTTCGGAATCCAATGCCGGCTCTATCTTGCCCGAGAGAACCAGCGTTGCCCCGTTCATCTGATCCGGCGTTGTCTCAAAGATGAATCGCACCTTCTTGGGCAATCCCGGAGCAAGCAGGTGCGGTGGCATGCCCGGCGCCCAGCCGATCCGGCCGGACGTTGTGAATTTCAAACCTGTCGGCCCGAGCCAGGTCGCCGCTGCAACGCTTGTACTGCTGGTCGTGGCCGCAAGCTGCGCGGTGACAATCACCCAAAGACCCGAAGTCGTCAGCGTTTTCTTCTCGCCATACTGGGTGAAGTCCAGTTGGCGCGCGAAAATGACCTGATCCAGCGTCGCATCGAACTCGCGGGTGTGAACCTTATCGTGCATCTTGCCATAGACGGGAATAGGAGCCGTCAGCTCACCGAAGCGTGGCTTGGTCTGCTGCATGCCGTAAAGCACGCCGACGGCAACGATCAAGACGAGAACATTGGCGAGCCGGCGCATTTTAGGCCTCACTCTGGGAAAGTGGCAGACTTACGGTGCCTGCCGGAGCCTTGCTCCACCAGCCAGGCGTGCCAGTCAGATTGTTGCGCAGCTTGAACTTCCATGCCTCGATGCCAAGTTCAATCGTGCCGGTCGGGACAGCATCGGATGGCACCAACCAGACGTAAGTAATCTTCTCGGGCATTCCGGGTTGCAAATCCGGCAACGACGATCCATCCCGATCGAGATAGGCGAGAGGCTGCTCGGTGATTGCTTGCAATTTCCCAAGCGGATGAAACGTATTGGCATAGCCGCTGTCGGACTGGGTCGTGCGGTTCATCAATTCGACTGCGAAAACGACGGCCTTCTGGCCTTCCTTTGGAGTCACACTGAAGATTTTCTGGTCAGTCACCCAAGCTTTCAAGGGTTTGATCAGCCATTTCCCCGCATCGATCGACTCGCCGGCAGTGATTTGCGGCAGCTCTTGCTTGTCCGCTGCCTCGAATGCCCCAAGGGCAAATGCAGTTGCCAGTGCTGCAAATGAGCCGATACCCGCCGTTAGCCAGGCGATTGCTTTGCTGCGCAGGTTCAGGAAACGGGATCGCATCGGCCCGATCGTTCTCCTCTAGAGCGAATTTTGTCTCATCAGAGCCATTCTGCCGGAGGGAATTTGCTCTAGATCCTCGGATCAATAATGAGTCGCTGTCGCACGCACCATGCAATGTTTGCGGGGGGAATTTCAAGTCTTGGATTTTAACGCGCGATAACTTGTTGAATGCTGCCGCAAGTCCGTCAGGCTAGGCGAGCACGGAAAATCGCATCACGTCCCTCAGAATCGCGAGGCAACCTGTGGTAGGTAAGCGTTGACCAGACTTACAACCTGTGCGTCTCGGCTTCGTGCCGTCTCACCGCCCATCACGACTGCTACAAGCTGCCGTCCATTGTCGCTGATGGATGTGACGATGTTGAAGCCAGAAGCCCGCACATAACCGGTCTTGATACCATCCGCGCCGTTCAATTGCGCCAGAACCCGGTTATGCCCGCGGATCAATCTGCCGTTATAGACGAAATCCTGGGTGACGAAATAATAGTATTGCCCGGGGTAGTGCTTGCGCAGCGACATACCGAGGAGCGCCATGTCACGCGCCGTTGTAATCTGCTGCGGGTCGGGCAGACCGGAAGCGTTGTGGAAGTTGGTGCCTCGCATCCCGAGTTGACGCGCCTTGGCCGTCATCTGTGCTGCGAACTGGTCTTCCGTGCCGCCGAGATATTCGGCTAAAACCACGGCGACATCATTGGCGGATTTGACGACGATCGCCTTGATCGCGGTATCGACGTCGATCGTCTGACCCGGCTTCAAACCGAGTTTGCTTGGTGCCTGTGATGCAGCGTGAGCGGAGACCGGCAGGAGAGTCGTCTTGGTAATCCGGCCGGATTTCAGTGCCTCGAAAGTGAGGTAGAGAGTCATCATCTTGGTCAGCGAGGCAGGCACCCGCGGTAGATCGGCGCTTGCCTGATAAAGAACCGCGCCCGTGCTGCCATCGACCACGATTGAGGCGGATTTTTCCGAAACCGGTGCAACCGTCGTCGGGGTGACGGTACTCAGCGTTGCAGCAGTCGTACAACCGCTGGCCGTGCCAAGAATCACCCCTATCAACACCACGACTTTCGAAAATGAATAGAACGACATATGAACTCGCAGCACGTTTATATTCCGAGCATAATGCTTATGCGAAAGAGCAGATGTCTAGCGCAGGAGAGGTTAACAATTCGGCTTAGAGCCTTTCATGAAAGGCTCCAACCGCGCTTGTTAGCCGATTTGATCCCGTGCGCCAAGCGCAGTCTCCCACACCAAATTGTCGCGCGTTACGCTGTGAGCACCACCTTGACGCTGCGCGAGCGGTCCAGAGCCACACGAAACGCTTCAGGCGCGTCGGCAAGTTTGAACTCGCTGGTTACCAGCCGCAGCACATCTATCTTGCCCTCGACGATCAGTTCGACCGCTTCGAAAAACTCCTCGCCAAAGCGGAATGTCCCGATCAGATCGAGCTCCTTCGACATCACTGCATTTGCAGGAACTGGAATAGATCCGCCTGCAAGATTACCGACTTGAACCACTGTTCCGCCGCGCCTGACCGTGCGAATGGCCGAGGCCAGTCCCGCCGCCGTTCCGGAAATTTCGAAGGCGATATCGTATGGCGTGGCGGCTGCAAACGTCGCCAGCTGTTCCTCGCCTTGCGACAGGTCTATCGTCTGGTCAGCGCCGAGCTCTTCTGCGAATTTCAAGGGGGCGGCGGCAACGTCGACCATGGCAACCGAGCCTGCACCTGCATGTTTCAGCGCCAGCATGGTCAAAAGACCGATTGGGCCCGAACCGAATATGATGGTCGAAGTTCCTTTGACGTGGCCGGCGCGACGTACCGCGTGCAGGCAGACTGCCAGTGGTTCGGCGAGCGCCGCCGCCTGATAGGGCAAGTCCGCTGGCACCTTGACGCATTGCGATGCAGTCGCATCGAACAGGCTGGCGAATCCTCCCTGCATATGCGGCGTTTTCGAAGCCGAGCCCATGAAGTAGATGTTCTCGCAAAGGTTTGCCCGACCTTCATGGCAATAGGCGCAGTGTTCGCACCAGCGCGACGGATTGACCGCAACCCGCTCACCAACCGCCAGTCCGGTCACGTTGCTCCCGATCTCGACGACCTCGCCCGCTACCTCGTGACCAAGTATCAGCGGCGAGGTAACGACGAAATCGCCGGTTCTCGCATGACGGAAATAATGCATGTCGGAGCCGCATATGCCGGCAGCCCCGAAGCGGACCCGCACCATGTTCGGCGCGAGGTCACCGAGTTCGATATCGACGACACGAAGATCTTCGGCACCGAAGAGAGTTGCAGCAATGCCCGTGGTACTCATTTGATCAGACCCAGTTGTGTTGGCAGCCAAAGGGTGATGGCCGGAATGAATGTGATCGCAATCAGTGCGATGAACAGTGGAACGAGCCAGGGCAAGATTGCCATTGTCGTGCGCTCAACGGAGAGCTTCGCAACACGCGACAAGACGAACAATACCATGCCAAGCGGCGGATGCAGCAGGCCAATCATCAGGTTCAACGTCATGATCAAGCCGAAATGCACCGGATCGATGCCGAATTTCAGTACGAGCGGCAAAAGAATCGGCACAAGGATGGTGATGGCGGCAATCGTATCGAGGAAGCAGCCGACGAACAGCATCAGCAAGTTTACCAGGATCAGAAACACCCACTTGTTCTCGGTAATCGACAGGATAGCCGTCGACAGGAGCTGGGCTGCCTGGCTGACGGTCAAAAGCCAAGCGAAGACAGAGGCGGCCGTCACGATGAACAGTACCGAAGCGGTTGTTTCGATCGTGTCGAAACTCGCCTTGGCAAGGCTCTTCAAGGTCATCGTCCGATAGCGCACCAAGCCGAGGAACAGCGACCACAAGACGGCGGCGACCGCCGCTTCTGTCGGCGTGAACCAGCCCATGGTCATGCCGCCGATGAGGATCACCGGCGTCATCAGCGCCATCACTGCCGAGAAATCGAAATACCAGTCGGCGGCGAGGAGTAGCACCAGCGCGATACCGACCGACGCGTTGATGGAAAGGCCGGTGAGCATCAGCAGATAGATAACCACTGGAACGGATGCGACGACCAGGATCTCGAGCGAAGCTTCGAGAAGCTGCTTTATCTCGAACGGTGCGTCGGAGCCCCAGCGCTTCACATAGGCGAAGATCGCAACGGTGACCATCATCAGCACAGTCATGACGATGCCCGGCAAGATGCCCGCCATGAACAGCGCGCCGATGGAGACATTGGCCATCATCCCGTAGATGACGAATGGCAATGACGGTGGGAAAATCGGTCCAAGCGTCGCGGAAGCCGCGGTAACGCCGACAGCCGCCTCGACGGGATAGCCGTGATCCTTCATCGCCTTGATCTCGATTGTACCGATACCTGCGGCGTCCGCGAGAGCAGTTCCTGACATGCCGGAGAAGATCACGGACCCGATGATATTGACCTGCGCCAGACCACCCTTCATCCAGCCGACGAGTGAGACGGCGAAGGAATAGATGCGCCCGGTGACACCTGCGGAATTCATCAGGTTACCGGCGAGGATGAAGAATGGCACCGCAAGAAGCGGGAAGCTTTCAACACCGGCGATCATTCGCTGTGCCACGATGATGTCCGGCGCGACTCCGAAGAAGACGAGATAGAGCACTGAGGCAACGGCCATGGAAATCGCGACCGGCACACCGACAAGCATAAGGATAAGGAAAGTTCCAACGAGCAATAACATTAATCAGTCCTCGATCTTCTGGAATTCTTCGGGACGCTCCAGGACGGAATAGCCCCGGCGAACATTGCGGATGAAAACCTGAACGGCGCGGATCAGCATCAATATGAATGCGACGAGCACGCTGTAAAAAACGATGTTGCGTGGAAGATCGACTGTGACCATGCGCTCTTCCGCAACGATCTCGACGTATCGCCACATCAACCAGACCGCATAGGCGAAGAAGCCGATGCGCACGATATCGACGAAGTTTGACAGCGCGCGAGCGACGCCCGCCGGCAAGTAGTGATAGAGAACGTCCACCTGAATATGCCGTGAGACGCGGACGCACATCACAGAGCCGAGAAACACGACACCGATCAGACAGTTGATGGCGATTTCTTCGGTCCAGGCATAGCTGTCGTTCATGACGTATCGCGTAAAGAACTGAAGGAAGACGCACCCCGTCATGAGCCAGAAGACGATCAGCGTCAGCCAATCTTCAATGGCATAATCCGACAGATCAGCCACCGGCGCAGCATCTTCGAAGGAATGAGCAAGCTCTTCGGCAGTTACCGGGGTATGAATTTCATTTGACATGTTCCGTCTCCGGTTGGCGTCAGCATGGGATGCGGCCGGGCGATAGCATCACCGCCCGGCCCCGTCGGATCATTCCTTGATCGCGCGAATGGCTTCCCAGTCGGATTTCTCGTAGCCGAAATCCTCGAACTTGACCTTTTCCACCACGTTCTTTTCGAAGTCGGCCTTATCGATCTCCGTCACGTTGATACCCTTTTCCTTGAACGTCGCGACGAGCTGTTTTTCCTTCTCCGATATGATCTTCGTTGTGCGTTCGGCAGCTTCCTGCATCACATCACCGAATATCTTCTTGTCTTCATCGGATAGGCTGGCCCAGAGCTGCTTCGAAATCACCGTATTCAGATGATCGACGATGTGCCCGGTCAGGATGATGTTCTTCTGGACCTCGAAGAACTTCTTGGCTTCGATCGTCGTCAGCGGGTTTTCCTGCGCCTCGACTGTGCCGTTCTGCAGCGCGAGATAAACTTCCGCGAAAGCAATCGGCGTAGTGTTGGCGCCGCAGGCGCGCGGCATGGCGAGATAGGCGGGCACATCCGGCACGCGGATCTTCAGACCCTGCATATCCGAGCACTTGGCGATCGGCTTGTTAGAGGTCGTGTGGCGAGTTCCATAGTAGCTGACGGCTGCAATGTGGTTGCCGGTCTTTGCCTCATAACCAGCAGCAAGACGCTTGAAGACATCACTCTTCGTATAGGCGATCAGATGATCTGGCCCGCGGAAGATATAGGGGAAATAGGTGACGCCGATCGGCTTGTAGTCCCGGGCGGCAAAGCTCGATCCGGAAATGATGATATCGACCGTGCCAAGCTTCAGCCCTTGATTGATATCGGCTTCCTTGCCCAGCTGTGAAGCCGGGAATACGTCAATCTTGTAACGGCCGTTGGTCCGCTTGGCGATCTCTTCGGCCGCCCAGACGGACTCCGTGTGGAACGGCTCCGACGTTTCGTACACATGCGCCCATTTGAGCGTCGTTTGCGCTTGCGCCACCACGGCCGATAGCGCGAGAGCGGCGACCGCCCCCAGAATTGTCGTCAGTTTGATCTTCATATCGTAGTCCTCCCAGATTGAATTCAGATCTTGGTACTTCTGCTCCGGCCTCCCGCGGGATGGCCCTTTTCACTTTCCAGCTCCTCATCGAAGCTCTTGGAAAATCTCAGTTGCGATTGCAGCAGATGATGCTGCATCGCCGATTTGGCGCGCGCCGGATCGCCGGAAGCGATGGCGTCGCGAATGGCCCGGTGTTCCTCGAACGCCTCGCGCCAGGAAGCGGGACTTTCGAAATAGCTCGCCAGCTTCTCGAAATAGGGCGTCATCCTCTGATCGAAGAGTTCGCCGACAAACCGATTGAGCGCGGCGTTTTCGATAATGCCAGCAATCGTCGTGTGAAAAGTCCGGTCGAGCGCAATGGATGTGCGCGGGTCATTGAAGGTGCTCGCCATCTTCGTCAGCACGTCATCCAGCGCATCGACGTGGACAGGCGTAATTGCCTTGGCTGCCTCTTCCGCGATCGCACATTCGATCAGCGCGCGGGCGCGCAGCAGTTCGAATGGTCCTTCCAGATCTTCGGCTTCGGCTTGTACAGGCGCAGGCTTTGCGCGCTGTTGACGCGTGACGTAAATGCCGGAACCCATACGGATATGGACAAGCTCTTCTACTTCAAGTGCAATCAATGCTTCGCGGATGGTCGGACGGGATACACCAAGCTTTTCCGCAAGTTCGCGCTCACCGGGCAGCCGCTCGCCGACGGCAAACTCGCCGCTCTCGATCAGCGTGCGTATCTGGTCTGCCACCTGCCGGTACAAGCGGCGCGGCTGGATCGCTGCAAACATTGGTCCTCCCCGCACGGCTCTCCCTTCCGCACTCGACTGGTAAACTGGCCTTACCAATATACAACTGATACATTGATATATATGACAGAGTCAAGGCAGACTTTAGTCCAAGAAATCTCGAAAAGGCACAAGGTAAAATCGGAGTGCGGTATCCTATTGTTACGCCTTGTATTGGAAAGTGATTGCCCCACTCCCCTGCGAACAAGCTATGACAACTCAACATCTGCCTCGTCCTACCGGTGACAAATGCTGCTTGATATTCGATTGCCGCGCGCCTTTGCCTGCCTGAGCCTTGCTTTGGTACTCGGCGCTTGCACGACAGCCGATCCGAAATTGCCCAATGCAGCGTCAATTCCGCTTCCCGAACCATCGCCGCGGCTTGCAAATGCTGTAGACACCAAGCCGCAACCGAAATCTTCGGATAGGTCGTCCGTCGATGGTCTGATCTCGAAATATTCCGTTGCCTATGCTGTTCCGGAATCGCTGGTGCGCCGTGTCGTGCAGCGCGAGAGCCGTTTCAATCCGGCAGCCCGCAACGGTCCGTACTGGGGCCTGATGCAGATGCTGCCCGCGACCGCGCGCGGTATGGGGCATGACGGTAGCGCCAAGGATCTGCTCGATGCCGAGACCAATCTCAAATATGGCGTGAGATATCTGGCCGGGGCCTACAAGGTCGCTGATTACAATCCGGACCAGGCTGTGCGGCTTTATTCACGCGGCTATTATTTCCAGGCCAAGCGCAAGGGCATGCTGGGCGTATTGGAGCCCGCATCGCCGGTCGAAACCGCTGCCGCTTCCGAACCTGCCCCGGTTGCCAGCAATACCGCGGTGACCGCGACCGCTCCGACGGCAACCCAGCCGTTCCCGCCGGCAACTCCGGCCGCCGCGCAACTCGCTTACGCGAGCGATCAAGTTGTTCTTCCCGCGATGGTCCCCTTGCCATTCGAGCGGCCCGAAATGATCGAGACCGTCATGCCGGCCACCAGCGGTGGAAGTGGTGCACAGGCCCGCGTCCCTGCCCCACTTTAAGCGTTTCGGCCGCGGCAATCGCCGCTGTCAGATAGTCTTTCGCTTCAGTCACAGCCTCACCTAGATCAAGGCCTTTGGCCAATCCGGCGGTTATTGCGGCGGCCAGAGTGCAGCCAGTGCCATGGTCATTGTTCGTGATGATGCGCGGACTTGAAAAGCGCTGCATCGTGACACCGTCGAACAGCAGGTCTGTGCTCATCTCGGATTTCGCATGACCGCCCTTGACCAGCACCGCCGCGGCCCCCAGCGCCAGCAGTTTCTCTGCCTGCCGGGCCATCCCGGCTTCATCCTCTGCCATAGGCTCACCTGTCAGCAATGCTGCTTCCGGCAGATTAGGTGTCAGTACCAGGGCGCGCGGCAAAAGAAGCTGCCGCAATGCTTCAATAGCCTCTGGCTGCAACAAGCGGTCACCGGACGTAGCGACCATTACCGGGTCGAGCACCACCTTGCGGTTCCAGTGCTCGAGCGCGTCAGCGATTGCCTCGATCGTCTCGACCACGCCAACCATTCCGATTTTGATGGCTTTAACGTCGATATCCGACAGGACAGCATCGATCTGCGCGCGGACGATGCCAGGCGAGAGGTTCTCTATAGCGGTCACCCCGCGCGTATTCTGCGCGGTGATCGCCGTCAGAACGCTTGCGCCATAAACGCCAAGTGCCGAGAATGTCTTCAAATCCGCCTGGACGCCTGCGCCCCCGCCGCTGTCGGAACCGGCAATCGTCAATGCAATTGCAGTCATGCCCGTTCCTTCAACGCCACATCGACCGCCGCGAGCAATGCGGCGGTCGCACCTTGCGGATCGTCTTGCCGGAAGATCGCCGAAATCACTGCCACGCCATCGGCCCCGGCGGCAATCGCTGGCGGCGTTCGCGCAAGATCGATGCCGGCGATTGCGCCGATCGGCAGGTCGGGCTTCACCCCGCGAATGATTGGTGCCAGACGGCTGAACCCTTCAAAGCCGATAGGCTCCAGATTGTGCTTTGCCGGTGTCTCGAACAGCCCACCAATGCAGGCATAGTCGATATCGGCCTCGATCGCCGCATGAGTGTCTGCTTCGTTCTTGACCGTCAGGCCGATGATTGCGTCCGGTCCGAGCAGACGGCGCACATCTGCCACGAGCATGTCCTCGCGGCCGACATGTACGCCTTCCACGCCGGCGGCGAGCGCCACGTCGATACGGTCATTGACCACCAGCGGCACGCCCGTCCCCTTCAGCGCGGCATGGATAGTTCTGGCCCGCTCGACCATAAGTCGCGTTGGCGAGTTCTTGTCACGGTACTGGATGATCGTCGCGCCACCACGTGCGGCGCTAAGCGCAAGCTGGCCCAGATCTCTGTCGCCGCCGATAGCATCGACATCAACAATGGCGTTTAGCCGGTAATCTACTTTTGGCATGTGTTCTCTCTTTGGGTTGAAATGTTCAGTTTAATTCCACGGCGATGTCTTCGACCTTGGGGACGCTCTTGATCAGTCCCGCATCGTGCATGAAGACACCGAACCGTTCGTAGCGGCCGCGATCGAGCGCAGCGGGCCGCTTGGCAAATCGCGGCAGCGTGTCGATCCAGGCCTGCTTGTTCAGTGGATTATCCAGATCCGGATAGGCCTTGACGAAGAGCTGCCAGGATTCGTCCGGATGGTTGGTCAGATAGATCGCTCCCTTCTCCACCGCGCCGAGAAAGCGCTTGAGCCGGTCGTCCTTCAGCAAATCCGGGTGAGTGACGAAGATAAGCTCGTCATAGGGAGGCACGCCATGTTCTTCCGGGAAGAAGGCGAGCCCCTTGTGCCCTTCCTGCGCCATCTGCGTCAGCTCGAAATTGCGATAGGCACCGACGGTCGCGTCCACCTGCCTGGAAATCAGCGAGGTGGAGAGGGCAAAGTTGACATTGATCAACTCGACATCCTTGGTCGATAGGCCCTCCGCTTTCAACATGGCACCCAGCATCGCATCTTCAAAGCCCGCTACGGAAAAGCCAACCTTCTTGCCTTTCAAATCCTTCAAGCTTTTGATTGGCCCGTCCGCCAGCGTCATCACCGTATTGAGCGGGGTTTCGACCAGCGTGCCGAACCGTACCAGCGGCAGGCCTTCAGCATGGTCAAGAAAAAGCGTGGGCTGATAGTGGATGGCGATGTCCGCCTGCTTCGCCGCAACAAGGCGTGGCGGCGCTGCCGGATCAGCGGGCGGGATCAGCTCGACATCGAGACCGGCCTCCGCGAAGTAACCCTTCTCTTTAGCGATGACGAGTGGCGCATGATCGGGATTGACGAACCATTCCAGAAGAACAGTCAGCTTGTCGGCTGCCATGGCCGGGCCGGAAAAGCCGAAGGCAGAAACGGCGAGACCGATCATGAAAATCAGAGGATGAATGCGAAACATCGAAGATCCTTTTACATGCGATGAAATGAGGGAAATTGTCATGCCTCCCGCGCCCATGGCGTCAGCCGCTTTGCCAGCGCATCCACAAGGAAGCGCAGGACAATAGTCAGCGTGGCGAGAATGATGAGGGCGGCAAAAAGCGTATCCGTCTGCATGCGCGCATTGGCCTGCAGCATGACGAAACCGAGGCCGCGCGAAGAGCCAACCCATTCGCCGATGACGGCGCCGATAGGCGCGAAAACCGCCGCAACGCGCAAGCCGGAACCCAGTGCGGGCAAGGCGCTCGGCACGCGCACGAGGAACAGTGTCGCGAGGGGAGATGCCTGTGTCAGCGCCGCTGCGTCGAGCAGATCCTGATTGGTTCGCTGCAGACCGTCGGCGAAGGCCGAGGCCACTGGAAAGAAGATGATGAGGCTCGCCATGACGACCTTGGAGGCAAGGCCAAAACCAAACCACAGGACCAGCAGTGGTGCGATGGCGAAAACCGGAAGCGCCTGCAGCACGAGCATGACCGGCCAGACGATCTGCCGGAAACCGGGCACGGCACTGACGAGCAGCGCAGTAAGGATGCCTGCCAGCGCCCCGAACATCAGTCCAAGGATGATCTCCACCAGCGTGATGGCGGCGTTAGCCAGCAGATAGTGCTGCTCGTCAACCAGCGTAGCGATAACCGTCAGTGGCCCCGGCAGAATGAAGCGCGGCGGCGCCATCACCCAGACGATCGCTTGCCAGCACAGGACCACCGCCAGCAAAGCTGCCGCTATATGTAAAACCAGGCGCATGGCGCTGTTCACGCCATTACCGTTGTTGCCGGAGAGAATTTAAGGGAACAAGCACGGTCTGGACTCCATCATGATCGGAGATCCGGATATGTGCGAAGACAAGACTTGAGGTGTGCGAAGAAGGCTCAATTCCCGTTCCTACGCCGGCATAACCCGGATCAGGTTCAAGGGTCCAGCTCGACGCTATCTCAGCACTGTACAGTGCCCCCCTCGGAATGAAATCATGATGGAGCGGCGCAAGGACAAAGTCAATTGCGCCGCTGTGGTTGCTATCGGTCTAGTTTGTCAGACGGACGTTCTCGCCATCGACGGATTTACAAGCGGCCTCTACCTGGTAGAAAAAGTCCTGTTGCGTAAAGCCGCCGCCATCTTCCCAGGCATGATCTTGCCGGCCGCCGCAATTGAACAGCTCGTCCAGTGGAGGGGTTGTGCCCTTCTTCAACCGCACACCTTCAACGAACAAATAATCGACCGTATTTGGATCGTCAGTACGCAACGTCAGGTTATAACTTTGGTCGCCGGAAGACGTGCTCGGGAGGCAAAGAGTATGGTTGGAGTCGGCGGGATCGGCGGTGTACTTGTATCCAACGTCGCAGCCATCGTTTTTGACTTCCATCTTTAGATACAACTTGTCGTAATCTCCGAGATTAATGGTCGTATTGTCCGGCGGCACCTGGGTTTTGACACCCGTACCACGACCATTTTCGCTGTTAGGACCACTTCTGTAGGCACTTGTGTAGGTTACAGTTCCCATCACCGTTTCCTGGCCATTCTTCACGACCACAATGGAGACTTTCTTGAAATACCAGCCGTACATGTCACCTGGAATGAATTTCGCCGTTGTAGGTTTCAATGGCGCCAAGGCCGTAGCATTCACGCCGATCGCAACCTTATCCTGCTTTAGCAGATGCATGAACAGTGTGTTTGTCCCGCCGCTGATTGCAACGTTGACTTTTTGATCGGCCGCTGTGAATTTGATGGTAACCTTGTCCGCTGCCGCACCGAGATTAGCCTTGAGGTAGGCTTTTGCACGCGCTTCTGCCGCCGCAGAATTCGACCCGGTGAAAACCGACGCGCCGGCCAACGCGGCCGAGTCAGCGGCGTTCTGTAATTTGGACCGCTCGTTGCTCGCGAGGCTGTAATCCACAGCCAGCCCGGTCATCCCCATGATAGGTATCAGCAGCAATCCGAAGGTTATTGCTGTTGCTCCGCTGCGGTCTTTGAGGAAATTTCGAATTTTTTTCATTGGCCCACTCCGTCGTTACATGGACCTTTGAATCTCCGGCGTAAATTCGTGCTTAGTAAATTCATTCATATTTTCACGATCATGCTCAGGCAGCACGATTTGTATAAAATCATTGTTGGAATGGTAAAAATCCGATGAAGATTGTTAGCGCTCAGGCTGGATATCCGGCCGGACGAAACCTTGGCTCGCGACGAGAAGATTGCGCGTGTAATCCTGCGTGACCTTGCGTTTGGCAAGTTCCGATGCCGTCAGCCGCTCTACCTCGGCACCATTCTGCATGACCATCAGCCGGTCGCACATATGGGTAACCACGGCGAGATCATGGCTCACCATGAGGAAAGTCAGCTTCCGGTCGCGCCTGATCTGCTCCAGCAGGTTCAACACTTCCGCCTGAACCGAGGCATCGAGCGCCGATGTGGGCTCATCGAGGAGCAGGATTGACGGTTCCAGGATCAGCGCCCGGGCGATGGCGACACGCTGACGTTGACCGCCCGACAGCTGGTGCGAATAGCGGAAGCGGAAGCTCGACCCCAATCCCACTTCATCCAGTGCGCGCAAGATGCGCTTTTCGATATCACTGAACCCATGGATCACCAGCGGTTCCAGGAGCAATCGGTCTACAGTCTGGCGTGGATGCAACGACCCGTAGGGGTCCTGGAATACCATCTGCACTTCACGGTAAAATGCCTTGGTACGGGCCGAACCCAGCGTCTTGCCGTTGACGGTAATCGTTCCGGCGCTGACCGGAGCGAGACCTGCGACAGCGCGCAGTAATGTGGATTTTCCCGAGCCGGATTCACCGACAAGACCGAAGGATTCGCCTGGCGCCACGTCGAAGCTGACACCGCGCAGGGCGAGAAAGCGGTCGAATTTCACTTCAAGCTTTTCAATGACCAATGCCTTGGACCGGGTTGGTGTCATACGGCCCACTCCGGCTTGCGGTCGAGCACCGGCAGCGGATGCCGGTCGGCACCGATCTGCGGCATGCAATTGAGCAACCCTTGCGTGTAGGGATGCTTGGCATTGTGCAAGTCGGTTGCGGCAATTTCCTCGACGATCCGCCCCGCATACATGACGATGACGCGGTCGCAGAACGATGAAACCAGCCGCAGATCGTGAGAAATGAAGATCAGGCCCATGCCGCGATCGCGCACCAGATTGTCGAGAATACGCAGCACGTCGAGTTGCACGGTAACATCCAGCGCCGAGGTTGGCTCATCGGCGATCAGCAATTCCGGCCCGGTGATCAGCATCATGGCAATCATGGCCCGCTGCCCCATGCCGCCCGAAACCTCATGTGGATGCAAATCGTAGACCCGCTCTGCGTCACGGATCTGCACGGCGGCAAGCATGTCGAGCGCCCGTTTGCGTGCCTCGGCCTTGCTGACCTTCTCATGCGTCCTGAGCGTTTCGACGATCTGCCGGCCGATACTCATGACAGGATTGAGCGAATATTTCGGATCCTGCAGGATCATGGCAATGCGGTTGCCGCGAAGGCTCCGCCGCTGCTTCACCGAAGCCTCCAGCAGGTCGATGCCGTCGAAGTTGAGCTTCTGTGCAGTGATCTTCGCATGTGGCGGTGTCAGCCCCATGATGGCGCGGCCGGTCTGCGACTTGCCTGAACCGGACTCGCCTACGATGCCAAGCCGCTCGCGTCCAAGCGTGAAGGAAACGCCGCGCACCGCATCGACAGTGCCCGTACGGGTCGGAAACTGCACGCGAAGGTCCTCTACGGTCAGCATCGTGCTCATTGGTTGCTGCCCCGCGGGTCGAGTGCATCACGTAAGCCATCACCTAAAAGATTGAAGCCGAGGCTGACTATAAGGATGGCGAAGCCCGGAGCTGCCGCAACCCACCACTGATCCATAATGAAGCGACGGCCGGAAGCGATCATCGCGCCCCATTCCGGCAATGGCGGCTGTGCACCGAGGCCAAGAAAGCCAAGCCCGGCGGCAGTCAGGATGATTCCCGCCATGTCGAGCGTTACGCGCACGATCAGCGAGGAGAGACACAGCGGCATGATGTGGCGCAGCACGATGCGAAACGGCGACGCACCCATCAACCGCACCGCAGCGATGTAGTCGGAATTGCGCACGGTCAGCGTTTCGGCGCGGGCGATACGCGCATAGGGTGGCCACGAGGTGATCGCGATGGCGATGACCGCGTTCTCGATACCAGGCCCGAGCGCGGCGACGAAGGCCAAAGCAAGAATAAGCTTGGGAAACGCCAGGAAGATATCGGTGATGCGCATCAGAATTGAATCGGTCCAGCCCCCGGCATAACCGGCGATAGTCCCGACGAGAAGCCCGATTGGTGCTGCGATGATGGCAACGAGGATGACCACATAAAGCGTCAGCCGCGAGCCATAAATCAACCGCGAAAGGATATCGCGGCCCTGGTCATCGGTGCCAAGCAAATATTCGCCGCCCGGCGGCAACAGGCGCGCATTGCGCAAATCGCCAACCACTGGCGAATGTGGCGCAAGCACATTTGCGAAGGCGGCGACAAGCAGAAGTGCGATGATGATGCCGAGACCCACGACGGCAAGCTTGTTGCTGGCGAAGCGGCTCCAGACCAGATAGGCCCTGCCCAGTCGCGCCTGCATGCGCGATTGCGGCCGGTCGCTCATCAGCCATTCTCGGCGGGAAAGGGGGCGTGTTGTCATCTCAAAACCCACAAAATTGGCCAGAGGGTGGCGAAAACGCCGATTTTTGAGCACCGGAGCGCAGTGTACTTTTGGGTACATGAGCACCGGAGCACAGAAAATTGACGTTTGCAGCCCGCTCTGGCAAGTTTTTCATCGCGCACGTGTCCGTGGGTCAAGCGCCCGATACAGAAGATCGGACAAAAGGTTGATGGCGACGAAGACAGTGCCAATGATGATCGTACCTCCCAGCACTGCGTTCATGTCGGCGTTTTGCAGCGAATTGGTGATGTAGAGCCCGAGCCCCGGCCATGAGAAAACTGTCTCGGTCAGCACCGAGCCTTCGAGCAATCCGGCATAGGACAGCGCGATCACTGTGACGAGCGGCACCGCGGCATTGCGCAGTGCATGGCCCCAGATGATGCGCGTCTCGGAAAGGCCCTTGGCCCGCGCGGCCACGATATATTCCTGTTCCAGCTCATTGAGCATGAATGATCGCGTCATCCGGCTGATATAGGCCAGCGAGAAGTAGCCGAGCAGCGAGGCGGGCAGGATGATGAAGCTGAAAATGTTGCGAAACGCTTCCCAGTTCTGCTGCAGAACCGCATCGAGCAGGTAGAAGCCGGTGATAGGCGTGAACGTGTATTCATAGACGACGTCGATACGGCCCGGACCCGAAGTCCAGCCGAGTTTGGCGTAGAACACGACAAGGCCGATCATTCCAAGCCAGAAGATCGGGACGGAATAGCCGATGAGGCCGATGACGCGAACGATCTGGTCGATGAGGCTGCCGCGTTTCACTGCCGCCAGAACGCCTAGCGGCACCCCGAAAACCGCGCCGATAAGCGTGCCGAAAGTGGCAAGCTCCATCGTGGCGGGGAAGACGCGCCTTATGTCCTGCATCACAGGATTGGTGGTCAGAACCGAATTGCCGAAATTACCCTCCAGCACGCCCTTAACGTAGATGAAAAACTGCTCGTAGAGTGGCAGATTAAGACCGAGTTCTTCGCGTACCCGTTCGACCACGTGGGCAGGCGCCCTGTCGCCAACGATGGCAAGAGCCGGATCGATCGGAATGACGCGTCCGATAAAGAATGTGACGGCGATCAGCCCCAGGAACGTGATGATGCCGATCAGGATGAACCTGCCGGCGGCCCAAGCGAAGTTGGTAGCCCAGGCGCCTGAGCGCCTGGACTCCAGTTGCATGTCGGGATTGGTCAACGGTGCGAACCCCGGATCACTTCGAGATATTGAAAACGTAGTTCGTGTCGAATGACGGTCCGAGCTTGAAGCCCTTGAGGTTCGAACGATAGCCCGCGACCTCGATCTGCTGGAAAATCATGATGAAGGGACTGGTTGCGAGAACTTTTTTCTGCAGGTCCTGATACATCTGTGCTCGTTTGGCACCATCGCGCTCGAGGAGGGCAGCCTTGGTTTCCTTGGTCAGGTCGGGCACATCCCAGGCGTTGCGCCACGCCAATGTCTTATTTGTGCCTTCGTCGGAATTGTTGGGGTTGTTGGTGAAGGTGTCCGCGTTCGAGTTCGGATCCCAATAATCCACGCCCCACTGGCCGATATACATGTCATGGGTGCGAGCACGATACTTGGTCAGCGTCTGCTTACCATCGCCCGGAATGATCTCCATCTTGACGCCGCCCTGAGCGAATGTCTGCTGCACGGATTCGGCAATGCCCGTCACCGGCTGATTGTTGCGCACGTCCATGGTAACGGTGAAACCATCCTTCAGGCCTGCCTTTTCGAGCAGTTCCTTGGCTTTGGCGACATCGAGCTTGTAAGGGTTCTCGTCGAGTTCGCCGAGGACGCCCTTCGGCAGAAATGTCTGGTGGATTTCACCAATGCCCTTGATCAGCTTTTCGCCGATAGCGTCATAATCGACGAGGTATTTCAGCGCTTCGCTTACGCCTGGCTTGGCAAGATCTGCATTTTTCTGATTGAGGCTGATGTAGTAGACGGTGCCTTTGGGCGCGTTGGTGGTGGCGATGTCGCTATTCTTGACCACCTGCTCCAGATCGTTTGGCTCGAGATTGCGGGCAATGTCGATATCGCCCTTCTCAAGCAGCAGACGCTGCGCCGCGCTTTCCTTGACGTGCCGGTAGATGACCCGCATGAGAGGCGCCTTGCTGCCCCAGTAGTTGTCATTGCGTTCAAGCACGATGATTTCGTTGGCCCGCCAGTCGCGGATTTTCATCGGACCGGAACCGGCATAGGCGGTCTTCAGCCACGCCCAGCCAAAGTCATCATTGACGACATGCTCGGAAGTGAGCTTCTTGTCGACAACCGAAGCGACTGTCGCTGTAAGGCAGTTCAGGACGAAGCTTGGCGCGTAAGGCTGATCGACCGTGAACACGAAGGTCGAAGGA
Source organism: Phyllobacterium chamaecytisi (assembly GCF_020164455.1). Taxonomy (GTDB): domain Bacteria; phylum Pseudomonadota; class Alphaproteobacteria; order Rhizobiales; family Rhizobiaceae; genus Phyllobacterium; species Phyllobacterium chamaecytisi. Next base: position 95,515 of record NZ_JAIQWW010000006.1, read on the forward strand.
TCAGTTGCCTTGGCCTTTTCGGTTACATTGTCCGGCTTCAGACCAAACTGGGTCAGGATGAACGCCGGGCTCTTGTCGAGCTTGACGGCGCGTTCGAACGACCAGGCGACATCATCAGCCGTGACCGGATTACCCGACGCAAATTTCAGGCCCGGCTTCAGTTTGAAAGTATAGGTCAGGCCATCATCGGAAACCGTCCAGCTTTCGGCGACATCGGCAACGACCTTCGAAGGATCGTTGATATCGAGCCGAACGAGCTTGTCGTAAGTGTTGCCGTTGATTTCACCGGTGGTGAGCTCGAAAGCTTCAGCAGGATCGAGCGTTATCACGTCATCGATGGCGAAGGCTTCGACCAGGGTATCGGCTGGCGTCTCGGCCCAGGCTGGTACGCCGGAAAGCAACATCGTGGACAGCGCTGCACTGCCGAGCAGCAGCCGGAATTTCGGGTTTATCTGGTTCATCAACATTGTTCTGTTCCCTGTTTATGAGCAATTTGACTTTTTTAATTTTCTTCGTGCCAGGCCGAGCGTAATACCCGCAGCCAGTTTTCGCGGCAGATTTTTGCCAGGTCATCTCCGGCATATCCGGCGTCCCGCAACGCCGCGACAAGATTTTGATTGCCGCTCGCATCGGCAATCTCGCCGGGGATTTTAGCACCGTCGAAATCAGAACCAAGTGCTACGCAATCGATACCCATGCGGTTGACCATGTAGTCGATGTGGCGGACCATGTCGGTCAGCGGCGTATCGGCATTTTCGCGCGCGTCGGGGCGCAGCATGGCCACCGCATAATTTAGCCCGACGATCCCCCGGCTTTCTCGTATGGCGTCAAGCTGCTTGTCTGTCAGATTGCGCGCGACAGGCGTCAGCGCGTGCACATTGGAATGACTGGCGACAAGCGGCTGATCGCTGATCCGCGCCACATCCCAGAAGCCCTTTTCGGTGATATGCGCGAGATCGATGAGGATACCAAGGCGATTGCAGGTCTTGACCAGTTCTTCGCCGATAGCGGTGAGTCCGGGTCCCGTATCCGGGCTCATCGGATAGGCGAAGGGCACACCGTGGGCGAAGATATTGTTGCGGCTCCACACTGGACCGAGCGAACGCAAGCCGGCGGCGTAGAATACATCGAGCGCGGCGAGATCGCCGTCAATCGCCTCGCAGCCCTCCATATGGAGCACCGCAGCGAACATATCGCTTTGCATGCACTCGGTAATCTCGGCCGTGCTGCGGCACAATTTCCAGCCACCGAACCGCTGGAGCTTCAGCGCGATCGAAGCCATTTCAAGCGCGATGTCGAGGGATGGGGCCCGCTCCAGCGGCGCGGCGAGCGGCGTCGAATAATGGCCATTGGCGTCTGGCGCCTTGAAGGCAAGATCACCGGATGGAACATAGATGGCGCAGAGCCCGCCGATCAACCCGCCCTTGAGCGCCCTGATCTTGTCGATATGCCCGGAGCTGGTGCCTTCGATGAACTCCTGAACCGGATCCACTCCGTCTCTCGAATGTTTCCACAACCGGTAAAGCACATCGTTGTGACCATCGAAGACAGGCTGCATTTCAATTCCCGATCAGATTGACTTGAAAAAAGGCCACATGTTCGCCGGGTAATCTCTCTTCGACCCCTCGGCGCCCGTCGCCTTTTTCGACAAAAGATCATGATGCCCGCGAACAGGCAAGAGAGTTGTTGTACAAAAGTATAAAAGCCGCTCACGGGGCCAACGCCCAACAGGCGTAACCTGCAGGTCGTGGTGCGCCTGCGTCGATGACGAAAGGATATTGCGGGGAGAGGAGCCAATGCGACATGGCAGATTTGAGCTGCCATGGTGGGTAGCCATCTTGATGGCAGCGTGGATATGACCTATATTCCTCCCAAAATGGAGCATCCGGATGGCCGAACCTCAATTGTCTGTGCGCAGCGCCAGAGCACGCGACTTGGCACATCGCCTGGCGAGCCGTGAAAACAGATCAATCGCCGAAATTGTTGAGCGGGCTCTTGAGTCCTATGAAATCCGCGAAACCGGCCGGGAGCCAGCGTCGGCATTCTACAACCGCCTGTCAAAAGATGCCGGTACAGATATCGATCTGGAGGCTGTCATCAGACAAGGACGTCGCGGCCATCCGGGTCCTGAGCTTTGATATTTCTAGACACCAATGTTCTTTCCGAAACCCTACGCAAGGCGCCAAGCGAGGCTGTCATCTCTTGGCTCGTCCGGCATGATTCAGAACTGGCTTTACCGACGGTAACCATCGCAGAAATTGCGTTTGGCATTCAGAAAATATTGCCTGACCAGCGCGCCCTTCGCCTGGAGCGGGGTCTCTCGGACTGGCGTCGGCGGTTTGCTGACCGCATATTTGGTTTAACCGAAGAGGCGGCGATGGCTTATGGCGAGATTATGGGAACTGCCACACGGCAAGGGTCAATAATGTCGGCTCCTGATGGCATGATCGCAGCCATCGTTCGGGTGAATGGCGGCCGTTTGGCCACCCGGAATGTCACCGATTTCAGCACAACTGGCCTCAACCTCATCTCTCCTTGGGAAAGATGAGGCAATAACCTCTTGAGGCTATCTCAAACTTTGATGCCACCTAAACGTCGAGATTGGCCACGCTCAGCGCATTATCCTGGATGAATTCACGCCGAGGCTCGACATCGTCGCCCATCAATCTTGAGAACAGGCTGTCGGCGTCGGTGGCATCGTTCACCTTCACCTGCAGCAGCGAGCGCGCATTGGGATCCAGCGTCGTTTCCCAGAGCTGATCTGCATTCATCTCGCCGAGACCCTTGTAGCGCTGCAACGAGAGACCCTTGCGCCCGGCGGCAAACACAGCCTCCAGCAGGGCAATAGGTCCCGCAACGGAATCCGATTTGTCCTTGCGGCGCAGAACTGGCGGCTTGGAATAGATGTCATGCAGACGCGCTGAATAGCGGTCGAGCTGGCGCGCATCGGCCGAACCGATCAGCGCCATATCGAGCGTGACCGTTTCCTTGACGCCGCGCAGCGAACGCTCGAAGATATAGCCGTCGACACCGTCATCCGGCGTCGCCAGACGGCCGCTCCAGCCCTTTTCGGTTTCCTCTGCGATCAGATCAAGGCGCCCGGCAACCTCGGTCACCAGCGCCTGGGCTCTCGCCGTGTCGGAAATGGCTTCCGGGTTGAGCGCACCGGCGATGGTCGCCTGTTCAACGACCGCGCGATCATAGCGGGTGTTCAAACCCTGCAGCAGATGACGAACAGCCAATGCATCGGTGATGACGGAGCGCAGGTCGGGACCCGTGCGAACCTCACCGGAGTCGAGCTCCAGCGCGGCTTCTTCCAGCCCGGAATCTATCAGAAACTCCTCATAGGCGACTTCGTTCTTGATGTATTGCGAGGATTTTCCGCGCGAAACCTTATAGAGCGGCGGTTGCGCAATATAGATATGGCCGCGCTCGATCAGCTCTGGCATCTGGCGGAAGAAGAACGTCAGAAGCAATGTACGAATATGCGCGCCGTCCACGTCAGCGTCGGTCATGATGATGATCTTGTGATAGCGCAGCTTGTCCGGATTGAACTCATCCTTGCCGATGCTGGTGCCGAGTGCCAAAATCAGCGTGCCGATCTGGTCGGATGACAACATGCGGTCAAGCTTGACGCGTTCGACATTGAGGATTTTGCCGCGCAGCGGCAGGATCGCCTGGTTCTGACGCGAACGTCCGCCCTTGGCGGAGCCACCGGCGCTGTCACCCTCGACGATGAAGATTTCCGATTTGGCCGGATCCTTTTCCTGGCAATCGGCAAGCTTGCCCGGCAGCGAGCTGATGCTCAGCGAATTCTTGCGGGTGATGTCGCGCGCTTTACGAGCAGCCTCGCGAGCGGAGGCAGCCTGGATGACCTTTTCGACGAGGACCTTGCCCTCAGCCGGATGTTCTTCGAGCCAAGTCGAAAGCGCCTCGTTGACGAGGCTTTCCACGACCGCGCGCACTTCGGACGAAACAAGTTTGTCCTTGGTCTGCGAGGAAAACTTCGGGTCAGGAACCTTGACGGAAAGAACTGCGGTCAACCCCTCGCGGCAATCATCGCCCGTGAGCGTGACCTTGGCTTTCTTGGCCTGGCCGGTGTTTTCCGCGTAGCCGGTCATCTGGCGTGTCAAGGCACCCCGGAAACCGGCAAGGTGTGTGCCGCCATCGCGCTGCGGAATATTGTTGGTGAAGCAGAGAACATTCTCATGGTAGCTGTCATTCCACCACATGGCGACTTCCACTACCGTGTCATCACGCTCGCCGCGAATATAGATCGGTTCGTTGACGAGTTCCTTCTTGGTGCGGTCGAGATACTTGACGTATGCGGTCAGTCCGCCCTCGTAGAAGAGCTCGAGATCGACAGGGTCCGCATGTCTGCGATCGGCAAGCAGAATGCGCACGCCCGAATTCAGGAACGCGAGTTCGCGCAACCGGTGTTCGAGTGTCTTGAAATCGAACTCCACCATGGTGAATGTGTCGGTCGATGGCAGAAACGAAACTTCCGTCCCGGTCAACCCATCGGAATCGCCCGTCTCCTTCAATGGCGCATCGGCGACGCCATGGGTGAAGCTCATCTCGTAGATTTTGCCCTGGCGGCGAATCTTCAGCCTCAGCCAGACAGACAGCGCATTGACGACGGAAACGCCAACGCCATGCAGACCACCGGAAACCTTGTAGGAGTTCTGGTCGAACTTACCACCGGCATGCAGCTGCGTCATGATGACTTCCGCCGCGGAAACACCCTCGGAGTGCATATCGGTCGGGATACCGCGGCCGTTGTCGGTCACCGTGCAGGAACCATCCGGATTCAATGTGACGGTGACACGCGTCGCGTGGCCCGCAAGCGCTTCGTCGATGGCATTGTCGACGACTTCGTAGACCATGTGGTGAAGGCCGGATCCGTCATCCGTATCACCGATATACATTCCAGGGCGTTTGCGTACAGCATCCAACCCCTTGAGGACTTTGATGGACTCCGCACCATATTCCGGTGAGGATTCGACTGTCATCTCGGGTGTATCACTCATATAAAATTCAATCTTTCCTGACGCCTGAACTGGCGCGCCCGTCCTTATAGCATAGCTTGGGCGAATCATGGCCCCATTACCGCATTAGATATAGTGATTAATGCAGGTTTTTCCAATTCTGGAGGGCTTGATATCCACGGATGATGGCGGGATTTTGCCCGGGCGGCGCAACGTGCCTTCAACCCATACCGCATGAAAGCAGACTGGCACTTACCGGCGTTTGTCTCATTTTGCGGCAAACGGCATCTCCTACCGCCCGACAGTTCCCGTCAGAGCGTGGGCAGTTGGCAATTTCTGCGTGGACTCCGATCATTCAATGATCTGCACGCTGCCCTCGGCGGACGGCTTTGCAATGGGCGATTGTGCATCGAGGAAACCTTTCACTTCGCCAAAGGTGAGGCTGCCATCCCTATCCCTGTCGATGTCGGCAAAATGACCGGTGAAATAACCGACACCGGCCTTTTCTGCCGAGGCAAAAGTAACGAGTTGCGTTGCAGGATCAGCTGCACGGTCGAAGAGGACCTTGATACGGGCATCGACTGCAGCGCTCACCGTCTCCCGGGTAAGGGGAACCTCACCTTGGTTCGAGCGCTTTGATGGCGGCACAGTGCTCCGCAACAATCGTCCCTGTATCTGTCTGTCAGGCTTGAAGCGCGCCATGGTTTCGGCAGCGTTCGATGACGCTACCTGGCACTGCATGGCAAGCAGCACCGCCATTCCGATGATAAAACGACCTCTCATGGCTGCACCGTTTCAGGAAGAGGGGAACGCATGGCCGTCAACACGCCATCAGGCTGCGGCCGATCATAAAATGTATTAAGATCGCTCAGCACTCTACTATAGAGGACGAGTTTGGCTTCAGGGCCATCTCCAGGACCAATACCGTGACCGGCCTCATACAATTTGACCGGTACTTTCATTGCTGCCGGCAGCGCCGCAAGAACAAGTTCGGACTGATAGAATGGCGTGTTGAGGTCGTAATATCCGTGCTGAACCAAAACTTTCAAATCAGAGTTGAGGCGAAGGCTCGCTGAGAGGTCGGGAATGCTTGATACTTCCCTGTCGGGCTTGATGGGATCATCGGGATGATGCGACCGGAAATCCCAATTGTCGATGACTTCGCCATTACTTCCCATGTAACCTAAATTGGAACTATAGCCTATAAACTCGCGTTGATATCGTTGAGCAAGGGGGTCAAAAACGGGCCTACGGTCAAAGGCCGGATCGGTATCGGAAAGTTTGATAGTCATCCGCCCATCGGCGAGCAACAACATCCTGTCTTCGCCTGAATCGAAGAACCAGCTGAATTCGAAGCTGTTCATGTTCGGTTCTTCTATCCAGGGATTGTTGGCTTTACTGTCGCCAGGCGCGTAAATCTTACCTATGCCGGTCAGTCGATACAACCGGTCCAGGAAGGGCGGAGCCTCTGGCTGCTTGAGAAAAGCTTCCCATTTTGTCCGGTCTTTTACCTTTCTATTATCGACGCCACTGAACGACGAATAATAGTATTTGTTATAATCCCGGACAAATGCGCCTAAATCGTCCGGAATTGCCTCGATCGGCTTGCCGCTGCGTTCAAGGGATTTCTCCCAGTCAGCAACAACCGCTGCATAGGTCGGAAGATTACCGCCGCATGGTGCATCATTCGACAGACAATCTGCTTCATAATCGAGAACCGGCGAGTTCAGAATCAAGCCGGCAAGAACGTTCTTTGAATCCTTCTTCTCGGTATATTTGGTCGTCCCGCTTTCAATCAGCATCCGCCCGATGATTGGAACGCGAATGCCGCCATATGAAACACCATAGAGATATTTGGGCGATTCCTGGCGTTGATTGGCGTTGATATATTGGATGATGAAATCGGCGAGTACGCTTGCGTCATCATCGACTCCCCAAAAATCATCATTTTTATTTGGAAAGATGGCTTTGGAATAGCCCGTTCCAACCGGGTCAACGAAGACGAGGTCCGTCTTGTCGAGCAACGTGTTGGGGTTATCGGCCAACGCAAACGTCGGCGCATTCCAGTCGAACCGCATCGGTCCAAGGAAACCAACGTCCATCACTGCCGAAGCGCCGCCCGGCCCTCCATTGAAAATGAAGGTTACAGGTCGCGTGGTCTTTGGCAGGTCTAGCCGCGCATAGGCCGTATAGAAAATTGCCGCCTTCCCAAGACTGCTCGCCGAAGCGTTGCCGGAACTTCCGGCCTCTAGATGGCCAGCGGTTACCGCGAATTGTATCGGATTGCCTTTCAAGTAAATCGTATGAATTTTGCTGGTTGGCCTTTCACTGAATTCGTTCTCGTAAAACTTGCCCTCGGGGCCATAATCTGGATCACTCAAGAACTCAGGATGAATAGCGGGAATGTCCGGTTCTTGCTTAGCCTGCGAGAGATCCGGAATTTCAAACGTGCTGATAGCGGATCTACTGGCATCCTCGTCCTCAGAATCCGAACTCCCGCTGCACGACGCCAGAAAGACCGCCAGAAAAAGCCAGCACAGGCGAAAAAGCATGGCGAAAAACCTCACAATATCGATTTGAATATGTTTCTGGTATGTTCTTCAAAAAATGATGCGCAAAATAGACTGTCGGACGTATTCAGGCTGGACCAGAACGCATTCGGCTCTTTGCGTCAACGTAGCAATTAGTAGGGTAAGGCGCCGCCAACTCCGGTCAATTGGTAGACTTTTTCCCCGCTTATACCCACATCCATGGCGGAGGTGATGAATGGATACGATACCGACCGCTTTTGTCCCGCCGGCGCCAGTACCCCGTACCGGTCCGGTCGGCACATTGCAGCTTATCCGCACCATCTACCGCAATCCGCTCGAATTGTGGGGCGAGCCTTCCTACAATGAACCCTGGGTTTCCATCGACTGGTCCTTCGCCCACACGATCATCGCCAACGATCCGGGGCTGATCCGCCATGTGCTCGTCGATAACGCGAAGAATTATAAGATGGCGGCGGTACGCCAGCGCATCCTTCGCCCTATCCTGCGCGATGGACTGTTGACGGCGGAAGGCGATGTCTGGCGGCGTTCGCGCAAGGCGATGGCGCCGGTTTTCACGCCGCGACACATCGATGGTTTCGCGGAAAGCATGAAGCGCACGACCGATGTTTTCGCCGACCGCTACGATGGTCTGACTGGCACGACCGATGTGTCGCGCGACATGACCATGCTGACCTATGACATTCTTGCGGACACGTTGTTTTCCGGAGAAATCGCCGGTGATCCGGACCAGTTTTCTCACGAGGTCGACCGCCTGTTCGAAACCATGGGCCGGGTCGATCCTCTCGATCTTCTCGGAGCACCTGCATGGCTGCCGCGCTTCACCCAGATACGGGGCCGCCGCGCTCTCGCCTTCTTCCGCCAGATCGTCGCCAACACGATGGAGATGCGCAAGGCCCGCATGGAAAAGGAAGGCGACAAGGTCCCGAATGATTTCCTCACCCTTCTACTGAAAGCCGAAGGCCCGCAGGGGCTTTCGCGCGCCGAGATCGAGGACAATATCATCACCTTCATCGGCGCTGGCCACGAAACCACGGCGCGGGCACTCGGGTGGACACTGTATCTATTGGCAAAGGCGCCATGGGAACGCGATCTGATCGAGCAGGAGATCGATGCCTTCATGGGTCAGCGCGAGGTCCCGCCACCGCATCAATGGCTGGACGCCCTGCCCTTCACCCGCTCGGCATTCGAAGAGGCCATGCGGCTTTATCCCCCCGCGCCGTCGATCAATCGCGAACCGATCGAGGACGACCAATACAAGGACCTGGTGCTCCCGAAGGGTGCCGCCGTCCTTGTCATGCCCTGGACTGTGCACCGGCATCGGCTTTACTGGGAAAACCCCGAAGCCTTCATGCCATCGCGTTTCCACCCGGAGAACCGCGACAAGATTGATCGATTCCAATATCTGCCATTCGGTGCCGGGCCACGTGTCTGCATCGGCGCAAGCTTTGCCCTGCAAGAGGCGATCATCGCTTTGGCGACCCTGCTGCATCGCTATCGCTTCGATATCGCAGAGGATATAAAGCCATGGCCCGTGCAGAAACTGACGACACAACCCGACGGCGGATTGCCGATGAGTGTGACTGCGAGACGGTAGAGTTCGCGAGGTAGATGCCGATTATCTCTCCCCTTGTGGGAGAGAAAGTGATTTCAGCATCTTAGCCCTTGCTAAGTGCTAGAAATCACCAGAGAGGGGATTGCAATCATCGTACTACCCCCTCACTTGGATTTTCCAAGGATTTAGCAAAGAGGCTAAACCCAGGAAAATCCTTTCTCTCCCACAAGGGGAGAGATAACCGGCGCCACCACCACCCTTGATTTCACCAGAAATTTAATGTATATTTATTTCTAGTGAAAGGAACTCGCATGCGAACCACTGCGCAACATATTGAAGCCACCCCAAGCAAGACCGCCGTCGTGTCCAAGGCGCTGCTGCGTTCCGCTGAATTGCTCGGCCTGACCGCCAGAGAGCTATCAACCGTCGTCGGTCTGTCCGAACCCAGCATTTCCCGGCTCAAGCGCAGCGAGAGTAGCGGCGGCCCGCTCACCGGCAAGAGCTATGAACTCGCACTCCTGTTCATCCGTCTCTATCGCTCGCTCGATGCCATTGTCGGCGGCGACGATAGCGTAGCACGGCAGTGGATGCGCACTGACAATACCATGCTCGGCGGCAAGCCGCTCAACCGGATCAAAACCATTGACGGTCTCGCCCATGTCCTTGCCTATCTGGACGCCCGACGCGCTCCGATCTGAATCGCGATCTCTGCATGGCGCCTGCTGGCGTCTGGTTGAAGCGCAGCACCGCGTTTCCACCATGAAGCTGGTCGACACGCTCGACGAGCAGGCCCTGCTTGAAGACGAGCTTGAAGCCACCAAGCCACCGCTTCCGCCGGCGTGCGTTCATCTGGACTACCTGCTGGCAACGCCGTTTCGCTATGGCCGCTATCCCGGTAATTCGCGCTTTCGACGTGAAGGTTATTCGCCCGGCGTCTTCTATGCCAGCGAGAATGTCGAAACCGCTGTCGCCGAAACCGCCTTCTACCGGCTGCTATTCTTTGCCGAAAGTCCCGCAACACCCTGGCCGCGCAACGCACTGGAGTTCACCGCGTTCGAAGCGCGCTACGCCACCACCAGCGCAATCGATCTGACCGTCGCACCCTTTGCCGATCAGGCCGAGCGTTGGACTCACCTGACTGACTATTCCACCTGTCTCGACCTTGCTGACGTGGCGCATGAGGCGGATATAGACCTTATACGCTATCAATCCGTGCGCGATCCACTTGGCGGGATCAATCTTGCGCTGCTTTCGTGCGGCTGCTTTGCCATGCCGAACCCGACGCGCATGACGACATGGCGGCTGCATTTCTCCGGCCATGGCGTCAACGCCATCTGCGACCAGCCTGAAATCAGGCTTGGGTTGAGCCGAGAGATTTTTGCCAACGACCCGCGACTGGCAGAAAAAACCAAATCATAATTTCATTTTTCGGCTTGACAGATTCATAACTGTAGAGCTATGGATTAATTCATAGCTCATGGGTTATCAATTATGCACACAACAGCCGACGGTATTTTCCGCACTCTCGCCGACCCGACACGCCGCGCAATTTTCGAACAGCTGATGCGGCACGGCGAGCAAAACGTGCGGGTGTTGACGGAATATTCCGGTATCTCGCAGCCTGCCGTTTCCAAGCATCTCGGCGTGCTCAAGCTTGCCGGCCTCGTGCGGGATAGGCCCGACGGGCGCCAAACCCATTATAGCGCGGAACCGAAAGGTCTTGCGCCGCTGATCGACTGGATGGGCCTCTACGGCGCATTCTGGCGTGAGCGGTTCGATCGTCTCGAAGATTTGTTAAACAGGATGGACCAATGACCCAACATGCTACAGCTACAGCCACACGTTCTCTCATCATCGAACGGGAAATGCCGCACGCGCCGGAAAAAGTCTGGCGTGCACTCACCCAGGGCCCGCTCATCGCTGACTGGCTCATGAGCAACGACTTTGAGCCTGTCGTCGGTCACCGGTTCAACTTCCGCGCCCCGCCCATGCCGAACTGGAACGGCGTCACCGACTGCGAAGTCCTGGTGGTAGAACCGCCGCAACGCCTCTCCTATAGCTGGAGCGCCTCCGGCGACGAAGCGGCAAACGGCGTCAAGACCATCGTCACCTTCACGCTCACCCCCGTGAAAGACGGCACATACCTGCGCATGGAGCAATCCGGCTTCGGTCAAAACGACGAGGCCAACTATCGCGGTGCACAATATGGCTGGCAGAAATTCATCGGACAGCTGGACCACGTGGTTGGCAAGCTCGTCTGAGCAGCAAGGGAAACGCGACCATCTCAAACCGATGAGATGGTCGCAGACGCTTAAGACAGTCTGTCAGCGTGCCAGGCGATATGATCGGCCATGAAGGTCGAGATAAAGAAATATGAGTGGTCGTAGCCGTCGCGCATGTTGAGCGTCAGCGGGATGTCGGCTTTGGCACAGGCCTCTTCCAGCAACCAGGGCCGAAGCCCGTCATCAAGAAAACCATCGGCCTTACCCTGATCCACCAGCAATTCGGGCACGCGGTAGCCGTCCTCGATTAGCGCCACGCTGTCATAGGCGCGCCACGCCGCTTCATCGCTGCCGAGATATTTCTCGAAGGCGGGACGCGACCAGCCCGCAACCATCGGCCGTGCGATAGGCGCAAAGGCGGACACCGACCTGAAGCGTTCCGGATTTTTCAAGGCCAGGGTGATAGCGCCGTGACCGCCCATGGAGTGGCCAAAAATGCTCTGCCGCGTCACGTCGACTGGAAACTGCGCGGCAACCAGTTCGGGAAGTTCATAGGCGATATAGCTCGCCATACGATAATTCGTCGACCAAGGCGCCTCTGTCGCGTCGAGATAGAAACCGGCGCCGCTGCCGAACTGCCAATTGTCCTTTTCATCGGGGACATCCTCGCCGCGCGGGCTGGTATCCGGGCAGATGATCGCAATTCCAAGCTCGGCGGCAACGCGGCGATATTCGCCCTTGTCCATGACGTTCTGATGAGTGCAGGTCAGGCCTGACAGGTACCAGAGCAGCGGCACCGGATGCTCCTTTGCCTGTGGCGGCAGGAAAACCGCGAAGGTCATGTCGCACTGGCAGGCATCGCTGCGATGGCGATAGACGCCCTGGATACCCTCAAAGCTTTTGGCGATCGATAGCGTTTCCATAAATTCCCCTGATTATTGGCCCAGCGAAACGATGACGTTGACAGCGGCGGCAACGAGCACCGTGTTGAAGACATATGAGACAATGGCATGTAGCAGATTAATCTTGCGCATATCTGTACTCGTGATCGCAGTATCCGATGTCTGGGCCGTCATGCCGATGACGTATGAGAAATAGAGAAAATCATAACCGCCGGGCTCCTTGTCGCCCGGGAAGTCGAGCCCGCCGACATGTTTGCGGGGCGTCTTCTTTGCACCCTCCGCCGTCTCGTCCGGCTGCCAGTAGAGGTGGGCATAATGGATGGCCGCCATCATGTGCACGGTGAACCAGCCGAGCGGCACTGCGGCCAGTGCCAGCGAGAGATCGAGCGGGTGCGGATCCTCGCCGGAATTGATCAGCACGAACAGCGAACTGACGGCGACGACGACCGTGCCGAAGGTCACCGCAAATATGATCCACACCGGCTCGTCGGATTTGGCCGCGTTGCGGTGCAGGTATTCCGGCGTCAGTTTCCGGACCTTGATCATGGAGAGAACCAGATAAATCACGAAGAAGACATTGGCCGCGACGACATAGGCATTGCGTGGCGCAAAGAAGAGCGCCAGAGCGAGAGCGATGATGCCAACAAAAGCCGCCACATAGAAGGGATTATGCCGCTTCCACATCGCTTCTCACTCCGTGGTCAGCGCGGCGGGGCGCTGCATGTCGACATGGGGAATCCCGTCCTCGAGATATTCTTCCGAGACCGGCACGAAACCGAAGGATTCATAAAACCGCAACAACTGGCTTTGCGCCGATAGTTTGATCGGGCTTTCGGCATAGAGCCGCTCGCATTGTGCGATGGCCTCGACCATGAGCCTGTCGCCAAGCTTCTTGCCGCGGTGCTCAGGCGCAACGACAACCCGCCCTATCCGGGCAGCAGGATCGGTTTTAGCGGGTTTGCGGATTCGCACGCTCCCAACGAGATCGCTCCCGGAAAGCAGCCGCAGGTGCAGCGCATCCACATCCTTGCCGTCCAGCTCGGGATAAGGGCATTTCTGCTCGACCACGAACACATCAACCCGCAATTTCAGCATGTCATAAAGGTCGCGCGGGCTAAGTTCATCCAGCCCGCTCAAGACAACCTTGACGTTCTCATCCATCAAAATGTCACAACGCTGCGGATCGACTTGCCCTCATGCATAAGGTCGAAGGCGGTGTTGATCTCGTCGAGCGGCATGGTGTGGGTGATGAGCGAGTCGATGTCGATCTTGCCCTCCATGTACCAGTCGACGATTTTCGGCACGTCCGTGCGGCCGCGCGCACCGCCAAAAGCCGTGCCGCGCCAGTTGCGGCCGGTGACGAGCTGGAATGGGCGCGTCGAGATTTCCTTGCCGGCTTCCGCCACGCCGATGACAATGCTGGTCCCCCAGCCGCGGTGGCAGCATTCCAGCGCCTGGCGCATCACATTGGTGTTGCCTGTCGCGTCGAAGGAGAAATCCGCGCCGCCATCAGTCAACTCCTGGATCGCCTGCACCACCTTGTCATTGCCAACCTCGTTGGGATTGACGAAATCGGTCATGCCGAACTTCCTGGCCATCGCTACCTTGCCCGGGTTGAGATCGACACCGATGATCTTGTCGGCGCCGACCATGCGCGCGCCCTGGATCACGTTCAGTCCGATACCGCCGAGGCCGAAGACCACGACATTGGCGCCGGGCCAGACCTTGCCCGTATAAATGACAGCCCCGATGCCGGTGGTGACGCCGCAACCGATATAACAGATCTTGTCGAAAGGCGCGTCTTCACGCACTTTCGCCAGCGCGATTTCCGGCAGGACGGTGAAGTTCGAGAAGGTCGAGCAGCCCATATAATGGAACACCTCGCCGCCATCGCAGGAGAAGCGGCTGGTGCCGTCGGGCATGACGCCCTGGCCCTGCGTGGCGCGGATCGAGGTGCACAGGTTCGAGCGCTGCGACAGGCACGTCTTGCACTGCCGGCATTCGGGCGTATAGAGCGGGATGACGTGATCGCCGACCTTCAGCGAGGTGACTCCTGCGCCGATCTCGCGCACGATGCCTGCGCCCTCATGGCCGAGAATGGCCGGGAATTTTCCTTCGGAATCAAGACCGGAAAGCGTGTAGGCATCGGTGTGGCAGACACCGGTCGCCATGACTTCCACGAGTACCTCGCCGGGCTTCGGTCCGCCGATCTCGATGGTTTCGATGGTCAGCGGTTTCTTGGCTTCCCAGGCAACGGCGGCGCGCGATTTCATAAAGTCTCTCCCAATGCGTCTTGATCAATGCAACGTAGTGATTTGCTGGTTGCACTATCAGGATCGCACCAAGGGTCGTCAATCGGACCGGCGACATTTCTCGCCGGAAATGGCGCGCTTCCCATGACGCGCCTTTTTGCCAAGGTGGCCGTTTCTTACTCCACGACCTGCACTTTCGCCGCTGCCCTCGCTCTGGCGGCAGGCAGGGGCGAGCGGACATCGAAGAAGGCCTGCACTTCATCGAAACTGGCATAGCCGTCATGATTACCGTCGATCTCGGTGAAATGATCGGCGACGAAGCCCCAGCCGGCATCGCTGGCAGCTTGCGTGGTCAAGAGGTGATTGGACTTTGCCGCAGCGCCGAATTTGGCACGCAGCTCCAGGTCAAGCAGCTTCTGGATCGAAGCCGCATCCTGCTTTTCCGTTTTGGCCCCAGGTTCCGGATCCCAAATGCGATCGCCGGCATGAACCGACCCGGCCATTGCGGTGAAGAGAAGTACGATGATGATGGTACGTGAGATGGTCATGGATCGCTCTCCTAATGCAGGGCTACGGCGGGGACAGGCGCACGCTGCACCGGCACTGCAGCGACAAGATCGCGGGCTTTGACAATTGTCGGCCCGGTGCCATAGGGCGGCGCATCGTAGAAGTCGTCGAGCGTCCTCTTCAGCGGCGCCCGCGCTTTTTCCGAGTAGTAGATCATATGGCCGCCTTCGAAGTTCTTGACCGGAATGCGGTCCAAAAGGGTGGTTTTCTTCACGGGGTCAATCTCGACACCTTTGAGATCCAGCTCCGTTCGGTAAAAAGGTGTCGCCGTATCGTAATAGCCATGTACGGTGAGAAGCTTGAGCGAAGGATTCATTCCGAGTGCAGCAACAATATCCGGCAAGCCGTTTCTCAATTCTCCGCCTTTCCAACTTTCAAAGGCACCAGCAGATGGATGATACCAGCTGTTCCAGGAGGCATTGATATACGATGATGTCGCTTTATAGTTCGCATCGCGGGGAAGGAGCGCAGTAATGGCGTTGTAAAAAGCACGATCTTCGAAGAAGTCTATGTTGTACCATGGTTTGGTTGTTGGTATTGGTACTCCCGTCGAAAAATCGACTGTCATGTCTCTTTTTATGAACATTCTGGCATCATATGTATTAAAAAATGAAATGTCTTTAACAAGCGATGCAATACTTTCACTCGAAGAGCCCGTGTATTTGGACACATCAACTTTTGACCCCGATGTGCGCGCCGGTAAATAGGTGTTTGTCATGAAATCGCGCAATTCCTGAGCATAGACGTCGAGCGTTGTCGTTGCCGGTATTTTGACTTTTCCAATAGCAAGCGCTGTCATAGCAACCGTGGGTAACATCGCTGCATTTTTGTCGGCAGCATAAAATCCAGGTGAATGGAATACGACGCCAGTCAAAATCTTGGTTTTTGCGCCGGTTGGACTGGGCTCGTAGCCGCTCTCACCCGCTTCCTCCATGGCACGCGCCAGCTTCGGTACACGGGTACCGCCTGCATAGGATTCGCCATAGAGATACTTGGGCGATTCGTGGCGTTGGTTGAAATTGACATAACGCTGAATGAACTGATGTGACAGTTGCACGTCGGCGGTGACATCCCAGAAGCTGCTGTTGGTCTTTGGAGCGATTGCTTGCGAGTAGCCTGTACCCGGTATGATATCGACGAAGACCAGGTCGGTTTTATCCATGAGGGATTCCTTGTCATCGACCTGATCGAATTTTTCCGGCGGGTTATCAGCCCATTCAGGCTTGACTTTCGGTGCATCGATGACAAGCCGCTTTGGCGCCCACGACGTAAGATGCAGATAGATCGATGACGCGCCTGGCCCGCCGTTGAAGAAGAAGGTGACCGGGCGATTCTCCTTCGGCAGATCGTCTCGCGTATAGGCGGTATAGAAGACCGAGGCTTGGGGGGCCTGTTTCTCCGCAGTTTTAGCGAAAGCCGTCAAATGACCGGCCGATGCTGTGTACCAGAAGGTCTTGCCGTTCAGCGTCATCTTGTGATGCATGACCGATGGCTTCTCGTCGACGGCAGCAGTGAGCTGCGCGCCCGCCGAGCCATCATATTTCGTTTTGTCTTCCAGTTTGAAGTCGGCCGGCGCGTAGAGTTTATACGCTTCATCGTCCTTGCCGGTGCGGGTAAAGAGCGCCGCCACGGATTTGACCGGCGCAACCTTCTTCAGTTCCCCCGCCGCCTCGATGATCTTGTCATCCTTGACGAAAGCCTCGACGGCACGAAGCGATGCGCCTTCCGCCGTCAGACCTGCGGTATCGAGGATCTTTGCCGCCTCGGCAAACCGTCCGGTCTCGATCAAACCATCGCTACGGATGCGCGCTGCTTCGAGTTTTGCTGTTCTGGTATCCTCGAGCGCATCGTTCTTCAACTTATCGAGGCGTGCAAGCTCTGTCTTGGCCTTCTCGACCAATCCGTCCTTGCCTTCATATTTGGCCAGAGCATCCATCGCCAGCTTGATCTTGCCGGGTTTTGCCTGGTCTTTCGAATCCCCCATTAGATCGGCAAGCTCGTCGTTTCGGGCCTTCAGTTCATCGCCGGCAAGCTTGATCAATCCCGGCTTCGTCTGGTCTCCCTCAACTCCCTTCAGCTCAACCAGCCTTTTTTCCAAACCCTCGCGTTCAATTTTCAGCGTGGCAATCTCGCTCGAAACGCCGTCCTTGACACCCGCAAGGCCATCGCGCGTCTTCTCGAGGCCGGCGATCTCCTGGTTCAGCATCTCGATCCTGCCGCCTGGCCCTTCGAGCCCGGCAAGTTCGTCGCGCCGGGCTTTGAACGTCGCGCCTGCCGTTTCGACTTCCTTTGTCTTGGCGTCCGCTTCAACGAGCAGCCCAGCCAGTTTTTCTTCGGCGTCGCGGTTTTTGGCCGTCAGCGCCGCATCTGCCTGTTCGGTTTCGGTGAGTTTGGCTCCGGTGGCGGTCAAAGCAGCGGTCTTTTGGCCGATCTCTGCGTTGAGCCCATCGAGCTTCGCCTGCGCTGCAGCAGCCTCGGCATCGAACGTGCTCGTGGCTTTTGTGGAAGAACCGGAAGAATCAGAGTCGTTGCAGGCGCTGAGGCCGAGCGCTGCGAAAAGCAGCAAAAAGCGAAAATTCATAAGTGCAAAATCCTGATTACAATTGCATACAACTTTTCAAAATTTGCTGCGGCGCACAATTCGCCTAAAGTTTAATCAGGCGATAAAAATGCCCTTATGTGTGCATTTCATGAAGTGCACACAGTTATTGATGACCAATGATCTCCAAAAGCTACTGGACTTGCCGGCAGGAACCCTGTCAAAACGCCACATACTGCAATGTCGGATACGACGCCTTGACCGATCTACCTGCCCTTCCCGTGACCGAGATATTGCCAGCGCTTGATGATGCGCTGATCAATGGTAATGCGGCAGTACTGGTGGCCCCTCCGGGTGCAGGCAAAACCACTCTCGTTCCGCTGCATCTTCTTGGTGCATCGTGGCGCAAGGACCGCACGATCATCCTCCTCGAACCACGCCGCCTTGCCGCGCGCGCCGCCGCCAGCCGCATGGCGAGCCTCTTGGGCGAAGATGTCGGCGCAACCGTCGGCTATCGCATGCGGCTTGAAAACAAGGTCTCGGCGAAAACCCGCGTCCTCGTCGTCACCGAGGGCGTCTTTGCGCGGATGATCCTCGACGACCCCGATCTTAAAGAGGTTGCAGCCGTGCTCTTCGACGAGTTCCACGAGCGCAGCCTCGACGCGGATTTCGGCCTTGCGCTGGCGCTCGATGTGCAGGCGGCCTTGCGACCTGACTTGAAGCTCCTCGTCATGTCGGCAACACTCGATGGCGCCCGGGTCGCACGTCTGCTCAATGACGCGCCGGTGCTGGAAAGCAAAGGCCGCTCCTTTCCCATCGATATCCGCTACCGAGCCCGCAATCCCGACGAGCGTATCGAAGATGCCATGGTCAAGGCCATCCGCGATACGCTCGCCGACGAGACCGGCAGCATCCTCGCCTTACTGCCAGGCCAGCGCGAGATCGAGCGCACCGCCGAGGCGCTGCAAGGCCGCGTTGCCGCCGACGTCATGATCGTGCCGCTCTACGGTGCACTCGAAGGCCGGGATCAGGACGCGGCAATCAAGCCGCCACCTCCCGGCAAACGCAAGGTGGTCCTTGCCACCTCCATTGCCGAAACCTCGATCACTATCGATGGCGTGCGCGTTGTCATCGACAGCGGCTTGGCGCGACTGCCGAAATTCGAACCCGCCACCGGATTGACTCGTCTGGAAACCGTGCGTGCTTCCCGTGCGGCAGTCGATCAGCGAGCGGGCCGCGCCGGGCGAACGGAGCCCGGCATCGCACTGCGCCTCTGGCGAGCCGAACAGACGGCCGCGCTCGAAGCCTTCGCCCCGCCGGAAATTCTCGAGGCCGATCTTACCGGTCTGGTTCTCGATTGCGCGGCCTGGGGCGTTGCGGACCCGACCAGCCTCGCCTTTCTCGATGCGCCGCCGGCCCCTGCAATCAAGGAGGCCAAGGCGCTTCTGGAAAATCTCGGAGCGCTGGAAAGCAATCGCGTCACGCCGATGGGTAGTGCGATGCGGGCTTTGGCCTTGCCTGCCCGCCTTGCCCATATGGTACTGACCGCGCGCGAACGCGGGCAGGCATACCGAGCGGCGGAGCTTGCCGTACTCCTTACCGAACGCGGCCTCGGCGGTAACGATATCGATCTCGATGTGCGTCTTTCGCGCTTCCGGCGCGAGCGCGGCGACCGTGCAACGCGGGCGCGCGGGTTGGCAAAACGGCTGGCCGGCAATGGCAATGCCGCGGAACCCGACAGTGTCGGCCGCCTGCTCATCGGCGCCTATCCCGACCGGATCGCCAAGGCGCGCGGCAATGGCCAATTCACCCTCGCAAACGGGCGCGGCGGCGAGGTCGATCCCGCCACGTCGCTCGCGAAGTCGCCATGGCTGGTCGTCGCTGATCTCGCCGGGCGTGCGGGGCGTGCGCGGATCCTTGCCGCGGCGGAGGTGACGGAAGCTGAAATCCGCGAAGCGCTCGCGACAAGCATCGTCAGCGGCCGGCAGGTGACCTACGATCCCGCGCGAAATGCCCTGCAGGCGCGTGACGCCACCCGCATCGGCGCGATTGCTCTATCCGAAAAGACCTTGCCCGCGCCGAGCGGCGAAGAGGCTGACCTTGGCGTTATCGCCGCCGTCCGCGCGCATGGTCTCGACATTCTGCCATGGTCGAAGGAAGCGACGATCCTGCGCCGCCGGCTCGCTTGGCTGCATCAGGGGCTCGGTTCAGCTTGGCCGGCGATGGACGACGATGCTCTCGTCGCGTCGCTGGATGACTGGCTGTTGCCCTTCCTCAAGGGCACAGCACACTTAGGCCAGATCCCCGCGCATGTGCTGATCGAGGGGCTGCGCTCAGCTGTTCCCTATGATCTCCAACGCAACATCGACAGTCTCGCACCGACCCATTTCGAAGTGCCGACCGGCTCGAATATCCCGATCCGCTACGACGAAGGGGAACCGGTGCTGAGCGTACGCGTGCAGGAGCTCTTCGGTCTCGGCATGCATCCCGCCATTGCCGGTGGCACCATCCCTCTCCTGCTTGAACTCCTGTCGCCCGCACATCGCCCGATCCAGATCACACGCGATCTGCCCGGCTTCTGGAAAGGCTCGTGGGCGGATGTGCGCAGCGACATGCGCGGCCGCTATCCGCGGCATGTCTGGCCGGAGGATCCCGCCAATGCATCGCCGACCGCCCGGGCAAAGCCGCGCGGGACTTGAAAAGGCTCGGCCTCCTTTATCTCCCCCCTTGTGGGGGAGAAAGCGATTTCAGCATCTTAGCCCTTGCTAAGTGCTAGAAATCGCAAGAGAGGGGATTTGCCTCACTGAACTGCCCCCTCACTTGGATTTTCCAAGGATTTAGCAAAGAGGCTAAACCCAGGAAAATCCTTTCTCTCCCACAAGGGGAGAGATAACCACAGCATGCACCCCCACAAACTCCACAATTCCCTTTGCACTCCGTTTGTTCTAAAGCTCCCGCATGGTTCAGGATTTCGGCATACGCTCATCATATCTGTCGCGCCGTTTGCGGCTGACGACGCTCATTCGCCTGCGCTGGCTTGCCGTTGCCGGGCAGAGCATCGCGGTGCTTTTCGTCGCGCTCTACCTCAAATTCCCCTTCCCGGTCAGCATCTGTTTCGCGATGATCGCCTGTTCGGCGTGGCTGAACCTCCTGATGTCATTCCGCTATCCGATCAACCACCGGCTCGAGCCGCGCGCAGCGGTCACTGTCCTCGCCTTCGATATCCTGCAGGTGGCGGGTCTCCTTTATATGACCGGCGGACTGCAGAACCCTTTCGCGGTGCTGATGATCGTCCCGGTGATCATTTCTGCCACCTCGCTTCCAGCCTATTCGACGATAGCGCTCGGCCTTCTCGTCACCATCTGCGCCACGGTCCTCGCGAATGTCTACCTGCCGCTGCCCTGGTATGAGGGCCAGAGCATGCAACTCCCCTTCGTACTCATTGCCGGCGTCTGGTGTTCCGTGGTCTCCGCCCTCGCCTTTACCGCCGTCTATGCCTATCGCGTGGCGGAAGAGGCGCGGCTCCTCGCCGATGCGCTGACTGCGACGGAGTTGATCCTGCAGCGCGAGCAGCATCTCTCTGCGCTGGATGGACTTGCCGCCGCCGCGGCGCATGAGCTCGGCACTCCGCTTGCTACGATCGCCCTCGTCGCCAGGGAAATGGAGCGGAGCCTGAAACAGGACGACCGATTTGCCGAAGATATCGAACTTCTTCGCTCGCAGACCGACCGCTGCCGTGAGATTCTGAAGCGGCTGACCAGCCTGTCCTCGACCAGCGAAGAACACATGTCGCGGTTGAAGATCTCCTCGCTCATCGAGGAAGTCATCGAGCCCAACCGCAATTTCGGTATCAACATCGTGGTGAAGAAGCTGAGGGGCGAAGGTGTCGAACCGATTATCCGGCGCAATCCCGGCATCATCTACGGGCTGGGCAATCTGGTCGAGAACGCGATTGATTTTGCCAGGGCGACAATCGAGGTTAGCTGGGGCTGGACCGACAGGACCGTGGAGATCATCGTCAGCGACGATGGCCAGGGTTTTGCCGCCGAAATTCTTGACCGGATCGGCGAGCCCTACACCACCGGCCGCGACCGCGAAATCAATGAACACGGCGGCGGGCTTGGGCTCGGCCTGTTCATCGCCAAGACGCTTTTGGAGCGTTCGGGCGCGACGATTACCTTCCGCAATCGCAACGATCCGGGCCAGGGTGCGGAGGTCATCGTGAGCTGGCCGCGCAATCAACTCGTTGCCGATTGATAATCTTTGACTTTTTGTTCATTGCGAACCATTAACAACGAATAATATGAAAAAAAGAGCAGGAAACCCTGATGGAAAATACGGATCAGGACGATATTGCAGCCATAGGCGGCGATCCGACACTTCTTCTTGTCGATGACGACAAGCCGTTCTTGCAGCGTCTTGCACGCGCCATGGAAACGCGAGGCTTCACCGTCGCCATTGCCGATTCGGTCGAGGCCGGACTTGCCAGCGTCAAGACTCACGCCCCGGCCTATGCGGTGGTCGATATGCGACTAGGCGATGGCAACGGCCTCGACATTATCGAGGCTATCCGCGCCCGGCGCGAAGACACGCGTGCCGTTATCCTTACCGGCTACGGCAACATCGCGACCGCGGTCAATGCGGTCAAACTCGGCGCCATCGATTACCTGTCGAAGCCAGCCGATGCCGATGAAGTCTTTGCGGCATTGACGCGGCGTTCCGGTGAAAAGGTCGCCCCGCCGGAAAATCCGATGTCGGCCGACAGGGTTCGCTGGGAACATATCCAGCGCGTTTATGAGATGTGCGATCGCAATGTTTCCGAAACGGCCCGCAGGCTAAACATGCACCGCCGCACACTGCAGCGCATTCTGGCCAAACGCGCTCCGCGCTAGGGCTTATCTCCCCCCTTGTGGGGGAGAACGCGATTTCAGCATCTTAGCCCTTGCTAAGTGCTAGAAATCGCAAGAGAGGGGATTTGCTTCACTGACTACCCCCTCACTTGGATTTTCCAAGGATTTAGCGAAGAGGCTAAATCCAGGAAAATCCTTTCTCTCCCACAAGGGGAGAGATAGCCGGCATCTGGCGCAGAGCCTATTCCACATCCGTTTCAGGCAGACTAATCCCTGACAGTTCCGCGAGCGTCATGCGCGCGGCACTCACGCGGGCAAACCGCAGCGTCATGGCCTTGCGGGTTGCGCTTGCAAGCTTGTGCTCCGGCGCATCGCGGATGATTTCGGCGCCGTAGCCGTCCGAAAGGATGAACCCGCAATCTTCGGGGAAAATGTCCGCTGGAACACCCGGATGCGTGGCAAAGAACAACCGGTCGCAATGCGCCCGATAGATCGGCCATTTACGATCCACCTTCCAGTCCTCGATCGAGGATTTGATCTCGACGATCCAGATTTCACCGCTGCGCGTCAGCGCCACAAGGTCCGCGCGCCGACCGGACGCCAAAGGCAATTCCGGCATCACTGCAAGTCCGAGTTCAAGGAAAAGCCGCTGCACGCCGCGGCGCACCAGCATGGCATTTTCCGATTGCCGCCCATCGATGAGCGGGCTTGTCTGACCCAGGCTGACTAGTGGCATGATCCGCAGAATATCGGCAAATTTGCAACCATGGCAAAAAAACTACACCGCCCGGTTGAGGATTGACAGGTTAACGAAAAACTTCGCTTTACGGTTAATCAGCCATTAACAATAATGGCGCTAGAGAGGCAACACAAGAAAACGCACATAGATTCGCTTAACATTGGGGTGACCATGCAACTCAAGACTATCGTCCTCGCAGTTGGGCTGATGGCTACAACTGCCTTGACCGGCTGTTCTACGATCGGTTTCAGCTATTCCACAGCCTCCTACAATTCCGTCGTCGATGCCGGCTACGTGATTCCTGCTGTTCCCCGCTCCAAGATCCCGCCGCAGTATTTGCGCCAGCAAGTCAACTACGATGGCAGCGAGGCTCCGGGGACGATCATCGTCGATACGGGTACGAAATATCTCTATTATGTGCTCGGCGGTGGCAAGGCGATGCGCTACGGCATCGGTGTAGGCAAGCAGGGTTTCGAATGGCACGGTACCGCGCGCGTCGCCATGAAGCGCGAATGGCCGACATGGACGCCGCCGCGCGAGATGATCCAGCGCCAGCCCAAGCTTGCTGAATTCCGCGACGGCATGGACCCCGGCATCACCAACCCGCTCGGCGCCCGCGCGCTTTACCTGTTCAACAAGGGTGGCGACACCGGTTACCGCCTGCATGGCACACCGGAATGGTGGTCGATCGGCAAGGCCATGTCTTCCGGCTGCATTCGCCTGATGAACCAGGACATCATGGACCTTTATAATCGCGCGGAAGTCGGCGCCAAGGTCATCGTCAGATAATCTGCTGGCTCAGCAACGACTGGTAATAGGCCGCTTTCGAGCGGCCTTTATGCGTTCCAGGGATTGAAGATGGAAACGCCGGTGGATTGAAAGTCGGCCACATTGCGGGTCACGACGGTCATGCCATGCACAAGAGCCGTTGCGGCGATAAGGGCATCACGCTCGGATTTTGGATTTGGAACATGCAGACCCGCGCAACAAAGGGCGACAGCGATATCGACTCCGAGAATCCGGCCCTGGAAATCCGGCAGTATACGGTTTTCCAACCAGGTACGCAAAACTGCTCCCTGCTTGAAGTCCTTTCTTTCCATCAGCAATATTCCACGTTCTGTTTCCATGACGGTCATTGATGACAGAAAGAAACTGGACAAGGGAATTCCGGAAGCCCAACTCAGAACATTAGAATTCGCTTTTTTGGGAAGGCGTAATTCGGAAATGACATTCGTGTCCAGAATGAACATCAAGGAAAATCGACGGGCTTGGAGTATATTTCAATCCGCGGAATCTCAAAATCGAAATCCGCTTCATCACCTTGCTGGGCCAAAGCCTCTGCAAGGCTTTTTTCCTGGCCAGTCAGCTTTCTGTACTCTTCGATGCTCAAGAGAACGTGCGCAGGCCGGCCCCGATCCGTAATGAAAACAGGTCCGTCATTCGCTGCCTTTTTAGCCTCGCTGGCGTGCTGATTGAACTCTCTACTGGAGATTGTGGTAATACCCATGAAGCCTCCTTTTGGTTGTAGATATGTTACTACACTCTCCCATCACCTTCAACCTTTCAAATTGCGTCGTGCCTTCGAAATTCTGTCGTGTTGACCTGATACACGACCGGCCCATAGATTGTCGCAGACGCTTAAGTGAGACTGGAAGCCCATCATGTTCAAGACCGTTGCCACCAAGCCATTTGACGACCAGAAGCCCGGAACATCGGGCCTGCGCAAGAAAGTCCCGGAGTTTCAGCAGGAAAACTATGTCGAGAACTTCATCCAGTCGGTGTTCGATTCGCTTGAAGGCTTCAAGAGCAAGACATTGGTGATTGGCGGCGACGGCCGCTACTACAATCGCGAAGTGGTGCAGATCGCCGTCAAGATGGCGGCCGCCAATGGCTTCGGGCGCGTCCTTGTCGGCAAGGGCGGCATACTGTCGACGCCGGCAGCCTCTAATGTCATCCGCAAATACAAGGCGTTCGGCGGGCTCGTCCTTTCGGCCAGTCATAATCCAGGCGGTCCTACCGAGGATTTCGGTATCAAGTACAATATCGGCAATGGCGGACCTGCTCCCGAAAAGATCACCGAAGCGATCTTCGCCCGCTCCAAGACGATCACGCAATATGTGATCGCCGATGCGCCGGATATCGATATCGATACGATCGGCACGCAGAAGATCGGCGAAATGGATGTCGATATCATCGACCCTGTCGCCGATTATGCCGAACTGATGGAACAGCTGTTCGACTTCGATGCGATTCGCGCGTTGATCAAGTCGGGCTTTACCCTGCGCTTCGATTCCATGCATGCGGTCACGGGACCCTATGGCAAGGAGATCCTCGAGCATCGCCTCGGCGCCCCGGAAGGCACCTGCATCAATTTCGTGCCATTGGAAGATTTCGGCGGGCATCATCCCGATCCCAATCTCGTCTATGCCAAGGATCTGTACGACCTGCTGATGTCGCCGGACGGCCCTGATTTCGGCGCGGCTTCCGATGGTGACGGCGACCGCAACCTCATCATCGGCAAAGGCATCTTCATCACCCCTTCCGATTCGCTCGCCATGCTTGCGGCCAATGCGCATCTCGCCCCCGGCTACAAGGCAGGCCTCAAGGGCATTGCCCGTTCCATGCCGACCAGCGGTGCGGCGGACCGCGTCGCGGAAAAGCTGAAGATCGGCATGTATGAAACCCCGACCGGCTGGAAATTCTTCGGAAATCTGCTCGATGCAGACATGGCGACGATCTGCGGCGAGGAAAGCTCCGGCACCGGCTCCAACCACGTACGCGAGAAGGACGGCCTCTGGGCGGTACTGCTCTGGCTCAACATCCTTGCCGTGCGCAAGGTGAGTGTCCAGGACATCGCGCACGAGCATTGGGCGACCTACGGCCGCAACTATTATTCGCGCCATGATTATGAAGGCGTCGACACGGCCGGCGCCAACAAGCTGATGGACGATCTGCGGGCTAAACTGCCAACGCTTCCCGGCACTTCGGTGCAAGGCCTCAAGATCACGCATGCCGATGACTTCGCCTATCACGATCTTGTCGACAAATCGGTCAGCAAGAACCAGGGCATCCGCGTCCTGTTCGAGGGCGGCTCGCGCGTTGTTTTCCGCCTGTCGGGCACCGGCACATCCGGCGCTACGATCCGCGTCTATATCGAGCGCTACGAACCCGACCCGAAGCGCCACGATCTCGAAACGCAAGGCGCGCTTGCCGATCTCATCCGCGCCGCGCACGACCTTGCTGATATCAAAGGGCATACGGGGCGTGATGAGCCGAGTGTGATTACGTAACCGCGCACCAGCCTGATGGTTCCCGCCTAATCCCCGCTGATTTGCAGGGATCTGGACTAGGCTACGAAGGCTCGGCATTCCTGCCCCATGATAGGTTTTCGTGCGCCCGCTATCCGGCTTTGTGCAGTCACCGCCTTTCAAGACGCGCACAGAACGGATATGGCGAAAATCTATGCATTTTTTTAAAAAGATTAAACTTTAGGCGAATTGTCGGCTCCAGTCGAATTTGAAAGTGTCGGTGCATTTCCAATCAGGAATTTGCACCTATGAATTACAAGAATTTATTGCTCATTTCCGCACTTGCGCTCGCAGCTTGCAATAGCTCCGATTCCTCGACCGATGGCACGAGCACGTTCGACGCCGACGCGACAAAAAACGAGGCTCTGGCCAATGCCAAGGCGATCACCGACAAGGCAAATGCCGAGGCGGCGGCAACAAAGGCCAATGCGCAAGCGAGCGCGACCGTAATCATCGACGATGCGAAGAAGGCGAGCGAGGCGGACAAGTCTGCCGCCCATCTTGCGCTTGACGAGGAGATCGCATCGGCAAAGCAACAGAAATTGGAGGCTCTCGATACCGAATTGTCCCTTCAAAAGGGCAAGCGCATCGCCGATATCGAGGGTGAGTTGACGGGCCTCAGAGCGAGCAAGACAGCCAAGCTGGGGCAGGAGATCGAGGCACTGCGGCCCGGCAAGCTCGAAGCGCTGGACGGGGAAGTTGCCGCACTCAAGCTAAAGCGCCTTGGCGAGCTTGAAGTGGATCTGACGACGGAGACCGACGGTCGGCGCACCGAAAAGGTCACAGCCCTCGATAACGAGATTGCAGGGCTCCGGCTCAAACGGACAGGGGAGCTCGAAAATGAAATCACCACCTTGCGGGGGGAAAAAACCGGGGATGTCGATACGAAGATTGCAGCGCTGAGGATTGAGAAGGCTGGGGCGCTTGACGGGGAAATCGCTGCGCTCAGGCTAAAGCGCACAGGCGAACTTGAAGCCGAGCTCGCCAAGGAAATCGACGTGCAACGCGCCAGAAAAACTGGCGATCTCGACAAGGAAATGGCAGCGCTGAAGGAGACCGGGACCAAGACGATCGAGAACGATCTTGCCGAATTGAAGATCGCGAAGACCGCAGTCATCAACGATGAGATTGCGGCATTGCGGACAACGAAGCTCGCCGATCTCGATAAGGAATTGGCAGCGTTGAAGGTCCAAAAGGGTGCGGCGCTCGACGATGAAATGGCGGCGCTGAAACTTGCAAAAGAAGCGGCGCTTGCCGGTGAGCTGACGGCGCTGAAGTTGAGTGAGACGAAGAAGATCACAGAGGAGCTGGCGCTGCTCAAGGCGGCCGGGCTTGCCCGTGAGGGCAACAGTGCCGCCGCGGCCGATGTGCTGAAACAGGCGGGCGTGAGTGGGGAGCTTGGCACCATTCTAGCGGAAGGCGGCTTTGAGGACGAGGCTTTCGATCTTCTGGCACCAAATGACAACGAGCTGAAAGACCCGAACATTTACAACACAAGCATGTCGGGCTCGATCCAGCCTGCTTCGGTCATTGAAACCGCATCGGCAATGCGCCACAGCATGAAAATCGATGGCAAGACCGTCAAATTCACGGCTAGAGCGGGTCATTTGATCGCCAAAGGCGATGGCGACACGCGCGCCGCCATATTCTATACCTCCTATACGCGCGATGGCTTGCCGCACGAAAAACGCCCCGTGACCTTTTTCTGGAACGGTGGGCCGGGCAGTCCTTCGATCTGGCTGCATCTGGCCTCATGGGGTCCAAAAAGGCTCAAATCCGACGCGCCCAATATTCCTGAGGAATACTATGCGGAACAACCAGCAAGCTTTCCGCTCGAAGACAATGCCGTTACGCTTCTCGACAAGACCGATCTGGTTTTTGTCGACCCGCCCGGTACTGGCCTGTCGGCGGCGATTGCGCCAAGCAAGAACCAGACTTTCTGGGGCGTGGATGTCGACACAAAAGTGATTGCCGGGTTCATCGCCGCCTACACCAATCGCTACAACCGGCAGAGCTCACCCAAATATCTCTATGGGGAGTCCTATGGCGGCATTCGCACGCCGATCGTTGCCGATATCCTGTTGAAGGCCGGCACCGGCGCTTATGACCCGGACATTTCCGGCAAGCCGACCAAAGTTCTGAACGGCATCATCCTCAACTCGCCGATACTCGATTATATGCAGGATTGCGACCATAACGAAGACCGTCCTGTAGGGATGGCTTCTGTCACCTGCTCCGGCTATTTGCCCTCCTATGCCATGACCGCGAATTTTTTCAATTTGCCGCAGGCGCATAACATCGAATCCAGGGAGGTTTATCTGCGATCGATGACCGACTTTACTGTCAACAGCTATATGCCGATCCTGGCAAAATACCCGGATCGGCCAACAAGTACCAAATTCGCCTCTCCTTGGATTAAATTCAGCACAGGAACGGAAGGAAAGAGCTTTTTCAACGAGCTCTATGCCAAGACCGGCATTTCCAGCAACTACTGGAAGGATCATCTTAGTCTGCTAGCCGGCGAATTCAGGAAGCAACTTATCCCGGGTAAAATGCTTGGCCGCTACGATGCGCGTATGGCATTGCCCAAATCGAGCAAATATCCCGCCGACGAGTATATCGACGTTGCCTTCGAGAATGAAATGAAGACCTATCTCCCCGATTTCGTCAATTATAAAACCTCATCAACCTATGCGGTAAGGGCGGACGAAGCGATCGACAACTGGGCATGGTCGCACCGGGGCTCTGCGGGCACTTTCAGCCCTGCCAGCACTGCCGATCTGATGGAAGCGCTCACCTATAGCCCCTCGCTTAAACTGCTTGTCCTGCACGGCTATCAGGATGTTGCCACGCCCGGGTTTCAAACCGAACTCAATCTGAAAGCCCTTGTCTTCCGGGCCGGAGCCAATGGTGTGCCGGCCCTGACAATGCTCGACCGTACGCCGGTCAAATGGTTCGAGGGCGGGCATATGACATATAATACCGAAGAATCGCGGCAGCCACTCAAGGCCGCGCTCGATCAATATTACAACGATCCTGATTATAGCCTCCCTGCACCTGCAACAACCGTATCGAATTGAGACTCCTTTGATGAAACAGTTCACAAAATTCATGCTGGCCGGTGCAGTGGTTTTTTCCTGTCTGTCCCAGGCCAATGCCGCCGAAGAGCTCGGCGCACCTCCGCCCGAACCGGCCGGGGCGGTTCTGAGGCCCATCACAGATGACAGCATCCGCCATGAGCTTGACCAGCGGCTGATTGATGACTTCGCTGCAGCGGCAGGCTCATCGCCTTATTTGACGTCGGAGCAGGCCAGGGCGGCAGGTTGGGGCTTCATTGCCGATCATTTTGCCGCAATCGACAGGAAGCAGCGCGGCTACGTTACGATCGACGAGGTTCAGACATTCATGGATGCCCGCACGCCGGGCGAGCCAGCGCCCGCAAGGGCGAGGGCAAATGCGGCCAAATCGACAATCCAGAAGATCGAATAGCACTTAAGTCGTCGACCTACGCCGACCTCAGCATATCTTTGGGTGCCGGATGGATTTGCAGAGGCGGATCGTGCCCGCCTCCGCAAGACTTAGTCGAACACAATCGCCGGGGCGGCGCGTCCGCCCTTCGTCGCCGCCAGCTGGTCCCAGACTTGTGCGGCGATCTCGCGATAGGCTTGTGCCTGCGGACCGTCGGGATTGCTGACAACTATGGGCGTTCCGGCATCGGACGTCTCGCGGATTTCCATCACCAGCGGCACCTCGCCGAGGAAGGGCACGCCAAGGCGTTCAGCCTCCTTGCGGGCGCCGCCATGGCCGAAGATGTCGTAGCGTGCGCCGGTATCCGGGGCGATGAAATAGCTCATGTTCTCGACGATGCCGAGCAGCGGCACATCCACCTTTTTGAACATGTTCAAACCCTTGCGCGCGTCGATCAGCGCGAGGTCCTGCGGTGTCGAGACGATGACCGCGCCGGCCAGCGGCACCTGCTGCGCCATGGTTAATTGCGCATCGCCGGTGCCGGGCGGCATATCAACGACCAGCACGTCGAGGTCGCCCCACTGCACCTCGCGCAACATCTGCGTCAGCGCCGACATGACCATCGGCCCGCGCCAGATCATCGGCGTTTCCTCGTCGACGAGGAAGCCGATCGACATAACCTTTAGGCCGTAGCCTTCCATGGGCTTCAGCACGCGGCCGGAGACAACCTCTGGCCTGCCATGCAGACCAAGCAGCCGCGGCATGGAGGGCCCGTAAATATCCGCATCCAGAATGCCTACGCTGTGGCCGTTGGCCTTGAGCCCCAGCGCAAGATTGACGGCCGTCGTCGACTTGCCGACACCGCCCTTGCCCGAGGCGACGGCGATGATCGCGCCGACACCGGGAACGCCGGATTTGACCGGCGCGCCGTGGCCATGTGCATGCGCCGGTTGCGCGGGTGCACCTTGGGCTGCCGCGCCACTCTGGGCCACGACACGCGGTGGGGGAACCGCCCCCGCCGGCGCCGGACGTTGCGCCGGACGCGCTGGGGGTGTTGGGCGGGGCGGGGCATCATCGCTTGTCGGCCCGCCTTTTTTCTCGGCGGTCAACGCGACGATAGCGCCATTTACCCCCGGCATCGCCTTGACGACACGCTCGGCGGCGGCGCGCAAAGGCTCGAGTTCCTGCGCTCGCGGCGCCGGCACGGTGATCGAGAAGAACACCTTGTTGTCGGCGATGAAAATATCGGAAACCAGCCCGAGCTCGACAATGTTGCTGTTGAAGTCCGGCCCAGTCACCGTCTTCAATTGCTCGAGCACCTGCTCCTGCGTCACGCTTGCCATTACAATTCCATCCCTGTCATTCCCTCCACCTCAAATAGTGCAGTTGGAGCGAATCGCCAATGGTGAATTGCATCTAGGCGCAGCGCCTCGCCCTCCCCCTTGCGGGGAGGGAAGCTGCGCAGCAGCAGGGAGGGGTTCTTGCGGCGGCGTGAAGAAAGTCCCCTCCCCGTCGCTTCGCTCCATCCCTCCCCACAAGGGGGAGGGCGAAGAGCCAGGCAACCCGGCCAGAGACCCCGCCATTAAAGTTTCTCGAGGATCGACACCAGCCGCGTCTTGTACGTCTTGTATATCGCATCCCGGTCGCGGTGGCGGCCTTCATGCACCACATGCCGCCCGGCTGACCAGACATCGCTGACTGCGTGGCGGTCGCCCGCGAAGATCCAGCCGTCGAGCAGCCGGTCGCCTTTCAGCCCCAGCAGCGCTGGATTTTCAACATCGAGCGCGATCATGTCGGCCCAAAAGCCTGGAGCAAGACTGCCCGCGTCGCGGCCGAGAGCCTGCGCACCGCCGACGAGCGCGGTATCGTAGAGTGTGCGGCCACAGGATTTGCCGTCGACTGACAGAGTAACGCGGGACACGTCACGCAGACGCTGGCTGTATTCAAGCTGGCGCAGTTCCTCCGAGGGTGAAATACGGATGTTGGAGTCGGATCCCGTGCCAAAGCGCCCGCCTGCGGCAAGATAATTCACCCCGTCGAATATGCCGTCGCCGAGATTGGCTTCGGTGATCGGACACAGCCCGACAACCGCATCGCTTGCTGCAACCCGGCGCGTCTCCTCGGGCGTCATGTGCGTCGAATGGATCAGGCACCAGCGCTCATCGACTGGCAGATGGTCGAGCAGCCATGTCATCGAACGCTGTCCGTAAGCCGCCTGCACTTCTTCGATTTCCGGGATCTGCTCGGCAATATGAATGTGGAACGGCATGCCGCGAAAATGCTGTTCCAGCGCCTTCAGATCGCGTTCGTTGACGGCGCGGATCGAATGCGGCGCGACGCCGAAACCCGCATCGGCGCTGACAGCTTTGGCCGCTTCTTGCGCCTGCCCCGCCAGTTTCGCGTAGCGGTCGAAATCATTGCCGAAGCGCAGCTGCCCGCCCGCCAGTACCCGTCCGTCTACGCCGCCCTGGATGTAGGCCACCGGCAACAGCGTCAGACCGATGCCGGTCGCACTCGCCGCAGCCGCGATGCGTTCGGACAATTCGCCGAGGTTCGCGTAGGGCTGCCCGCCCGGCTGGTGATGTACATAGTGAAATTCCGCAACGCTGGAATAGCCGGACTCCAGCATCTCGACGAAGGCGAAGGCGGCGATCGCCTCGATATCCTCAGGGTCCAGAATGTCGAGAAAACGGTACATGATCTCGCGCCACGTCCAGAAGCTGTCGCGCCCCGCAGGGCTGCGTGCTTCGGAAAGCCCGGCCATCGCCCGCTGGAAAGTGTGGCTGTGGAGGTTTGCCTGCGCCGGCAGCAGGACATCCACGGCGTAAGCATTGGGTGCAGTCTCGTTCCCGGCCACAACCGAGCCAATGCGGCCCGCGCTGTCGATCTCGATCAGAACATTGTTCTCCCAGCCATTCGGCGTGAGAGCTGTCCGGGCGAACACCGATTTTCTAGCCTCAGTCATTTCTTTCCTCCCGCCGGATTGACACGTTATGTATATACATATTAACGTTACGGGCAAGACTAAAAAAGGGAGCGGGCTGCGGCCGATGAGGAAAATTCTGACCGGATTGAGGATTGCCACGCTGGAAAACACCGGCGCGCCTTATGGTCTTGTCGAAAATGGCGCGATCGGCATCGATGGCGAGCGGATCGCCTGGGTTGGACAGACGATCCCTTCCGACTGGAACGATGTCGAGCGCCAGGATTTTGGCGGCAGGCTGGCGACCCCTGCCCTCATCGATTGCCACACGCATCTGGTCTTTGGCGGTAATCGCGCCCGCGAGTTCGAGATGCGGCTCGAAGGCGCGACCTATGAGGACATCGCGCGCGCCGGCGGCGGCATCGTCTCCTCGGTCAAATCGACCAATGCCCTGAACGAAGAGGTGCTCCTTGCGCAGAGCCTGCCGCGGCTCGATACCTTGCTTGCCGAAGGCGTCTCCACCGTCGAGATAAAATCCGGCTACGGGCTGAATATCGACGCCGAGCTGAAAATGCTGCGCGTCGCGCGCCGCCTCGCCACAATGCGCCCCGTGCGCATCCGCACAAGCTACCTTGCTGCCCATGCGACACCGCCGGAGTATAAGGGCCGGTCCGATGATTATATCTCCGAAGTCGTGCTGCCCGGTCTCGATGCCGCGCATGCGGAAGGTCTGGTCGATGCGGTGGATGGGTTCTGCGAGGGTATCGCCTTTTCGCCCGCCCAGATCGCCCGCGTTTTCGACAAGGCGAAATCGCTCGGCTTGCCGGTCAAACTCCACGCCGAACAACTCTCCAACCTTGGCGGCGCCAAGCTTGCGGCGTCGTATGGCGCCCTGTCCGCCGACCATCTCGAATACCTCGACGAGGAAGGCGCCAAGGCCATGGCGGCCGCCGGAACCGTCGCGGTGCTCCTTCCCGGCGCGTTCTATGCCTTGCGCGAAGAGCGCGCGCCCCCCGTCAAGATATTGCGCGATGCCGGCGTCCACATCGCCGTCGCCACCGATTGCAATCCCGGCACATCGCCGCTGACTTCGCTGTTGCTGACCATGAATATGGCCTGCACGTTCTTCCGGCTTACCGTCGAAGAAGCGCTTGCCGGCGCCACGCGTGAAGCCGCACGCGCCCTTGGTTTGCATGAGGAAATCGGCACCATTGCGCCGGGCAAGCGCGCCGAAATCGCTATCTGGAACGCCGAGCAGCCGGCGGAACTCTGCTATCGCATCGGCTTCAACCCGCTCCACCAGCTCGTTTTGAAAGCATAGTTGACGATGACCATAACACTCCATCCCGGCGCCGTGCCGCTTGCCACTCTCGAGACGATCTACTGGCATGGCACGCCTGCAAAGCTTGATGTGTCTTTTCATGCCGGGATCGAATCGGCAGCGAAACGAATTGCAGAAATCGCCGCCGGGAATGCGCCGGTCTATGGCATCAATACCGGGTTCGGCAAACTTGCCTCGATCCGGATCGATGCTGCGGATGTCGGAACGCTGCAGCGCAATCTCATCCTCTCCCATTGCTGCGGCGTCGGCAATGCGCTGCCGGAAAACATCGTACGTCTCATCATGTCGCTGAAGCTGATCTCGCTCGGTCGCGGCGCTTCCGGTGTGCGGCCGGAACTCATCAGCCTGATCGAAGCCATGCTGGAAAAAGGCGTGATCCCGGTCATTCCGGAGAAGGGCTCCGTCGGTGCTTCCGGTGATCTCGCGCCCCTCGCCCACATGGCTGCGGCGATGATCGGTGAAGGCGACGTCATGTTCGAGGCGAGGCAAATGCCGGCCGCCGAGGGCCTTGCCAAAGCGGGCCTCAAGCCCGTCGTGCTGGCGGCCAAGGAAGGTCTCGCGCTCATCAACGGTACGCAAGTCTCGACTGCTCTTGCACTTGCGGGGCTGTTTCGCGCCCACCGCGCTGGTCAATCGGCACTGATCACCGGTGCGCTTTCCACGGACGCTGCCATGGGTTCGTCAGCACCGTTCCACCCCGATATCCACACATTGCGCGGTCATCGCGGTCAGATCGATACGGGCACGGCGCTTCGGCGGCTGCTCGAAAACTCGCCCATTCGCGAGAGCCATATCGAGGGTGACGAACGTGTGCAGGATCCCTATTGCATCCGCTGCCAGCCGCAGGTGGACGGCGCCTGCCTCGACCTGTTGCGCATGGCGGCGCGTACGCTCGAAATCGAGGCCAACGCCGTTACCGACAATCCGCTGGTGCTCAGCGATGGCTCCGTCGTCTCGGGCGGCAACTTCCACGCAGAGCCGGTGGCCTTTGCTGCCGACCAGATCGCACTCGCCATTTGTGAAATCGGCGCGATAGCCCAGCGCCGCATCGCCCTTCTGGTCGATCCGGCCTTGAGCTACGGCCTGCCCGCGTTCCTTGCCAGAAAGCCTGGCCTCAACTCTGGCCTGATGATTGCAGAAGTCACATCCGCCGCGCTCATGTCGGAAAACAAGCAGATGTCACATCCGGCATCCGTGGATTCAACGCCGACCTCGGCCAATCAGGAAGATCATGTATCGATGGCCTGCCATGGCGCGCGCCGCCTGTTGCAGATGACGGACAATCTGTTCTCGATCATCGGCATCGAGGCGCTGACCGCCGCACAGGGGATCGACCTGCGCGAACCCTTGCAGACCAGCCCGGAACTCACCCGCGCGCATGGCGTTATTCGGGTCGCAGTGCCAACACTCGACGAGGACCGCTATATGGCGCCGGACTTGAAGGCCGTTTCCGATCTCGTCGCTTCGGGCGCGCTCAATGCCGCGATTTCTCCTGATATTCTGCCGGTTCTGAGTGTTGAATGATGAACGTTGACCTTTCACTTTCCATCGCTACGTCTGACGCAACGTTGGCCGCCCTTACCCTCCCCCTTGTGGGGAGGGACGGAGCGAAGCGACGGGGTGGGGTTTTTCTAAATGAAGCAAGTCCCCTCCCGGCTGCTTCGCAGCCACCCTCCCCACAAGGGGGAGGGCAAAGGCAGCACCGTTTGCTCCGTTCTGGCAGATTTCCGAATGACATAAGTTCAGCCAACAACAATCTGGATATAGCCCGATGAGCGCCGTTGACGTCAAACAGGGATCATCCCCGATCATTCTCGGCTTTCCGCACACGGGGACCGAGGTGCCCGCCGACATTCACGCCCGGCTCAACGAAACTGGCCAGATGCTCGCCGATACAGACTGGCACATCGACAAGCTGTATGATGGCTTGCTGCCAGAGGTCACGACCGTCCGCGCGACCTTTCATCGCTACGTCATCGATGCCAATCGCGATCCCTCGGGGGTCAGTCTTTACCCAGGCCAAAATACCACCGGTCTCATTCCCGACACAGATTTCGACGGCAAACCGATATGGCGCGATGGCGAGAAGCCGACGGCCGCGGACATCGAATACCGGCTGAAACAGTTCCACAGCCCTTATCATGTGGCACTGGCCAAGGAGATCGAGCGCGTGCACGAAGCCCACGGCCTCGTCGTTCTTTACGACTGCCATTCCATACGTTCGCACATCCCGTTTCTCTTCCAGGGCAAACTTCCGGATTTCAACATCGGCACCAATGAGGGCAATAGCTGTTCCCCGGAAATCGCCTCGGCAGTGGGCCGGATCGCCTTTGCGGCGCGCGGTTATGACGCCGTCA
This sequence comes from Phyllobacterium chamaecytisi, assembly GCF_020164455.1. GTDB lineage: Bacteria > Pseudomonadota > Alphaproteobacteria > Rhizobiales > Rhizobiaceae > Phyllobacterium > Phyllobacterium chamaecytisi. The sequence goes on from NZ_JAIQWW010000006.1 coordinate 132,076, forward strand.
TCAACGGCCGGTTCAAGGGTGGCTGGACGACGCGGCACTATGGACAACCAAAGCTCGGCATCCACGCCATTCAGATGGAACTGACGCAGTCCTCGCATCTGACGAAGGAAGCGCCGCCTTTCGCCTATGACGAGGCCAAAGCCGAACGGCTCCGCAAGCACCTCAAAGACATTCTCGAAATCATCCAACTGACGGCCGTAAAACTGGGGAGCAAATAATGAACAATCCGCGCCACAATATCCGCGAGGTGCGCGCTCCGCGCGGCGACAAGCTGAACACCAAATCCTGGATGACCGAAGCACCGTTGCGGATGCTGATGAACAATCTCGATCCCGACGTCGCGGAAAATCCCAACGAGCTCGTGGTCTATGGCGGCATCGGTCGCGCGGCCCGCACGTGGGACGATTTCGACAAGATTGTTTCCACCCTCAAAACACTGAACGAGGATGAAACACTGCTCGTCCAGTCCGGCAAGCCGGTCGGCGTGTTCAAAACCCACGCCAATGCACCGCGGGTGCTGATCGCCAATTCCAATCTCGTGCCGCATTGGGCGACCTGGGATCATTTCAACGAGCTCGATAAAAAAGGTCTTGCCATGTACGGCCAGATGACTGCCGGCTCGTGGATCTATATTGGCACGCAAGGCATCGTTCAGGGCACCTACGAAACCTTCGTCGAAGCCGGACGTCAGCACTATGGTGGCAATCTCAGGGGCAAGTGGATCCTGACTGGTGGACTTGGTGGCATGGGTGGGGCACAGCCGCTGGCTGCCGTCATGGCCGGTGCCTGCTGTCTCGCCGTCGAGTGCAACCCGGACTCCATCGATTTCCGCCTGCGCACCCGATACGTGGACGCCAAGGCCGAAACACTGGATGAAGCGCTCGAAATGATCGAGCGCTGGACCAAGGCGGGCGAAGCCAAATCGGTCGGTCTGCTGGGCAATGCCGCCGATATCCTGCCCGAACTCGTGCGGCGCAATGTGCGCCCGGACATCGTCACCGACCAGACTTCCGCACATGATCCGATCAATGGCTATCTGCCGAAAGGCTGGACTTTGGCCGAATGGCGCCAGAAGCGCGAAACCGACCCGAAAGCCGTCGAGCAAGCCGCCCGCGCTTCGATGCGCGAACACGTCGAAGCCATGATCGCCTTCTGGGAACGAGGGATTCCGACGCTCGACTATGGCAACAACATACGCCAGGTCGCCAAAGACGAGGGTCTCGAGAACGCCTTTGCCTTCCCCGGCTTCGTTCCGGCCTATATCCGTCCTCTCTTCTGCCGTGGCATTGGGCCATTCCGCTGGGCGGCGCTATCGGGCGATCCGGACGACATTTACAAGACCGACGCCAAGGTGAAGGAACTAACGCCCGGCAACACGCATCTGCACAACTGGCTCGACATGGCGCGGGAGCGCATCGCGTTTCAGGGTCTGCCTGCGCGCATATGCTGGGTCGGACTCGGCGACCGCGACCGGCTCGGCCTCGCCTTTAACGAAATGGTACGCAGCGGCGAGTTGAAAGCACCGATCGTCATCGGCCGCGATCATCTCGATTCAGGCTCTGTCGCCTCGCCGAACCGCGAAACGGAAGCCATGAAAGACGGCTCCGATGCGGTTTCCGACTGGCCGCTGTTGAATGCGCTGCTTAACACCGCCTCCGGTGCAACGTGGGTTTCCCTGCACCATGGCGGCGGGGTCGGCATGGGCTTTTCCCAGCATTCCGGAATGGTCATTTGCTGCGACGGAACCGACGACGCGGCGGAACGCATCAAACGCGTTCTCTGGAACGATCCGGCAACCGGGGTCATGCGCCACGCCGATGCGGGCTACGAGATCGCCATAGAATGCGCGAAGGAAAAAGGCCTCAACCTGCCGGGCATTCTCGGCTGATGAAAATCCTGCGTGCCAGCGATCACCGGCAAATGCCCTGGAAGAATGGCGGCGGCGTCACCACCGAGATTGCCGTCGCTCCTCCACTCGCATCTGTCGCCGATTTCGACTGGCGCATCAGCATGGCGACTGTTGCTGCCGATGGACCATTTTCGCGGTTTGACGGCATCGACCGCACGCTGACCGTGCTCAGCGGCGAGGGCCTAGAGCTTGCTATCGAGAGCGCACCCCTTGTTCGATTGAGCCCTGCAAGCAAGCCTTATCCATTCCCGGGAGACGCGACTGCATCGGCAAAATTGATCGCTGGGCCCGTCACAGATTTCAATGTCATGACACGGCGCGGGCGCTGGACTCACAGCGTCGACAATCTGTCCATCGATGGGACACTGCTTCTACCGGTCGCTGCGGATGCCTGCATCATCTTCTGCCGCAGTGGCCAGATCACCCTTGGTGAGTCGTCAGTGCTTGACGCGCATGATGCTGCGTTGATCGATGCTTCGGCTGATACCCTGGAGATCTCCATTGGCGGGTCGGGAGAGGCAATCATCGTTCACCTGTCGCAAACTCTATCGGCCGAATAAGAGGTCGCCTTGGATCAGTTGGAAAAGCCCATCACCGATACACCGAAGGGTCAGCTCTCCGCCCGTATCCGCCATGACATCGAACAGCGGATCCTGCTCGGCGAATGGGCTCCCGGTTTTCGCATTCCAATGGAACGCGAATTGATGGAAACCTACGGTTGTGCGCGGATGACCGTGAACAAGGCTCTGTCGGCGCTTGCGGCGTCGGGCCTCATCGAGCGCCGTCGCAAGGCGGGAAGCTTCGTTTCGCAGCCACTGTCGCAATCGGCCGTCATCGAAATTCCGGATTTGCGTGCCGAAGTCGAGGCCATCGGGCAGGTCTACAGACTTGAGGTGATCTCACTGCAGCAGCGCCGCTCGACACGGGACGATATGGAACGCCTTAATGTGCAAAGCCCGCGTCAGGTTCTGGCGATTCACTGCCGTCACTTTGCCGGCCGGCGCGTCCATGCTTTCGAGGACCGACTGATCGATCTTGTCAGCGTGCCGGAAGCCGCCGATATCTCCTTCGCCGACGAACCTCCGGGAACCTGGCTGCGCGGTCATGTGCCATGGTCGGAGGCCGAAAACCGGATCAGCGCGTTCAATGCGGATTCCGTGCTTGCCTCCCGTCTCGAGGTGAAGGAAGGCTCGGCCTGTTTGCAGGTCGAACGATCGACATGGCGAGGCAAACGGCCGATCACCGCCGTTCGCATGTTTTACCCGGGTGAAACCTACCGGCTGGTTGCCCATTTCAGCCCGAAGGGGTGACATGCGACGCCGCGATCCCGCGTAAATTTGAAATACGACGTAGGGTGGTCTGAACCGGAACATCTTTTGCGCAAGAATAGCCAAAACTCATGCAAGACTTGCCGAAACTGGTGCAAGAATCATCGAATCTGCCTCAAGATTCTCTACCGTGACGGGAAATTTGAGTGTGCTCAGTTGCATTCCTCTTTGCCGCATGGATTTTCAGATCAAGCTCCTGTATTTAGAGCGCGAAGTGAAATGAGGCGGTGATGCGCAATATTCGGAACGACTGGCGATTGGCGGTGCGCATGCTTTGCGCATTGGCGCTCGTATTCGTTGCCTTCGCGCACCAGCCCATTTCGGCCTCTCCAGCCAGTGATATCGACCTTGCCGCCTATACCTTGCCGGACGGCTCAGTGCCCGTTCTCTGCCTCGACAACAAGGTGGATCAAGGCTCGCACAAAAGCGCCTGGCACGGCAACGGCTGCGAGGCCTGCCGCCTCTCGGCATCCGTCGTTCTGCCAGTTCCGCCCATGGCATCAGGCTTGAAAAATGAGCCGGTTCAATCACTTACGATAAAGCGGGAAGCGGTCCGGATCGCGCGCAGCCTCTTTCCGCCATCGGCTCCACCGCAAGCTCCTCCCCTCGTCTGACATAAAATGCGCCCTCGATGGCGCGTCACGGCGGCCTGCTCCGGCGGTGCCGTCACCCCTTGCTGTCAGACGACTGGAACACATATGACCGTCTCAAGCATGGCTTCCGGGAAGCCTTATTATCTCAGCCTTTCGCTCTACCGCGCCATCTGGCGCTGGCACTTTTTCGCCGGCCTTCTGGTCATCCCTTTCATGCTCAATCTCGCCATCACCGGCAGCCTCTATCTGTTCAAGGACGAGATCGACAACACCGTCTTCGCCTACCGCAACGTGGTTCAGCCGCGCAGCGAATCGCTTGCCCCTTCGCTCCTGACCGACAATGCGAAAGCGGCGGTGCCGGGATCAAAAGTGCTGCGATATCAATCACCTGGCACGCCAACACAATCGGCAAAAGTCACCGTCTCCAGTCCCGAAGGGAACGTTCTGGTCTTTATCGATCCCTATAGCGGCGCGGTCCTTGGCAAGGTCGGCGAAGAGGAAGAATTCAGCTGGGTCGTCAAGAAGATTCACAGTCTTGAATATTTCGGCCTTGCCTTCAACCGCATCGTCGAAGCCGTCGGCGGTCTTGCGTTAGTCCTTGTTATTACAGGCTTTTATCTTTGGTGGCCGCGCAAACAGACTGGCGGTGTCGTCACTGTTCGCGGGACTCCGGACAAGCGCGTGTTCTGGCGGGATCTGCATGCCGTGACCGGCGCTGGTGCCGGCGCATTGATCTTCTTCCTTGCGATATCCGGCATGCCATGGTCGGGCTATTGGGGTGACAAGCTGAATACGACATTGTCGGGCTATGGACTTGGCTATCCCGCTCAGCTCTGGGACAACGTGCCGGTTTCAAAACTTCAGACAAAACAAGTACTTGGCAATTCCGGATGGACTGTCGAGAACGCACCGGTACCCGTGTCGACGCCAGGCGGGACGCCCGTCGGGCTTGACCGGATCGTCGCCTCCGCGGCGGCAGCAGGCATGACACCGGGCTTTGAAATTTCGCTGCCTGCCAGCAAGAAGGGGGTTTATACCGCAGCCATCTTCCCCGACGACATTGCCAAGCAGCGGACAATCCACTTCGACCAGTATAGCGGTAACCCATTGGTTGATTTGAAGTTTTCCGACTATGGCGCAGGAGCCAAAGCCATCGAGTTTGGGATCGGCGTGCATCAGGGCCAATATTGGGGCCTTGCCAACCAACTCGCCATGCTCGCGACATGCCTTGCGATCATCCTCGCCTCGGTTTCCGCCGTAATCATGTGGTGGAAGCGGCGTCCTTCAGGACGGCTCGGCGTGCCACCCATGCCGCAGCAAAAAAGTGTGTTCGCCGTATTTACCTTGGTCATATTGGTATTCGGCATCGCCTTTCCGCTGACCGGGTTCGCAATTCTTGGCATGCTGATCCTCGACCAGTTGATCACGCGCATCCCTTCGCCTTTGCAACGTGTATTCTCATAAGAAATATGGATAGGAGACGCCTCATGAAATCTATTTCCAGAATTGCCGCCGTCGCACTGGTATTTGCGGCAATCTCGTCTGCTCAGGCGCACGATCATTCCAAGATGACACAAGGCGCCACCATGAGCGATGACGGCTCTATGGACCCCGTAAAAGCTGGGGATCTGACCTTGAGCGGCGCCTTTACCCGCGCCACCCTGCCCGGGGCGAAAGTCGGCGGCGGCTATATCAAGATTGAAAATCAAGCGAACGAACCCGACCAGCTCCTTGGTGGTTCCAGCCCCGTTGCTGCCCGCGTCGAGGTGCATGAAATGAAGATGGATGGCAACGTCATGCAAATGCGCAAGCTGAAGGACGGACTTGAGATTCCGGCTGGCGGCAGCGCCGAACTCTCTCCTGGAGGCACGCATTTGATGTTGATCGACCTTTCAGCACCCCTGAAAGAGGGCGACATGGTGCCTGTTACGCTCGATTTTGCCAAAGCCGGCAAGGTCGACGTCCAGTTCATGGTCGGGCCTGCAGGCGCAACGAGCATGGAGCACAATTGATGAATTTCCGTCTCTTGCGCTATGCATTGTGGGCGCTGATCGCCATTTTGTGCGGCTTCCTTGTCTTCACTTATATCAGTGCCCGCAATGGCGGTAATGCCCAAGCGGTCCAGCTCGGCGTTCCGTTCAATCTCACCGATCAGAACGGTGCTCCTATCACGGACGCGGCTTTCAAGGGCCACCCGACGGCATTGTTCTTTGGTTTCACCCATTGCCCCGAGGTATGTCCGACAACCCTCTTCGAAATGGCCGGATGGCTGAAGACGCTTGGCGATGAAGGCAAAGACCTGCGCGTCTTCTTCATTTCCGTCGATCCGGAGCGCGACACTCCGGACGTCATGAAGGGCTATACATCGGCCTTCACGGACCGGATCACCGGTATCACTGGCAATCCGCAGGAAGTCGAGAAACTCCTCAAGGGCTGGAAGATTTATGCGAAGAAGGTGCCGACGGAGAACGGCGACTACACCATGGACCATACGGCGTCGGTAATGCTGCTTGATCGCGACGGGCGGTTAAAAAGCACGATCGACTACAAGGAAAGCCCAGACGTTGCGCTGAAAAAGCTTCGGCTGCTGGTCGCCGGATAAAACATGCGCCTGCTATCTCTTCCGGTCCCCGGTCCGGAAGAGATAAATATGCTCTTTGCGGGTTGATCCGAACATTTGTATACTAAAAAACTCATAATTTCCTAGAATTATTCTAACCTATTGATATTTTTATAGGTTTTAAAGATTTAGTATTTGACATTGAGATTTTCAGAAGCCTTTATGCAAAAAGTGCAAAAGCACATCCCTTTGATGTCTGGGCCTTGAACCCTTTCGATTGGAGGACCCTATGATAGGTCTTTTTCTGCCACGCCTCCGCGTGGTTTCCTTGCTGAACCATCAGCAACTGTCTCCTGTCTTTGGCCGCGACAGCCTAAGGCAGCTGGTCACCCGCGGTCACCGCAGTGGCCCTCTCGCCCTGATCCGCAACAACAAGCAGGATGGGAGCAGCGATGTATCCGCACATATCTGAAGCCGGCAACGATGCAGGTTGCTATTTCGATCGCACACCGGAAAAGCTGGTGCTCGAAGGCTACCGGCGTTGGACGGCGGGTTTCGAAACCGGATCCGTCATCGCGTGGGAAATGGCCTATGGGCTCTATAGCGAGCTTCTCGGCACGCGCAACGGCAACCGCGCTCTATCCGAGCTGTCGTTCTTCATCCGGACCCTGCGCCACTGCGCATTATGCCCGCTCAAGACTTTTCCATTTGGTTCGCACCATGTCTGCCGGGAGGAATGCATGACTTTGGGGCTTATTGCCGGGATACAAAATTGCGACATGGTTGCGGCACGAACCTGCCTCAATGCCATGGCATGTCCCTCGCGCCATGAGGAAGTGGAGAACGCAGCGATCGGTTTTGCCGAAACGCTGGCCGAGATGGATCAGATGCTCTTGCCGATCCCGAAATCCGCAATTGAGGACATTATTTCCCGCCCGTTGCGGGCGAACTTTCACTGAGGAGAGAAAGCGCATGATCATTACTTCACGTATGGAACGCCGCCTTTCCATAGCAGCCACCGCCTTGTTGACAGCCGCAATCTTTGTCTTGCCAATCAAGACGCGCGCGCTCAACGACGCCAGGACCAATCCAGCCAACTATACGCGGCTTGCTGACGCGACACCGGTGAAAATGCTATTGGGCAAATAGACATCCGAGCGCACCTACGCAGCTCCACCGGCCGGAGAGGTCCGGCCGGGAAGATTATTCCGGCACGGTCGCATTTTCCAGAAAAGACCGCAGCGACCTTCTCAATCGGCCACAAACGGTCGTGCTACTTAAGTTTGAGAGAATCCTATGCCCATGCGGAATAGACGACTGTTTCAGTAGACTATGCCGATCCGGTAGAATATTCTAATTTTTCACTGTAAAAGGAATTCTTTCTAACGCCCCTATTTGGAGGCGCTCTGCTACGCTTCAGTTCTAATCATACGGAGGCAGGCATGAAACATTCCCGATTTTCCCTTACACTGGCGGCTGTGTTGCTTGCAGCAACAGTCGCCATTCAGCCGATGTCTGCTGCCAACGCGGACACCACCCTTTTGAACGTGTCTTACGACCCGACACGCGAGCTTTACAAGGATTTCAATGCGGCGTTCGCAGCCAAGTGGAAAGCCGACACGGGCGAGACAGTGACCATCCAGGCATCTCATGGCGGCTCAGGTGCGCAGGCACGTTCCGTCATCGATGGGCTGGACGCCGATGTCGTGACGCTGGCGCTTGAAAGCGATGTGAATGCCATCGTCAAGGCCAAGAAAATCAATCCCGACTGGATCAAAAAATTTCCGCACAACTCTGCACCCTACACATCGACGATCGTTTTTCTCGTTCGCAAAGGTAATCCCAAAGGCATCAAGGATTGGGGGGACCTCGTCAAAGATGGTGTCGAGGTGATCACGCCTAATCCTAAAACATCCGGTGGCGCCCGCTGGAATTACCTTGCGGCCTGGGCTTGGGCCAACGCGCAGTACGGCGGCGATGAAGCCAAGATCAAGGAATATATTGGAAATTTGTTCCAGCACGTTCCCGTGCTCGATTCCGGTGCACGCGGTGCGACCAATACATTCGCCCAGCGCGAACTCGGTGACGTATTGCTTGCCTGGGAAAATGAGGCCTACCTGGCATCAGCGGAATTCGGCGATGACAAATTCGATATCGTCGTTCCACCCAGCTCGATTCTCGCCCAGCCGTCGGTTGCCGTCGTAGATGCGAATGTTGATGCAAAAGGCACACGCAAGGTAGCAGAAGCCTATCTTGGATATCTTTATTCCAAGGAAGGCCAGACGATCGCAGCCAAGCACTATTATCGTCCCTCCGAACCTGAACTGGTACCGCCGGAGCTAATCAAAAAATTACCGGAGTTGAAACTGGTTACGATCGATGATCCAATCTTCGGGGGATGGGCAAAGGCACAGCCCTATCACTTCGGAGATGGCGGAACGTTTGACCAGATTTACAAGCCGAAACAGTAACAGCATGACATCCAACCTTGCGAAAGCGGGTTGGCGGTTTAAGCAGCCGAGCGTTATTCCAGGATTTGGAATGACGCTCGGCTTCACTCTTGCCTACCTCGCACTCATTGTTCTCATTCCTTTAACTGGCCTTGTCTTGCGCTCGGCTTCATTGGGTTTTCCCGGATTTTGGCACGTAGCTACTGATCCACGAACCGTAAATGCGCTGAAAATCAGCTTTGGGACATCCCTTATTGCTGCTGTGATCAACGTTATCTTCGGTGTCATCGTTGCGTGGGTACTGGTGCGCTACCGGTTTCCAGGCCGTCGAATTGTCGATGCCATCGTCGATCTGCCGTTTGCGTTGCCGACGGCAGTTGCCGGCATTGCGCTGACGGCGCTTTATTCCAGAAACGGCTGGATAGGCCATTGGCTCGATCTGATCGGGATCAAGGTGGCATTCACACCAATCGGCATAACGATCGCCCTGATCTTTATCGGTCTGCCCTTTGTGGTTCGGACCGTTCAGCCAGTGATGGAAGAAATCCGCAAGGAAGTCGAAGAAGCTGCAGCGACACTCGGCGCCAACCGCTTCCAGACGATTACGCGGGTGCTCTTGCCGGGCTTGCAGCCGGCCATCCTGACTGGATTCGCGCTGGCATTTGCGAGGGCGGTCGGTGAGTACGGTTCTGTGATCTTTATCGCCGGTAATCTTCCTTATGTATCGGAAATTGCGCCGCTTTTGATCGTGATCCGACTGGAGGAATTTGATTATGCAGGTGCGACCGCGATTGCGACGATCATGCTGCTAATCTCATTTTTCATGCTTTTCGTCATCAATCTCATTCAGGCCTGGAGCCGGAGGAGGTATGGTTATGGCGCTTGATCCTGTTCAAGTCACAGATCCAACAGCCACGGCGCGGCACGCCACCACCGAGCGGCGCACGGCGCGCTTTATCCTGACCGGGATTGCCCTGGTTTTTCTTGCGCTGTTTCTTGTGCTTCCGCTTGTGTCAGTTTTTGTCGAAGCGTTCCGCAAGGGCCCGTCCGAATATTTCGCTGCATTTTCAGAACCTGATGCTCAGGCAGCCATTCGTCTGACACTGCTGGTAGCTTCCATCGCGGTACCGCTCAACGTTGTTTTCGGCGTTGTCGCAGCGTGGGCGATCGCCAAGTTCGAATTCAAGGGCAAGGCTTTCCTGACCACATTGATCGATCTGCCGTTCTCGGTATCGCCGGTCATTTCTGGCCTCGTATACGTGCTGTTGTTCACTTCGCAATCCGCATTGGGTCCTTGGCTGAAATCACATGGCATCGAGATCCTTTTTGCCGTGCCAGGAATCGTGCTGGCGACCATGTTCGTCACCTTTCCATTTGTCGCGAGAGAATTGATTCCGCTGATGCAAGAGCAAGGTACAACCGATGAAGAAGCCGCCTTGTCGCTCGGAGCCAATGGCTGGCAGACGTTCTGGCATGTGACGCTCCCAAACATCAAATGGGGCTTGCTCTACGGCGTACTTTTATGCAACGCCCGGGCCATGGGGGAATTTGGCGCAGTGTCTGTCGTTTCAGGACATATCAGGGGCCTCACCAATACGATGCCGCTGCATGTCGAAATTCTTTACAATGAATATAATTTTGTCGCTGCTTTCGCAGTGGCTTCGCTCCTGGCGCTTCTTGCGCTGGTAACACTTGTTCTCAAGACTCTGCTGGAGCTGAGGTACGGCGCGGAGCTACGTGCAGTTGGCGGACACTAGAGAGGAATAGAATTTATGGATGTTCGCGTAAGTGGTGTGCGCAAGGAATTCGATCGGTTTCCAGCGCTGCACGACGTTTCACTTGATATCAATTCTGGCGAACTCATTGCGCTGCTTGGTCCGTCCGGCTCTGGCAAGACCACCCTGTTACGTCTGATCGCGGGACTTGAAACTCCCACCGAGGGTAAGGTTTTCTTCGGCGATGAGGATGCTTCGCTGAAGTCCGTACAGGAGCGGAATGTCGGTTTCGTCTTTCAACATTATGCTCTGTTCCGCCATATGACAGTGATCGACAATGTCGGTTTCGGCCTGAAGGTACGTCCGGGTTCAAGTCGGCCCAGCAAGGATGAAATTCGTCGCCGCTCGTCGGAGCTTCTGGACTTCGTGCAGCTCTCCGGTCTTGAGAAGCGCTATCCGGCGCAGCTTTCTGGCGGCCAGCGTCAACGCGTTGCGCTCGCCCGCGCGATGGCGATCGAACCGCGTGTGTTGTTGCTGGACGAACCCTTTGGCGCGCTCGACGCGAAGGTCCGCAAGGAGCTTCGCCGCTGGTTGCGTGAGATTCATGACAAGACCAAGCACACGACTGTTTTCGTGACGCACGATCAGGACGAGGCGCTGGAATTGGCTGACCGCGTTGTGGTCATGAGCCAAGGGAGGATAGAGCAGATCGGTACCCCCGATGAGGTCTATGACCGGCCGAATTCACCGTTTGTCTACAGCTTCATTGGTGAATCGAGTTCCATCGAAGTTCAGGTCAAGAACGGCGAATTGTGGCTTGATGGCCAAGCGTTGAGTATCTCGAGCGATCGACCTGACGGCGAAGGATTGCTGTATTTCAGACCGCACGATGTCGATCTTATTGAGGACTCCAACGGAGGCATCGCCGGTACAGTCGTTGCGAGCCGCCGTGTCGGTGCTACGCGACGCATCGAGCTCCGAATAGCTGGGGTAACCGACCATGTGGAGATCGAAATTCCAGCGGATCATCCGGCAACGGAAACAAGCCGCATCGCTTTTCGCCCCAAACATTGGCGCGTGTTCCCGAAGAGCTGATACGACCCAACTTAGCGAAAGACCGGGATAGCCATATCCTGGTCTTTTTTGTTACAGTCAGTGGCCCCACAGTTATCGCAAAGGGTTCGGCTATTCGGCTGCGACCCGCCGCTACAGCGGCTTTTCCCTGTGCAGAAGCTTCAAAATTGCGTACAAAGACCAATAGAAATCTGACTCATTTTCATCAAAACTGATCGCTAACGATAAAAGTGGTGATAGCTTAATTGCCATGACCCGATTAGACCGTAAACTGAACGTGGGACGATCGGCCCCTGATCGCCTTAGTGCTGCAATCCCGAAGATTCTTTCTTCCAAACTGAAATGAAAACAATGCCCGTATTGAGCTTTTTTCAAGCGTTTGCATCCCAGAAGAAGACCGTTGGTCAGATTTTTGCTGTCCAACCTAACCCTATACGGGCTCATTATAAATCAATCGACGATTTGAGGGATCTTGGGACCCGGGTGGCGAAGGGCGAAGACGTTCGATTGCCCGATTACGAGCCGATGGTTTTCGAGCAGAGAACAGTCGAAAACGCCAGACTGATCCTGCATTCCTACCGTTCCTCCGATGCGGCAGCACGCAACGGCGAAACGATAACACCAGCGGCTCAATGGCTTTTGGACAATTATTACCTGGTCGACCAGAACATACAGCAGGTCGAGCGCGACCTGCCCAAGAAATTTTTCAGGCAGTTGCCGCCACTTGCGAACCAGCCCAATATCCCGCGGGTAATGGCGCTTGCCTGGCTCTACGTCGCGCACACGGACAGCCAGTTTTCGCTGAATAGCCTGAGCGCCATCGTTGAAGGCTTCCAGACCGTCGAACCTCTGCATATCGGCGAATTGTGGGCACTTCCATCCGCCGTTCGCTTTATTCTAATCGAAAATGCCCGGCGTCTTTCCCTGCGCGTCGAGCGTGCCCGCCGCATGCGCGCTTATGCAAATAGCGTTGCCGACGAAATTACGCTGAACGCTGAGAAAGATACCCTTCCGCAGCTTTTGGCACAGTATGCGCCGGCGGCCAAGGACAGCACTTTTGCCACCCACCTGCTTTATCGTTTGCGTGGCGGCACCGCTCACTCCGGAGCCGCGGTCGCGTGGCTCGAAGACGAGCTCGAAAAGAATGGCAGCGATTCCGAGGATGCCATCATCCAGGAACATACCCGCCAATCGACGGGTGGCGTGAGCATGGGCAATCTCATTCGCAGCCTGAAGGCGATCGATGACGTTGACTGGATTACCTGGTTTGAGACAGTCAGCGGCGTCGATGCCGTTCTGCGCGACAACTCCAATTTCGACGCGCTCGACTTTCATTCTCGCAATGCCTACCGCGTTGCTATTGAAAAGATTGCCCGCCGCTCAGGCAAGAGCGAACACGACATCACACAATCGGCTCTCGAACTCGCGCATAAAAGTGCTGAAGAGACCGCCGGCGAAGGTGGCGTTACCGAGCAGCGCAAACGCGATGTTGGCTATTATCTTGCTGGAGACGGCCGTCCGGAACTTGAAGAGACGTGTGACTACAAGCCGACCGTGCTTATTCGCTGGGTACGTTTCTACCGGAGATTGGGTCTCGCCGGCTTGTGGGCGCCGGCTTCGTTCTTCTCAATCGCCATCCTCTTACTGATCAATTATTTCCTGCGTCGTGCCGGATTGTCTGACGGCATGACCTGGCTGTTCACTTTGCTGGCAGTGTTCCCCACGATGGAAACAGCCAACGGCTTCGTCAACTGGATCATACCGATGTTCATGCCGCCGACGCGGCTAATCGGCTTCGAGTACAAGAATGGCCTGCCTCCGGAGGCAAAAACCCTCGTTGCCGTGCCGACGCTGATTACCTCGCGTGACTCCGTCGATGAGCATATCCGCAATCTCGAAGTTCACTATCTCACCAATCCGCGCGGCGAGGTCTATTTCGCTCTTTTGACGGACTGGGCCGACAGCAAATTCGAACAGACCGACGATGATCTCGACATCTTCGACTATGCGCGGGAGAAAATCACCGCGCTCAACGAGCACTACACGCAAAACAATCCCCGCTTCTTCCTGTTGCATCGCAAGCGCCTGTTCAATGCGCAGGAGAACCGCTGGATGGGCTGGGAGCGCAAGCGCGGCAAATTGCACGAGCTCAATATGCTGCTGCGCGGCGACAAGGATACGACGTATTTCCCGTCGAACGAGGAAGTCCCGACCGACATCAAGTTTGTGATGACGCTCGACTCGGACACCCGCCTGACGCCGGACTCCGTCAATCGTCTGGCCGGCAAGCTTATTCATCCGCTCAATCGACCCATCTACAGCGCCAAGGCAGGCCGTGTGGTGAGTGGCTATGCTATCCTGCAGCCTCGGGTCACCCCTTCGCTGACGACCGGCGATGATGCCTCGTTCCTGCAGCGCGTCTTCTCGGTCAATCGCGGCATCGACCCTTATGTTTTCGCGGTTTCCGACGTCTATCAGGACGTGCTGGGAGAAGGCACGTTCACCGGCAAGGGTCTTTATGATATCGATTTCTTTGAAGCTGCACTTGACGGAAAGATCGGTGAGAACGCAGTTCTGAGCCATGACCTGCTCGAAGGCGGCTATGCGCGTAGCGCGCTCGTAAGTGATGTCGAAGTGGTCGAGGATTACCCCACGGGCTACAATGTCGATATCTCGCGCCATCATCGCTGGACGCGTGGCGACTGGCAGCTCCTGCCTTATCTTTTCAGTACGAGACCCGGTGTGACTGCTGTCACGCGCTGGAAGATGGTCGACAATCTTCGCCGCTCGCTTACACCGATCTTCTGGATCCTGGCTTCCATTGCAGGTTGGACATTGCTGCCACCGGGACTTGCCACACTGTGGCAGTGCTTCATGATTTTCAGCATGTTCATCGTGCCGACGATGATATTATTTACAAACCTGGTGCCGACAGACATGAACCTGTCGCTCAAGGGGCACTTCCAGGCGATTCTCACGGACATTTTTGCGGGGGCAGCCGATATCGCCCTGCGCATCACCTTCATCGCAAACATGGCTTGCCTGATGCTCGATGCGATCGTCCGGACGCTTTATCGTCTGTTCATTTCGCGCAAACATCTGCTTGAGTGGCGCGCTGCGGCCCAGGCAAAGACGAGTTCACCCGATACGCTGAGCTACTACCTGCAACTCATGTGGCCCGCGATAATTGTCGCCCTGATCGCTATTGGACTTCCCTTGGCGATTCAAAGCCGGGCTTGGTTTCTCGCAGTTCCCTTCGCACTGATCTGGCTGCTATCGCCGGTAATCGCCTGGCTCGTCAGCCGCTCAGCCAAACCGCTCGATGATTTGAACGTGCGCTCATCCGACAAGGGTGAACTGCGGCGTTTCGCCCGCCGTACGTGGCACTACTACGATACATTTGTCACCAAAGAGCAGAATTTCATTCCACCGGACAACTTCCAGGAGGACCCGTATCCCGTTATTGCGACGCGCACGTCGCCGACCAATATCGGCATGTATTTGCTCTCGACCGTCGCAGCCCGGGATTTCGGCTGGATCAGTTTCAACGAGACACTGACGCGTATCGACCAGACGCTCGAGACTCTCGAGAAGATGGAGAAATATCGCGGCCATCTCTACAATTGGTACGAAACGACCACGCTGCGCCCACTACTTCCACTTTACGTTTCCGCTGTGGACAGCGGAAACCTTGCAGGCCATCTGGTCGCCTTGTCGTCGGCGCTTGAGAAATGGGCCGAAGCACCCTCAGTTTATCTACAGAGCGATCTCGACGGTGTTCTCGACGTCAGCGATATTCTTGAAGAAGCCATCAGTGACATTCCGGATGATCGCCGCGTTTTGAGGCCCTTGCGCCGGCGCCTTGAAGAACGCGTTTCCAATTTCCGCCGGGCAATCACGACGATCAAGGAGGAGCCCGAAACCGCATCGCTGCGCACAATCAACCTTGCTCTCTTCGCGGGAGATATCCAGCGCCTGACCGAAGAATTGCATGGCGAGCTCGAAAGCCCGATTAGCGCCACCGCCAATGAGTGGGCGCTACTGCTCGTCAAGACGTGTCAAGGACATACGGACGATGCAATTGGGAGCCACGAGAGCACAGACATTCTGCGCGAACGCTTGGGTACCCTCGCCACACGAGCGCGGCAACTTGCTTTCGACACCGATTTCACCTTCCTGGAGCGCAAGGAGCGGCGCCTTTTGTCCATCGGTTTCCGCGTGGAAACCAACGAGCTCGATGCCAGCTGTTATGACCTTCTCGCCTCCGAAGCACGCCTGGCGAGCCTCTTTGCCATTGCCAAAGGCGATATCCCGGTGGATCACTGGTTCAAGCTCGGGCGATTGCTGGTGCCGGTTGGCTGGCGCGGTGCGCTGGTCTCCTGGTCCGGGTCGATGTTCGAATACCTCATGCCGCCTCTGGTCATGATTGAACCGCTTGGAAGCATGTTGGATCAAACCAACAAGCTGATCGTGCAACGGCAGATCGAATATGGTGAGTCCAAGGGGTTGCCCTGGGGCATTTCCGAAGCGGCTTATAACGCTCGCGACCCGGAGATGAACTACCAATATACCAATTTCGGCGTTCCGACACTCGGCCTCAAGCGCGGCCTTTCGAAGAATTACGTTGTAGCGCCCTATGCCAGCATAATGGCCAGCCAGTATCAACCGGCTGCCGCTGTCAAGAATCTGCAACGTTTGCGCGCCATGGGTGCACTCGGACAGTATGGTTTTTATGACGCCGTGGACTTTACCAAGTCACGCGTCCGCGAAGATGAAGAATATGCCGTGGTCCGCAATTACATGGCCCACCATCACGGCATGTCGATTGTCGCCGTCAACAATGTTGTGTTTGAAGGTCGAATGCGTGAGCGTTTTCACGCGGACCCTGTAATCGAAGCAGCCGAGCTGCTTCTGCAAGAGAAAGCTCCACGCGAAATACCGGTTCTGCAAGCCAAAGCAGAGAACCCGATGCGCAAGGCGGTGGAGAGCTCGGAAGAAACGGCTTCTATCCGCTTCATCCAGAATCCATTGAGTGCGCCAACCGCAACGCAAATAATGTCGAACGGACATTATTCGGTGATGGTCACTGCCAATGGCGGCGGATACAGCCGCTGGAATGGTCTTGCCATTACGCGTTTCCAACCCGATCCCCTCGAAAGCGGTTATGGTACGTTCCTGTTCTTGCGGGACCTCGAAAATGGCGAATGGTGGTCAGCAACAGGCGATCCTGTGCGCGTTGCAGGCGAGAAAAGTACATCCATCTTCGCCGACTACAAGGCGGAATTCGTCAAGGAAAATGGCACGATCCATACTACCGTAGAGACTATCGTTGCCTCGGATTCCGATGGGGAAGGCCGTCGTATCGTCATCACCAACACTGGCACCAAAGACCGCATCATTGAAGTCACGTCTTACGCCGAACTGGTCCTGACGAACGAAGATACAGATACCGCTCACCCGGCGTTTGCCAAGATGTTCGTGGAGACGGAGATCGACAAGCGTGGCGATGCGATCTATGCCACACGTCGCAAGCGGGGTGCTGATGATCCGGATATTCACGTAGCGCATGTCGTAAGCGACAGTTCCGGTGCGATGCGCGAAATTCAGGCTGAAACCGACCGGCGCAACTTTATCGGCCGCGGACGTTCCCTGCGCAATCCGGCCGCTTTCGACGAAGGTGCAACCCTCAGCGGCAGTCATGGTTTTGTGCTCGATCCCATTGCTTCGCTGCGTTGCCGTGTTCGCGTGCCCGCGCACAAGAAAGTGACGCTGGTCTTCTGGACTCTCGTACGTCCCAACCGTCAGGAGCTCGAGGAGGTCGTCTCCCGCTTCCGCCATCCGGATTGCTTTACCCGTGAATTCTCGCTGTCGTGGACGAGCTCGCAAGTTCGCCTTCACCACATCGGTATCAATCCCGACGAGGCAGCTGAATTCCAGCGCGTCGCAACCAACCTGATCTATCCCGACAAGGCACTGCGCATGCCGTCCGAAAACATTGCAAGCGGGCTCGGCAGTCAATCCGAGCTTTGGCCCATGTCGATCTCCGGTGACTTCCCGATCCTTGCGCTGCGCATTGATGATGAAGCCGATATGGAAACCCTGAGAAACCTCTTGAAGGCGCACGAGTATTGGCGTGCGAAGGGTCTTGTTGTCGACGTTGTGGTCATCAACGAACGTTCGTTCTCCTACGCACAGGATTTCCAGCGCGGCTTGGAAGCGATCTGCGAAAATAGCCGTGCCCGCGGCGCTCAGCTCGGACCGCGTGTCCACATCTTTGCTGTCCGTAAAGATCAGATGAGCGACGCCAGCTACAACACGCTTCTGGCTGCAGCCCGTATTGTCCTGCACGCGCAAAATGGTTCGCTTTCCGAGCAATTGAAACGCATCGCAGGACTGACTGCTGACCTGGTGCCTGTCACGGAAACCAGGGGTAAATCTATAATAACCGGTGACATTGAAAATAGCGATTTGCGGGGGATCGCGCCGGCGCCGACGCAGCTCATGAACAAACGGCGTCCCAAGATTTCTGCTGACGACCTATCATTCTGGAACGGGTTTGGCGGCTTCGACATGAAAAGCGGCGAATATGTCGTTCGTCTTGGTGGGCTGGGCAGCACCCCACAGCCCTGGATCAATGTGATTTCCAACCCGAATTTTGGCTTTCACGTATCAGCCGAAGGCGCAGGTTTCACCTGGTCCGGCAATAGCCGCGACTATCAGCTGACACAGTGGTCGAATGATCCGGTCATCAACCGGTCCGGTGAGGCTATCTATGTGGTGGATACGGACAAGAATGCCGCGTTCTCACCGACGGCATCGGTGCTTCGCGACCCCTCTGTCCAGTATGAGACCCGGCATGGACAAGGTTATTCGACCTTTATTTCACGCCACGGCAATATAGGACTTGAGCTTACGCATACGATCGATCCCGACCAACCCGTTCGCCTATCGAGCCTCAAGATCACGAACAATGGCGGTACCGCCAAGCAATTGCGTGTTTACGGATTTGTTGAATGGGTGCTTGGTAATGCCCGCGCAAAGACCTCGCCATTCATCGTGCCGTCCTGCGACGCTGAAACCGGCGTTCTGTTTGCTCGTAATCCATATGGCACGGACCGGCGTGAACGTGTGGCGTTCTATGCTGCTAGTGTAAAGCCGCAGTCCTATACAGCCGACCGCGCCGAGTTCTTCGGAGCGCTCGGTTCTGTCGATCGTCCAGATGCGGTGCTTCAGGCAAAGAGGCTGTCAAACCTGGTCGAAGCCGGCGGCGATCCCTGTGCTGCACTTGCAGTCGACATCAAAATCGCCGCGGGCGAAACGCAGGAGCTGGTCTTCTATATGGGCGATGCCGGCAGCCGCGAGGAGGCTCGCGAGATTCTTGCGAGCCATAGCAAGCGGCCGTTCAAAGACGCTCTCTCATCTTCGAGAGCGATCTGGACAGACTTCCTCGATGGATTGCAAGTTGACACCCCGGACGACGCTTTCAATGTCATGGTGAATCGCTGGCTGCCTTATCAGAGCCTCGCCTGTCGTATCTGGGCACGTTCGGCTTTCTACCAGGCGAGCGGCGCTTTTGGCTTCCGCGACCAGTTGCAAGATACACTATCCATGCTGATCCTGGATCCATCGCTCGCACGTAATCAAATTCTCAACGTGTCGGCCCGTCAATTCAAAGAAGGCGATGTCCAACACTGGTGGTTGCCAACGACTGGCGCAGGCGTTCGCACGAAGATCTCCGACGATGTGGTCTGGCTCGGCTATGCCATTGCCCACTATACCTCGGTGACTGGCGACATGAGTATACTGGATGAGCAGGTCGCTTTCATCGAAGGCAGGGCGCTCGAAAACGGTGAGCACGACGCCTTTTACCAACCGACGATCTCAGACGAGAAAGTCAGCGTTTATGAGCACGCAGCCCGTGCGCTTGACCTTGCCGTTGCCCGCACAGGCCTTCACGGCCTGCCACTGATGCTGACGGGTGACTGGAACGACGGCATGAACCGTGTCGGTGAAGACGGCAAGGGCGAAAGCATATGGCTTGGCTGGTTCCTGATCAGCACTTTGCGTGACGTCTTGCCGATAGCAAAACAATTCAAGGACAAGGAACGCATCCTGCGATGGGAGGCCCATATTGAAAGTCTGAAAGCCGCTCTCGAGAAGGACGGTTGGGATGGCGAATGGTATCGTCGTGGCTACTTTGACGACGGTGCTCCGCTTGGATCGAAAAAGAGCGATGAGTGCAAGATCGACTCGATCGCTCAATCCTGGAGCGTTATATCCGGCTATGGCGATCCAGACCGCAGCAAGCGGGCAATGCACTCGGTCGCAACGCATCTCATCGACGATGACGTCGATATCATCAAGCTGTTCACGCCACCATTCAACAAGACGCGGCATGATCCAGGCTATATCAAAAGTTATCCGGTCGGAGTGCGCGAAAATGGCGGGCAATATACGCATGCCGCAACGTGGGCAGTTCTTGCCATGGCCAAGCTCGGCGATGCGGATGAAGCGTACCGTTGGTTCAAGAAGCTAAACCCCGTCAACCATTCGCTGACAATGGAGAAGGCCGAGTTTTATCGTGTGGAACCTTACGTGGTGGCTGCAGATGTTTATTCGGTAGATCCCATGCGCGGACGCGGCGGCTGGACTTGGTATACCGGATCTGCCGGATGGCTCTACCGTGTGGCGACAGAAGCTATCCTTGGCATCAGCCGCCGAAATGACAGGCTGTTCGTCGATCCTGCGCTTCCATCGGAATGGAGCGGCTTCAATTTCGTTCTGCGCAATGGCGAGGCCCGCTATTCGATAGAAGTCAAATCGGTATCGAAGGGTACCGCTAAGATCACTGTCAACGGTAAGAAGCTCACCAAAGCGGAAAATGGCATTCCATTGGAACCCACGGGAGAGCACAAAGTCATCATCGAAGTGCTCGCGTCATAACGCTAGTTTCCGCGTTGTTATAACACTGCCGCCCGTGAAATTTCACTGGCGGCAGTGTTGTTTCAGGCCGAAGAGCTCATTTCCAGTCGGATTACCAGTTGAGAATCTTTGCAACTGACGTCGATCTGGCGCATAGTCGGCGTTATGAAACATGCATTGAATCAGAAACCGAATTATGAAAAGGAACTGCGCAAGGCTGGTGTTCGTATCACCAGGCCTCGGCGGATTATCATCGACATTCTGACATCTACCGAAGATCACCCCGATGCGATGAAGATTTTCCATCGTGCCATAGAGATTGACGACAGCATTTCTCTTTCCACCGTTTACCGGACCATGAATCTGCTGGAAGAGATGGGTGCCATCCATCGCCATGCTTTTAATGGCGGACCATCGCGTTTCGAACAGGCCCACGGCGAACACCATGATCATCTGATCGATATCGATACCGGCGCGGTAGTGGAGTTCAAGTCCGACAAGATTGAAAAATTACAGGAAGAGATCGCCAAGTCTCTCGGCTATGATATCGTCCATCACCGACTGGAACTCTACGGACGCAAGACCCGCCACTCCTCATAAGCCGCTCAAAAACGGCGGCTTTATGAGCCAATACTCAGGCGGCGTTAGACGCTGGCTGCGATGTCAGCAGCTCGTAGATCAGGCCCGCATCGTGGGCGGTGCGCAGTTTTGCAAT
The DNA here is from genome assembly GCF_020164455.1 of Phyllobacterium chamaecytisi. GTDB lineage: Bacteria > Pseudomonadota > Alphaproteobacteria > Rhizobiales > Rhizobiaceae > Phyllobacterium > Phyllobacterium chamaecytisi. The sequence goes on from NZ_JAIQWW010000006.1 coordinate 153,342, forward strand.
GCGCTCGGGATCGCGCAGCATGCGCGCAATGCGGGATAATGCCTTAAGATGATCGGCCCCGGCATTTTCTGGCGCCAAGAGCAGAAACACGATATCAACCGGCTGGTCGTCCAGTGCTTCGAAAGCGACGGGCGTTTCGAGTTGAGCGAAAACACCGGCAATTCGCTTCACGCTATTGATCTTTCCATGGGGAATGGCAATGCCGTCGCCAATGCCAGTTGAGCCCAAGCGTTCACGCTGTATGATCGTGTCAAATACTTCTCGCTCGCTCAGGCCGGTCAAGGCGGCCGCCTTTTCCGACATGATCTGCAAGAGTTGCTTCTTGGAATTGACTTTCAATGCGGGCAGGACAGCGTCGGGCTGAATGAGATCACCCAGATCCATTATCTCTCTTCCTTCCAATTACCACCCGCATACTGGCTGTACGCGGGCGGTAGTTCAAAATTCGCTATGAATCCGCTTCTTCACGTCGGAGCAACGTTTTCACCCGCCACTGTCGATGGATCGATCCAGCCAATATTTCCATCGGCGCGGCGATATACAATATTTACCTGCGTACTGCCAGCGTTTCGGAAAACAACGACGGGACTATCCTTCAAATCGAGTTCCACGACCGCAGAAGCCACACTCATGCTTCTCAGCGCCATAGATGTCTCGGCAACTATGGTTGGCGCATAATCTTCCGGAATATCCTCATCATCATCCGGTACGGGCGCCATCACCGTGTAAGAAACATCATCGAAAACCCCATTTGAACCTGGAGCCTGATGCGACTTCAGGCGTCTTTTGTAGCGCCGGAGACGCTTGTCAACGCGTTCACCCGCTGCGTCAAATGCAAGTAATGGATCCTGCGCTTCGCCCGCCGCCTGCAGCACCGTACCGGTATCGAGGCGGACAAGACAGTCGGCAATAAATCGAGATCCCTGCTTTTCCACCGTGACATGACCGGTATATCCGCCATCGAAGTATTTGGAGACCATCTCCCCTATCCGCTCTTCAATACGAATGCGGAAAGCGTCACCAATGTCCATATGTTTCCCAGATACACGCAGACTCATGATACCTCACCTTCATTGCGATTTTTTCATTGCCCGAACCAATCTACACTGTTGTGGGGAGGCGAGCAAAGACATCCCGTACAACCCGTGCGAGCGTTTCATCGCGTTTCAATTGCTGATTCTTCATTCAAAGGTGCGCTTTCACTTCAATTGTCGCAAATTACCGGCGCTTGTCTCCCTCACCAGACTTCTTCGGTCCGGTTCAATTACCCACTCAACAAAATTCTACACCCACGTGGCGGATGAATCCAGACTTTCCATCGTCCTTGCCCGCCGATGCCTGAGCTTTTTTTTCTCGCCGCCTTTGCACAGAGGAGGCAATATTCATGCCTTCCCGGTATTTTGCGACGGTACGCCGTGCAATCTCGATTCCTTGCTCCTTCAACAAATCCACAATTGTATCATCCGATAAAATGTCGTCCGGTGTTTCCACGTCGATTAGCTGCTTGATCTGATGGCGTACCGACTGCGATGAATGCTGCTCCCCACCTTCTGTTGCCGCGATCGCCGCATTGAAAAAATACCGTAATTCGAACACCCCCCGCCTGGTCAGCATGTACTTGTTCGCTGTGACCCGGCTGACCGTAGACTCGTGCATGCCGATCGCGTCAGCAACATTGCGCAAGTTGAGCGGCTTCAGATAGGCAACGCCGTGACGAAGAAATTGTTCCTGCTGGCGAACAATCTCCGTGGCGACCTTGAGAATTGTTTGTGCCCGCTGATCAAGGCTACGCGTTAGCCAGTTGGCACTTTGCAAGCATTCGCTCAGAAACGTCTTCTCGGCGGGAGAGGTTTTCGTTTTCGCTATTGTCGCATAGTAGCTGTTGTTGATGAGCACTCGCGGCAGGGCATCGGGATTAAGCTCAATTCGCCAACTTCCATCAGACGCGGTGTCCACCTGCACGTCGGGCACGATGCTATCCGCTACGCCGGAAGAGAAGGCTGTCCCAGGCTTTGGATCAAGGTGCTGGATTTCCTGCAACATAGCCAGAATATCCGCGTCACCTACATGACAAAGCCTCTTGAGACTGTGGAAATCCCGTTTGGCTAATAAATCGAGGTTTTGCAGCAAGGTTTTCATGCTCGAGCCTAAGCGGTTTTTTGCGCGCAACTGGAGTGACAGGCACTCCGCAAGGTCACGCGCGAACAGCCCTGTGGGCTCGAACCCCTGCAAGACTGCAATCAGTTTCTCGATGTGACTGGCATCGACACCAAACCTTGCGGCGATTTCTTCTACATCAGCCCGCAAGTAGCCTGTCTCATCGAGATGGTCGGCAAGCTCAGCGGCGATAAGGCGGTCGCCCGTCGATGCGAAGGCGAAAATAATCTGCTCGGCGACATGGTCCCGAAGGGTCTGCGGCGTTGCTGTCACCTGTTCGAGATTATATCCCTCGCCACCGGTTGAAACATAGCCATCGCCAGAAGACGACTTCCACTGCGAGGCAAGGTCGCCGGCAATAAAATCATGTGTCCCCGGATCGTCGGGAAAGATGTTCTCAAGAGAACTATCAAACGTATCCGACATCGAACCAGAACTCGTCGATTCACCGCTCATCAGCCAATGATCGGCTTGCCCATCCAAAGGGTTATCAGCTTCGGCATCGGTGCTCACCGCTCCTCTGCCGAATTCGCGTTCATCACTGGAAATCCGATCGGTGCTGAAGCCGCGCTCATCAAGCGAAAAATGCTCGCCCGTTGTATCATCGCGCTCGAGCAAGGGGTTCTTTTCAATCTCCTGCTCTATGAATTGTTCGAGCTCGATATGCGTCAACTGCAGCAGTCGAATCGACTGCATCAGCAGCGGCGTCATTACCAATGCCTGGGATTGCCTGAGATCGAGCTTTGCCGACAGAGCCATGGTGGGCGCGGGTACTCCCGTACGATTTCCTTTGCAGCTGTACAGAACTGGCCCAATCCTTGCTTGTCAATCACAAGCAAGGGAAAAACGTGTTGGCGCGGCAATTTTCAATCTAAAGACGTAGGAGAAATGGCATTTCTTGCGAATGAAATCGCGAAAATGGGAAAATCAGAGCTTGAACTGATCCCCAAGGTAAAGTCGTCGAACGTCCTGATTGGCAATAATTTCATCAGGTCGACCGTGGGTAAGCACTTGTCCTGCATGGATGATATAGGCCCTGTCGATCAGCTTCAGGGTCTCGCGGACATTATGGTCGGTGATCAGCACACCAATGCCCCGGCCGGTCAGATGACGCACCAGTTGCTGTATATCCGCAACGGCAATCGGATCCACACCTGCAAAGGGTTCGTCCAGAAGCATGAAATTAGGACGAGACGCCAGGGCGCGGGCTATTTCCAGCCGCCGGCGTTCACCACCTGACAGGGAAAGCGCGGGAGCCTTGCGCAGGTGAGCGATGTGAAACTCCTCGAGCAATGAATCAAGTTCCTGAGCGCGAGCGCTCCGATCTTTCTCGACAACCTCGAGAACGGCCTTGATATTGTTTTCAACCGACAGACCGCGGAAAATTGAGGCTTCCTGCGGCAGATAGCCGATACCCAGCCGAGAACGGCGATACATCGGCATCGTCGTTACGTCGAAACCATCGATTTCTATCGTGCCCTTGTCGACCGGGACCAGACCAGTCACCATGTAGAAACAGGTGGTCTTGCCCGCGCCATTGGGACCCAGGATACCAACGGCTTCGCCAGCGCGTACCCCAAAGGAAACACCGTTGACGACCTGGCGGCCATTGTAGCTCTTGGTGATGCCACGTGCGACAAGCGTGCCCTTCATACGGTCAACCGCCGCAGGGTCAGCAGGACGCATTTCCTGAGAGATGGTAGAGTCAGGCCGAGCGGAAAGCTTGCTGGAAGAGCGACGCGAAAACAAGGACACTATAGGCTCAGTTCTTCGGAGCGTTCTTGGGAGCCACAACGATAGAGACACGACCTGTCTGACCACTCTTGCAGCTTTCAAGCTGGGCCTCGCCCGTTTTGAGCTGCGCTGTCAGCTTGCACCCGACGGCAACATTGTCGCCTTGGGAAAGGACAACCTTGTTGCCAGTCAAAACCAGCACTTCGGTTTTCATATCGAAAGTGCCGTGATCACCGGTAGCGACTTGATCTTCGGATTTGACGTAGACCTTGTCATTGACCTCGAGGTGATCGATATCCTGGGCTCCGGCACCCGCCACTCCCGTGGTTTTTGGCGCGTCAGCAGCGGCAGCTGCGCCGGTTGCATCTTTGCCACTCGCGTCTTTCTTGGGGCCCTTGACGTAATAGACGATCATGGAACCCGCTTTCAGAAGCGTGGCACCTTGTACGACGGTCACATTGCCTGTGAAGGTAGCAGTGCCCTCATTGTCATGTACAACAAGCTTGTCAGCATCGATCTGGATCGGCTGGTCGCCTGACAATTTTATTCCGGTTGTTGCTGTGGCAGCATCCTGGGCGAGGACGGGAGCAATCATCATGGACGATGCCAACAGGCCCAACGCAACGGTCGAAATGCTGATCAGTTTTGCCCCGCACGACATCGTCTTCTCTCCTAAATCCGGGATTTCCCTTGAAATCAGCAATATTCCCCAGACGTTACTCTGACGATTTGATTTCCTTGTCACCTTCTTGCAGCTTTGTAGGCAGAATGACAAGCCTTACCCGCTTTTCAAAAGTCATTACCTTGCCGCTTTCGGTAATTTGCATACTGTCCGCGGTTATACTCGACTTGCTATTTTTTACGCTGACTGGATCGTCCGTCGACATCGTGTTGCCAGCTATATCTATATTAGCCGATTGCAGCAGGGCAGTAATGCCATCGGATGTTGTCAAGCTTATGGCGCTGTCGAGCTTCAACTGCCGGTTCGCATTGTCGTATACACCAGATTTCGCAGTGACCTGCGCGCGCAGTTCCTTACCAATCGGAATTTCCGCACTAATCCCCTCCAGCGAGATCACATTGCTGTTGCCCACGTCCTGCAATGCCTTTACGGCGCTCATTTTGTAGGGAAGCTTGTCCTTCGTAAATCCGTCAAGTTTCGGGTTGGTCATGACAAGTTTGCCGTTTTCCATCCCGGCATTATCGAGCGAAATGTTGCTCGGCACACTCGATGTGGAAAAGAAAGTGAACCAGGAAAAAACAGCGGCACCGATCAGAGCGACCGCAGGCAAGGCAAACTTCAGAAACCGCACGCGCCTCGAGTGGCGTTCCGCAGCACGAAACACCATGGAGTCTTTGTCAGAGCCAGCGAACTGCCGGGCGACCTCAGCATGATGGTCGGCGTCGGCGGTGGCATCGCGCCCCGCATGCGTATCGTTTCTTTCAATGGACATAGGTCTGGTTGTGTTTACCGATTACAATATAATGGCTAGTTGAACGCCAATATGGTTATTTTTCGATGAAATGGACAAGTACCCGTCGCACAAGTTGCACTCGTTGCAACAAGTATGCCGTCGTTTGACGAGATACAAGGTCCAAACTGCCGAGCAAGCGCCCGCAGCAAGTCTGGACTTCGACGAAATGATGCCGCAAAGAATAACTGACCCTGGTTTGAGAGCGAATGGATAGGACGATGGCAAACGCTGCTGATGCAATTATCGATAGACGACGGCTTCGCAGGAAATTGACATTTTGGCGCGCTTTCACGCTCCTGCTCATCGCCCTTGCATTGATTTCACTTTATTTTTTTAATGCCGGCCCCGATGGGTTTTCCGGTAAATCAGCGCCGCATATCGCCAAGGTTCGCGTTGAGGGCACGATTTTTGAAAATGATGAACTGCTTAAGCGTCTGAAGGACGTGGAAGATTCCGACGCGGTCAAGGGCGTGATCCTCTCCGTCGATTCACCGGGGGGAACAACGGCCGGCGGTGAAGCTATCTATGAAGCTGTCCGCAAGCTCGCCCTGAAGAAGCCCGTCGTTGCCCAAGTTGGAACGCTGGCGGCTTCGGCCGGGTACATGATTGCGAGTGCGACCGATCACATCGTGGCGCGCCAGTCCTCGATTATCGGCTCCATTGGTGTGCTTTTCCAGTATCCTGATATTTCTGAGCTCTTGACCAAGATAGGGGTGAAAGTCGAAACGATCAAATCCAGCCCGCTTAAGGCAGAACCTAATTTTTTCAATCCGGCGAGCGACGAAGCAAAGGCGATGATTCATCGTATGATCATCGATTCCTATGACTGGTTTGTCGGTCTGGTCCAGGAGCGGCGTAAATTCACGCACGAACAAGCTTTGGCCCTAGCCGACGGATCAGTCTTTACAGGTCGCCAGGCGGTTGCCAACAAACTGATTGACGAACTTGGCGGCGAAGACAAGGCAATCGCCTGGCTCAAAACAAAAGGTATCGATGCCAAACTTCCAGTCGTCGAATGGAAGCCCGTCGAGAAGTCCTCCCTCGGTATGTTTTTTTCGCATTCCGCCCTTAAAATGCTGACCAGATATCTCGGCCTTCCGGAAGAAAGTGCGGGGGTGCTGCGCGAATTGACAGGTGATCGCATGTTCCTTGACGGACTCGTTTCTGTTTGGCACGTTGACGGCAAGCCTGTCGGCGCGCAATAAGGATATTAAACTCATAAGATCAGTGACATAGTATTCAGGTTAGTGCTTTTTGACCTTGTCCTCCTGATCTTGAACCGAAAGGGATTTCGCTGTGATCAAATCAGAGCTCGTGCAGATCATTGCCAACCGCAATCCGCATTTGTTTCAGCGTGATGTGGAAAACATCGTCGGCGCCATCTTTGACGAGATCACCGATGCACTGGCTGAAGGCAATCGGGTCGAGCTGCGTGGCTTCGGCGCATTTTCCGTCAAGAACCGCCCAGCGCGTAGCGGACGTAACCCGCGCACCGGCGAAAGCGTCGACGTTGAGGAAAAATGGGTCCCTTTCTTCAAGACCGGTAAAGAATTGCGCGACAGGCTGAATGGCAACGGCTAGGGGCGCGTCCCTCAAGCATCAGAAGCGTTGCAGGAGAGAAATATGATCACGCGTATTGTCATTGTCCTCATTCTGGTGCCGCTTGCCGTCATCCTGATTGCCCTGTCAGTAGCAAATCGCGAGGCGATATCGTTCACAATCGATCCTTTTAACCCGGGTAATCCTGCCCTCTCCTACTCCGCTCCGCTTTTCGTCTGGTTGTTTGCCTCTCTGATCCTCGGTTTGATCCTCGGGAGCTTGGCAACTTGGTATAATCAGGGCAAACATCGAAAACTCGCCCGTCAGCGCAAGCTCGAAGCGGAGTTATTGCGCAAGGAAGCCCGCAAGGCGTCGGCCGAGACACCGTCTACGCCAAACCTTCCTTCACTCCATTAAACAACCGTCAAGGATATGAAATGAAACTGATCTCCCCGGTCGAGGTCGATGGGCTATTGAAGTGGCCGGATATGATCGACGCACTCGAACAGGCTTTCCGTCAGGGAGTGATTCAGCCTGTACGCCATCATCACACCGTCGATCGCCCGGATGGCGCCGCTTCCACGCTGCTGCTGATGCCTGCCTGGTCTGACTTCAATGCTTTGGGGGATTCCTCAAAAGGCTATATGGGCGTGAAGATCGTTACCGTATCCCCGGACAATGGTGCCATTTCGAAACCAGCTGTCATGGGTGTGTATCTTTTGCTTGACGGCAAGACCGGCGAACCACAGGCGCTCATTGACGGACAGCGGCTTACCCTGTGGCGCACTGCTGGCGCATCGGCGCTCGCAGCTCGGTATCTGGCTCGTGAAGATGCGTCCAATCTCGTCGTGCTCGGAGCTGGTGCGCTTTCGGGATTTCTCGCTCGCGCCCACAGTGCCATCCGTCCCATCACGAAAATTTCTATCTGGAACCGCAACTTCGCCGGTGCTGAAAAAGTAGCTGCAGAACTCGCTGCGGATGGCTTCAACGCCAAGGCTGTGAACGACAAGCATGAGGCAATCGCCGAAGCCGATATCATAACTGCCGGCACGCTTTCGACTGAACCATTGATCCTTGGCAAACATTTGAAACCCGGCGCCCATGTGGATCTCATTGGAGCATTCACGCCTTCGATGCGCGAAAGCGACGACGAATGCGTCAAACGCGCGCGCGTTTTTGTTGATACCAAGGACGGTGCACTGAAAGAGGGTGGTGATATCGTGCAACCGATCAAGGCGGGCGTCGTCAACGAAAGCCATGTCATCGGCGATCTTTTTGACCTGACGCGCGGCACCATCAAGGGGCGCCAATCCCCCAACGAAATCACGCTGTTCAAATCGGTTGGCGCCGCTCTGGAAGACCTTGCGGCGGGCATTTTGATCTATGAAAGGGCGATCTCGGCTTCCGCCTGAACGTTTTTTGCTTTCGCCTTCCCTCCTCTTGACATAGGAAACATCCAATCAACTGCGAGGGTGCACAGCTTGAAATCGTCCGGCGGAAAAATCAGGAAGGCAAAAGGGCTGGGTCAGAAAGCGAGCGCTCCGAAAGGAGCAGCGCATCGGCAAACCGCAACGAAGCCGCGGCCGCAATTTGCCAAAGCACCCCGCGCCACTGATATCGATCCTCAGCAAAAATCCGCCCCTCGTTCGGAAGCCGCTCCAAAGCGCGTTTTGACTCGCCGTACCGGCGTACGCCCTCTGGAACGAACCGGCCTCATCCTCGAAACCTCGCCTTCCGATGACTATGCCCTGCTTGACAGCGGCAATGGCCTCAAGCTGGAACAATACGGCCCCTATCGGATCGTCCGTCCAGAAGGTCAGGCGATCTGGCTGCCTGCCTGGGACAGAACGGAGTGGGACAAGGCCGATGCTATATTCACCGGCAATACGGATGAGGAGGGCGTCGGACGTTGGCATTTTCCAAAAGTTCCACTCGGTGAAACCTGGCCGCTTGCCTATGACGGCATCCCGTTTTTCGGACGTTTCACGTCGTTCCGGCACGTCGGCGTTTTTCCTGAACAAGGCACGCATTGGTCACATATGGACCAGCTGATCCGCAACGCCAAACGCCCGGTCAAGGTGCTTAATCTCTTCGGTTACACAGGAGTCGCGTCCCTTGTGGCGGCGCGAGCGGGAGCAGAGGTAACGCATGTTGACGCCTCGAAGAAAGCCATTGTCTGGGCGCGGGAAAATCAGGAGATGGCAGGGCTCTCCAGCAAACCCATTCGCTGGATATGCGAAGATGCGATGAAATTCGTCGCACGCGAAGAGCGGCGAGGCAGTGGCTACGACATCATTCTTCTTGACCCGCCCGCCTATGGACGTGGACCCAATGGTGAAGTGTGGCAGCTGTTCGACAACCTGCCAGACATGGTCGACCTTTGTCGCTCGATCCTCACGCCAAATCCACTTGCCGTCGTTCTGACCGCCTATTCGATCCGCGCTTCGTTTTTTGCGATTCACGAGTTGATGCGCGATGCGTTCACCGGGCTTGGAGGAAAGGTCGAGTCAGGCGAGCTTATCCTGCGGGAGCGTTCATCCGATCGTGCCCTTTCCACCTCTCTTTTCAGCCGCTGGAGCGCTTGATGACCAAACAGGATGATCACCAGCGCGGCAGTGGTTTGGTTCGCCCTGGCAGGGTCAAGGAGGTCACGAGCCTGACCAATCCGATCGTTAAGGATTTGCGTGCGCTGGCGATCAAAAAATTCCGTGACCAGCAAGGCGTTTTCCTCGCCGAAGGACTGAAACTCGTCATCGATGCCCTTGACCTGGGCTGGATCATCAAAACCCTGGTTTACTCAAAGGCAGGCAAGGGCAATTCGCTAGTCGAGCCAGTTGCCGCGCGCACGATCGCCAAGGGTGGTGATGTTCTTGAGGTCGGCGAAAAAGTCATTGCTGCCATAACGCGTCGCGATAACCCGCAAATGGTCGTCGGTGTTTTCGAACAGAAGGTGCAATCCTTGTCGGCAATCAAACCGCAAGGCAATGAGGTCTATGTGGCACTCGACCGCGTGCGCGATCCCGGCAATCTCGGGACGATTATTCGAACCGCGGACGCAGCAGGCGCAAAAGGCATCATTCTCATTGGGGATACCACTGATCCGTTCTCGCTGGAAACGATCCGAGCCACGATGGGCTCGGTTTTTGCAATGCCTGTCATACGTGCGACTGAAGCCGAGTTTCTCTCCTGGCGAAAAGGTTTCTCTGGGCTAGTTGTTGGAACACATCTGAAAGGTGCAGTCGATTATCGAACGATCCCCTATGCCAATAAACCGATCGTTTTGTTGATGGGGAACGAGCAACAAGGCTTGCCGGATCAATTGGCTTCATCGTGCGACAAGCTCGCGCGTATTCCGCAGGAGGGCCGTGCCGATTCGCTCAATCTCGCCATTGCGACCGGCGTCATGTTGTTCGAGATCCGGCGCGACGCATTGAAACTTGCCCCTGACGTTTGAGAAAATGGATTTATGAAAAGCAAAGCATTCTACAGTCTTCTGGCCATCATCGCCTTCGCCACGGTCAGTGATCAGATCGTCAAGTATCTCATCGAGACTGGCATGGACTACCAGCAGCAAATCGATCTCTTGCCTTTTTTCGCGTTGTTTCGCGTGCACAATGATGGGATCGCCTTTTCGATGTTAAGTGGGTTCGGAGATACAGCGCTGATAGCCCTGACGATCATCGTCATTTGTTTTGTCAGTTATCTGTGGTGGAGCACGGCGTCCACGCGCTGGATTTCACGGTTTGGTTTTGCCTTTATCATTGGTGGTGCGATCGGCAATCTCATCGACCGCATCCTGCATGGGTATGTCATAGATTATTTTCTTTTCCACCTGCCGTCATGGTCGTTTGCCGTCTTCAATCTCGCTGACGCTTACATATCGGTTGGCGCAGCATTGGTCGTAATCGAGGAAATTTTTGTCTGGTTGCGCGACCGGCGGACGGGCGGCGGGCAAACCGGCAAAAATTGAAGCGAAACTGGGTAATTAGCCCATTGTCACGTCATGTAGCCGTCATCCAATTGTTGTATTCAACGAACGAACGAATACCGATAAATCTCCTGGATGAGCCAAATCGATATGACCATCGCCTTGCTTGAACCGGCTTCAATCACTAAAGATCAACGCGTGATGTCGCACGTTGATTCAACTTCCTCGCCGTTTACGGCGCCACACCTTGCGTCGGTGCTTGGCCGCATCGGCACGATGGAGGTTTGCCTCGCGCAAACGGAAGATGAAATCGCTTCGTCACAACAATTGCGTTTCAAGGTTTTTTTTGACGAGTTGGGTGCCAAAGGTTCTGCCACGATGGAGCAGCGTGATGCAGACCGTTTCGATCCTTTTTGCGATCATCTTCTTGTCTATGACACCTCCATAGCCGGTCCAAAACACAAGCAGATTGTTGGCACCTATCGGCTGTTGCGCTCCGAAAAAGCTTTCGAAACTGGCGGATTCTATTCAGCCAGCGAATTTTCGATCGAACGGCTTGTTACCGCCAAGCCGGAATTGCGCTTTCTTGAGCTCGGCCGTTCCTGTGTCCTCCCCGAATACCGGTCGAAGCGGACGGTCGAATTGCTTTGGCAGGGGATTTGGACCTATTGCCGCTATCATTCGATCGGTGTGATGTTTGGCTGCGCATCCTTCCAGGGAACGGTTCCTGCGGCGCACGCACTGCCTTTGTCCTTCCTGCAGCACAATTGCCGTGCGACACCCGACTGGGACGTTCGCGCACTGCCCGCGCTTTACCATGCTATGGATCTCGTTCCGAATGAAGCGATCAATCCAAAAGTAGCTCTCTTCGCCATGCCGCCGTTGATCAAGGGCTATTTAAGGCTTGGCGCGATGATTGGCGATGGCGCCGTGGTCGACCATGATTTTGGCACAACCGATGTCTTCATCATTCTGCCGGTCAGCCGTATTTCGGAACGCTATGTCAGCCATTACGCTGCTGAAGCGAAGCGCTTCGTCTAGAGACCTTCGACTTGGACCGATCATCTGTGGAGAAAAGCCACGGATGAACTCGGAAGAGGTGTGTAAATTCCCCGTTAGCGAATAGATTGCTCCTGATCGAAATCAGGAGAGCGTCTTGGCCGAACTGGCAGCCATCATCGAACCGTCCCCTTATGACGCTGACATATTGGCGCGACCAACGCCGATGATGGAGCAGTATATCGAAATCAAGGCGACGAACCCGGATAGTCTCTTGTTCTATCGCATGGGCGATTTCTATGAATTGTTTTTCGATGATGCGGTCGAGGCGTCGCGGGCACTCGGCATCACGCTGACGAAGCGCGGAAAGCATCTGGGCGACGATATTCCCATGTGCGGCGTACCGGTCCACGCCGCCGACGATTATCTGCAGAAGCTGATCGCGCGTGGCTTTCGCGTCGCGGTATGCGAACAGATCGAAGATCCTGCGGAGGCCAGGAAACGTGGGGCAAAATCCGTCGTAAAACGTGATGTCGTTCGATTGGTGACTCCCGGCACAATTACCGAGGAAAAACTGCTCGACCCATCCGAAGCCAATTATTTGATGACGCTCGGCCGGGTAAAGGGCTCGGATAGCGGTCATTTTGCGCTTGCCTGGATCGACATTTCAACCGGAACATTCCGGGTCAGCGAAACCGATCCGGGCCGGTTGCTCGCGGACATCCTGCGTGTGGATCCACGCGAATTGATTGTCGCAGATCCGGTATTTCATGATCTGGATCTGCGCCCGGTCTTCGATGTCATCGGCCGGGCGGTTAGTCCGCAGCCACCCAGTTTATTTGACAGCGCTACGGCCGAAAGCCGTATTCAGCGCTATTTCGACGTCAGCACGCTGGACGGATTTGGTCAATTCTCGCGTGCCGAGCTTTCAGCGATTTCCGGTGCTATCGCCTATGTCGAAAAGACACAGATTGCCGAACGGCCGCCGCTAATGCGGCCCGAGCGGGAGTCGGAAGGTTCTTCGCTTTTCATTGACCCTGCAACCCGCGCCAATCTTGAACTTCTGCGCACGCTTTCCGGCAAACGCGAAGGAAGTCTGCTACGGGCGATCGACCGAACGGTGACAGGTAGCGGGGCGCGGCTCCTGGCGGAACGGTTGACCTCACCTCTGACTGATCCGGCAGCGATCGCGGAACGACTGGATTCGATCTCGTTTTTCCTCCTCCGCCAACCGCTTGCAGATTTGACGCGTGAAGCGTTGAAAGGCGTGCCCGATATGCCCCGCGCCCTGTCACGGCTCGCAGTCGGTCGCGGCGGTCCGCGCGATCTGGGTGCACTCGCCCGCGGTCTTGAAGCAGCCGGCGATATCGCACAATTGCTGGAGCGCGAGGAACTGCCGACAGAACTCACGCGAGTGAGAGAATGTCTTCGCCAATTGCCGCTGGAATTCGCCATACACCTTGACCGGGCGCTTGCCGATGAGCTGCCGCTTCTCAAACGCGACGGCGGGTTCGTCCGGCCGGCATATCATGCCGAGCTAGACGAAATGCGGGCACTGCGGGATCATTCGCGCCGCATCATCGCCGGTCTGCAAGCCGATTACATGGAAACGACTGGCGTCAGATCGCTGAAGATCAAACACAATAATGTGCTTGGGTATTTCATCGAAGTGACCGCCAACAATGCCTCGGTCATGACCGATACGGATGAAGCCAAGAGCAAGTTCATCCACCGTCAGACCATTGCCAATGCGATGCGGTTCACGACAACGGAGCTGGCAGAGCTTGAGACAAAGATAGCAAATGCCGCCGAACGAGCGCTTTCGATCGAGCTTGGCGTTTTCGACGCCTTGACCAATGAGACCGTGGCCAACGCCGACACCATTCGTGCAGGTGCTGCGGCGCTGGCGGCGCTTGACGTCTCCGTATCGCTGGCGGCTCTCTCCGAAGAACAAGGCTACTGCCGACCGCTGGTCGATGACAGCCTTGCATTCGAGATTGTGGCCGGACGGCACCCGGTCGTCGAGCAATCGCTACGTCGGCAAGCGGCCGCTCCCTTTGTTGCCAATGATTGCAATCTTTCTCCAGGGGGGGCCGGCAAGGGAGCAATATGGCTGCTGACCGGCCCGAACATGGGCGGTAAATCGACCTTTCTGCGTCAGAACGCACTAATTGTGATTCTCGCGCAGATGGGTTCGTTCGTTCCGGCCGGCTCTGCTCATATCGGCATTGTGGATCGTTTGTTCTCCCGCGTCGGCGCTTCGGACGATCTTGCGCGCGGGCGTTCTACCTTCATGGTGGAAATGGTCGAGACCGCCGCCATTCTCAACCAGGCCAGCGATCATTCGCTCGTCATCCTCGATGAAATCGGCCGCGGTACCGCTACCTTCGACGGCCTTTCGATTGCATGGGCTGCGGTTGAATACTTGCACGAAAAGAACCAGTGTCGAGCAATTTTTGCAACGCACTTCCACGAAATGACTGCACTTTCAGAAAAACTCGAACGGCTCAGCAATGTGACCATGCGCGTGAAGGAATGGGACGGCGATGTCGTGTTCTTGCATGAGGTCGCCAAGGGTGCCGCCGACCGTTCATACGGTGTGCAGGTGGCCCGTTTGGCTGGTCTGCCAGAAGCCGTCGTCAATCGCGCCCGCGATGTGCTGCACCAGCTTGAAGCGGGAGAGACCTCTGGCAAGGCCGACAAGCTGATCGACGACTTGCCTCTGTTTTCCGTTGAAGTGAAGCGACAGGCACCCAAGCTTGTTCAAGGTAAGGATAGTGGCCTGCTCGCAGCCATGTCCACCATCAATCCGGATGAGATGACACCGCGTGAAGCGCTGGAGGCGCTCTACCGGTTGAAGGGCCTCGTCGCGAACACGACATCTTGAATGGCGTCTGTATGAAACGCGGCAAATGTAATCGTTTCGTTTGAAGCAAATTCGCGCTATAGCGTGCGGCCATTATCCATAAAGACGTATTCATGAACGCTTCAGACCTGAGACTGGAACAGATCGTCAACCCGGCCAAGCTTCATCGCCAATTTGAAGAGTTGGTCACGTCAACGAACAAACTGGGCACTGCCACCGTCGAGCGTAACGACGTGTTGCAGCTTGTGAAACAGACGCTGATCGCGGGTCGCAAGTCGGCAGAAGACATGCTGATGAAGGATGCTAGCGGTACGCACTGTTCCATCCGGCTTTCTTATCTGATGGACCAGATTATTTCTGCGCTCTATGACTTCGCAATTACCCACGTATATCCCGCTGTGAACCCATCTACTGCGGAACGGATGACGGTCGTGGCGGTTGGCGGTTATGGTCGCGGGGGACTGGCACCCGGTTCCGATATCGATCTGTTGTTCTTGCTACCTTACAAACAGACACCCTGGGGTGAGCAAGTCGTCGAATATATTCTGTACATGCTGTGGGACGCCGGTCTCAAAGTCGGCCACGCGACTCGTAATCTGGATGAGTCCATCCGTCAGTCGCTGGGCGATATGACGATCCGCACCAGCATTCTGGAGGCCCGTTACCTTTGCGGGAATGAAGACCTTTTCGCCAAACTGGTGCAACGCTTTGATGCCGAGGTGGTCAAGGGTACCGGGCCGGCTTTCATCGAGGCCAAGCTTGCCGAACGTGACGCCCGTCACCGCAAGGCGGGCGAGACGCGCTATCTGGTGGAGCCGAACGTCAAGGAAGGCAAGGGCGGCCAGCGCGATCTGCATACACTGTTCTGGATTGCAAAATATTACTACCGGGTGAAGACAAGTGATGAACTGGTCGACCTGGGGGTTCTTTCTCGTGCGGAACACAAGATCTTCCGTAAGGCGGAAGATCTGCTATGGGCTGTACGCTGCCATATGCATTTCTTGACCGGCAAGGCAGAGGAACGCCTTTCGTTCGATATCCAGGGCGAGATCGCCCGGCGGCTCGGCTACACCGCCCATCCCGGTCTGCGAGACGTCGAGCGGTTCATGAAACACTACTTCCTTATCGCCAAGGAGGTCGGTGATCTTACACGCATCATCTGCGCCGCTTTGGAAGAAGAGCAAGCCAAGCACGTTCCCGGTTTCAACCGGATTTTCCTCACGTTTTCGCGCCGCAAGCGAAAGCTCCCCGGCACAAGCGATTTCGTCGTCGACAACCACCGCATCACCATTGCCAATGACGATGTCTTCCGGAAAGACCCTGTCAATATAATCCGCCTGTTTCGTCTGGCGGACCAGCATGGCCTGGAGTTCCACCCCGACGCTATGCAATTGGTGTCGCGTTCGCTGTCGCTGATCAAAGCTGATCTGCGGGAAAATCCTGAGGCGAACAGGCTTTTTCTGGAAGTGCTAACCTCGGAGCGCAACCCCGAACTCATCCTGCGGCGAATGAATGAATCCGGAGTACTTGGCAAATTCATTCCCGATTTCGGCAAGGTCGTCGCGATGATGCAATTCAACATGTATCATCACTATACTGTCGACGAACATTTGTTGCGCTGTATCGCAGTCATGTCGGAAATCGACCACGGCGATCTTGGACAAGAACACCCTCTTGCCAATCAGATCATGCCCGGTTTGAAAAAAGACCGGCAGGTTCTCTATGTGGCACTACTTCTTCACGACATTGCCAAGGGAAGGCCGGAAGACCACTCCATTGCCGGTGCGAGGATCGCCCGGCGGATTTGCCCGCGTCTGGGCCTGTCACAGGCCGACACGGAAACCGTTGCCTGGCTCGTCGAACAGCATTTGACGATGAGTAGAGTGGCACAGTCTCGCGATCTGAACGACCGAAAGACGATCGAAGATTTTGCTGAGATTGTCCAAACCCTCGACCGGATGAAACTGCTGCTGGTTTTGACCATCTGCGATATCAAGGCAGTCGGACCAGGGGTCTGGAATGGCTGGAAAGGCCAGTTGCTACGTAATCTCTTTTACGAAACGGAATTGATGCTGACTGGCGGATTTTCGGAAGTCTCCCGCAAGGAGCGCACCGATCACGCCCGCACTCAGCTCGACAATGCGCTGTCATCCTGGCCGCAGATTGAGCGCCAGTCATACCTCGCATTGCACTATCAAAACTACTTGTTGACCGTCAGCCTCGAAGATCAGATTCGCCACGCCAATTTCGTGCGCGAGACCGATGCCAGCGGCAAAGCACTCGCCACCATGGTAAAAACCCATGATTTCGAGGGTGTAACAGAGATCACCGTACTGTCACCCGACCATCCGCGTTTGCTTTCAATCATCGCGGGCGCCTGCGCCGGGGCCGGCGCCAACATCGTCGATGCGCAGATATTCACGACCAGCGACGGGCGCGCACTTGATACGATCCTCATAAGCCGCGAATTCCCGACCGACGATGATGAACGGCGGCGCGCCATGCGCGTCGGCCGGCTGATCGAAGACGTGCTTTCCGGGAAGTCCTACCTGCCGGAGATGCTGGCAAGCCGCACCAAACCGAAGCGCGCGGTCAAAGCCTTCCGCATTACGCCGCGTGTCGAGATAAACAATACGCTTTCCAACAAATTCACGGTCATCGAAGTGGAAGGCCTGGACCGTCCCGGCGTTCTATCTGAGATAACCGGGACTATCTCTGATCTCTCACTCGATATTGCCTCTGCACACGTGACGACCTTCGGTGAAAAGGTCATCGACGTGTTCTACGTCACCGATCTTGTTGGTCACCAGATCACCAATACGACACGCCAGAATCGTATCCGCAAGAAGCTGCTTGCGCTCTTTGGCGAAGGAGACATCACGACCGCCCAGCCGCAACGGCAAAACATCCTCATGACGGCTGAATAGAATGAGCTTGGTCAAGAAATTTGCAACGGTTGCGTCCGGCACGTTGATGAGCCGCGTCTTCGGTTTCACACGCGAAATGCTGATGGCCTCTGCTTTGGGTACGGGTCCTGTCGCCGATGCTTTCAATGCTGCCTTCCGTTTTCCAAACACGTTCCGGCGGCTCTTCGCGGAAGGCGCGTTCAACTCTGCTTTCGTGCCCTTGTTCGCCAAGGAAATCGAAGCCAATGGGCTTGATGGAGCGCGCCGTTTTTCCGAAGAGGTATTCGGAGTCCTTTTTACCGTGCTGCTCGGCCTGACGATCCTGATGGAACTGTCAATGCCGCTGATCGTGCGCTTCGTCATAGCTCCGGGCTTTGTGGCTGACCCGATGAAGTTCGACAATACCGTATCGATGGCGATCATCATGTTCCCCTACCTCGCCTGCATGTCGCTCGCCGCCATGATGAGCGGGATGCTGAATTCCCTGCATCGCTATTTCGCCGCGGCGATCGCTCCAGTTTTCCTGAACATCATTCTCATCGGCGTGCTCGGCTATGCCTGGTGGAAGGGCCAAGACGGCAGGGCCGTCGGCTATGCACTGTCGTGGGGGGTCATGGTCTCCGGTGTGGTCCAGCTGGCCATTGTCTGGTTCGCGGTGCGCAATGCCGGCATTTCCATCGGATTCCGGTTGCCGCACATAACCGCCAACGTCAAACGCCTGCTGATATTGGCCTTCCCCGCCGCCGTAACCGGCGGCATCACCCAAATCAACCTGTTGATCAACACGAACATCGCTTCGGCAAAATCGGGCGCCATCTCGTCTCTGGCCTATGCCGACCGCATCTATCAATTGCCGCTCGGTGTCGTCGGCATTGCAGTCGCGACGGTTCTCCTGCCCGAATTGGCGCGTGCACTGCGCTCCGGAAATCTGAAGGAAGCCGGTAGCCTCCAGAACCGCTCAGTCGAGTTCACACTGTTTCTTACGCTTCCTGCTGCTGCGGCGCTGTTGGTCATGTCCGAACCGATCGTTCGGATGCTGTACGAACGCGGCAATTTCTCCACCGCATCGACGCACACGGTCGGCAATATCCTGGCGATCTACGGGCTTGGCCTTCCGGCGTTCGTCCTGATCAAAGCCTTCTTGCCGGGGTTTTTCGCCCGCGAAGATACCCGCACACCGATGATCTTTGCGGCCATTGCCGTCATTGTGAATGTCAGTCTCGCACTGACGCTATTTCCGATCATGGCAGAGACAGGAATCGCAACTGCCGAGATCGTCGCCGGTTGGACGAACGCAATTCTACTTTTCGTTACCCTCGTCTGGCGGGGGCATTGGGGGCGCGACATTCCTCTGCTTACCCGCATCCCACGGCTGATTGTTTCCGCAGGTCTCATGGGTCTTGCACTCTACTATGCAATTCGCTGGATGGGCCCGGCGCTGGAGCCACATGCGCCTCTGCATACGCAAGCCATCGCAGTCGTGTCGCTGGTCGGGTTGTCGATGATCCTCTACTTTGCGCTCGCTTTCGGTACAGGTGGTGCCAGCTTCGGGATGATCCGCCGGAATGTGAAACGGGGAACAAAAGTGCCTGAGGACGCGTCGTGAGCCGGTTTATCGGCATGGTCACGCTTGTCGTGCGCGATTATGACGAGGCGATTGCCTGGTACACAAAGGTGCTCGGCTTTTCGCTTGTCAACGATACGGCGCTTTCCCAAACCAAACGTTGGGTTGTCGTCGCGCCAGGGAGTGATGGCGCCCGGCTATTGCTGGCGAAAGCGGATGACGACACACAGAAAGCCAGCATCGGCAACCAGACCGGCGGCCGCGTCGCACTGTTTCTGCATACGGATGATTTCCCCGTGGACCACGCGAAGATGGTGGAGGCGGGCGTACATTTTCTTGAAGAACCTCGCCACGAGCCCTATGGCAGCGTCGCAGTGTTCGAAGACCTCTATGGTAATAAATGGGATCTGCTGGAGCTCAAATGAAGGTTGGTAGCGATAGGGCTTGAATAGAGCGTCTCCCTCTGCCAAAAGCTCGGTTTCATTGCTTTCGGAGCCTCCAAGCCCGATCCCCGAACGATCAAGGACGATTTTATGAGCACGTTTGAACCGCTCGTCTTTTCCGGTGTCCAGCCTACCGGCAACCTGCATCTTGGAAACTATCTCGGCGCGATCCGTCGCTGGGTCGCTCTGCAGGAAAGCAGCAAATGCATGTACTGCGTTGTGGACCAGCACGCGATCACCCCTCCCATCTCCGTCTGGGGCGGGCCGGCCGAACTCATGCGCAATACGCGTGAAGTCACGGCAGCCTTCCTCGCCTCTGGGATCGATGCAAAAAAGAACATCGTTTTCAACCAGAGCCGCGTGCATCAGCACGCCGAGCTGGCATGGATTTTCAACTGCGTTGCCCGGATGGGTTGGCTCAACCGCATGACCCAGTTCAAGGACAAGGCCGGTAAAGACCGTGAAAATGCGTCCGTCGGCCTGTTCGCATACCCGAACCTGATGGCGGCGGACATTCTTGTCTACCGTGCCACCCACGTACCTGTTGGTGAAGACCAGAAGCAGCATCTGGAGCTGACGCGTGACATCGCCCAGAAGTTCAACACTGATTTTTCGGACCGGATCGCTGAACTTGGGCTTGGTGTTGAAACGCAATCGGGGGATGAAACGATTGCCAGCTTCTTCCCGCTGACCGAACCGGTCATCGGCGGACCAGCAGCACGCGTCATGAGCTTGCGCGATGGGACCAAGAAGATGTCAAAGTCCGATCCATCGGACCTCTCGCGCATCAACCTGACAGACGATGTGGATACGATCTCGAAAAAGATCCGGAAGGCCAAGACCGATTCAGAACCGTTGCCGTCCGAACTCGAAGGATTGAAGGATCGGCCGGAAGCTGACAATCTCGTCGGTATCTATGCCGCATTGGTCGACAGCGACAAGGCCACCGTGGTCCGCGATTTCGGCGGACAGCAATTCTCAACCTTCAAGCCCGCCCTTGCAGACCTCGCGGTAGAAAAGCTGGCGCCGATCGCTGCGGAAATGCGGCGAATTTCTGCCGACCCCGGCTTTGTCGATGCCGTCCTCAAAGATGGTGGTGAACGGGCGAGCGTTCTTGCGGAGAAGACGATGCGCAATGTCCGTGATATTGTCGGATTTCTGCAGAACTAGACCGCGCCAGGGAAGGCCTTGCGGCCGATCAATGCTTAGGGCAGGTTGCGCACATGGTATCAAGACGTCTTAGCCGCGAAGCCGGCCACCGCCGCAAATTTCTGGCCGTCATTGACGAAACGCCGGAATGCGAGCGGGCCGTTGCCTATGCCTCGCGCCGGGCCAAGACGACCGGCGGCGTACTCTTGCTGCTGTTCGTTATCGATTCAGCAGACTTTCAGCAGTTTCTCGGGGTTGAGCAGATCATGCGTGCGGAAGCCCAGGAGCGGGCCAATTCGACGCTCAGCAAGTTTGCCGCCAGCGTCCGGGAAATGATCGGTATCGAGTCGGAACTTGCTGTTCGCGAAGGCATTACATCCGAAGAGATTCGGAAGCTTATCGAAGAAGATCAGGATATCGCCATCCTCGTCCTGGCGGCTGGCTCCGGCAAGGACGGACCTGGCCCGCTCGTTCAATCGCTGGCGGGGCGAGAATCCTTTTCCATTCCAGTCACGGTCGTACCTTATCATTTATCGGATGAGGATATAGACGCGATTACCTGATTACGTCGACCAAACGTGATATAGTCCTGACTTGAAGAGAATGGTTTAAAGGCCTATATGCCTATTTGAATAGTTCTAAACTAGATACGCGAGATACGCCATGTTCATCCAGACCGAAGCAACGCCCAATCCAGCGACCTTGAAGTTCCTGCCTGGAAAGGTGGTGCTTGAAGAAGGAACCGCCGATTTCCGCGACACAGCAAGTGCTGGTGAATCTTCCCAGCTTGCTGGCAAGATCTTTGGCGTCCCGGGCGTCACCGGCGTATTTTTCGGCTATGATTTTGTCACCGTCACCAAGAGTGAAGGCCCGGAGTGGCAACACCTCAAGCCTGCCATTTTAGGCGCGATCATGGAGCATTTCATGTCCGGCGCCCCGGTCATGGCCAATGTCACCCAAATCGCTGACACCGCCCAACGCGAGACCGATGGCGAGTTCTTCGACAGCGCCGATACCGAGATCGTCGATACGATCAAAGAGCTTCTTGAAACCCGCGTCCGTCCCGCTGTGGCTCAGGACGGCGGGGATATCACATTCCGCGGCTATGAAAACGGTACGGTGTTTCTACACATGAAGGGCGCTTGCTCGGGCTGCCCATCGTCCACCGCGACGCTGAAGCACGGCATCCAGAACCTGTTGAAGCATTTCGTTCCGGAAGTACAGCAAGTCGAGTCGATCTAAATTTTCAGTTTGGTGATTGAAAAAGGCCGCTTTAAGCGGCCTTTTTTATTGCTCTAGTTCACCGCGCCAGGTCCCGGTATCGCACCGGGCGGGCATTTGCCGAGGATGATCATGCCGAGCACTTCGTCCTCGTTGACATCACCAACCTTGGCAGTGCCAACCACCTGACCGTTTTTCATCACCGCCACGCGATCAGCGAGGTGGAATACGTCATGGATATCGTGGCTGATGAGAAAGATACCGATGCCTTCACTTTTCAATTGCTTGATCAGTTCGCCGACCTGTGCGGTTTCCTGGGGTCCCAGCGCCGCAGTCGGTTCGTCCATGATCAAGATCCGGGCGTTGAACAAAATCGCGCGTGCGATTGCCACGGATTGCCGCTGACCGCCCGAAAGTGCCTTGACCGGGTCCTTGAAACGCTGGAACCGTGGATTGAGCCTACCCATGACTTCGCGGGCGCTGTGCTCCATCGCGACGTCATCAAGAGTACCCCAAGGCGTCATCAATTCACGGCCGAGATAGAGATTGGCGGCCGTGTCTACATTGTCCGCCAATGCCAGGGTTTGATAGATCGTTTCGATGCCATAGGCCTTGGCATCACGCGGATTGTTGATTGCAGCTTCTTCCCCGTTGACCTTGATCGTACCATTGTCGCGCTTGTAAGCGCCCGACAGTATCTTGATCAGGGTCGATTTGCCGGCACCGTTGTGACCGAGAAGCGCAACGACTTCACCCGGAAAAAGATCGATCGAAGCTCCATCCACTGCACGGATGCCACCAAAGGCAATCGAGATGTCTTCCATATCGATGAGGGGCGTTTGTGTGTTTGTCATGATTGTTCCTCCCTCAAGCTGTACGGCGGCGATAGATTGTGTCCAGCCAGACGGCTACGACAAGAACCAGGCCGACAACGATATTCTGCAGCGGCGTGTCGAGACCGAGCAAAACCATGCCTGAGCTCAGTGATTGCATCAGCACTGCACCGATCATGGCACCGGCAATGGTGCCGACACCGCCCGCCAGCGACGTTCCGCCGATAACGGCGGCGGCGATGGTCAGGAGTTCATCGAGGGTGCCTTGTGCATTGGTTGCCGCGTTGAGACGAGCGGTGGAAATGGCACCTGCAATGGCGCAGAGAATCCCCATAATGATGAAAATCTTCATCGTCACCCAGCGCGTATTGATACCCGCAAGGTCTGCCGCTTCCGGATTGCCACCCATGGCGAAGACATAACGGCCGAAACGGGTGCGCGTCGACAGGAACGTCATGATGAGACCTGCAGCAACAGCAATCAGCACCGGAATTGCGATGCCGTGTGAGATGAACAGCCCGCCATCGGGAATTGTGATGTTGTTGGCTTCGGCATATTTACGAACGATACCGATCGGCCAGTAGTATGTGTTGGCAATGGCGACTGCGCCGAGCACAAGAACGCACCCCACGGCAGCCATGAAGGCTTCAGCCCATATCGGACGACGGGGAAAGTTGAAACGTTTACGCTGGCGCCGGCTGTTAACGATCATCCCGACGATGGCGACACAGGCGACGACGCCAACAACCCAACTCCAGAATGCACCGATTGAACCCTCGGGACCTCCGCCCATAAGGCGGAACGTCGAGTCCATTGGCGCAACCGTGCGGCCCGAGGTAACCCACCAGGCAGCGCCGCGCCATACAAGAAGACCACCAAGCGTGACGATGAAAGCGGGCACTCCCAGGAACGCAATGATAAAACCCTGAAAACCGCCGATGAGCGCGCCGGTGATGACGCCAACACCCAGCGCAATGATCCATGTGGCCGGGTGCTCGAAACCAATAAGCCTTGGCAGGAACTCGGCTTGCGTCACGCCCATGATCATACCGACAAAGCCGAGAATCGAGCCCACAGACAGATCGATGTTACGGGTAACGATGATCAGCACCATCCCGGTCGCCATGACTGCAACCGACGATGTCTGAACAGACAGGTTCCAAAGGTTGCGTGGCGTCAGAAACTGACCGCCCGAGAGAAACTGGAAAGCGAGCCAGATAATGACCAGCGCTCCGATCATGCCGAGAAGACGGGTGTCAAGCTCAGTCGCCTTGAAGAATCTGGCGACAATGCCGAGCTCCGACGAACGGGCCCGATCGAGGCTGATGGCCGGATCACTCATTGTACTCTCCCAGTTTTATTGTCTTCTTAAAACGCCGCCGATCCAATGGACCAGCGGCGTTCAATTTAACAGATTTAACGATGTTACTTGCAGGCTGGTACTGAACCTGCCTTCACGCCCTGACAGACCACGTCCTTCTTCACCCAGCCAGCGTCGATGACGACATCGAGATTATCCTTGGTGACAGGAACCGGAGTGAGGAAGACAGCGTTGACCTCAACTTTATTAACGCCGCCAGCAAACTTCTGAACGTTCGGGATTTCTTCCATCTTCTTGCCATCTGCGAGGGCCGAGGCGATGCCTGCGGCCTGCTTGCCAAGTTCGCGGGAATCTTTCCAGATCGTCACGGTCTGCGTGCCGAGTGCCACGCGGTTGAGTGCGGCGAAATCGGCATCCTGACCGGAGACTGGAACCGTGCCGGCAAGGCCCTGAGCTTGCAGCGCTGCGATAGCACCCCCGGCTGTTCCATCGTTCGCAGCAACGACGGCATCGACCTTGTTGTCATTGGCAGTCAGGAACTGTTCCATGTTCTTCTGGGCGTTGGCAGGTAGCCAGCCATCCGTATAGGCTTCACCGACGTTCTTGATCTTGCCGGAGTCGATGGCCTCTTTCAGCACTTCCTGGGCGCCGGAGAAAAGGAAATCCGCGTTCGGATCAGCGGAGCTACCCTTGATGAACACGTAATTGCCTTCTGGCTTCACAGCAAATACGCCACGTGCCTGCATGCGGCCGACTTCCTTGTTGTCGAACGTAATGTAGAACGCATCCTTGTTTTCGATCAGGCGGTCATAGCCTACGACCGGAATGCCTTCAGCAACGGCCTTCTCGACAGCAGGTCCGATGGCGCTTGAATCCTGCGCCAAAATGATAAGGGCATTGGCGCCTTGCGAAATCAGGCTTTCAACATCGGTCAACTGCTTGGAAGCAGAGGACTGTGCATCTGCCGAGATATACTTGTCGCCATTGGCTTCCAGCGCTTTCTTGATCGCGGCTTCGTCTGTCTTCCAGCGCTCTTCCTGGAAATTCGACCACGATACACCGACGATCTTGTCCTTCGCCAGAACGGGGCCGGCAAATGATACAGCAAGGACAGCAGCCCCCGCCAATGCGGTTGCATATTTCTTCATGGTAACCCTCCCGGTGCATTTAGCACGTTGACTGAATGGATGCAGGCACTTTACCTCCGGCCAGCATCTCAAACCTCTTTAATTCGAGGCTCGAAAAAAATAGTGACTTAAAAGCATTTACGTGTCAACTTAGATTTTCGTAGCATGGCACACCGCGCCGCATGGGGTATTGTGGCGCACTGGAATCAGGTTTTTGGGAGGAAATCGCTTGTTCCTAGATGAGATTGCGCGTCCTGACGACGTCAGGCGGCAGAACCGACGGCTTGTGCTCGCTACGTTGCGGCGTCACGGACTGCTTTCTCGCACAGACATTGTCGCGCAAACCGGCCTCAGTCCGTCCACCGTCTCAGCCATCACGACCGCGCTTATTGCTGAGGGAATTATAGCCGAGAGCCGCGACGGCGATATCATCGCCAATCGGCGTGGACGCCCTCAGGTGGCCCTCACGCTGAGCCCGGCAGTAGCGACGGTTGCAACCGTCGAACTCGCGCTCAATCTCGTCCATGCCGTTCTGTTCGACTACAAAGGCCAGATGATCGCCGAGGAATTCCACCGCGTTTCAACACTTGATGCAAAGTCGGATGATCTGATCCGTTCCATATGCCTGATGCTTGACAATCTGCTCGAAAGCCGTCCGCCCAACGCAGGCCGGCTGATGCATATTTCGATGGGCGTGCAGGGCGTGACCGACGCGGCAAGAGCAACCATGCTATGGTCGCCGATCACTCCGGATAGCAATATCTCTTTTGGAGATGCCCTCTCCAAGCGGTATGGTGTTGCAGTCGCTGTTGCCAATGACTGCAACATGATTGCCGAGGCGCTGCGCTGGATTGATCCAGAGCACTACGCAGAGGACTTTGCGGCAATCCTCCTCTCCCACGGGATCGGCATGGGCCTCTATCTTAAAGGCAAGCCTTTTCTCGGTGCCCACTCCTCCGCCGCGGAGTTCGGTCACATGTTGCATGTACCAAATGGCGCACTTTGCCGTTGCGGACGTCATGGCTGTATCGAAGCCTATGCCAGTGACTATGCCATTTTGAGGAGGACATCCGGTCAGGACGAGAAAGACCAGCCGGCACAGGATGTGGATGCTGCAACCTATAATGAGATTGCCAACCGGGCGCGCACCCGCGACGGCGAAGAGCGCGCCGCTTTCCGCAAGGCTGGTCAGGCAATAGGTTCCGGTTTGCGGAGCCTGTATTCCCTGATCGACCCCATTCCGGTCGCATTGGTTGGATCTGGCGCAGCTGTCTTCGACCTCATCGAAGATGAACTGCGCGATGTCGTTTCCGGCACCTCGGGCTGGGGAGCAGCGCAGGAGTTGAATATACGTTGCTATCCGGATGAACATCCGCTCATCCTGCAAGGCTGTATGATGACTTCACTGCTTCACCTCGACACACAGGTTTTTGCCCCGGGCGACGCAAGTGATACGCCAATTAAACGGGCGATTTGAAAAGAATTCAGGAGGAGAATCCATGTATCTTGGCCTTGATTTGGGCACGTCCGGCGTCAAGGCGCTGTTGATCGGCGAAGACCAATCGGTCATCGGATCCGGAACCGGGACGCTCGATATTTCACGACCACATTCCGGCTGGTCGGAGCAGGATCCTTCGCATTGGATCAAGGCCACCGAAGACGCAATTCAGGCGCTCAAGACCACGCATGCCAAAGAGCTTGCTGCGGTCAAAGGTATCGGCCTATCCGGCCAGATGCATGGTGCAACGCTACTCGACAGCAATGACCACGTCCTTCGCCCCTGCATCCTGTGGAATGATACCCGCAGCCACAAGGAGGCTGCCGAACTCGACAGCGATCCGAAGTTTCGGGCGCTGAGCGGCAACATTGTTTTTCCAGGCTTTACCGCACCGAAGGTCGTTTGGGTCAGGAACAACGAGCCCGAGACCTTTGCCAAGCTGCGCCGCGTGCTGTTGCCAAAAGATTATTTGCGGTTGTGGCTCACCGGGGAACATGTGTCGGAAATGTCGGATGCTGCAGGAACGTCATGGCTCGATGTCGGCAAGCGCGCGTGGTCGTCGGAGCTTCTCGCAGCAACCGACCTCGATGTCAGCCATATGCCTTCGCTGGTCGAGGGGACCGAAATCTCCGGGACTCTGAAGGCCGATATCGCTTCACGGTGGGGCATGAGAAACGTCGTCGTGATTGCGGGTGGAGCGGGCGACAATGCCGCTTCGGCCTGCGGCATGGGGACGGTCGGCGAAGGCCACGCCTTCGTCTCACTCGGAACATCCGGCGTGCTCTTTGCTGCCAATGGCTCGTATCTGCCAAATCCGCAGAGCGCGGTTCACACATTCTGCCATGCCCTACCCGATACCTGGCACCAGATGGGTGTTATCCTGTCGGCAACCGATGCCCTGAACTGGTACGCCGGCATTACATCACGCAAACCTGCCGAACTTACCGGAGAACTAGGCGATGAGCTGCGTGCACCATCCGGCGTGACATTCCTGCCCTATCTTTCCGGTGAACGTACGCCGCTGAACGATTCCGCAATTCGGGGATCGTTTCAAGGGCTTGAGCATGCCAGCGACCGCGCGGTCCTCACACAGGCAGTCTTGGAAGGCGTGGCTTTCGCATTTCGCGATTGCCTCAACGCACTTGCGGCGGCGGGCACCAAGCTCGATCGTGTTACCGCGGTCGGTGGCGGGTCACGTTCGACCTATTGGCTTAAAGCCATCGCAACTGCGCTGAATATCCCCATCGATGTGCCAGCGGACGGCGATTTCGGTGCGGCTTTCGGTGCCGCACGCCTCGGATTGATCGCCGCAGAAAAAGCTGACCCACGGGCGATTTGCGCCGCGCCTGCAACCGATTACACGATCGAACCGGAAACCAGGCTCATCGGCCATTTCGACGCGGCGTACAATCGCTACCACAATCTCTATCCAGCATTAAAAGGAGTTCAATCATGAGCAGCGGATTTTTCGGCGACGTAAAACCAGTCAAGTATGAAGGGCCGGACAGCACCAATCCGCTCGCCTATCGCTTTTACAACCCAGACGAAATCGTTCTTGGCAAACGGCTTGAGGACCATTTGAGATTTGCCGTCGCCTATTGGCATTCGTTCGTCTGGCCGGGCGGCGATCCGTTCGGCGGGCAGACCTTCGAGCGTCCCTGGTTCAACGATACGATGGATGGGGCCAAGCTCAAGGCGGATGTAGCATTCGAAATGTTCTCGATCCTCGGCGCGCCCTACTTCTGCTTTCACGATGCCGACGTGCGCCCGGAAGGCGACAGCATCGCGGAAAGCGACAAACGCCTGCATGAAATCGCCGACCACTTTGCCGGCAAGATGGAAAAGACCGGTACCAAGCTTCTGTGGGGCACCGCCAACCTCTTTTCCAACCGCCGCTACATGTCGGGCGCGGCGACCAATCCTGACCCGGATGTCTTTGCCTATGCCGCCGCGACGGTGAAAACCTGTATCGATGTGACGCAAAAGCTGAAAGGCGAGAACTACGTTCTTTGGGGCGGACGCGAAGGCTACGAAACGCTGCTTAACACCGACATGAAGCGCGAACTCGACCAGATGGGCAGGTTTTTGAGCCTCGTTGTCGACTACAAGCACAAGATCGGCTTCAAGGGCGCGATCCTGATCGAACCGAAGCCGCAGGAGCCCACCAAGCATCAGTATGACTACGATGCCGCGACGGTTTATGGCTTCCTCAAGCGCTTCGGCCTTGAGAAAGAGGTCAAGGTCAATCTGGAACAGGGCCACGCCATTCTGGCCGGGCATTCCTTCGAGCATGAAATCGCCACGGCAGCGGCGCTTGGCATTTTCGGTTCGATCGACATGAACCGTAATGATTACCAGTCCGGCTGGGATACGGATCAGTTCCCGAACAATGTCCCGGAAGTTGCCGTCGCCTATTACGAAATTCTGAAAGCCGGCGGCTTTACTTCCGGCGGCACGAATTTCGACGCCAAGCTGCGCCGCCAGTCGCTCGATCCGCAGGATTTGCTGATCGCGCATATCGGCGGCATGGATACTTGCGCGCGGGGCCTCAAGGCAGCGGCGAAGATGGTCGAGGACAAGGTTTTGACCGGGTTCGTCGATGATCGCTATGCCGGCTGGTCGAAACCAGAGGCGCAGGCCATGCTCTCGGGCAAGGTCTCGCTTGAAGAGATCGCAAAGCAAGTCAACGACAGAAACCTGCAGCCGCAGCCGCGCTCCGGACGCCAGGAATATCTCGAAAACGTCGTTAATCGCTACGTTTGACGCTACTTGTGAAAGGAATAAGTTCTCAGCTGAGAACTTATTCCTTTAGCATTTTGGGAATAGAGCTAGCGAATCTTTGTGCGGGTTCACTCCGTTTTTGCGTGAAAACGAGCTATTCTTGCGCCAAATTCGCCAAAACTTATCCCGAATTTCGTGGCGAAACCATGGCTTTTTTGTGGGGTCAGGACATAATTGACCCGCAGAACTGCGTTCTCAGATGGCACCGTCAATAACCCTCCCCCTTGTGGGGAGGGAGGCTGCGCAGCAGCAGGGAGGGGTATTTTTGCAACGCTGAGAAAGACCCCTCCCCGTCGCTTCGCTCCGTCCCTCCCCACAAGGGGGAGGGTAAGTCTCGGCGCTCTAAACGTGCTGGCCGCCGTTGATATGGATCTCGGAACCCGTCACATATGATGACGATTCGGTGCAAAGGAAGTAGATCGTTTCAGCCACCTCGGCCGTCTTACCCAGCCGCCGTAGCGGCAGATGCTCGATCATTTTGTCGGTGCCGGGGGACAAAATCGCCGTGTCGATTTCACCCGGTGCAATTGCATTGACGCGAATGCCATGCGGCCCAAAGTCTGACGCCATTTCGCGTGTGAGAGATGCCAGTGCCGCCTTGGAGGTGGCATAGGCGGTGCCCGCGAAAGGATGGACGCGGCTGCCGGCAATCGATGTCACATTCACCACCGATCCCTGCGCCGCCTCGAGTTCGGCAAAAAGCCCCCGCGCCAGCATGATAGGCGCGAAGAAGTTCACCTGGAATACGCTCATCCATGTCTGCATGGGGGTCTCGATGGAATCGAGACGGGCACCCGAACTGTTTTTCGGTGAAATACCGGCATTGTTGACCAGCGCATTGAGCTTACCGCCCTCCACGGCAAGCCTCTGCCTGATTTCGGACACCGCATGTTCGACATCGGCGGGGTCTGCGAGATCGACTTTTATGTGATCGTCGGGACCAGCCGGCCAAGGGCAATTATCGTCGAAGCTTTGGCGGGAACAGGTGATGACGCGCCAACCGGCGCGCGAGAAGCGTTTGACAGTGGCGTGGCCGATACCGCGGCTCGCGCCCGTCAGGACAAGTACCTTGCGTGGTTCTTCGTTGGTCATGGGAATACTCCGTTGCACCAGCAATAGCTTATCGCACTGCAAAATTCGAGGCATATCATTGTCGCAACGATTGATCCGCCCGGGCGAAGCCAATATCGTGGCGCGCAGATCAAGGGGGGAAGCATGAACGGATATATTCTGGCCATCGACCAGGGAACGACGTCGAGCCGCGCTATTGTTTTCGACAAGAACCGCAAGGTTGTGGGCAAGAGCCAGCAGGAATTCACACAGATCTATCCGCAATCGGGCTGGGTGGAGCATGATCCGGAAGAAATCTGGCGATCGGTACTCAAAACCTGCGAAGTGGCGATCGAGAACGCCAAGATAGAGGCTGGCGACGTTGCGGCTATAGGCATCACCAATCAGCGTGAGACGGTCATTGTCTGGGACAAGGAGACCGGCAAACCAATTCACAATGCCATCGTCTGGCAAGACAGGCGCACGGCATCGCTTTGCCAGAAGCTGAAAAAGCAGGGCCTCGAAAAGACGTTCACGAAGAAGACAGGCCTGCTGCTCGATCCGTATTTTTCCGGCACCAAGCTTTCATGGATCCTCGACAAGGTGCCCGGTGCACGCAAACGCGCGGCAAACGGCGAACTACTCTTCGGCACGGTCGATAGTTTCCTCATTTGGCGGCTGACCGGCGGCAAGGTGCATGCAACCGACGCTACGAATGCTTCGCGGACGTTGATCTTCAACATAGCGACGAATGAATGGGACAATGAGCTCCTCGAGATTCTCCGCATCCCCCGCGCCATGCTGCCAGAAGTAAAAGACTGCGCGGCAAATTACGGCGCTGCCGAAGCTGACATCTTTGGCGCTTCAATTCCCATTCTCGGTGTGGCCGGCGACCAACACGCGGCGACTATCGGGCAAGCCTGTTTCGAGCCGGGCATGTTCAAATCCACCTATGGAACCGGATGCTTTGCCGTTCTCAATACGGGCGGCGACATGGTGCTTTCGAAGAACCGGCTGCTGACGACAATTGCCTACCGTCTCAACGGCAAGACGACCTATGCCCTGGAAGGCTCGATCTTTATTGCCGGCGCTGCCGTGCAGTGGCTGCGCGACGGGTTAAAAATCATCGGCTCCGCACCCGAAACCGGCAAACTCGCCGATCAGGCAGATCCAAGCCAGAACGTCTATCTCGTTCCAGCCTTCGTCGGGCTTGGCGCGCCGCATTGGGATGCCGAGGCGCGCGGCGCGATTTATGGCCTTACCCGCAACACCGGACCGGCGGAATTTGCCCGCGCCGCTCTGGAATCGGTTGCCTATCAGACGCGCGATCTGCTCGATGCGATGCGCAAGGACTGGAAGTCTTCCGGTACGAAGACCGTTCTGCGTGTCGATGGCGGCATGGTCGCTTCCGACTGGACGATGCAACGTCTCGCCGACATTCTCGATGCGCCGGTGGATCGTCCGACGATTCTCGAAACGACAGCACTCGGAGCCGCATGGCTGGCGGGTTCGAAGGCGGGCATCTGGCCGGGCAAGCGCGATTTCGCCAAGACCTGGGAACGCGACATACGGTTTGTGCCGAAAATGGACGACAAGACGCGCAAGGCCAAAATTGCAGGATGGCGGACGGCGGTGAAGCGGACTTTGACGAGTTAGCACCTGAAGAATGGCGGGGCTGGTGCTAGACTATGTTGCCAGCGATTCCGCCAAACCCTCCCCCTTGTGGGGAGGGAGGCTGCGTAGCAGCAGGGAGGGGCTTAATTAGCCTCTCGACTTTGTAAGAAAGACCCCTCCCCGTCGCTTCGCTCCGTCCCTCCCCACAAGGGGGAGGGTAAGGGGGCGACGTTGGCGCTACGCATATAAATCCAAATCAATTGCCCATGATCAGATCGAACAGCGTCGTCTTGCGGCCCTTGTGGCCAACCTCGCCGGGAGGCACGGGCCGGGTTGAGCCGGTTTGATCCCCGAGATCCGCAGGAGGAACCGGGCCGACCGGATCGAGTTGCGCGGAAGGCACGCCCTCGGCGGCTGGTACTGTTGGATCAACCCCGGAAGAGGGCAAGATATCGTTGCCGTCATTGACTTGCTGATGCAGCTGATAATCACCCGGCAACTGCGCCACCGGCACGCCCTTGTGTGCAGCGACCATGAAGTCTTTCCATGCGATGGCTGGCAGGGAGCCGCCGGTGATCTTCTTCGTCGGCTTGCCGTCATCATTGCCGAACCAGACGCCGGTCGTCAGGTTCGATGTGTAGCCGATGAACCAGGCATCGCGGAAGTTCTGGCTAGTGCCGGTCTTGCCCGCCGCCGGCCAGCCGAATTTGGCTTTCGTCGCCGTCCCCGTATCGACTGTCTGGCGCAGCATGGCATTCATCATGCCGACGTTGCGCGGGTCGATGACACGGTCTGTAGCCGTGTTCTTGTGCTGGTACAGGACCTTGCCTTCATTGGTCGTCACGCGGCGGATGATATAGGGCGGCGCCCTGTAGCCGCCATTGGCAAACGGCACGAAAGAATCGGTCAGTTCCAGAAGTGTGACTTCCGACGTTCCAAGTGCCAGTGAAGCATTTGCCGTGAGGTTCGATTCGATGCCAAGGCGATGGGCTGTCGACACGACTGTCGTCGGGCCGACCTCCATCACAAGCTGCGCCGAAACCGAATTCAGCGAGCGCGCCAGGGCTTCAGCCAAGGTGACCTTGCCGAAATATTTGCCGTTGAAGTTGCCGGGCGTCCAGTTGCCGATGCGGATGGGCGCGTCGTTGCGTACGGATTCGGGTGTGAACCCTTGCTCGAGCGCGGATAGATAGACAAACGGCTTGAACGCCGAGCCCGGTTGACGCTTGGCCTCGCTGGCACGATCGAACTGGCTGTTGGCATAATCATAGCCGCCGACCAGCGCCCGCACCGCGCCCGTACCATCCACCGAAACCAGCGCACCCTGCGAGACGTTGAGTTTCTCGCCATTCTTGCTGATCAGATCGCGGATCGACGCCTCGCCGAGCTTTTGCAGCCCGAGATCGACAGTGGTGTCGACGATCATATCGCTGCGGACGTCGCCGATCAGATCCGGCAGGTCTTCCATGACCCGGTCGGCAACATATTGCTCCGAACCGCTCCAATAGGAGGCGGCGCGGGTTGCCGGCTGTTTCATGGCGAAGTTGAGTTCCTTGTCGCCGATCATGCCCTGTTCGCGCATGGCCGCGAGCACAAGCTGCGACCGTTCACGCGCGGCTTTCGGATCACGCGCAGGCGACAGGCGCGATGGTGCCTTCAACAGCCCGGCGATCAATGCGGCTTCCGGCAAGGTCACTTCCTTGGCCGATTTGTTGAAGTAACGCCGGGAGGCTGCGGCAACGCCATAGGAACCGGAACCAAGATAAACCCGGTTCAGATACATTTCGAGAATTTGATCCTTGGTGTATTTCTGCTCGAGCCAGAGGGCGAGCATGACTTCCTGCACCTTGCGTTCGATGGTGCGGTCCGGCGTCAGGAAAAGGTTCTTGGCCAGCTGCTGGGTGATGGTCGAGCCGCCCTGGACAAGCCGTCCGGACATGACATTGGCAACCATGGCACGCGTGAAGCCGATCGGATCAACGCCAAAATGCGAATAGAACCGGCGATCCTCGATGGCGACGACAGCTTCCGGCAGATAGGGCGACATATCATGCAGACTGATCGCCTCGCCGCCCGAAGCGCCGCGATTGGCGATCAGATCACCCTCGACCGAAACGATCTTGACGTTGGGCGGACGATCGGGAATGGCCCATGTGGTCGTCTGCGGCATCTTTGCGGCGAAATAAATGACCGTGCCCGCCAAGGCTATGCCGCCCCAGATGCACAGAACGAATAACCAATAGACCAGACGGCGCAGCGCACCGAAAAACCCGCCTCCGCTGCGGACGCGACGCGATTTGCCTCGTTGCGATTTAGCCGGTTTGCGTGCCGTCTTGCGTTTTGCCACAGGCCTGTCCTCCGGATCTGCGCGCAAATCATCGCCCGAACGGCGGTCCGTACCGAACCCCGGCTCAATGCGCTGTCTGCCCTTGTCGCGTGATGCCATTGATGAGAAGTCCCGCCCCGATGAGCCCGAATAGTTGCAAGCGCCCCGTTGCAGGGTAAATGCGGCGATTTAAGGTGCGGTTAAGACCGGACTTGCGATTTGGATCGAGGACTATCGCGCGATTGAGAAACCGGCCAACCGGGGTTAGTCTGACACGTGCAATCTCACGGAGTACATTATGCGTTTTGTCGTTTTTGCAGGCTTGGTGGTGATTTTGAGCGGTTGTGGCGGTGGCGCGTTCCAGAGGCTCAATCCAAACCCTGACGCGGAAGCGCAATATCGCCTCGGCGGCTGTCAGCTGCGTGGACATGGCGTTTGCAAGGACCTGCAGGAATCCTCTGTTCCCAGCCAATAAACGTAATAATTTCGGGGATTTCGCATAAAAATTATCGCGCGCGTAAAATATTATTTTGCGGCCCTTGAAAACTTGCCCGGGTGGTTCTACTTTAATCCTTGCGTAACGAGTGGTTCTCCTCCCATTTTCACTCGTTGCGTGTTCCCCTCTGGACGCTTTAGCGTTCACAATTCGCCGGGCTTCTGCCCGGCTTTTTTGTTTCTTCGATTTCGCTCTGTTATCACCCGAATTTTACTTTCCCTTCTCAATTTTCGCGTATCAAAGGGAAATGGGTTCTGGGGTACAAAAAGTTATGAGCACGGGTGAAAAAGCGCGCGTCGATTGGGTCGACATCGCCAAGGGTATCTGCATCATCTTTGTCGTGATGATGCATTCGGTGCTTGGCGTCGAGAACGAAGCCGGTGCGCGCGGCTGGATGCACCCTGTCGTTGCTTTCGCCCAGCCTTTCCGCATGCCGGATTTCTTCATGATCTCGGGTTTGTTTCTTGGCCTTGTCATCGACCGCTCGTGGTTGCGCTATGCCGATCGCAAGATCGTGCACTTCGCCTATTTCTACGTGCTTTGGCTGACCATCCAGTTCCTGTTCAAGGCGCCGGGCATCGTGGCGGAGAACGGTACAGGGGGAGCGTTATCCGCCTATCTGCTAGCCTTCATCCAGCCATTCGGCACGTTGTGGTTCATCTATCTCCTGCCGGTTTTCTTTGTCGTCACGCGCCTCGTCAAAGGCGTCAATGTCTGGCTGGTCCTGCTGATCGCTGCCGTGCTCGAAACATTGCCGATCCATACAGGCTGGCTGGTGGTCGATGAATTCTGCAGCCGTTTCGTTTATTTCTTCGCTGGCTATGCATTTGCGCCGGCGATATTCCGCCTAGCCGAATGGCTGCGGCAGCGGCCCGTTACCGCCCTCCTCATCCTTGGCGTATGGGCATTGATCAATGGCTTGCTGGTGTTCACGCCCGCTTCCGAGGCTTTCGCCGCCTGGATACCCGCGGAGGCCTATACGTCGGGCGGACTCGGCGGGTGGGCTAACGTGCCGCTGATCTCACTTGCGGCTGGAGGTGCCGGAGCGCTGGCGATCGTGTCCGTTTCCGCGCTGATTGCCCACATGGCGCAGTCGTGGGAAGCCGTCGTGAAACCGCTGCGCTGGCTCGGAGCGCATTCGATCGTTGTTTATCTCGCCTTCTTTCTGCCGATGGCGCTGGCTCGTACCATTCTCCTGAAGAGCGGCATTATCACCGATATAGGAACGATCTCGCTTCTGACCGTCATCTGCGGCGTGATCGGTCCAGTGGTTCTCTATTTGCTGATCCAGTGGAGCGGCTATGGCCAGTTTCTGTTCAAGCGGCCGCAATGGGCCCATATCGATCGGGCTCCGGCTCCAAGAGGGGCGCTGGCTTCAGCTGAATAATTAGCTGTGGGCGAAGATATCCTGCTCGTCCCATCCCATCAGATCGAGCCTGGAGCGGGTTGGCAAGAACTCGAAACAAGCGGCCGCTTCCTCGGAACGCCCATCGCGAATGAGCCGCTGCTGCAGGATCGTGCGCAAGCGGTGCAGATAGAGTACATCTGAAGCGGCATATTCAAGCTGCGCCTGCGACAGGTCGGGGGCGCCCCAATCCGATGATTGCTGCTGCTTGGAGAGATTGACTTCCAAAAGCTCGCTGCAGAGATCCTTCAGGCCATGGCGGTCCGTGTATGTCCGCACCAGACGCGAGGCGATCTTCGTACAGAACACCGGCTTCGGCATGACCCCAAAAGCGTGGAAAAGCACAGCCAGATCAAATCGTCCGAAATGAAAAATCTTGGTGATGGCGTCATCGCCAAGCAATTTGACGAGATTGGGCGCCGCCGTCTGACCCTTGTCGATCTGGATAACATCCGCCGAACCATTGCCCGGTGATATTTGCACGACACAGAGCCGGTCGCGATGCGGATTGAGCCCGAGCGTTTCGGTGTCGATGGCGACGGCATCGACCTGGTAGTGCTTGAGGTCGGGCAGATCATTGCGGTGAAAGCGGATTGTCATCGTCGTTTCCTGTCACACTTTTCCTGGAATTGCCAAAGCGTCTAGTATGCGCGCCCAGGAGCGCTGACCCTTATGGAAAGAGGTCAGCTCATATTTCTCATTCGGTGAGTGGATGCGGTCATCCTCCAGCCCGAAGCCCACGAGCAGCGATTCCATGCCGAGCATACGCTGAAAATCCCCGACGATCGGAATTGATCCGCCCATGGCGATCAAAACGGCAGGCTTCGGCCACTCGTCGCTCAAAGCGTTCTTTGCCTTGCTCAGCAGCGGCGATTCGTAGGAAAGCTGAATTGCGGGCGACGCACCGTGCTCGTGGAACTCGACCGAGCAATCGGCAGGAACACGTTCGCGGACGAAGGCACGGAAAGCTTCGCGGATTTTCGCCGGATCCTGCTTGTGCACAAGCCGAAACGACACTTTGGCAGAGGCTTCGGCTGCGATCACGGTTTTGAAGCCCTTCCCCGTATAGCCGCCGGTGATGCCATTGAATTCGGCTGTCGGGCGAGCCCAGATCAGTTCGAGGAGCGAACGGCCCTTTTCTCCGGATGGTATCGAAAGGCCGACTGGCCCCAGGAAATTCTCCGGCGTGGCATCGAGCCCCTTCCACATCTGCAGTATCTGCGTCGGCGTTTCCTCAACGCCGTCATAGAAGCCAGGAATGGTCACCGCGCCATTCTCGTCGTGAATATCGGCAAGAATCTTGGTGAGGATGCGGATCGGATTGGCGGCAGCGCCACCAAACATGCCGGAATGAAGATCGCGATCCGCAGCCTTGATGACGATTTCTTCGCCGACAAGACCACGCAGACCAACCGAGATCGCCGGTGTCTCTCCGTCCCACATGCCCGTATCGCAGACGAGAGCAAAATCCGCCTTCAATTCGTCCCGGTGAGTGTCGAGAAACGGCTTCAGCGATGGCGAACCTGATTCCTCTTCGCCTTCGAAGAGAATAGAAATCTTGACCGGCAACTTGCCATGCACTTGCTTGTAGGCGCGGCAAGCTTCGACGAACGTCATCAGCTGGCCCTTGTCGTCGGATGTGCCGCGACCCGTCAAGATCTTGCGGCCATTACCGACGTCCTTGATCGCCGGTTCGAAAGGATCGTGATCCCACAGATTGAGTGGATCGACCGGCTGCACGTCGTAGTGGCCATAGAACAGTACATGGGGAGCGTCGGCGCCTGGACCTTCATGATGGCCGACGACCATGGGATGGCCGGGTGTGTCGCGGACGCTGGCTTCAAAGCCTATCGATTTCAGATCGGCAGCCAGCCATTCGGCAGCTTTGCGGCACTCGGATTTAAAGGCGGGATCGGTTGAGATGGACTTGATTTTCAGGAGTTCGAAAAGTCGCTCCAGACTTTTGTCCAAATTATTATCGAGCGTATTCAACACAGGTTCGAGAGCTGACATGCTATTTCCTGATTCTGGCCGGAATTCGTGAAGGGAGTTCTTCTTAGCGCATTTTGAATGCGGCGGCACATAAAATTGCTGCGTCCCATTGCGCAAAAGAAACGGAATTGGATAGCTTTGATCGAGCAGATCAGGAGCAGTGCGATGGATGTAACGCTAGTCGCCGCAACCCTGTTGGCCCGAAACGATCAATCAAACGAGATGCGGAGGCCGTCTTTGGAACACTACAGACCACGCATTGGAAAATGCGGGGCGCGCTCTTCACCCTTGGAACCTCATCAAATCGAGCGGGCAACCCGCAATGAGCCGCCCGCCGCACTGTAACGCATTCCCTCGTCAGTTCCCCGGCTTGTTCTTGATCGCAGCTTCGATCTGCCTCTTCACAGCGTCGAGGTTGAAGGACGCCGGGTCCTGCATCGGTGGGTAGTCAATCCCCGTCAGGGCCAGTTTACCAACCTCCTGCTGAACACTGACGAACCGCCAGAACTCGCGCGCAAAGAAGTCATTCATGTAGCCTCCACCGAGGTCATTGAGGCTCTGCTGGCCTATCGATGGTGTGCGCTCAAATGGGTCCTGACGGATATTGACCATGGTCGGCATGTCCGTTGTAACCTTTCCACCGGGCCATCCCTGCGGCTGTTGGTAGAACTGGAACTTGAAGTCGCCGATGCGAACTGCACCCAGTTGCGGGCCACCGAAGTAGAAAAATTCCTGGCGGGCGGACGGGCCCTTGCCCTGCAGCAGGTCTGTCTGGTTGTAGCCGTCGAGGTGGTTCTTGTAGGTGTTCTCGCCCAGCTTCACGCCCTTCAGAAGTTCGTCGGTGATGTTGGGTCTGCCAGCTGCGGCCGCGAGCGTGGGGAACCAATCGAGAGCCGAGAAAATACCATTCTCGACCGTGCCCGCCTTGACCTTGCCGGGCCAGCGGATGATCGCCGGGGCGCGGAAGCCGCCTTCCATCACGGTGCCCTTGGTGCCCTTGAACGGGGTCATGCCGCCGTCGGGCCAGGTAAATACTTCAGCGCCATTATCGGTGGTGAAGACGACAATGGTGTTGTCGGTCGCACCCGCATCCT
This sequence comes from Phyllobacterium chamaecytisi, assembly GCF_020164455.1. Taxonomy (GTDB): domain Bacteria; phylum Pseudomonadota; class Alphaproteobacteria; order Rhizobiales; family Rhizobiaceae; genus Phyllobacterium; species Phyllobacterium chamaecytisi. Next base: position 192,860 of record NZ_JAIQWW010000006.1, read on the forward strand.
CAACACATTTCAGGACAGCGCCAACGCTGTCATCCAATTGTGCCATTCCGGCTTCTTCGAGACCGTAGTTGGTGTCGCTGTTCATCATCGCCTGGTACTTTGGCGACAGAAACGTCCAGACGTGCATGCGCGTCGTGTTGTGCCAGACAAAAAACGGCTTTCCGTCGGTCTTGGCCTTGTCCATGAAGTCGCACGAAGCCTTGACCAGCACTTCGTCGAACGTGCCCATGTCATATTTGGCCTTGGGGGTTACGTCGTGCATGTTGGGCACATTAGACATGTCGGGATAGGGTGCCAGCGGGCCCTCATCCACGATCTTCTGCTTGCCAACCTTGCCCCAACGCGGCTGCTCGGTCGCATCGTCCGTGTCCGTCGCAAAACTATGCACCAGGTTGCGCGGGCCGACTTTGTCACGGTACGACTGGTCGTTCGGGAAGGAATACCAATAGGGATCAGACATCGCGTCGAGGTGATACAGATAGCCGAAGAACTCATCAAAGCCATGCAGCGTTGGCAGGAACTTGTTCAGATCGCCGAGATGGTTCTTGCCGAACTGACCCGTGGCATAGCCCTCGGTTTTGAGCGCGGCTGCGATGGTTGCGGCCTTGTCCGGCATGCCGACGTTTGCGCCAGCCTGACCGACGGTCGTCAGGCCTGTGCGCAACGGGATTTCACCCGTGATGAAACTCGCCCGGCCCGCCGTACAACTCGCCTCGGCATAATAGTCGGTGAACATCATGCCATCAGACGCCAGCTTGTCGAGGTTTGGCGTTTTCCCAGACATTATCCCCCGATGGTAGGCACCGATATTGAACCAACCAACATCGTCACCCATGATGACGAGGATATTGGGTTTCTTGTCTTGAGCTTGCGCCCCAGCGATAGCGCTGGATGCCAGTGCAACAGCTAGCGCCAAGCATTTCAGGCTTCTCTTAATCATGACCGCTCTCCTCCGTTTTGTGGCCTGTGCGGCGGCCGGAACAGACATAATGCGAGATGGGCTAGACTGATGGGGTATAAAACATTCGCTCTCAAAAACGTCGCTGAACCAAGAAAAATTGGCGGCGTTTAGCCTCTATCTCGGCAGGGCACAGTTCCTATGAATATGCCATCTATAACGCTCAGCTCTCCGGGCTGGGTGCTGGTGGCTGCGATAGCATCTAAGGATATTGGATAGCGGTAAAGTACGTAACCGTAACATTCGTCCGCGAACCGAAAAATACTTGGTTTTAAACTGGAAACGTCAAGTAGTCGAAGTTCGCCAAATAGCATTCAAATTTGCAAGATCCTAAAACAATCAACGCAAGGTCATTATTTTTCAGCCACATAGAACCTGGTTGGTTGTCTTTGCTACCCAATGCCCAAAAGAAATGGCCGCCGTGGCGGGGGGACCACAGGCGACCAGATCACTACACTCACTTTGCGGTCAACCCTGGAGAGGGGGATGAGGCTGGCCGCAAGTCCGGTGTTAGGCGGGGGACGAGCCTTATAAACCGGACATCGATCTAACGTCGACAAGTATGGATTTGGGGGGCAAACCGTGGCAATTCAAGGGCACAAGAGATTACATATTTGTAACAAAGGTGTGATGCGCAAATGTCAGGATGATTATGTTTCCAAGGGTAGTTTCCGCGAAACCGAAAGACACCGCATTCCCTTTTTCCCGATCATCATTTAATCGTAGGCGCCATGAAAAAAGGTGATCATCTCTTCCTCGTCGACGGTTCCGGTTATATCTTCAGAGCCTATCACGCATTACCTCCTCTGACCCGCAAATCCGACGGTTTGCCGGTTGGCGCTGTGTCGGGTTTCTGCAACATGCTGTGGAAGCTGCTACGGGAAGCGCGCGACACATCCGTGCGCGATACGCCCACACACTTTGCCGTGATCTTCGATTATTCGTCGCATACATTCCGCAAGGAAATCTATCCGGAATACAAGGCAAACCGCTCGGCACCGCCGGAAGATCTCATTCCGCAGTTCGGTTTGATCCGCCAGGCAACCAAGGCCTTCAACCTGCCTTGCATCGAAAAGGACGGCTACGAGGCGGACGATCTGATCGCCACCTATGCCCGCCAGGCCGAAGCGGTCGGCGCGGAGGTCACCATCATCTCTTCCGACAAGGATCTGATGCAGCTCGTCACGCCGCTGGTAACGATGTACGACAGCATGAAAGACAAGCAGATCCGTATCCCCGATGTCATCGAGAAATGGGGCGTGCCGCCTGAGAAGATGATCGACCTGCAGGCGATGACCGGCGACTCAACCGATAATGTGCCGGGAATTCCAGGCATCGGACCGAAAACGGCAGCGCAGTTGCTGGAAGAATTCGGCGATCTCGATACGCTGCTTGCAAGGGCCGGCGAGATCAAGCAGCAAAAGCGGCGCGAGAACATTATCCAGTATGCGGAACAGGCCCGCATCTCCCGCCAGTTGGTAACTTTGAAGACGGACACCCCGGTCGACGTCGGCATCGAGGATTTTAGCCTTGAACCTCAAAACGGCCCCAAGCTGGTCGCCTTTCTCAAGGCAATGGAGTTCAATGCGCTGACGCGGCGGGCGGCAGAGGCAACGGGCGTCGAGGCCAGCGAGATCGAACCGGCAAACGTGCTCATCCAGGCTGTTGCAGAGGCGCACGGACCGGACCTTGATATCGCATCCGAAGACGGTCCCCCCAGCCCGCCAAAACCGGCTGCATCAGCACCGAGCCGCGCCAAGCCAGCTTTTGGCAATGTAGAGGGGACACCAGCCGACCTGGTGAAATCCCGCACCGACCAGGCGCTTGCAGCCAAGATCGATCGCAGTTCGTACGCGACCATTCGGGACGTTGCTGCACTGCAGGTCTGGATCGACGAAGCGATGGCATCGGGTGTCATCGCTTTCGACACGGAAACCACGTCCGCAGACCCGATGCAGACCGAAGTCGTTGGGCTGTCGCTGGCGACGCGGCCGGGACGTGCCGCCTATATCCCGATCAATCACGTATCAGGCGACGGCGATCTCCTCGGCGGTGGGCTGATCGAGCACCAGATACCCGAGCGCGAAGTGTTTCGCATGTTGAAGCCGCTTCTCGAAGACGCGTCGGTCCTCAAGATAGCGCACAGCATGAAATATGAGTGGCTGGTGATGCACCGCTACGGCATCGATCTTCATCCACTCGACGATACGATGCTCATCTCCTATGTGCTCGATGCCGGTGAAGGCAGTCACAGCATGGACAGTCTTTGCGATCGCTGGCTGGGCCACAAGCCTCTCGCCCACAAGGAGTTGATCGGCTCGGGCAAGTCATCGGTCACCTTCGACAAGGTTTCCATCGAGCGGGCAACGGAATATGCGGCGGAAGATGCCGATGTCACCTTGCAGCTCTGGCGTCTGCTAAAGCCTCGTCTCGTCGCTGACGGGCTGATGTCGGTGTATGAGCGGCTGGAGCGGCCACTTATTCCTGTGCTTGCACGCATGGAAGAGCGCGGCATTTCCGTCGATCGGCAGATACTTTCGCGCCTGTCCGGTGATCTCGCCCAATCCGCCGCAGCGATCGAGGAGGACATTTACCGGCTCGCCGGCGAGAAGATCAATATCGGCTCACCAAAGCAGATGGGCGATATCCTGTTTGGCAAGATGGGCCTGCCCGGCGGTTCCAAGACGAAGACCGGGCAATGGTCCACATCGGCCCAACTCCTTGAAGATCTTGCTGCGGAGGGTCACGAGCTGCCACGCAAGATCGTCGACTGGCGTCAGCTTACGAAGCTCAAATCGACCTATACGGACGCCCTGCCCGGCTATATCAACCCGCGGACCAAACGCGTGCACACCTCATACGCCATGGCGGCGACCTCTACAGGCCGCCTCTCATCTTCCGAGCCGAACCTGCAGAACATTCCGGTGCGCACGAGCGAGGGCCGCAAGATCCGCACCGCCTTTATTGCCGAGCCGGGAAACAAGCTGATTTCCGCCGATTACAGCCAGATCGAATTGCGGGTGCTGGCGCATGTCGCCGAAATTCCGCAACTGACGCAAGCTTTTGCCGATGGCATCGACATTCACGCCATGACGGCTTCCGAAATGTTCGGCGTGCCGGTGAAGGATATGCCTTCGGAGGTTCGGCGCCGCGCCAAGGCGATCAACTTCGGTATCATCTATGGCATTTCGGCTTTCGGTCTCGCCAATCAGCTGTCCATTCCGCGCGAGGAGGCCGGCCAATATATCCGCACCTATTTCGATCGTTTTCCGGGGATCAAGGATTACATGGAAGCGACGAAAGCCTTCGCCCGCCAGCATGGTTATGTCGAGACGATCTTCGGCCGGCGCGCGCACTATCCGGAGATACGGTCGTCCAACCCGACACATAGGGCATTCAACGAGCGCGCCGCGATCAATGCGCCGATCCAGGGCTCAGCAGCCGATATCATTCGCCGGGCGATGGTGCGCATGGAACCAGCCTTGGATGAAGCCAAGCTCTCGGCGCGCATGCTCCTGCAGGTGCATGACGAACTGATCTTCGAGACTGCCGAGGAAGAGGTCGAGGCGACGATCCCGGTCATCCGCCATGTGATGGAGAATGCCGCCATGCCTGCGGTGTCGTTGTCAGTGCCGCTGCATGTTGATGCGCGGGCGGCGCATAACTGGGATGAAGCGCATTAGAGACTCGTCTTATCTCCCCCCTTGTGGGGGAGAATGTGATTTCAGCATCTTAGCCCTTGCTAAGTGCTAGAAATCACAAGAGAGGGGATAGTGAATTATGGTCCAGATCCCCTCACTTGGATTTTCTAAGAATTTAGCAAAGAGGCTAAATCCAAGAAAATCCTATCTCTCCCACAAGGGGAGAGATAGTCGGAGCCGTCTTTATTACTGAAGCGTATCCAGCACTTTGCGCTGGGCATGCATCTCAAGGAAAACGCGGTAGTCCCTGTCGAGACGGGCGCGCGCGGTCGGGTCCGGTTGGCGCGGCCGGCCACCCTGTTTCATGGCAATGCAGGCGGAAGGTAAGTCGGAATAGAGGCCCGCTGCCGTCGCAGCCACCATGGCCGTGCCGAGCAGTACGGCATCTTCGGCTGCCGACGTTATCACCGTGCAGCCGGTAGCGTCAGCATAGAGCTCCATCAGCAGCGGACTTTTGGTGTGGCCGCCGGTGACATGCATCGTGTCGATGGCATAGCCCTTGTCGTTCAGCGCATCGAGAATATGCCGGACACCCAGCGCAATCCCGACGCAGGTGCGCCAGTAGAGCCGGCAGAGACTGTCGAACGATGCGTCCAGTGTCAGTCCGCTGATCACCCCTACCGCGTGCGGATCAGCGAGCGGCGAGCGGTTGCCATGGAAATCCGGTAGAACGTGCAGGCGGCTGGCGAGGTCCGGCCCTTCTCTTTCGCGCAGTTCCATGATCCGTTCGGTGATTTTCCTGTGCACGGCAGCGTTCGGATCACCAACGGCTCCATGCCAGCGGGTGATATGGTCCAGCAATGCTCCGGTTACGGACTGCCCGCCTTCGCTGAGCCAGCAATCCGGCAGAGCAACGCCATAATACGGCCCCCAGCCGCCGCTGAATGAGATCGGCTCCTGCGACAGCGCCATAAGGCAGCTCGATGTACCAGCGATCAGCGCAAGGTGGCGATCGATTTGCGACAGATCGCCGGCAAAGCCGCCAAGTACTCCAAGCGCGCCGGCATAGGCATCGATCAACCCTGCTCCGACGTGGCAGGAAGTGGTCAATCCGAGCGCCTTGGCGGCTTCGGGCGTCAACCGTCCGACATCTGCTCCAACAGGACTGGCACGCTCGGGCAGATTGCCGCGCTCAACCAGATCCTCCAGGCCAATGGTTTCAAGGTAGTCCGGCTGCCAGCCTTCCAGCTCATGCGCAAGGTAAGTCCATTTGCAGGTCAGTGTGCATTGCGAACGGGCCAGCGAACCTGATGCCCTCCAGCTCAGATAATCCGCAAGGTCAAAGAAATAGCCGGCTTTGTTCCATGTCTCCGGCAAATGCCGCTTCAGCCACATCAGTTTTGGTGTCTGCATTTCCGGCGACATGACGCCGCCGAGATAGCTCAGTACTTTGTGGCCGGTCGCCGTGCATTCATCCGCTTCATCCAGCGCGCGGTGATCGAGCCAGACGATTGTATCCCAGCGTTTCTCGCCGGACGTCGAGACGGTCAGTTGCCTGCCCTCTTCATCTCGAACGACGAGGGAACAGGTGGCGTCAAAACTTATGCCAACAACATGGGAGGGATCGACCTTGGACGCGGCAACGGCGCCCTGTACGGCGATACAGACGGATTTCCATATGTCTTCCGAATCATGCTCTGCATGACCGGCAAGCGGCTGGTTCATCAGGATTGGATGTTCGACCCGACCAAGGAGTTTTCCACTGGCATCGAGAATGCCCGCACGCGCGCTCCCTGTCCCGACATCTACCGCGCAGACAAATTGAGAGCCTCTTGCGATAATATTGGCGCTGTTCTGTTTCTCGGATGGCGAGACAATCCACGCGGAAGGTGGCGAGGCCGATGTGTGTACATCGGACGACGACGCCTGACAAAGTGGTTGGCCGCCAGCCGGAAACCCGAAGGGCCGGGTGAATTTGGGCCAAATCCTTCGGGCTTCGGCGTCGTCCGATGCACAAACATCGGCCTCGCCAAACCCCTCGACCTTGTCCACAAATTCCCTCCGGCAGAACGCGTCAATATTGTCGCAAGAGGCTCTAAGCATCAACGAACTTTCGGTGTGGCCTGCGTGAGCAAGCCCGGCAACTCCAACATGTCGCTGAATATACGGTCTGGATGACGGGACGCAAGTGCAGCCTCAAGCCGTCCGCCGCGCGAATGCGTGCCGCCTGTGAAAGCAAAGACCCGCATGCCGGCGCTCTTGGCCGCTTCGATTCCGGCCGGACTATCCTCGACCACGAGGCAGTCCTTCGGCTCGACCTTCATCGTTTTCGCAGCCAATAGAAAAAGATCCGGTGCCGGCTTGCCGTGTTTTACCATCGTCGCACTGAAAATATGCGGATCCAGAAGGCCGAGCAATCCTGTCAATTTCAACGACAGGCGAATGCGATCGGGCTGACTTGATGAGGCCACGCAGCGCGGCACATCAAGTTTGCGGAGAGTATCGGCGATACCCGGTATCGGCTTCAGATCGAGTTCGAAGCGAGCGAACAGATTGGCCCGCATCTCATCGAGATCTGCCTCGCTTGCGGCGAAACCGTATTCTTCATGCAGGACCTTGCTGATCGTCGTCATGCTGCGCCCGAGAAAACGGTCGTAGGCGTCATCCTCCGACATGACAGTGCCATTCTTGGCGATCATGTCGAGCAGGACAGCGATGGAAATCGGTTCGCTGTCGACGAGAACGCCGTCGCAGTCGAATATCACCAGATCTGGTTTCGCTGTCGTCAAAGCTTGTCATCCAGGTAGAGCCTGAGGGTCTCGCGAGCGCCCTTGTCCCAGAGCGTCCGGAGGATGCGCGAGAACGATTCGGCGAAAATCGGCGATGTGCCAACCTCTCCGAAAATATCGGTCATCGCGAGGAATGCTTTCGGATCGTCCTTGGCTTTCAAGGCTTCAACTTTCAAGCGTTCAGCGCTGGCGTCGAGATAGTTCGTCGGCTTGCCTGTATCGGTCGTCCCTGCGCAGAAGCGGCACCAAAGCGCCGAAACCAGCGACAGGCCGGTGATGCTCTTGCCCGCTTTCAGCCGGTCGGCAGTCGTCGGTAGAATAAACTTCGGCTGGCGATTGGATCCGTCCTGGCAGAGGCGCTGGATCGTGTCGCCGATCTTCGGATTGGAGAACCGCCGCACGATGAGGTCGAAATAGTCCTCGAACGGCATGTCGGGTACGGGCGGCAGGACCGGAATAATCTCCTCCCGCTCAAGTTTGGTCAAAAATTCGCGAATCAATGGTTCTTCCATGGCCTCGTGGACAAAATGAATATCCATCAAAGCCGCGGGATAGGCAATCGCCGCGTGACCACCATTGAGAATGCGGATTTTCATCAGCTCATAGGGTGCGACATCCCTGACGAAGGTCACGCCAACTTTTTCAAGCGCCGGCCGGCCCGTAGGGAAATGGTCCTCCAGCACCCATTGCTTGAATGGCTCGCAGAAAACCGGCCAATTATCATCTATGCCGAAATCCGTGGCCAGGAGGTTGCGCTCGCGATCGGTCGTCGCTGGTGTAATGCGATCGACCATGCTGTTGGGGAACGCAACGTTCTGCCTGATCCATTCTGCCAGATTCGCATCGACTAGCGCGGCCAAGCCGCTGACGGCATCGCTGGTTACATGGCCATTGCCTGGAATATTATCGCAGGACATGACGGTGAACGGCGCGGTGCCTTCGTTGCGGCGGCGAATGAGGCCAGCGAGGATAAGGCCAAAGACGGTTTTCGGGTTTGCGATGTCGGCTGCATCGGCCACGATTGCCGGATGCTGCGGATTGAACACACCTGAAGCCGGATCGATGAAATAACCACCCTCGGTGATGGTCATCGAAACGATACGGATTTCGGGATCCGCAAGTCGTGTGATGGTATTTGAACTATCGCCGGGCTGCAGATAATCGATCATCGACGACGTGACATGGGCAACCCGGTGTCCGCTGTCCTGTTCGACGACCGTGGTCAGCCAATCCTGCTCCTTCAGCTTCTGCCGCATGACCTCGTCGGAGGCAAGCACACCCGCACCGACAAGACCCCATTCATGATCTGTCCCGGCGTTGAACAGCGCATCGAGATAGACGGCCTGATGTGCACGATGGAAATTGCCGATGCCGAAATGAATGATCCCGGCCTTCAGGTCGGACTGGCTATAGCCGGGAACGCCGACCTTCTCCGGCAGGTTCTGCAGCGCCGCTTTCGAGAGTTTTACAGTCATCGGGCCTAACCCTTCTATTCTTATAGGTTGCGTGCACCATTCAGCGCGCCGCGGAAACGTCAGCTCATCCAATTGCCGCCGTCGACATTGTAGGTCTGCGCGACGATGTAATCGCTCTCGCTGCTTGCAAGGAAAATTGCCATGCCAGTCAGATCTTCGGCGGTGCCCATCCGACCATAGGGCACGGCTTCGCCGACGAGGCGCTTCTTCTCGCCGCGCGGTCTGTTTTCATACTTGGCAAAGAGAGCATCCACGCCTTCCCAGTGCTCGCCGTCGACCACACCCGGAGCAATCGCGTTCACATTGATGCCGTGTTCTATGAGATTCAGGCCGGCGGACTGGGTCAAACTGATCACCGCAGCCTTGGTGGCGCAGTAAATCGCCACGAGTGGCTCACCGCGACGCCCTGCCTGACTGGCCATATTGATGATCTTGCCGCCTTTGCCGCGCGCAATCATCGCCTTGGCGACCGCCTGCAAGGTAAACAGCGTGCCGGAGAAATTGACGGCGAACAGCTTCTCGTAGCTTTCGCGGGTGATTTCGACGATCGGTGCCAGATCGAACAAAGCGGCATTGTTGATCAGCACGTCTATGCCGCCAAACTTGTCAACGGTTTCCTTGACCGCGGCATCAATCGAGGCCTGATCTGTAACATCAAGGCGAACTGCGTACGCCTGGCTGCCAAGTTCGTTGGCAGTCTCCTGCGCACGCTCCAGATTGATGTCGGCTATTACCACATGCGCGGCGCCTTCACGTATATAGGCCTCAGCGAACGAACGCCCGATGCCTCGTGCCGAACCAGTGATAAATGCCGTCTTGCCTGCCAGTCTGTTCATTTCATTGTACTCATTATCTCTGTTTTATTTCGCAATTCCCGGACGGAAAACCGGTTCCTACTTTTCCTGGAATTGCTCAGATTGCCTGGCCGTTCGCATCAAAGCGATGCAGCCGCGCCGGTTCGGGAGTGAGAAACACCTGCTGGCCGAAATCGGTACTGAAATCGCCATCCGTCCGCACGGTGATCTTGCCTATGCCATCGACCTGCACGTGGATGAACGTGTCGGAGCCGAGGTGTTCCGTTACGCCTACAGTGCCCTTCCAGGCGCCCTCGGTCTTCGAGATACGGACATGTTCCGGCCGCACGCCGAGTGTGACCGCGTTGTGCTTGGCAGCTTCCTGCCCCTCGATCAAGTTCATGCGCGGAGAGCCGATGAACCCGGCAACGAAAACGTTCCTCGGGCTACGGTAGAGGTCGAGTGGCGATCCGACCTGCTCGATGCGTCCGGCATTCAGGACGACGATCTTGTCGGCCATGGTCATCGCCTCCACCTGATCGTGGGTGACGTAGATCATCGTTGTTTTCAGCTGGTGATGCAGATCGCTTATCTCCAGCCGCATGTTGCCGCGCAATGCCGCATCGAGATTGGACAGCGGCTCGTCGAAGAGAAACGCCTTGGGTTGGCGCACGATTGCACGACCGATTGCGACACGCTGGCGCTGACCGCCGGATAGTTGTCCGGGCCGGCGATCGAGATAGTTGGTGAGATTGAGGATATGCGCCGCATCCTTGACCTTCTTGTCGATGGCAGCCTTGTCCTGGCCGTTCATCTTCAGGGGGAACGCGATGTTGCCGTAGACGCTCATGTGTGGATAAAGCGCATAGGACTGGAATACCATGGAGAGGCCACGCTTGGCGGGCGCCTCGCTCGACATATCCTTGCCATCGATGATGATGCGGCCACCGCTCAAATCTTCAAGACCCGCGATCATCCGCAACAGCGTGGACTTGCCGCAGCCGGAAGGGCCGACGAAGACAACGAATTCACCATCAACGATTTCAAGATCGATTTCCGGAATCACGGCTGTGGTTCCAAATGATTTCGATACTTTTTCAAGTGTAATGCTACCCATAATATTTCCCCCTTATTTCACAGCGCCGAAGGTCAGGCCGCGTACCAGCTGCTTTTGCGAGAACCATCCCATGATCAGGATCGGCGCAATCGCCATGGTGGATGCCGCCGACAATTTGGCCCAGAACAGGCCCTCGGGACTGGAATAGGACGCAATGAAGGCGGTGAGCGGCGCAGCATTTGCGGCTGTCAGGTTCAGCGTCCAGAACGCCTCGTTCCATGCAAGAATGATATTGAGCAGCATCGTCGACGCGATCCCCGGCACGGCCATCGGCGTCAGCACATAGACGATCTCCTTCATCAGCGATGCGCCGTCCATGCGCGCCGCTTCGAGGATTTCACCCGGGATTTCCTTGAAGTACGTGTAGAGCATCCACACGATGATCGGCAGATTGATCATGGTCAGGACTGCTACAAGGCCAAGACGCGTGTCCAGAAGCCCCCAATCGCGGAAAATCAGGTAGAGCGGAACCAGAACGCCGACCGGCGGCATCATCTTGGTGGACAGCATCCACATCAACACGTCCTTGGTGCGCTTCGTTGGCGAGAACGCCATCGCCCATGCCGCAGGAATGGCGAGAGCCAGACCTATGAGTGTCGAGCCGACGGAGATCACCACCGAATTCGTGACGTGTTTCATATAGTCGGATCGGCTTTGCACCTCGTGGTAGTTTTCAAGGGTCCAGTCGAAGAACAGGAACTGCGGAGGCGTTGCCACGGCTGTTCCCTCGGTCTTGAAGCTGGTCAGGAATGTCCACAGGATCGGAAAGAAGATCAGCAGACCGATAGCCCAACCGAGGATGGTGAACGTCAGCTTGCGCTGTGTTGTGACTGAGCGGGCCATGATTCTACCTCTCCAGGTTCTTGCCGATGAGGCGAATGAGGAAGAAGGCGACGATATTGGCCAAGATCACCGCGACGATACCACCAGCTGAGGCGCCGCCCACGTCGAACTGCAGCAGCGCCTGTGCGTAAATGAGATAGGTGATGTTTGTCGTCTGAAGGCCCGGACCGCCATTGGTCGTCACCAGAATCTCGGCGAAGACGCTGAGCAGGAAGATAGTCTGGATGAGGATAACGACGGTGATGGCGCGGGACATATGCGGCAAGACCAGATAGTAGAACCGCGAAAGCGCGCCGGCACCGTCCATTTCCGCCGCCTCTATCTGTTCGCCGTCGAGCGATTGCAAAGCAGTCAGCAGGATCAACGTGGCGAAAGGCAGCCATTGCCAGGCGACAATGAGGATAATGGAAAACAGCGGCAGCTGGGCGAACCAGTCTATAGGCTGAAAACCGAACGAACGGGCGATCCACGCGAACAGGCCGTTCACCGGATGCATCAGCATATTCTTCCAAACCAGTGCCGAAACGGTCGGCATGACGAAGAATGGCGCGATGACCAGAAGCCGGACGATACCCTGACCCCAGAATGGCTGATCCAGCACGATCGCCAACAAGATACCGCCAATAACCGTGATCAGCAGGGTGCCGCCGACCAGCATGAGCGTGTTTCCGAGCGCGGTGAAGAATGCCGGGTCAGTGAGAAAGTACTGATAATTGAGAAAGCCGATAAATTCCTCGGTTCCCGGCATCAAAAGATTGTAACGGAGGAACGAAAAATACAGCGTCATGACAAGCGGCACGATCATCCACAAAAACAGAAGGATGACGGCGGGCGACATCATGAGACGGGCGGTTGCACGTGTCTGAAGCGTAGCCATGGTCAGGTTCCAATACAGCAATCATCAAAAAAGCGAGAATGCAGAAGGAGGCCCGGGCGGCGCCTGACATTCGCGTCAGGAAACCGTCCGGATGCCTAAGGGAATCCTACTTGATGTAGCCGCCCTTGGTCATCTCGCGAGTCGTGAGCGCTTGCGCACTCTGCAAAGCCTGATCGACCTTCATCGAGCCGGCAAGCGCCGCCGAAAACTGCTGACCCACGGCTGTGCCGATACCCTGGAACTCGGGAATGGCGACGAACTGGCCACCCGTATAAGGCACCGGCTTGACAGTCGGCTTGGTGGTATTGGCCGCATTCATCGCATCGAGCGTAATCTTGGCGAAGGGAGCTGCCTTCTCGTATTCAGGGTTGGCGTAAAGCGACTTGCGTGTGCCTGGGGGAACGTTGGCCCAGCCTTCCTTGCTCGCGACAAGCTCCGTATAGGCCTTGTCGGTCGCCCAGGAGACGAACTTCTGCGCAGCTTCAGCCTTCTTTGTGCCTGCAGGAATACCGAGGTTCCATGCCCACAGCCAGTTACCATGGTTCTCAACGCCGCCCGTCGGGAACAGCGCATAGCCCACCTTATCGGCAACCTTGGAGTCCTTCGGGTTGGTCACGAAGGACGCAGCCACCGTCGCATCGATCCAGATGCCGCATTTGCCGGTCTGGAACAGCGCGAGGTTTTCATTGAAGCCGTTGGACGAAGCTCCGGGAGGGCCGGCTTCCTTCATCAGGTCGACGTAGAAAGTCAGCGCCTTCTTCCATTCAGGCTGATCGAACTGCGGCTGCCACTTTTCATCGAACCAGCGCCCGCCAAACGAATTCGACATCGCGGTCAGGAGCGCCATGTTTTCGCCCCAACCGGCCTTGCCGCGCAGGCAGATGCCGTAGGTCTCGGTCGACTTGTCGGTCATTTTCTTTGCCGCATCGGCGATCTCGTCCCAGGTCGGCTTTTCCGAAATCTTGACACCGGCCTTTTCGGCGAGGTCCGTGCGGTACATGACCATCGCGCTTTCGCCGTAGAACGGCGAGGCGTAGAGCTTGCCGTCAACGGAGACGGCGGCATCGATAGCCGGCAAAAGGTCGGCCTTGTCATAGTCGGCGCCAAGACCGTCGAGCGGCAGGAGCCAGCCCTGCTTGGCCCAGATCGGCACTTCGTAGGTGCCGATGGTCATGACGTCGTACTGGCCGCCCTTGGTGGCGATGTCGGTGGTAACGCGCTGACGCAATACGTTTTCTTCGAGCGTCACCCACTCGAGCTGGATATCCGGATTCTTCTTGGTGAAATCTTCGGTCAATTTCTGCATGCGGACCATGTCGCCATTGTTGACCGTGGCGATGGTCAGCGTTTCCGCATGCGCGAAACTCGACATGGCGAGTACCGACGCCGCGCCGAGCAGAAGCGTTCTTGATAACATCTCATTCCTCCCGAATGTTATGAGCAATTGCTTGTGGTATGGGCAAATACTCACACAACGGCAAAACAAGTCAAGAGCAATTCGTCGCTGCACTGCAATAATGAGAAGGATTTTTGCCTATTAACGCAATTCCGGACGGAAAACCGGTTCCCACTTTTCCTGGAATTGCTTTAGCCCGCGAGCAACGTTTCCGCCGTCGCCTCATCAGTGATCAAGCCATTGATAAGACTGCCTTTCAAGGCCGCTTCGATGCCCGGCAGCTTTTTCGGTCCCTTGGCGATGGCGATGACCATGGCGGTGTCGCGCGAAGGAATATGCGCGCTGGCGACACGATCATTGGTCAGGCCCTTGAGCGGCACGCCGTTGCGGTCGAAGGCGCGACCGACGATTTCGCAGACCCCGCCCGCCTGCCTGAGCGCCAGAAGTTCCTCGCGCGAGATGAAGCCATCGATGAAGAGCGGCGCCTCCTCCGACAGGTCCCCGATGCCGACAAAGGCGACAGTCGCCTGCGCCGACAATTCCAGCACCGGGCGGATCATCGCCTGGCTGTGCAGGAGCTCGCGCTCCTCCGGCGAAGAGGCGATGACCGGCAGCGGCATCGGGAAGGAGCGCGCCTTGATCTTGTCGGCAATGTTGAAAATGACGTTGTAGAAAGCCGCCGAACCATCCGGCGCGATATTGCCGGTCAGCGACACCACCTTGTGCTGCGGACATTCGATCGGCGACAGCAGCTCGATCGCCGCCTTCAGCGTGCGGCCGGTGCCGATGCCGAGAACGATCGGCGTTTCCGACTTCAGCCAGCGCGTCATCTCCGCCGCCGCCGCATCGGCAACGCCAAGCGTCGTTGAGGTTGAGCCCGGGTCGGTCGGCACCACTTCCGCCATTTTCAGGCCGAAACGCTGCTTCAACTGCTCGGCGAGATCGAGGCAACGGGCGATCGGATGGTCGAGCCGGACCTTGACCAGCCCTTCCGACACGGCGAGCGATACCATGCGCTGCGCCGACTGGCGCGAAATGCCAAGCTTGGCAGCAATTTCATCCTGCGTGTTGCCGGCGACATAATAGAGCCAGCCGGCGCGCGCCGCGTCGTCGAGCCTGGTCGTGGTAACCTCCGGCTTACTCACTTGTCTGCCCCACCCTTAAGCGCCTCGCTTGGCTCGTTGCTGGCGGGGACCCGGGTGGCTTTATGCCCGTCCGAGTGGCCGAGATCGCGTTCGGGCCAGACGATATCGCGCACCTTTTGCTTCAGCACCTTCGCCTCGGGAAAGCCGCCGTCGCGCTTGCGTTCCCAGATGAGATCGCCGTTGACATGGATCTCGAAGATGCCGCCGGTTCCGGGGATCAGGGCCACCTCGCCAAGATCGGCGCCAAAGGTGGACAGCAGTTCCTGCCCCATCCAGGCGGCGCGCAGCATCCAGCTGCATTGGGTGCAATAGGTGATGGTGATACGCGGTTTCGTTGTCATGTTTCGTCTTCTAGCATTTCCACACCCGGATGTAAGCTGCCGTCTGGGGCAACCATTGCACGATGGTTCGTGGCAACGATGCGGGACATCGCGACGATCCCACTACGAGCCCGTTCGGCCATCTCGATGGTACCGCAGAGCGGGAACAGTGGAACTGGATAATCGTCGTTCTCCTCCAGCCTTATTCCGGTGCAGCGGTGCTTGCGCCGGCATTGCGGGTTCTTGCAGGTCTTGTGGTAGCCATAGATCGTTGCCATTGCCTGAAAAGCCGACAGCGCAACCACCCATCGCCGATGTGCCCGCTTGGTCATCTCCCATTGCGCAGCATATTGCTCATCGGTCTGCTGGGGCCAGCGGGGCGCTCGTTCCAGGGGAACCGGCGCCAATGGATCCGGCATGAACTCGACGAATGGAATCATGTTGTCTGTCGAAGTCTGTTTCTGCTTGCCCATGCTTCGCCTCCTTGCGGTTGTTCCTTGCCACGCCCTCATCCCGAGTCTGGCCATTGAATGGTTGGGAAGACGGGCGGTCGTCGAAGCGCGTCTTTGTAGAATAAAAATGCGATCCGAAGACCGCCCGTCCGGCGTCTTTTGATCCCGTCCGTTCCGCTTGGGAGGCCTCGGCTCCGGGTAAATTGCTTCGCCCGCTGCCGAAGCCCCTTTCGAAGTGCTCGTCCAGCACACGCCAGTCGTAGTACCGGCAGGGGAACCCTTGGACAGAACTTCCCCGGACAGCGGGTCCGTTACCCGCCATCGGAGGCGCCGATCCTCTCCCCACTTCGAACGGCTCCGGAAGCAGTTCCCGTGGAAAGGACGGGGATAGAATAAGTGAGGTTTGGAGGTGTTGGATAAACAGCCACGATTATTTTTTGAAGTAACTGAAATTTTGAGAAGAGCCCCTCCCTGCTGCTACGCAGCCTCCCTCCCCACAAGGGGGAGGGTGAGACCGTCGCAACTGTCATCGCTGCACACGCGAAACAGGTGACGCTGCAGGATAAAGCGCTGTTACCCTCCCCCTTGTGGGGAGGGACGGAGCGAAGCGACGGGGAGGGGTTTTGTAGCGCAACCAGACTGCCAAAAATCCCCCACTTCCTGACATCCTCCTGACAGTAGGTTGTCAGGAGCCCTGCGCTATATCTATCCACGAAACGGGATGAAAATAACGGGAGGACGGCATCATGGACGGAGCGATAGACACCCTTGGCAGCGCGGCGGATTTTGATTTTTTCATCGGCGACTGGAACATCCGCAATCTGCGCCTGAAGGAACGGTTTGCCGGCTCCGACGACTGGGAGATCCTCCCCGCCACGTCGAGCGTGCGCAAGATTCTCGAAGGGACGGGGAATTTCGAAGAGATGCATATGCCCTCGCAAGGCTTCACCGGGATGACGCTGCGCCTGTTCAACCCGCGCGACGGATCATGGGCGCTGCATTGGGCCGACAGCCGCGCGAATGTGCTGTTTCCGCCGGTGATCGGCCATTTCGATAATGGCAAGGGCGTTTTCTACGGCGAGGACACGGATAATGGCGTGCCGGTGCGCGTGCGCTTCTTGTGGACCCCCTCGCCCGAAGCACCGCTTTGGGCGCAGGCGTTTTCCAAGGATGGCGGCGAAACCTGGGAAACCAACTGGGTGATGGAGTTTACCCCGCGCACCTGATGCGCCGCGCCTCAAGCCGGGCCTCATGGAACGGGCAGCATCCTCCCAAGCCTGACCCTCCATCAGGGCCCGGCGGGGCGCAAAAATCAGCGGCGCGACATCTCGCGCGCGATACGGGCAAAATCCGCCTGCTTGATGCCGATATCGGCGCGATCGCGCGCGCTCATGCCCTGCAGCATGGCTAGCGCCTCGCGATAGGCACTGTCATTGGCACGGCGGTCGCGCGTGGCAAAATCAATCAAAAAGCTCATGGCCTGTTTCCTGGTGGCGTTGGTTCAACAGACACAGGATAGGCGCAGGTGTGGTTATTGTGCAGTGCAATATGCGCATGGGAGGTATGCGGTGCAAGACCAGTTTCTTTAGAAAAGACCCCTACTATCTCATCATTGCTGAAAAATCGGGTAAGGCCTAGTCTGAGCTCACCGATTCGCCAAAAGGGAAATCGCGTCTATGGATATTCTTATAAGTATTCATCCGCATTTTGCGGATAGCATCCTACGGGGCGAAAAAACAGTTGAACTAAGACGCAGTTTTCGGCGGGAGGTCAGCGAGACCGATCGGTTGTTTATTTATTCAACCAAGCCCGTTGCATCGATCGTTGGAATTGCTGAGATAAGAGATATCGACCGTGATAACGCCGACAACATCTGGGCCAAGTACGGACCCCTTGCACGTATAAGTAGAAACTATTTTCTGGATTATGTTGGCGACTTGCCTCTTGTAAGTGCCATATGTTTGGCAAAAACTGAAATATTTGAAAACAGAATACCTGCATATACTCTAAAAAATAATCTTTCTATGGTACCTCCACAATCGTATCGCTATTTGACGCCTGACGAATCTGCTTGGATTATCAATGCCGGTAAACAGAATTCTCATAGAGACGAATATTCTATTTCGGCTTGAGGACAACGATCCTACGCCAGCCAACTATGCTCAGTTTTCTAGACTTTGTGCTGAAAATAACATCACCCTCCATGTTCACCAGCGTCGGTCGATGACATAGAACGCGACAGAGACAAACTAAGAAAAACCGTATCAAAATCCAAGCTAGCAAAGTACGCGATTCTTAAGAAGTCTTTTCGCAACAAAGATCAACTTGAGACGGAGTTCGGCTATAGCAGAAATGATAATGACATCTCCGACTGTCACATTCTTTCTACCGTCAAAGACAACCTTGTAGATTTTGTAGTTACTGAGGACCTCGGTCTCCATAAGCGCGCAGAACGGATCGGTTTACCGGACCGACTGCTAAACCTTCGCCAGATAATCGACCTTCTAGAAGAGAAGTACGCAAATGTTCTGGTCAACTTACAACTCATAAACGAGCGCTTTTGTTATGAGATTGACCTAAGCGACACGATTTTTGATAGCATTCGCGAGGATTACGACGGCTTTGATTCATGGTTCGCAAAGTGCCGGACAGAAAAAAGAAAATGCTGGATAATCAATGACGAATCGACGATCGCCGGCATATGCATTTTCAATGACGAGACGGATAGACAGAAAGTGTGGCCTCTAGCGGGTCAAAAAATACTCAAAATATGCACTTTCAAGATTTCAGAAAAATACCGCGGTGGTCGCCTAGGAGAACAATTTGTTCGTCAGATACTTTGGTATGCATATGAGAACCGCTACGAATCCATCTACCTTACGGTGTTCGCTAAACAAGATTCTCTTATAAGCCTGATTACATACTATGGCTTTCGAGAAGTCGGCCGATCTGCAAATGGCGAGATTTGTTTTGAAAAAGAGTGGGTTAACGGCAAAATAATAGCCGATAGATTTCTTGCGGCCAGGTCCGATTATCCGCGGCTACCGGAATTTTCATCAGACGCATTCTTAATTCCTATTAAATACGCTTTCACACAACGTCTCTTCCCTGAGATCGATTCCCTCTCACACAAGGGACAGCTATCACTTTTCCATGCAGTTGGTATTGATTCAGACAGAGAAACCCTGATCCCCTCGACCAGCATTAGAAAGGCGTACGTCTGCAATGCAGCGATGGATTCAATCGCAAGTGGCTCAGATCTATATTTCTATCAAACAGTTTGCGAAAACGAAGGGGTATCGCAGCGACTGGTCGCGCATGGAATAGTTGACGACTATATTACTGTACCAAATATTGAAAGCTTGGTCGCGGCTACTGCAAAGCGCACCGTTTACTCCAGTTCGGAACTTTTAACGATTCTGCAGAGGAAAAATCCCACACGAGTCATTCGATTTATTCACATGGGCTATCTAACGCCGCTAATAAATCTGGAAACGTTGAAGTCACAAGAGATTGTCAAAGGACACCCTCAATCGATCCTGAGGGTAAATGCTGTAGCTCACGCTAAACTTCGAGAATTGACACAGAACACGGTCCGAATCTCTCGACGTCCCGCCTGACAAATTGCTTAGTTGGCCCCGAACTGCTCCTCCTGTTCCACAGTCAGCGGCTTGATGCCGGGCGTCGGTGGTTCGGGCTGGTCGTCGCCCTGCGCGACGGGCGCGGGTGCAGGTGGGGTGCGCGGCGCGGTTGTGGTGCAGCCGGCGAGCGCCGCGCTGCACAGGATCAGGGCGAGAAGCGCCCCTCCCAACTGCTTCGCAGTCTCCCTCCCCACAAGGGGGAGGGTAAGGGGTGGAGGAGCCCTCAACTATCGCCCATCTTCAGCGCCTGGATGAACGCTTCCTGCGGGATTTCGACCTTGCCGAACTGCCGCATGCGCTTCTTGCCTTCCTTCTGCTTTTCCAGAAGCTTGCGCTTGCGCGAGACGTCGCCGCCATAGCACTTGGCCGTCACGTCCTTGCGCAGGGCCGAGATGGTCTCGCGCGCGATCACCGTGCCGCCGATGGCCGCCTGGATCGGGATCTTGAACATGTGCTTGGGGATCAGGTCCTTGAGCTTTTCGCACAGGTCGCGGCCGCGCTTTTCGGCGGCGGCACGGTGCACCATCATCGACAATGCGTCCACCGGCTCGCCATTCACCAGCACAGACATCTTGACGAGATTGCCCTCGCGATAATCCGACAAATGATAGTCGAAGGAGGCATAGCCCTGGCTGATGGACTTCAGCCGGTCGTAGAAATCGAACACCACCTCGTTGAGCGGCAGGTCATAGGTGACCATGGCGCGCTTGCCGACATAGTTCAGATCGATCTGGATGCCGCGGCGGTCCTGGCAGAGCTTGAGGATCGAGCCGAGATAATCATCGGGAGTGAGGATCGTCGCGCGGATCCACGGCTCCTCGATGGAGGCGATCTTCATCACCTCCGGCATGTCTGCGGGATTGTGCAATTCGCGCTGGGTGCCGTCGGTCATGTTGAGCTTGTAGACGACGCTCGGCGCGGTGGCGATGAGATCGAGATTGAACTCGCGCTCCAGCCGTTCCTGGATGATCTCGAGGTGCAACAGCCCCAAGAAGCCGCAGCGGAAGCCGAAGCCGAGCGCGGCGGAGCTTTCCATCTCGAAGGAGAACGAGGCATCGTTGAGGCGCAGGCGGCCCATGGCGGCGCGCAGATCCTCGAAATCCGCCGCATCGACGGGGAAGAGGCCGCAGAAGACCACAGGCTGCGCCGGCTTGAAGCCGGGCAGGATCGACGCGGTCGGGCGCTTGTCCTCGGTGATGGTATCGCCGACGCGAGTGTCCGCGACTTCCTTGATCGAGGCGGTGATGAAGCCGAACTCGCCGGGGCCAAGCTCATCGACGGCGAGCATCTTCGGTGTGAACACGCCGGTGCGCTCGACCGGATATTTGGCGCCGGTGCCCATCATGCGGATGGTCTGGCCCTTTTTCAGGACGCCATCGATGATGCGCACGAGGACGATGACGCCGAGATAGGCATCATACCAGCTATCGACCAGCATGGCTTTCAGCGGCTTGGTGCGATCACCCTCGCGTGGCGGCGGCAGCTGCTTGACGATGGCTTCCAGCACATCCGGGATGCCGAGGCCGGTCTTGGCGGAGATGAGCACGGCCTGGCTCGCATCGATGCCGATGACTTCCTCGACCTGCTCGCGGATACGCTCGGGCTCGGCGGCGGGAAGATCGACCTTATTGAGGACAACGACGATCTCGTGATTGTTGTCGATGGCCTGGTAGACATTGGCGAGGGTCTGCGCCTCGACGCCCTGCGAGGCATCGACAACGAGCAGCGAACCTTCGCAGGCGGACAGCGACCGCGACACCTCATAGGCGAAATCGACGTGGCCGGGCGTGTCGATCAGGTTGAGGACATAGGTCTCGCCATTGTTGGCCTTGTAATTCAGCCGGACGGTCTGCGCCTTGATGGTGATGCCGCGCTCGCGCTCGATATCCATCGAGTCGAGCACCTGCTCCTTCATGTCGCGCAGTTCCAGCCCGCCGGTCGATTGGATCAGCCGGTCGGCAAGGGTGGATTTGCCATGGTCGATATGGGCGACGATGGAGAAATTACGAATGTGATCTAGTGGAGTGCTCATGCGCGCCACATAGAGCATTTCGGGCGGATTTGGAAGGGTAGCGTGCGGGTGGTGACAGAATAGCGGAGAATAATTTTACCCGGGTATATTGACGAGGGTATTTTACCCGGGTAAAAGCCTGCCATCCAACGGGTGAGCAGGATCATGGAAACGACAGAACAGACATGCACGGCCTTTCAGGGCATGCGGAAGATCGCGAGCGGCACGCGGGTAGAGGTGGCGCTCTCGCTCAAGCGCGTGTCCGATACCGGCGAGGCGATCCTCGTCTTCGACGATACCACGGGGAAACAGGTCGAATTCGACCTGCGCGGCAGCGATGCGGAAATCGCAGCGCGGCTGGATACGAGCGAGCCGCGCAAGCCCGGGCGGCCGAAGCTCGGCGTTACGGCACGTGAGGTAACGCTGCTGCCGCGGCAGTGGGACTGGCTGAATGGCCAGCCGGGCGGCGCTTCCGTTACGTTGCGCAAGCTGGTCGACGCGGCACGTAACGAAAATGGCGGGCGCGAAAAGAAGCGGCAGGCCCAAGGTGCAGCCGACAGCTTCATGATGGTGATGGCCGGCAACGAGCCGCATTACGAAGAGGCAGCGCGGGCGCTCTATGCGGGCAATGTGCAGCGCTTCATGGATCTGACGGAAGGCTGGCCCGCTGATGTGCGCGACCATGTGCGGCATTTGAGTGAACCAGCGTTCGGCTGGGAAGACTGACCGGAACTTAAGACAAGCCTTGCCCTCATGGCTCATGAGGGCAAGAAGGTCCCGTGATCAAACGCCGATCTTGCCGCCGCCCTTTTTCGTGATGGCGAGGACAGATGGGCGCACCGGCATGTTGTCCTTGAAGTCCGGCCAGCGGGTCGACAGGTCCTCGTAATAGGATGGGCGTCCGAACTCTTTCCAATCCGTGCCGTCCTCAGCTGGATGCTGGACCGCCACCATGAACGTGGCCATGTCCGGCAGCATGAGCGGGCCGCACATTTCAGCGCCAGCCGGTACGCGGAAGAACAGTTTGGATGTGCCGCGGGCAGCGCCTTCCGTATCCACAGCCCAGATGCCATCGGTGCGGCCGGTTCCCTCCGGCGAATTGCCATCCGTGGATATCCACAGACGGCCATCCGCATCGACCGCGCAATTGTCGGGCATGCCGAACCAGCCGTTCTTGGTCGTCTCAGTGGAGAAGGAGGCACCGACCTTAGCAACGGAAGGATCGCCGCATTTCAGGAGGATTTCCCACTTGCCCTTGGTGGCGGCGAAATTGCCGTCCTCCTCGGCGATCTCGATGATGTGGCCGAAGGCATTGTTGGCGCGCGGATTGGCGGGGTTCACATTGGCGGCGTCGCGGGCTTTATTGTTGGTGAGCATCACATAGACCTTGCCATTGACCCCATTCGGGCCAATGTCTTCGGGGCGATCCATCTTGGTCGCGCCGAGCAGATCGCCGGCACGGCGCGTTTCGATCAAAACATCGGCCTGATTGGCAAAGCCATTGGCTTCCGTCAACGGGCCTTGGCCAAAGACGACCGGCAGCCAGGCGATGGTGCCGTCTGCATCGAACCTGGCGACATAAAGTGTACCTTCGTCGAGCAGATCCAGATTGGCAGCGCGATTATCTGGATTAAACTTATTCCTGGTCACGAATTTATAGATATATTCGAATTGGGAATCGTCGCCGAGATAGAAAACAACGCGGCCATCCTTGGCGACGATGGATTCGGCACCTTCATGCTTGCAGCGGCCAAGAGCCGTGCGCTTTTTGGGAATGGATTTGGGATCGTTCACATCGATCTCTACCACCCAGCCAAAGCGGTTGGCCTCGTTCGGGTCCTTCGAAACATCAAAGCGGTCGTGGAATTTGCCCCATGCATAGGTGCCGCCCGGGATGCCCATGCGCTTGTAGTTGGCGGCCTCCTTATGACCTTCCGGCAATTTGCCCCTGAAATAGCCATGAATATTCTCTTCCGCCATCACATAAGTCCCCCAGGGAGTTACCCCGCCGGCGCAATTATTGATCGTGCCAAAGACGACGCTTCCGCATGGATCAACATTCGTCATAAGGCGGTCATTATGGGCAACAGGACCGGACAATCGCATTTCCGTATTGGCGGTGATGCGGCGATTGAGCTTGCCATCCTTGATAACTTGCCACTTGCCGTTGGTCTTTTTGATCTCGACAACAGTACCGCCATGGGCGGCCATTTCGATATCGACACGCTTCTGGTCAGCGGGCGCAGTCTCCAGCTTGGCAACGCCTTTGGCATCCTTGACGACTTTGGAAATGCCCGGAAACATCAAATAATCATTGGTGTATTCGTGATTGACGACGAGGAGACCATGTTCCGAGGACCCCTCGATCGGAACATAGCCGACATAATCATTATTGTAGCCGAATTGCTTGGCCTGAGATTCCGGTGTCTGGTTCAAGGGATCGAACTCGGGCGAATCGGCGAATATGCCATCGCCCCAGCGCAGCAGAACGTCGGCATCGTAGCCGTTGGCGACATGGTGGGTCTTGTCGATACCGACCTCGACTTCTTCGAAAGTGAAGGCAGACTTGCCTGCAGCGCGGGCATCATCGGCCAGCGTCAACGCTATAGGGCCAACAGTAGCAGCAATGGCGGAAACGGCGAGAGAACCTTTCAGGAATCCCCTACGTGAAAATCGCGCGGCAATGAGTTCTCCCATCGTAGCATTGTCAGACAGGTTGTCGACCGGCCCCTCATTATTCTCGAGCTGGCTGGCACTTAACATCGGTACAGGCGACTGATCGTTCATGGATGACCTCTGGCTAAAAATGGCTTGAAGAATGAATTTTTAAAATAATATCGCAGTGCTTTGACGCGCCAAGGTAACAGTTCGATGACAAAATATCGTGTTTCAGCTTGCCTTTGAACGAAGGTCTAAGCCGCCGCGATCAACCCGCCATAGATGTCGGGATCAACATTGCCGCCGCCGCTCCTTTGTGTCGCCGCCCAAGCGCACCAGAGCGGCGATACCCCAAACAGCTTTCCGGCGCGACGACAGCCTCAATTCGCTGGCTGAGGACCGCCAAGGTTCGCTCTCTTCTCCCCGTCATGGGGAGAAGATTTGGTCGTGATGCCGGGAGATCAAACGCCGATCTTGCCGCCGCCCTTTTTGGTGATGGCGAGGACAGAGGGGCGAACGGGCATGTTGTCCTTGAAATCCGGCCAGCGGGTGGACAGGTCCTCGTAATAGGATGGACGGCCGAAGGGCTTCCAATCGTCACCGCCGTCACCGGGATGCTGAACAGCGACCATGAAGGTCGCCATATCCGGCAACATGAGCGGGCCGCACATTTCGGCTCCAACCGGTACGCGGAAGAACAGTTTCGACGTGCCACGGGCGGGACCGTCCGTATCCACCGCCCAGATGCCATCGGTGCGTCCGGTTTCCTTGGGCGAATTGCCATCGGTTGACACCCAAAGGCGGCCTTCCGCATCGACCGCGCAATTGTCCGGCATGCCGAACCAGCCATTCTTGGTGGTATCGGTAGAGAAGGATGCACCGACATCGGCGACTGATGGATCGCCGCATTTCAAGAGGATTTCCCACTTGCCCTTGGTGGCGGCGAAATTGCCGTCTTCCTCGGCAATCTCGACTATATGACCGAAGGCGTTCTTGGCGCGCGGATTGACGGCATCGACCTGATCGTCCTTGCGCTTGGTGTTGTTGGTCAGCATGACATAGACCTTGCCATTGACCCCGTTCGGGCCAATGTCTTCGGGGCGATCCATCTTGGTCGCGCCGAGCAGATCGCCGGCCCGGCGGGTTTCGATCAAAACGTCTGCCTGGCTGGCAAAGCCATTGGCTTCCGTCAGCGGACCTTGGCCAAAGACGACCGGCAGCCAGTTGATAGTGCCGTCGACATCGAATTTGGCAACGTAAAGCGTGCCATCATCGAGAAGATCCATATTGGCGGCGCGGTCGTCCGGGTTGAACTTCCCGGCAGTGACGAACTTATAGACATATTCAAAGCGCGAATCGTCGCCGAGATAGAAGACGACGCGGCCATCCTTGGCTACGATGGAATCCGCACCCTCATGCTTGAAGCGCCCGAGCGCCGAGCGCTTCTTGGGGATCGAATTGGGATCGTTCACGTCGATCTCGACGACGTAGCCAAAGCGGTTGGCTTCATTGGGGTCTTTCGACAGATCGAAGCGATCGTGAAACTTGCCCCAATCATAGGTGGTTTCCGGAATACCATTGCGCTTGTAGTTGGCAGCTTCCTTGCTGTCTTCCGGCAGTTTACCGGTAAAATACCCATGGATATTTTCTTCGCCTGACACATAAGTCCCCCAAGGGGTGACGCCGCCTGAGCAATTGTTGATCATGCCGAAGACTTTTTTGCCGGAAGAATCGGCAACGGTCTTGACGCGGTCATGGCCGGCAACCGGGCCGGACAATTGCATTTCCGTGTTGGCAGTGATGCGCCGGTTGAGCTTGCCGTCCTTGACGACCTGCCACTTGCCGTCGGTCTTTTTGATTTCGACGACTGTGCCGCCATGGGCGGCCATTTCGATATCGACACGCTTCTGGTCGGCCGGCGCGATCTCGATCTTGGCGTCGCCCTTGTCATCCTTGACGACTTTGACAATACCCGGGAACATCAGATGTTCATTGGTGTATTCGTGATTGACGACGAGCAGGCCGTGCTCGGAAGAACCGTCGATCGGAATATAGCCGACATAATCATTATTATAGCCGAACTGCTTGGCCTGGCTTTCCGGTGTCTGGTTCAGCGGATCGAACTCGGGCGAATCTGCAAAAATGCCATCACCCCAGCGCAGAAGGACATCCGCGTCATAACCGGCCGCGACATGGTGCGTCTCATCGATGCCGACCTCGACTTCCTCAAAAGTGAAAGCCGATTTGCTCTCGGCGCGCGCATCGTCGGCCATCATCAGCGCCATGGGGCTAACAGTTGCGGCGATGGCGGATACGGCGAGAGAGCCCTTGAGAAAACCCCGCCGCGAGAAGCGCGCGGCAATGAGTTCGCCCATGGTGGCATTGTCGGTCGGGTTGTGGCCCGGACCGTCATTTTCCTCGAGCTGGCTGGTGCGGAATGTCGGAGACTGGTCGTTCATGGCGCTTACCTCTGGCTATCTGGCTGGGTCCTCAACGTCTCTTAAACGTACCTCCCCGCTATGACGCCAGAGTAACAATATGATGACAGACGCGCGCTATTAGTACGAAGGTCTAAGCTGCCGCGATGAATTCGCCATAGAGGTCGAGATCAACATTGCCGCCGGATAGCACCACAGCGACCGTCTTGCCCTCGATATCGACTTGGCCGCTTGCCAATGCCGCAAGCCCGACGCAGCCGCCGGGTTCGACAATCAATTTCAGGTAGTTCGCTGCATCGCGCATGGCGGCCTTCACGGCGTCGTCGGTGACTGCGATGGCGCCGGCAAGATTGCGCTTGTTGACCGGGAAGGTGAGATTGCCCGGCTGCGGCGTCAGGATCGCATCGCAGATCGAGCGATGCCCGGGTTCATTGGCGACCGGCTGACCCGCGATGAGCGAACGGCGCAGATCATCGAAATTTTCAGGCTCGACGCCCCATATGCGCGTTCCAGGAGACCCAGCCTTCACCGCTACGGAAATGCCGCTGATAAGACCACCGCCGCCCGTCGGTACGAACAAGTGGTCGAAAGTTAGTCCACGCTCATTGGCATCGGCCACAAGCTCAAGGCCGATCGTCCCCTGCCCCGCCATGATCGATGGATCGTCATACGGTGGCACCAGAACCATGCCGCGCTCCTTGATATAGGGTGCGGCAACCTCATCGCGGGTTTGATTGTAGCGGTCGTAAAACACGACTTCCGCGCCGTAGGAGCGCGTGTTGGCGACCTTTGTCTGCGGAGCATCAAGCGGCATGATGATAGTGGCATGAATGCCGAATAGCTTGGCTGAGCTGGCAACGCCCTGGGCGTGATTACCCGAGGAATAGGCGATGATGCCGCGCTTGTATTCGTCCCCGGTGAACTGGCTGATACGGTTGTAGGCACCGCGGAATTTGAACGACCCTGTGCGTTGCAGACATTCCGGCTTGAACAGGATACGCGCCTTGTACTTTGCGTTCAGGGCTTCGGATTCTACAAGCCGCGTCGACACGATCTGGCCTTTGAGCCTCGCTGCGGCCACCTCGACGTCACCTATGTTAATCGCCAAACCCTGACTGTCCATGCTGTCCTCGCTCTACAATGCGAAGGATTGATAGCACCGCGATCCGCAACAGGCACTCAAATCATTGTCATCATAGCAATCGGAGGGTCATCGACTCGCCAGAAGTCCCCTCCCTGCTGCTACACAGCTTCCCTCCCCACAAGGGGGAGGGTAACAGCACTATTCCTGCAAGCCTCCATCACCTGACGGGCGCCACCTACCCTCCCCCTTGTGGGGAGGGACGGAGCGCAGCGACGGGGAGGGGTCTTGTTTCAGCACGCTTTTCCAGAAACTGCGGCAGTTCTGCGATGGAACCCAGAATGGCGTCGCTGAGATGCGCAAGGTCATCCAGCGTGCTGTTGCCGGACAGGACGCCGATGGCAAGGCCGGCTCCGGCTGCATGGGCCATCTCCAGATCGTGGGCATTGTCGCCGACCATGGCGATAGAATTTGGCTCGAGGCCCGTCCTGACCGCAAATAGATGCAGCTGGTCCGCATGCGGCTTGGCGCGCGCCACGGAATCATAACCGATAATCACGCTGAACAATGCGGTCAGGCCGAGCGCTTCCGCCGTTGCTCGCGCGCCGGCTTCCGAGTCGTTGGTCGCGATGCCAAGGACAAACCCTTGTGCCACCAGCGCTTCCAGCGTCGCGTGCAACCCTTCGATGCCGATAGCACGGCGCGAGCCTTCCTGCACCGCATAGGCGTTGTAGGCCGTGATGCGCTCGCGCTTTTCCTCAAGCGTCAATTCGGGATGCCACAGATCGACAATGTCGTTGACAGTTCCCGCGGCGATGACCGAACCGCCGCGAAACTTTTCCATCTCCCAATCATAACCGCCCGCTTCGACCAGTGCCCGCGCCCGTGCCTCGTCACCATCGGCTGCCTTGTGCGCCAGTTCCATGGTGATTCCGAACCAGGTGCGGTTGAAATCGACGAGCGTGCCATCCTTGTCGAACAGGATGCCGCGGATCTTTGTCGATTGCTCGGTTGGCATCAGGCTTCCAGTGATCCCGGTCGGGCGTTTTCCGAACGCTTGCCGCCGAGGAGTTTCAACAGATCATCGCCGCGACGGGTATAACGGTGGCTACGGCGCGTGAGAACCCGCCCTGCCTGCGGTGCGGTCAGCGTGATGTCGCCGCTTGGATCACCCGGGACAGTCACGACCGTCACGAGCTTGGCACCCGCTTGCACCTCATCGCCGATATCGACGTGGAACAGGACCATCCCGCCCTGCGGCGCGCGGATCATCTCGACATTTTCGAGTGGCGTCACCGGGCCATTAAAATCGACCGACAACTTGACGCTGTCGTCGATGATCACACCGCGATGCACAAGGAATTTGTAAAGACCCTCGGCATCGGCTCTGCCGGTTTCGAAATCGACATCGTTCAGGCCGCGAAACTCGACGGTGGTGACCGCGCGGGCCTTTCGTTCTTGCTCTGACAGATGCAAGGCCGGATGCGCACACGCCTCCTCGAAGGCGGCATCGGCCGTGCTATCCCATGAAAGGATGGCGGTCGAACCGAGCGCGGAAGCAAGATCGTACATTTCCGGCAAGAAAGCTTGATGGATATAAAGGTAGTTCTCGCTCTCGTCGTCGCAGTGCAGGTCGAGCACGATTTGGTGCGGCAACGCCAGACGCAGGAGCTGCGCCTTCAACCGCTCCGCCAGAGATTTCGGCGCATCTATAGCGGGGAGTCCAGTGGTATCGAACGATGCGAGCAGCGGGAAAGAACGGTTGAAATTGACACCGGAAAAATAGTCGAAACGGCCGAGATGCTGATGCGCCTGCCATTGCGCCGAGCCGATCGGATTGGCCTGTGGAACGACGGTGATATTGCCAGCGACGCGGCCATCGCTCTCGGCCCTCTCGAGCATCGGAATGAGGAAATGCAATGCCGCCTGGCCCGGCAGTTCCGAACCATGCAGCGACGACTGCAGATAGGCGTTGATGGCTTCGTTGTTCCCGCCCTCAAAGCGCAGGACGCGCAGTTCAATGCTGTTGCCCGGCACATCGCCGGCCAGCGTGATCTTTTCCGTCTTCATCATTCTTTTCCGATTATTTCGTGTGACTTTAGCTCTATTTGCCGCGGCGCTTGCGCAGGTGCGCGACAAGACCTTGCGTGGAAGCGTCCTTGTCCTTTGGCTTTACCTCGCCGGAGACTACCGGCAGAAGTTCCGTCGCCAGTTCCTTGCCAAGCTCGACGCCCCACTGATCGAAAGCGTTGATGCCGTAAAGCTGCGCCTCGACGAACACGCGGTGCTCGTAAAGGGCAATCAGACGTCCGAGCGTATAGGGATCGAGAATGTCGTGGATGATGGTAATCGACGGCCGGTTGCCGGTGAAAACCCTGTGCGGCGCGATGCGGTTCACCTCGGATTTGGGCAGGTTCTTTGCCGCCAGCTGTGCCTTGGCTTCGTCCAGTGTGCGGCCGCGCATGAGTGCTTCGGATTGGGCGAGGCAATTTGCGAGCAGCATTTCGTGCTGGTTGTCGAGCTGCGGCTCATGGCCCTTGGCTGCAACAATGAATTCTACAGGAATTGTATCGGTACCCTGATGCAGAAGCTGGAAGAACGCATGCTGGCCGTTTGTTCCGGGCTCGCCCCAGACGACGGGTCCGGTCGGCCCGGTAACCGGTTTGCCATCGACTGTAACGCCTTTGCCATTCGATTCCATGTCGAGTTGCTGCAAATATGCTGGCAAACGAGCCAGCCGCTGGTCGTAAGGGATCACGGCGCGGCTGGTATAGCCGGAAATCGCGCGGTGCCAGTAGCCGATCAGACCCAGCATCATCGGCAGGTTTTTCTTCAGCGGAGTTTTGCGGAAGTGCTCGTCCATGGCATGGGCGCCATCGAGGAAGCGGCCGAAATTTTCCGGTCCGATGGCGATCATCAGTGGAAGACCGATCGCCGACCAGATGGAATAGCGGCCGCCAACCCAATCCCAGAAACCGAAAATACGGTCTGCAGGGATACCAAAGGCGTCCACCTTGTCGAGCGCGGTGGAAACAGCGGCGAAGTGCTTGCCGACGGCCTTCTCGCCCAGCGCATCGGCGATCCATTTGCGCGCTGCCTTGGCGTTGGTCATGGTCTCGATGGTGGTGAAGGTTTTCGAGGCGATGATGATCAACGTTGTTGCCGGATCGAGACCGGCAAGCGTATCGGCGATATGAGCGCCATCGATATTGGAGACGAAATGGGCTCTCGGCCCGTCATGGTAGGGCGACATGGCGAGTGTGGCCATGGCCGGGCCGAGATCGGAACCGCCGATGCCTATATTGACGATGTCAGTGATCGGCTTGTTCTTTGCACCCTTGATTTCGCCGGAACGCAGACCGTCGGCGAATGCCGCCATACGATCGAGCACCTCCTTGACACCGGGCATGACATCTTCGCCATCGACCTTGATCGGCTTGCCGGACCGGTTGCGCAGGGCTATGTGCAGGACTGCCCGGCCCTCCGTATTGTTTATTGGTCTGCCGGCAAACATTGCATCGCGGCGTTCTTCTACCTTGGCTACCTTGGCGAGATCGCCGAGCAGCGACAGCGCTTCGTCGTCTACAAGGCATTTCGACCAGTCGAGCAGCAGATCGTCGAGCTGGAGCGAATAGCGGGAGAAGCGCTTCGGGTCATCGGCAAAGGTCGCGCGCATATCCTTCGGCGCGCCCTTTTTCCAATGTGCTTTCAATGCCAACACCTGCCGCTTGAGGTCGTTCGCTTGTCCTGACGCCATGTCTGTCTCCTGAAATCACGCTTGATGGTGGGCAAACTGCCACCGGAATCGTTTTAGTTCAATCAACCGGAGGAAGAATCTCCGTCTTTCCATGATACGGCAAGTCTGTGCCGCAAATGCTGGCGGAACTGCGGCGCTTCAAGCGCTTCTATTTGCCTGAATAGTATTCTAATTTGCTTCAAAAGGGAGGGCTGAGCATGGACTTGACCGGAGAAGAACGTATTGCCGCATCGCGCGACACCGTCTGGAAAGCCTTGAACGATCCGGAAATATTGAAGGCGTGCATACCCGGATGCGAAAGCCTCGAGAAAATCTCGGATACGGAGCTCGAAGCCACCGTCGGCGTCAAAATCGGTCCGGTCAAGGCACGTTTCAACGGCAAGGTGCAGCTGACGAATCTCAATCCGCCCTCCTCCTATACGATCTCCGGCGAAGGCAAGGGCGGAGTTGCCGGATTTGCCAAGGGCGGAGCCGATGTCACGCTGATCGAGGAAGGTAGCGAGACCGTTCTGGCCTATGTGGTCAACGCGGATGTCGGTGGCAAGATCGCCCAACTCGGCAGCCGGTTGATTGCCTCGACCTCCAAGAAACTCGCCACGCAGTTCTTCGAGAACTTCAACGCAGCGGTGAGCGGGACCTAGTAAAGGACCATCTGTCGCAATTTCCATAAGCCATGGCGGAAAGCCGTTTGGGTTTAGGGAGTCGAAGCCGGATATCGTGAACGCATGCACTAACGCATTTGGAATGGCATGCATGCGCTCCTTTGATTTTGTCATTGTCGGATCTGGATCGGCTGGATCGGTCGTCGCGGAGCGTCTTTCAGCAAGTGGACGACATTCCGTGCTGGTGCTGGAAGCTGGCGGCTCGGACCGGCGCTTCTTCGTGACCATGCCGCTCGGCTATGGCAAGACGTTTTACGACAAATCCGTCAACTGGATGTACCGCGCGGAACCCGATCCCGGACTTGACGGCAATGCCGACTACTGGCCCCGCGGTAAAGTGCTCGGTGGATCGAGTTCGATCAATGCCATGGTCTATGTTCGCGGCGCACCCGAAGACTTTGACGAGTGGCGCGACAGGGGCAATCCGGGCTGGGGCTATGACGATGTTCTTCCGGTATTCCGCTCGCTTGAGGATCATG
The DNA here is from genome assembly GCF_020164455.1 of Phyllobacterium chamaecytisi. GTDB lineage: Bacteria > Pseudomonadota > Alphaproteobacteria > Rhizobiales > Rhizobiaceae > Phyllobacterium > Phyllobacterium chamaecytisi. Next base: position 225,394 of record NZ_JAIQWW010000006.1, read on the forward strand.
ACGGGCCAGCACAGAACCTTGGCAAGGGCGGGCCACTACACGTCAGCGACTGCTCAAAGCTGTTTCACCCGCTTGCCAACCAGCTGATCAAGGCGGCGCAGGAGGCCGGACTTGCCTATAACCCCGATTTCAATGGCGCGCGCCAGGAAGGCGTCGGGCCTTTTCAATTGACGACGAAAGGCGGAAGGCGGATGTCCGCCGCTCGGGCTTTCTTGCGACCTGCGATGAGGCGGCGCAATGTCACCGTCATCACGCAAGCGATGGTGACGCGCATTCTTTTCGATGGGAAACGTGCCTCTGGTGTCGAATTCACCCGCCACGGCAAGAGCGAAACTGCAATGGCCGGCCGCGAGGTCATACTCTGCGGCGGTACGATCAATACGCCACAACTTCTGGAGCTGTCGGGTATCGGCGATGCCACGCGTCTACGCGATCTTGGCATTCCTGTGGTGCATGACAACGCCCAGGTGGGCGAAAATCTGCAGGACCACCTTGGCATCAACTACACCTACCGGGCCAATGTTCCATCGCTCAACCAGGTGTTGCGGCCATGGTGGGGAAAGGCGCTTGCGGGCATGGAATACCTGCTGCTGCGGAGCGGACCCCTATCAATCAGCATGAATCAGGGCGGCGGCTTTTTTCGCAGCGATCCATCGCGCAAGCGCGCCAACATGCAGCTCTATTTCCAGGCTTTTTCAACGCTGGTCCCCAAAAACGGCGAACGGCCGATCCTGACGCCCGACCCATGGCCAGGCTTTTCCATCGGGCTTTCAAATTGTCGTCCGACAAGCACGGGGTCGATCCACATTCGCTCAAGCAACCCGCTGGAGCAGCCGCGCATCGTGCCGAACGCGTTCTCCACTGACCATGACGTGGCAGAGATGCTCGACGCGGTGAAATTCCTGCGCAAGATCGCCGCAACGCCGATAATGTCCAAGCTGATCGTGGAGGAATTGCTGCCGGGTCCAGCCTGCCAGCGCGATGAAGAATTGATCACGGATTTCCGGCGGCGCAGTGGCACGGTCTACCATCCCGTCTCCACCTGCCGCATGGGCCCGGATGCAGCGCAATCGGTGGTCGATCCGCGTTTGCGGGTTCACGGCGTAGAGGGACTACGCATCATCGACTGCTCGGTATTTCCCAATATCATTTCCGGCAATACCAACGCCGCTGCCATGATGGTAGGTGCCAAGGGAGCAGAACTTGTTCTGGAAGACAGTGACTAGCACTGAATAGCACGCTCGAAGTCGAAAACGCTTCCGGCGCCGCCGACATACCGTTCCAACGATAGCCATTCGAAAACTGTTGCCGCGGCGCTGTCGCGGGCGTCCACTCCGGTTATTCGACGCCCCGCAACTTGAATGGCAGGACCTATACCGTGGTATAGCTCGCCCTACCCCTCGACCCCAATTTACCGCGAACACGCCTCAACGTAGCTTCGTCGATGCCGTGTGTAAGGCGGCGGTCAGCAAACACAGGAGGCAAACATGAACCTACAACACACTTCACATCCCGCTAGATCGGCCCCCGACGAGTTGGTTCCGTCGCGCTACGCGTTGAAGATCGGCGAGATCGACGTCATGGTGATCAGCGACGGGGTGCTTCCGTTGCCAGGCAAGATGTTGGGCCACAACGCCGATGCGGCCGACCGGGCGGCTTGGCTCAACTACAATTTCCTGCCGACGGATAAGCTCGACTGGGGGCTGAACGTGGTCGTGGTTCGAAGCGGCGGCAAGACCATCCTCATCGACGCCGGGCTGGGGGACGACCCGAACTTGAATTTGCCACGGGCCGGGCAACTGGCCCATCGACTAAAGGCCGCCGGCATCGATCTTGGGTCCGTGACCGACGTGGTGCTTACCCACATGCACATGGACCACATTGGCATGCTGCTCGTCGACGGGGTGAAGGACCAACTGCGTAAGGACTTGCGGATCCACGTTGCAGCCGCCGAAGTCAAGTTCTGGACGCACCCCGATTTCTCCCACGTCTCCATGCCGGAGGGGTTCCCGGACGCGCTTCGGGCCGCCGCCAAGCGGTTTGCGGAAGAGTACCGCAGCAATCTGCAGACGTTCGAGGAGGAGTACGAGGTTGCGCCGGGGGTGGTCGTCACCCGCACCGGCGGTCACACCCCCGGACACAGCGTGGTGCGCCTCGCATCCGGCAACGACCGGCTGATGTTCGCCGGCGACGCCGTGTTCGCGGTCGGGTTCGAACATCCCGACTGGTTCAACGGCTTCGAACATGACCCCGAGGAAGCGGCCCGCGTCCGCGTCCGTCTTTTGAAGGAGCTGTCGGCGACCGGCGAGCTGCTGGTGGCCACTCACCTGCCGTTCCCATCCATCGGCCATGTAGCGACCGACGGCGATACCTTTCGTTGGGTACCGATATTCTGGGACTACTGACCCTTGTTGGGTTAGGAGCCGCACTAGGGCGCGTCCTCATAGGGTTAGTGAGCCCGCGCCCTAGGGTCAGGACCCGTTAATCTGGTCGAAATGGTAGGAGGCCATTTGCGCGGCTACGAGGAGCAAATGGACCCTATCCTCCGGACGCCCAAACGGCTGTAAGCTGCAGTGTCGAACCGCTCGGCCGGGGGAAAGACCCCGCCCTTCCCAGTTCTCCTCGCATCTTCTTGCCGTTTCAGGCGCCATTTCGATCATGTTAATGAGTCCTGACCCTAGTCAGCTATATCTTGCCTCGAGCAAATCTATATCGCGCACCATTTTGCTGGCGACGGTGCTTTCCAGCCGCCGCGCCCGCACCAGACGGTAGATTTCCTGCCGCTCTGCCTTCAGCGCGGTAATGTGCAGCTGTTTTCCGATTTCCTCGCTTCGTGCCGCCTGTTCGCGTTCCTCACCAAGATGCATGCGCCCGTCGATGCGCTTGCGATAGAGCTCCATGATCTGCGTGGCCACATCGGTGAAAGCATCGGCGTCGGCACGGCCGGATGCGAGTTCGTGTTGGGCCTTTTCGATGGCCATGATCGCGGCTTCCGCGGCGGCAATACGGGCGTAGTCCTCCTCCCGCTGGTGGGAATCTTCGACCGGCAGGTCGATATTCTTGAGCACGCGCGGAAGACAGATGCTTGCCATGATGAGGGACAGGATGATGACGCCGGCGGCCAAGAATATCACAAGATCACGGGCGGGAAACAAGCTCCCATCATTGAGGAATAGCGGCAGCGTCAGGATGCCGGCCAGGGTGATGGCGCCGCGAACCCCGGCAAAGGACATGGCGGCGACGAGCTGCCAATTTGGCCTTACGACAGGCTGTCCATTTTTGGAAGACCGGCGAAAGGCGAAGCGCCACGAGACCCAGACCCACGCAAAGCGAAGCGCGACCAGCGACGCATAGATAACCACCACATAGACCGGCAGCCACCAGTAACTCGCCCTCCCCACGTGATGGACGTTGTCGACCGCACCCGAAAATATGCCTGGAAGCTGCTCGCCCAGAAGCACGAAAATGGCGCCGTTGGCAGCAAATTGTGCCGTGTCCCAGACGGCGGTGCGTCTTACCCTTGTCAGAGCCAGAGACTGGCCGGTGTTCTCGGCGTAGCTCATGGTGATGCCGGCGGCGACGGCTGCAAGAATGCCGGAGGCATGCACATGTTCTGCCAGCAGATAGGCACCGAAAGGAATGAGCAGGCTGATAAGAATCTGCGAGCCACTCTCTTCACCAAGATGCCGGGTCAGGAATGCCTTGCCCCTTGTGACGCCAAGGGTGACACCAACACCGATTACAATTCCCGCAAAGGCGAGCCAGAGAAATGTCAGAAATGCTGCCTGCAGCGAAAACGCACCGGTGAGCATGGCGGCAACTGCAAAGCGCATGCAGACGAGGCCGGACGCATCGTTCAGGAGCGATTCGCCTTCGAGAACATGCATCATGCGCGAGGGAATTGGCACGCGTGCCGCAATGGCGGAAACAGCGATCGGGTCGGTCGGCGAAAGGATCGCGGCGAGCGCAAAGGCGACCGGCAAGGGCACGGACGGGATCATCCAGTGGACTAAGAAGCCCACGCCGATAACCGTAAAAATAACAAGCCCGAGCGCCATTTCGAGAATGATGCCCTTGTCGCGGAAGAGACCTTCCTTGGGAATGCGCCAGCCATCAAGGAACAGCAAAGGCGGCAGAAACAGCAGGAAGAAGATGTCCGGATCAAGCTGGACGCGAATATTCGTCACCGAGGCGATCGCCGCTCCGAGGCCGATCTGCACCAGCGGCAGCGGCACTGGAAGGGGAAGGACCCGGATGATGGAATCGCTGACCACCACGGCCAGGAGCATCAGCAGGACAATGGTTATTGTTTCCACGGAAAATCCAGTTTTGATCGGGAACAGGATGGAGGAAGTGCGGGTGCTTTGTCGAGCCGAACCTTGGCGACTTTGTGCCCAGATAGTGCCGAAGGGATGAATTGCACGATTTCGCTGAAAGACGAGGCACATCATTTTACGTTTACGTCAATGTAAATACTTGCAAGCAACCTGCCTCTCGCAATAGATAGCGTTGTTAAGTAGCATGCATGCGGGTTTGGAGAACTGCGCGCAGGCGTCAAGGAAATCAACTGGGAGGTTAATGTGGCGAAAGAGACAACACCGGCAAAAGCAACCAAGAACGCGACGGCAAAAGCGCCAGTTGATAAAGTGGTGAAAACCGCCGCGCCAGCTTTGAAAAAGCAAACCGGTAATGTCAGGAAGGCCGCGACGGACAATTTGGTAAAAGCGCCTCCGAGACCAAAACCCGCAAGCGCTTCAAAGGCGCCTGCCCAAGCGCTGGCTGACGTCGCGGCAAAGGCAATGCCTGCCAAGGCCAAAGTTGCGGCCAAGGGAAAAGCGGCGACTGTCAAGGCAGCTAGCGACACTCCGGCAAAAGTCCCAGCGAAAACGAGAACCGCCCGCGCGTCCAAGGCAGCAGCTGTCCCAACAAAATCTGTTGTTGCGGAAGCCGCTGCAAAACCGAAAGCAACGCCTGCCAAGGCAAAATCGGTGGCAAAGCCAAAAGCCGGGACTGCCAAGGTGGCAAGCGCCAAGCCTACGCCGCGCGAGTGGGTGAAATCCTATCCGGAAGGTGTTCCGGCGGAGATCTCTGCATCGCAATATGAGTCGGTCGGCGATTTGCTTGCGAGGGCTTACAAGCAATATGCCGACCAACCCGCATTCAGCTGCATGGGCAAGAGCATGACCTATGCCGATCTCAATCGTCATTCGCGCGCCATGGCCGCATGGCTACAATCGCGCGGACTGGTCAAGGGCGATCGCGTCGCCGTCATGATGCCCAATATCTTGCAATACCCGGTCATGATCGCTGCGATCCTTCGGGCGGGCCTGACGGTCGTCAATATCAATCCGCTTTATACGCCGCGCGAGCTCGAACACCAGTTGAAGGACAGCGGTGCCAAGGTAATTATTATTCTGGAAAATTTTGCCTCAACGCTGGCAAAAGTTGTCACCAAAACGCCTGTTCAGCACGTGATCGTAGCAGCGATGGGCGATATGCTGGGCCTGAAGGGTCATCTCGTGAATCTCGTCGTGCGGCGCGTCAAGAAGATGGTGCCCCCGTGGTCTTTGCCGGGCCATACGCCATTCAAAACAGCACTCGCTCAAGGTGCAGCTCAGAAGCTGAAAACCGTCGAAGTGACCGGAGCTGACGTTGCCTTCCTGCAATATACCGGTGGCACCACAGGCATTTCCAAAGGCGCAATCCTTACACACAGCAATATCGTTTCCAATGTCGCACAAATGCGACTGTGGTGCGATGTCGGATTTCGCGTGAAAGGGCGCCCGAAGGACATCGTCTACATTTGCGCGCTGCCGCTTTATCACATTTTCGCTCTGACAGTGAACGCAATGATGGGCATCGATCAAGGTGCGCTGAACGTGCTCATTCCAAATCCCCGCGATATTCCCGGCTTTGTCAAAGAGCTGCAGAAGCACAAGTTCCACATTTTCCCGGGGCTAAACACGCTGTTCAACGGCCTTCTCAATAATGAAGAATTCCGCAAGCTCGACTTCAAGGAAATGATCCTATCGCTTGGCGGTGGCATGGCGGTGCAGAAGCCGGTAGCCGAGCGATGGAAGGAAGTAACGGGCTGCCTGATCACAGAAGGCTATGGCCTGTCGGAGACTTCCCCGGTGGCTTCGGCAAACCGACTCGATGCAACCGAATTCTCTGGGACGATTGGACTGCCGCTCCCCTCGACGGATTTCTCCATCCGCGACGATGAAGGCAAGGAGGTTCCGTTAATGGAAGTCGGCGAGATCTGCATCCGCGGTCCGCAGGTCATGGCAGGCTACTGGAACCGCCCGGACGAAACCGAGAAGGCGATGACATCCGACGGCTTTTTCCGTTCCGGCGATATGGGCTACATGGATGAACGTGGCTACACCAAGATCGTTGACCGCAAGAAGGACATGATCCTGGTCTCGGGCTTCAATGTCTATCCGAACGAGATCGAGGAAGTGGCGATGGAGCACGTTGGCATACGCGAAGCGGCGGCTATCGGCGTGCCGAACGAGCATTCGGGAGAGATCGTCAAACTCTTTATCGTCCGCAAGGATCCGGCGTTGACCGAGGAGGCCGTGAAAGCCTTCTGTGCCGAACGGCTGACCAACTATAAACGCCCGCGAATCGTGGAGTTTCGCGATGAGTTGCCGAAGAGCAATGTCGGCAAGATATTGCGGCGCGAACTACGGGATTGATCGGGGGCTACGCCGCCTTGTCGCGAACCTGATAATCCTTGATCGCGGCGAAGCGGATCGCCTTCCAGCGCTCCGCTTCGTAAGACAGTGAAAACGTATTCTGAGCTAGAAACACCGGATCATTGTCGAGATCATGTGCGATATCGGCACGATGTGAATTGATAAAACGCTGCAGCTCTGCCGGATCATCCGCGGAAATCCAGCGCGCGACAGTAAAGCGGGCGGGTTCAAAGCCGACCGGGAGCGTATATTCCACCTTCAGCCGCTCGGTCAGAACGTCGATCTGCAGGGCGCCGACAACGCCGACGATAGCGGGCGAGCCGTCATCCGGCAGGAAGAGCTGGACCACGCCCTCCTCCGCCATCTGCTGCAAAGCCTCGCGCAGCTTCTTCGCCTTCATCGCATCATCGAGACGCACGCGGCGCAAGATTTCCGGCGCAAAGTTGGGCACGCCGCGGAACAGAAGGTCCTCGCCCTCCGTCAGCGTGTCACCGATACGCAGCGTTCCATGATTGGGAATACCCACCACATCGCCGGCCCACGCCTCATCGGCGATCTGGCGGCTGCGCGCGAAGAAGAACTGCGGCGCAGACAAGCTCATCGGTTTACCGGTGCGCACCAGCTTGGCTTTCATGCCGCGCGACAGTTTCCCAGAGCAGACCCGCAGAAAAGCGATGCGGTCGCGATGGTTGGGATCCATGTTTGCCTGAATCTTGAAGACGAAGCCGGTCATCTTGTCTTCGGTTGCCTCGACCTTGCGCGTATCGGCATCCTGCGCACGCGGGCTCGGGCCATAGTCGCAGAAGGCTTCAATCAGATCACGCACGCCGTAGTTGCGCAGCGCAGAACCGAAATACACAGGAGTAAGATGACCCTCCTGGAAAGCCTGCAGATCGAATGGATTGCAGGCGTCCCGCGCCAGAGTGACCTCGTCGATCCAGGCTTGGCGCTCGTTCTCAGGCAAAAGACCGGATGCAGCGGAGGATTCAGGACCATTGACCGGCGTCGGCACCTCTTCCTCGTCGCGTCGGCGCACCGTGTTGTTCTGCAGATTATAGGTTCCGGCAAAGCTCTTGGCGCGGCCAATGGGCCAGGTGATTGGCGCGGTGTCCAGCGCAAGTTTCTGCTCGATCTCGTCGAGAATTTCGTAAGGGTCGCGGCTTTCGCGGTCCATCTTGTTGATGAAAGTAACGATTGGAATATCGCGCATGCGGCAAACTTCGAAGAGCTTGAGCGTACGCGCTTCGATACCCTTGGCGGCATCGATAACCATGACCGCGCTGTCGACGGCAGTCAGCGTGCGGTAGGTGTCATCGGCGAAGTCCTCGTGACCAGGCGTATCAAGCAGATTGAAGATGCAATCCCTATACTCGAACGTCATGACCGAAGTGACCACCGAAATACCGCGATCACGCTCGATATTCATCCAGTCGGAGCGTGTCTGGATACGGTCCTTCTTGGCCTTGACCTCACCCGCGAGCTGGATCGCTCCGCCGAACAGCAGCAGCTTTTCGGTCAGTGTGGTTTTACCGGCGTCAGGGTGTGCGATGATCGCAAAGGTACGGCGCTTGGAAACGGGATGGTCGGCAGAAGACATGGAAGCTCAAACTCGATGAAGGAAAGGTTGCGCGCCTTCTATCAGCCGCAGGCTTCGCAGTCGATGGTTGATTGCGAGGCGCTGTGCACGCTCACGCTGTGCACGCTCATATGAGTTCGAGATGTAGCGTTCTCCCAACCGCGACAGCAGCGCGCTGGACGGTATCGAGTTGCACCTTGTCATTTGCAGGATCGAGCAACCGATCGAGTTGGGTACGGCTGGTCTTCATCCGTTTGGCCATTTCGCTCTTGGTAATGCCCTCCTTCAGCATCGCCTGTTCGAGCTGCCATGCCAGCACGCGTTTGATCGCATGGACCGTTGCCGCCTCGTCAATCCCTTCTTCCCTCAAAAATTCATTGAAGGGCGAGCCAAAGTGTTTACCAATCATCGTCCAATGTTCCTTTGCCGTTTACGAGCAACTTGCAGATCCGGTGCCGGCGTTCTCTGCGTCTTCTTCACAAAAGCATGGAGTAAGACCATGTTACCTTGGGCCGGGCAAAAGAGGATTCGCGCAATCCGTCCATGGGCAAGATTGCTGCGTACCTCCCATAGACCAGCACCCAGCGATCGACACAGGGGCATCCCAATCGGCCACCCAAACTCAAGCACGGCAATATCAAAACCTACAACACGCCGATCCTCAATATCGAGGGATTTCAACCAGTCTCTGACTGGTTCAATACCACTTTCCGATTGATAGAAGACTGCCGCTATTCTCTTCAATTCGCCACCGCAAGTGTACCGTTTACGGTACGTAAAATCAAACAATTTCTGCACACTCGGCTAAACCGAGATATGCCGACCGTGCCGACAATTGCGCAATTGGACTTTAGTTGGCCGTTTGATTTTGAAATGGCGTTTGGCGCGTATTATGTGCAAACAACGCACCCTTCATATCTTGTGAGTTGACCGTGGCTGCCGTCTGGTGAAAAAGGTCTTTTCATGTCCAAAATATCCGATTCCGCTCGCCACAAGAATCCTGCTCTCGGTATTATCCGGTTGCCGCATGGGCTGGATCTTGAATTGCCCTCCTATGAAACGTCAGGCTCCGCCGGCATGGACCTTCGGGCCGCCGTGCCGGAAGACCGGCCATTGCTGCTTTTGCCCGGTCGCAGAGCGCTTGTGCCCAGCGGCTTGATCTTTGAAATACCACAGGGTTTCGAGGCGCAGATCCGGCCACGTTCGGGCCTCGCACTGAAAAACGGAATTACCTGTCTCAACACCCCCGGAACGATTGATTCCGACTATCGTGGTGAGGTAAAAGTATTGTTGATCAATCTCGGCGATGACGATTTCTATGTGACACGCGGCATGCGTATTGCACAGGTCATCCTCGCTCCGGTCGTGCAGCTTGATGTCGAAGAACGGCAACATGCCAGCGAGACGGTCCGGGGTGCCGGAGGGTTCGGTTCAACAGGTACGTCCTAGCATAAAGGACGTCCGCACTGGAGGTCGTCATGGACAAGGGCAGGGTTTTTCGTCAGCTGCATGAAGCCCCCGGGATTTTTCTCATGCCCAACCCATGGGATCCCGGCACAACGATGCTCCTGGCATCGCTCGGGTTCAAGGCACTTGCGACAAGCAGCGCGGGTTTTGCGTTTTCACGTGGTCTTCCGGATGGCGGTGTGCCGTTTGACATGATGATCCAGCATTGCAAGGATCTCATTTCTGCCACGGGCCTTCCGATGAATGCCGATCTCGAGAAGGGCAAGGGTGACAGTCCAGACAGCGCGGGCGAAACGATTTTCGCGGCCCAAGCTGCAGGGCTCGCCGGCTGTTCGATCGAAGACTATTCCGGGGACGACCATAACCCCATCTATGAGTTCTCGCTTGCCGTCGAGCGTGTCGCTGCAGCGAGCGAGGCAGCCAAGGCGTTGAAGGGAGATTTTGTCTTTACCGCCCGCGCTGAAAACTTCCTGCATGGTAGACCCGATATCGAGGACACGATCAAGCGGCTGCAGGCATTCGAAGCAGCTGGCGCCGACGTTCTCTATGCGCCGGGCATCCGCGATATCAATCTTGTCCGGCAAGTCTGCTCGTCGGTTTCCAAGCCGGTCAACGTGATGGCCGGCCCCACCTTCACGGTTGCGCAGCTTTTGGAGGCGGGCGTCAAGCGTGTATCGCTTGGTCCGTATTTGACGACCATCGCCTTTGCGGCGGTCCGGGATGCAGCGCGCGAGATCCTGGACAAAGGGACTTTTGAATTCAGTCAACAGGCGATGCCCTTCGGCGAATTGCAGCAACTCTTTTCGCAGGGCGCAGACAAGGACATCTGAAATAATGACAAAACCCGAGCTGGTGATTTTCGACTGTGACGGAGTTCTGGTCGATACGGAGACACTCGGCAATCAACATCTCGTAAAAATGCTCGACGCTTCCGGCTATGCAACCACTTTCAAGGCAGTACGCAAAGATTTCTGCGGCATGCCCATGCGTGCAGTGAAAGAAAAGATCGAGGCCGCAGGCTATCCGCTCGGCGAGGATTTCGTCGACCGCTGGTATCAAGCGATACCGGTCATCTTCGAAAACGGCGTCGAGGCCATCCCGCATATCGAAGAGGTCATCGCCGCGGTCAAAAAGGCGGAACTTCCCTACTGCGTTGCTTCATCGGCCAATGTCGAGAAAATGCATATCACGCTGGGCAAGACCGGTCTGATAGAGCATTTTCAGGACGTGCTCTACAGCGCCTCGATGGTGGCCCGCGGCAAGCCGTTCCCTGACCTGTTCCTGTATGCGGCCAAGGAAATGGGTTGCGAGCCATCCAAGGCCGTTGTCATCGAAGACAGCGTTGCCGGAACGAAGGCGGGCACAGCCGCCGGCATGCGTGTCTTTTCCTATTGCGGCGATGCCCATGCAGACCATAAGGGTCTGGCGGCTGCCGGCGGCATTCTCTTCAATGATATGCGCCGACTACCGGCGATGCTGGGGGTCGCCTGATGGCCGAGCCCTTGACCGTTATCGACATGCACACCGGCGGCGAACCCTTGCGCATCGTCACCGGCGGCTATCCCAAACTGCCAAAGGGCACGATCCTCGAAAAGCGTGCCTATGTACGCGACAGGCTGGATCACCTCCGCAAGATAGTGATCTTCGAGCCACGCGGCCATTTCGATATGTATGGCGCGGTTCTGGTCGAGCCAAACCTGCCCGGCGCCGACCTGGCAGTGCTGTTCATGCACAATGAAGGCTATTCCACCATGTGCGGCCACGCCATCATGGCGCTCGGCCGCTACGCTGTCGACTACGGGATTGTGGCGAAGGTGGAGCCCGTGACGACAGTCCACATCGAATGCCCGTGCGGCATGGTCGTGGCATCGGTCGAAATACGCGACGGCAAATCCGGCGGTGTCTCATTCGAGAGCGTGCCTGCCTTTCTTTATGCTGGCGACCAGATGATCGAGCTGCCGGGGTTCGGCAAAATCAATTTCGATGTGGCCTATGGCGGGGCCTTCTATGCCTTGGCGGACTGTCATCAGTTTGGACTCGAATTCGGCCGCGATCCGGCGAGAAATTTCATTGACGCTGCAACTATCCTGACCGAGGCCGTAAAGGAGGCGGTGTCGCTCGATCATCCAGACCATAAGGATCTGGCGTTTCTCTACGGATCGATCCTGACAGATGGGGCGGACGACTGGAATGAAGGCCCGACGAAGAATGTCTGCATCTTCGCCGACGCGCAGCTTGACCGCTCCCCGACGGGTTCGGGGGTGACCGCGCGGCTCGCTGCGATGTTTGCCAAGGGGCAAATTCGCGAAGGGAATGCGCGGATATTCGAAAGTATTGTAGGCTCACGCTTTGCGGGCTTCGTTGCCTCGACCACCAAGGCGGGCGACTTCGACGCCATTACCGCACGCGTTTCCGGCCACGCTTACTACAGCGGCAAAGCCGAGTTCATCGTCGAGGACGATGATCCGCTCGGCCAGGGCTTTTTGGTTCTCTAGCGCATTCGCTTTGTTTTCGTGGGCCCCAAACACTCGCTCGAAAATATATTAAACCAAATGGTTGACTATCGAATATTTCGATGTTATTAAACCATATGGTTGAATTTCAGACACCTCACCTCGACGCCGTTTTCCATGCTCTCTCCGATCCAACACGGAGAGCCATTCTGCACCGGCTGACCGAGGGCGAACGTACCGTCAGCGAGCTTGCGACGCCCTTCAATATGTCGCTCGCCGGTGCATCGAAACACATCAAGGTGCTGGAAGGAGCCGGATTGGTGCGCCGCCATGTCCAAGGCCGGACGCATTATTGCCAGCTTGAGGCGGCCCGCCTTGCGGAAGCGCAAGAATGGCTACGTACCTATGAGCGGTTCTGGACAACGCGTCTCGACGATCTCGAGGCAATCCTGCGCGAGGAAGATCGCGCCTTGGCTCGATCAAGTGAACAGTCGACGTCGAGCCCTGCCAAATCTGATAAAACGTCAAGGAGCACGAAATGAACGAGCATGTCGGAAATGATCGTCTCGGTGTTGTGACAGCACCTCGTACGATTCGCATCGAACGCATCCTTCCCGGCCCAGTCGAACGGGTCTGGGCCTATCTCACTGAATCGGACAAGCGCAAGAAATGGCTGGCCGAGGGGCCCATGGCCAATTATGTCGGCGGCGATGTTGAACTGACCTTTTACCACTCGCAGTTGTCAAACGAGCCCACCCCGGCCGACTACCAGAAATATGAGGGTCACACGAACAAGGGCAAGGTCACTCGTTATGAGCCGCCGTCATTCCTCAGCTTTACCTGGCCGGAATCCACAGGCGAACCTTCCGAAGTAACATTCGAACTTACGGCCTCGGGATCGGATACATTGCTCCGCGTCACGCACACACGACTTGGCAGCAACGACTCCATGGTGAGCGTTGCCAGCGGCTGGCACACACATCTGGGTGTCCTCATCGATCACCTCAGCGGCGAACAGACCAGCGGTTTCTGGGACAAGTTCACCCGGCTCGAGAAGGAATATAAGCACATCATCGCAGGCTGATTGCGAAGATATCGCCTACATAACATTATTGGCCGGCATCGTCTGCCGGCCTTCAACTACAGTCGAAATCGCCTCTCGAACATCCAGACCGGCTCCTCCGTATAGGTCGTTTCGGCAATCTTGCGGAAACCGTTCTTTTCAGCGATCCGCTGCGATGCAGCGTTTTCCGGAGATATGATGCAGACCGCCCGATCGTGCTTGAAGAAAGCATCACCCCAGGCGACCACCTTGGCAAGGGCTTCACTTCCGAAGCCTTTGCCGTGGATTTCCGGCGCGAGAACCCAGCCCATCTCCGGCGTATCGCCAATGCGCGGTTCCATATCGCGCTCGAAATTGCCAAAGCCGAGCTCTCCAACGAAACGTCCGCTTGCCTTCTCTTGCATCGCCCAGAAACCGTAGCCAATGAGCTGCCACATACCGGCATAACGCAAGAGCCTTGCCCAGGATTGCTCCCGCGTGGAGGGCTTGCCCGAGATGTATTTATACACCGAAGAATGCGCCCACATTGCATGGAGCGCCTCAAAATCCTCGCGCTTGTGAGGACGCAGGATGAGACGTTTGGTTTCAAGCGTTGGAATCACGATTCTGGTCTCCTGATCCACACTTAAACTTCCACCGTCTGCAATGCAGCTGCTATTTTCGCTGCCAGGCGCTCCGCGACCTCTTCCTTGCTCATATCCGGCCATTCCTCGACCCCTGATCGGGTGACAATCCGCACGGCGTTGCGGTCGCCGCCCATGACACCGGTGGCGTGGCTGACATCATTGGCGACGATCCAGTCCGCCCCCTTCTTGTCGAGCTTCCGCTTGGCATTGGCAAGCAGGTCCTGTGTCTCGGCAGCAAAGCCGACGACCAGACGCGGACGCGATTTGCTGTGACCCACCCCGGCAAGAATGTCCGGATTTTCGATCATCTGTAGCGCCGGAGCTTTTTCACCCGGCTTCTTCTTGATCTTTTCGCCCGCTTCGTTCGCGGTGCGCCAATCCGCAACGGCAGCGACCATGATGGCGGCATCGGCAGGCAAAAGCTGCTCCACGGCATCGCGCATTTCACGTGCCGTTGAGACGTGGATCACTGCAACATCTTCCGGATCCGGGATCGTGACGGGACCAGAGACCAGACGGACCGTTGCGCCGAGCCTGGCAAGGGCCGCGGCAATGGCGTGGCCCTGCTTTCCGGACGAGCGGTTGGCGATATAGCGAACCGGATCAATGGGTTCGTGGGTCGGCCCCGAGGTCATGACAATGGTTTTCCCCGCCAGCGGTTTCGGCCTGCGGTCGAGCAGCTTTTCAATAGCACCGACAATCTCAAGCGGTTCCGCCATACGGCCATCTCCGCTTTCACCACTCTCCGCCATTTCGCCCTTGTTGGGGCCGACAAAACGAATGCCGTCCTTTTGAAGCACGGCGCGATTTCGCCTCGTTGCCGGATGGTTCCACATTCTGGGATTCATCGCCGGCGCTATCAGCACGCGTTTATCGGTAGCCAGGAGGATCGCCGAAGCCAAATCATTGGCAAGGCCAGTCGCCATCTTTGCCATCAGGTCAGCTGTTGCCGGCGCGACGACGATCAAATCAGCCTCCCGGGACAGGCGGATATGGCCGACATCATGCTCGTCCTCGCGCGAGAAGAGTTCCGTGAAAACCTTGTCAGCTGCGAGCGCACCCACTGCCAGTGGCGTTACGAATTCTTCTGCCGCCTTGGTCAGGACCGGACGCACCTGTGCGCCACGCTCGCGCAGACGCCGGATAAGATCGAGGCATTTATAGGCTGCGATTCCCGCACCGATGATCAGCAGGATGCGACGCCCGGATAACGCGCCCGGGGCATGGATCGTCGTCGACGTTGCGGAGGTCTCTATCGAAACTGCGTTTCCTAGTTCCCCAAGGACAAGCCGTACTTCTTCTTCCATCGAGCGCCCATGCGCCGCGGCGCGCAAACGCAGCTTTTCCTTGATGGAACCGTCAAGATTGCGAATGGTAATACTGGCCATATGATTGCGCCCGCCCCGATAAAGATTGCCGAAATGCAATCATTGCAATCACATTAGCCGATATATACCTAGCTGAGAAGCTCATAGGTGATGATGACAAGACAAATTGCAATCACCCAGAGCGCGATACGCCCCGAGCGTGTATGGCGGGCCTCAGCCTTGCCGATAGCCTGTGCCGTCTGTTCGTCAAATCGCAAACCCTGTTCCGCCATCCTGTCGAATTCCTTCGACAGCCGGTCAGCGCGCCCGACCAATTCGGGCACCTGGCGGGCCAGATGCAGGACTGCCTGAGCCCCTTCACGCGCATCGATGAGAATGCCCTGCGGCCCTAGATTGCGGCGAATCCAGCTCCCAACCACCGGTTCCGAAGCCTTCCACATGTTGAAATGCGGATCCAGCGTGCGCGATACCCCCTCGACCACAACCATGGTCTTCTGCAGCATGACAAGTTCGGGCCGCGTTTCCATGTCGAAGAGTTCTGTGACCTCGAAGAGCAGCGTGAGCAACTTTGCCATGGAAATGGTTTCGGCAGGTTGGCCATGGATTGGCTCGCCGATGGCGCGGATGGCCTGTGCAAAGCTCGCCACATCATGCCGGTGCGGCACATATCCAGCCTCGAAATGCACTTCGGCAACACGGACATAATCGCGCGTTATGAAGCCGTAGAGGATTTCCGCGAGAAAACGGCGCTCCTTCTTGCCAAGCCGGCCGGTGATGCCGAAATCCACCGCAACGATATGGCCCTCGTCGTCGACGAACAGATTGCCGGGGTGCATGTCTGCGTGGAAGAAGCCGTCGCGCAATGTATGGCGCAGGAATGACTGGATCAGCGTTTCGGCGAGCTTGATGAGGTTGTGTCCGGCTGCGCGCAAGCCCTCGATGTCCGACATTTTCACGCCATCGATCCACTCGAGGGTCAGGACATCGCGTCCAGTCCGCTCCCAATCGACAGTCGGAACACGAAACCCCGGATCATCCTTGGTGTTCTCGCCGATCTCCGAGAGCGCGGCGGCCTCAAGGCGCAAGTCCATCTCGATACGGGTCGTCTGTGCCAGCGTACGGGTAACTTCAATCGGGCGCAGGCGGCGCGTGGCAGGTACATAGCGCTCCTGCCATCTTGCCACCAGAAAGAAACTCTCGAGGTCGTTGTTGAAACGCTGGCGCACACCTGGGCGCACGACCTTGACCGCAACCTTCTTGATGTCGCCATTGCTTGCAACGAAGGCCGGGTGCACCTGTGCAATCGATGCCGCAGCAATTGGTTCATCAAGACTTACGAAAAGGTCGGACACAGTCCGTCCAAGCGAACCCTCGATAGCCTTGATCGAAGCGTCCATAGGGAAAAAATCGAGCTGATCCTGCAAGAGTGCCAGATCGTCGGCCACTTCGGTCCCGACCACATCGGGCCGTGTTGCGAGGAACTGCCCGAGCTTGACGTAGGACGGGCCAAGCTTGTTGATGGCGCGCGACATGCGCTCGGAGCGCTGCGCCGTCATGGCGCGGCGGCGGGCCAAGAGGCCGGCCATCCGGTGACCGAAGGCGGGGAGACCACTCAGGCCCTCGGCTGGCAAAGCGGATATGACGCCTTCACGCGTCATGATCCATCCGGCCCGCATCAGGCGAAATATTGCTGCAGGACTACTCATGCTGCGATCACAGCTTCCAGCCGGAATGCAGCGCGGCAACACCACCAGTGAAATTGCGCCAGCTAACCCGTTCGAACCCGGCCTTGCGGATCATCTCGGCAAAATCGGACTGGCGCGGAAACTTGCGGATGGATTCCACCAGATATTGATAGCTGTCCGCATCGCCGGTCACGGCCTTGCCGATCTTTGGAATGGCATTGAACGACCACGCGTCATAAATTTTGTCGAGGACCGGCAATTCCACCTCGGAGAATTCGAGGCAAAGGAAGCGCCCGCCGGGCTTCAGCACACGAAAAGCCTCCGCCAATGCCCGATCGATATGCGGCACGTTGCGGATACCGAAGGCGATCGTATAAGCGTCGAAACGTGCATCCTCAAAGGGAAGTTCTTCAGCATTGGCCTCTACAAACTCGGTATTGTCGGCAAGCCCCTGTTTTTCGGCGCGATCGCGGCCGACGCCAAGCATCGAACCATTGATATCAAGGATTGTCGCATGGGCATTGCGGTTTGACGCCTCAACAATACGGAAGGCAACGTCGCCGGTGCCGCCCGCCACGTCGAGCACTTTCCAGCCGGCCGTTTTTGAGGGGGCGAGCCAGGCAATCATCGAATCCTTCCAGACACGATGCAGGCCGCCGGACATCAAATCATTCATCACGTCATAGCGTTTGGCGACGCGGTGGAAGACGTCATTGACGCGTGTCTGCTTTTCCCCATCGCTGACATCCTGAAACCCGAAGGACGTTTCCATGCCGCCGTGGGCACCGGTGCGTTGCTGGCTC
Organism: Phyllobacterium chamaecytisi; assembly: GCF_020164455.1. Classification (GTDB taxonomy): domain Bacteria; phylum Pseudomonadota; class Alphaproteobacteria; order Rhizobiales; family Rhizobiaceae; genus Phyllobacterium; species Phyllobacterium chamaecytisi. Next base: position 243,096 of record NZ_JAIQWW010000006.1, read on the forward strand.
ATTGTGCTACCTGTTTTTCAAATCGCCAGAACCATAGAAGATTGAAACGCATAAGGCTATTGTCTCTTGCGCGGTGAAGCGCCGCGTTGATCTGTTTTGTCAGGGGTGACCGGGATGGTTCTGAAAGCCGAATTGCATTGCCATATCGAAGGCGCCGCCTCACCCCGTCTGGTCGAACGGAAAGCCACTAAATATGGTGCCGACGTCTCCGCATTCATCCAGAATGGCAGATTCGTCTGGCATGATTTCACCTCGTTCCTGCGCGGATTCGATCAAGCTTCGATGCTTTTCCGCACGGCAGAGGATTACGCGGATCTCGCGGAAGACTACCTTCTGTCGTTAAGCCGGCAAGACGCCATCTATTCGGAGTTTTTCATATCGACGGATCACGCCATTAGCGCAGGGCTCGACCCGCGGGCCTATATCGACGGGCTGGCGGAGGGCATCCAGCGTGCAAAAGCCGCGACGGGAATACAGTGCCGGATGATTGCCACAGGCCTGCGTCATAAGGGACCGGAAGCCGTCACAGCAGCGGCACAATATATCGCCGCTAATCCGCATCCCCTCATCACCGGTTTCGGCATGGCGGGCGATGAGCGCATGCATTACCCTGGCGATTTTGCGGCTGCATTCGAGATCGCGCGTGATGCGGGGCTCGGCATCACTGTGCATGCGGGCGAGCTTGCGGGGTGGGAAAGCGTGGCTGACGCGCTAGACGCTCTGAAACCCGCGCGCATTGGCCATGGTGTTCGCGCGATTGAAAATGCCGATCTGGTTCAACGGCTGGCCGAGGAGCAGGTCGTTCTGGAATGCTGTCCCGGTTCGAATATCTCGCTGGGCGTCTACCCGGATTTTCCATCGCATCCTTTTGCCGCGCTTGCCGAAGCTGGCGTCCCGATAACGCTCAATGCCGACGATCCACCTTATTTCCATACGGATCTTGCGCGCGAATATGAGATCGCAGCCACATATTTCGGCTATGACGACGTGAAGCTGACGGAAGTTACAGCGACGGCGCTCAAGGCCGCTTTTGTCGATGAAGACACGAGAACTGTACTGCTGGAGCGGCTCTATCCGGACAAAACTGTGCGCGTTGCCGATGAGGTCTTTGCAGGATCAGTCTCAAGCAGCTAAGAACCGTCTTGAAACTCTACTGTGGCCGTCATCTGACGTGGTTTTCTGCGCTTCCGGTGCTCACGTACTTAATGTACGCTGCGCTCCGGTTCTCGAAGACCACTCCATCTGACTCGCCGCAGCGACTTTCAAAACAGGCTCCAAAGTCTGCAGAATTTCTAGTAAGAGGGGTTTCCAATGGGCGTGACGATTGTTTCCCACCCGCTTGTCCAGCACAAGCTTACCATAATGCGCGACAAGGATACCTCTACCGCGGGCTTCCGGCGACTGCTCAAGGAAATATCGCTGCTCCTTTGCTATGAGGTGACGCGTGACCTGCAATTGACCAATATCCGTATCGAGACTCCTCTGACGGAAATGGATTCGCCGGTAATCGAGGGCAAGAAACTGGTTTTCGCCTCGATCCTCCGGGCGGGCAACGGCTTGCTCGAAGGCATGCTTGACCTCGTTCCCGCTGCACGGGTCGCGCATATCGGGCTTTACCGTGATCATGAGACGTTGCTGCCGGTCGAGTATTATTTCAAGGCGCCTGAGGATATAGTCAACCGGCTAATTATCGTGGTCGACCCGATGCTTGCAACGGCCAACTCCGCTATCGCCGCCATCCAGAAGCTGAAGGATCGCGGCGCCAGCAATATCCGCTTTCTCTGCCTTCTCGCGGCACCGGAAGGTATCGAGCGCTTTACAAATGCGCATCCGGACGTGCAGGTTTTCACCGCAGCGATCGACAGTCATTTGAATGAGAAGGGCTATATTGTTCCCGGCCTCGGTGATGCCGGCGACCGCATGTACGGGACGAAATAATCAGGGTCCTACCCGACGAAGCACTGGGGCAATCGTGCGGGGTTTGCGCTCGGAAAACCCGTAGGCGGCCTGGATTACCTTTACTGCTGCTGCTGCATCGGCGTCGGTTCGGGCGTGGACCAAGGCAATCGGTTCTCCCTCTTCCATTCTTGCCCCGATTGGCTGTAGCGCCGTGATGCCGACCGCATGATCGATGGGGTCCTGCGGGCGAATGCGCCCACCGCCGAGTGTAACGACAGCCACCCCGACAGCGCGCGTATCAACGGCCGCAACATAGCCTGCCTGCGCGGCTTTGACTTCATGCGTGATGGGCGCAACAGCCAGATGGTGCCGGGTCCGGGTGATGAAATCCGTTGGCCCGCCGAGGCCGGCGACCATCCGGCCGAAAATCTCCGCCGCCTTGCCACTGCTCAAGGCTTCCCTTGCCTTGTCGGTTGCGGCTTTATGATTTGGGGCAAGCTTGGCCGAAACCAGCATCTCTGCGGCAAGTGCCAGCGTGACCGCTTCAAGCCGGGTGTCACGCCGGTCCCCGGTCAGGAAATCGACGGCATTCCTGACCTCGACCGCATTGCCGGCGGCAAGTGCCAGAGGTTCGTTCATATCCGTGAGAACGGCGGTCGTTGTCAGCCCGGCTCCAGCCGCGACCGCCACAATACTTTCAGCCAATGACACAGCATCGCGGTTTCTCGTCATAAAGGCGCCATTGCCCGATTTCACATCCAGTACCAGCGCATTGAGGCCAGCGGAAAGTTTCTTGGACAGGATTGAAGCGGTGATAAGCGGGATCGATTCGACGGTCGCCGTCACATCGCGGATCGAATAGAACCGCTTGTCGGCGGGTGCCAGATTGGCAGTCTGGCCGATGATTGCGCAACCGACCTCGTGGACGACCTTGCGGAACAAAGCGTTGTCGGGTTGGCTGCGATAGCCGGGGATTGAGTCCATCTTGTCGAGCGTACCACCCGTATGACCGAGCCCACGTCCCGAGATCATCGGCACGTAAGCACCGCAGGCTGCTACGATTGGCGCGAGTATCAGCGAAACGTTGTCACCAACGCCGCCAGTCGAATGCTTGTCGACGGCAGGCCCGGGCAAGTCCGACCAATCAAGAATATCGCCGGAATCGCGCATGGCCAAGGTGAGTGCCACGGCTTCGTCCCGTTTCATGCCATTGAAGAATATGGCCATGGCAAAGGCGGCAACCTGTCCCTCGGTGATCGACCCTGAACTCATCGCATTGATGAAAGCCGTGATATCGGCAGCGTCCAGAGTATGACCGTCGCGCTTTCGCCGGATAATTTCTTGCGGCAACAACATTGCTTAGCCTATCTCCCGGATCAGTACACGGATGATCTTCTGAAGACGGGCGCCGCCCTTCGGCGCAACATCCTTGGTTTCCTCATGCGAAAGTTCCGCGCCGGTCATGCCTGCCCCATAATTCGTGACTACTGAACAAGCGGCAACACGCAGTCCAAAGAACCGCGCCAGGATGACTTCCGGAACAGTGGACATGCCGACCGCGTCAGCGCCCATAGTTCGTGCCATGCGAATTTCAGCCGGCGTTTCAAAGGATGGACCCGAAAACCACATGTAGACACCCTGTTCCAGCTTTTCATTGACCTCGCCGGCAGCAAGGAGAAACGCGTCTTTCAGTTGTCTGTCATAGGCTGTCGTCATGCCGACGAAGCGCTGGTCGGACGGTTCGCCGATGAGAGGATTGAGTCCGGAGAAGTTGATATGATCATCGATCAGCATCAGACTGCCCGGTGCAAGATCGTGTCGGACCGAGCCGGCCGCATTGGTGAGAATCAGCATCTCGACGCCGAGATCGGCCAGCGCAGCGATAACCGGCCGCATGACCGAGGCATCTCCCTTCTCGTAATAATGAGCACGACCCGCCAGCACCAGAACCGGCTTACCCGAGAGGTAACCGGCAACGATCTCCCCCGCATGGCCGGAAACGCCGCTATGCGGGAAGCCGGGCAGGTCACCATAAGGAATGCGAACCGCGTCTTCCACGGCATCGACCAGCGAACCGAGACCGGAGCCGAGGACAAGCGCAACACGCGGCGCCAAACCATTGAGCCTCTGAATAAGCGCGCTGGTCGCAGGTGCGATCATGTGGCACGCTTGCCCAAAACGTCCGCCTCGAAGCCGTAAGGGAAAATATCCTTCATGGTCAGTGTTTCAACGATGCCATTATTATCGCAAAGGTGCAGGCGGGTATCTGGCCCAGCGAACTCCGCCAAGCGCTGACGGCAGCCTCCGCAAGGCGTGCATTTCGCCTTCTTTTCTGCGACGACTGCGATATCCGTGATCGTACCGCCGCCACCCATGACGAACTGCCCCAGCGCAGTCGTTTCGGCACACCAGCCTTCAGGATAGGAGATTACCTCGATATTGCAGCCGGAGTAGATGCGTCCGTCGCTGGTACGAATGGCCGCTCCAACCGGAAATTGCGAATAGGGTGAATGCGTCTTCTGCATGGCGGCGAACGCCGCATCGAACAGGTCTTTCATTATCTCTCTTTCACATAAGCGACACCGCCGGCCTTTGGCGGGATCGCCTTGCCGATGAAACCGGCCAGAAGCACAACGGTCAATATATAGGGCAGAGCCTGCATGAATTGCACCGGCACCTCGCCGATAAGCGGCACCGGATGGCCCTGCATGCGTATTCCCACAGCGTCGAGAAAGCCGAACAGAAGGCACGCGAACATGGCCTGAACCGGACGCCATTTGGCGAAGATCAATGCCGCGAGCGCGATATAACCCTTACCGGCAGTCATGTCCTTGACGAAACCGGCCCCTTGCGCCGTCGCCAGATAGGCGCCCGCGATACCGCAAAGTACGCCGCAACAGATCACTGCGCGGTAGCGCAGCCATGGCACCGAAATACCAGCCGTATCCACAGCCGCCGGGTTTTCGCCAACCGCGCGCAGTCGCAGGCCAAAACGCGTGCGATAGAGCACCCACCACGTAAAAGGCACAAGCAGGAATGCGAGATAGACCAGCACCGAATGGCCGGAGATGAGTTCGTAGTAGAGCGGGCCGACGACCGGTACACCGCGCATGGCTTCTGCACCCGGAAGATTGATCGGATTGAAGCGCGCAGCATTCGGCAAGGAAGGCGTGCGCCCGCCCTGGCTGAACCATGCCTGGCCGAGGATGACGGTCGTGCCGGCCGCAATGAAATTGATCGCAACGCCCGAGACAATCTGATTGCCGCGGTGGGTGATGGACGCGAAACCATGCACGAGGCCAAGCGCGACCGATACCAAAACTGCCGCGAGCAACGCGAGGTAAGCAGAACCAAACCAGGTCGCGACTGCACCGGCGGCAAAGGCACCTGCCAACATCTTGCCCTCAAGGCCAATGTCGAAGATGCCGGCGCGCTCCGAATAGAGCCCCGCAAGACAGGCAAGCAGGAGAGGCGCCGAAAGCCTGATGGTCGAATCGAAAAGCTGCAGGACCGTTGTAAAAGGATCCATCACTGGTTTCCTCCGGCAATGGCGGCTGCGGCAGTTCGATTTTTTGCTCGTCCAAGACGATAGAATATCCGTTGCAGCGAGGGGCGGAACATATGCTCAAGGGCGCCTGCAAAGAGGATAACCAGGCCCTGGATAATGACGATCATATCGCGCGATATATTGGGCATATCGAAAGCGATTTCCGCGCCGCCCTGATAGAGCATGCCGAAGAGGATCGCCGCGAGGACGATTCCGGCAGGATGCGACCTGCCCATCAATGCAACGGCAATACCGACAAAGCCTGCACCAGCGACGAAATCCAGCTGCATACGATGTTGCGCCCCCATGATCGGATTAAGCGCCATCATTCCTGCCAGCGCGCCCGAAATCATCATCGTGATGATGATGATCCGCAGCTCACTGATACCGGCATAGCGAGCCGCTTTCGGGCTAAAACCCATGGTACGAATTTCATAGCCGAGCTTGGTGCGCCAGATCAGCACCCAGACCAGAAAGGCCGCCACCAGCGCCAACAGGAAACTGACATTCAAGGGAGCCGAGCGCATTGAAAGACCAACGAGGTTGAGCAGCCAGCCGAGACCCGGCAATTGTCCGCCCTCGGCAAAGACGCGCGTTTCGGGCGCCTGACTGCCCGCAGGCTTCAGTACCCCTACCAGCAGGTAAACCATGATACTTGCAGCGATGAAATTGAACATGATCGTCGTGATGACGACATGTGAACCGCGCTTGGCCTGAAGCCATGCGGGGATAAGCGCCCACAGCGCTCCGACCAACGCCGAGGCGAGGATCGCCAGAGGGAAAGTCAGCCACCACGGCAGAAAATTGCCGAGCCAGAGCCCGACCAGCGAAACGCCAAGACCACCAATATAGGCTTGGCCCTCCCCGCCGATATTGAACAGTCCGCAATGGAAAGCAACGGCAACGCAAAGACCGGTGAAGATGAAGTTCGTCGCATAATAAAGCGTGTAGCCTACACCGTCGCCCGAACCGAATGCGCCCTTGACCATCAACACAGCCGCATCGATCGGACTTTCGCCCACCAGAAGCACCACGAGGCCAGCGACCAGAAATGCAACAATCAGATTGATCAGCGGAAGAAGGCCGTAGTCCGCCCAGGCAGGCAGTTTGGCAAAAGGTTGGCTCATGGCAAGGTCTCGATGATTTTGTCGGACGTGGTGATGCGGGCATACTCGCCGCCCAGCACGGACAATGCGAGCGCATGTACATCCTCAGCGGCCCACAGCTTGCCGCGGTGATCCTTCCTGTCGATGCTTGCGACGGCATCTTCTGGGATACTCACTTCAAATCCGAGATTGGCCGCCATGCGCACAGTCGCATCGACAGAGTTTTCAAGAAGTACGCCCGTCACGACAAGGCTGTGAACCTGCAGTTCATCCAGAACATCCATCAGATCCGTGCCGATAAAGGCATTGTTGGTCCGCTTGTCGACGACGGGTTCGCCGACTTGCGGGGCGACCTCCGGTTTGAATTCATTGCCCTCTGTGCCGGGTCTGTAGGGCGACGCCGGATCAGTGGAATCGTGCCGGATATGAATGACCGGCAGCCGCCGCTCGCGCCAGGCGGCAAGCAGTTTGGCAATCATGGCCTCGGTGTCTGGCTGGCCGCGCCTTCCCCACTTCGGATCATCGATGGCGTTTTGCACATCGACGACGATAAGCGCCTGCGTCGTCATTCCGCGGCCTCCTTGTGTTCGACACCGGCCATCAGCAAGCCAAGTTCGCCCTCATCAGCGTCGGAGTCGCGTTCGCCGACGATGCGACCGGCAAACATCACCAGGATGCGATCAGAAAGCGAGCGAATCTCATCAAGCTCAACCGAAACAAGCAGCACGGCCTTGCCGGCGTCGCGCATCTCGATGATGCGCTTGTGGATGAATTCGATCGCGCCGACATCCACGCCGCGTGTCGGCTGGCCGATGATCAGAACCCCCGGGTCGCGTTCCATTTCGCGCGCGAGCACGATCTTCTGCTGGTTACCGCCAGAGAAATTGGCGGTCTTCAACCGCGGATCGCCCGGCCGGATATCGTACTTCTCGATCTTCTTGCGCGCATCCGCCTTTATCGCCTCCAGATCAAGAAATGGCCCGTTCAAATAGAGCGGGTCGTCATGATAGCCGAGGATCGAGTTTTCATATTCCTCGAAAGCGAGAACCAGCCCCATGTGGTGGCGATCTTCCGGCACATGCGCCAGACCCCGATCGCGCAATTCTCCAGGATCTGCAGCGCCAGTTATATCGATGATCTGGCCGTCGAGCAGCACACGGCCCGAGACGGCGGCGCGGATGCCGGCGATGGTTTCGATCAGCTGTGACTGGCCGTTTCCCGCAACACCTGCAATACCGACAATTTCGCCTGCACGCACAGTGAATGACGCATCATCGACCATAACAACGCCGCGGCTGTCGCGCACTGTCAGATTTTCGACGGAGAGCTTGATATCGCCTGGCTTTGCCTCGCCCTTTTGCACCCTCAGGAGCACGCGCCGGCCGACCATCAGCTCAGCCAGTTCTTCGACAGTAGTTTCCTCCGTCTTGCGCGTTGCAACGACCGCACCCTGCCGCATGACCGAAACATTGTCCGTCACCGCCATGATCTCGCGCAGCTTGTGCGTGATGAGCACGATGGTCTTGCCCTGGCTTTTCAACTGCTCGAGAATACGGAAAAGGTGATCGGCCTCCGGCGGTGTCAAAACGCCGGTCGGCTCATCGAGCACCAGGATTTCAGCGCCACGATACAGCGCTTTCAGGATTTCCACGCGCTGCTGCAGCCCTACCGGCAGCTCCTCTATCAGCGCATCGGGGTCGACATCGAGCTGGTATTCCCGTTCAAGCCGCTTCAATTCGGCGCGAGCCTTCGAGATGCCGTTCTTGAGCAGCGGCGCGCCCTCGACACCGAGCATGACATTTTCAAGCACTGTGAACTTTTCAACCAGCATGAAATGCTGATGCACCATGCCGATGCCGAGCGCGATGGCAGCATTGGGATCTGCGATCCTGGTCGCTTGTCCGTTGATGCGTATCTCGCCGCTGTCAGCTTGATAAAATCCGTAGAGGATCGACATCAAGGTGGACTTGCCCGCGCCATTCTCACCGATAATGCCATGGATCGTGCCCTTTTCGACACGCATATGAATATCGCGATTGGCATGGACGGCGCCAAAGCGCTTATCGATTCCAACTAGTTCGATCGCCGGTTCGGCCATATCCCCATCCGCTGTTGTTCAGCTTTTCGTCTTTTCGAGGTTTCGACCCTAACACGGGATTTTTTTCTTTCCAGTCAAGAAACACAAGAATAGACAAGCTAGTGGAAGATGGAGACGAGCAATGACAGCCGACGACCCGGAGCGCTTGACCCGCCTCGAAATTCTTGTGACGGAGCAAGAGAAAACCGTCGAGGAGCTTTCCGGCCAGATCGCGGAGCAATGGAAAGTGATCGAGGCCATGCGCCGTAAGCTCGACGCACTGACGGATCGATTTCTGGTTCTGGAGGAGCAGACGGCGCCTGACGTTCCCGTCACCAAACCGCCGCACTACTGATTACGGCTTGGCCTTCAGCGCTTCGACCATAAGTTTGATGCCTAGCGCTCCCATCACCATGCCCGCGCCCCGATCGATCCACTGTTTTAGCCGGATATAGACAGACCGCGCGCGCGAACCTGAAAAAGCAAAGGCGACGACGGCGTACCAGCCGGCCTCGACGCAAAACAGCATTGGCGGCAACGCTAACAGCAGCCATAGCGGCGGCGAAGGCGGCATGAGAGCGGCGAAGATGCTGGCATAGACGATCGACGTCTTGGGGTTGCTAAGCTGTGTGATCAGCCCGAGGAAAAACGCGCGTTGAACCGTTATGGCTTTCGCTGTTCCGCCGGCATCTGACGTCGTTAGTGGTTCAGACGCTCCGCGCCAGATGCGGATACCGATGTAGATCAGATAGGCTCCGCCAAGCAGCTTGAGAATAAGGTAGAGCCACTCGAACTGCATCAACAATGCCGTTAGGCCGAGGACGGCGAGCGCCGCAAATATGGCGCCGCCCAGACCCATGCCCAAAGCCGAAGCGAGACCGTGAGTTCGTGACGATGCGACGGCAACGCGTGAGACAAGGACGAAGCTTGGGCCGGGGCTCATCGCGCCAATAAAAATCGTGGCGAGGATGCTGAAAAGAACGGCAACTGCTGTCATGGGGCATTCTCCTTTCATGCAATCTTCGAGCGAAAACCGCCGATCCTATGACCGGCGGTTTCAATGACTAGGCAATTCCGTTTTGGAATTGCCCTAACTCTTTGTTTTTACGCAATTCCGAACGGAAAACCGGTTCCCACTTTTCCTGGAATTGCTCCAGCAAAGCTTATTTGTACGGGCAGGCATTGTCCGAGAAATAGCTGTGAACCTTGACCTTGCCGGAAATGATATCCGCCTTGGCAGCTTCGACAGCCTTCTTGACATCGTCAGTCATCAGTTTGGCGTTGTTCTCGTCGACCGCATAGTCGACGCCGCCTTCCTTGACGCCGAGAACATTGACGCCGGCTGTGAACTTGCCATCCGCAGCATCCTTGAAGGCGTTGTAGGTTGCAACGTCAACACGCTTGAGCATCGAGGTCAAAACCTTGCCCGGATGCAAGCCGTTCTGATTGGAATCGACGCCGATTGCCAATTTATCAGCGTCGGCAGCCGTCTGCAGAACGCCGATGCCCGTGCCGCCCGCAGCCGCGAAGATCACGTCCGAACCCTGATCGATCTGTGACTTGGCGATTTCGCCGCCCTTGGCCGGATCATTCCATGCCGCAGGCGTATCGCCAGTCATGTTCTGGATTACCTTGGCGTCAGGATTTGTAGCCTTGACGCCGCCAACATAACCGCAACCGAAATTGCGGATGAGCGGAACGTCCATACCGCCGATGAAGCTGACCGTCCCGGTTTTCGACGATTTTGCCGCGATCACGCCAACAAGATAGGATCCCTCATTGTCATTGAACACAACGGAACGCACGTTCGGCTTGTCAACTTCCGCATCGATAATGACAAATTTGGTGTCCGGGAATTCCGCAGCAACCTTTTCGATCGCGGCAGCGGCGGAGAAACCCGCGATAACGATCGGGGAATTGCCATCCGATGCGAATTTGCGCAAAGCCTGTTCGCGCTGCGCCTCGTTCTGGATTTCGAACTCGCGATATTTGACGCCGGAGTCGGCCGTATATTTTTCGGCACCATTGAACGCGGCTTCGTTGAAGGATTTGTCGAATTTTCCGCCAAGATCGTAAATGACGGCCGGCTTGTCATCCGCAGCAAAGGCCGAGACGGACATTGCTGTGGCAGCCAGGAGACCAAGAACAATACGCTTCATTTGATACCAACCCTCTGGATTTTGTTGAGCAGGTCCAACTTCTGTCGAACCTTAAAATCGTTGCGGATGGTCACTCCCCAGCCGCCCCGGAAGCAATCTTGCATGCCAAGAGGCAAAATTCACGCGGAATTTTGCCTCTTGGTCAAAGATCCTCCAAAAATACAGTCAAGTCAGTCTGTTAGATCGTTCTCGCATCTAGCGGGGACGTGAAATACCGGCCACAGGCATCGGATGCTCAACGGGCGGCGAAACGACCGGCCCTGTTCTCGCGTTTATACCCCATCGCATAGAACAGAAATGCGAGCAGCGCGAAAATAACGAAGGTTGGCGCCTCAAGAATCCAAAGCATCAAAGGGTCCCATAGTATAGGGTATATGTGGGTTTTGATGCTTGTTTCGGCGAGGGCGAGCGAGGAGGCGGAAATAGACTGCCAGCTTTCCTGCAGCGATGTCATGGTCAATTGCGATGCCCCGACGGAACGTGCTGCATCGAGAACAGCGGCAATGATAGCCAGGCTCAAAGCGATATAGGCGAGAAGCCTGAACATAAATCGGATCACAATGGTCTCCAAAAATACGGCAACACGGCCGGGTCTCTCACTGATGGAATAACATGGTAGCGCCGGATCAAGGCCACATGAATTCACTTTTACCGGCATTTTGACGGGATACGATGAATTATTCGAGAAAATTCCCAGCAATTTCAACGGGAAATCCGGCAAATCCACACAAAGCATGATTATGTTGAAATAGGTGTTGATCAAGTGTCTGTTCTGACTATAGTGCGCGCCGCACGGGGTCGCTGTCGGCTAACCATCGACGGGTGTCGCGTGTCTATCCAGATATGAGTGACCGATGGTTGACGGTGCTCTTGAAGCCGGTTTTTCCGGCTGCAGTAAAACAACCCGACCGGCCAGATGCCGGCCGTATTGCGGAGAGGTGGCCGAGTGGTTGAAGGCGCACGCCTGGAAAGTGTGTTTACGTCAAAAGCGTAACGCGGGTTCGAATCCCGCTCTCTCCGCCACTCATCATTATAAAGCAATTGTATTAATAAGATCAATACCTTACCGGTATAGTCCTGTTCGACTTGGACCAATCACTTAGACCAATATTTTCGATCGTCGAAGGCGTGATCAAAAGTCGAGGACAGGACGGATTAGGTAGGAAGGCAGCGCGATCTCAAAACTAACGCTTATCCTAGTCAGAGCAGGCCACCACTCCAAGCGATGAATCAAGGCCTCGAGAGCAAATTTACAGTGGGGCGCCAGTGACCTTAACTCCACCAACGATTGGAGCCCCTTTCAGTCCACCTGCTGCGCCAGTCTTAAACTCACTACACACAGCGTCTGCCACGCCATCGACAGTGCTTAGACCAGGAATGCCCTTTGAAAGAATTTTTACAATAGGCCCCGCATCAGCACGATATTTGCACAATATCTTAATTCTGCTAACTACCTTATCAGCTTCTGATTGAAAGTCCGTATGCGTGCAGGCACATAGCGTGACAGCCATAACCGCCACAATCAAATTGTTGCAGTATCGAGACATTCGATTCCCCCCTAGTTCAAAGCGTTGTCGTTTGATCTAATCGATGATGTTTTCGGACACGATGACGGTCTAGTGTCGATCGCTTTGATAAAGTCGTTTAGTTCCAACAAGTCATATTCCTGACCATCACACGTGGTGAATTTCGTGTCGGCTGATATTTCGACGTCGCGCGATTGTTTTATGGCGCCCATCCCCCTACCAGCGTCGAATTCGCGGCGGTCGTCTGACATCCTTGTTGAATAGATCCTCCACTCCGCCTCCCCGTCCAACTTTCCTGGCATTTTTACGACGCGGAGAATGTTGGATGGATCAAGGTGCGTGCCGAAATTGGATTCTTTGGACCAAGCCGCGAAATCTACGCTTTTCCAACTGTGACCAACTTTGATCCATGTCTTTAAGGGATCGAGCATACACACCTTAGGATCGACCACGCCCGCCGCAATCTTACCGAAGTCTAGGTTATCAACGCCGTCGCGATATGCGTTTAGTGGATACGAGCATACCTGAATGCGATATTTGATGAAGACGGGCTTCTTATAAACCAAAGGATAAGCGGAGATCATACTTGATATAACTGCTGCCACCGAGGCAGCGGCCTGGGAAGTCCCACCTTGTGTGGTGGCTACCGATGAATTATTTATCCAACCTGTAATATATTCGCCGCCTGGGGCAGCAACATGGACAAACTTTACAGCCGAGCCATCACTCTCAGAGACGGCAGCATTCTCCGAAAGAGTCGCCAAGTCACGTCTACAGTCTTCACATGATGACACTACAATAACACTGTCGTAGTCCCCCCATGTCTGAGGAAAATTGCCATACTTTGCATCTAGCGTGACCGGCCCATCGCTATCGAAGGGCGCTGCAGTGACGATGATGTTTGTGAACCCACGAATCACGGAGCCCGCGGCTGTTCGGAATCGTTTGTTTTCGTTGCTGAATCCACGCGGGCCCGCGTTAACTTTAAGTTCCGATGCAAATAAGTATATGTCGAGTGAGGGGTTAAGCCCCGACAGATGATTCATAACATGCGCTTCTAGATCGGGATCCTTCTTAACAATGTCAAATGAACTGAAGGACACGTTCGGCCATATTCCGACGAAACCTGTGTTTGCTTGACTTGCAATTATTCCGGCCAAAAGATTGGCGTGATCGCGCTCCTGTACAAAAGGCTCACTCCACTTACAGTCGTGATTTTTGATCGTTTCGAATTTTACCGTGCTCCCGAAGACTGGAAACAGATTACCAGATTCAACAAGCGGACCATCCATCAAATGAATTGGAACAGGGTCGCTCTTTGCACCCTGATCGCGAGCGATTTTATAAAACTCATCAACATCCGGGTCGCTGTCAAAAAGATCGATATAGTTTACTTCCGGCCAGAGAGCACCGCTCTTGCAGGCAGTTTCTACAGTACCCTTATCGATTGGCGAGTGCAAAGTTACTGTCGAAGATTCGGGGCCACGAAGACTGGCGGTCGTGTTGGGAATATCGCTTTCCAATATCAGGAGGTATACCTTCTGAGCCAGCGCAAAGTCCGATATTGTAAAGGACGCGCGATACCGAGAATACTGAAACGAACGTACGTATTCATCGTTGTCTGGAAGTATCACAGGAGATGAAGAGGCCCAATTTTGCTTAACGCCATCAAGATATTTCTTGGTATTTTCCATCCTGTAAAATGATTTTTCTTGCCACGTCGTAGTCAAGTCTATTTCAGGCAACCGAATGTACGCATCCGCTGGGATGTTTGTGAAGCGACCGGCGAATTGACCGTTCAACTTCTCCACACGGGGTAGAAACGGTTCGCACGGCGTCGGATAGCCCATTGATAGGACCAGCTGGCAAACTGAACCTCCAGGTTGAAGCCTTAGAGCGCGGGTAGGTATGGTCACGCCCGCACCTTCGATCAAGTCGAGAATGCGTGATAAGTTAGTTGAGACCAAGCCACCATCAAACGACACCACCACGCCAGAACTGTGGGAGGTATCACCTTCACTTGGTCGTCCTTCGGACTGAGCGAAGGAAGATGTCAAAGCGATAAGCGTAGTTGATACAATAATATGAACAGCAAGAAAAACACATTTCACGTGCTTGCCCCCCCAGAATTACCCCAGCTTATTCAAAGGAATAAATGTAGTACAAAAGCGTGATCTTGACAAGTTGGATTGTTCGGCGCCGTATATAGGTTATCGTCTCTGGGGGGAGGAAGAAGATGTTCGGTATCGTTTCATCTTCTAAGCGTTTATTTGCGCTCATAGTAATATTGTCTACGACTGTGGCAGTCGGAAATGGCGCTGAAGAAGCGTCCTCCGACTGTAGTGCGCGAGAGTCCACGTTGGAATTTGGCTACTGGATTGACCCTGGCATTATTCTTAGTGCTAACGCGAAGTCGACTACAATTTCCCCGGACCGGTATACTTTTCGGGACCATATAACGAGTTGGCGACTGCAGTTATCAGACAACACAAATTCAGAGGTCAACTGGCTGGTAACAGTGCGCGATAGTCGAGGCCGACCACTTGCAATCATTCGTCGTGCCAGCCAAGCGGACGCCTCCAAGAACGTGTTTACGGAGCGATTGCTCTCCAGCCAGTTAGAGATTGACGTAGAGGGCCTGAAAGACGGTGACGGACAAATAAAGGTTACGGGTGCGGCGGCATACCCAAAGGAGAGCAAGGATACGCGACTGTTTTCCATACAGGGAAAAGAACCCAGTTGGGCCAGCCCCTATCCCTCAGGAGGCGCCGCCGTTTTGCGCCTGGCAGATTCCGTGGGAATGCTGCTCACCGGATCGACGGACCCCCAAACCTTCGAACAGAAAAGTTGGTCATGTTCCGGAGTGTTAGTCGGAGAATCTTTGTTTCTCACCAATTGGCATTGTGGAGGCCAAAATTGGCAAAACCATGCATTATTCTGGAACAACGAAGTTCGTGCAAATTGTCTGATGGATTTTCGATGGGATGAGGGAACATCACGGTCGCAGTTCGCGTGTGGTGACGTAGTGGCCCAAAATGAAGGACTAGATTACGCCCTTTTAAGGTTATCACCTCTGGCGAATGGCCCCTCACTTTCATCCTTGCCCGCAGCTGTGCCGATCAGCGTAACCAATGCACCGAACCAACTTTTCGTCCTCCATCACGCGCTTTCGCTACCGAAGCTGTTGAGTAAAAACTGCAGTGTGGTGCAACGCGGAGATAACGATCCGAACTTCTTTGAGCACAATTGCGACACCGACCCCGGCGCGTCTGGCGGTCCTGTTTTCGACGCTAGTACTAAGCGTCTGGTTGGCCTTCACCATGCGGGCTTTAAAAGAGACAAAGATTGCAAGGTACTAGACGCCGTGAATGAGGCCGTTCGCATCGCCCCAATCATTACTAACGCATGTGAAAACAATACAAAATCCATCATGAATAAATTTTGCGAGGAAAATAAGCAATGAACTCGCTAACCAAAATTGGGCGAATACTAACTATTACTTTATTCGCCGTAGGTATAATTCTTTCCTGGGCTGCGCTTCCGACCGAACGCGTCCGAGCAGATGTATCACAGAAAGACATTGCTGCGGTTGCCGGAAAGCAAATGGATGATCCGGAATTTGAAGCGTTCCTGCGCAAACTGCCGAGTGTACAATATGATATTGGTCACGAGCCTTATTATATTGTAGAGGGCGACCTTCGATTGACGGCAAAACAGGTGTGGGCGCGTGTAAACGGATCAAAAGACGGCAGTAATCGGGTTAGCCCGAATTCAGAACTCAACGTAATGGTAAGAGCAGGAGTGTCAGATAAATGGCCAATAGGTCATCGTCAACTTACGTATGCGATCGATAAGCGGACGTTCGACAAGAAACAATATGAAATTGTACGCCGAAACTTCGAAGCAGCCACCGTTCCTTGGGTCACCTCGTGTAAATGCGGATTGTCGATAAAGCATAATCCAAAATTTGACGCTGCCCCCACAACTGACAACGTAACATTCGTAATTCAATATGACCCAGCGCCGTCCTCGTTTCTGGCCCTTGCACCATTTCCAGGAGACCCCAAATCCACTCGTATTTTGAAGATTTTTAGTGGGTATTTTACTGATCAAGAATTTAACAAGATTGGTATGCTGAGACATGAAATCGGGCACATTTTGGGATATCGGCACAGCCACTTGGGGGTCAAGGAGTGCTCATTCTATGGCTTGGAAGACCCAAATTGGAAACCGGTCAGTCCTTACACCCGCAACTCCGTAATGCATTACATATGTAATGGTGGCGGTTCACCCGAATTCCAACTTTCAAAGTCCGACAAACGGGATCACCGCAAATACTATTCAAACTAACGGGGAGGTTCTTATGCTGTACAAGCCCATAACAAATCGTCGACAGAGTTTGAGGCTCATGGGCGCAGGGGTTGCCAGCCTGCTTTTGCCGCGCCCTGTTTTTGCGAAGGGGCCGGACACCGCATTGGACTTTGCTTCTATCGCATCACGAGCCGCCGACGCGGGTTTGATCAAGCCCATAACTGCGGCCAATGCTTTACCGAGCAACGATGAGAAGATTTACGTATTGGCAAATATTATTGAAGCCTCTTTGGAAAAGGGGTTTGACAGTGGACAACCCGGCGGCCTCACGTCGGACAGTGGAATGCTTTTAAGTCGGCTCAACGGGGCATTGAAGTCGAAGGTCAGGAAGACTGCGGCCCCTTCATTTGGCAGCTTGAAGACTATTTATCGACAACAATTTGAACAATGTCGGCCAAATGCAGCTGAGTTGACGCAGATTAAAAGATGGACCGAGTTTCTCACAAAAAAAAGAAATCGTGATCAATACACCGCTGTTGAACAATTGACTGGAGTACCTTGGCACGTTGTCGCCACCCTGCACCTACGGGAAGCCAGCGCCAACTTTTTGGGGCACTTGCACAATGGAGACCCATTAAGATCGTTAACCGTGCATGTGCCGAGGAATCGGCCACCAAGGCCGTGGCCGCATGAGCCTTGGGATCCGGTTTCTGCTTGGAAAGCGAGTGCCCAAGATGCGTTAAATATGGAGGGGTTTTCGGGTAAGCATCCTGATTCATGGACGCTTGAGATGACTTTATTTCGCTTCGAAAAATATAACGGATTTGGGTATTATTTTCACCACATCCCCTCTACGTATCTCTGGAATTTCAGCAACGTCGGAAGGCCGGGTGGCTACAATAGTGATGGAAATTGGAAAAGAGACTACGTTTCGCGTCAGATTGGTGCGGCAGTAGTTCTGAAACAAATGTTGTCGGATGGATTGATAAATGTTCAATATGAAAGCTGATAGGGAGGCTACAATGAAGATTATAAAATATGTTGCTCTTGTTGTTGTGTTGCTCGGCGCACCAGCCCCAGCGCTTGCATGTCCAACTGGCTTCACAACTTGCGGGAGTCAATGCTGCGCCCAATAGCTCAGTAACGTCCCGTCTGTCTATAAGTCTTAAGAAGAGATTGCCATCGCTGCCACTCTTCGTTGCGGTGTTGCCATGGCTTCAGCAGCCATTTCGTCATGATAGACCGAGCTGCCGATAAGCCCTTCTGCGCCGCGGTAGGTGACCTAGAACCCATGGTGTTCAACGAGAAGCTCTGTCGCTTTGTCGACATGGGCGCCAATATGCCTGAGAACCTGTCCTCTCGACCGAGGATACACATGCATCTCGGTGGGCCCTTCGACCCCTGCTGTCCATTTCTTGTGCGTCCCAGATGAAAGCTTGTGGACTAGCTTCGCCAATTGAACGCGCCGGTATTCCGACTTGCTGTCAGGCTGAAGGTCAGCTTGGACGGTAAGCGCGATGGTAAGGGACGCCTCAAGAACTCGTCGTGGGTCAATCTTAGCCTTCCGGAGCCTAGCCCAAGCTGCACGTGCGCGTTCCTCCGGTGACAGTCCCCGCAACCGGAAGGCCTCAACATGGGGCCCAGCCGCATTGTAGAGCGTCTCGACCCGAACAATCGCATTCTTGACCCACGGATCGTCCTCATGCCCCTTCAGCCATGCTCGTGCCCTCTTACGATGGGGAGCGAGCTCCTTGGCAGTATAGGAGGCTTTGTACGGTGAGCCATGGCGACTGTGATGGTCAGCATGGGACCGACAGAAGAATGTGTCCAGCCCGTCCTGTGTGGCAGCTCTCGAAGGTTTGCCGCACCCCACGACACGACAGGTGTGGAACCTGAAGTTCGGCTCGTTGGCGCGGGCCTTCACTTCGTCCTTGCGCTGCTTTTTCTTGGCCCAGTTCATTGTCTTACGCCCCCTCAGATGGGTTCTCTCACCCTACAACGGTCAACCAACTAGCCACCCCGCGTTTGCAAGCAGACAGGAGGCAACGTAGCGACGTTGCGGTAGCCTTGATGCCTTGGTCACTGTGTGAACCCTTGCTGGTGGTTACTCGGCCACATGGCCTTGCGCCTCGATCTCTGCGATGAGGCTGTTTACGTTCTGTAGGCACTGGAAGTGTGCTGCCCTCTTCTTGGCATTGACGCTCATCTTCCAGCAGTTGAAGAAATGCTTTCGCTGTTGGAGTAGCCTTGGCATGTCGAGTATCATGTCTGCGTTGCCCTTGGCCACTTGTGCGGCCATGGGTTTGTCATCTGTTCTTGGTCCACTTGTCACACGCGGAATGTGGTCAAGGGTGCCGGGCTCAAAGGGGCAGTCGTTGTTGTCCATTTTGTTGCGGTCCTATGCTTGTTGGTTTCATGGTCCGGTGACGTCATTGCCAATCGAAGATGGTGGTATTTCTACTATTATGGAAGTCTGGATGCCTTACAGCCCTAACAAGCCTATAAGAGCTCCATAGTTATTTCACAGTGAACCGTGGTGAAGAAGACCTGATACCCTCTCTATCTCCTTGCGAAGCAGGTCCAAGGGTCACCAATGGTAAGACTTCGGTTGAGGTGTCAGCGATGAACTGTCTTGGTGTCGGTGGGTTGGCGATCTTTACTGAGCCATGAAAGCCGGTGAACTTGTGGTACTCTTCCTCCATGATGGTCTTGACCAGATTGCCTTTTGGCTTGGGGCAGAGCATTGCGTCATGAACAGGTAAGGCAGCCATGCCACTTTCAAGCAACCGTAAGGTTACCGCTGTCATTATCTGGCTTTCTTGCCATTGCAGGTCATGACCCAGACCCTCACCGTAGCACTCAGCGAGCAACGGATGGGCCTCTACGATGGCACTACGCCACCATTCCTTGTCATGGACAGCTAACAAGACCTCGGTGCCTTTTGGTGCACCTACCATGAACTTGTCAGTGAACAGCATGGCATTGACAAACACCTTGAGAGCGTCTCGCATATCCTCTGTCTCACAGCCATCAATGCACCAATACATGTCGCCATCTGGTGGCTGCTGGCCAAAGTGGTTGTAGAGCAGCCTCGGGTACATCTGTCCGAAGTCAACTTCAGCGATCTCTTCACCGTCAAGCCGGATGAACTGTTGCCGGTCACGCTTGGACATGTTGATCCAGAAGCCTCCGAACATACGACCCTGCTTGGTGAAGGACAGGTCACCACACCCGTATTGCCTGATCAGCTTGCGCCGGTTGCCATTGACAGACCGAGTGCCGACGATAGCCACATTAGCAGTCTCAAGCAGACCGTTAATGGCGTTCATTGTCTTACGGGCTGCGATGGTGGCGGGAGTGTCGTCGTACTCGACAGGGTAGGTCGTCTTGGTTCCTGCCTTCGTTCGTACCGCATCACCAAGCCGGTTCTTCTCAGTATCACTCAGCCGGATGACTTCAGAGTTGGTGAAGTCTGTCCGCGTGTCACGGCGGTCGATGCGATAATGCTCCACGGCGGCCATGAGTTTGTCTGAAGCGGCGAGGGTGGTTGCCTTAAGGTTGCCGAGAGCAGCGTTGAACTCAGTGCTGTACTTGGTACCAAGTTTGACAGTCAGCCAGCCTAGACGACCTAACTCCTTGTAGACCTTATCGGCCTCCAGTGTGATGGTCTTAGGTAGGTAGCGCGACATGCGGTTGTTGGCAGTGATGAATATACAACCATCATGGCCCTCTTCCTGCCTGATCAGAACGACCTCAAGAATGAAAGCCTGAATGGTGGCGACGAGTTGGGCGTGAGCCCTAGTGTTGCGCCTTCGTGCTCGCCTTGGTTCCTCATTGGTGAGGTAATCGGCCACGATATAAGCCACAAGGTCACTTGCTGGCTTGGTCTTCGCGATCAGGCAACCGTCGAAGGGTAGTTCTATCTCCATGCTCAATATCCAATCTCCGAAGGTTTGGACAACCATTGCCAGACCCATGGCCATGCGTCTCGGAAGCTAAGCGCTTCATTAGTGACAGATCAGAAATGCAGAGACGAACATCACGGCACTAAATGGTGCTGCGACGACACCCAACATTACAATTTAACTAGCTGTTTCAGCCTGACCTCAAGTTGGTTCGGCCAATGCTCGATAGACCGAAGCCTTGGACATGCCGACGTTTTTCATGATGTCTTTAATCATGACGCCCTTGGACCTCAGTACCCTTATCGTCACCACAGTCTCGTCGGTCATCTTCGGATGCCGCCCGAGCTGCTTGCCGTCCTTGCGGGCCTTGGCGATGCCATCAGCCTGTCGTTCCTTACGGATGTTGTTTTCGAACTCGGCGACGCTCGCGAGTATGCCCAAAGTCAGCTTGCCGGTGGGTGTGGTTGTATCGATGCTCTGATCCAGCACCTTGAACTCCACGCCCTTCGCGGACAACTCATGGATGATGTTCAGTAGGTCCCGCGTTGATCTGGCAAGCCGGTCGATCTTTGTCACAACGAAGATGTCTCCCTCGCGACAATACTCAATCGCCCTGGTCAACTCCGGTCGATCCCGGTCTACGCCTGACAGCTTCTCCTGAAACACCTTCGATGGCTTTAGCGCACCGAGCTTCTC
Source organism: Phyllobacterium chamaecytisi (assembly GCF_020164455.1). Taxonomy (GTDB): domain Bacteria; phylum Pseudomonadota; class Alphaproteobacteria; order Rhizobiales; family Rhizobiaceae; genus Phyllobacterium; species Phyllobacterium chamaecytisi. The sequence continues at coordinate 264,322 of NZ_JAIQWW010000006.1, forward strand.
AAGCTGGACATCAAGGGATTGTCCGGTGGACGATACGCGGGCATAGGCTACGATGGTCATGGTTAGTGTCTCCAAGGTCTTAGGCGATCTGAGACAACACTTATGAGACATAGTTGAGACACAGTCAATGGCAGGGACGAGAAAAATGTCTCAGACGTATACATTTTGAGAAGGTGTGGCCTAGCCTCGAATTTGGAGGGGCTCTTCAGATGAAGCTGTGCGCATTCCCCTGAAGTAGTCGCACTTGTCCGTATGACGTGCTAGCCATCTCAACTCCAATTATAAATCGGATGAGCAGATAATGTCTATTTCTCGACCTACCAGACCTGAACTTGTTCTGCACTTAAACTACGAAAAGCCAATCTCTGCGAATGATCTTGGCCGTCTCCTCCGAGCGCTCGCCGATGACTACAAGAAGCTGTCAGGCGGCCGGACGTTAATAGTCGGTCAGATAAAGAGCGGTTCGATTATCGCTATTCTCGGCGACGCTGCCGCATGGTTAAGCCCGCATCTTGAGAATGCATCGAAAGTCGCCGCCGCAGCCAAATCCGTAAAGAAACTATACACAACCATTGCTGAGTTACTCTCTAAGGCTCAGAATACGACTAATAAGGAGCCTCTCATCGCTAAAGGGAACGCAGGAACCCGATCCGTCCAGCAGTTACTTGAGACCGCCATTCATTCCGGCGGAGAAGTTGACTTAGAATATAAAAGCGGAGACGGAGAAGAGTTACGATTTCGGTTCACCAGTGCTGAAGCTGCCGCTATCCGAGAGCAAAATGAGATCCGACGAGCGGGGCTCCACCCTCAAGGTAACGAACTCCCTTCAAGGGTGCCGCGCTCGACACCAGACAGCTTCGTGACACAATTAGAACAGATTGCGGATGGCGATCTCGACGGCGATGCAGAATTGGAGGCCCAGCGACTTGTTCACGCTCTGATAAACACGTTGGTCAGCCTTAATATGCGAGATATGATTGAGCCAATCTCTGAAGTGCTAGTTCAGCGGGGTCGATGGGACTTAGCCCATCGAGTAGCAACCGAAGCGATTAAGTTGGGGGCGTTGTCGAAATTAAATAATCGGTTGCTACTAGATCGGCATTAATTATCAACGTTACTATTTATGCCGAGTCAGGTATTCGCTCTGATTCCGCTCAGCGGAGCTGATGGGAAGCGCTGGTGTCTATCCCCAGCGCGGCTCTGTGCCACGCCGGTTGTTTTGGGTCGACCTCGATCAATTGGGTAATTGGGGGGTGCCAGCCTCTGCACTTTCGTTCAGCTCCTTGATGATCGCATTGGTAGAGGCGCGAGTCGCCTTAGCATTCTCCAAGTCCGCCTTACGCTGTGCCGCTGTGCCGTTTTTCTTGTCTTGGATTATCTTGGCAGCTCGGGTGACGCACTCGTGAGCTAGCTTCTGCATTCGAACGGGCTTGAAATTGGCACCGTCGCGGACGGCGGCTGCTACGATCACTACAAGCTCATTATTGTCGGCTTCCAAGACTTCGAGGTCTTGTTCGAGTTCGATGAGCTTGTCCACCTTGTCGTTGTGCTGAGCGGCCGCCACGCGATATCGTTCTTCAAGGGCGTGGAAGGCGTCCACAAGTTCGTCGTACATTTTTACCAACTCGTCCTTGGTAAGTTTGTCGGCTGATCTTGGCATTGATAGTCTTTCCCAATGTTATGTTGGCATCAAACTTCGCTCGGCAGCCGTAGATCCCTACAAAGGACTACGGTGCAAATTGCGACTGAGAGATGCAGATCGTCTGGGAAGTAGAACTAAGTCAACCCTCTCGTACACCCCTTCATCGCTTTTCTTGTGCGTTCATGAGGCACACCCTTGCAAACAAAACGCTGCGCGTGGATGCCTCTCCCACGTGCTACTCTTGAGAAAGAAAAGATCGTTTGCTTCGAGGTCTTCCCTAATGCCGCCATTCTAGTATGAGTGGTGGCCTCATCAGGCATATTATTGCCTCCTGGGTCAACGTCGCGTCGACGGAACATCATCAACATAGGTATGCCGGATATTGTACGCCGACAGGAGACTTGAGTGGCTAGTAAAGACCTAAATCAGAGTCTAGCGGACGCCAAGAAGGCGAAGGAAGACGAGTTCTATACTCAGCTCACCGACATCGAGCGGGAGCTCAAGCACTACAAGAAGCACTTTAGAGACAAGGTGGTGTATTGCAATTGCGACGATCCCCGCGTCAGCAACTTTTTCCATTATTTCAGTTACAGCTTTGAGCGGGTGGGTCTGAAGAAGCTGATCACCACTTGCTACAAAAGCCAAGACGTAGACCTCTTCAGCCAAAATAATTCCCAGGTTGCCCTCTACCTTGAGTACTTAGGCGACAAGAACCAAAACATGGTGCCCGACCCGGCCGAGATCGGCGCTAAGACCCTTAACGGCGATGGAGACTTCCGTAGTCCTGAAAGCATCGAGTTGCTGAAGCAGGCCGATATCGTGGTTACAAATCCGCCCTTTTCGCTCTTCCGCGAGTACTTGGCGCAGTTGATGAAACACAACAAGAAGTTTGTTATCGTCGGTAATCAGAATGCGATCAGTTACAAGGAAGTCTTTCGCCTTATCAAGGACAACAAGCTTTGGCTGGGCCACAATAACGGCGATATGAGTTTCAGGGTACCGGACTCCTATGCCCCACGGACTACTCGCTTTTGGGTGGATGACAAGGGCCAGAAGTGGCGGAGTCTTGGGAACGCCTGCTGGTTCACAAACCTTGACCTTGCCAAGCGCCATGAGGACTTGATCCTCTACAAGACCTATACCCCCGAGGACTACCCGACCTACGATAACTATGACGCCATCGAAGTCTCGAAGGTCGTCGACCTACCCGTTGACTACGATGGCATAATGGGTGTGCCTCTCACCTTCCTAGACAAGCACAACCCCGATCAGTTTGAGATTTTGGGACTTAGTGGGACTGACTACCCCACAACGAAGAAGTACGGAAAGAAGGAACGAGTAGTCGATGGCGTACGCAAAAAGTCCAACACCGGAACGTTGGGCTGTGTCATCAGAGCAGACTCGTTCGGTGCTGGGACCCACTTCGACGTTGGCTATCCTGTCAAGGGCATTTACAGGCGGCTGTTCATCCGCCGCAAGGGAAGAACCTCATGAAAATCCTGCTGCAGAAAGTCACTATCCGGGAACTGACCAAAGAATACGAGGACAACAATGAGGCAGGCGTCGTGGGCTACGGCGGCCAGCTCGACATCCGCCCACCGTACCAGCGAGAGTTCATTTACAAGGACAAGCAGCGGGACGCCGTCATCGAGACAGTTTTCAAAAGCTTCCCGCTCAACGTGATGTACTGGGCAGTGAGGGATGAGGGCGGCTATGAAGTCATAGACGGCCAGCAGCGCACCATCTCCATTTGTCAGTATGTGGCAGGAGACTTTTCTTACAATGGCCGCTACTTCTACAACCTGCACGCGAACGAGAAGGAGCAGGTCCTCAATTATGAGCTCATGGTCTACCATTGCAGCGGGACGGACAGCGAGAAGCTGGACTGGTTCAAGATCATCAACATCGCGGGTGCACAACTAACTCATCAGGAACTTCGAAATGCCGTCTATGCAGGGTCGTGGGTTACAGAAGCTAAGCGCTACTTCAGCAAGATTGGCTGCCCCGCCTACGGAATTGGAAACAAATACGTTAATGGTGAGCTGAACCGCCAAGCCTACCTTGAAACCGCTATTGATTGGATCAATGACGGCGACATAGAAGGCTACATGGCGCTGCATCAGCACGACCCCAACGCCAATGAGCTTTGGCTCTACTTCCAAGCGGTAATAGCGTGGGTCCAGGCCACCTATCCCACCTACCGCAAAGAGATGAAGACTGTCGCTTGGGGTGAGCTTTACAACCAATTTAAGGACAAGCCGCTCGACTCTAAGAAGTTAGACGCCGAGGTGACCCGTCTGATGCTTGACGAGGACGTGGAGCGAAAGAAGGGAATCTACTCGTACTTGCTTGACGGCAAAGAAAAGCACCTCAGCATCCGCGCATTCAGCCCTGCTATGCGACGTGAGGCTTATGAGCGGCAGCGAGGCCTGTGCCCTGACTGTGGCAAACACTTCGAGCATGAGGCTATGGAAGCTGATCACGTCACCCCATGGCATGAAGGTGGCAAGACCACCGCGTCCAATTGCCAAATGCTCTGCATGGAAGACAACCGCCGTAAAGGCGGACGGTAAGTCACATGATAAGATGGATTGCTCAAGGCCAGATGCGAGCGACCCAGTGATCGACTCGATCTTTCATGTGTGTAACCTCGCCTACTGCTTGACACTAGGATTCGAACAATCGCCTAGATGGTGGACTTGGTCAAATTTGCGCCATGTACAAGCGCGAAAGTCTTGGCAAACCCTCGCAACTTGAGTTATGTTCACTCTATGTTCTACTGGGAGAGGCTTTTAGGATGATTAAGGCATTGGGTTTCGAATGCTAGTATATCGGCGCACGGACTTGTTCTCGTCCCCCGCTCAAACACTCGTGAACACTGTTAATTGTGTTGGTGTGATGGGGAAGGGTATCGCGAAAGAGTTCAAAGAACGCGAGCCAGAGATGTTTGCTGCTTACAAGCGCATCTGCGATCAAAAGCTGCTCTCTCCCGGAAAACTGTGGCTATGGCGTGGTCCAAACCACTTGACGTTAAACTTTCCGACAAAGATTCATTGGAAGAACCCCTCCAAACTGGATTGGATCGAGGCAGGACTAAGGAAGTTTGTCGCTACCTATGAACGGGCGGGTATTAAGGAAATTTCTTTCCCACGACTTGGTTGCGGTAACGGTGGACTCGATTGGCACGACGTTCAGCCGCTAATGGAGAAATACCTGACCCGCCTGCCTATCGATGTCTACGTTCACGACTACACCAAAGTCATCGGACTGCCCGAGCATCTCGAGCACGTCGCGGATCAATTAAAACACAAGACTGCGCGAGACCTTTCGTTTGATGTCTTTGTTGCTGACCTACTACACGCAGTGGACCTATCGGGTGACGGGCTCGTAGATATTACGACTGAGGAGCCAATCCATGCCCGAGTTGTTGACGACAATCTCCAAATCGACACTGGTGAAGCGACGTGGACCTTTGAACGTGACGATCTAAGAGGCGTCTGGCTAAGTCTACTTAAGGGTCTGCTGACGAGAGAAAAGGCTGGCTGGCTCAACGAGGCAAGCGGCAGTCCGCTTCTTTCGTTGGTAAGCTTGTTACCCCAAGTTCGTCCAATTGAAATTAGGCGGCAGGAGGAGGATGAACCAGAGCTAGCGGTAGAACTGGCCCCCACGAGTCGAGGAAGCACCGTAGTCCCGCCCGTCGAGAAGCAGATAGAATCAGTATGGCACTAAGCCGCGATTTCGTTCGAGCCCACATCGCAAAATGGCAACAGAACTTATCGCTCCCTTATTATCGGCATAGAGAGAATTGGCCCCGCTACTTATTTCATCACAGCCCCTTGCAGAACGCCGTCCCAATTCTTCTTTCGGGCGTTTTGTGTGCCAGAAACGATCCGACAAACACTCGCCCGGTCGACGTCGCCGCACCAGGTGTAATAGACAATACCCAAGCAGCCCACGAATTTGTGCGTACCTACTTTCGGCCGTGCACGCCAACCCAGTATCGCATCGAAGGCATCCGCAAGCCGGGTGAAAGTAAGTACGGTGATGTGTCACATGCGCCATTTCTGGTAATGTTTGTTCTCGATGCTGAGGCCTTACTTACCCGCAATGGTACTTATTTCAGTGATAGAAATATGCAAATTCCTGGCGTCGGTCACCGCGACGACGAGGAGTATTTCTCCGCTATCCCTTTCGAGAAAGTATTCCACATGGGAGCGATATCGGGGGATCAGTCGATAATACAACATCGGTGCGCTGAGGTTTTGGCAGCGTCGCCTTTGCAGTTGAACGAAGCGCTTCAGTGGATATACTGTCGTTCGAGTGCAGAGAAAGAGACACTATTGCACCATTTAAGAGGCTCGCATATTGATTGGACGAACCGACTAGTTGTTTCCGATGATCTAAGGGTCTTCCAGCGGGAGTATACGTTCGTCGAGGTCGTTCGCCTGAGCCCCGAAGGGGTTGTGTTTCAACTCAACCCTCGCTCAGATTGGCGCAATGTATCTATTGATTTGAGCGTAACTACACTCGCTGGCCATCCCGTCGCTACATTCGTTAACCCCGATTTCGCACCGCGTCCGCCATCGGCACAACAATGGCGTCATCCGTGTATCTTGACGCCCGGAACCTATTACGTTCGTATTTTACTTGAAGGCCATTTGGCCTATGAGAGTCACCTCGAGCTTAATGACCCCTTGTTATGATGTTTCAATGGTCGAAACTCGGGGAGAATCGTGGGGGTCCAGGGGGGTAACTCACCTAAAGCTTTTTCATTTGATGGGGTCTAAGATTCTTTGGAGAAATATTTCGACCTCATCGCTCGTAGGCAGCCTTGGCAACGGTGACGGCCTCAACGCATTTTCGCTTCTGCTCTATGCTCGCGCCGGACGTATAGATGTCGAACGTGAAGTTATCTTGCTTCTTCTTCTGACCAATATCATGGCCGACAATATCGGCAATTGTCGCCTGATCGAAATTAGCATGTCGTGCCTTGGTAATGAAGGTACGTCTGAAACTGTGCGCATTGACAAGCGATCTGCGTACACCATCCACGCGCTGGTCGACCTTCAGTTGTACTCGGTGTCGAGCGAAGGCTTTGCCAAGCGCATCCGTGGGGTTCTTTAGTCTAGGAAATTGGAACAGGAGTTCGTCCGGCTTCTTACCCTCCATGCGCTGGGCAATGATCGGCTTGATCATCGAATGAATGGGTATTATGCGAACTCCAGCTTGGGTCTTCGATTTCGTCAGATCGAACAGGCCGTCTTGACATGCTTTGACAGTGAGCCCCATGAGCTCTCCCCAACGCATTCCGCTCAGCGTACTGATCAGTGCCAGTTCCTTTACATCATTCTCATGGCTCACGCCTGAGTGACCGTAGAGCACAGTAGCCAGTTCATCATCTGTGAAAGCCCTCTCTCGCAACTCTTTCTTGGCCGCCTTACCCATTTCTTTAGGTAACTGATTGTCCCAAGGGTTTCCTTGCTCCCGACCGACAAGTCCTCTGCGCTGGAGATATTCCCAATATCCACTAATGGCAGTAAGTTTCGTCTTTGCCGTCTTCCGATGCATGGGTTGCAGCTCAGCTTCGACAAATTGCCCCGCGATCCGTCGATTGATGTCCACCAGCGTCAAACGTTTCGATGCAGCCCAACGCCCCAAGCTGGCGACCATACCGCGATATCCCTTTGAGGTCTTCTCAGCAAGCTTGGCAGACTTCAGCCATGCCTCGACATAATGATCGACAGGATCCCGACCGGCCCACACTTTGTCGAAGGCTTCCTGCAAAGGAGAACTCGGCGTATCAATGTCATCCCCGTCGATGCCTTGCTTCGCCAGTGCTATGTGCTCGTTGATGTCTTGCTGGTAAACCCGCTTCAAACTTTCACGGTGGTCGCCCGCGGCCTCGACAATGAGCGCCTTCTGTACTTTGTCAGTTTCCGCCATATACGCTGCCCGATAGCCCTCGGCAGCTTGTACCACATATGACTGAGCATTACTCACAATCGCGCCTTCCTTAATCCTTCGGAAGGTACTCAACAGTTCTCGTTCGGTCTGGTCGCGGCGATCCCGCGCCTTCCGGAGATCACCAGTTTCCGTACTCACGACGTAGGCCGTGCGCCCTCCAAAGTGGCTTCGGTACACCTCTGGTATTCCCATCTTGAACCAGTAGGTGAGGCCCTTCAGTGTGAGATGCCTGTTAACTTTTACGACCATTTAGACCAACCCCTTAGACCAATACTGAGGGCTTATTACCCTGCAATAACAATGGTTTCAAGTGGTTAGAACCGATTGTCGTATAGTCCCGCTCTCTCCGCCAGATATTTTTTACCCATAAAACGTAATGATTTCAATGCTTTTGGTGAGCGGTCCAAATGTCCAAGCAACGTCTTCTTATGACTACAACTGCCTTGTTCTTCTTTTCTCTCAGCCTTGTCGCCTGCACCGCCAACGACAATAATACCAATGGTGGTTCTGTGGATCGCTGCAATCCAATTGCTGCACAGACACTCGTTGGACGGTCGGGCGTAATGGAAAGCGAGGCAAAGTCAGTCACGGGAGCAGTTACGGTACGCCGAATATCGCCTGGAGATATGGTTACGCAAGATTTCCAGAAGGACCGGCTGACAATGGAAGTTGACGGTCATGGTATCGTTATGCGAGCCGTCTGCGGCTAGTCGAATCCGATTGGTGCCCAAAAATCTACAATCGCCGATCTGATGCAAGAACGTCTAACTTATATGTTTGAAAGTCCGCTTTGCACCAAAAGCGGTCAACAACCTTCGTGAACTCCAGATTGGCATTTGCCACGGTTATTTCGATGATACGGACCATCCGCCATCGACCAGCAAATTTAGTCCCGTGATGAGGGAGGCTGCCGGCGATGCTAGAAATACGACAGCACCCACGACGTCATTCGTTTCGCCGATCCGGCCCATGGGAATATGTGCAAGGGTTCTGTCATAAAAGTCTTTATTAGCCAGTGCGGGCCTCGTTCCGTCGGTCCATACGAATGTCGGCGCGACAGTGTTGACTGTGATACCGTGCGGCGCCCATTCAGCTGCGAGACAACGCATCAGGTGATTTATGGCGGCCTTGCTCATACAATAGATTGCCTCGCCGCGAAGCGTCACCGTACCAGCTTGGGAGCTTATGCTGATGATGCGGCCTGCCTTTTGTGCGATCATCTGCCGGCCAACGGTTTGGGTCATTAGGAAGGTGCCCTTGAGGTTCACCTGGAGAATCTCATCCACATCTGCCTCAGCAACACGCTCTGCAAGATCACCGGGTGCGACGCCAACGTTGTTCACAAGGACATCAATCCGTCCGAACCTCTCAATCGCCTTGGCGATGGACGTCTCTATCTGATCTCGTTGTGAAATATCCAGCTGGACGGGAAGGACTTTCCTTCCCATACCTTCTATTTCCTCGATCAGTTCCCTGGACGCAGCAACGTTGCGCAATCCGAGAACAATATCGGAGCCCGCGGCAGCGCACGCGAGGGCGCAAGCTCTGCCTATCCCGCGAGATGCGCCTGTCACCAAAGTCACTTTTCCTGCAAGGCCAAAATCCGGGGCATGTTTAAGCTGATCTGCCATGGTACTCCTCCGGAGTGATATATTCACATCTTACCAAGCGATAAGATAGCTGGCACGCGAGTAAAGTTCGAGCTCTACGGCTGCAATCCCATCCGAAGCTCCGTCCTTATCTCCCGATCGACCGACTGGAGCCTTTTGAAGATGCTATAGCGTATTTCGTGGACCCTCTTGAGTGTGCCTTGGGCGGGCTCGAAGACTCGCGAGATCCTTGACATGGCAGTCATCGCATCGGCCAAGTTCGCGCGATGACCAGAAGCCACCGCGGCCAGCATGGCCGAGCCGAGCAAAACAGGCTCAGGATTGTCAATTACCGCCACCCGGACACCTGTAGCATCGGCTAACAACTGCCTGACGAGGTCGCTCTGCGCCGCGCCACCGCTGGCGATGATGAGGTCGATCGGAATTCCGTCGTCGCCCAGTTTGATCAGAAGCTGCCTAAGCCCGTAGCCTATGCCGCAGAGCCCGGCGATGTACAATGCAACGAGGTCGGGTATCCCCGCGTCAAGGCTCAAACCAGCTACGACTGCGCGTGCATCCGGATCGGCGTTCGGCGATCTGTTTCCCAGAAACTCCGGAACGACATGGATCCGACGTGCCAGAGCCATAACATCCTCTTGTTTGCTGCACATTTTGGACGCCTCTGCGTCAAGCCAACCGACAAGCGATGTCCCGGCCGCTTCGGCAAGCCCGGTGGCAGATGCCGACGCTGGATGCATTGCCACGAGGTGGTCGATCGCGGCACCGGCGGCCGATTGTCCGCCTTCGTTAAGCCATAGATCGGGGATCATGGCGGAAAAGTATGGCCCCCATACACCATTTACAAAAACGGGCTCTTGACTGGACGCCATGGAACAAGCCGAGGTGCCGAATATGTACGCAAGGCGGCGACCGATATCCGAGGTCACCCCCTCTCCGGCCGCCCCCAAAGTCCCGAGGCCGCCGGCATGCGCATCGATCAGAGATGCGGCGACGGCGGTCCCCGGCTGCAATCCCAGCTCCGCAGCGGCCGTTTCAGTCAAACCGGAAGCCAGCCGTGTACCCGGCTGCGCGATCTCGGTCCCAATTCTGGCGAACCGCTCCGCAACCAGTTCCTCCAAACCGATCTTGTTGAAATAGTCCGAATCCCAGCGATTTTCGTGGGCAAGATAAGTCCATTTGCACGTGACGGTGCAGGTCGAGCGCGTCAAACAGCCGGTTGCCCGCCATGTCAGATAATCGGCGAGGTCGAAAAAGTGCTCGGCGGCAGCAAAGGAGTCCGGCAGATTGCGCTTCAACCACAAAAGTTTCGGCGTCTCCATTTCGGGTGAGATACGACCACCCACGTACCTCAGGACTTCGTGCCCGCCGGCATTGATCTCCTCTGCTTCGCCAGCGGCGCGGTGGTCCATCCAGACAATGATGTTTCGCTTCGGATCGCCCGAACTTCCGACCGCAACCGGGGAGCCATCGGCTGTGACGGCGACGAGCGAACATGTGGCGTCGAATCCCAGACCCCGGATGTCGGCTGTATCGACACCGGAAGCCGCCACTGCCTCCCTCACGCTTGTCGACACTGCACTCCAGATATCTTCGCTTGATTGCTCGACGACGTCGCCTGCCTCTTGCCAGATGTTGATCGGGCGCTTCGCCACGGCAAGCAGAGTGCCATTCTCGTCAAAGACCCCCGCGCGAGCGCTGCCCGTTCCGACGTCGACACCGATAAAGTGGGCGGCCATCTTCACAAGTCCGAACTGAAGGGCAGAATGACCAAATCGCGGATGGTGACGTTGCGCGGTCTGGACAACATGAACAACACAGCCTCCGCCACTTCGCTTGCTTCCATCAACCCTCCCGCCGCGATCGCGTCGTCGAGCTTCTCCTTGGGCCAGTCGCTAATCAAAGCGGTAATTACCGGGCCTGGCGCTACCGCACCCACCCGGATGCCGTGCTTTGCCACTTGGCGTCGAACCGTATGAACGAATGCTTGCACCGCATATTTTGATGCTGTGTAGATCGGTTCCCCTACCACCGGAACCAGGCCGGCGATGGAGCTGGTCATGATGATGTCGCCGCTTTTGCGCCCTACCATATGAGGCAGCACGGCTTGGACCGATCGGAATGCAGCGTTGATATTGAGGTTGAGCATTCGGTCCCAGGCATCCGGGTCTCCATCCACAACTTCCCCGCCCACGTAAGAGCCGGCATTGGCGTGGAAGATATCGAGACGCCCGAACTTCTCCAGGATACGTGGCAGCATTGTCGAAACTTCGGCCGGCTTCGTCAGGTCGACGACCACGGGATAGGCTTGTGGCCCCAATTCTGAACATAATTTGTTCAAGGTGTCCTCTGCCCTGTCGACGAGTGCGACGCTGACCCCTTCGCGCAGTAAATATTTGGCACATTCGAGGCCGATTCCGGAGGCTGCGCCGGTAATGGCTGCGACCTTTCCTGACAGTTCCTGTTTCATGGCAAACCTTACTTGTGAGAACGTTGCATTATGCGCGACCGTGGGAAACTCTCGACCGGCGCGCCAAAGAATCGACGATGACGGCGATTGCAAGGACACCGCCCGTGATCATGTACCGAAGAGAAGATGACAGATCGAGAAGCGTCAGGCCGTTGGCGATCGACTGGATCACGATGATGCCGAGCAACGCTGAGTAGGCATTGCCCCGTCCGCCGAACAAACTCGTTCCACCGATGACAGCCGCTGCTATAGCATTGAGATTGACGTCGCCGGTACCGGCTTGCTGGCTTGCAGACGCCAGGCGGGAGGCCGAAAGCACGCCGCCGAGTGCCGCCAACATCGAACAGAGCACGAAGGCGCTGGCGTAGATGCGCCGGACGTTGATGCCGGCACGGCGAGCGGCCTCGCGGTTTCCGCCTACCGCTGTCATTGACCGGCCCCACTGGGTGCGCGTCAACGCATAGTTCATCAACATCACCAGTCCCACGAAAAGACCGAACATCCAGGGAATACCGCGATCCTGATTCAGGTAGAGCACGATGATCTCCAGCACCAATGTTGTAACGGCGGCGCGAAGGACAATACTCCCCAACGACGGTGCGGATAAATTGGCTTCGCGGCGGCGAGAAATCGTGCGAATGCCCGTCGCGAGCATCACCACGCCAGGGACCGCAGCGAGGACATGGGCCAAAAAGTGGGGCATCACCAACATCTGCCCGAAATTGACCATGGCTGACCCATACGGCAGGTTGATCGAGCCGGTGGAGCCGAGGATATAAAGCTGCATCCCCAAGACCGCCAGCAAACCGGAAAGCGTCGCGACGAAGCTTGGCATGCCCAGGCGATTGTATAAGAGCGCATAAAGCGACCCGATGAGGCCCCCGACGGCAACGGCGGCGAGGATGGCCAGGGCGACCGGCCAACCTTGGTTGACCCATAGCGTGCCGACAATGGCCGAGGCAAAGCCGCTGATCGATCCTACAGAAAGATCGATCTCACCCACCATAAGCACGCACACGATACCGAGCGCGATGACGCCGACTGTGGAGCAGTCGAACAGCAGGTTGACGAGGTTGTTGCTCGACAGAAATATCGGATTGAGGCTGGCAAATACGGTCCATATCAAGGCCAGTCCGACCACGACGGGAAGCGAACCGAGGTCACCGGACCGCACGCGGTCGATGAAGCCGCGGACGGCACCGCCAATACCCGCTTCATGCTTCAGGCGCTCGTCGCTGCGATCCAACATAACGGCTGGGAGTGCATTGTCTTTGAGGTTACCCGTCATGGCTGTCCCCCTTCAGAAAGCTGCTGCTCGGCGTGACGCCGCTCTTCCCTTCGCGTGACGGAGTTGTCGACTGCGCCGGTGATTGCACCGACCAGTTCCTGGTTCGTCGCATCAGGATAGAACACACCATTGTTGCGACCGAGCCTCAGGACTACGATCCGGTCAGCAACGGCACGGACGTCTTCCATGTTGTGGCTGATCATGATGACGCCGAGGCCGCGATCGCGTACTCTTTCGATCAGGTTCAGTACTTCGGCAGTCTGCGCTACGCCCAGGGCCGCGGTTGGTTCGTCAAGAAGAATAAGTTTCGGTTCGAGCAGTAGCGACCTGGCGATTGCAACGGTTTGGCGCTGCCCCCCGGAGAGCGACGCGATTGGAATGCGGACGCTCGGGATTCGCGCGGAAAGTTCGTTCAGCAGCGTCCAGGACCTGACTTCCATCGCCGTTTCGTCAAGCTGCATCGGTTTAAGCTCGCGTCCGAGAAAAATGTTGGCGACGACGTCCAGGTTCTCGCATAGCGCCAAGTCCTGGAACACCGTGGCGATGCCGAGGTTGAGCGCTGCGCTCGGGTCGGTCATCGTAACGGGCTGGCCGCGGAAGGTGATCGTTCCAGCTGTCGGTTGATGCACGCCCGCGAGTGTCTTCACCAAGGTTGATTTCCCGGCTCCGTTGTCCCCGACGAGGGCAACGACCTCGCCCGCATGGACATCGAGATCAATGTCGGTGAGAGCCGAAACGGCGCCAAAACTCTTGGAGATGCCCCGCAGGCTAAGCACCATTTCGCCCGCAGGCGTTTTTCGGTCGATGGTTTCGGTCATTCGCGGCATGCCTTTCCGATACGGCTGGACAAGGGAAGTTTCCGGCCGCGAACACCGCCGCCGGAACTTTCCGCTTCATCAGTTCATCCACCAATGCCCAATTTTTTGCATCCCTCGGCATAGCGATCGACGCAAAGCTGTTCAGCTTTCATGATGTTCTTGTCGATGATCTCCGCTTTCAGGTTTTCCGCCGTGACGACGGCGGGAATGAACAGCTGGGACGGGGTGTCGTACAAAGTCACGTCAGACTTTGGCGTCTCGCCTGCCAGCAATTTCACTGCAGCGTTGGCTGCTGCAGCCGCGACGATTTCACTGGGCTTGGAAATCGTGTTGTACTGGTCCCCCGAGATGATCAGCTGGAGCGCTGCAATCGTCGCGTCGTTGCCGGTCACCGGCGGAACCGGATCCACACCAGCTGCCTTCAACGCTGCGATCGCCCCACCGCCGGTTCCGTCGTTTGCCGCGACAATCCCCACGATTTTCTTTCCGAAGCGAGTGACTTGTCCGCTCGTCCATTGCTGCGCCTTTGGCGGAGCCCATTCCGGCGTGTCGTATTCAGCCAGGATTTTATAGCCGCTGTTGTCCAGACCGGCATGAATACCCTTTTTGATCAGTCCCGCCGCAGCGTCGGTCGGGGAGCCGTTGATCTGCAGTACGCCGCCGTCCGCAGCAGCCACCCCCTTTGCCTTCAGATGCTCGACCAGTGAATCCGCGATCGCTTTGCCGATGCCTTCATTGTTGAACGAAACGTAGAAGTCGGCCTTTGCGTCCGGAATGGGCCGGTCGTAAGCAATGACCTTGATGCCTTGCGCTTGGGCCTGCTTGACCAGCGATGCAGCGGCCGTAGAATCGACGGGATCGAGCACGATAACCTTCGCGCCTTGCGACACGACGGAGTTAAATTGCTGCTGCTGACGCGAAGCATCGGCGTCGGCGTTCTGGTAAACAACCTTGCAGTCAGCGCATAGCTTTTTCATTTCGGCGATGAAGCCGGGGGCGTCGTGCTCCTCATATCTAGTCGAGGCTTGATCCGGCATTAAAAAGGCGACTGTAGCACCTGACTGGGCAAATGCCGATACACTGCCGAGAAGACCGGCGACAAGCGCTGCGGCTCCGGTCATTTTAATTGCGATTCTCGTCATAGAATTTCTCCCTTGTCGTTTGATGATGGTTTTTTGCGTTCCCGCTTTCATTCTAAAGCATGTTGAATCTGGCCATGGGCGATGACTTGCCGTTTGCCATCCAGAAAATTGGCAAAGCGATCCCGACGGCGCGCAGCTGCGCTCCGCACTTCTCGCCGATTTTGGTCCTCCCTTTCCTCCTCTTATGCGGCCTCCACCGCTCTGACGTTCTGTGCCAACAATGTTTTAAAGCGCGAAGGGGCCATCCCCTTTTGCGCCAGGAAATGGCGATTGAAGTTGGAAATATTGTTGAAACCCGCCGCGAAACAGATGTCGGTAATGGTCATCGCGGGCTCGCTCATCAGCAGATGGCACGCGAAATTAATGCGCAGCCGATTGACGTACTGGACGAGCGCCATGCCGGTGTGGCGGCGAAAACTGCGCGAGAAAGCACTGGCGCTTTGTCCCGTCAGGCCGGCGAGATCTCCTTCGCTGAAGGGTTCAGTCAAGTGGCTGTTTATGTACAAAAGAGCCTGGTTGACACCAGCCGACATGAATCCAGACGGATCGGGCATGTATCGGGAGCTTGCCAGCGAACGCGTTCCCGCTGCGGAACTCATCGCATTCAACACCCCGATAAAGAGTTCGATGCGCCGCAAGCCTTTGGCTGCTACTAGTTCCTTCAGCATTGGTCCGACTACGCCCGCCGTCGCTGCAGAAAACAGCGCTCCGCGCCGACTGAGCTCCAACATAGGTAGGCACGCCGCCAGTTCGGGGAATACGTTGCTGGCGTCAGTTATGAACGCTTCGTTGAATTGCACCACCCTGCCCCGCAAGGGTATGCAGGTGCCGGCAGGAATGTTGCTTACCCAGTTATGCGGCAAATTGGGGCCGGTGAGAACCAGATTGCCCGGTTCGAACTCACCGATGAAGTCGCCTACGAAATATCGCCCGCTTGTCGCGACGACGTGATGTATTTCGTATTCTGGATGAAAGTGCCAGCGTACGGTGTGGAAGGGATAGCCGTGCTCCCAGGCCTTGAACGACTCGCCACGACCGATCTGGACTACTTCCAAATCTGGATTCACTTGAATCTCCTCCCTGCGCCTCTCAATCTTGCGGTCCTATTCGGACGCCTCCTCCCAGAAGCATTTTCACAAGCGCGGTTGAAACCTAGCTGTCATATAGCCCGAAGGCTACTACGGTAGCGCCACATGACTGATACTTTTTTGACATTTTGCTTCGAAAGAAGCGCTGTTTCGCACATGCGAACAGGAAGGCGACTGTCCGATTGCCATTACAAGGCAACCACCGAAGCGCCCACGGCAATAGTACCGATGTTGACATCTTCGGCCCGGCGATTCATCAAAGGTCTATGAAATCGCAGGAACTACTGCTCGCGTCAGAGCTCACCTCAGGTTTTCCAAAAATCCGTTCGATCCTCGCGGACAGACTTGCGGGCACGAAACTCATGATCGTGCCCACGGCAGCTTACGGCGAAGGATGGAAGCCGGATTACGAGGGCCACTACCGCCCATTTGAAGAAATCGGCTTTGAGGTTATTGACTATGACCTCGTCGGCAAGACGGCGGATGAGGTGAAGGCCGCACTCGGTAAGGTCAGTGCCGTTTACATGAGCGGAGGTAACACCTTCTACCTCCTCGACCAAATGCGCAAAAGCGGCTTCTTTGATCACGTGCGCGAACGGATTAGGGAAGGACTGATCTATATCGGCTCAAGCGCCGGCTCGATTGTCGTGACACCGGACATCGGTTACGCGGACGCCCTGGACGACCGATCAAAGGCGGAGCAAAACAACGATATTGGTCTCAATCTGGTGAATTTTTCAATCCTGCCGCACATGGATCATGCCAGCTTCAGCGCTTTGGTTCAGAAAACCTATAACGCGTTTGAGGGCAACGGGACGATGTGCCTCGGCCTCAACGATGATCAGGTCATCCACGTTGTGGGCGATTCATTCAAGGTGATTTGAGGCTAGCTAAACTTTCTCACAAAACAAAATACCGCTTCGCGCCATGAAAGTTATTCATGATTTCAGTTTTGCGCTAGTAGCGGACAGACATAATGCGGCCGCTGCTTTGCAGCGAAGCCGACCTGGTTTTGCATGTTATCAAGTCGCATCGCAGACTGTATATCCGGTTCTTGGCCTGTGAGGAGGGTGGCGACCTCGCGCATTGGAGGAAGCCGATCGCGTCAGTTCACAGCTGGGAAGCCTTAACGCTCGTTGGCTTAGAAGCTGTTACGCTCGTGATAGGTACGCAGGAACGACTGAATACGCGCATCCTCGGGACGATGCAGGATGCGATCGGGGCTCGCCACGCTGACCAGTTCGCCTTTTTCCATGAAGCCCACCTGATCCGCAACATGGGCAGCGAAACCCATTTCATGCGTTACAACCACCATCGTCATCCCCTCGCCAGCCAACGTCCTCATGACGCTCAGCACTTCGCCCACAAGTTCCGGGTCAAGCGCGGATGTCGGCTCATCGAAAAGCATCAGCTTGGGTTCCATGGCGATTGCGCGGGCAATTGCTACGCGCTGTTGCTGACCACCGGAAAGCCGCGATGGATGGCTTGCGCTCTTGTCTGCCAGCCCAACCTTGGCCAGCGCCTCGCTGGCACGCCGATCCGCATCGGCTTTCGATATTCGGCGCACGCGGATCAACCCTTCAGCCACATTCTCCCTGGCGGTCATGTGCGGCCAGAGGTTGAACTGCTGGAACACCATGCCGATCGATCGGCGCATCTCGCGGAGCCTGCGGCCTGACATCTTCTTGTTGGGCGCGTCATAGCCGATAAGCTGACCGTCAATGCGGACTTCACCGGAATCATACTCTTCGAGGAAATTTATGCAGCGAAGGAGGGTCGACTTTCCCGAACCCGAAGGGCCAATGAGACAGGTGACCTTGCCCGGCGGTATCGACAGATCGATGTCTTTCAACGCTTGAAACTTGCCGTAGTACTTGTTGACCTTGCGCATTTCGACTGATGACGCAGCGAGCATCTTACGTCCTTTCGATCAGATGTTTCGTGATGCGCGCTTCCAATCTGAGTCCGACGCGCGAGATCGTCTCGACCAGGCCCCAGAAGAACAACGCCAGCACCAGGTTTGCCTCCACGTAGCGGAAGGTTTCGGCGGACATGCGCTGCACCTGATACAGCAGTTCGGGAACGGTTATAATCGACAGAATGACCGTTTCCTTGGTGAGGATAATCGAGAAGTTTACCAGCGCTGGCAGAGCAGAGACCAGGCCCAGAGGCAGTAGGATTCGTCGCACGATATCCGATTCGGACATGCCGATCGCACGGGCCGCCTCGATCTGGCCATCGGGTACGGCGCGGAAGCCCGAACGAAATATCTCCGCGAAGTAGGGACTGCCATAGATCGTCAGACCCAGCAGGCCTGCAGGCAACGCATCAAGGCGCAGGCCGACGAGTGGGCCGCCATAGTAGAGCACGAACAACTGGACGAGGAAGGGCGTGCCGCGGATCACTTCGATATAGATTTGGACGATCCATGTCACCCAACGTGGCGCATAGCGTTGAATGAGCGCAATGACGAGGCCAAGCGCCATGCCGAAGACCGTGCCAAGCGCCCAGCACAGGATGGTATTGCCAAAGCCCTTCAGCAGCGAGGGGCCGTATTGCTGCAGAACGCTCCATTCCATCAGACGGCCGTCCTGTGTTCGAGATAACGTCCCAGCGCCGCCAGGCACAGATTGATCAGCAGATAGATGCAGGCCGCCGCTATATAGACTTCAAGCGGACGGAAGGTGGTGGCGGCCTGCGCTTGGCTGGCGCGAGTGATTTCGAGAATGCCGACGACCGAAACCAATGAAGACGCCTTCACAAGCAGGATGAGTTCATTGATCAAAGCCGGCAGTGAAAGCGTCACGGCTTGTGGGAGGATAACCCGGGTCCATACGTCGACAGGCGTCATGCCGATGGCGACCGCAGCCTCCGCTTGTCCTTTCGGTAACGCCGCGATCGCGCCGCGCCAGATTTCGGAGATATAAGCGCTGGCGCAGATGCCCACGGTCACCACGGCGGCGACCATTGCTGGCACGTCCAGGCCGATAACCGGCAAGGCATAGTAGAACACCAGCAATTGGACAAGCAGTGGCACGCCGCGCAAGAAACTGACCCAAACGGCCGCAAAGCGGCGCAGCGGCGGGTACGGCGACAGGCGAGCGGCACAAATCAGCGTGCCAATCACAATACCCAACCCGATGCCAAGAACCGAGATCAGCAGTGTATATCGCGCTGCCCAGAACAATGGCCCGAAGCTTTGAAAGAATACCGCTAGGGAAAACATCCACCCTCACTATGCTCAAGCGCGCGGGCGGCGCCACCTCCGCCCGCGAGCGACTTATTTGGCCGGAACTTCGCGGGGCAATTCGGTATAGCTGCCCAGCCACTTTTCCTGGATAGCCTTGACGCGGCCGTCGTCGGTCATCTTGATCATCGCATCGTTGATGGCCTTGTTGAAGCTTTCGCTATCTGCATTCTTGCGCACCACCCATGCGAAATATTTCGGTTCACCGAACTGGGCTGGCGTGAAGAGAGCAAAACTCTCCGGACGGCTCTTCACGAGATAGGTGAGGTTTGGAAGTGATCCTGCGACCGCATCCAGCCGGCCGGCGGCGAGATCGGCATAAGCTTCGTCCGTGGTGCCGTATTCCTTGATCGTCACACCGCCCAGCTTCTGGCCATAGGCCTCAAGCTGCTTGAACTGCGCGGTGCCCTGCTGGACGCCGACGGTCTTGCCCTTGATGTCTTCAGGTTTGGTAAGTTCGCTGTTGTTCGCGGCCTTGAGCAGCGAGACGGTTGCATCAGCAATAGGCAAGGTAAAGCCGTAACGCTCCAGCCGCTCCGGCGTAATGGTCACCGGGGCGATCACGATGTCGAACTTCTTGACCTCAAGTCCCGGCAGCTCGGCAGTCCAGGGGATATCCTGATACACTGGCTCAGCCCCGATTTCTTTGGCAACCTCATCGAACAAGTCTTTGGTCATGCCCTCATAGGTGCCGTTGTTCAACATGTCGAAGGGCGCGTAGTGCATGTCGGTGGCAGTGACGATCTTGCCGGCCGCCTTGATGTCCGCAAGCTGGTCGGCCCCGGCGGCGCTGGCAAAACAAAGTGCGGCTAAGCCGAGAAGCGTGCCTTTGACGGTCATGTGAATGTTCATTGCAGTTGCTCCTTTTTGAACCAACGGGATGGATACGGCCAATACGCACTGCGTTGCCGTATTGTAGATCAAAGAGTGCCGGACCGATGTACGTGTTTTGCGCGCAATCGGCTGCTTCCACCTTCGAGCTGGCGTCAGCGTGACGCGTCACGTTCATCGCCCGGTCACTCCACAGCGACAGGGGCACCGCCCCTGCATATTCTGCTTCGCCCACGCAAGACTGCCTGAACGCTACGAGAAGTCCTTGTTTCCGCGATTCGGCAAAGCGACCGAACCTGGGAGTCTACTCATACGTTTCAGCCAAGCGGGAAAGCAAGAAAATTGACGTCATATCCGCATCGTTAATAAGTACGGTTCCGATGAAACGTTATACAACGTTTGGAGCACGAACCTTGAACATTGGACAGCGCGAAGCCGGCTTCACGCCACAAGCAGTCATAATTCCCACTAACGTGGAGACCCATCCGACCAAGGCAACTTCCAGGTCCGTTTCGGCCTGCGCCTGGATCGAGGTGTTAGTCAAAAGAGATCGTGCAGTATTTCTACCGGATTGCTCGTCGGACCGGGAGTTGGCGGTAGGGGGGACGGTATTTTCGGAATTGTGGGGTCGGAAGTTGGCGGCAAGGGGGACGGTATTTTCGGCATCGCGGGATCGGGAATAGGGGGTATCGGGGACGGTATATTCGGAATTGTGGGATCGGTAGTGGACGGTATTGGGGATGGTGTCGGAACCGTGAGGCCTGGAACGGGCGATATTGGGGATGGTATCGTCGGGCCCGTGCCAGGAATGCCGGGCAATCCACCTAGTATCTGCGGCAAAGGCAGTCCTCGTTCCTGGAAGAACTTCACAAGCTCTTTGTTGCCGCCAAAATCAAGATCGCCGATCGTCAGCGCGAAGCCGGGTTCGCCGGGGCAGTTGGTCCTGACCCGTCCTCCGGTTGCCGCGGCAGCCAGTTTCTTTTCTGCAGCAGCGCGATCGTAGCCTGTCGACTCGGAGCCAAGCAATTTGATGGTCAAATTGGCTGCTATCCAGAGTCCTCCATCATCACCTTCAACCCGTTTTGGCACAAGTGCATACTGGGACTCGGCCCACGGCGGTGTGAACAGCAAGTGGTCTTCCCCGCCTTTGACCTTGAGCGGTTTGCCATCCGGGCCACGGCCCTGTCTCTGAAAAGGCAAATCACTCAAGAGCAGCACATCCGGGGCGGTCTGCAGGCCAACCGGAACAGTAATGTTTGCGCCTACCGGCGGAACTGATACCCAAGCTTCCTCGAACTCCGCTTTTCTGTCTGTCTTGAGCGCCAGCTTGATGTCGCGGCAACCGATGTCGGGCTTTAGCATCACGACCGTGTTGCCACCCACCTCCCCTATTTCGAAGCCTGCATCGAACCCGGACGCTATAGCTGTGTTTCCGAGCAGGTCGACCGTCGTACCGACACCTCTTCCTATCAAGGGGTCGACATGCAGATCTACGGATGCCTTGGCGTCGACCTGCGCATCAAGCGAAACCTTCAAGCGTCGCCCTTTGGTCCAAGATATGCCGACTGCATTGACCACCATTGTTGCCGCTACCGCTCCTGGATCAGCAAGCTCGGCGAAAACCCCGCCTACACCTAGAACATCCGCACTCCATTTTTGATCGGCGAGCCGGCCCTTGAATTGCACCGACTTGACGGTTGCAGTCCTGTTTACAGCAGGGAGTTGGTTGAATTTTTCTTGAACCAGGTGAGCCACCGTCCCGTTTACCCAAAGAGCAATATCGGCGTCGTTCAATTTGGGTATCCGGATTCTCTCCAGATCTTTTCGCATTCTGACGATGTCATCCTGAATTTCGGGAGGAGGCATACCTATACTGGTTGCCACTGGTTTTTCGTTGAAATCAGTCAGCAGCCATATCCCGCCATCGAGGACGACAGCATTGGCGGCGTGAATTTTTTGCGCAAGTTCGTTTGGCGGTACGGCGATCTGAACCTTGATCCAGTTTTCATCTTTTGGATCGCGAACTGGAACTGTCTCTGTCACATCCTGCTTCAAATCGTAAGCGAAGCTGTTTTTGAACGGGAGCTTCAAGGTGAAAGCTTCGGTGAACTTCGGCATGAGACCCGTTTCAATGAGGTCGCTAGCATAGCTCCTCGACTTGATAATAGACCATCCCCATCCGAATTCGGGATCGAGTCTCAATAGAGAGAACGAGAACACGGCTTGCGCTTCCCCATTTGCCTCTTCTTCTATGCCTTTGAAAACGAGGGAGGCTTGGCCATCAAACTTGACAGTCAGATCCCTTTTCTTCGAATAGGCGTCGAGGCGAAGGAATGCCCAGGCGAAACCAGCTTGAAAGTCGACGGTAACATTCCGCAGATGTACGACGGTGTCCTCATCTGCCTTGAATTCAGGGTCGTAGGCAATTTGTGCATCCTTCAGGCTCTCCATTGCGGTGTTCAATCCCCGCTCCGAAATAAACAAGCCCGCTGGCCACGCTTCTGGAATGGGCTTCTGCCTCAGAAGGTCTTCGGCCTCTGACAGTGATCTCCATTCCGATAGGGTGCGGTCACGCTCGAAACTTAAATCCTGAAGTGCCAGCCACCCGACACCCATGGCTGCAAATAATGCAATTGCAATGATGACGCGTGCGCCCGTTCCCATGGCATGATCCCAACGCCAGATGATTGCAGTGTCAAATAGATGATAACATTTATTGCCGGAGCCGGTAGTCCACTACTTTGATCCATGTGCGCGTCAGATGGCTCGACCTGGGTGTGTCAGCCGCGCAATCTTTTTCACGTGCTTCACCGCCGCGCTACCACCTGTCGTCCTGGTGAAGAGGTCAAGTTTCTCTTCATCATCAGTAGCGACGGGCATCAATGCCCGATCCATGTATTTCCTTGAGCCCGGGCTTTGCGAAATCAAGAATCCCGTCGAGACCAGCCGGACAATCGTAGCGGCAAGGATGACGTGCTTGGCAAGCGTTCCACAAACAAAGTGAGGCCAAAAGATCAGGGGATTTTCCTGCGGCAATTCGGGTCGTCGTTCTGACCGACGTTTCAAACGCAGGATACCACTCTGCAATGGATGCACGTGCTCGAGAGGGACCATCGTCGCGAACGCGACGAGCACCTTGACAAGACTGCCGACTGGAACGCCAGTTGCAATCGCGCGACGCAGCAGGGTCTTCATGTGTTTCGGTGTGTAATAGAGCGACCACGCCTCCCGATAAATGGCCTCCCATTCACGCTTGGTCATCTTGGCGTGGGCGGTGCAGACATGCTCTACATCGTAAATGTTGAGATCGGCATCCATCTCGACGCCACGTTTCCACAGGGCCTGATGATCCTCCGATCCGGGCAGTGGTGTAAGGCAGAAGAACTCAATGACATCGATCGGAAGCTCTTCTTGAATGATCGCAATATCACGTCTGATCGTTTCGGGCGTGTCCGCTGGAAAGCCGAGGATGTAGCCAGCCAGCGTCATGATGCCCTGCTCCTTCCACGCCAGCAGCATCTTGCGGTATTCGGTGATCTTGTTCTGGGCCTTTTTTGCCGCGATGAGATTGTCCGGGTTGACGTTCTCCAGCCCGATGAAAACGCGGGTGACACCAGCGCGCTTCGCCTTCTCTATGAAGTTTTCAATCCTGTGGCAGAGCGTATCGACCTGGATCATCAAACCAAGCGGGATTGCTTCCTTCTCTTTCAAAGTTATCAGCCGATCGAAGATCGCTTCCCACTCTTTGTTTCGCGCAAAATTATCATCGGTAATGAAGAACTTGTGGATGCCATGCGCCCAGTTCAGGCGCACCAGTTTCTCGACATCATCAGCCGAGCGAAAGCGCGATTTGCGTCCCTGCACATTGATGATTGTGCAGAATGAACATTGATAGGGACAACCACGTCCAGCATCGAAGCTCGCGCTGAGGCCGAGCGTGTGCTCAATGTAACGTTTGGGCAGGAACGGTACGGGGGCACCGTCAATGCTCGGCAAGTCATTCATGAAGTTGTAAAGCGATTGGAGTTGGCCCGCCGCAGCATCGCGCAGCACGGTCTCCAGCCGGCCCTCGGCCTCGCCGGCAAACATGGCAATGCCCATTTTGCGACATGCGTCGAGCCCGACAGCGCTTCCATCAAGCATGGCCAAGCAACCCGACACATGAAAGCCTCCCATGGCGACGGGCAGTGATGCATCGCGGAAGGGGCGGGCAATGTCGAGCGCGCGCGGATATTGATTGGACTGAACGCCAATCAGAGCGACCATTCCAAAATTTTCGTTCCGCCGAAACTGATCCAAGAGCATCGGAATATTGACGCGTGTGTTGGTCTCGTCGATGACCGTGATGTCGATAGCAATATCCGCACCGAGTACCTCACGATCTGCGCAGTCAAGGGCAATGCCGTATAGAGCAGCGAGCGAATTCGAGGGAATCATAGCGCGCCACCAACGGATCACATATCCGTTGTCGTCATAGTGCGACGGTTTGATTAGAATCAGCTGGAAGCGTCGATTTCTAGCCTCTGAAACATGTGACAAATCAGTCTTTCGGGGTTGGCGGAAGTTCCGCAGGCACCCCTGCACATCACAACAGTTGGTGCTGATAACGCATAACTGATTTCATCCTATCGCACTTTCCGATAAATGTCTTGTGGAAGACAATCATTCGAACTGGCGGGAATTGTTGCGGTCTAGAGGGGGAGGCCAATCGGCTACCGGGCACCGTCAGGTGAAAATTTCCCCGAGCTTCTTGCCCAATCTGGCGGAGGCCGGCATTCGCTATTCAAGTTCGTTCCGCGACGACATACTGCCCTATCGCCACCAACTCGCGGACGGCAAGCCAGGCATCGTTGAAATCCCTGTCAATTTTGCCTTCGACGACTGGAGTTTCGGAATGTCGAGCCGGACCAGCCCACGCGCACTTTTCGGGCGCGAAGCGATTCCTCCGCTATGGATCGACGAATTTGAAGCAACGCATGCTTGGGGCGGCGTGACCACACTTGTCCTGCATCCGCAAGTCTCAGGACGGCCAATGCGTTGACATATTCTCAGGGATTTTCTGCGCCATGTTCAAGCGAAAGGCGACGTCTGGATCGCGACTGGCGGCGAAATCACCGGTCGTTTCGAGCAAAGTAATCTGGGTACTTGAAAGTGACGATAGGGAAGAGAAGGCGCGGTGGCACACGACGACGGGAAAACTCCGATGACGATATCGTCATGCGTGCAGCCGCCTCGTCTACTTCGAACAGCGTCGTATCGCGGCTGCCCGAAATGGATACCCGGACACCTTTCGCTTAGTGCAAAAGCTAGCTGTCAGAGGTCGCAAAGCCGGTGCAATATTCAGATTTCCGGAGAGCTCCATTGCAGCGCAGCTGTCGAAACGGGACTATCCCAAAAACGCAACCCTTCCTCGTCAAGCAACGACAACGTGACGGAAAGACCAGCCATATCGAGCGAGGTCACGTAGGTGCCTACCAATGATCTCGCAACACTGATGCCTTTAGCTTCGAACAGGCGACGGACAATGTTGTAAATAAGGTAAAGTTCTGGCGTCGGAGTACCCCCGAAGCCGTTTACCACGACCAGCGCACGGTCCGTGTTTTGCAGATCTATATCCGCGAGGATGGTATTGCAGATCATGCTGGCAATAGTGTCGGCATCGGCCAGTTTCTGCCGGGAAAGCCCGGGTTCGCCGTGTATCCCGACCCCAACCTCCATCTCGTCCGGGTTCAGCACAAAAGTGGAACGTGCCGTGTCGGGAACGGTGACGCCACCGAGAGCCACGCCCATTGTACGTATCCGCGTGTTCAACCGGTCACCAAGCGCCTTCAATCCGGCCAGATCCATTCTAGCCTCGGCGGCGGCTCCAAGAATCTTCTCGACGACGATTGTACCGGCAACCCCCCTCCTGCCGGAGCTTCGCGGCGGGCCTGGCACCGCAATGTCGTCGCTTACAATAACCGTCTCGATCCGGTGTCGCCCCGTCACCGCCTCCGCAGCCATTTCGAAATTCATCAAATCCCCGTCATAGTTCTTGACGATCAGCAAGCATCCCACTCCGGTGTCTGTTTCTTCGATGGCAGCGACAATCTGGTCGGGCGTCGGAGAGGTAAAGATATGTCCGGTGCAGGCGGCATCCAGCATGCCCAGTCCCACAAAGCCGACATGCATAGGCTCATGACCGGCTCCCCCACCCGATATGATCGCAACTTTTCCTGGCGTAAGATGGCGCCGCCTCACAAACTTCCGGTCGGAACCGAACACGACCAGACGGTCGTGGGCCGAAACGAAGCCTTCAAGGCTTTCGGCAACCATAGAGGCAGCCTTATTCATGAATTTTTTCATCGTGCCCCTCCACTGGCATCGACTTATTCAAGCACGGCTCTTGACCTTACCATCAAGCCATCCTGAGGATAACGAGTTAAGTCCGTGAGGCCGTTTCTGGCGCCCATTTCCATCATATCAATAGGCCCTCTGATCCTAATCTGAATTCCCCAAAAGTGTTGCGATCTTCTGGACAAAGTCTGTGATTGCTTCATCCACCAGTCGATTTTTCTTATCGTCTCCAAGATCCGGAACCATCAGGGACAGTGATCTCAACCCTTCGGTAGTGCCAAAGTCCGGCAATTTTCCCGGATGCGCGGCATGATAGGCTGCCACAAACTGTTCCTGTTCAGTCGGACTAAAGTGACAAACCCTGAAAATTGTCGCCAGATGCCGCGCCGGCAATGGCGTGGAATAAGTCGGACTTGTAATCTGGGTGACGAAACTCCGGTGTTTACCGAGCGCCGCGGCCAGACGCTGACGGGTTCCTGACGGGCGATTGTCGATAATCTGGGCCAGGATGGACTTGTAGGCCACAATGGGATCTTCCATAACCTCCCGCGTCATCTAATTCTCCGCCGCCGGCGTGCCGTCAGCGTCGTTGAACTCGAGCCTTGGATGGCCTCGCAATCTAAACATTTCGGCCATCGACTTTTCCCTCGTCGAAATTGTGTTCGACCAGTTCCTTCAACGCCGCGATTGCTTCTGCCGCACCAGTTCCGTCGGCCCGAATCTTCAGAACGGAACCCTTCCGGATTTTAGCTCCCATAACCTTTACGATGCTTTTGCCATTCAGCCAGATGCTGTTTCCGTTCACCTCTATCTCGATCGTGCAGGGAAAGGATTTGGCAAGACGGGTGAAAATCACGGAAGGCCGGGCATGCAACCCGGTTCCGTGCACGACTTCGATTTCCGTCTGTCGCTGCGCCGTCACGCGATCCGTCTCCCGTAATCTCGCATCCTGCTTGTCGCTCATGAGGGCGAGAGTTCCTCGGCTGTAGCCACCACCTTTGCGAGCGACGCCCCACCGGACGCTTCCGCAGCGGCAATGACCGCACCCTCGACAATAGGTGCATTGCAGATGGCGACCATCCCGGAGCGCGATTCGCCCAGCATTTCGATCGCCATTTCGCTGTTGGTCTCCGCACCGCCGAGATCAACAAATACCGCAACTCCATGATCGGACCATGCTGCCTCTATGGCCGCAAGAATACCCGTCGCATTGGTACCGAGACCACCCTCGGAATTGCCTCCGCACCATGAAAGCGGCACGGTATCGCCGACCATCTGGCGCACCATATCGGCAGTGCCTTTCGCAACGAGTGGCGAGTGCGATACGATCACAATACCCACATTTGCAGTGTTGCCTTTCATGCCGGACGGTACTCCCTCAGATAGCGGCAAATGGCAGTCGTCAGAAGGGCGCAGCTCGATGCCCCCGGATCGACGTGGCCAATGGAACGATCTCCGAGGAACGAAGCACGTCCCCGCATCGCCTTCATTTCAGCGGTTAGTCGAGCAGATACCTCCGCCCTTTTGGCTATATTGATCAGGGCTGATTGCCTCGCCATTTCTGTTTGAACGGGGTAAAGCACGTCGAGCAACGTTTTGTCACCTGCAAGAGCGCGCCCGCGCCGCGCCACTGCATCGATCGCCTCTCCGAGGATGGTGGCGAAATCCGCCTCGTCCCGGGTGCCAAGCCGCCGTCCGATTTCGATCAGCAAGGTCCCGTAAAGCGGCCCTGAAGCGCCGCCGACGCTCATGACAAGCGTCATCCCAATCGTCTCGATCGCTTGCGGCAGCGGCAGGCTGCCTAACCGTTCCCGATCGAGATACACCGCCTCGCAACCACGCCGCATGTTGGTCCCGTGATCCCCGTCGCCGATGGCCCGATCGAGCTCGCACAGGTCATCAGCATGGATCACGATGGCCTCGTGGCAGGCTTCGATCAGTCCCAGCACAAGTTCCCGATCAGTCTGCAACGACGGAAGTCTCCCCTCGTGCGACTTTACCATCGATCACCTTTGCAACAGTCTCGAAAGCAGCAGCGACAGCGATGGCTCCCGGATCAGCGACACCGGCGAGATGCCCTGCACCCACATACGATGCCCGGCCCGCATTTGCTTTGGTCATCGCCATGGTGGCATTGGCACCCGCAGCTGCCGCCCTGGCAGCGTGAGACGGTCCACTTGCCGCCAAGGCTCGCAATGCCGGATCGAGCGCGTCCACCATGGTTCTGTCACCTGGTCTGGCTCCGCCGTAAAAAGTCATGCGGTCAAGGCCCTCAAGCAGCGCGGCCGGCAGATTGTTCTTCTCCGTCATTGCCTTGGCTGCTGCTGTAAAAAAGATCGAGAGCAGAACGCCACTTGATCCGCCCATACTGGTTGCCAAAATCCCACCGATCGCTGCTAACGTTTCCGCGTTGTCAGCGAGCGGCAATGATTTGATCTTGCCAAGCACGCCTCGTGCCCCGGCAGCAACTGTCGATCCCGTATCGCCGTCTCCAGTGCGGGCATCCAGACGATTGAGCTCGGTTTCAAGCGAGATCAGATGCTGGCATATGGCGGTCACCAACCCTTCCGCCAATGGATCGCGGCTCGCCGCGGCGATGGCCTCTCCAATAGGGACCTTGGGCGCGGGAAGAATGCCCAGGCCATGCCGTAGAACCGGCTGAGCCCACGCATGAGGATCGACGGGAGAGGCAAGCGCTGTCTCGCGTTCTGCGTCGAGTCGGATGAGCGAAAGCGAAAAGCCGTTCATGTTGAGCGCTGTCATCATTGGCGAGGGGCCGATCACCAGCTTCACCCGATCCGCCAGCGAAGACGCAAGGACATCATGGGCAATGAGGCTCATTTCCAATGGCGGCACAGCGCCAAGGTTGTTGATCAACAACGCATATTCGCCCGTCCCCGGCAGAGACGCCGCAAGCCGCTCCGCCATGATGGCAACGATCTTCCCGGACTCCTGCAGCGCGATACGTTCGACCCCCGGCTCGCCATGAATGCCAAGACCCAGTTCTCCCTCGTCAGTGCCGAGGCGTTGTTGCTGCTCCTGGCCCGGAATCGAGCATGTCGACAGCGAGACACCCAGCGACACAATTTCGCTGGCCGCCGATGCAGCAGATGCAGCTACATCTTCAAGGCTATCGCCGCGTTCGGCGAGAAAGCCTGCGATCTTGTGAATGAACAGTGTACCAGCAACTCCTCGCGGCTGGGCGAGGTCGGGAAGCGCGATATCGTCGGCCACGATGACCATTTCCACCCTGAACCCTTCGGCGCGCGCTCTTTCAGCGGCAAGCCCAAAATTCAGCCGGTCGCCGGTGTAATTCTTGACGATCAGCAGGCAACCTTTCGGCCCTGTAACGGCACGGATCGCCGTAAGCACGGCATCAACGCTGGGAGAGGCAAAAATCTCGCCCGATACCGCGGCCGTCAGCATGCCCCTTCCGACAAACCCGGCGTGGGAAGGCTCATGACCCGCACCGCCACCCGATATGACGGCGACCTTGGACTTGTCCCAGTCCGCACGCAGGATAACCTTGATATCCGGATAGCTATCAAGCCGCGCTAGCATTCCGGGACGACTCGTCAGCAACAGACCATCCAGCGCCTCGGTGACTATGTTTTCCCTGCGGTTGAAAAAGTGTTTCATCGGCATTTTCCAGTCTTTTCGCCTTTTACGCGTGTTGAACAAACCATTCGGATCCGGTAATCCCTCAAACCACCCTGTTTCCATCCGCACCGAAATAGAGCGGATTTCTGAGCGCTAGGCCAATTGGATCTCCCGGTTTTACGGGCAGACGCGGGTTCGCCAAGGTGATCAGCTTGCAGTCGCCGACCCGTATATGCAGGTGATTCTGGTCTCCGAGGTGCTCCACCCAATCGACGTGCGCATTGACATCGCCGCCTAGCGTTATGTCCAGATGTTCGGTCCGCGCCCCGATCGTTCGTGTACCTGCCGGGATCTTGCTGTCCGGCAGAAGGTTAACCGGAAAAAGATTAATGTGCGGCTGCCCAAGACGTGCAGCGACATGAACATTAGCCGGGTTGCTGTAGATTTCTCGCGGCGTTCCAATCTGCACCAATCGACCCTCGGTGAGAATGCCTATGCGATCGGCCATTGTCATGGCTTCGATCTGATCGTGTGTCACATAGAGAAGCGTTGATCCGAGCTCCTTCTGAATGCGTTTGAGTTCCAGCCGAAGATCGGCGCGCAACTTGGCGTCCAGCGAGGAAAGCGGCTCGTCCATGAGATAGATCGCCGGGCGACGTACAAGCGCCCGGCCTATGGCGACCCGCTGCATTTCGCCGCCCGAAAGCCGGGTCGAGCGGTTTTCAAGCTTGTGGTCGATGCGCACCATCCGCGCGACCTCCCGCACCCGCCTGTCGATCTCATCCTTGCCGAGACGGCGTGCCGGCGACCGCAGGGGAAAGGCCAGGTTGTCGTAGACCGACAGGTGCGGATAGAGCGAGTACTGCTGAAAAACGAACGCGACATCGCGACCCGCAGGCGCTTCTTTCGCCACATCATATCCGCCAATAATGATGCGGCCTCTGTCGGGGCGCTCCAGCCCGGCAATCAGACGCAGCGTAGTGGTCTTGCCGGCACCGGTGGGGCCAAGCAGGACGACGCATTCTCCGTCGGCAACAACCAGATCCACATCCGCGACGGCACGGGTTTCGCCGAAATTCTTGTTGACGCCTTGCAGGACGACTTCAGCCATGATGATGCTCCGCATAGCGGGACGACGGAACCGCCCTGCCCGATTTGCAGTCGAAGAGAGACAGTCTGTCGTAGTTGAGTTCAAGTCCCACGGTTTCGCCAATACGGAAATTCTGGTCGGCCGGTACACGCGCCTTGACCAGTCCTTTACCCATCTCCACGGCGACGATCTGGTTGGTCCCGTGATACTCGCTGCCAAAGACAGCGCCGCGCAAAGGGGATACATCGCTGAAACTTATATCTTCGGGCCGCACCCCGAGCGCGAGTTCGCTTTCCTCAAGGTCGAGATGGATTTCCGGCACAGAAATATCTACGCCATCGACGACAACGGATCGCGCGCCCTTTTGCAAGCCAGCCGTAAACCGCAGAAAATTCATCGGCGGCGAGCCGATAAAATCAGCGACATACATGGTCGCCGGACGACTATAGATTTCCTGAGGCGTACCGAATTGCTCGATGATACCGTGATTCATCACAGCGATCTTGTCTGCCATTGCCATCGCCTCCAGCTGGTCATGGGTCACGTAGACAGTGGTGGCATGGATCCTGTTATGCAGCTCCCGCAGTTCCCGAACCATCAGATCGCGAAACTCAGCATCCAGTGTGCCGAGAGGTTCATCCATAAGAAAGCACTTTGGCCGCCGGACGATTGCCCTACCGAGCGCCACGCGCTGACGATCGCCGCCCGCCAGTCCCGATACCGACCTGTCGAGAATATGATCGATCTGCAAGAGCTTTGCCGTCTCCTCGACGCGCGCGCGGATTTCTGCTTTGGCAACACCTTGCGCAAGCAGTGGAAACGCTATGTTCTTGCGTACATTCATGTGCGGATAAAGCGCAAAGAGCTGGAAGACAAAAGCAATATCCCGCTCCCGGGCTCGATTGAACGTGACATCTTCACCGCCAAGGAAGATCTTGCCGCTGGTCGGCAGCTCAAGACCGGCAATCATCCGTAGCGTCGTTGTCTTGCCGCAGCCTGACGGGCCAAGCAGAGCCAGGAATTCGCCATCACGGACAACGAAGCTCGAATCTTCCACTGCGCTGAAAGCACCGAATTCCTTGCGCAGATTTTCTATTCTGATCTCTGCCATCGTCTACTCCGGGAACTTTGAAACGATGATGAACATGAAAGTACCCGCCAGCAGTGTGACCAGCGACCATGTGTAAAAGATCAGAAGGAAGGGCTGGAACAGCATCAGGAATCCGAGGCCAATCAGACCAGTCGCAATGTTCTCCATAGGACCGCGCGTGAGAAAGAACGGCCGTTTTTGTTTCGAGGGGACAGGTGGTTGCGCCGTCATTTGCGTACAGCTCCAAAAGTGATACCGCGCAACAGCTGCTTGCGCAGAAGGATCGTGAAAACCAGGATCGGCACGACGAAGATCGTGGTTCCCGCAGCAACGGCCGGCCAGTCCTGCCCGCCTTCACCGATGATCGTTGGAATAAACGGCGGCGCAGTCTGGGCTGCGCCCGACGTCAAGAGCACCGCGAAGGCGTATTCATTCCAGGCAAAGATGAGGCAGAAGATGGCCGTTGCGGCGATGCCCGTAGTCGCCTGCGGCAGGACGACTTTGAAAAAGGCCTGCATGCGCGTGTAGCCGTCGATCATGGCTGCCTCTTCGTATTCGCGCGGAATTTCGTCGATGAACCCCTTCAGGAGCCAGACGGCAAGTGAGACGTTTACGGCCGTGTAAAGCAGGATCATGCCCAGCGCGGTGTCAGATAGACCAAGCTGTCGATACATCAGGTAAATGGGGATGGCGACGGCGATGGGCGGCATCATTCGCGTCGAGAGAATGAAGAATAAAAGATCTTCCGCGAGAGGAACCTTGAAACGCGAGAATCCGTAGGCCGCGAGCGTTCCGAGCGAGACGGCGAGGAACGTCGAGCCAAAGGCGATTACCAGCGAGTTCTGGAAACGCGGCCAGTAGTTCGAAGGCCCGGCGATGACCATGTTGCGGCTTCGGGTGATTTCATCGCAGGTACTCGTCGGAGCCCCAAGCGAAGTGATATACTCGGGGGTTTGCCGGGTGCGCGTTGTAAACAGGTTGCAATAACCCTCCAGCGTCGGCTGAAATACGATTTTCGGCGGGTAGCTGATTGAATCCGGCGGGGATTTGAAGCTGGTCAGAACGATCCATACCAGCGGGATCATCGTGATCACTGCATAGGCGATGACGATGGTCGCAGCGATGCGTTTGGAGGTACGGCTCGGCTCGACGACCGAATGGGCGGCGTTGACAGAGCTCATCGCTGTTTCACCTTGTTGAGGGCTTTCACATAGATGTTGGCGAGACCGAAGACCGCGACAAACAGAATGATGGCGAAGGCGGATGCACGTCCGGTGCGCCAGCTTTCAAATGCCTCCCGCTTCAGCGTGATGGAGGCGACTTCCGTTGTCGAACCCGGGCCACCGCCGGTGAGAAGGGTCACCATGTCGAACATCTTGAAGTTTTCGATACCACGGAAGAGTACCGCGAGCATGATGAAAGGCAGCGCCATCGGCAGCGTGATCGACCAGAACTGGCGCCAAAGCGAAGCGCGATCCACCTCGGCAGCCTCGTAGATATAGTCAGGGATCGATCGCAATCCGGCCAGGCAGATCAGCATGACGTAAGGTGTCCACATCCACGTATCGACAATGATAATCGCCCAGGGCGAAAGCCGAACCGAACCCAGCATTTCGAACGAGGACGGCGGGATACCGGTTAGAAAAGACACGATGTGATTGAAAAGGCCAATCTGCGGTTGATAGAGAAACCGCCAGAAATTGCCGACGACGGCTGGAGACAACATCATTGGAACCAGGATGATTGTCGTCCAGAAAGCGTGCCCGCGAAATTTCCGGTCAATCAGATAAGCGAGGGAAAATCCAATCAGCGTCTGCAGCAGGATCGTCCAGAAGACGAAATGCGCCGTCGTCTGCATGGCTTGCCAGATATTGGGATCATTCAGCACCCGGCTATAATTGCTGAAGCCAACGCTTTCCAGCGCGGCATTAGGCCGGTTCGCCCGGAAATTCGTGAAGGAAAGATAGATCGCCCAGATGAGCGGAAAAATATTGACGGCCAAAAGCAGAGCGATGGCGGGCGTAATGAACAGCCATGCCATGGAGCGATCGGACAGGCCGCGAATTCTGGAAGCGATGGGCGCCGGCGTAGCACGGGCAACAGCCTCACCCAAAATGGTGGAACTTGTATCGGTCACGGACTTCACCTGGGTTTTAAAGCGTCGCATTCGAAAGAACTGCCCGGTACGTTTTCGGATCCGGGCAGTCATTTCAGCACGGGGTCATCTGAAGCGCCGGAGCTTTAAAGCTTCCCGTCGTCCTTGAAGACCTCGGTCCAGTCCTTGACCAGCCCATCAAGCGCCTCTTTCGCCGTGCCCTTGTCTGCAACGACGTAATCGTGAAGGCGTTTCTGCATTGCCTGCAGGAGGATAGCATAGGACGGTTCCTGCCAGAAATCCTGAACCTGGTTCATGGCCACCAGGAAGTCCGCGGCAAATGGCTGACTCTCCGTAAATGTCGGATCGTTCAGCACTGTCTTGTGCACGGCGTATCCGCCAAGCGACCACCATTTTTTCTGAACATCCGGCTGGGCAAACCATTTGATATAGGCAAGAGCGCCATCCATATTGTCAGTATTGGCAACGACGGAAATTCCCTGTCCGCCGAGTGTCGATGCCGCAACCTTCTCTTTCGGATTGACGAAGAACCCGATCTTGTCGCCGCCGACCTTCTCGTCTTTGTAGAGACCCGGAAAGAAGGCGAACCAGTTCATCGCCATCGCAACTTGTCCGGATTTGAACGCATCGAGGCTTTCGCCCATATAGGCATCGGTATATCCGGGCGGCGTGCAGCATTTGTAGAGTTTCTTGTAGGCTTCAAGACCGGCGACTGCTTCTGGCGAGTTGACCGCGCCCTCCATGTCGTATTTGCCCGGCGTATTTTCATACTTGAAGCCATAGGGATAAAGCGCCGACGTTGCGCCCATGGTGATGCCTTCGGAAGCGCGTTCGGTGAAGATCGCGGCTCCGTAGACCTTCTTGCCGTCGATTTCCCGGCCATTGAAGAACTCGGCCACCTGTATCAACTCGTCCCAGGTCGTTGGGGCTGCCAGATCGCGATTGTACTTCTTTTTGAATTCAGCCTGGATTTCAGGCTGGGCAAACCAGTCCTTGCGGTAGAACCAGGCATTGGCATCGCCCATCGCTGGCAACGCCCAATAGTTCGGCGTGCCTTTCGGCCATGTCGCATAGGCGTTGACCGCTGCATCGGCGAAATCGCTCATCTTGATCCCTTCCTTGTCGAAGAAATCATTGAGCTTCACGTAGTATCCATTTTCAGCTGAGCCCCCTAGCCATTGGCTATCTCCGATGAGGAGATCGCACAGCTTGCCGCCGGAGTTAAGTTCATTGAGGATGCGGTCGGCGAAATTCGGCCAAGGCACGAATTCGAACTTCATTGTCGTTCCGCTTTGAGAAGTAAAATCTTTCGAGAGCTCAACCAATGCGTTGGCGGGGTCCCAGGCCGCCCAACACAAGGTCAGCTCATCGGCTTTTGCAAGGTTCGGCGCTGCAACGAACAACACAAACGCCGAGGTCGCCCCGAGCAGGGCCTGCTTTATCGTTTTCATGCATTCCTCCCAGATACACAAGCGACACCGCGCCGCTCTTTGAAAAGATCCTTCGTTCCCTTGTTCTCACACGATATCCCCATCGTGTTGAGTAATTTTGTTAAGTAATACCCTCTTTACTGAACATTTCAAGCATAAATCGTTGCTGCACCGCACACCTTGGTGTTGGATTGGGCTGCACTTCCGAAGCCTGTCCCAAGAGCGACCAGAGCTTATCGACCTCTTTCGCAAGGGCGGATGAGATAGGGACTTCCTTGTTAAGCCGCTTCGCCAAATGAAAGACGGTGTTGACAGCACTGCGACGGAAAGCATGCGCGAACTCTATGGGTTGCCTATGCGGCTGACAGTCCATCATCCCAAGATCAACGTTATCCGCGGAAATAAAACGGTTAATCTGACTTTTCCCAAGGTATTTGGACCACAACCTTTGAACGAATCAGTATGATGACCTACGCTTTTTTGATGTACATGAAGGCGGCAGGGCTGATCTTAATTTCTTTGCTAGCGGGCTGCGCCGCCGGTGGCGCGCCGCAGATATTGGTATCGACCCGTACCGTCGATACCAGCCAAGCCTTTGCGCTGCCGCCGCCTGGCGGTCCGTCGATCGTCAGCGTCATTGAGCGTCCTTATAACAATGCTGTCCAGCAGGAAATTCTGCTCGCCACCTCCGCCCGGACGCTCGGCCAGAATGTGTTACGCGTGCAGTTCTTCGGGCCGGTCAAGGTCAATTTGTCTGGAGGCGATAAATTGCGCGACTCGCAGTTGGGCGTCACCGACATTTCGCGCGAAATGCGCGGCACCCTTCCCGGAATAGTCATGCATCGTTCGCCGAACTACGTGCAAAATCGCTACGGTCCATTTGGCTATGCGTCGGGCCGCTCGCGTTCAGGCGATACATGCGTTTACGCATGGCAGCGCATCCGCCCGGGGGAAAGCCAGAGCCGCTGGCTGACCGGCCGGGGATCCATTCAGGTTCGATTGCGGCTGTGTGATTCAAACCTGACCGAACAGCAATTGCTGGCGTTCATGTATGGGTACAGCGTCAACGCGGCATTTAATGACTACAGCTGGAATCCATACGGCGACGCCCCGGGCCCTGCCGAAAATCTCGGCAAATCCGGTGAAGACATCTATCCGTCTGGTCCGAAGGCACCATCCGCCGAAGCGCTAATGCCGCCTCCCGCCCAGCCGCTGCGGGCGCAGCCGCGGCAGCAGATCCAGCGCAGGGTCGACACCCAAGCTGCACCTGCAGTTCCTGTGAGAGTGAGGCCTGCACCCATCGGGCCGCTCGTTCCGCCTCCGCCCGGCATGCAGGGCATGAATACCAGCCAGCCGATCGGTACCGCTCCGGTAGTGCCGAGAGCGGGCACTCGGCCAGCAAATACGAATAGCAATATTTACGTTCCACCGCCTCCGGCAACCGGCCAGCAGTAAACCAGAAACTTTTGGAGCGTTACAATCATCAGGGGGAAGCATACACAAAGCGATTACAACCTCACGCAATCGGGAAATGATATGAACGCCTCAACTGCCAATCATCATATCCAAGTGGTGATTCATGCGTAGACTAGGCATCATCATGACATGGATGTTCATGTCGATCTGCGTGCTCCTGCTTGTCACTTTACCGGTGAACCTGCAGACGCAGCTGATCGCGGGTGCAACGGTCTTGGCCATCATGATGGTGCTCAAGACACTGAATGCAGGCGGCATCTGGCGGTTGATCGCGCTAGCCTTCGGGACGGCTATCGTCATGCGCTATGTCTACTGGCGCACGACCAGTACTCTTCCCCCGATCAACCAGCTGGAAAACTTCATCCCGGGTTTTCTGTTGTATCTGGCGGAAATGTATAGCGTGATGATGCTGGCGCTCAGCCTGTTCGTGGTGGCTATGCCTCTGCCGCACCGGCCCGACCGGCCAACAGTCAAGGGTAAACTGCCGAGCGTCGACGTCTTTATTCCGACCTATAACGAGGACATCGAACTCCTGGCCAATACCATGGCGGCGGCTAAGGCCATGGATTATCCTGCCGACAGGATGACCGTCTGGATTCTTGATGATGGTGGGACCGTACAAAAGCGCAATGCCGAAAAAATCGTTGAAGCCCATAGCGCGGAGAAGCGGTTCACCGACCTCAAAGCTCTCTGCGAAGCGCTTGACGTTCGCTATCTCACCCGCGAGAAGAACGCACATGCGAAAGCCGGCAATCTCAACAATGGTCTGGACCATTCGACCGGCGAACTGATCGCGGTCTTCGACGCCGACCACGCGCCTGCACGCGATTTCCTGTTGGAAACAGTTGGCTATTTCAATGAGGACGAGAAGCTGTTTCTTGTCCAGACACCGCATTTCTTTCTTAATCCCGATCCGCTCGAACGCAATCTGCGGACATTCGAACAGATGCCGTCCGAAAATGAAATGTTCTATGGCATTATCCAACGCGGCCTTGATAAATGGAACGCCGCGTTCTTCTGCGGATCAGCTGCGGTCTTGCGCCGTGAGGCTTTGAACGTGACCGGCGGTTTCAGTGGCGTCAGCATCACCGAGGATTGCGAGACGGCGATCGCACTGCATTCACGCGGCTGGAATAGCGTTTATCTCGACAAGCCACTCATTGCTGGCCTACAGCCTGCGACGTTCGCGAGTTTCATCGGCCAGAGAAGCCGCTGGGCACAAGGCATGATGCAGATTTTGCGCTTCCGTTTTCCCCTTTTCAATGGTGGTCTCTCCGTACCGCAACGTCTGTGTTATCTATCCTCCACGTTGTTCTGGCTGTTCCCTTTTCCCCGCGCCATATTCCTCGTTGCTCCCCTGTTCTATCTTTTCTTCGGCCTCGAAATCTTCACCGCATCTGGCGGCGAGTTCCTTGCCTATACGCTCATTTACATGATCGTGAACCTGATGATGCAGAATTATCTCTATGGCGCATTCCGCTGGCCCTGGATTTCGGAACTCTACGAATACGTACAAACAATCCATCTTTTGCCCGCTGTCATCTCGGTGATGCTGAATCCACGCAAACCCACTTTCAAGGTGACTGCGAAGGATGAACGGATCGACCGCAGCCGCCTATCGGAGCTGGCCGCACCTTTCTTCGTCATATTTTTCGTACTCCTCGTCGGTGTCGGAGTGACCATCTACCGTATCTATACGGAGCCATATAAGGCCGATGTCACGTTGGTTGTTGGCGCCTGGAACCTGCTCAACCTGATCTTTGCTGGTTGCGCTCTCGGCGTGGTCTCGGAACGAGGAGATAAACGGCCGTCCCGCCGCGTCAAGGTTTCGAGGCGCTGCGAATTCCGACTTGGCGACAAATGGGTCCCTGGTACGATAGATGACGTTTCGGTCAATGGCATACGTGTCCAGCTTTTGGGAAATCTCACCGATCAGCTGTCCATCGATATGGCGTCGGACGTTCGCTTCAAGACATCGGCGACTGGTGAAATGGGCGATCTTCCCATTCAGGTACGAAACATCCGAAAGCAGGCTGGCGAGACTGCGGTTGGGTGCCTGTTCATGCCCGACGATCCCACCGACCATACGCTGATAGCGGATCTGATCTTTGCAAACTCTTCGCAATGGACGAAATTCCAGCTCGACAGGCGCGGCAATCCAGGCCTTATCAAGGGAACCATTTGGTTCTTCGGCGTAGCCATGTTCCAGACCTACCGTGGCTTCTCCTATCTTGCTCGGCAGATCACCGGAAGGGACAAGGCGGGATGGGAGCGCACGTGATGAAACGGCTGTTCACCGCCTGCCTATTGACCATGCTTGCCACGCTGCCCTTGCAGGCTCAGGTCTCGCCGTTCGACATGTCACCTGAAAAACCGGCGGAGGAACCAGCTCCACTACCGGAACAGCCGACTGTGCCTGCAACGCCCGATCTTGTTCCCGTATTGCCCGCTCCAAAGGTAGAAACCCCGGCAGTCCGCTATATCATCCCGCAAGACAGCTTGTCCTTCAGTGGAGAGACCGGCGAGAAAACCTGGGCCGTCTTCATTACCGAGGATCAGGCGGCGTCTGCGGCAACGTTGTCACTGACTTACCAGAACAGCCTTATCGTCGCACCGGAATGGTCGACACTGACCTTGGCAATCAACAATGCCCGGATCGTCAACGAACCTGTGCAATCTTCGGAAAACAGGAAGACGCTGACTGTCGATGTCCCGGCAGGAATATTGAAGGCAGGTCTCAATGTCTTCAAGATGAGTACCAGCCTACGTCACCGTACGGACTGCACTGTGCAGTCGACCTATGAATTGTGGACGGAAGTTGATCCGTCCAAGACCTTTCTGTCATTTACAGGAGATGGTGCCCGCAGATTCAGGAAGATCAATGATGTACGGGCCATCGGCGTCGATGCGGCGGGGCGCACGACCTTTAATCTCGTCGTGCCCGCCATCAATCGTATGGCGGCGACAGCGCCAATGTTGCACCTCGCCGAAGCACTGGCGGTCCTTGCCAATATGCCCAATCTGGCTGTTACGATCTCTCCGGCAATGCCGAAAGAGCAATTGCCCGGCTCTCTCACGATCTTGGTTGGCACCGATGATGAACTGCAAGGCTTGCCGGAAGCCTTGCTCGCAAACACCCCTGGAGCACCTCTCGCCGCTTTCGTAGATGATCCGGCTACGGGAGGTTCTGTGCTGCGCGTCCGCGGGCCGGATTGGCAGACCGTAACGAATGCTGTCGCCAGCATAGTCGATCCGTTGAAGCGCGAAATCGGCGTGCCCCGCTCGTTCCTTTCAACACAGACATGGCGCTCACCCGATGTCCCTTTGTTCACTTCTGCGTCCCGGGCGAAGTTCAGTGAGCTCGGTGTCGCAACACGCAACTTCAACGGACGGCGTTTGCGCACGGAATTTGCAATCGGCGTGCCATCGGACTTTTATGCCAATGACTATGGCAAAGCGACAATTCTGCTGGATGCCGCTTACTCCGAGGACGTTCTCCCGGGCAGCCAGATCAATATCTACGTCAATGACAATATCGCTGCAACGCTTCCCATAACCACGAGAGGCGGCGAAATTCTCCGGCATTTTCCTATCGGTTTCACCATGCGGCATTTCCGTCCCGGCGCCAATCTGATTACATTGGAAGCCGTACTCAGCACGCGTTCTGACACGGTGTGTGCACCAGGAACGGGCGCAACCTCCCCTACGCGTTTCGCCTTGTTCGACACGTCAGAATTCGTGATGCCTGACTTCGCCAGGATCGGCACTATGCCCAATCTGGCAGGCCTGAGTGGCACGAGCTTTCCCTATGGCCGCTCCGACAAACCGCTGCCGGTGATTATTAACAACGGAGGAGAAAAGACTTACTCCGCCGCCGCCACCCTGCTCGCACGCATGTCCGTCGCGGCAGGAAGGCCGCTCGAGGTCGACCCGCGGGCTACCGCGAACTCGACCGTCAATTCAAACGCCCTGTTTATGGGCGCAATTCCCCAGATCGAGTCGACCGTGCTGACCCAAACCGGCATTGCCGAGAACATCCGTACAGTCTGGAGCGACGTACGAGGTGTCGAACCGGCAGCCGAGACCGGTCCCACACAGGTCGAATTCGATCAGTGGCGTGAGCGGCTCGCCGGACGTGGCTGGCGCGGACAGATCTCGTCATTCGATGATTGGCTCAACCGCACCTTCAACATCTCGCTGAATTCATTCTCTTTTTATGCTGGCCGCGACGAGCCCTATGCACCGGAACCTGCCGCTTCGCTATTGATCGCGCAGAAGGCTAATCCTGCGGGCGATGGCGTCTGGACCCTGGTGACCGCGCCTACGGACGATAGCCTTCTGGACAGTATTCGCGCCATGACACAGCAGGATCGCTGGTCAAAACTCGACGGCCATATCTCCATCTACAAAGGCGGCACTGACGAAATTCAGGAGGTACCTGTCGGCGAATTTACTTTCGTGCCGACACAGCCCCTATCCTTTTCCAATATGCGCCTGATCATCGCCAACTGGCTTTCCGGCAATATTCTTTCGTTTTCGCTGCTGCTCATCGTCTTTTCGACTTTGCTTGGTATCGCCACGTCGCGTCTCCTTTCCAATTTGGGGAGGCGCGTATGAGGCTGTACAGTTTTGCCTTGGCAGTTCTCGTGGCTCTTGTTTGGAGCAACACTTCCATGGCGCAAACATCGGCAAAGGCTCACATAAAGCCGGATGACTGGCAGGCCTACAAGTCGCATTTCGTCGACGCGAGCGGCCGCGTCATCGACGACGCCAATGGTAAAATCAGCCACAGTGAAAGCCAGGGCTATGGTTTGTTCCTTGCGTACCTCGCCAACAGCAAGGCAGATTTCGACCTCATCTGGTCGTTCACGCGCACGGAGTTTCTGCTCCGCGACGATGGCCTTGCAGTATGGAAATGGGACCCAAACAGCAAGCCGCATGTGACAGACAGCAACAACGCCTCCGACGGCGACATTCTAATCGCTTACGCGCTTATTCTTGCAGGATCGGGGTGGGACCGCAAAGATTTGACGGCAACTGCGAAAACCATGATCCGGGCCATTGGCAAAACCAACGTGATCGAGGCGCAGAAACAACTCCTGCTGCTTCCCGGTGTGACCGGCTTTTCCGCGACCGAGCGCGAGGATGGCCCGGTTATCAACCTCTCCTACTGGATTTTCGAGGCCTTCCCGAAATTTGCAGCCCTCGACCAAGCGACCGACTGGAACAGGCTTGGTAAGGATGGCTTGTCATTGATCGATGTCGCGCGCGGGGGTCCACGCTCTTTGCCTGCTGACTGGATCTCCGCAAGAACGGTTTTGAAACCCGCCAAGGGATTCCCGCCTGAATTCGGCTACAACGCCTTGCGTATCCCGCTCTATATGATGCGTGCCGGTGTCACCGATCGCGCACAGCTCGAACCGCTGCGTCATGGCATGTCGCCTGACGGTACAAACGTCGCGATTGTCGATATTCCGAGCGGAGCTGCGACAGAGACCCTGACCGATCCCGGTTACACAATTATTCCTGCGCTGGTCGATTGTGTACTCGACAAGAAGAAGCTTCCCGAAAGCGTAAGGTCCTTCCAGCCAACACTTTATTATCCATCGACACTCCATTTGTTGTCGCTATCCTTTGTCTACGCCCAACATCCGGAATGCCTATGAAGAAGTCGACGCTGCTAGTCCTTCCCATTATCGC
Organism: Phyllobacterium chamaecytisi; assembly: GCF_020164455.1. Taxonomy (GTDB): domain Bacteria; phylum Pseudomonadota; class Alphaproteobacteria; order Rhizobiales; family Rhizobiaceae; genus Phyllobacterium; species Phyllobacterium chamaecytisi. The sequence goes on from NZ_JAIQWW010000006.1 coordinate 307,257, forward strand.
CGCCTTCGCCGGACTCGTTGCGGTTCAGTTGGACTATGTTCCAGCTCTGGCAACCACGAACGGCTCAGTCCGTTTGGCAATGCTTGAGAGCAGCGATCCGCCGCCAGACGCGCAAGCCGACGGTAGCTATGTCGTAGCTCAGTCCGGGCGGGCACCGAAAACGCAAGCCCCCAAGCCGGCTGCGCCAGCGCCCGGTGCAGCGACTGCGCCCAAGGTGGATGAAACGGCGCTTCGCTATTTCGCCCGTCAAGGAGACAAGCGCAGGCTCGAAGCGGAGATCGCTCGTTTGCGCGCACTTTACCCTGGCTGGACGCCGCCGGCCGATCCGACCTCTGTGATGCCGCAGGCAGACACGGCGCTCGATGCGATGTGGAAGCTTTACGCAGCTGGCAAACTCCCGGAACTGCGCAAAGCCATTCAGGAACGACAGACCTCCGAGCCGGGCTGGAAGCCTCCGGGGGATATGTTGCAGCTGGTGGAACTTGCAGAATCACGCGAGCAATTGATCAACGCATCAGACCTCAAGCAGTATGATACCGTCATCCGCATCGGTTCGTCCCACAACAGTCTTTTGACTTGCAGCGATGTCGATGTGCTCTGGCGGGTTGCCGAAGCATTTGCCAAGACTGACCGTGTGGCGCGGGCGAAAGACGCCTATGGTTATATTCTCGACAACTGCACCAAGCCCGAAGAGCGGCTGGCGACAGTTCAAAAGGCGCTGCCGCTATTGAGCCGGGCCGATCTCGACGCCTTACTTGCAAGAGAAAAGACAAATACGGACGGCAGCAAGGAATTCGATTCCATTCGCAATGACCTTGCACGAAAGGCAGTCGCCGATGCGGGCTCAGACCCAAAACTGGCGGTATCGCCAGCCGATATGAACCGTGTCGAGAAGCTGGCGAATGACATTGTTGAGCCTTCCGACCCGTTGATCCTTGGTTGGTACTACCTGCGTCGCAACGACCCGGTGTCCGCCGAAAAATGGTTCAGGCTTTCCCATGACCGTGAAAATGCGGCCTCGTCTTCGCAGGGCCTCGCGCTTGCGATGATCGCGCAGTCCCGGCCTGCAGAAGCCGAGGCAACCATCTATGAATGGCGCGACAGTTCAGACGGTGCGAAAGCCGTTTATATGGCGGCCGTTGCAAACCTTCTGGCACAAGATCCGCCTGTCGAAATTGCTCCGGCGATACTGCAACGTATGGTTCCGGAGGTCATGAAAGCCAAGGACGCCAATGCGGCACAGCAGCTCGGCTGGTATGCCTACCTCCTCAACCAGTTCGAGACGGCGTCCGGCTGGTTTTCAACAGCACTTCTATGGAAACCCGACGACGAGCCATCATCCTATGGTCTGGTCCTAACCCGCGAGCAGCTTGGCGATACAACGGGAGTCGCCGATATCCAGCGGCGCTGGGCAGGCAAGTCCGACCGGATCGAGCGGCTTGGCGAATTGCGCAACACGCGTCAACGCGGTCTGGTTCCGTCACCGGAGCGCTTTGGCACCGATACCTCGACGGAAAGCCAACCGGTGACGCAACCAACGACTAACCCGGGAGCTCCGGCGACAGCGCTTCCCCAAGACAGTTCAGTCGTCGCAGCCAATCCACTCAGCACAACTCTTGCCCCTACGCTTGCGGACCGGGTCGCCGAAACCATCGCTCGGACCGGGGCCCAGCCGCAAAATTCGCAAAATCAAATCGAACCGGTGCAATCGGCCCCAGAACCGCGACGTACAGGTCCACCTCAGCAGCCAACGGTCAACACCGGCCAGCGCGCATCTCGGGGTTGCACGACAACTATCGATCCGCAAACGCTCTCGCCCGGCGCCGCGTTGATGCGCGGCTGGTGCCTGATGGACATCAATCGTCCACTTGAAGCGGTGGCAGCATTCGAACGAGGTTTGCTCAGCCGATCGGAAGCGGCCAAAAGCGACGCCGCTTACGGTCAGAGCCTCGCTTATCTCCGTGCTGGACTTGCCGACAAGGCGGCTGTCGCGGCGTCCAAAGCGCGTCAGAAACAGTCCCGTCAGATCGAACTCGACACCGCATTGCTGGCATCCCGCGCCACGGATTCTTTTACCGCCGGCCGCTACAACGAAGCCTTGCTCGCACTTGACCAACGGGCGCGCATAGCACCGGAGCGCAACGACCTTATGGTTCTGCGCGGTTATGCTTACCTGAATTTGAATCGCCTATCCGATGCGCAGCGGGTGTTTGAAGCCGTGGCGGCTACGGGCAGCAAGGACGGCTTGCGGGGTATGGCAACGGTCAGGGCAATACGGAACAAGGAGTACTGAGGGAGATCGGAACCCTTGTTATTTTGACCTGTTGTTATCGTTCGGTTTTATTGTACTGAACCGTTGTACGGTGTTGTAGCGCAAATTTCTGATTTCAACGATGCCACCTTCTAAAACGGTGTAAATAACTTCCCCGTTTTTCGCTGTAGCGGTTTCACCAGGCTTTCCCTCCCCTCTTATGATCTTGTTGATCGTTGCGAGCTGCGATGCATTGTCTTTGTCGGCAAATGCAAACGAGGAATGCAAACTGATCGCCAAGACCAAAGAAAGAAGAGCCATTATTGGTCTGTTCATCATCATTCCTTCAGCGAGGTTAGCCGAAAACAAAGCGTGCCACTCTAACTCGATTGGTGTTCTCCTTCCTAGCTCGAGCTGCAGGTAAAAGCCCAGAGCACAAACTTTTATTCGCATGAAGAAGCCGTTCTGGAAAAACCCCCTTAACAGTTCTGTTACAACCTTTTGGTTGCCGCAGCACGGCAAGCATCTGTCGATGATACTTTGTAACGTTCATTTACCAAATCGTTCTGGCGTGAAGTGCGCCGTCACCGGGTCAGTGTTGCCGTTGATGAGCCCGGCGACTAATCTGCTCGTGATGGCGGCCAAGGTGAGTCCGAGATGGCCATGGCCAAAGGCGTACACCACATTATCGCTATTGCGGCTCCATCCAATGACCGGCCGCGAATCCGGCAGAGACGGTCTGAAACCCAGCCACTTCGCTGAAGCCTGATCCAATTCGGGGAAATACTGGCGGACTCCGCGGTCCAGAAGTTCAAACCGCGAAGGATTGGGGCCAGCCGAGGTTCCTCCAAGTTCCGCCGTGCCGGCTACCCGAAGCCGCCCGGCCATGGGCGTCATGTAAAATCCGAGATGGGTGGGACAAACAGGTCGCTGGAGCAGCGGACTTTCCGTTGTATATTCGAGATGATAACCGCGCTCGGTTTCGAGCGGAATCCTATCCCCCGCCTGCAAAGCGAGTTCCCTGGAAAAAGCGCCAGCCGCGATCACTACGGTTTTGGCTGTCAGATCGAGATCAGGCCCGCTAAGATGCGTCCGATCGCCATTGATTTTGAGATTAACCACTCGCGATCTATGAACGTCCACGCCTTTGGCGTTTCCTGCTGCAGAAAGCTGACGCATCAACGCGCTCGGATCCGTGACATGTATGGAGTCGGGGAAAAAGACGCCGGAGCCCTCGAACCGCGGAAGCGTTGGCTCCATCGCAGCCACTTCCTCCGCGCTGAGTGTTTCCTGACGCATCCCGAGCTCGCACCGAATCGAATGAGCCCACGACCCGCGGGAGCGGTTGCTCGTGTTTTGCTGCACATAGAGACAGCCGTTCCTGCGCATGAGTCTTTCGGCTCCGGCTTCCACCGTCATCTCTTCCCAAGCCGGCAGAGCTTCGACCAGCAAGTCTGCCAGAGCAACAGCATTTGCGCGGGCAGCCGCAGGCAGGGATTGACGCACAAATCGCACCAGCCAAGGTGAAATCTGGAAGAGTGCAGCCCAACGCAATGAAAACGGACTGTCGGCATCTAGCAATAGCCGCGGCAGATTTTTGAGAACATCCGGATTGCCCACTGGCACGCAAGCGTAGTCTGCAAATGTTCCGGCATTTCCGAACGACGCGCCCGAACCAGGCTCGTTCGGGTCGATTATGACGACCTCGCGCCCCTCTGCCGCCAATCGCAGTGCGATAGTTAGGCCGATGACGCCAGCGCCAACGATTGCGATTTCAACGCTCTTTGGACCGCTCACCAGATTCTCCTAGACGAAGCCCGGAATCTGCAGATGTCCTGCTTCCAGCAATTCGCGCATTATCTTCAGGGCACGCCGGAGGTCATCCCGGGAGCGCGCCGCACCGATATTGATGCGTACGCCGTGCTGCACGGGTTCGCGTCCGACTGCGAAAGCATCGCCAGGCAAAACACCGACACCTCGCTGCAGGCACGTGCGGGCAAAGCTGGCGCCGCGCCAAGGTTCGGGCAAGTGTAACCAAGCATGGGTTGAGGTCACATCGGTCTGAAGATCGAAATCTCCAAGCACTTCGGTGAGAATGTGTTGCCGTTGTGAGAGCTCCGCTTTCTGCGCCTCGATCACCTCAACCGCACTGCCCTCTTCGAGAAGAATAGTTGCGATCAGCGCCGCCATCGGATTAACGCTCCAGCAGTTGATCCGGAGCGCTGCCGCCACCTGCCCCATCATGAATCGCGGCCCAATAGCAAAGCCAAACCTCAATCCCGGCGCCACGCACTTGGAAAATCCGCCGATATAAACGGTTAGTTCCGGTTCGAGACTAGCGAACGACGGCGGGGACTCGTTGAGCAGCGGACGGTAGACATCATCTTCGATGATAAGCACATTGTGTCGCCGCGCTATTTCAACAATTTCTCTGCGTCGCGTTTCCGAGAGGGTGATTGTTGTCGGATTATGCAGGCTGGGCACCAAGAAAACCGCTCTCGGTCGCCATTGTACGCAGGCGGCGTCGAAGGCGTCGGGCCTGAGCCCACCCTTGTCCATCGCGAGGCCCCGCAGGTCGAGACCGTGCGAGCGACAGAGGGCATTGATGCCCTGGTATGTCACTTCATCGGCTAGAATGACGTCGCTTTTCTGGGTCACGGCACTAAGGACGCAGTCGAGGGCATGCTGGGCACCGATTGTCAGTACAACCCTCCCCGGATCGCCGTCACCCGCAACCGGCTTCAGCCAATCCGCCACTGCCGTTCGTGCCCAGAGCGGCCCCTCGGCAGGATGGTAGTCCTGAATTGAATCATAGTGGCGGTTCTTGGCAAGTCGTGGCAGAAGCGCTGTGAAAACGTCTAGATAGGCATTGGTAGCGGGGCGGTTGATCGAAAGGTCGACGATACCTGCCTCTTCGCTTGGAGCAGAAACGAAGCCAGCTCCAGCGTCATTCTTCTGATCCGCGACAAGCATGCCCCTGCCTGGCCGCGCATCAATGAGCCCGCGCTCCTGAAGCGTGGAGAAAGCTCGCGTTACGGTTGTTACATTGATTCCAAGGCTTTGGGCAATCTCGCGTTGGGGCGGCAGTCGTTCGCCGGCAGTGAGCAGACCGCTCGCGATCCGGTCGGCAATTGCGTCCGCAAGGCGACGGTAAACGGGGCCTTCGCCTCCGGAAAGCTGCAAATCTTGCATCATCAATATTGAGCCATTCTGCGCGTTACATCCGGCTTGTACCACACGACAAATGGCCAAACAATCGAATTTATGTGGGATAACTTTTCAATTAACATAATTTTTGTTGGAAATGCCACACAATTAGAACTTGACATACCGATTGTATGGTTCATTATCCCACTAACGGCCGATTGTATGATCATATAAGTTCAACGATCCCTGAGGAGGAGCAGATGTGCCCAAAACTTTGGTTGCGTGAAGCAGCGTGGAAGCTGGAACTCGATCCGGGCACGCCGCATATTGTAGCTGGTGACCCGGAATGATGGTCACGCATACGAATAGACAATTCGAAACGTTAGCTGCGAAAGGCGTCTCTCACGCCGAATCCGATCGATTTGTCGAATTTGTTGACGTCGAGAAGTCCTACGACGGCCGTACGTTTGCAGTGACACGGCTCAACATGCATGTGGCAAAGGGCGAGTTCCTTACATTGCTCGGGCCTTCAGGCTCCGGCAAAACGACCACGCTGAATATGCTGGCGGGTTTCGAGCGTCCAACCAATGGCAGCATCATGTTGGACGGGCAATCTGTCGATCGTCGCCCGCCCTATGAACGCAATATTGGCATGGTCTTCCAAAACTACGCGCTGTTTCCGCACATGACTGTCGAGGAGAACGTCGGGTTCCCGCTTTCCGTACGCAAATTTTCGAAAGCTGACGTAACCACCCGCGTCCATAAGGCGCTGGATATGATCCAGCTGCGGAAGTTCGGCGACCGTCGGCCTGGGCAGCTCTCGGGTGGGCAGCAGCAGCGCGTCGCACTAGCTCGAGCGCTGGTGTTCGAACCAAGCCTTGTTCTTATGGACGAGCCGCTTGGAGCGCTTGACAAGAAACTGCGCGAACACATGCAGCTTGAGATCAAGCAGCTTCATTCCATGTTGGGAGTGACCATCGTTTACGTCACCCACGATCAGAGCGAAGCGCTGACCATGTCGGATCGCGTCGCTGTATTCAACAACGGCGGCATCGCCCAGATCGGCACGCCAGACAATTTGTACAAAAAGCCGGAGAGCCCTTTCGTCGCGAGTTTTATCGGCGAGAACAATACGCTTGAAGGCGTTGTTGAACAGGTTTCAGGCGATGTTTGCCTAGTGGCCTTGAGGGGTGGCGGACTCCTCCGCGCGACTGCCATCGACATTGGAACTCAAGGAACCTCGTGCCAAGTCGCGATCCGCCCGGAGTGCATTAGGATCGCTGCGGCTGCCGATGAGGAAAACGATTTCGAGGCCACTGTCGAAGGAAGAATCTATCTCGGCGATCATTTGCGGCTCCTGGCACGGCTCGACAATGGCCAACTGCTAGGTGTGAAGGTTGGCCCCGAAACTATAACAACAGAGGCTCAACGAATTAGGCTCGGCTGGTCGCACACGGATTGCCGCGCATTTCCGGCACAGCAATAGGTACAAAGACCACAACTAAGAACAAGAGAGGGACCCATGAAACGCAATTCTTTCCATTCCGTTGCCTTGGCGACAGTCGCCGCCTGCGCACTTTTCAGTCATTCCGCCATTGCCGAGGAGTTATCCATCATGGCCAGCGGCGGCGCGTGGCAGGACGCGCAGCGTAAAGCCTGGTTCGAACCATTCAGCAAGGAAACCGGCATCAAGATTGTCGAACAGGAATATCTCGGCGATCTCGGCAAGGTCAAAGCCATGGTCGATACCGGCAATGTGCCGATCGACCTTGTTACCGTCGAGACTGCTACGGTTCTACAGGGTTGTGATGCAGGCATCCTCGAGCCCCTCGATTATTCAAAAATTGCCGACCAATCCAAATTCATTGAAGGCTCGGCTCTCAAGTGCGGTGTCGGCCTTGATGCCTATGGCGACATCCTCGCCTACGATCCGAATGTTCTAAAGGAAGCGCCAACATCGGTGCTCGACATCTTCGACACGACGAAATTCCCCGGCAAGCGCGCAATGCGGAAATTCCCCGCGCAGAACCTTGAATGGGCGCTCATGGCCGACGGAGTGCCGGCAGATCAGGTTTACGAGGTCCTTGGCACCCCGGAAGGCGTTGATCGCGCATTCAAGAAGCTGGATACGATCAAGAGCGATATCGTCTGGTGGGATGCCGGCGCGCAACCGGCACAATTGCTTGCCTCAAAAGAAGTGGTCATGACGACGGCATGGAACGGCCGCATCCAGAATGCGATCGACACGGATTCAAAGCCGTTCAAGATCGTCTGGGACGGTCAGATCCTCGAATATGACATGATCAGTATTCCAAAAGGCGCGAAGAATCCGGAGCTTGCCTATAAGTATCTCGCCTATATCAGCAAGCCCGAGAACAACGCCAAGCTCGCTAGTCATATCACCTATGGTCCGGTGCGTACCGACGCAACCGAGTTTGTGGCTGCCGATGCGCTGCCCAAATTGCCGAACGCTCCGGAGCACATGAAATCCTATCTCGTCGCCGATACCGAGTTTTGGGGCGATTATGGCGAGGATCTGGTCAAGCGCTTTAACGCCTGGCTCGCGCAATAGCCATGTCCACGGCCCAGCCCACAAACATGGATCAGGGGCAGTTCATTACCGCTCCCAACGCGGCCGACACCAGATCGGTCGCGGCGGCGATCCGGAGATCCCAGGCGCGAGAACGCTTGCGCTCGTTCGCGCTTGCCACGCCGCTCCTGGCCCTATTGCTCCTCAGTTTTGGCATTCCGATCGCCATTCTCCTGTCGCGGGCCGTTTACGACCCAACGATCGCCAATGCTTTACCGCTTACCGGCGCTGCGATGCGGAGCTGGACCGGCAACAGAATCCCTGATGACAAAACCCTTGAAGCACTCGCCGCCGATCTCAAAGCCAGTCAGCAAAATGGAAATCTTTCCGAATTTGCGAAAAGTTTGAATGCACGGTTACCCGGCGCCCGCAGCCAGATTCTCAAGACCGCCCGCGCGCTCGACAAGGAAGGGGCGACTGATGCTGTATCCGTCATCAAATCGGTGCCGTTCTGGACCAGCCCCGGCACATGGGCAACGATAGAGAGAGGAAGACATGCCCTCACTTCATTCTATCTCTTGAGCGCGGTCGACCTTCGCTGGAACGCCGACGGAAGCATCGAACGCGTCCCTCCCGAGCAGGCTATATTCCTGCGCGTTTTCGCACGTACCTTCCTCGTGGCGGCAACGGTTACGCTTGCTACGCTCATACTCGGCTTTCCTCTCGCCTACCTGATTTCCAGCGTGCCAAAAACACTTGGGGCGATACTCATTGTTGCCGTTCTACTGCCGTTCTGGACGTCGATCCTTGTGCGGACCGCAGCGTGGACTGTGCTTTTGCAAAAATTCGGACTGGTCAATGATGTTCTCCTTTGGCTCGGCGTGACCGGCACCAGACTCGACCTGATGTACAGCCGGCTTGGGCTCATCATTGCCATGACCCACATCCAGTTACCGTTCACGCTACTGCCGATCTACAGCGTCATGCGCACCATCCAGCCGTCGCAGATGCGCGCAGCCTATTCCCTAGGCGGCAGGCCGTTAACATCGTTCTTGCGCGTCTATCTTCCGCAGGTGGTGCCGGGAATTATGGCGGGCTGTTTGCTGACGTTCATTCTCTGCCTCGGCTACTACATTACGCCAGCTCTTATCGGCGGCGCTGGCGACCAGCTGATCAGCAATTTCATTGCCAACTACGTCAATGTCGAACTGAATTGGGAAATGGCTGCGGCACTAAGTTTCATCCTTCTCGTTTTCACCATGGGACTTTATGCGGTGTTTGCCCGCATGCTCGGTCTCGATCGCTTGAAGCCGGTGTGATCATGCTGTTATCTCCCTATCCCACGATCGGCGAACGAATACGGGTTACATTGTTATGGCTCTGGGGCGCCCTCGTCATCGCCTTTCTGATGGTGCCGATCCTCATCCCTGTGCCGCTTTCGTTCAACAGCGGAGCTTTCTTCGTGTTTCCGCTGGAGGGGCTTTCCACACGCTGGTACGAGGTGGTTCTCGGCACCGACCGCTGGCAGACGGCAATAGGGAACAGTCTGATCATCGCCTTCGGCACCACCGCCCTCGCCACGGCGCTCGGAACGTTGACGGCGATAGCGCTATCCAGCGACAGATTCCCGGCGCGGCGCATCATCATGCCGCTGGTGATTTCCCCCTTGATCGTGCCGGTGGTCATCACCGCTGTAGGGTCCTATCTCTTTTATGCACGGGTTGGTTTGGCCAGCACCTATTTGGGGATCGTTCTCGCTCACACCGCCCTCGCCAGCCCCTTTGTGGTCGTGACCGTTGGGGCCAGCCTGACGGGATTTGATCGCAATCTCATGCGGGCCGCATCGATTGCCGGCGCGAAACCTGTCGTCGCATTCTATCGGGTCATGCTGCCCTTGATCCTGCCCGGCGTCCTGTCGGGAGCAGCTTTTGCCTTCGTGACGTCCTTCGATGAGGTCGTCGTTGCCCAGTTTCTTGCCAGCGCCAATCAGCGAACGATGCCGCTCGAAATGTTCATCGGCCTACGCGAAAGGCTGAGCCCGGCAATCACCGCCGCCGCAACGCTCATGATGCTGCTTTCGATCATATTGCTCGTGGTTGCCAATCTTCTGGCAAGACGCGGTGCCAGGAAGGTAAAAACATTCGCGTGAAATCCGTGTCTAGGTGAACGTGACGTAGCACCAAACGTGAGCCGACGACGTGGCCATCAATGATTTCCGGGTGGGGCCTTCGGTGGAAGCTGGTAGGCAAACATGACGATCAGCAGAGGTATCAAAGTTATCAGCGCTATCATGGCCCATGCATCATTGATCGATTGCACCATCGCCGCCCTTGCAACCATTGGGCTGAAAATGCTCTGAGCAATCGCATCGAATTTACCCGGCATATGCGCAACAACCTCGTTGGCAGGCATTCCAATAAATCTTTCCGTCCGCTGATCACCCGCTAGCAAACCGTTGGCAATTGCGATGCCGTGCGTTGTCGATCGCGTATAAATGACCGTGTCAATCAGCGCCAGACCTATCGCACCGCCAAGATTGCGCATCAGATTGAATAAGCCACTGGCATCCGGAACCCTGTCATCTTGGAGACTACCCAGGGCAAGACGCGTCGGCGGGAGCAGACAAAACATTATTGCCAGACCGCGGATGACTTGAGGCCAGAACATCGAGGAAGCATCGGTTTGCGGTACTTGAAACGCACTGCAACCGAGGCCAATTGCGAACAACAGAAAGCCTATGGTTGACAGCAGTCTCGCTTCGACCCGTTGTTCCAGCATGACGGCAAAGGGCGCAATCATCAGCTGCGCAATGCCGGTCACAAGCATTATTTCGCCTATTTGCAGCGCGTTGTGGCCCCTGACGAAAGCCAGGAAAACGGGCATGAGATATACTGATCCGAACAGACCGAAGCCCAGAACAAAACTCAGAATGCAGCCAATAGTGAAATTTCGGTCCTTGAAGTTATGCAGATCGACTATCGGCGTGAGCGACGTCCATGTTCGCCGGGTAAAGGCAGCCAGCATAACCACACTGAAAGCCGAAAGTGACAAAACGACGGGGCCTAGCCAGCCGCGTTGCGGCGCTTCTTTCAATGCGATCTCCAAGGCGGCAAGACCCATCGCCATCATTGCCAGCGATTGAAAATCAATCGAACGGAAATACTTGAGTTCCATTGGCGCGCGCGGAAGCAGTAAAGCTGCCAATGACGCCGCGACCAGGCCAGGGACGACATTGATTAAAAAGAGCCAGTGCCATGAGTATGTCTCCGTGATCCAGCCCCCGATGATTGGTCCAACCGTCGGAGCCATGACTGCGACGACACCAGCCACGGTTGTGGCGATGCTTTGGTGCCGCTGCGGAAACAACAGGAAAACCGCAGAGAAAACCAACGGGATCAAGGTCCCGCCTGAGAACCCCTGCAGGACACGCCAGCACACAAGAGCATTGAAACTATCGCTTTGCGCACATCCGACGGAAGCAACGGTAAACAGCAATGTGCCAAATACAAAAAGCCAACGCATACTAAGCAAGCGGGTCAGGAAGCCAGTCAGTGGGATGGCAACGATTTCGGCGATCAAATAGGCGGTCTGAATCCAGCTCATTTGATCTGGGTTGATGCCCAAAGCACCCTGGATTGTTGGTAGCGACGTGGCGACGATCTGGACGTCGAGAATGGCCATGAACATCCCGATGCACATTGCGAAGAAGCCCAGCCAGGTCGAAAGACTTGGCAACCGCGCTTCGCCTGCATCAAGACTTTGCATCATGGCGCAACTCCGAAAGCGCGGAATTCTCTTCCCGAATCCTTACCGCCAGAACAAAGGCATTCAGCGCGGAGAATGCGACAGCATACAATACCAGCCCAAAGCACAAGGGCAGCACGGCGATCTCTCCGATCACGACGACATAATTCGGATGCGAAAGGAAACGGTAAGGGCCTGTTCTCACGAGAGGGCTTCCCGGGAAAACGATGATACGCGTGGTCCAGCGCTTGCCCAACGTCCCAAGTACCCACAACCGCAGGCCTTGAAGCAATATGAAAACGGCAAGCCATCCTGGTTCAATCGGCCTATCCCAGGCAAAAATCCACAAGCCGACAAGCCAGGCAGCGTGCAACGCCACGATGAAAATATAATGACCCGGCGCGGCTTCATATGCTCCCTTCGCCAGCAGGGCTTTGGTGTTACGTCTGGCGAGCAGGAGTTCACCAAGACGCTCGACGGTGACGAAAGCGAGGAGCATCGAAGCCGCGATCATGCGGCTCTCTTGAGCGAAACACAGCTGACGCTGAAGCCCGGGCCCATCGCCGTCAGCAATGTGCGGGATGGCAAACCCGGCTCGACGACGCGGTCCAGAACGAACAGTGCTGTAGGGGCCGACATATTTCCGTATTTGGATAGCACGTCACGTTCATGGTCCAGGCTGCCTTGACCAAGGGAAAGCGCAGTCTCCAGGGCAGTCACGACTTTGGCTCCGCCGGGATGACAGGCAAATCTATCGATATCCGCAAGTTCAAGATTCGCGCGTCCGAGGATTCCGGAAATAGCCGGGGCGATGCGCTCTTCTGCAAACGGTGGAATATCGCGATCGAAAATGACGCCGAAACCCTGTCTGTCAACGCTCCAACCCATTATGTCCAGCGTGTTTGGCCAAGTGTGCTGGCCGGACATCTCGACGCCGGCTATTCCCTCTTCTGCAACCTTCAGGACGCATGCCGCCGCACCGTCCCCGAAAAGCGCGCTGGCAACGATATTGGCTTTTGTCAGTTGATCCAACCGGAACGCCAGTGTGCACAGTTCAACAGCGACTAACAGGACGACGGTTCCAGGTCTTGACTTCGCAAGTCGAGAGGCAATGGAGAACCCGGATACACCGCCCGCACAGCCCAGACCAAAAACGGGCACTCGTTCGATGTCATCGCGAAATCCCATTTGCTGGGCCACGCGGGCTTCCAGACTCGGAGTGGCGATACCCGTCGACGAGACTGTCACAACCGTATCGACGTCTTTTCCCCTGATACCCGCCTTCTCCAGGGCGGCATTGGCCGCCGAGGCGAACAAACTGCACGCTCCCTCGATATAGGCGGCATTTCTTTCCGGCCACCCCAAAGGTTCCAGATACCATTCCAGTGGCTGGACAGCATAGCGCGTGCGAATGCCTGAACTCTCGAAGACTTTCGCCAAACGGTCAAAGTCTCGGAATCGGGCCGAAAAAGCCTTATGTGCCGCAGCAGCGGCATCACGTTGCTGAATAATGTGGGCGGGCACTGCTGTGCCGATTGATATCAGTTTCACGGATTGAGACATCGACACTCCTTGGTGACATTGCCTCTGCTGTCGACGTGGCACAAGTGCTACCACGAGGATCCTGCAAGACACATCTCTTCGACAACACCTGAACTGGTATCAATATTCGGGGAATAATTATACCGCCTGGTCTCGATAATTACGGGCAGTAGTAAGGGTCGCCGCCGAAGAAGGCGGGACCTGCAAACCGATTGGATGCCTACCCAGTTTGGTGAAGACGGCTGCCGTGCCGTGGGAATGTCCTATGATATACTCAACAAACGTCCGAAAATCATACTACAACGAGATTTCTTATCGTCAGCCGAATAGCAGCGTCGCTCGCGCGAGGCGAATTTGACTTTCTGCAAAAATACTTCAAAAATGAAGTAAAATTTCAATCATGCGATAATATAGCCTTCGTACAAAATTTTATTTGTAGAAACTGTTACGTTAGTTCAAGTTGAGGAAAGTTGATCGATACTATCGTCTTTTTAGAGATGGAGACTCAAATGCCAATTGACAGGTTTTTGTTTGATCTGCTTGGGGTCGGAGAGATTAATGGTATCTATAACGTTGCCATCGGTACCGACCGGGCAGAGGAAATTCGCATAGACAGTCCCTTTCGCTGGTATGTCGAAGGCCATGGGGGCGGCGATACGCTGGTCGGCGATATATATGACACGGTGGGCTACGCCTCCTCACCCGAGGCGGTGCGGATCGATTTGACCTCCGTGGGCACTGACGGGTACCTCGACATTGCCGCCGGCGGAGATGCCTGGGGAGACCGGGTCGCCGCCGGATTCTCCAGCGTGGTGGGATCGGAGTTCGATGATCTTTTGACCGGTGACGGGCGCGACAACGTGCTCGCAGGCCTTGCCAGCGATGATGGCCTGGTCGGCGGCGGCGGCAATGACATCCTTGCCGGCGGCCTGGGCGCGGACTCACTCGATGGCGGAACTGGCGATGACGGGCTTCTTGGCGGGATCGGGGACGACATTCTGCGGGCTGGCAGCGGTAATGACTGGCTTGAAGGCGGGCTGGACAATGACCGGATAAGCGGAGGCGAAGGCAATGATCATCTCCTCGGCGGTGATGGCGATGACTGGATCGACGGCGGCACGGGCGACGATCTGATCAGCGGCGCGGCCGGCAACGACAATCTCGTTGGCGGCGATGGCATTGACAGCCTCGATGCCGGTGCGGGCGACGACACGATCAGCGGAGGCGCCGGCGGAGATCGCATCAATGGCGGCGACGGCATCGACAGGATCAATGGTGGTGCGGGGGTAGATCACATCAGCGGCGGTGCCGGTGGTGATTTCATCGCCGGAGGCGACGACGGGGATTTCATCTCTGGCGGCGACGGCAACGATCTGATCGATGGTGGTGCCGGGCAGGACTTTATCTGGGGCGGCGCAGGCAACGACGTGCTCATCGGGGGGACAGAACGGGACACACTGATGGGCGGTGCCGGGGACGATATCATCGTCAGCAATGGCGGCAACAACATCATATCGGGCGGCGAAGGCTTCGACACGCTGGACATGTCCCAGGCACATGATCCATCCGACATTGGCCCAGACTACTACATAGACATCGAGCACTTCATCGGCAGCCGTTTCGACGATTCAATCGGCGGCAATGCCTCGGACAATATCATCGAAGGCGGACTCGGCTCCGATACCCTGACCGGCAGCGGCGGGGCCGATACGTTCACTTTCAACAAGGCCGACGATAGTTTCTCGTTCCGGGCAGAGCAAATCGGCAGCGACACGATCACTGATTTCAGTTCCGCCGAAGGAGACAGGATCGATCTCAGCGGCATCGACGCCGATGCCGCTACATCCGGTGACCAGGCCTTTCATCTTATCGGCGGTAGTGAATTCTCGAATTCTGCCGGCGAGCTGCGGATATTCCAGGTCCAGCAGGATGCGCCCACCGATCTCGATCATTGGATGGTCGAGGCCGATAGCAATGGCGATGGTACCGCCGATCTGATCATGCAGGTCGACGGGCATTTCGAATCTGGATTGTTGGCGCATGATTTCACGCTGTAAGGCCAATTCTGCGCTTGCCTAGTCAAGCTTGGACCCCGTTCCGCTAAAACCCTAGAATCGCCAGCGACCGTTTGTCCATGCGACCGAGGCAAAATTGATCCAAAGCACGTTTGAAAACAAAGGGATCACTCGATGCCAGTGAAAAGAGGGTCATCGACGAACAGAACTTCAGATCATCGGGAGATCCCAGTATTCGCTTGAGAGGCATATCGGCGTGGGTCAACACTGTTTCAGTGCAGATCACCAACCGGTTGCCTAGTAGCCGATGACCCAGATAGGCTCGCGCTTCTTCAAGCGATGCTATGCCGTAAAACTGTGCCATGGAGGAGTGGCCAAGATTCTTCAGCTGTGGAAAGACGAACCACATCCAATGACTGCGTTTTTGTCCTGACCTCAACTCCTCGAGCACCCGCTCAAAGAGAGGTTCCTGCGCTTGGACAAACCTTTCCAGGTTAAATTCGGTTGCTTCTGTCATTACACTATGTGTCGCGACCTCCTGGTCGAGCTTTTCGGCGCGCCCGCTATTGCCACATGCCTCGCAAACGCGCTCCGATGTCCACGCGCATCTTTGGCGGCTCCGTTTGTCCGGCCGCGGTAGACCGTGCCAGAGGCCATGCGATGCATTCGAAATATTGCAATAGCGTAGCCGGGATGAATCGCGTCCGAGAAGCATAAACATGCCGGTCGCCCTGGGCATTCTGGCCGTGGGTAAAGAATCGCTGCGGCACAACAAGGTGGAGATTGTCCTTGGCCCGTGTCATGGCGACGTAAAGCAATCGCCGTTCCTCTTCGAGTTCTGCCGTAGAACCGACACCGAGGTCGGAGGGCATGCAGCCATCGACAACATTGAGCATATAGACGGATTTCCACTCTTGGCCCTTGGCCGAGTGGATAGTCGAGAGAATCAGATAATCCTCGTCAAGCAGCGGCACGCCGGACTGGTCGCTGGTCGCGTCCGGCGGATCAAGCGTCAATTCAGTGAGGAATCGCTCCCGCGATGGATAACCCGCCGCAATCTGTTGCAATTGCAACAGATCAGCTTGCCGCATCGACGCGTCTTCGTGGATGCGTTCCAAATGCGGTTCGTACCAGAGCCGTGCCTGCTCGATCTCGGCCGGCCACGCCGCTTTCCCTGCACCGATCTGCTGCAGCATTTGTACAAAGCCCATCCAGTCCTCGCCGGCGCGCGGCGGGACGGGTATGTCGGTGAGCGCTGCAATTGGATCGGTTTTTTCCGCCATCTGGTCCAGCACACGTTGCGCGGACGACGGTCCGACACCGGGCAAAAGCTGCATCAGCCGAAAACCCGCCACGCGGTCGCGCGGGTTCTGCGCAAAACGCAACGCGGCAAGCATATCCTTGATATGAGCGCTATCGAGGAATTTGAGCCCGCCGAATTTGACGAAGGGTATGTTGCGGCGTGTCAGCTCTACCTCCAGCGGCCCGCTGTGATGCGACGTTCGAAAAAGCACTGCCTGCTGTTTCAAAAGGGTTCCGGTTTCGCGGTTTTCCAACACGCGTTCCACGATATAACGCGCCTGATCGGTCTCATCGCGAACACTGACAAGTTGCGGTCGTTCAGCCGATTGCCGTTCCGTCCAGAGGTTCTTGGTGTATCGTTCCGAGGCAAGGTCGATGACGCCATTGGCAGCCGCAAGGATGGTCTGCGTGGAGCGGTAGTTTCTATCGAGCGTTATGATATCCGCGGATGGGTCGAACGCCTTGGGGAAATCCAGGATGTTACGAACTGTCGCGGCGCGAAACGAGTAAATCGACTGTGCGTCGTCTCCAACCACGGTGAGGCCCCATCCACCTGGCTTCAGCGCCAGGAGGATCGAGGATTGCAGGCGGTTGGTGTCCTGGTATTCATCCACCAAAACATGGTCAAAACGGCCGCCCATATCGTCGGCGAGCATTGAGACACTGGCGGTTTGCGCCCAGTAAAGCAATAAATCGTCGTAATCGAGAATGTTCTGATGCTGCTTGGCTTGAACATAGGCGGCGAAAAGCTGGCGCAGTTGAGCATCCCAGCTTGCACACCAGGGAAAGGAGGCCTTCAGCACTTCGTCGAGCTGCTGTTCCGAATTGACGGTGCGGGAATAAATAGCGAGACAGGTGCCTTTGGTCGGAAACCTGCTTTCCTTTTTGGAAAAGCCCAGTTCATGCCGGACGATATTCATCAGATCGGCAGAATCCTCGCGGTCATGAATGGTAAAATCCGGGCTGAGGCCGATCTGATCCGCATATTCGCGCAAGAGACGGGCGCCAATGCCATGGAATGTACCCGCCCATTCCAGAGCGTCGACCATAATACCGGACTTCGCACCCAGCACCTGACCGCATATGCGCTCGACGCGGCGGGACATCTCGGCGGCGGCCCGGCGTGAAAACGTCATCAGCAAAATCCGGCGTGGATCAGCTCCGTTTACGATCAGGTGTGCGACGCGATGCGCAAGCGTATTGGTCTTGCCCGAACCGGCACCTGCAATCACCAGTAGCGGGCCGGCCACCTGACCTACGCCATATTCCACCGCCAGTCGCTGCTCGGCATTCAGTTTTTCCAGATAGGCAGCGCTCATATGGTCCCCAACAGGCAGCCTCGCGAATCAGCCGCGAACAGAGAGTGAACGTAACATCAGGGAAATTGGTTGGGAAGGTCATGCTTGAGTGCACGGTTACAGCGGGCTTTCAGCGGGATGAAACCATCGGCGTACCAAGGCGTTCTGCTATTACTGATCATTTCAGCAAAGGCTCATTTTGGAGTTCCAATACCCTGCGATCGAGCCACATCGTTCTGGCCACCGAAAGGATGCTACCATGGTCGATGATTTCGACGAAGACGACGAAGATGTCTGGGCAGTTCACAATTCCCTCGGCTGGTACCTCGGCATATTTGTTGCTGGCGTGATAGTGGCAGCATTCGTCGCGAATTTTGTCTAAAATACCTTGTATTAATAAACGAGTGCGCGAGAGCTTCGGCGCAATACTTTTGGATACTGTCTAAGAAATAGTAGCAAACCGCGATTGATTGAAGCGACTGCCATATCCGTGCAGACTGGCGTGGCTGATTGACCCCAGCAGGCCCGGTGCCCCATCCCCCCCAGCCCGCCGGGCTTTTTTTCCATGAAAGTGCATATGATCCGAAATGGATTCAGACGACCAAGACCCGCCGAAAGCCGAGTATGATCCGTATCTTACGCCGATGCGACCCTACGTGGTGCTTTTCGTCGTAGTAACCGTCGCGGTGCTTTTTGCAGGTTGGTTGTTCAGTCGGTGACATCCAATCCCAAGAGGAAAGCTTAGCTCGTTCATGTCAAAGCAGGCTTCGAAGATTTGAAGCCTGCTTTGAATTCTTAACCTCAGATATTCTGATAGTTTGGCCTATCGTTGGCCGTTACCCCCTTTGCCGCCGCCACCGTTGTTGCCGCCACCACTATTGCCACCGCCGTTGTTACCGCCATTTCCGCCTTGGTTGCCGTTCCCGCTACCGGAATTACCCTGTCCGGAATGGTCACCGTTCTCGCCGTTGTTGTGGCCGCCCGAATTGCCGGGAGCGTCCTGATCGCCGTTGCCATGACCATTGTTGCCGCCGCCATTATTGTCGCCGCCATTATTGTCGCCGCCGTTGTTGCCGCCGCCATT
>NZ_JAIQWW010000060.1 GCF_020164455.1 Phyllobacterium chamaecytisi
TGACCAACCGCATGGCACCGCCTGCCGTGTTTGCGTTGCCGTTCTTCCAGCTCTATTCGGCCTTTGGCCTGATCGACACGCATATCGCCGTGGCGCTGGCACATTGCCTGTTCAACGTACCGCTCGCCGTGTGGATCCTCGAAGGTTTCATGTCCGGGGTGCCCAAGGAGATTGATGAAACGGCGTATATCGATGGATATTCATTCCCGCGCTTCTTCGTGAAGATCTTCGTCCCGCTCATCGCCAGCGGCATCGGCGTTGCTGCCTTCTTCTGCTTCATGTTCTCATGGGTGGAACTGCTGATTGCCAGAACCTTGACGACGACTGCTGCCAAGCCGATCGCTGCCATCATGACCCGCACGGTTTCGGCTTCCGGCATGGATTGGGGCGTTCTGGCTGCGGCCGGTGTGCTGACCATCATCCCGGGCGCCATCGTTATTTACTTCGTCCGCAACTACATCGCCAAGGGCTTCGCCCTGGGGAGGGTATAATGGAAACGACTAGGCGTTGGCCTGTAGTGCTGGGGGCAGTCGTCGCCGCTTTTGCAATCATGGTCGGGCTGCTTGTGGGAGCGGTCCCTTTCAAGGATGGCGCGCGTGACTGGTTCGCGCCGCTGATCAAAGGCGGTTGGATGGCCTGGACGTTCCCGACCGCACTGTTTTTCTTGACTATTTTCTTTCTGATGTCGCTGATGGCCGTATGGGAATATGCCTCGCCGGGCGGCAATCCGCGCATCGGCATCCTGCGCTTTGAAACCACGCGCGGCGACCGGTTGTTCGTGTCGCTGCTCGGCAGCGCCTTCATTCATCTCGCCTGGCTCGGACTTGTCGGTCCGAACCTCTGGTGGGCTTTGGCTTTATCCGTGGTCTACGCCATCGGCGTATTCCGCTTCGTTTAGAAATTAAGTGTAGGGCATCCCGCCCCGCACTTGACGATGCAATCGCAACTCTGGGAGGACAATATTATGCGAACGCGAATTTTAACGACAACGACAGCCTTGGCGCTGCTGTTCGGTGCAGGCAGTGCCTGGGCCGGAATGGACGAAGCCAAGGCATTCCTTGACAAGGAAATTGGCGACATGTCGACCCTCGACAGGGCGGCGCAGGAAAAGGAAATGCAGTGGTTTGTCGATGCGGCGAAGCCCTTCGCCGGT
>NZ_JAIQWW010000061.1 GCF_020164455.1 Phyllobacterium chamaecytisi
GGTGGGTTCAAGGATGAAGTGCGACTTGCGATAGATAACAATGGCTTATCACTCGCAAGGACTTGCCCATGGAACGTACCTACTCCCAGATTGATATGGATGAACGCCGCAAGATCGCCCGATGGCGAACGGCTGGTATTAGTGTTGATGTCATTGCCGAGAAGCTCGGTCGTCATCGCTCGACGATTTTCCGCGAGCTGCGACGCAATGCTTTCACAGATTCGCAAATGCCCGAACTCAATGGCTATTATTGTCTGACGGCCAACGACATGGCGCGTGACCGGCGTGCCAAGCTGCGCAAGCTGGCACGGTTCTCGCATCTGCGCCAATCCGTGATCGAGCGCATTATGCATGGCTGGTCGCCGCAACAGATAGCCGGCCGGCTGCAACTGGAGCGGCATCCGATTTGTGTGAGCCATGAGACGATCTACAAGTTCGCCTATTCGCCGGACGGGCATGCGATCAAGCTTTGGCGGCACCTGCCGGAGCACCGGGCCAGACGCCGGCCGAGGCATGCCAGACGGCGCCATGGCCGTCGTTTCAGCCCGGAAGTCAACATTCTTTTCCGCCCCGACGTCGTGGCCGAGCGCAAACAGTTCGGGCATTGGGAATGTGACCTCATGCAGTTTCGCAAGAAGTTCGGAAAGGCCAACGTGACGTCGCTGGTTGAACGCGTCAGCCGGTTTGCTGTATTCCTGCGCAACAACGACCGGCAGTCAAAACCTGTTATGGATGGGCTGATCCAGGCGCTGCAATCCCTGCCCCATCTCGCCCGCCGTTCGATCACCTTCGATCGTGGCACCGAGTTCACCGATTGGCCTTACCTGCAGGCAGGCATCGGAACGCAAACATGGTTCTGTGATCCGCAGTCGCCCTGGCAAAAAGGCACCGTCGAAAACACCAACAGACGGGCCAGGAAATGGCTGTCGAGAGAGGTTGATCCTCTGTCTCTCAGCGACCGTGATCTAACGGAAATCTGCAACAGACTGAATGCAACACCACGCAAATGCCTTGGCTATAAAACGCCAGCAGAAGTCTTCCGGCAAAAACTGCTCGCACAGACACGGCGGGCAGGCTAGCTTTCAGATATCGCAAGTCGCGCTTCAGATGGAATCTACA
>NZ_JAIQWW010000062.1 GCF_020164455.1 Phyllobacterium chamaecytisi
GAGACCACTGGTTTTGTTGTGTTTAACTTGCTTGGGGGTGAGAGCTTGGCTCAGACACTGTTCATACCGAAAGAGATCGACGAGCCGCGGGTTGGCGGTTCGCCGGAGACGGTCAAGAAGCTGATAGCCCTCGGCTTTGCGGTTGTCGTCGAGGCTGGCGCAGGGGTTGCCTCGCGCATACCGGACGGCGAGTTTGTCGCGGCGGGAGCTTCGATCGGCAAGGCCGGCGATGCAGCCAGGGCCGATGTGGTGCTGAAAGTGCGCCGGCCGTCCTCGGCCGAGCTCAAGGCCTACAAGAAGGGCGCGGTGGTCATCGCCATGCTCGACCCTTACGGCAATGATGCGGCGGTCAAGGCGCTGGCCGACGCCGGTGTGACGGCCTTCACCATGGAATTCATGCCGCGCATCACGCGGGCGCAGGTCATGGACGTTCTGTCGAGCCAGGCCAATCTTGCCGGCTATCAGGCGGTGATCGATGCGGCGAGCGAATATGACCGGGCCTTGCCGATGATGATGACGGCGGCCGGCACCGTGCCTGCGGCGAAAGTGTTCATCATGGGCGTCGGTGTTGCCGGGCTGCAGGCGATTGCCACGGCGCGCCGGCTTGGTGCGGTGGTGACGGCAACCGATGTGCGTCCGGCGGTCAAGGAACAGGTCGCTTCGCTTGGCGCCAAGTTCCTCGCGGTCGAGGACGAGGAATTCAAGGCGGCGGAAACCGCTGGCGGCTATGCCAAGGAAATGTCGAAGGACTATCAGGCCAAGCAGGCGGCTCTGGTTGCTGACCATATCGCCAAGCAGGATATCGTCATCACCACGGCGCTCATTCCGGGGCGCCCCGCCCCAAGGCTGGTGACGCGTCAGATGTATGCGCGCATGCGTCCGGGCTCGGTCCTCATCGATCTGGCGGTGGAGCGCGGCGGCAATGTCGAAGGCGCGGTCGCCGGCAAGATGACCGAAGTGGACGGCGTCAAGATCGTCGGCCATCTGAATGTCGCTGGCCGCATTGCCGCGACCGCCTCGCAGCTTTACGCCAAGAACCTTCTCGCCTTCGTCGAGAC
>NZ_JAIQWW010000063.1 GCF_020164455.1 Phyllobacterium chamaecytisi
CCGATCGCCTGCCACCAGAGCTGAGCCAGCTTCGGATAATCCGGAACGTTGGTACCCGTCGGCGACCATTGCAGGCGTGCCGGCGAGCGATAGAACTCGACCAGACCGCCGAGTTTTGGCGCACGGTCGGTGAAGCTCTTGTGATCGAGCGTAGACTGGCGAATGAAGGTAAGACCAACATGGCTCTTCTTCACGTCGACGGTCTTCGAAGTCACGAACTGGGCATAGAGCCAGGCAGCCTTGGCCCGGTCGTCCGGAGTGGACTTAAGCAGCGTCCAGGAACCCGCATCCTGATAACCAAGCTTCATGCCGTCTTTCCAGTAAACGCCATGCGGGCTGGGGGCCATGCGCCATTTCGGCGTACCGTCGGCATTGACGACCGGCAGCCCGTCCTTGACACTGTCTGCGGTGAAGGCCGTGTACCAGAAGATTTGCTGAGCGACATTGCCTTGCGCCGGGATCGGTCCGGATTCGGAGAAGGTCATGCCCTGAGCTTCCGGCGGAGCATAAGCCTTCAGCCAATCGAGATATTTCTGGATCGAGTACACCGAGGCTGGGCCATTGGTATCACCGCCGCGAGCGACGCACGAGCCAACGGGCTGTGATTTTTCGTTGACCTTGATGCCCCATTCATCGACTGGCAGACCATTCGGGATACCCTTGTCGCCATTACCAGCCATGGAAAGCCACGCATCGGTAAAGCGCCAGCCGAGCGATGGGTCCTTCTTGCCATAGTCCATATGGCCGAAGACCTTCTTGCCATCGATCTCCCGGCCGGTAAAGAACTCGGCGATATCCTCGTAAGCTGACCAATTGACCGGTACGCCGAGGTCATAGCCGTATTTCGCCTTGAAATCCGCCTTGTTCTTCTCGTCGTTGAACCAGTCGTAGCGGAACCAGTAGAGGTTGGCGAACTGCTGGTC
>NZ_JAIQWW010000064.1 GCF_020164455.1 Phyllobacterium chamaecytisi
TGGAGGGGAGCGGGTGGCTAGTGGCGACGACGACAATATCGGCATCGACAATCTTTTTATCCGTCAAGGTTATCGAATAGCGCGCGCCAACCCGTGCAATGCTGAGTGCTGATGCCCGCTCGTGCCAAATGCGGCCCGTCTTGAGGAAAGGCTCGACATGATCGTGGACATAGCGCCCGAATACCGAACGCTGCGGGAATTCATCGCCCTCGATCGTCCTCCCCAGAACATCTGCGACACCGGCCACATCGGTTGCCAGCCACCGGGTAAAGTGATCCGGTTCCGCAGAGATCATCGTCATCTTGGCGGCTGGGACATTGATCCGGTGGGCGGGATCGTTGCTTGAATAGGCGAGACCACCACCGAGCCGCTCCCTCGGTTCTATCACAACAATCTCGATCTCGCTGCGTAGTGTCTGTGCTGCCAGATGATAGGCAATGGCGGTTCCGGAAAAACCGCCGCCGATAATCGCAACGACAACTGGCTCCGTCACGATTGGCTAGCCCTCAAATTTGCCGGGCGATGGTCCCCGGCGACCGTTTCGCCAAACGGACCCATATTGACTGACGTCGAGCGCGATTGAATTTCATGGTCGAGCGGCAGGATCGGAAGCACCAACTCACCGAAACGATAGGCCTCTTCCAGATGAGGGTACCCGGAGAGGATAAAGGTGTCGATGCCAATTCGGCGATACTCGTCGATACGTTCTGCTACAGTTGCCGCATCGCCAACCAGCGCAGTTCCAGCGCCACCCCGTACCAGCCCGACACCGGCCCACAGATTGGGACTGACTTCAAGCCGATCGCGGCGGCCGCCGTGCAACTCACTCATGCGCGACTGGCCGACCGAATCCATGCGGGCAAAGACTTTCTGCGCCGCGGCAATGGTATCGTCGTCAAGCTTGCTGATGAGT
>NZ_JAIQWW010000065.1 GCF_020164455.1 Phyllobacterium chamaecytisi
GCTCATCAGCAAGCTTGACGACGATACAATCGCCGCGGCGCAGAAAGTCTTTGCCCGAATGGATTCGGTCGGCCAGTTTCGCATGAGCCGATTGCATGGCGGGCGCCGTGACCAGCTCGAAGTCAGTCCCAATCTTTGGGCCGGTGTCGGGCTGGTCCGCGGTGGCGCCGGCACAGCACTCGTTGGCGACGCAGCTACAGTGGCCGAGCGCATGGACGAATACCGCCGGATTGGCATCGACACCTTTATCCTGTCAGGATACCCTCATCTGGAAGAGGCCTATCGTTTCGGTGAGCTGGTGCTTCCAAATTTGCCACTGGATCATGAAATTCGATCCAGTTCGACATCGGTCAATATGGGACCCTTTGGTGAAACGGTCGCCGGGGACCATCGCCCGGCAAGCTTGAGGGCAAGCCAATCGTGACAGCAGTCGTCGTTGCAATCATCGGCGGCGGTTTTTCCGGAACCGCCATCGCCTATCATCTCGCGGCACAGACAGGGCGCAGTGATATCGAGATAGTCGTCATTGAACCGAGGGAACAGCTTGGCGGTGGTTTGGCCTATTCAAGCAAGGATCCGGCCCACCGGATCAACGTACCAGCAGCCAAGATGACGATGGTCTCGGCGGAGCCCGAGCATTTTACCCGGTGGCTCGCAAACGATGTGGCCAGTGCAAGAGATGTTCTGGCGCGGACGGCGAAGGGCGATGAATTCCCGCAGCGTTCGGTATTCGGGCGCTATGTTCAAAATCATGTCGAGCCTTTCCTCGAGACGGGCCGTATTCGGCACGAGCGTGCAACGGCACTGAGCATCACATCTGTCGGTGAACGCTATTCGATTGCTATGAGCGGCGAAAGCAATGTGGCCGCCGACATTGTCGTCGTCGCCACCACCCACCCGCTCCCCTCCG
>NZ_JAIQWW010000066.1 GCF_020164455.1 Phyllobacterium chamaecytisi
TGAGTCACATGAACATTATGTCCTGAAGAACCAGGACAAACGCTCCAATGCACCACTGTTCTTTACGGTGTTTCTCACCGGGCTTGCGCTTTACCTGAAAAGTGCATTCCCGCGGCTGGGCAGTGACGAGCGGCAGGAAGAAGCCAAGTCTCAAGCGCCGGAGCAGTCCGGGTCGCCTGAGGTTGCAGCAGCTGGCGCTCCCGAAGTGATGACGGAACTCGAAGAAGCAGCAAAAGACAGGTCCGGTTCCGGCGGCCGATTGTTCGGTAACGGAGACTGGCGCTATGAGCTTTCCGATTCCCCGATGATCGAGTTTCAAAAGCTCAACCTGCCAAACTCGGCCCTTTTGAAGAACTTCGGTGGGGTGTCGTTCTCCTTCCACGCGGCCAACGACAATGCCTGGCGCGGTGGCAGGGTATCAAATATTGGCAACGGCGGTGGGGGTGGCGGTGGTTCAAACGCCGAGGCTGCACCGGCTTATGAACTCGATCCGCGCGACGATCCAGAGTCTGAGGTGGATGACGATGAGGACACGGACGAGGAGAAAGCCGTCAATCGTGCGCCCAGGGTCAGCGGGCCGGTCTATCTGGCGGATGTCTTTGGCTGTGCGGTCGCTCTGATCGGGCTTTCTGATCTTCTGCGCGGTGCATCTGATCCGGACGGCGATGCGCTCCGTATCGAAAACGTTACCGTGTCGTCGGGGACACTGACGCAGACGCCGAGCGCCTGGTATTTCGATGCGGCGATGCTCGGTCCCGTGACCGTCACCTATCAGATCAGCGACGGCAAGGTGTCTGTCTTGCAGACGGCCCAGTTTTCAGTGCTGAAGGCACCGCCGATCATTGGCACGCAAGGTGACGATATCCTGGTTGGAGCAAACTGCGCCGACGACGTCGACGGTCGT
>NZ_JAIQWW010000067.1 GCF_020164455.1 Phyllobacterium chamaecytisi
GCGACCGTCAATGTCGTCAGCGCAGCTTGTTCCGACAAGGATATCATCGCCTTGCGTGCCGATGATCGGCGGTGCCTTCAGCACGGAGAACTGGGCCGTCTGCAGGATCGACACCTTGCCGTCGCTGATCTGATAGGTGACCGTCACCGGACCAAGCATCGCCGCATCGAAATACCAGCCGCTCGGCGTCTGCGTCAGTGTCCCTGACGACACGGTAACGTTCTCGATGCGGAGCGCATCGCCATCCGGATCAGATGCACCGCGCAGAAGATCGGAAAGTCCGATCAGGGCGACCGCACAGCCAAAGACATCCGCCAGATAAACAGGTCCGTTGACCCGGGGCGCACGATTGACGGCTTTCTCCTCATCCGTTTCGTCCTCGTCATCCACCTCAGACTCGGGATCGTCGCGCGGGTCGAGGTCATACACAGGCGCAGCCTGGGAATTTGAACTACCGCCACCGCCACCGCCGTAGCCAATATTGGATACCCGGCCACCACGCCAGGCATTGTCATTGGCCGCATGGAAGGAGAACGAAACCCCACCGAAGTTCTTCAAAAGGGCCGAGTGTGGCAGGTTGAGCTTTTGGAACTCGATCATCGGGGAATCGGAAAGCTCATAGCGCCAGTCTCCGCTACCGAACAATCGGCCGCCGGAACCGGACCTGTCTTTTGCTGCTTCTTCGAGTTCCATCATCACTTCGGGAGCGCCAGCTGCTGCAACCTCAGGCGACCCGGACTGCTCCGGCGCTTGCGACTTGGCTTCTTCTTGCTGCTCGTCACTGCCTAGCCGCGGGAATGCGCTTTTCAGGTAAAGCGCAAGCCCGGTGAGAAACACCGTAAAGAACAGTGGTGCATTGGAGCGTTTGTCCTGGTTCTTCAGGGCATAATGTTCATGTGACTCG
>NZ_JAIQWW010000068.1 GCF_020164455.1 Phyllobacterium chamaecytisi
AACAGTTTCTTTCGGGTTTCAGGCGTCAGGCCGGGGCCATTGTCGTGGATTTTCACGAGAGCCGCTCGTTCGTCGGCAAACGTCTCTATAAGCAGCTTCCGGGTGTTGCCAGCCACATGTGCCATTGCCTGGATGGCATTTAACAGCAGGTTCAGGATTACTTGCTGCAGTTGTACCCGGTCACCGCTGACCTCCGGGAGATCGGCTGCAAGATCGAAACGCAAGCTTACCTGATTGATGTCGATTTCGCGTCGAACAAGCGCCACCGTCTCATCGAGAACCTCATTCAGGTTGACATGTATCGGCTTCGGAGGTGCCTTCACCGATAGAGCCCGCAAGTTCTTGATGATGTCGCTGGCACGTTGTGCATCGGCAATCATCCCTTCCATCGAAGACTGAACTTTCTCAAGGTCCGGTACGTCCCGTCTGAGCCATCGCAAGCCGGCTCCTCCGTTGGTGACCACGGCGGCCAAAGGCTGATTGAGTTCATGAGCGATCGATACTGTCAGCTCGCCAAGCGTTGCCACGCGGGCGACATGCGCCAACTCCGTTCGCGCTGCATGAAGCTGGTTTTCGGCTTCTCGTCTCGCCGTGACATCCATGATGCTGATCAAGACCATGTCGAGAGCCGGGCGATTTGCGGGGAAAGCGACATTGTATAAAACGACCAGCTGCCGGCCTTCCGCATTGTTGATCACCGTTTCGGCTTCATAGCTCGACTTGCCGGACCAGATCGCCGCGAGGAGTTT
>NZ_JAIQWW010000069.1 GCF_020164455.1 Phyllobacterium chamaecytisi
CCTTGAAAGGATACGAACCGTGGGCCACCATTTATGATGGTGGATCGGCCAGCATATAGATAGTCAATCGTACTTAAGCTTCGACCCTCCGGCTGAGTAATTCTCGATGGCACGTCAGCGAACCCACTGCACAGAATGCTGCAATCGGCATAGATTTTATCACCAAATGGTGCTATTTTCCGCGCTTCAATTAGGGAGCTATATCATGCGATCGACCATTAACCTCGACGACACGCTTATGGAGAAGGCTAGGTTCTTGACCGGTACAAATGAAACTGCGGCCCTAGTACGCCAGGCGTTGGAAACGCTTGTCCGTGTGGAGTCCGGAAAGCGCCTCATCGCGCTCGGAGGAACTATGCCCGATGCCGAGGCAGCTCCGCGCCGCCGGAGCGCAGCGGCCAAGTGATACTCGCGGACACCTCGATCTGGATTGATCATTTTCGTCGTGTTGATGCGGAGCTGCGCAAGATTATTGAAGACGACCTCCTACTTTGCCACCCAGCCGTGATCGGTGAGCTGGCGCTTGGCAGCCTTAGGGATCGCGGCAGCGTGATCGCTTTTCTGGCGGCGCAGCGCGCGGCAGTCGTCGCCACGCACGACGAAGTCATGACAATGATCGATCGCCACAGTCTTTTCAGCATCGGCATTGGCTACACTGATTCTCACTTGCTGGCATCCGTCCTTCTGGACCAGCGGGCGGCATTATGGA
>NZ_JAIQWW010000007.1 GCF_020164455.1 Phyllobacterium chamaecytisi
GCTCGTTTATGTCGGCAATGTCGGTACAGGCTTTTCGTCCAAACTGGCTCGCGACCTGAAACAAAAGCTCGATACTATGCGCATCGACAAGCCAGCGGCGTCGGTCAGGGGTAAGACACTGGTGTTTACGGAACCAACTCTCGTAGCTGAAGTCGTATTCAGCGGGTGGACGCATGATCGAAAACTGCGTCACACATCCTTTAAGGGGCTAAGGGAAGTTGCTGATAGCGCTGAAATCTACAGGATTGACCGGAACTAATGACTTTGATGAGAGTTGGACCAGCGTTGTCCGGCAGACATCACACGCACCTGGCAACAGAGGCTCGGATGTTTCATAGGCTTCCGAGCCTCACCTAACTGAGTTCCGAGAGGTTCGGGAGACTGTTGCTGTGGGCGCTGAGCCTCACCTCTTCCACAACAGAACTTCGTGCCATATCGTACAATACGGAATTACGGAGCCGCGAGACGGTTTTAGGCTTCGTCGGAGATGTAGGCCTCTCCTGACAGAGGCTCGTCGCAATCCCCCCTTGGGACACCCGGCGACGGGCCTCACTTTTTATGAGTCCAATGAACAGGAACAGAAAGTATGACGCCCATTCCAGCTGATCTGCTTTCAACCGCTTTCATTATGTTTCCATTAACGGCCATTGCCGTCGTCGTGGCCGTTTGCGTATTTTTTATAGTGCGGCGCCGGATGCCATGATTAAAGCGCGTTCACGCGATGGTGAGCGAAATTAGATCGATATGTTTATTTACCCGAATCGGGGGCGTCTCTAGCTTCCGGTGCGGAACCTAGGCGGGAGGACCTCACTCCGATCTTCCAACAGTTGATAGGAGTAAGGCCGTGGCATTCCCGCAATCGAAGAGAACATTCGTGAGGCGGTTCCACGCTTAGAGCCCCTAATTGGCGATAAAGCGCTGACGAAGAAAGCAGACTGCTTCTTTTTCACGCGTCAGCAAATTTGAGCCCTGATCTATCGGTTTTGCGTTTCCGATAGATTGGGCTTTATTTTTTCAGGGCTTCAGGTTCTTGGAACACAATTGCCGAAATCGCTGTTGTAGCCAGGTCGTCTCGCGAGGGACGGCAGAGGCTCCGGCGTCTGTCATCCGAGCCCAAGGAGGGGCGTCGGGCCTCACCTAGCTCATTAGAATTAGTACCGGAGCGATCTTTCATCAAACACGTTGGACCCTAGTCGGAGAGCTCACGAGCTCCGGCACGAGGCCCGGCGAACCACCGCCCAGTGAACCCCGCGTCGGGCCTCACTGAATCTTAACCACATGACATTCCGCCTGTAGAGAACGAACCGGTTGCCGGCAAGCCGACGCGGTGGCAAAAGGGCAAGGCGTGGCAGCGGACGCAGAACTCCCTCGGAATAAAATTTTTTACTTGCGGCGCGAATATTCATCTCAAGATTGTAGGGTATGCAAGGGTGCTCGTGACGATTGGTGAGTGATCGATTGCGCATCATGCCAACCCTGTGGCAAAGGTACCTTGACCTCGTGCGTTATGGTCACATGTTATGGGTCGGTACGTAATGGATTGATCTTTATTGCGCTTCGTTGTTCGTGATGAACAAAACCCCGCGCGTCATTTGCCACCAGAACCTTGAATTACATCGACAAGGTCACTGATCTTGTTCCTCCATTACAAGAAACTCCTGCCGCAGGTGTGGTCGCCTTTAAATCAGAGCAGTCAAGCAGACCGCGACTACGTCGATGAACCGGAAGCTAGGCTAAACCAATGGCATAAGAACAAGCCCGGGCATGGGGCTTGCTCTCGGATATAGTAATATAATGGGATCGTTATCCTCCCCTTACCTGATCAATTCGATCTCGCCCGGCTTCCAGGTCTTGTTGAACCATGACTCCAGCGGACCGTAGAGGCGAAGGATCATGAACCAGCCCTTGCTGGGAATCGTTTGCACCCAGTTGTTCTCCATACCGGCCGGGGCCTTGGGTCCAAAGTAGACATCCACCGAACCATCCGCATTGACCTTGACCCCCTTGTTCTGGCTACTGACACTGGGGGCTTGCTGGTCGGTTTGAACCATCGAGCGGGTCTGGTTGTCGTAGACGATGACCGACCAGAAATCTTTGACCGGGATATTTGGCGGCAGGCGCATCTTGTAAGTCTTGCCGCCATCAAAAGGATTGCCCTCCGCATCCTGAACCGACCAGGGATATTGCGAACCCTGGCCCACCATCTTCTCCTCCATCGCCGGTGTGACGCCGATGGCAAAGTAATAGTAGAAGACAGCACCATCCAGGTTGCTGACACCGGGCGCCGCCTCGAACTTGTAGCCGCCGAAAAACGGCAGGCGCCACGTACTGTCCGGATAGAAATACGCATCCTTCGCGCGAACCTTGAAGGCGATTGTCCGTGCCGTGACGGCGCCGATGTTGGCGGCGTCGGTGAGGATCTTCTTCATCCGTTCATCGGGATTGAAGGGCTGGCCCTTGACGATGCCGATCGAGGCGAACAGACCCAAGGTGGTGGGATCGGAACCGTCCGCCGGCTCTTCCTGGATGACCTGGTTCAACAGGCTCCAGAACGAGTAGTCCCCCGGTGCGACGAAGTTTGATGGAATCCCGGAGGCATTGACGAATTTCATCGGCGGCGGGTTGGCGGCTTCGGCCAAGGAATAGATCCGCAGGTTCTTCTTGACGGAGTCAACCCCAGGTTGGGTGGAGCCGTCTACAAGGAAAGCACGAAAAACGAGGTAGCTGCCGAAGGTGCTCGGCCGCACGACGTGATACCCCGATGGGATGTCGCCCTTGAATCCAGGCGGCAACAGGAGGTACTTGCCGCCCTCGCCCTTGTCGGCCCCGGTGAACCCGATGTCGGCCACCCACTTGTACCAGAAGTCATCGACCATCCCCAGCACCTTGGGCGGAATCTCGGCCACCAACGGTCCCTTGCTCGTGTCAACCCAAACGTAGTTGTAGATCGTGTTGTCGTTGGCCGTCAGCTCTACGGTCCTCGGATCGACCAGATTTTCCCAGATCACGTCGGTCTGGTTATCGGGCCCGAACTTGCGTATCGAGTCGCGCATGCCGGCCTGATTTACGATCGGAATCGCTAGCAGATAAGCCTGTAGCGCGCGCGAACGGTCCAGGTTGTCGTAGATTTTGTCAACGGTATCTTCAGAGGGATAGCCATAGTTCAGATTCAGCGTCCCTATCGAGGACTCGATTTTGTCTGGCACGGCGACGCCCGGTGCGAAAGGTGTCGTCATTTTCATCTTCGGCGCCGTCTCGGCGGAAGCGGTGCCCAAGCCCATCAGCACCATCGCGGCGGTCGCGCAAAGCAGTCTCGTCATGCGTATCATTACTCTCTCCTCGTTGGCGGCGCATCATCCATCAGGCAGTGGCGATAAAGAAGTACGTAACTGTTAAACTGCTCTTCTGTGCTGCCGCCACCCTTTCCCGCACCTACAATCCTTAGTGCAGTGAAGCCTATTGCAGTGCCGCTCCTGCGGGGAGTATCTTACGGTAACCTACGACCGAGATTACCCCGTTGCCGGGGCGACTTGAGGCACTACACATGATGCCACTGGAATGAGTTTCAACTGGTCAACGTCGGTCTCGTTGTTACAAATAAATGCCACGCCTCATGAACAGCACGTCTTTGCTCGAAGAAGTCAGAACGCTGGTACGCTCTCGATGTTGCGCTGCCGACAACGTGACCGAGGCAGCGTTGCATGAGCTCATCCGTAAAACCGCCCTGCTCGACGCCCCACACAGCGAACGATGTGCGGAACCCATGACACGTTGCACCGTCCGGTATCAGATCGTCAAATGCGTGCTCACTGATGGGACGACCTTCGATCTTACCCGGGAAGACATAATCATCGTTGCCACAGGGTGCGATAAGAGCGTGGCATGTCTCATCAATCGGGATGCTGTGCTGCTTGCGCGTCTTGTATCGCTCTGCGCCAATAACGATCCGATCAGCCTGCACTTCATGACCTTTCAGTTCTCGTATCTCACGCGAGCGACAAGCGGTTAAGATCGTGAGTTTCAGCATGCGACCTGCGAGCGTGTTTGGCAGCGCTTGGTAGAATGCCGGAACGTCAGCATAATCCATTGCTGGATGGTGTCGTATACTCGCGCGTCCTTGCGGTAGCAGGTGTTGAATGTGTCCGCGATAGCGTGCGATGTTCGGGGTCGATGCGCGATGCCCTGATACGGTGGCGTAGTCGATGACGCGTTCGATCATTGACCGCGCAAACTGCGACGTGGGGGTACCCCATGTAGGGCGTAGGGCAGTCACAACGTCATTCGTTGACACGATATCGATTGCGATGGGTGACAGGGTTGCGAGATGACCTGTCAGGTACGAGCGATACCGCGCCGCGACACCAGCTGACCAATGTGCCTCGTTAGCCTTGACCCATAGCTCCGCTACCTCTTCGAAGGTCGGCACAACATCCGCAATCTTGTGCTTGTCGGCTAGAGGGTCTATGCCATTCAAGCGTAGATCACGTGCGGCCTTCGCTTTCTCGCGTGCGCTGGCGAGCGACGTATCGGGATACGCGCCCAGCCCCATCTCGCGACGTTTGCCGCCATTCTGATAAATGAATAACCAGCTCCTGCTCGACCCCTGAACCCGAAGGTACAGCGATCCGCCGTCGCCATAAATGCCTGTCTTAATCGTCGCCTTCTTGAGCCACGTATCTGTCAATCTGTTAAGTGTACGCGCCATGTAATTGGATGTCCTTATGAATGCTGCGCTTTCATAATAGGATTATGGTTGTCCCTAAAACAAGGAAGCGTTTACCAGTGTGCAGCGATGTGCATCAAATGTGCAAAGATGCAATAAAATCAATGGTCTAGATGTGTCCTGTATGTCGAGAAATGTGCGGGAATGTGCATCCCAAAATACTGAATGTTGTAAATTCGCAACAACGATTTCAGAACCCGCAGTTCGATAGTGGTTAGATTTTGCGCGTGTCAGCGAACGGGAATATGCATCGGTTGGGGACATGAGCTTGTGACTTATCTTTTTTACCGGAGATCGGAAATGAACATCAAAAGCTTCCTCCTCGGCTCGGCTGCTGCCCTCATAGCGGCATCGAGCGCGCACGCTGCAGACGCGGTGGTCGTGGCAGAGCCCGAGCCTGTTGAATACGTGAGGGTATGTGACGCCTATGGCGCTGGCTTCTTCTACATCCCAGGAACTGAAACCTGCCTGAAGATCGGCGGCTATTTGCGTTACGACGCAGCCGCTGGTGACAATGTCTATACCGGTGGTCCTGTAGGCGGCGAGCACGACACCTGGAGTAAAAGCACTCGTGCCGAGCTTCGATTTGACGCGCGCTCCGAAACCGAACTCGGCACATTGCGCTCCTACATTGACGGTCGCTTCCAGTATACCGATGGCGAGGACGATGGTGCTACTCTTCATCAGGCCTACATTGAGCTCGGCGGCTTCCAGATCGGTGTCAATGACGCTATCTTCGGTTCATGGGTCGGCTATGCTGGTGATATCGTCAATGATGACGTGATCCAGTATGGCAGCGATAGTTTCTCCAGCAACGAGATCAGCTACACCTACAAGGCTGGCAATGGTTTCTCAGCCATCATTGCCGCTGAACAGGGCTCTACGGAAGGGGGATACGATTACACTATCGACGACTACATGCCCCACGTTCTCGCAGGCGCGAAATTCGAACAGGGCTGGGGAACGATCTCCGGCATTATCGGCTACGACTCGGTGCAAGAGGCCATTGGCGTCAAGGCGCGTCTGGACGTGAAATTCACGGATACGATCTCAGCCTGGGTAATGGGCGCTTATCAATCCGATTACGACCCGGATTCATTCGTGACCAATACCAACAAAAACTGGTACGGCCTGTGGGAAGGCGACTGGGCAGCCTGGGGCGGGTTCGCCGCCCAGGTTTCTGACAAGGCGACGATCAACGGTCAGGCGGCTTATGAATCCGAAGGCACGTATGCTCTCGCCCTCAACGTGGCTTACGAACTTGTTCCAGGTTTCACGATCACGCCTGAAATCAACTATACCAAGTTCGACGGTGCCCGTAAGGATGAGGCCCTTCTTGAAGGCGGCAGCGATGACGCGTTCGGCGGCATCATCCGCTTCCAGCGCAATTTCTAGAAGTTGAATAGCTTGAAATCCGGAGGGGGTGCCTCCGGATTTCTGCTAAAACTGAGTTAAATCTGTTCCGAGACAGCAGCAAACGCTGCAGATTTTTTCAGGACTGCAACGAACTCGTTGCCAGCGACCGAAACCGCTCCAGAATTGTCGATCATAATCGCACCTGCCGGATCGCACGGATTGGGAGCAGCCCGCATCAGACGGCGCTGGATTTCAGTTGCATCTTCGCGTCCGCGTGAAGCTAACCTTTTTGCCAGAACCTCATGCGATGCGGTGATATGCACCACGATAAAATTGGCGTAGGCCGCACGTAGTGCGGGCAATACACCGCGCGAGACATTGGCGATCGCTACTGCCCCGCGCTCGATCTCGTCGTCAACAGATTTCGGCAAGCCGTAATGTAGGCCGTGCGCCTCCCAGAAATGTGAAAACTGTCCTGCCCGCTTTGCCTCCAGGAATTGTTCTTCGCTGAGAGTGTCATGATCTTCCGCATCTATCGACGACGGACGGGTCACGACACGGCGAACGAAATGGTAGCCCGGCTGTTCGTTAAGCTCGGCGCGAGCGAAATCAATGATCGTGTCTTTCCCTGCCCCGCTCGGCCCGACAACGGCAACGAAGACACCATTGCGCAGCGGTGCAGATGCGGGATTGAGCGCGCGCTCGATCATTCCCGCCATCATACGACCCGGCGGCCTTCCCGCCAGACCGTACGCACCACTGGGATGTGTTCGTCGACACGCACCCGCACGAGATCGGCGCGCCTGCCGATTTGGATCACACCGCGATCCTCGAATCCGACAGCCTCTGCCGGGTTTTTCGTCACGAGACGCACGGCATCCGGAAGCGTGATTCCGTCGACAGTTTCCCCAAGAAAAAAGGTCGATTGGATCAGACTGAACGGAATGTAGTCGGACGATAGAATATCAAGGTGGCCGTGTTCGACCAGTTCGCGTGCCGATACATTTCCTGAATGCGAACCGCCGCGCACCACATTCGGCGCGCCCATCAGCACTGAAAGTCCGGCCTGCTTTGATGCAGCGGCAGCTTCGAGCGTCGTTGGAAACTCCGCCACATGAATGCCCTGCTCGACCGCTTCATCCACGTGGGCACGCGTCGCATCATCGTGGCTGGCAAGAACAATTCCGCGCTCGCGGCAAAGATCGGCGATGGCCTTGCGCTGCGGCCCGGAATTCTTCGCTGATTCCGCCATACGTTTCTCGCAGAACGCGTTGAATTCCTTGTCCGAAAGCTTGAGCTTACGCTGGTAATAATAGGCATAGGTTTCAAGACTGACGAACTGCCGCTGACCCGGCGCATGATCCATCAGGGACGCCAGGCGGACACGGCTGTCATTGTCGAAGTGGGCGAAGCCTTCAAGGCAATCAGACGCCGATACCTCACAGCGCAAATGGATGTAATGATCGGCTCGCAACCGGCCCTGCTCCACACTATCTTCAATTGCATCGGCAAGCTTGCGGCTTTCATCTGCCGACATGTCCGCATCCTCATCAAGCCCGACCCGCAGGGCATCGAAAACCGTGGTAATACCCGATGCAGCGATTTGCGCATCATGCGCGAGCACTGCCGCGATGGGATTCCAGCGCACCCGCGGACGCGGCATATAGTGCCCCTCGAGGTGATCCGTATGCAGTTCGATCAGTCCGGGAATAAGGTAGTCACCTCCAAAATCCTCACCCTGAGAAACCGAACCTTCCGAGATGTCGGCGATCTTGCCATCTCTGATCACAACCGTCCCGGAGATGACGTCATCCTCAAGGACGATTTTTGCGTTGCTCAAGATCAATTCGGCAGACATTAGAGCTCTTTCTGGCCATATTGGCCGTATTCTGTTTCTCGACTGACGAGACGATCCGCGCGGAAGGTGGCGGGGCCGATGCGGGACATCGGACGAAGCCGCCTGACAAAGCGGGTGTCCGTCAGTCGGAAACCCGAAGGGACGGGGCCTGTTGCGCCAATATCTACGCCAAGCCCCTCGCCCGCACCCAGAGTGCGGGTCTTCGTGTCTTTGCTTGATCTTGTCACAACAGGCCTCCGTCAGAATAGGTCAATATGGTCAGAAAGAGCTCTAGGCGGTCTTTCTTCGGTTGGTTCCTGCAAGCGGATGCAGCGAGTGTATTTCAAAGGGGAAACCGGGTTCGGCTTCGGTAAAAAGCGCGAGATTGTTGATCTCAACAGGCTCTTCCAGAACCGGTTCAAGGAACTCGCTCAAAATCCGTTCGATTTTGGGGCGGTCGCGCTCCGGTACAATATCGGTAAGCGTCATGTGGAAGCGAAAATCCTCAAAAACATACGGATAACCCCATTGTTCGAGATTTCGCCGCTGCGACACTGTCATTCTGTCTGGATTACGCCGTTTGATTTCCTCATCAGTTGGAGGAGCACGGAAGCGGTCGAGCGCGACAACAACGTCGTTCGCCAGTTGGTTGAGGCGCGCCACCGGCTCTTCCGGAACCAATGCAAAAAATCCGTCAAGGTTGGCGATCTGTAGTTTCGGAATCTCTACTGGATCCATGGATGAAGAAAAATGCATGAGAGCCGACAAAAGCTCTTTTTCCTCAAAGCCCTCGGCAAGACGGAACGGAGCTTTTAAAGTACCATGGAAGCCATAGCGACGTGCCGATGACGTCAAGAGCGTGAAATCCTCATGCGCCAGGTCGCGGATCTGCGGCGGCCTCACGGGCTGACCGGTAAAGGCATTTCGGCCAAGCCAGTTCGCCGCGACTTTCAGAAGCGGGTCACTTGATGGCGGCGTGAAATAGATCGCATAGCGCATATTGATTCCTCCGGAACACTCTCGCGTTACGCTCCGATTATGACAAGCCTTTGAATGCTGTCATATTAATAGTCCCTGCCTCTAATGCTGTGGCTTGCCGATCAGCCGCGATCGCAGCGCATTGGAGATGCTGTCAAAGATAAACACAACCAACAGGATCAAGAGGACCATATAGGCGACATTTTCCCAATTCTTGTTGGTGCGCATCGCTTCCCAGAGCTTGAGACCGATACCGCCAGCCCCGACCGCACCGATGATAGTCGCGCCGCGAATGTTTGATTCCCATTGATAAAGCGTCTGGCTGATCATGACCGGCACCACTTGCGGCATGACACCGTAGCGCTGGACCAGGACATGGTTTGCACCGGTCGATTGCACACCTTCGCGCGGCTTGTCGTCGATGTTTTCAAGTCCCTCGGAGTATATCTTGCCGAGTGTCCCGGTCTCCGTCAGGAAGATCGCAGCACTACCCGCAAGCGGACCCGGTCCAAATGCACGGGTAAAGAACAAGGCCCAGATCAGCATGTCGACCGAGCGCAGAAAATCAAAGAAACGCTTGAACGATTGATTCACAAGGCGGCTTGATGTGATGTTGCGGGCGGCAAGAAATGCCAAGGGAAAGCTGACTACTGCACCCAAAATTGTTCCAAGGAACGCCATGATGATGGTCTGCAGGAGTTTGACCCAGACATCCCCGTGCTGCCATTCGCCATTGTTAAGGAAGTTATCGATGGCCAGCGACAGGTTTGATCTTCCAGGCTCGATCTGGGGGCCGGTCGTGACGAGGCTCATCACCTCGCCGATCGATTTTCCAAAAAAGGGTGATTGCGGATCGAAGATGAAATTGGCCCAGCCAAGGAAACGTTTGCGGATCTTGACGCGGTCAGCCTCGACACGGACTTCTCCTGCAAAGCCCATATCCGCGACGACATCTTCATCATAGACGCTGACCCAGGGTGGTATGTTTCCTGAGACGGTAGGCTTTCCGCCCGATAGTTCCACTCGCACGGATTCGCCATGTGCCGTCAGCGTTGCTTCGGTGTCGCTAAAAGTCACTGCCCGGCTCGGTCCACGAATTTCAACGGTCACGGTTCGATCGCTGTTTT
Source organism: Phyllobacterium chamaecytisi (assembly GCF_020164455.1). Classification (GTDB taxonomy): domain Bacteria; phylum Pseudomonadota; class Alphaproteobacteria; order Rhizobiales; family Rhizobiaceae; genus Phyllobacterium; species Phyllobacterium chamaecytisi. The sequence continues at coordinate 10,022 of NZ_JAIQWW010000007.1, forward strand.
GCTTCACCCAATCAGGGTTTGGGTCATTACCCAATGGTGAAAATCGCGGATATTTCGGGGTGATCGTGTCGCCTTCGAGCCGAAATTCAGCCTGGACGTCATAGCTGACCCATTGGCTCAGATAAATCCCCACGCGCTCCCAATGGCCTTCCGATATGGCCTTGGGTATCTCGAAGAACCAGACTGCGTAGATACCGTAGAGGAATAGGCTGATAACCATCAGCAAAGGCGCGAAGCGCTTGAAAAAGGAGCGCTGAAAGACCTCAGGATAGCGCTCCTGGATTGATTCTGCCTGGCGTGCATCGATAATGGTCATGGCATCCTCAATGCTTCAGAAGGAAGGCGTTTTCGCCAACCAGCCGGCGTCGCAGCCAAGCGGAAAACTGATCGACGGCAAAGATGGTGACGAACAGCAGCAACACCAGCGCCAAAGTTTTGGCACCGAAGCCGCGTGAGATTGAAAGCTTCAATTCTTCACCTATGCCGCCTCCGCCGACGGCGCCAATGATGGTCGAGGCACGAACATTGATTTCGAGCCGCAGCAGTGCATAGGACATGAAGTTTGGCAGTACTTGCGGCAAGGCAGCAAACCGGACCCGTTCCAACCAGCTGGCGCCTACAGATCGCATGCCCTCATCCGAGCGCATATCGACGTTCTCGATAACCTCGTAGAAAAGCTTTCCAAGCGCACCGATGCAATGCAGGCTAATCGCGATTATCGCCGCGATCGGTCCGATTGAAAGAATAGCCGAAAACAACCCTGCGATGACAATCTCCGGAAAAGCCCGGAGAAATTCCATGAATCGTTTGACTGCGATGCGCAGTGGATTGGACGGAGTAAGATTGCGCGCAGCCATGAAGCTGAGTGGGACCGCAAAAATAAACCCGATAATGGTGGAGACCAGTGCCACATTGAATGTGATAATCATCAACTCGAAATATTCGGGAATATAGAAATCGCCCCAGATATAGACCCGGCCGAGATCAAAATTAAACTCCTGGCCACCCTTGTCGTTAGGGCTTGCGATATCGAACAGTGCCCGCCACACATCGCTCCAGTCCTTGGGCACGAGCCAGCTGAGAAAATCAAAGAGGTGGGGGAGACGATCGAAAAAATGGCCCGCATTGCTTTCGTCGGCAAAACGAACGGAGCCTACGAACCCGATGAACAACACGAGCAAGCCGAGGCCCGTATACATCCGGCGACGTGCGACGACCTTGCGCCACGACTCGGCTATGTCGTGCGAACTTTGCAGTTGCGGTTGAGAGTCGGCAAACGTCATGAGTTGATCCGCATGGAGCGCACAAGAAAAAGGGTGGCCGTTACCAGCCACCCCGTGATTGATCGCAAGCGTTAGCCGCCGATCGCGTTTTTACGGATGTCGATGACCGCGTTGTAGAATTCGGGTTTCACCGGCTGGTAGCCCTTGAAGTCACCGCCTTCTACAGCTTCGAAGCACTTCTTGTCGGTTGTTGGCAATTTCATGAAGAAATCGGCAAGCTTGGCGTGCCATTCATCACCAATACCGTTGCGAACAACCAGCGGGCCGTTCGGGATCAGAGGCGAACGCCATACTTCGACCAGCAAGCTAGGATCAACGGCGCCCTTGTCGACTTCCTTGCGGAACGTGCCGGAGGTGTAGCCATCCTTGAAATCGCCGAGACCGGAAGAATCATCCACCGCAACGTCGACCTTGCCGTCATAAGCAGCAAGAAGATTGTTCTCGTGACCGCCATTGAACTGGGTCTTTGCGAAGAACTTGTCGTTCGGCATGCCAGTGGTCTTGGGGATCTGGGTCAACGGAACGAGATAGCCGGAAGTTGAATCCGGATCGGCGTAACCGAGGGTCTTGCCCTTGGCGTCGGCAATCGTCTTGATACCAGAATCCTTACGGGCGAGACCGATGGAATAATAACCGGTCGAACCGTCTGTCTGCTGTGTAGTGAGGATCGGCGTAACTGCCTTGGGATCCTTGATATAGACTGCGGCATAGCCGGAAGCGCCAAGTTCGGCGAAATCAAGTGTGCCGCCGAGCAGACCCTGGATCACGCCGTCGTAGTCAGCAGCGGGAAACAGCGAAACCTTTTCAAAGCCAAAAGTCTCTTTGAGGTGGTCGGCAAGGCAACCGAAGTTCCGCAGGCGGTCGGTTTCATTCTCGCCGCCGAGGATGCCGATGCGGAATTCCTTGAGGTCTTCAGCGCGGGCCATTGTGCCGGTAAGCATCGCGCTGAGCGCGATTGCGCCTAGAAGGGCTTTTTTGAACGACATGGTTCTCTCCTGTCAAACGTCCAATGAGTTTGTGATCGGTTTCGTATGGGCCCGTAACGTGGGCAAGACGATCTTTTTACGCTCAACGCGCGGCCAGAATGGCCTCCAACTCCGGGATTGGCTTCTGTGGACCGCGTACGATACTCGTCGATGTAATTGCTTCTGAAAACGCATCCTTGAGGCCATCCGCACCGTAAATGCGGCGGGCGGCCAGTTCAGTCAGATCATCCGGACCGCCGTCGAAAACAATCTTGCCGCCCTGCATGCCTATGATCCGGCTGCAAAAATGCCGGGCGGTATCAAGTGTGTGCAGATTGGTGATAACAGTCAGGCCTTCCTTCTCATTGATATCGCGTAACGACTCCATGACGACCTGCGCATTGCGCGGGTCGAGCGAAGCGATGGGCTCATCAGCAAGAATGACTTTCGGATTCTGCATCAACGCGCGAGCTATGGCGACACGCTGCTGCTGCCCTCCGGAGAGTGTGCCTGCGCGTTGCAGGGCGGTCTTGGCGATATCGAGCCGATCGAGAGCAGCGACCGCCATGGCGCGCTCATCGTTGGAGAAGATGCCGAGGAGACTTTTGATCGTCGAACGATGGTTCAGGCGACCAAGAAGCACATTGGTAAGGACATCGAGACGCGGCACAAGGTTGAACTGCTGGAAGATCATCGCGCAATCACGCTGCCAATTGCGCAGGTGCGAACCGCGCAGCTTGGCGACATCGGTTCCCTCAAACAGTATCGAGCCTTCGGAAGGATCGATAAGCCGATTGATCATACGCAGCAACGTCGACTTGCCTGCGCCCGATCGGCCAATAATGCCGACCATCTGGCCCTGCGGAATTTCAACATTGACGTTGTCGATGGCGATATTGCTGCCAAAGCGCCGCGTCACGTTTTCAATCTTCAGCATTCGTCAATCCCTTTTGGCCGCTGCTTCGTCCTAGAGGGATTGTGTGAACCTGCGATGGCAGTTTCATTTCAGTTGCGTGACAACTTCGGATTGCTTTCTCAGGCTAGGTGTTATCCACGGAAAACCCACCTGGACGGTGCAAAAGAGAACGGGAGCGGCACACAAATTTGCGTGATCCGCTCCCGAAAAACCGATGATTTAAAATCGAATAAAGCCCAAAGGTGGAATTATGCCGCTACGCCATTCGGTACACAAAACGCCGTGACATCGATGATCCTGTCGGCTACAGCTTCCCGCACATCCTGGTCGTGGAAGATACCAAGCATCGCCACGCCCGTGTCCTTCTTCTGCTGGATCATAGAGACCACCACATCGCGGTTCTTGGCATCAAGCGACGCCGTTGGTTCGTCGAGAAGCAGGATCGGATGATCCGTGATGAAGCCGCGGGCAATATTGACGCGCTGCTGTTCGCCGCCCGAAAATGTCGCTGGTGGCAGTGACCACAGCCGTTCAGGCAAATTGAGTCCGGCCAGCAATGATCCGGCCTTGTCGCGTGCGTCTGTACGATCAACACCGCGTGCAATCAGCGGTTCCGCGACAACGTCCAACGCCGAAACCCGCGGTACCGTGCGCAGGAATTGGCTGACATAACCGATCATGTCGCGACGGATGCCCAGCATCGTGCGCGGATCGGCGGCCGCAACGTCAACAAGCCGATCGCGGTAAGGAACAATGATCTGACCGCGATCCACGGCATAATTGCCGTAGACCATTTTCAGGATCGAGCTCTTGCCTGCTCCGGAAGGCCCGCCGAGGACTGCGCACTCGCCCGCCTTGATGGAGAAGGAGACGTTTGCCACCACTGGCAGACGGATACCATCGCGCAAATGCATGGTGAAGCTCTTGGCGACGTCGGAAACAACGAGAGGTGTTGGCATGATTGTCTCCTAGACTTGCAGGATGGAGGAAACGAGAAGCTGGGTGTAAGGCGCCTGCGGATCATCGAGAACGCGATCCGTGAGACCCGTCTCGACAATGTGACCATCCTTCATCACCATCATCCGGTGCGAGAGCAAACGCGCCACAGCAAGATCATGTGTGACCACAATCGCCGCCAGACCGAGATCGCTAACGAGACCACGGAGCAGATCGAGAAGTCTTGCCTGGACCGATACATCAAGACCGCCTGTTGGCTCATCCATGAAGACGAGCCGCGGATTGGTGACCAGATTTCGCGCGATCTGAAGGCGCTGGCGCATACCGCCGGAAAAAGCGCGCGGTTGATCATCGATACGGTCAGTGGCAATCTCGACACGGCCGAGCCAATCGGTAGCGGTCGCGCGGATCTTGCCATAGTGCCGGTCGCCAACAGCCATCAGCCGTTCGCCGACATTGGCGCCGGCAGATACGGTCATTCGCAATCCATCCGCTGGATTCTGATGGACGAAGCCCCAATCCGTACGCATCAGAAAGCGCCGCTCCGCCTCACTCATGCGGTAGAGATCGCGGAACTGGCCGTCACGCATCCGATACTCGACCGAACCCGTGGAGGGTGCAAGGCGCGTTGCCAGACAGTCCAGCAGCGTCGTCTTGCCTGAACCTGATTCGCCAACGACTGCGAGAACTTCGCCTGGCCACAACTCGAAGGCCACGTTTTGGCAGCCGATCCGGCTTCCGTAGAATTTCGAAAGCGCTTTGACTTTCAGGAGTGGTATATCGCTCATTCTGCTGCCTCCGCAGGATTGGCCGAGAGATGGCCACGATGGCCCTCCGCCTGCCGATCCTCACAAAAATCGGTATCCGAGCAAACAAACATGCTGCCGCCTTTGTCATCGAGAATGACTTCGTCGAGATAACTGCCTTTGGCGCCGCACAGCGCGCATGGCTCAGAGAATGTCTGAATCTCGAATGGATGATCCTCAAAATCCAGGCTGACAACTTCCGTATAGGGTGGAATGGCATAGATACGCTTTTCACGCCCGGCGCCAAATAGTTGCAGTGCTGGAGATTGATGCATCTTTGGGTTGTCGAATTTTGGTGTGGGCGATGGGTCCATCACATAACGACCTTCGACCTTCACCGGATAGGCATAGGTCGTGGCAATGCGGCCGTGACGCGCGATGTCCTCATAGAGTTTCACATGCATCAGTCCATATTCTTCAAGCGCATGCATCTTTCGTGTCTCGGTCTCGCGCGGCTCAAGAAAACGCAGCGGTTCCGGGATCGGCACCTGATAGACGAGCGTTTGCCCAGCTTGCAGCGCAGTTTCGGGAATGCGGTGGCGCGTCTGGATGATCGTCGCCTCCGTCGTTTTTGTAGTCACCCGAACATTGGAAACCTTTTGGAAGAAGGCGCGAATCGACACGGCATTGGTCGTATCGTCGGCGCCTTGGTCGATCACTTTCAACGTGTCATTCGGGCCAATCACCGCAGCCGTCACCTGAACGCCGCCCGTGCCCCAACCATAGGGCATCGGCATTTCGCGCGACGCGAACGGCACCTGATAACCGGGAATGGCAATTGCCTTCAGGATAGCGCGGCGGATCATCCGTTTCGTCTGTTCGTCGAGATAGGCGAAATTATATGTCGCAAGCTGAGAGTGAGATTCGATCATATTGCACCGTTCTGCCGGAGGGAATTTGGTTCAAGGTCGAGGGATTTGGCGAGGCCGATGCCTTCCCATCGGACGATGCCGAAGCCCGAAGGATTTGAGCAAAATTCACCCGGCCTTATCGGTTTCCGGCTGGCGGCCAACCACGTTGTCAGGCAGCTTCGTCCGATGGAAAGGCATCGGCCTCGCCACCTTCCTAGTGGATTGTCTCGCCATCCGTGAAACAGAACTGGTGCAATATGGTCGAACCTCACTCTCGTCATTCTGCTGCCTCTTTGGTTTCGCTGTTTTCGCTCTCGCGGCGTTCATGCTCTCCGCGCATGCGGCGCACGAGGTCAAGCTCTGCCTGGAAGTCGACATAGTGCGGCAGTTTCAGATGCTCGACGAAGCCGGTGGACTGCACATTGTCACTGTGGGAAATGACGAACTCTTCGTCCTGCGCTGCAGCCGTGATGTCCTCGCCGAGTTCCCTCGCCCGCAATGCGCGGTCACACAGCGCCATCGACATGGATTTGCGCTCACTCTGGCCGAATACGAGGCCATAGCCGCGGGTAAACTGCGGGGGCTGTTTGGATGAGCCCTTGAATTGATTGATCATCTGGCACTCGGTGACGCGAATGCGGCCCAGCGTCAGAGGAAAATCAAGCTCGGCAACTTCCAGTTCGATTTCGACTTCGCCGATACGGATTTCGCCAGCAAAAGGGTGGCTGCGCCCGTAGCCTCGTTGTGTCGAATAGGCGAGACCGAGAAGGAACCCTTCATCACCCCGAGCCAGCGCCTGTAGACGCAAATCGCGCTCCAGTGGAAACGACAACGGCTCACGTGTGAGATCCCCTGTCTCGACGCCCTCGGGCATATCGCCATCGGCTTCAATCATACCGTCATGGCCGAGAATATCGGTGACACGCGGCGTATGCTCGCGCACTTCAACACGACGTTCGGGCGTTTCGACGATCCCATCTTCGGCGAGTTCGGGATCGAGCAGACGATGCGTATAGTCGAATGTCGGACCGAGTAACTGTCCGCCTGGCAAATCCTTGAAAGTTGCAGATATGCGTCGTTCGATCGCCATCTGCGAGGTCTCCACCGGCCTGGTATAGCCAAAGCGCGGCAATGTGGTGCGATAAGCGCGAACCAGAAAGATCGCTTCGATCATATCGCCCCGCGCCTGCTTTACTGCCAGTGCCGCGAGCTCGGTGTCGTAGAGCGACCCTTCAGCCATGACTCGGTCGACTGCCAATGCAAGCTGTTCGACGATCTGGTCAAGGCCGATCGCCGGCAGCGAACGATCGCCTCGGCGGCGGTCGCCAAGCAGTTTATGCGCATTGCGAATGGCGGCTTCACCGCCTTTGACAGCAACATACATAACTCACGCCTCCTTTTTTGAAATGCGCGTCGTGCGCGGCAATGCAGCGAGTGCGCCTTTACCAGCGAAGACAAGGTCGATACCGCGCGGAAAGGCGCCGCGATTGGCGGCCCATTGATCAACGAACATTTTTGGCAACTGGCTTGGCGCAAAGCCTTGCGTGTCCTTGATGCCTGGGCCGCTTAGCGTCAGTTCTTCTGGCCCGTTAAAACCATCGATCTGGAGAATAATTGTTGTCGAGCGATCCGGATATTCCGAGGTGCCTTTGGCAAAGGATTCTAATGATGGCATCGTCTCAAGGTCGCCGATCAACGCAAATTGTGCGCCCGATGGATTTGACGTCAGTTCAAGTCCGGTATGAAACTTCAGCCAGCCAATTGCCGCCGCTGAGCTGGTAATCGACTTGTCGCACCAGACCGTTGCGTCATGATCAAACAAAGTAGCCGCAACTGACGCTGCCACCGAGGAAATTGGCGACGGTGCAGCCGCCAGATTGCCGATCTCAATTACGAGGCCCGGGCTAGCCATAGCGTCCATCAGTGCCCGGAAGACCTCTTGCGAATTGAAAACAGTATCGCTGAAACCGCCTTCGTAAACCTGTGTAACTGCGCGCATCAATTATCACCTCGCACCATTGTGAAGAAGTCGACCTTTGTCGCAGCCGTTTCGGCACGTCTGTCTTCGAGATTGTCGTTGAGGCGCTGCGCAATGGGGGCGAGGATCGTGTCCTCAACCGTCTGGCGATAGGCAGGTTCCTGCCACAGCGCATCGAAGATCGCCGCGAGTCGGACTTTCTCGCTCGATCGTCCAAGGGCGTAAGCGTGACCCACAGCACCATTGCCGAGCCGCACTGTTGCACGTGTGACTGTTGCTTCGCCCAGATTAAAGGGAGCACCGCCACCACCGATGCGTCCCCGCATCATGACGAGGCCGGTTTCGGGCCCACGCAAGGTCTCGACCTGCGGCTTGTTCGCCCAATGCATCCAGAAATCCTTCATCTCCTGCACAGTTGCCTGTGCCAGCAAGGCCATGGCCGCCTTGCGCCCGAAATCAGCTTCGCCAGAAGTCGGAGTGGCGCTTGAATTTTCGTTGCCCATTGACACCTCGCTAAAATTTGTCTAATCATCTATACAACTAGACAATAACTGTGTTTATAGATCAGGTCAATGACAGGAGCATGACAGAACGTGACATCGGCACGATTCATCACACGCAACAGTGGCGTCGCAATCTGGCGCCAGATCGCAGATCAGATCAGGGGTGATATCTCGGCGGGAAAACTGGCAAATGGCGCGCGCATGCCGCCTGAGATCGAAATGGCAACGCGTTTTGCGGTCAATCGCCACACGATCCGCAGTGCTATAGCCGCGCTCACCAAGGAGGGCGTCTTGCGAGCCGAACAAGGACGCGGCACCTTTGTCGCCAACAACAAGAAGCTCACTTACCGCATCGGCGAGCGCACGCGCTTTTCGCAGATCCTTTCCACACAGGTGCGCGAAACCAAGGGCATATTGCTTGCCCACCGCCTTGAAGAGGCACCCGCCGACGTTGCCGAGGCGCTGGATATGCCGTCAGGGCATGTGATCAGGATTGACACGATGCACACCGCAGACGGCAATCCGGTTTCGTGCGCCACGGCATGGTTCGATGCGGCGCGCGTACCCAATGTGGCAGAAGACTATCGCTCATCCGGTTCAATAACATTTGCTCTTAAAGCCGCGGGAATAGACGACTATTTGCGCAAGTCGACACTTATTGCCGCGCGTCATGCCGAAGCGGAGGAGTTGCGCCATTTGAAACTCTCCCCCGGAGCTATTGTTCTCGTTGCAACGGCCATCAACGTAGATACCAAAGGCCATCCAATTCAATATTCGAAAACCCGCTTTGCCGCAGACCGCTTGGAAATTGCGATCGATAACAACAGCGCCGGATGACCTACCACATCGTTTTTGCGGCGCGCTCCGGCCATTCGCGATCATAGGTTTCTCCCCCTACCCGATCTTCGCTCAGCGCCGCCAGTATCTGCCCGGGAGTGGGGAAATCTTTTGCCGAGCGGTACCTTGCCGGATTCCACAATTCGGAGCGAATTAGTGCACGAGCGCACTGAAAATAGGCCTCTTCCACCTCCACGACGGTGACGGAACGCGGCGCTTTGCCATCAACGACGAAACAATCAAGCAGTGCTTGATCCGTATCGATAAATGCACGCCCGTTGACGCGAAACGTTGTCGTCAGTCCGGGAATGAGGAAGAGCAGAGCCACGCGCGGATCTCGAACTATATTTCGGAGCGAGTCAACGCGGTTGTTGCCGCGGCGATCTGGCATCATCAACGTCGATTCGTCGTGAATCCTCACAAAACCCGCGAGATCACCGCGTGGTGAACAATCGAGACCTTCAGGACCGCTTGTTGCGAGCGCCACAAAGGGCGAACCCTCGATCAACTTGCGGTATTCCGGCGTAATCCGAGCGGCAACTTTGGCTGTGGATGCTTCAGTTATGCCGCCGCCGTAGATGGCTTCGAGCTGTTCGATTGTCGTGATCCGCGACATTGAATTCTCCTTCAAGACGTGTTCGCCGACTAACACGGCATGACGAACTGATTATGACAGTTCGCTTTTTTATGAAATGACAACGGCAATGCACTTGTATATCAGTCGCTGCGACCGGAGCAGCGGAGGATTTTATGAGCGGATTTGCAGCCATTGGCGAGTGCATGATCGAATTGTCCGGCGCCAATGGCGATCAGTGGCGCATGGGTTTTGCGGGAGACACCCTCAACACTACCTGGTATGTTCGAGCCCTCACCGACACAGATTTTGCTGTCGATTATGTCACCGCCTTCGGCGACGATCCTTTCTCGGTGAAACAGCGCAAATTCCTCCGCGATAATGCTATCAATACCGCCCATAGCCCGACCATCGTTGGCGCTCGCCCCGGAATCTATGCCATCACGCTAACCGGTAGCGAGCGCTCATTTACCTATTGGCGCAACGATGCCGCAGCGCGCCATCTGGCCGATGATCCTGACGCCTTGGCGAAAAGCCTGGATGGTCGACAAGTCATCTACTTTTCCGGTATCACGATGGGTATTCTGAGCCCCAAAAGTCGCCAGAATGTCCTCAACGCCGTCAGCAATGCTCGCCGTCAAGGTTCGCTTGTCGTCTTCGATGCCAATTACCGCCCTCGCCTGTGGGAAAATGCCGACACCGCGCGGCAGGTTTTGAGCAACGCATTTCACGTCACCGATATCGCGTTACCAACATTTCCGGATGAGAACGCCCTGTTCGGTGATACAACGCCTGCCGATACCGCTATACGCATCACTGGTTATGGTGTGCGCGAGATCGTCGTCAAAGATGGCACGGAGCCGGCGTTGGTCATTGCCGGCGGAACAACTACTGAAGTGCCGGCTGTTCGCGCCAACGCTGTCGACACGACGGGCGCTGGCGACAGCTTCAACGGCGGATACATTGCTTCGCGCCTCGCGGGTCTCGATCCACTTGTCGCCGCGGTCAACGCGCACAAGGTGGCCGCACGCGTAGTCGAATTCCATGGTGCGCTGGCCCCTATGGAAGAAGCACGCAAGGCGTTCGAGGCCTAGGACTTCGTTTTCTTGAAGCTGTATTTGGTCATCTGGCTGTAGACTTCGTCAGGCCGCAAAATCGCTTGAGGAAAATACGGAAAGTGAGTGGAGTCGGGCCAGGTCTGCGCTTCGAAGCAAAGGCCTGCATAGTTGTCGTAAGTCTTGCCGGTCAGCCCGATGGGCGGTTTTCCGCCTAGTGTGTTGGCCGCGTAGAATTGCACGCCAGGCTCGGTTGTGGAAACATTCATCTCGACGCCGGAATCGGCACCTTTTACCGAAGCGACAAGGCACAATGGGCGGCGCTCGCTGGCAAGGCAGAAATTATTGTCATAAACGACCTGCTTGCCGTCCACTTCGCGCCGGACGACCCGATATTCTCGGAAATCGTGCGTCGTCCTGGCCACGGGTATGACGCGGCCGTCGGGCAGGAGATCACTGTCCGTCGGCAGGTAGGCTTGCGCATCGATCCTGACCTGATGATCGAGCGCCTCGGTTGCGCCTCCGTCATCAAGATTGAAATAGCTGTGATGCGCAAGATTGCAGATCGTCGGCTTGTCCGTGACCGCATCCATTCGGATCACAAGAGTTCCCTTGGGCTCCAGCATATAAGTACACGTGATTGTCAGATTTCCAGGAAAACCCATCTCGCCGTCACCAAGCTGGACCGTCAATGTGACGTAATCCGGACCAATAGCGACAACATCCCAGCTGCGTTTGCCAGCACCGCGGCTCCCGCCATGGATATTATGCCTGCCATGAAAGTTTTTTTCGAGCTCGTAAGTCTTCCCGTCGATCACAAGCTCACCGTCACGAATACGGTTGATACAACGGCCAATCGTTGCACCGAGGTAGGGAGAGTATGCGGGATAATCGGCAAAGTCGCGATACCCAAGGACAAGCGGATGCTCATGCCCCTTGAGGCGCAAGTCTTGGATAACTGCACCCCACGTCAATACATCGGCGGTTAATCCACCACCCGAAATTGTAATGCGGTGAACTGCCTCGCCGTCCGGCGTGTGGCCGAAAACTTCCGTATTCATTTTTTCTACAACCCCAAGCCGCCAACGCAGACATATTTCGTGTCGAGATAATCTTCGATACCCTGGTGTCCGCCTTCCTTGCCGAGGCCGGATTCCTTCAAACCGCCGAATGGGGCTTCCACCGTGGTAATCATGCCCTCGTTGACGCCAATCAGACCGTATTTCAGCCCTTCCGACACGCGGAACACCCGCCCAAGATCCTGTGTGTAGAAGTAACTGGCGAGACCAAATTGCGTATCGTTCGCGAGGTCGACTGCTTCCTGCTCGGTTTGAAACTTGTAGATCGGCGCTACCGGTCCAAAGATTTCCTCCTTGGTGAAGAGCATTTCCGGCGTAGCGTCCGCGATCACAGTGGGCTCGAAGAAACTGCCACCAAGCGCATGACGTTTTCCGCCTGTGATGATCTTGCCGCCCTTCTGCGTGGCATCTGCTATAAATTCCTCGACCTTGGCGACAGCCTTGTCATCGATCAAAGGCCCCTGCTGCGTCCCCTCTTCCAGACCATTTCCGATCTTGAGCTTCTGGGTAGCGGCGGCAAACTTCTCGACGAATGTGTCATAGATGCCGGCCTGTACCAAAAAACGGTTGGTGCAGACGCAAGTCTGACCCGAATTGCGGAACTTCGCGATGATCGCTCCGTCTACAGCCCGATCGACATCAGCGTCATCGAAAACGATGAACGGCGCGTTGCCGCCAAGCTCCATGGAGACTTTCTTGACCGTGTCCGCAGCTTGTTTGATCAGCATCTTGCCGATTTCCGTCGATCCTGTGAAGGTGATCTTGCGAACAAGCTCATTGCTCGTAATTTCTCCGCCAATTTCCGTCGCCGACCCCGTCAAAATGTTGACGACACCCTTTGGAATGCCAACCTGTTCACAAAGAGAGCCCCAGACCAGCCCTGAATAAGGCGTCTGCGTCGCAGGTTTGACCACCGCCGTACAACCGGACGCCAGCGCCGGGCCGATCTTGCGCGCGAGCATGGAGGAAGGGAAATTCCAGGGCGTTATTGCAGCAATGACCCCCACGGGCTCTTTAGTGACCAGAATTCTGCGATCGGCCCAAGGGGAAGGGACAACATCGCCATATGTACGGCGAGCTTCCTCTGCATACCAGAGAATGTAGGCGGCGGACATGCCGATCTCACCTTTGGATTCCGCAAGGGATTTACCCTGTTCCAGTGTCAGCAACTCAGCGAGGGCATCTTGATTATCCAAAATGGCATCGTGCAGCTTGCGCATCAGTTTCGAGCGTTCGAGAACGGATGTCTTGCGCCATGTCTTGAAGGCCCTTGCTGCGGCGTTGATGGCACGTTGTGTCTCAGCTTTGCCCGAATTTGGGACGGTACCGATCTTCAGGCCGGTAGCAGGGTTGATGACATCGATTGTCTTGCCCGAATCTGCCGCCACCCACTCACCGTCAATGAGGTTTGCCTGCTTCATGAACTGGCTGGATTTCTGCAACATCATGTCTCTCCCTGTGTTCGAAGGGTTATTGTTGTTCGTGAGTTCCGTGAAAAATAAACCCTGCACTGCACATGGCAATGTCTGCCTTGGTCAAGGCGATATAACTACCCTGCTCCTTTTTGGCAAAAGCTGCAACGGGGTTCCGTCAACCAAATATCCGCGTGGCGACGGAAACCCAAAACGTCAGTGTCAGCGCTGAAAGAGCAGTCGCCATCACCATGGAATTGGAGGCGAGGGCCTGGCCCGTGCCAAAGCGCGTGGCAATCAAATAAGAATTGACGCCAGCCGGGAGCGCGGCAGCAACCACGGCGATTTTCGCGGTGAATGGTGGCAGACCAATCAACCACGCGGCGCCAAGCACCACGGCAGGCATAAGGACAAGTTTGATAGCAGACATGAGCACCGCTGCTGCTATATTTCCAGAAATGCCGAACTTCTTCAGACCCATGCCCATGGCGAACAGCGCGACGGGTCCTGCCACTCCACTCAAGGTCTCGATCAACGCGTCGGCTGCGTCCGGCATTCGCAAACCCAGCAAGCGCCATAGCCAGCCGGCGAGGATGCCCAGCACAAACGGGTTGCGCAGTAGGCTATTGAAGAACGATCCGATCACTGCGACCCAATGACTCTCGCCCTTGAACACGCCGTCCCTCCTCATGGCCAACTCGTGCAGCGTAATCGAGGCGGCCATCATGACAGGCATATGGACGGCGACGATCAAAGACAGGATCGCAAAGCCATTCTGGCCGAAGACCCCGAGCATGAGCGGCATGCCAAGAAAAACGAGATTGGAAAATGCTCCAGAGACGCCGGCCACAACGCCGGCGCGGTTGTCTCGTCCAAAGAACAGTTTGATCGCCAGATCCGATGCCGCCCACGCGACTATCACACCGATAAAATAGGCGGTCCACAGCGACCAAGGAGCTGTGCCATGGAAATCAGCAGTCACCATTGTCCTGAACAGCAGCAAAGGTGCGGCGATTACGAAGACAAAATCGGATAGACCGTCACCCACTCGCTCATCCAGCAACTTGAAATGCGCTGCTGCATAGGCGATGGCAATCACACCAAAAACGACGATGATTGTTTGAATGAGACCCATCGCGTTCCGCAATAGGCCGGCAAATCCGGCGGTGCAAGACGTTCTGGTTGCATGGCTTTATTTTTCTTCAACAAATCCCCATCTCGACTGCTAAGGAGAATGATGTTGAAGCAATTCCGCCCTTGGGCAATTTCTATGTATGCGCTGTTCAGCCTGGTTTTTGTCGTATCGCACGCATATGCGACAGATGCTGCATGGGCGAGAGTACAGCGCGGCGGATACACAATTCTCATTCAAGGCGCCGATGCTTCCGGAACCTTGAGTCCAACCATTGACAGCTCGGCCGATTGTTCGGTCACGCAAACGCTCTCCGACCGCGGGCGCCAGCTGGCGCAAAAACTTGGAGCCCGTTTTGCCGCACGCGGAGTGCGAATCGACAAAGTTCTTACAAGTTCTACCTGCAATGCACGGGAAACCGCACGGCTGTCATTCGATTCAAGCTCCGCTGAAATCTTTAAGCCACTCGATCCACTGCCTGCGAACGAAGCTGCCAAACAAATCCAGATCGACCAAATTCGTGCGGCGGTCGTCGCATTCAAGGGCCTTGGCAACCTGGTAATGATGACTGATCGCGCCAATATCATCGCTCTCACCGGCGTTACGCCACGTCCGACAGAAGCGGTCGTTGTTTCCAAAGCCGAGGAAGGTGAAACCATCCATATCGCAGGAAGAATCATATTCGACTAATCACAGCGCAGCTTTGGTCTTTCCCTGAGGCATGAAAAACGCTAGATACCGGCTTCATTCTACATCAGTGCCCTTGCCTGAGGCACGATAAGCAAAGGAAAATCAATTGTCCGATACATTCGACAAGGTCGCCGACATCATTGCCGAAACCAGCGAGATCGATCGCGACTCCATTACGCCGGAGAGTCACACAATTGACGATCTGGGGATCGATAGCCTTGATTTCCTGGACATCGTTTTTGCGATCGACAAGGCCTTCGGTATCAAGATCCCGCTCGAACAGTGGACGCAGGAAGTCAATGACGGCAAGGTTCCGACCGAAGAATACTTCGTGTTGAAAAACCTGTGTGCCAAGATCGACGAACTCGTCGCTGCCAAGAAGGCCTGATTTCCCAGCTAACCGGGTACACCGTACAAACGGTGTTGCGAGACAATGCAGAACAACACCGTCGTCATTACTGGTATCGGACTGATTTCATCACTTGGCGAAGGCGTCGATGCCCATTGGAAGGCATTCAATGACGGGCTCGAACCCCGCATCGATAGCGAAACGTTCAAGCCTTATACTGTTCATCCGCTCGTCGAAGTCGACTGGAACAACCAGATACCGAAGCGCGGTGACCAGCGGCAGATGGAGACGTGGCAGCGTATAGGGACCTACACAGCTGGCCTCGCGCTGCAGGATGCAGGCATAAAAGACGACGAATCGCTCTGCGCCAGCATGGATATGGTAGTGGCGGCAGGCGGTGGGGAACGCGACGTCTCGGTAGACACGCAAATCCTTGCCGAAGCGCGTGTGCGCAATGATATCGGAACGATGCTAAACGAGAAGCTCACGACCGAGCTGCGCCCAACCTTGTTTCTGGCACAGCTTTCGAACCTGCTTGCTGGAAATATCTCCATCGTCCACAAAGTCACCGGTTCTTCACGTACATTCATGGGTGAGGAAGGCTCGGGTATCTCGGCGATCGATACAGCTGTAGCTCGTATTCGCTCCGGACAGAGTACACATGCGCTTGTTGGTGGTGCGTACAATTCCCAGCATCCAGACATGTTGTTGGGATACGAATTGAACGGGATGCTCAAGCGCGATGGTTGGGCGCCGCTTTGGCAAAGAGAAGACAGCGCGGGGGGCGGGATCGTTACCGGCTCTGGTGGAGCATTCCTGGTTCTGGAAAGTGCTGATCACGCCAAAAAACGCGGTGCACGCGTATATGCCGCCATCGATGGCGTCTACAGCGCGCAGATTCGCCGCCGCCGCGATGACTTAACGCAAACCGTAGCCAAGCTGATCGGCGCGGCCAGTTCAGACAAAGCTGCAGACCTGATCATTTCAGGCGCCAGCGGGGCTAAACACGTAACCGCGGTAGAGAAAGCGGCGCTCGATACATTCTCGAGTTCGGCGGTGCGCGGCGTCGCGGGCAAACTCGGCCATCTGCGCGAAGCACAATTCCCACTGGTTGTTGCTCTGGCTGCGCTAAGCGTTTTCAATGGATCTGCGTTCCCGCCTGTCGACGCGAAGAATGAGAGAGCCGGACCGTCCGACGTCAATACCGCGCTGGCGACGTCCATTGGCGGAACTCGCAGCGAAGGCGTTGCCCGCCTGGTCAAAGTTTAAGGGATATTTCCATGTCCAAATATACTGATCATCTCGGCCGCCCCCTTGTCGCCATAACCGGCCTAGGCGTTGTCTCATCCCTCGGGCAAGGTAAGGAAGAGAACTGGGCTGCGCTGACTTCCGGCACGTCCGGCATCCACACGATTACACGGTTCGCCCTAGACAATCTGCGAACGCAGATCGCCGGGACTGTCGATTTTCTTGAAGAAAGCACCAAGGGCGCTTCGACATTGTCGCAAAAGCTGGCGTCGCTTGCAGCGGAGGAAGCTGTAGCGCAGGCCGGTTTTCCAGTCGATGACTTCGGCGGCCCGCTTTTCCTGGCTGCTCCACCGGTCGAACTCGAATGGCGCAATCGCTTTGCCTTGGACGCATTGGTCAAGTCTGAAGGCGAGCCCGGATACGACCTGCTGCTCGCCGCATGCCGTCGAGGCCCGCAGGTCGACATGTTCAACACGGCGGAATTTGGCTATATCGCTGAGGTTCTGGCCGATAAGTTCGGCACGCGCGGTCTACCGATCACTTTGTCTACAGCCTGTGCTTCTGGCGCGACTGCCATTCAGCTGGGCGTGGAAGCCATCCGTCGCGGCGAAAGCGACAGGGTCCTGTCGATCGGTACCGATGGCTCGGTTTCCGCCGAAGCGCTGGTCCGATTTTCGCTGCTCTCTGCGCTATCCACCCATAACGAGCCAGCCCACAAGGCCGCAAAGCCCTTCTCGAAAGATCGGGATGGGTTTGTCATGGCAGAAGGCTCTGGCGCTATGGTGATGGAATCGCTCGAATCGGCCGTCGCACGAGGTGCAAATATTCTTGGCATCATGCGTGGTTGCGGCGAGAAGGCCGATGACTTCCATCGTACCCGTTCCAAGCCGGACGGTTCGCCGGCCATTGGTGCGGTTCGCGCGTCCCTTGAAGATGCAGGGATTGAGGAAGACGCAATCGACTATATCAATGCTCACGGAACGTCGACGCCAGAAAACGACAAGATGGAATATCTGGCGTTGTCGACCGTCTTTGGCGATCGCATTTCATCATTGCCGGTGTCATCAAACAAGTCGATGATCGGCCATACATTGACCGCTGCCGGTGCGATCGAAGCCGTATTCTCTGTATTGACTATTCAGACCGGTACCATCCCGCCAACGATCAACTATGACAATCCTGATCCGGCAATTGTCATGGATGTCGTCCCCAACGTTAAGCGCGAAGCAAGTGTCTCATCAGTGCTTTCCAGTTCATTCGGCTTCGGCGGACAAAATACGTGTCTTGTCATGACGGCAGAACCGAACTAATCCGTGGCCTGAATAAGGAAACGGATATGCGTGCATTACAACTGATTGAAGACCGCAAGCTCGAGATCGTCGATGTTGCGCCCCCGCCCGCGCCCGGTCCCGGTGAGGTTACCGTCAACATCAAAGCAGTTGCGCTCAATCACATCGATGTCTGGGGCTGGCGGGGCATGGCCTTTGCCAAGCGCAAGATGCCATTGACGATCGGCGCGGAAGCTTCGGGCGTTGTCGATGCGATCGGCGCGGGCGTCGGCAATCTACTGCCAGGCCAGCTCGTCTCGATCTATGGTGCACAGACCTGCGGATTGTGCCGTCCCTGCCGTGAAGGTCGCGACAATCTTTGCGAACATGTCTCCGGTGTGCACGGTTTCCATCTCGATGGTTTCGCCCAGGAGAAAGTCAACCTCAAAGCCCGTTTACTTGTCCCGGCTCCTCCTGGCGTCGATGAAATCGGTGCTGCCGTCGCACCCGTTACCTTCGGAACGGTCGAGCACATGCTGTTTGATAATGCCAGGCTCGAACCCGGAGAAACGATTCTCGTTCACGCCGGTGGTTCCGGTATTGGCTCGGCGGCAATCCAGCTCGCCAAGAAGATGGGCTGTACCGTCATCACAACTGTCGGTTCGGAC
The DNA here is from genome assembly GCF_020164455.1 of Phyllobacterium chamaecytisi. Lineage (GTDB taxonomy): Bacteria > Pseudomonadota > Alphaproteobacteria > Rhizobiales > Rhizobiaceae > Phyllobacterium > Phyllobacterium chamaecytisi. Next base: position 28,593 of record NZ_JAIQWW010000007.1, read on the forward strand.
AACAAGATCGAGAAGGCCAAGGCGCTGGGGGCGGATCACGTCATCAATTACCGCGAGGATCGCTTCGAGGGAGTCGTGCGCAAGCTGACAAAGAAGAAGGGTGTTGATGTTGTCTTCGAACATGTCGGCGCCGATACATGGGCGGGGTCCATGTTGTCGCTGCGCCGCGGCGGGCGGCTGGTCACCTGCGGCTCGACGTCGGGTGTTTCAACCAGCATGAACCTTATGATGCTGTTCCAGCAGCAGTTGAAACTTCTCGGCTCGTTCGGGTGCCGCATGGAAAACATGGCTGATGCCATGCAGAAGATGGCGCGTGGCCTTGTCCATCCAGTCATCGACACCGAAGTCGGCTTCGATGATATCGATACGGCATTGAAGCGGATGGAAGGCCGGGACGTCTTCGGCAAGATCATCCTGCGCGTAAACTGATCGAGAATGAAGCTCAATACAAAGTTGGCACTATTCCGTTGGAGCCAGCGGTTGAAGAAATTCAACTACTGGCTGTCGGCATTTGTCATTTTCGGTGTCCTCAAATTGCTTCGTATGCTGCCAGCGAAGGCGGCTATGGATTTTACCGATGCCGCAGCGCGTAAAATTGGCCCATTAATGGGCCGCCATCGCATTGCGATGACCAACCTGCGTAAAGCCTATCCGGAGAAACCCGAAGAGGAACTGCAGAAGATTGCGCGCGACATGTGGGGTAACATGGCGCGCCTGACGGCCGAGTATGTGTTTCTGGATGCGATCTTCGATTTCGATCCGCACAGCGACACGCCCGGACTAGTCGAGGTTCAGGGTCGCGAAATCTTCGAACGCATACGGGACGAGAAGGACCGCCCGCATATATTCTTCACAGGTCATACGGGGAATTTCGAGCTGCTGCCGATCTGCGCGGCGACATTCGATCTGAACGTCACTGCGCTGTTTCGCCCACCGAACAACCCCTATGTTGCCAAGAAAATCCTCGGGGCACGCCGCACCAACATGGGGCATCTCGTTCCGTCGAAGGCCGGTGCAGCTTGGTCGCTCGCCACCGTCCTCAACAACAATGGCAACGTCGGCATGCTGGTCGATCAAAAATTCAAACGCGGCATCCCTTCTACTTTTTTCAACCGCCCATGCAAAACCAATCCACTTCTCGCGAAACTCGTGCGTCAATATGAGTGCAATGTATATCCGGCGCGCTGTGTGCGCCTGCCCGGTGGCCGGTTTCGGCTGGAACTTGAAGAGAAGATGGAGATACCGCGCGATGACAAAGGAGCCGTGGACCTCGCCGCAACTGTCCAGGCTCTGAACGACAAGGTCGAGTCCTGGGTGCGCGAATACCCCGGCCAGTGGATGTGGTTCCACAAGCGCTGGAACAGCAATTAGTAGTAGTTCATCACCGCATGTTTGGCTTCGGCGAAGAACAGCCAGCGCTCAACAAGAATCCCCAACACATATGCGATGACGCTGAAAACAAGCGCAATCTGCGCGGTCAGCCCTTCGCCAATGGTCATCGCCAACAAAAGCGCCAGGATAGGCAGAGCCACACCGAAAACGAAAGCGATCACCCACAGCTTTGCGGTGTGTTTACGGGCAACGCGAAAGCCCATCTCCCGCGTCAGATAGTTGTCCAGCGCATGCGGACGCTCAAACAGCCGCACCTTGCCGATGAAACCAAGACCGGTTGCCGTTTCCGGCGTCGAAATGGGTAAGAGTGTCGTGGCGCGGTTGCGCCAAACCAGTTTGGCGACTAACGCCAGGAGGACGAACAGAAGCGCCAGCAACTCCTCGACCAACGCATTTCCGCCCACGAAGGCGCTTGCGAACAAGAAACCACCGGCTAGCGAAAACAACAGAAAACACAACGGAGTCAGTTTCGTATGCCACGAGTCCACAGTCTTGAGCGACGCGTAGATCATCGACGTGCAATAGACTGTCACCAAAGCACCAAGCACAGTGATAAACCCCAAAATCACATCATGCCTATCGGCGAAGATTGCCAGCGCAGCACTCAACGTCAGGGGGACAAACGTCGCGATTGCCATCACACCCTCGCGTGACAACCAGCTGGAGCGCCATTGGCTCAGGGCCCGCCATGCACGTTGCGGGTTGCCAAGATGCAAGAGCGAAGCTGCCAGTCCAATGCTGATCAGTGCCAGCGAAGTCAAATAGGCAAGCTTGGTCATTAGCAGCGACGGATCCAGAAAACCGAGCCCAAGCACGACCGCAAGTCCGTAGCCCAGACCTGACAGCGTCGTGAAAACAATAATCGAATACGCTGGATGCATCGCCTAGATCCGGTCCAGCGTCTTGTCGAGCCAAGCGAAAAATCCGCGCGCGCCTTCGGTGTTCTCTGCAAGAGGTATTATTGGCATGCTTTCGCTCAACGACTTCCGTGGACGAGGTGGTAGGTACTTGTTGGTGGGCCGTGTTTCCTGCTCCGGCATAAGATCGAAACCACCGCGTTCGACCACCATGATGGCCACATCGGAATTCGGATCGCCAAGGTCGCCAAAATGCCGGGCATTGACCGGACAAGTCCTGACACAGGACGGAACGCGGTCTTCTTGCTTCAGTGTCTCATTGTAGACGCGGTCGACGCACAGTGTGCACTTCTTCATCACGCCGGCAGCAAGATCCATCTCCCGAGCCCCATAGGCACAGGCCCAGGCGCAAAGTCCACAGCCGATGCACTTGTCCTCATCCACCAGCACGATGCCGTCCTCGGTACGCTTGTAAGACGCTCCAGTCGGGCAAACCGTGACACACGGCGCGTCTTCGCAATGCAAGCAGGACTTTGGAAAGTGCACAACGCGGGCGTCGCCAGCTTCACCGATAATTTGTCCGCCTTCGGGCGCGACTTCAAAACTGTGGATGCGGTTGAGAAACGTACCTGAAACATCCTCGCCATAGGGATGCTGGTCCGACAGCGCACTGCCATAGCCGCCGGTATTCCATTCCTTGCAACTGATTACACAGGCATGGCAGCCGACACATACATCAAGATCGATCACCAGCCCGAGTTTTTTTGCGGTACGATTTTGCGGAAGACTGGTCATTTTGACGACCATTCCTGCCCGTAACGCAGTTCATCGACTGGTTGCGATTGGCTGCCAGGAGGTTTGATTGCAGCGAAATACGGTTCGCTGATCTCCACCCCAGCCTGGGCCTTTTCAATGCGCACGCGCAAGTCATACCAGGCGGCCTGCCCCGTAATAGGATCGGAGTTCGACCAGCGCATCCCATCGGCTTTTGGTGGCAAAAGTTCGTGAATGAGATGGTTGAGGAGGAATCCCTTGGTTGCTTCGGGCGCGTGCGGATCAAGCGCCCAAGCGCCCTTACGCTTGCCGATCGCATTCCATGTCCACATGGTTTTGCCATTCACCGCATCGGTCCGCGCAATTTCGCATTTGATCCGGCCGTGATGCGAAATGACCCAGGCCCAATCGCCATCCTTCAACCCCAGCTCGTCGCAAATCGTACCCGGGACATACAATGGATTTTTCGTGTGTATCTGTCGCAGCCATGCATTCTGCGAGCCCCAGGAATGATACATCGCCATCGGCCGCTGAGTGATCGCATGATAGGGAAATTCTGTGGCGTCGACGCCCTGTTCTTCGAAGGGCCGGTACCAGTCCGGTAGCGGATCGAAACAATCGAGCAGGCGTTCGCGGTATTGTTCGGGCGCGAACGGTTGCCGAACACCCATCGCCGATAGCCGGAACTTCTGCAGCGTCTCGACATAGAGCTGAAGGGTGACCGGCTGCGGTGCATCAAAGAAACCCATATCAATGGCGAACTGTTGATAAGCGGCATTGTGGTGCTTGAAATAGAGTGCCTCATCGGGAATGTGCTTCATCCAGAACGCACCGTGATCAATATAGTTTTTCAGCTGATCTTCATTAGGCGTGCCCCTGCCCTCGCCTTTGGTATCCGCACCGCGCCACCCCGAGAGTGGGCCGATACCGGGCTTGCGCTGGTGATTGACGATATAGTCCGCATAATCTGTGTACAGCGCCACACCTCTATCATCGACGAAACCCGGCAATTTCAAGCGGGCTCCGAGATCGATCAGCACGGACTGAAACCCGCGCACATCCCTGTCCGGCTCCAGCACTGGCCAGCGAATTGCATCGCAGGCGGCGTCAGGTTCGGAGATGGGCCGGTCGAGCAGCGAGATACAGTCGTGACGCTCCAGATAGGTCGTATCTGGCAAGACAAGATCGGCATAGGCAACCATTTCCGATGAATACGCGTCCGAATAGATGATCTTCGGGATTTTATATTCGCCGGTTGTCTCGTCGCGCTCTTCCAGCATCTTGATCGTGCCACGCGTATTCATCGAGGAGTTCCACGCCATATTGGCCATGTACAGGAACAGCACGTCGACGGGATAAGGATCGCCAGCGCAGGCATTGGCGATGACCATATGCATCATGCCGTGTGCGGAAAGCGGCGCTTCCCAGGAAAAAGCTTTGTCGATCCGCTGCGGCTTGCCCTCACTATCGACGAGAAGGTCTTCGGGTCCAAGCGGATATCCAAGATGCGGCCCCGCAAGCGGTTGGCCGGGCTGCACATGTTCCGCTCTGCCATGCGGTCTTGGGTGGGCCGTCACCGGTTTGGGATAAGGCGGCTTGTACCGATAGCCGCCCGGGCAGTCGATGGAGCCGATGATCGTCTGTAAAACGTGCAATGCACGCGCCGACTGAAATCCATTCGAATGAGCGGAGATGCCGCGCATGGCATGAAAGCTCACCGGCCGTCCGATCATTACCTCGTGCTGCTCGCCTTTCATGTCGGTCCACGGTTGTTTGAGAACGATCTCTTCCTCAAAAGCTACTCGCGCGATTTCCGAAGCCAGCCCACGGATCGTACTCGCCGCAACCCCAGTCTCTGCCGCGACTGCATCGGGTGCATATTTCGGATCGAGATATTTCTCTGCCATTAGCCGTAGGACGCTGCGCACCTTCCGACTATCTTCTGTGACGAATTCAGCATTGAGATCAGCGACATGACCCGGTTCGTCAAATCGCACAAGCGCACCGGATTTGCGGTCACGCACCAAGGCCTTGCCGAGATCGTCGCGCAGGAAAAGCCCGTGGTCTTCCCTACCCTCGTCATCGATCACCAGCCAAGGCGCATTGGTATAGCGCTGGAGATAATCAAGATCGATCTTGCCGGTGCGAAAAAGTTCATGGATGACGGCAAGAATGAGCAGTCCATCGGTACCAGGACGGATGCCGATCCAGTTATCAGCGATAGCGGAATAGCCCGTGCGCACCGGATTGACCGAAACAAAACGCGCCCCACGCTTCTTGAGTTTGGAAATACCGATCTTGATCGGGTTGGAATCATGATCCTCCGCCACACCGAACAAAACAAATAGCTTGGTTTTGTCCCAATCGGGCGCGCCAAATTCCCAGAACGCACCACCAATCGTATAAATCCCTGCGGCCGCCATGTTGACCGAACAAAAACCGCCATGTGCCGCGTAGTTCGGTGTGCCGAAATTTTGCGCCCAGAAGCTGGTCAGAGCCTGGCTTTGATCGCGGCCCGTAAAGAAAGCGAGCTTCTGCGGCGCGGTTTCCCGCAACAGCTGCAGCCAATCGACAGCCAACGCCAACGCTTCTTCCCAGCTGATTTCTTTGAATTCGCCTGAACCGCGTGGTCCTGTTCGTAACAGCGGCGCTCGCAATCGCGCCGGCGAATAGTGCTGCATAATTCCGGCTGATCCTTTGGCACACAAGACCCCCTTGTTGATCGGGTGGTCGCGGTTACCCTCGATGTAGCGGATTTTGCCGTCTTTCAGATGGACATCGATGCCGCAACGGCAGGCGCACATATAGCAGGTGGTTTTCCGAATCTCATCACCAACCGGCTCCGATAAAGCAAGGACTGGTTCTGAATTCATACCCGATGCGCCCCCTTGTTCACCAAGACAAAATGGCGCGTGACCTGCTTCAGCCAACCATCTGTCTCGATCCTTTAGCGGCAGTCTTGCAAGAAATCTGCGGGTTTTGCAAAGAGCATGCGCGTCCGACTCACTAACATCTTAGCGGGTCTAGGGGATTGCGTTGTCAGGAAAACGGCACCAGTCCCAACCGGACTGGTAAAACTAGTGGGCTGATCGCTGGGCTAGAGCTAGTGAACGGCTGTGCCGATCCCACGGGCCGCAGCCCGCGTCATTGTATCTGCTCCAATGCGGGCGGTTGCGAATGCTCCGTAGCCCGCTCTGGTGTGAGCAGTGCAATTGCCAGGATGAGGCCAATCACGCAGAGAACACCCGGAATGCATGTCCCGCTCCGCTTGGCGGAGAGTCCAGCATTATCCTGGTCGATGAATACAAATTCTTTCTCTGCTACTCTTTTTTCGCGGAGCATTTCGTGGTCCTGTCGATGAATTGGAACCGCTATATTGCGGCGACTAAAAGATGGCCCTCACCAAAATGTAGTTCAAGCGGGTGCGACAAACCTGCATAAGGGCGCAATTTACTTTCAAATAGCCCGGTGCTTTCAGTGTTATAGTTGCGCTTGTATCGTCACCAGTATTTCATTTGTAAAGTTACAACCAGAGCCCCAAATTTGCCCTTGGCCAAGTTTCTCAAAGGTTGGAGCGTTCAACTGTCGTCAGACAACAAGTTGCTACTTGCCAAATCGGGAGTGGTGCTGATTTGATAAGGCATGGATGACAAGCTCTCCCGTGCCATTGAGAAACGGCGTGATGACCTGATAGCGCTGACGCGCGATCTCATCCGTTTCCCCACGATCAACCCGCCCGGCGAGGCCTATACGCCCTGCGCAGAATTTCTCGCGAAGCGGTTGCAGCTGATCGGCTTCGAGACCCAGTTGATCCGCGGTGAAGGGACGCCTGGCGACACGGACCGCTACCCGCGCACCAATGTCGTCGCCCGCTTTGATGGTCGCACCCATGGCCAGACCGTGCACTTCAATTCCCATATCGACGTCGTGGAAACGGGTGAAGGCTGGACCGTTGATCCGTTCGAAGGCGTCATCAAGGACAGCAAGATTTATGGCCGCGGCGCGTGCGACATGAAGGGTGGACTCGCCGCTTCAATCATTGCAGCGGAAGCATTTATCGAGGTCTATCCGGACTTCGCTGGCGCCATAGAAATATCCGGCACGGTAGATGAGGAATCCGGTGGCTTCGGCGGTGTTGCCTATCTCGCCAGCAAAGGCTTCTTCTCGAAGCCCCGCGTCGATCACGTCATCATTCCGGAACCACTCAACAAGGACCGCATCTGTCTCGGTCATCGCGGCGTCTGGTGGGCAGAAATCGAAACCAAGGGAGAAATCGCCCACGGGTCGATGCCATTTCTTGGCGATTGCGCCATTCGCCATATGGGAGCGGTCCTTGAAGCGTTCGAAAAGGAACTTTTCCCCGCCCTGGACAACAAGCAAACCTCGATGCCAGTGGTTCCCGATGGTGCGCGGCGATCCACCATGAATATCAACTCCATCCATGGCGGACAGACTGACGACTATTCTGGATTGCCCTCGCCCAACGTGTCCGATAGCTGCCGCCTGACCATCGATCGCCGTTTCCTGCTCGAGGAAGACATCACTGAGGTTAAACGCGAGGTCGTTTCGATCCTTGACAGGCTGCAGTGGGAGCGCCCCAAATTTCACTACAGCATTCGCGACATCATGGAAGTGCAACCGTTGATGACCAAGCGCGATGCGCCTGTCGTCACCGCAGTTGCCGAGGGAATCCGGTCAGTTTTTGGCCGGGAACCGCAGTACGTGATCTCACCCGGTACTTACGATCAAAAACACATTGCACGCATCGGGCTACTGCACGACTGCATAGCCTACGGCCCGGGCATACTGGACCTCGCACATCGGCCGGATGAATATGTCGGCATCGAAGACATGATCGAATCCGCCAACGTCATGGCGCTCGGTTTGAAGGTGCTACTGTCGGGATCGGCCTGATTGCCAAAAAGCTGGAGAGTTACTGGATGAAATCGTGGAAGTTAGCCGTCGCCTGTGTGGCAATAAGCTTGGTGATGTCCTCAGCATCCTATGCCGCGAAGACCGACCTTGTCCTCGGCATCGTTTTGGAACCTCCGCACCTCGATCCGACCGCGGGCGCCGCGGCAGCCATCGACGAGATCGTCTATGCGAATATCTTCGAGGGGCTGACACGCATTGGTCCAAAGGGGAACGTCCTCCCCGCCCTCGCCGAAAGCTGGACACAATCGGACGACGGCAAGGTCTATACGTTCAAGTTGCACAAGGACGTCAAATTTCACGATGGCACAGCGTTCGACGCCGATGATGTCAAATTTTCGCTCGATCGTGCTCGTGGCGACAAATCCACCAACGCACAAAAGGGTCTGTTTTCAGCCATCGATACTGTCAACGTTGTTGATCCACTAACAGTCAAGGTGGCTCTGAAACAGCCGAGCGGTGACTTCCTCTACAATATGGGCTGGGGCGATGCGGTCATCGTGGCGCCTGAAAGCGCCGGGACTAACAAGGACAAGCCTGTTGGAACCGGCCCATTCAAATTCGACAGCTGGGCTAAGGGCTCCCAGATTGTCATTACGAAAAATGCCGATTATTGGGGAAAACCAGCATTGCTCGACAAAGCCACATTCCGGGTCATCCCAGATCCGGCTGCCGCAACGGCGGCGCTCTTGGCGGGTGACGTCCAGGCTTTTCCCGTTTTTCCGAGTTATGAAACCATCTCGCAGTTCCAGGCTGATCCCCGTTTTAAGGTTGTCATCGGCACGACCGAAGGAGAGACGGTTCTCGGCATGAATAACAAGAAGCCGCCCTTTGACAATCCAAAGGTCCGTCAGGCCATCACCCACGCCATTGATCGGAAGTCGTTGATCGATGGCGCGATGTTCGGGTTTGGCACGCCCATCGGATCATTCTTTCCGCCCCATCACCCCGCCTACATCGATCTGACAGCGGAAACTGCTTACGATCCGGAACTTGCGAAGAAGCTAATGGCGGAGGCCGGTCATCCTGACGGCTTCAAGACAACGCTGAAACTTCCGCCACCCACCTACGCCCGGCGCGGCGGTGAAATTATCGCAGCCGAACTGCGTGAAATCGGCATCGAGGCGGAAATTATTCCGGTGGAATGGGCGCAATGGCTGGATCAGGTCTTCAAGAATAAAGACTATGACATGACGATCGTCTCTCATACCGAGCCGAACGACCTGAATATTTTTTCCCGCGACGACTATTATTTCAATTATGACAGTCCGGCCTTCAAGGATCTGATCAAACAAATAGACGCCACATCCGATGGCGCCGAACGCACCGGACTTTACCAGCAGGCGCAAAAATTGCTTGCAAAAGACGTACCTGCGGCGTTCCTGTTTCAGCTGCCCAAAACCGGCATCTGGGACGCAAAGATTGAGGGGCTATGGGAAAATGGACCGATTCAGGCCAATGATTTAACCTCTGTGAAGTGGCTGGACTAATGCGGTCTGGTGCGCCCATTCGATGTTGAGCTATGCCACGAAGCGAGCGTTGATCGCCATCCTCACGCTTCTCGCCGCGTCGCTTGTTGTTTTTGCGATGCTTGAAATCGTACCGGGTGACCCCGCTCGACTGATGCTGGGGATGAATGCCACCGAAGATGCCGTCCACAATCTGCAAGAGCAGATGGGTCTCAATCAACCGCTCGCTATACGATATTTCAGCTGGCTCGGCGGGCTGCTGACCGGAGACCTTGGCAAATCCTATACGTATTCGGTTCCCGTGTTTGACCTCATCAAGGAGCGGGTTGCTGTTTCATTGCCGCTCGCTGTGATCTCGTTGGCATTATCCACGTTGATCGCACTTCCTGTCGGCATTTTTGCCGCGTCAAAACGCGGCAAGTTCTCCGATACGCTAGCCATGGGAGTTGCGCAGGTGGGTGTAGCGATACCAAATTTTTGGTTCGCCCTCCTCCTGGTCTATCTATTCGCAGTGACGTTGAGGCTCGTTCCGGCCGGCGGCTTCCCGGGCTGGGGCGCAGGCTTCGGTGTGAGCCTTAAATCACTGATACTGCCGTCTATTGCACTTGCTCTCCCTCAAGCCGCGATCCTTGCCCGCATCACCCGCTCTGCTCTGCTGGAAGTACTCGGTGAGGATTATATTCGCACGGCTCGCGCCAAGGGTTTGAGCAGGCGGCAGGTTTTATACCGTCACGCGTTGCGCAATGCTCTTATCCCCGTCCTAACCATTCTTGGGTTGCAATTCGCATTCCTGCTTGCCGGTACGATCATCATTGAAAACGTATTCTATCTGCCGGGCCTTGGTCGTTTGGTATTCCAGGCAATCACCCAGCGGGATCTGATCGTGGTGGAGGGCGTCGTCATGCTGCTCATTGCTACCCTCGTCCTTGTCAATCTGCTGGTCGATCTTTCCTACGCCATAGTAGATCCCCGTTTGCGGGGCCGTTCATGAGCATCGGCAAGGTACTGGCGAACAGATCCTTTTGCGTCGGCCTCATCGTCACGAGCCTGATCGCGCTAGTGGCATTGCTATCATTCGTCTGGACGCCCTATCCGGTGGGAGCCTTCGATATCGCGGGCAAGCTAAAGCCGCCATCCGCAGCGCATTGGCTCGGCACAGATCATTTTGGTCGTGACATTCTGTCGATGATCATGGTTGGAAGCCGTAATTCCATCGCCGTAGCGTCTGTTTCCGTGGCAATTGGCGCTGGCATTGGCGTGCCGCTTGGCCTGTGGGGTGCTGCAACCGGTGGTTTTGTCGATGAGGTTCTGATGCGCTTCAACGATCTTGTCTTCGCCTTTCCGGCATTGCTCTCGGCTGTCATGATCACGGCAGTCTTCGGCCCGGGCGCGATCAACGCAATTATCGCGATCGGCATTTTCAATATTCCGGTTTTTGCGCGCGTCGCCCGTGCCGCTGCCCTCTCCCTGTGGTCGCGCGAGTTTGTGATAGCGGCGGGCGCTATTGGTAAAAGCCCGGCCCGCATTACGCGTGACCACATATTGCCAAATCTCGCGTCTCTTTTAATCGTGCAAGCAACCATCCAGTTTTCGCTCGGCATCCTCGCAGAAGCAGGTCTTTCTTATGTTGGACTGGGTTCACAACCTCCGATGCCGAGCTGGGGTAGAATGCTGTTCGAAGCCCAGACTATGATTGGCTTGGCACCGCACATGGCGCTGTTTCCCGGTCTCGCGATTGTCATCACAGTTCTCGGGCTTAATTTGCTCGGCGATGGTTTGCGCGATGTGCTTGACCCAAGATTTCAGTGATAGCCGTTACAAGAGCAACCCGAGCAGAAACAGAGCCAGGATTGCGGCTGTAAAAATTCCGGTTGTCACGCTGAAAATGTTAAGCGCGTCCTCGATGTTCTCGGCTCCGGCATCGCGGCGCCCTGCACCGTTCAGCATCGGTTCGTTCGCCATCACGCCGCCATAGACGCGAGGGCCCGCAAGTGCCACTTCGATCGCCCCCGCCATCGCCGCCTCGGGCCACCCTGCGTTGGGCGAGCGGTGCAGCCGCGCATCGCGCATCATCACATTGAACGAGCGAAGCGCTGCATCATAGCCATGCACGACCCAGGCTGCTGCCGCGATCAGAAGACCTGTTAGTCTTGCGGGTATCCAGTTGGCAACGTCATCGAATTTGGCCGCGAACCGCCCAAAATCACGGTAACGATCATTCAAATGCCCGATCATCGAATCTGCCGTATTTAACATCTTGTAGGCAAAAAGCCCGGGAAGCCCCAGCAGTGCATACCAAAATGCCGGCGCGATAATGCCATCGGAAGTATTTTCAGCAAGACTTTCGATGGCGGCGCGGCTTACCGCAGCATCATCGAGTACTTCGGGGTCACGTCCGACAATCATCGAGACGGCGCGGCGGGCACCAACGATACCTTCCTCGCGCAAGGCTATCGCGACACGCTCGACATGTTCGCCGAGGCTCTTCTGCGCCAGAAATATCGCAACAATCAGCGCTTCGATCAAACCGCCAAAGGGCTGAATCGTCTGCAGCGCGAGATGCATGAGAAAACCAATGAACGCTGCCAGCACCAACAAACCCAGCATCGCGAGGAAACCATCACGCCGTCTTTCATCGTCCGAATCGCTAGCCTTGTTGAGCTGTTTGTCGGCCAGCTCGATCGCTTTGCCAAATAGAGCGACAGGATGGGGGATTTTCCGCCACAACCCATCAGGATCGCCGAAAGTTCGATCGGCAAGCAAGGCAAGAAACAGAATCAATAGATTGATTTCCATGAATAATTCGATCCTGTTGAATCAAAAATCAGCTGGGTATTGCACTTAACGCAATACGAAGACGTTGCTGCAATCGTTCAGCTACATTCTCATCCAATGGCAGACCAAAACGCAACCATTGTGGCGCGTAGTCAAATTTTCTTGTCAACACATGTTGCTCGCATAGAGCTTCGTGAAGCTGCCGAGCGTGCTTAAACTCCACCAGCGAAAACAGCATTGTGCCACCAACTTGGAAAAGACCCGCTTCTGCCAGGACGCGTCCAAGCAGCTCACGACGGGCCCTCAACCGCTTCGCAAAACCTGCAAGGAGGATTTCATCGGAAAACGCATGGGATGCGATGGTTAGGGCGGGACCCGATACCGCCCACGGACCCAGCCGAAGCTTGAGGGCCTGCGCAATATCGTGCGTCGTCAACGCAAAACCCAATCGCAGCCCTCCCAAGCCGAAGAATTTGCCAAAAGATTTCAGGATAATCAGCCCACTTATTCCTGTGTGGTCTGCAATGCTTGCTTCTGGATGGGCATCGGCAAAAGCTTCATCGACAATCAGGACGCCACCTCTGCTCTCCATTCGCCCAGCAAGTTCAAGCAAAGATGCCCTTGAGACAATTCGTCCATCCGGATTGTTCGGATTGGCCACAACCGCAACCTTCGAAGTTGGCAAAATCTCGTCGATGCTCGCGCAATTCGAAATCCGCCAGCCTGCATTGAGAAATGATGCACTGTGCTCCTGATAGGTCGGACCGACGATCGCGACTTCGCCTTTTGCAGCCACAATAACAGGCAGTATTTGAATAAGCGATTGTGTGCCTGGCGCTGCAACGATTCCCGCCTCAGCCGCCGCGCCATAATATTTTCGGGCGGCGTTAAGGGTTGACGTGAGCAGTTTTTCGTCCGGCAAGCGATTCCAGATTTCAAGACCAATCGGCGGCAGCGGTAATACTTCTGGATTGATACCGGTTGAAAGATCAATCCAGTCGGATGGCGCGCCACCGAAACGTTCCACAGCGCGATCGAGCGCACCTCCATGTTCAATCTGCATTATTCCGCCAAATCAATTATGTGCATGTATGAGCCGCTCACCGATCCGGCGCGCAGCCCGGCTTCGCCCAAATCTTCACCCAGTGCGTCCCGAACGCGGAAGAGCCGTTCGGCGGCGCCCTCGCGGACAATACTGGCATAGTGAAATTCGTGTCCCGTAAGCTCTGTCTGAAATGGAGCCGCCACAAGTGGTTTGAGGCGGCGATAACCGAGATGCATCCTCCGGTTTGCAAAACTTGTTTCGACAGGCAGGAGCCCGAGCATCGGATGCACTTTGCCCGCAGCATCCTCGATGCTCCTGCCCAGCACCATGTATCCTCCACACTCGCCGTATATCGCAATTTTGTCGGCAGCAGCCGATTTCATACCCGAGGCAAAGTTCTCTGACTGGGCAAGGCGCCCAGCGTGAAGTTCTGGATAACCTCCGGGCAGATAGATTGCATCGCTGTCTCCGGCCGGCGCTTCATCCGCAAGCGGTGAAAAATAGCTTATCTCAGCGCCGCGCCGCCTCCAGCCGTCCAGCAGATGCCAGTAGGAAAATGCGAATGCGTTGTCACGCGCAACGGCTATCCTTTGTCCGAGAGGCGGAATGCGGGATACATTTGCCATCGATCCTGTGGGACCATAGCGATTGGCCATTTGCTGGATCTGATCGAGATCGATCCTGTCGCCAATGATATTACCTGCGTTCGTGATGAAAGCCTCAAGTTCGAGATGTTCACCCGCCTGTACGAGCCCGAGATGCCGTTCCGGCAATTGCAACCCCTCGTCACGCGGCAAGCAGCCGAGAACCGGTATGCCAACGGGCTCCAGTGCCGAACGAAGCATGGTCTCATGGCGCACACTACCGACCCGATTGAGGATTAGGCCCGCAATCATCACGTCACGGCGAAAATCTCGAAAACCGCTAACGAGTGCGGCAATCGAATGCGATTGCCGCGCACAGTCGACAACAAAAATGACCGGAAGCGACAGATGTGTCGCAAGATCGGCGGCAGACCCCCGCCCATCGCTGGCACCATCGAAAAGGCCCATCATACCTTCGACCACGAGCATCTTGTTGCCTTCGGTATGACGCGCAGCCAATGCACTGATCAAATCCGGCCGCATCGCCCAAGGATCGAGATTGACGCAAGGACTACCGCTCGCCACCGCGTGATAAGCCGGGTCGATGTAATCGGGCCCGGCTTTTGCCGGCGCAATCTCCACACCGAGATTTCGAAGAGCGCGCAACAATCCAAGCGTGACGGTCGTCTTGCCGCTGCCAGACGACGGAGCGGCAACAATCATGCCTTTCATCCCGCATCCTTTTCCCGGCGGGTTCCAAGCGGATCCTGCGTAAGCACACGACCTTCTGCCGCGCCGAGCCAGTCGAGTGCCGCACGCAAGCGGACAACCTGTCCCACCACCACGATGGCGGGAGGGCGGAGGCCGGACTGTTGAACATCAGCCTCCGCTCTCTCGAGCGTTGTCTCAAGCACTTTCTGATGGCCCGTGGTGGCATTGCAGACGAAAGCGATTGGTTCGTCCTTGGAGCGACCAGCAGCAATCAGGCGCGAAGCAATCAGTCCGATATGCTTCATTGCCATATACATGACGATGACCGAAGAACCCTTGGCGATACTATTCCAGTCCATCGAATCGGGAACGAGGCCGGTAGCATCATGTCCGGTCAGGAAGGTAACACTTTGGTTGGTTTCGCGGTGAGTGACGGGGATACCCGCGTAGGCAAGACCACCGATCCCGGCCGTAATGCCGGGGATAATCCGGAATGGCACTTGATGTTCAACCAAGGTCAACGCTTCCTCACCGCCTCTTCCGAAAACGAAAGGGTCACCGCCTTTCAAGCGCAGCACTCGCTTGCCGGACTTCGCGAGTTCGACCAGTCGAAGCGATATATCGCGTTGTTGCGGAGATGGTTTCCCGCCCCGTTTGCCGGCATACTCCAACACTGCTCCGGGACCAGCGTAAGACAGGCAATCTTCATTAACCAAAGCGTCGTAGACGATGACGTCGGCTTGTTCGAGCCCGTTGACAGCGTGTAGAGTCAACAGGCCAGCATCACCGGGCCCTGCTCCTACCAGCCATACGTGTCCGGTTTCAAAAACTGGCAGTTTCGAATTCATCGCGCTCATCGCTCGTTCCGATCTTTTGCGCATAGCACAATTTTTCTGGCCGTAAGCATGAACTTATCGGAAAAATCATGCAACGGGTGCAGAAGCTGGTCTATAAGACCCGCATGAGCGACGAATCCGATGCAGGACAGCGGAAACCCGACGAGACGAGCGAACGGCCCTTGCGCCGCGGCTGGACTACAGGTGCTTGTGCAACCGCTGCGACCAAGGCGGCATTGATCGCGTTGATCACAGGCGAATTTCCCGATCCCGTAGCGATCATTCTGCCTAAGGGCGAAGTTCCACACTTCCAGCTGGCGATCGAATCGATCGGCGATGGTTATGCAATGGCAGGCATCGTCAAAGATGCCGGCGATGATCCCGATGTCACGCATGGTGCCACGATAATCTCGACGGTGTTTCCCGCACCGCCCGGAAGCGGCATACAGTTTGTCGCAGGCGAAGGCGTTGGCACGGTCACCCTGCCAGGCTTGCCGATTCCTCCCGGAGAAGCGGCAATCAATCCCGTTCCTCGCGAAATGATGAGCCGGATTTGTGAGGAAATCTGTGCGCAGTATGATCTTCCAGCAGATATCGTCATCACAATCTCTGTGCCTGAGGGCGAAGAGTTGGCCAAGAAAACCTGGAACCCGCGCCTCGGCATTGTCGGCGGTATTTCGATACTGGGAACCACTGGCATCGTTCACCCCTTCTCTTGCGCGGCTTGGATACACTCGATCCACCGCGGCATTGATGTATCACGTGCAGCAGGTCTCAAGCATGTTCTCGCCGCAACCGGATCCACCTCCGAGGATGCGGCGCAAGCCATTTATCATCTGCCGGAGATTGCGCTTCTTGACATGGGCGATTTCGCCGGCGGTTTGCTGAAATACCTGCGCGTTCATCCAATCGATCGGCTGACAATCGCCGGCGGCTTTGCAAAGCTGACAAAACTGGCACAGGGCGCGCTCGATCTTCACTCTGGTCGCAGCCAGGTCAGCATGACTTTTCTTGCTGATGAAGCTGAAAAGCTGGGGCTCGATCCAAGTGTGAGGGAGCGGATTCTGAATGCCAACACTGCGCAGGAAGTGCTTGAATTGACACAATCTATGGGAATTGATCTCGCCAGTCTTATTGCCACACGGGCCCGGCAAACAGCTCTTGCCACACTCAAGGGCGCCCCGGTCGAAGTAGAGGTCATCGTTACCGATCGCAAGGGTACAGTTCTCTCCCGTGTCTAATGGTCCAATTCTCATTCTGGGTGGCACTGCCGAGGCATCAAAACTCGCGTCTCGTCTCGCCGCGCAGGGTCACCGCGTGATTTCATCTTTGGCGGGACGTACGCTTAATCCGGCAACACTCAAGGGCGAAGTTCGTATCGGCGGTTTTGGTGGTGCAAGAGGCCTGATTGCGTATATCGTGAAACAGGAAATATCTCTGCTCATCGACGCAACACACCCTTTCGCAACGCAGATCTCCGACAATGCCATCCTTGCAGCAGCTTCAACGAAAACGCCTTTCGTTCGGCTGGAGCGCCCCGCTTGGCACACCAAACCTGGCGATAGCTGGTCGATTGTGGCTTCACTTGAAGACGCGGTTTCTCTCATCCCCGCAAAGGCACGTGTGCTGCTCGCGCTTGGACGACAACACATCGCACCATTTTCCCGTCGCGGCGACGTGCATTTTGTCGTGCGAATGATAGATCCACCTGAAGCGCCGCTTGATCTCGTGGATTTCGAACTGGAATTGTCGAAGCCTGGCAAAGTTGATGACGAGACTGCTTTCCTGACGACGAAACGCCTCACGCATATCGTTTGCCGCAATTCCGGCGGGACCGCGTCCTACACCAAGATCAAAGCGGCGCGCGATCTCGGCATTCCTGTGATCATGATTGATCGTCCCCATCGCCCCAGCACCCATAGTGTGGCCGATATCGAAAGCGTCATTCTATTTGTTGATAAACTTTTTGGCTCAGTCTGAACGCCTACGCAGCGAGTGCGTGTGGCCCTTGTGATAAAGAGCCGAATCCCGAAAAGTATCTGCCGCTAGACCGCGCCCAACAAAAACCATCGCTGAACGAGTCAAGCCTGACATCTTTACCTTGCCGGCAATATCGGCAAGGGTTCCGTGAATAAATTGTTCGTCCGGCCAGCCCACGCGATAGGCAACAATGACAGGACAATCAACGCCATAAAGCGGGGTAAGTTCCGTTTCGATACGAGCCAGATTGCGGATCGAAAGGTGGATAACCAGCGTCGCACCCGATTTCCCAAGAGTTGCCAGATCTTCGCCTTCCGGCATAGAGGATGATTTTATCGAAGTACGCGTCAGGATGATCGTCTGGCATACTTCCGGAACGGTAAGCTCTTTCTTCAGGGCGGCAGCAGCCGCTGCAAATGCCGGGACGCCGGGCGTCACATCATAGTGGATACCCAATGCATCGAGGCGCCGCATCTGCTCTGCCACCGCACCGTATATCGACGGATCGCCGGAATGAACCCGCGCCACATCCTTGCCTTCCGCGTGGGCCTTCTCGAACTCCGCAATGATCTCATCGAGCGTGAGCGACGATGTATCGACCACGCGCGCGTTTTCGGGCACTTCCGCGACCATCTCCACTGGAACCAATGATCCTGCATACAAACAGACTGGACACGATTGAATCAGTTTTAATCCGCGGACAGTAATAAGGTCGGGGGCCCCGGGGCCTGCTCCAATAAAATGGACCGTCATTTTTTATCTCTTTGTTACAGCCAATGCTGCTGTGGCATGAGCCGATTTTGTTTTTCCAACGACCAATACGCCTGTCGGTCCAACACCTGCAAGCGCGGCGGCTTCAGCCACGCCGTGACATCCCATCAGTGCAAAAACGCGATCGGACGGGTTCAGCAAACTCGGTGTCTGTTCTTCCAGAATGGAAGCACTGAAGTAGCCAACGGGGCGGTTGAATTTCCACGCCACATCTACAATTGCTGGCTCGCCACGTCGCAAGTCTATCGAATGTATGCCGCTTAGATTCGATGGCTCAATGGCCGCGTTTTGCAAGACCTTGTTGACGAGGTCGAAGAGCTCGTCGGGCGCACATCCCCGTTCGCACCCCACCCCCAGCGCATAGATTGACGAAATCATACGTGCTTCTTGTGCAATTCTTCCGGTGTCACGCCCAAAAGATCGGCCGTCTTGCGGATCAGATTGGCTTCCTTGGCATCCAATTCATCGTCGGCATTCGCAATCGCCAAAAGATGGCGCAGCAACTGAACCTTACGTTCAAACGACACGTCCGCAAAGGCCAGCGCGGCTTGGGTACTTGTGGTCTCGTAACCGAAGTCCTTGAGGTATTCAGCGACTTCTCCGAACTCCTCAGGCGAAATTCCGAAATCATTCGAAGCGACACGCAGAATCGCGCCATATTCGGCTTTATCAGTCTTTCCATCCGCCAATGCTATGTGCAGCAGCAGCAAAAGTTCTGCTGTCAACACCGGGTCATCGGCAACCTTCTGCACCGCACTTTTCGTACCCAGAAATGTCGCAATCCGATCAAAAATGCTTTCGCTCATTTTACCCCCAAATTGTCTCTACTGATTGATTGCAGTACAGACAGCCGAATTCAAGTAGCGAAAACGCCTCAGGCCAGCATCTACAAAATTAAAATTCGATGCCCTTTTGAGCCTTGATGCCCGATCGGAACGGATGCTTGATCATTTCCATCTCGGTGACAAGATCCGCAAACTCGATGAGCTCATCCTTGGCGTTACGGCCAGTGATGATCACATGTTTCATATGCGGCTTCTGCTTCAGAACTTCGATGATTTCATCGACCGGTAGATAGTCATAACGCAGGGCAATGTTCAGTTCGTCGCAGAGCACCAACTCGGTTTCGTCGTCGAGGATCATCATCTTGGCCTGTTCCCACGCATCGCGCGCCATGGCGATATCGCGGGCACGATCCTGCGTTTCCCACGTAAATCCCTCGCCCATGGCGGAAATCGTCACCTGCTCGGGGAATTTCTCCAGAACCCAACGTTCGCCCGTATCCCATGATCCCTTGACGAACTGGACGACGCCGATCTTCATGCCATGGCCGAGCGCCCGGAACACAACGCCGAAGCCGGCCGTGGATTTGCCTTTTCCTTTACCCGTATTGACGATCACCAGACCTTTTTCGTCGGTCTTTGTTGCCAGAATTTTGTCGCGCACCGCTTTCTTCTTGCGCATCTTGTCGGCGTGCCGCTCATTGATTTCCGCTTCGGTCAAATTCTGCAATTTTTGTGACTTTTCAGCCATTTGGCTTTCCCTTCCGAATCAAATTATCAAGCGGCAAGTTTGCTTAAATCGTAGCGCGCCGAGTTGGAACGCGGCCTCCAGAAGTCGCGCGTGACCGCCTGTTCCAACTTTTCCGCAATATCACGCAAGGCATGCGGGTTCTTCTCGGCCAGAAAATTCCGCACGTCTTCGTCTACCAGAAATGCCTGATAGACGGCTTCAAAATGGTGGTTGCCGACAGCGCCGGTGGTAGCCGCGAAGGCAAAAAGATAATCCACGGTCGCCGCCATCTCGAATGCGCCCTTATAGCCATGGCGCATCACGCCAGTAATCCATTTCGGGTTGGTCACGCGGCCACGAACCGTACGGGCGATTTCTTCTTCAAGCGTGCGGATAACGGGTTTTTCCGGACGTGAATGGTCATTGTGGTAGATGGCAGGGCGCTCGCCCGAGACAAGTTCCACCGCCGCCGACATACCGCCTTCGAACTGGTAGTAATCGTCGGAATCGAGCAGATCGTGCTCGCGGTTGTCCTGATTTTGCACGACGGCGTTGACGTCCCGCAGCCGTTCTTCGAGCAAGCCCCGCTCAGCATTGCCCTCGACGCCCGCACCATAGGCATAGCCGCCCCAGACGAGCCAAGCTTCGGCCAGATCGTCGCGCTTTGTCCAGTCGTTTTCGTCCATGAGTGCTTGCAGGCCAGCACCATAGGCACCCGGCTTGGAGCCGAATACGCGAAAACCGGCGCGTTGTCTGGCCAGCTTTTCTTCTGTGCCTTCTCCAATGAGCCGCGCCTGCTCGCTGCGCATGCGTGCGGCGATAGGATTATCCTCGGCATCTTCATCCAAAGCGCCCACTGCCCGCACTGCCGTGTCGAACAGCGCTATCTGGTCTGGAAATGCATCACGGAAGAACCCCGAAATTCTCAAGGTTACATCGACGCGTGGGCGACCAAGCATGGCGGTCGGGATGATTTCGTAACCGGTAACCCGGCGCGAGGCCATATCCCACACCGGCTTGACACCGATCAGTGCCAGCGCTTGCGCAATATCGTCGCCGCCGGTGCGCATATTCGACGTGCCCCAGGCCGTAAGGCCGAATGAGGTCGGCCATTCGCCATGATCCTGCGTGTAGCGTCGGATCAGAAGCTCGGCGGATTTTTGTCCGAGTTCCCATGCGGCAGGCGTTGGTACGGCGCGGGTATCGACAGAAAAGAAGTTTCGCCCTGTCGGCAAGACATCCGGGCGCCCGCGAGTTGGTGCTCCCGACGGCCCCGGCGCAACGAAACGTCCGTTCAGCGCCGCCAGCAACGCATTCATCTCGGCATCGCCGCAAGCGGTAACAGCAGAACGCAAGTTGGTGCGGATGCCGTCAAGTACGGCAATTGTCGCTACCCAATCCGGAGGGCAGTCCACCTCTCCGGCCACCAATTTGGCGGCCAGCAGCTCGACACGTTCGACGGTATCGCCGGCGATGCGCCAAGGCTCATCCGAAATAGCTTGCAAGATATCGGGGCGAGGCCCGTCCCATGGCTTGGCCATCTCACAATCCAGCGGGTCGAAGCCCTCCAGCCCAAGATCGAGCGCAATCGCCCGCTGCAGGCTCTGATCGGCGCCATGGCTGGCTCCGCGTGGCACGCGCGCCAGCGCAACCACGAGATCGGTCAGCAGACGCCCTTCCGGCGATCGTCCAAAAACATGCAGGCCATCGCGGATTTGCATTTCCTTCAAATCGCAAAGATACGCATCGAGTTTCTGCAGAGCGAGATCGTCCGGGTCATGATCGTGAATGCCGGCATCGCTATCGAGCCCGATATCGCGCACCAGATCGAGGATTTGCGCCTTAAGACGCACAAGACGGCGCGGATCGACGCCGGATGCCTCGTAATATTCGTCCACCAGCGCTTCGAGGTCTTTGAGCGGACCATAGCTCTCGGCGCGGGTGAGCGGCGGCGTCAGATGATCGATGATGACGGCCGAAGAGCGGCGCTTGGCCTGGGTCCCCTCACCCGGATCATTGACGATGAAGGGATAAATATGCGGGATCGGGCCAAGCACTGCTTCCGGGCAGCAGTTTTCCGACAGCGCTAGAGATTTACCCGGCAGCCATTCGAGATTGCCGTGCTTGCCGACATGCACAATGGCGTGTGCGCCATAGACCTCGCGCAGATAGGCGTAGAACGCGAGATAGCCATGCGGCGGCACAAGGTCAGGCGAATGGTAGGTTTCTTTCGGATCGATGTTATAGCCGCGCGCCGGCTGAATGCCGACGAGCGTTTTGCCGAAGCGCGCCAACGGCAGGGCGAACGTCTCGGCATGCTCCATGAAGTACGGATCGGCCTCCGGCTGCCCCCAGCGCGAGGTAACAACGTCTTGAATCGATTGCGGAAGCTTTTCGAAGAAGCTTCTGTATTGATTCAAGGAAATGGTTTCGCGGATTTCCCGTCCATCGAGGGCTGCGTTGGTCGGGCCCGCCATCATATGATTGATCAGCGCGTCGCCGTCGGTTGGTACGCTGGCAACCGGATAGCCCTGCTCGCGCATCGCATGCAGGATATGCCAGGTACCCGCAGGCGTATCCAAACCCACACCATTGCCAAGCCGGCCGTCGCGATTAGGATAGTTGGCCATGATCAGCGCAACACGGCGCGAAGCAGTCTTCGCAGCACGAAGCCGCGCCCAGTTGGCTGCCAGCGCCACAACGAACTCAACGCGATTGGCCAATGGCTCGTGCGTTACGATATTGGCTTGGGTGCTCTCGTCATAGTGCCGTGCGGATTTGAATGACACGGCGCGCGAAAGGACACGTCCGTCGACCTCCGGTAGTGCCACATTCATTGCTAGGTCGCGGGCTGACAATCCCTGATCGGAGCCGCGCCATTGTTCGATGCTTGATCCGGAAAAGATGACCTGCAGCACCACGGCGCCGTCGTGTTCGAGCACGGTAGCTTTGCGTGCGCTGCCCGGCGCGGAAACGGCAAAGCCAGTCGAATTGAGCACGACAGAAGGCGGCGCCTCGGCGAAAATGCTCTCTAGCGTCGCCACAGACACCGGATCTTTCAGGCTGGAAACGAACACCGGTAAAGGGTTGAGCCCCTTGGCTTTCAGCGCATCGATCAAAGCTTCGACCGGCTGTGTCTGCCCGCTCTGCACCAGTGCGCGGTAAAAACAGATGGCAACGACCGATGCATTATCCTGCCATTGTCCACGCAATTCTTCCAGCGATGGCGCGGCGCTGCCCGGCCACCACAACCCGGCTTTCAAAAGCGGCGCTGCTTCCTGCGGCTTATCCTTGCCGTCGATCAGTGATCCACAATAATCGAGGAAACGTAGGGCGTTCTGCGCGCCACCCTCCAGCAGATAGTGCCAGAGCGCATCGCGATCCTGTCGTGAAATCGTGGAAAACCGGTCCAGCCCCGGGTCCGGCTTATCGTCACCTGGCAGCACCGCAAGCTGTACCTTGTGATTGATCGCGCAAGCATGCAACGCTTCCAGCCCGTAAGGCCAATAGCTTTCGCCGCCGATAATCCGCACAACAATAAGCTTTGCGTGACGCGCTGTGCGCTCGACATAAGCATCAACGGACATGGGATGCGCCAGGGCCATCATATTGGCAAGACGTAACGATACGACGTCGTTTTGTCGCCGGGCAGAGCTAAGGCTTGCCAGTTCCGTATCGGCAGCGGAAAGAAACAACACATCTCCCGGCGTCTGGCCAAGGTCTATGGCCTCGGCGCCTTCAGCGATCGTGCCTTTCTGGGCAAGCAGGAGATGCATTCAGTTTCCTATCAGGCCGCGGCAGCGTTCATTGCCGTTGAGATGGCCGCCGTATCGATATCGTGCAAACCAATCACGACGAGCCGCGTCTGACGCTCTTCGCCGGGGTTCCAACTGCGATCGAAGTAATATTCGATACGTGAACCGACGGCCTGAATTACCAGACGCATCGGCTTGCCGGGAACATCGACGAAGCCTTTGAGCCGCAAGACGTCATGATCGGCAATCACTGCTTTGAGCTTTTCGACAAATGATTTCGGCTCCACCACTGGACCAAGTCCGACGACGAAGCTCTCGAACTCATCATGATCGTGCGCTTCGCCTGCCGCATGCTCCATCTCGTGATGCGACTGGCGATTGGCGATGTCTTCCTCGGTGCCGACACCAAGGCCGAGCAGCAATTCATTGCTAAGCTTGCCGTAGCTTGCCGAAACCATATTCAGCGAGCGCGAGGAGCGGCTCTGCACATGGCTGCGAACACTCGTCAGCTCGGCATCGCTGATAAGATCGGACTTGTTGAGGATGATTAGATCGGCAGCACGGATCTGGTCTTCGAACAGCTCTTCCAGCGGACTGTCATGATCAAGCGATTCATCCTGTTCGCGTTGCGCGTCGACCTTGTCATGATCGTCGGCAAAACGTCCCTCCGAAACCGCGGCTGCGTCAATGACAGTCACCACACCATCGACAGTCACTTGTGTCTTGATCTCCGGCCAATTGAACGCGGCAACCAGTGGCTGCGGCAGGGCCAACCCCGAGGTCTCGATGACGATGTGATCGAAGCGATCCGGCCGATCCAAAAGCTTGGTCATGGTCGGAATGAAATCATCGGCAACGGTGCAGCAGATGCAGCCATTGTTCAGTTCGATCATATCCTCGTCGCGGCACGCCTCGATCCCACAACCTTTGAGCAGGTTGCCGTCAACGCCAAGATCGCCAAATTCGTTGATGATCAACGCAATGCGCTTGCCGTTGGCATTTTCAAGGAGGTTGCGGATCATCGTCGTTTTTCCAGAACCGAGAAAGCCGGTGATGACGGTTGCCGGAATCTTTTGACCCTGCATGGTGTTATCCCTTCATTTTGAGCGGCAGTCCTGCTGCCACGAAATAGACCTGAGCCGCAGTAGCAGCCACGGCTTGATGGAGCCGGCCTGCATGGTCGCGAAAGTCGCGCGCCATGCGGTTTTCCGGCACGATGCCGAGGCCGACCTCATTGGAGACGAGCACCACGGCACCTTTGAATGTGGGCAGCACCGCAACAAGCCGCGCTGTCTCTGTTTCGATATCTTTCTCAGACATCATCAGGTTGGTGAGCCACAAGGTCAGACAATCGACAAGAACAGCACGGTTGCCGGTGCACTCTCTTTGCAGCACACCGACCAGATCAAGTGGTTCTTCAATGGTTGTCCAGGAGCCGCCGCGCCGTTGCTTGTGCTGCGCTATTCTCTCTGACATTTCATCGTCCCATGCTCTGCCAGTAGCAAGATAGACCGCATCCATACCAGACGCTTCGATCAACCCCTCTGCAAAAGAGGATTTACCGGAACGCGCGCCGCCCAAAACAAAGGTTGCTCTGCGTTCCAGTTGCATCAGGCATCCAGCTCCGATTGCGCGTAGTGTTGAATGGCCCAACCAAGCGCGGTTCCGAGCACCACCCAGAAGAACAGGTTGGTTGCCAGTGTCGACACGGCAAATTCGGAAGCCAATGTCGGCGGTACGCTTGAGGTCAGATCATCGGCTTCAGGCGCACCATAAACGTGCGGAGCCACGATCAGCGCAATGCCCAGCACCTTTGCCCAGATCTCGTCGCGAAGCACGATGAGATAAACGCCGCCTGCTGTCAGCAGAACTGTAATCAGCCACCATGCCTGCCTCGTGGCAAGGTCGGCGGCCGGCATCGCCGGCAATTCGGGAGCGAGGCTGAATGCAGGCGCAAGATTGAAAATAAAGAAGCCTGCAAGACCCCAATAAATACCATTTTGCAGCGTGATCCTGCGACCCAGAAAAAGCGCGGCAGCCCCTGTGATGAGGGCAAAGCCAGCACCGGCAACGAGATTGATCAGCAGCGTATTGCCAAAGCGGCCGAATGGAAGCGCAGGGCTTGCCTCTTCTTCATGTTCGTGCGGGGCTACGGCAGCGGGTGCAGCCTCAGTCGCCGCCGCTGCAGCGTCATGGCTATGTTCATGACCGCCGGCGTTTTCATATTCCTCGGCATGCAGAATAAGCGGAACATTCCGCACATACATCGCCGGTGTCAAAAGAATACCGGCAAACAGACCGGCTACGATGGTAGCCAGAAGATATTTAACTAACATGGAATTCACTCCCCATCCCTAAAGCGAGACGCCGGGTACCTGAAAAAGGCCCCGGACCAAACAAATTGTAATTTTTCAATGCGTAAGAGCAGATAGCTGAACCGTCTATTCAGCTAGTGAAAGGCTCAATGGCAGGGAAATCCATATGAATGGCGGGTGTCGTGCGCGGTATCATGCAGCGTTTCGGAATGCGAAAGACCGACACCGTAAATGATGAACACGCCGAGCATAAGCGAAAACACCGCCGTGGTCAGACGCGATGCGAGCGGGAGAGAAATCGTAGTCGAAGTACGAGTAGCAGCCATAACAACCTCCGTGCAGGGCCAGAAGGGACAATCCCCTTCGGTTTTGGGCACTATTGCCCTATGACTGGCAGGTCTCCTGGCTCGCGGGTCGTAAGATCAATGCCGCCTTCCCGGTTTCCCAGTGGCTGCCATCAGCTTTCGCTTTTGGCGATGACATTGACCCTCGCCGCTCTACAGTCGCGGGGTCGGCTGCGGTTAGGTCGCCCTGATGGGTACGGCCGTCACATTCCCTTTTGATCCCTTGGCCTTTGGCCGATATCGGGAACCAATCATGCCGTGACGTTATTCACCAAGCGCCACGAATGTCAAACGAAACTGCAACACCAACCGCTGCTGCCGCGTCATCGCTGTGATTTGAGCGCGAGCAGCCGGTCGATATCAAGCACGTCAGACAGTTGGCCGGCTATGGAATCGAGAGCCTGGTCTACCCCGGCATGATAATCGAGCGCGTCCGCAGCAATACCCATGGATTGTAAGAATGCCGCCCTGAAACCGTCGTCTACGAATAGCCCGTGCAAATAGCTGCCAAAAACTTTGCCGTCCCTGGAGGTGGCACCATCGGCTGTGCCATTGATACGCACTGTTGGCCGCTCGCAGTCCGGTCCCGTTGTTCTACCAAGGTGAATCTCGTAGCCCTTCAATGGCAAATCGAACTGCAGCGAATGTGCCTCTACGTTGCGCACCGTCTTTTCCGGTTCCATGACCGTATCGATATCGAGATGACCGAGACCTTCTACTTCCGTGACATTTCCTTCAATTCCATCGGGATCGCGGACAGTGCGACCGAGCATTTGATATCCGCCGCAGATGCCAATGATATGACCGCCGCGCCGCCTGTGCATATCGAGATCCCGGTCCCAGCCATTTTCCTTGAAGCGCAAGAGATCGCCAATCGTGGATTTGGAACCGGGAATGATCACAAGTCCGGCATCCGCAGGCAGCCGTTCGCCACTTCTTACCATGACCACGTCCACCAGCGGCTCTGCCATCAGCGGATCGAGATCATCAAAGTTAGCAATCCGGTCGAGGATAGGGACGACAACTTTGAGTGCACGCCCCTCGCCTTTGACCAATCGTTCCAGCACGACTGAATCCTCGGCGGGTAACCGCGAAGCGTCCTTCAACCATGGCACGACGCCGAATGACGGCCAGCCGGTAAATTGCGTTATGGATTTGAGTCCATCATCGAACAACGAAATATCGCCGCGAAACTTGTTTATGATATACCCAATGATCATGTCACGATCTTGCCGCTCCAGAATGGCATGGGTCCCGACAATCGAGGCGATCACGCCACCCCGGTCAATATCGCCGACGAGCACGACAGGCACTTTGGCACGGGTGGCAAAGCCCATATTGGCGATATCGCCAGCTCGCAGATTGATTTCCGCAGGCGATCCCGCACCCTCGACTATAACCAGATCCGCACCGTCCCGCACGACATCCCACGACGCCATGACCGCATCGAGCAGCTGTGACTTGAATTTCTGATAGTCGCGGCCTTTGGCCTGCCCCCAGACCTTGCCTTGCACGATGATCTGACTGCCGGTTTCCGATTGTGGCTTCAGCAGCACGGGGTTCATATGCACCGATGAAGGCACACCGCAAGCCAGTGCCTGCAGCCATTGCGCCCGGCCGATCTCACCGCCATCGTCGCTGACCGCTGCATTGTTGGACATGTTCTGCGGCTTGAAGGGGCGCACCTTCAAGCCGCGATTGCGCGCTAGCCGGCAAAGTCCGGCCACGAGGACCGATTTCCCGACATCAGAGCCAGTTCCCTGCAACATGATTGCGTGCGTCATGGGCTTTGAGTAGCGGATATGTCTTTCTCTTCCTAGCCCCACCGAAGACGTTGCGCCACTTGGTGCTTGGGATAGAGTGGACGGAACAAGAATACAGGGAGGTTACAATGGACACGCTGGTCGATTCGGCTACCGCTCAGTTCGAGCTGAACGAGGACCAACTGGCAATCCAGGACATGGCTCGTGCGTTTGCCGCTGATCGTGTGGCGCCCAATGCGCTCGCCTGGGATCGCGACAAGCATTTTCCCGCAGATGTGATTCGTGAAACCGGTCCGCTTGGAATGGGCGGTATCTACGTGCGCGAAGATGTGGGCGGTTCAGGGCTGAAGCGGCTCGATGCCGTTTTGATTTTCGAAGCCCTATCGGCGGCTTGCCCTGCATTCTCGGCGTTCATATCCATCCACAATATGGGGACATGGATGATTGATCTCTTTGGCAACGAGGAGCAACGTCTGCGTTTTGTACCGAAATTGACGTCTATGGAGTGGTTGGCCAGCTATTGCCTGACCGAACCCAATTCTGGTTCCGATGCTGCAGCACTGAAGACGCGCGCGGTGCGTGACGGCGATGAGTATGTGCTCAACGGTGCCAAGCAGTTTATCTCAGGCGCTGGCGACTCCGACGTTTACGTGACAATGGTACGGACCGGCGAGGACGGGCCGAAAGGCATTTCAGCGCTTGTAGTTGCGAAAGACGCCCCCGGTCTTTCGTTCGGTGCAAATGAGTTCAAGATGGGGTGGAACGCTCAATCGACAAGGCAGGTCATATTCGACAATTGCCGGGTTCCTGTGTCAAACCGTCTTAGCGAGGAAGGCGACGGCTTCAAGATTGCCATGGGTGGTCTTGATGGCGGACGTCTCAATATTGCGGCCTGCTCTCTCGGCGGTGCGCAGTCGGCGCTGGACAAAGCCGTAACCTACGCCTCCGAGCGTAAGGCCTTTGGCAGGGCGATTAACCAGTTCCAGGCGTTGCAGTTCAAGCTCGCTGATATGGAGACCGATCTTTCTGCGGCACGAATGCTGCTCTACACGGCTGCATCGAAGCTCGACCGGAAGGCCCATGACGCCTCGAAATGGTCAGCCATGGCCAAGCGCTTCGTTACAGATGTGGGCTTCGATGTCGCCAATGACGCGCTGCAGATCCATGGCGGTTACGGTTATCTGCACGACTATGGCATCGAGAAGCTCGTTCGTGATCTGCGCGTTCACCAGATACTGGAAGGCACCAACGAAATTATGCGGGTTATCATCGCACGGCATATGACCAGTCACTGAACAATTTCATCAGGAGAAAACTGCAATGGCGACTGTCGCTTTTATTGGTCTCGGGCACATGGGCAATCCTATGGCGGCCAATCTTGTCAAAGCGGGACAAAAGGTGCTGGGCTTCGATCTACTGCCGGAAAACCTTGAAACAGCCCGAGGTAACGGCGTGGATATTACAGACAGCGCCGAAACAGCGGTCGCTGAAGCCGATGTCGTCATCACGATGCTTCCTGCAGGCAAACACGTATTGACGGTTTATGAAGCTGTTGCAAAAAAAGCGCGAAAAGGCGCACTTTTCATAGATTCGTCCACAATAGACGTCCACTCGGCGCGAAATGCTCACGAGATTGCTCAAGCGAATGGGCTGCTTTCGGTCGATGCACCTGTTTCTGGCGGTATTGGCGGCGCAGCAGCCGGTACGCTGACGTTCATGGTTGGTGGCAGCGCTGAAGCGTTTGCGACAGCTGAACCCATTCTTAAACCCATGGCGGGCCGCATAGTGCATTGCGGTGAAGCCGGCAACGGACAAGCCGCAAAGATCTGCAACAACATGATCCTCGGTATCTCGATGATCGGCGTCAGCGAGGCTTTCACACTGGCGGAAAAACTTGGCCTCTCGCATCAAGCACTATTTGATGTAGCCTCGACTTCGTCCGGGCAATGTTGGTCGCTGACCACATACTGTCCGGTGCCTGGCCCGGTTGCGACTTCTCCAGCCAATAATGGCTATAAGCCGGGGTTTGCTGCAGCACTAATGTTGAAGGACTTGAAGCTGTCGCAGGAAGCCGCCGCGAGCGTGGGAGCAGCGACACCGCTTGGCGCCCATGCCGAAGAGCTCTATGCGACGTTCAATTCAGCTGGCAATGAGGGTTCTGATTTTTCAGGAATTGTAAATTTCTTGCGCGAATCCAAACGCAATAACTGAAAACACAGAGGCAAACGCCCAGAAAACTTCCAAATTTAGATTTGCTTAAGCTCTCGCTAACCTCGCGGTAACGATGTCCGGTTAAAACTTTACAGGTAAGCAGACCAAGACCCTGCTTACCTGCTCCGGATCAGGTACTGCGTACCGGAGTTGCTGCTTCTTCGGACTATATCCAGTATAAAAAGACCGCACTGCCCCACCCGGACAGGGCGGTTTTTTTCAAATGCTCCGGTTCCGAAACGCAAAGAAAAACCGCCGCCTGAAAAGGCAGCGGTCTGCATAGATCAGCTTGTAAATCAGCCCGCCGAACGCGTCCAGATGAACGACACCGCAGAGGCGATACCGCTCTTAAGATTGCCGGACGGCGCGTTACGCTTTTCGGTGGCATTCCACGAAATGTGAACACGATTGTTACGGTTAAAAATGTAGAGCATTCCTGCACCTCGAAGAGAAAACTGTTGTTGCCTTTCAAATGCGCTTCTTGCCTAAAGTTTGATCAGGGAAATTCGCCATGACGTGTCGCATTTTCTGCATTCGCTCAGGCAAATTTGCATGGCTGGCATGCGAAATTGCTTGCCTGCCATACGATTGTACCGTTGGCACCCAAATAATTGCGTGGCGTTAACAGAAGAGCTCGCCGCACAATCACAATCTGGCAAAGCGCGGCGCTTCCAAATGAATTGATAAAGGAAACTGTCTAAGGCGTTGATCTTTCATCTATTGGTTTGTTACGATGCCGGGATGAACATTGTGCATTGGTTCTCATTCATTGTCCCGGCGTCGTTATATCGACAGGCCTTGTCGCGATGCACCGCATTTATTCAAAGAAAGCATTGCATTCTGCCGGGATAAGGATGCCAAATGGCACATAAGCGAACAACTGGGTAGGACAGTACCAAGTTAGAATTCGTATTCGGGTGAACTGTCAAAGAGTGGGAGATAAAGCACATGAAGAAGCTACTCGCTTCAACTATACTCGCCGCTGGTCTTTTCGGCTACGCTGGATCGGCATCGGCTGCAGAATGCGGCTCTGTAACAATCGCCAATATGAACTGGCCGTCGGCCGAAGCTTTGGCCAATCTGGACAAGATTATACTAACAGAAGGTTATGGCTGCGACGCCGAGCTGGTCGCTGGCGACACGGTTCCAACTTTCACGTCGATGTTGGAAAAGGGTCAGCCGGACATCGCGCCCGAGGGCTGGCTCAACACTGTCCGTGATCTCCTTGAGAAGGCCGTCAAGGAAGACAGACTGGTCCTGGCAGCGCCTGCCATTACTGAAGGCGGCACTGAAAGCTGGTGGATCCCTAAATATTTTGCCGATGCGCACCCGGATATCAAGACGATTGCGGACGCGATGAAGCATCCGGAATTGTTCCCCGCACCGGAAGATCCTAAGAAGGGCGCGGTTTATAATTGCCCGTCGGGTTGGGCTTGCCAGATTACGACCACCAACTTCTACAAGGCCTATGGTGGCGACAAAAATGGCTTCACGCTTGTTGATACAGGCTCGGCAGCGGGTCTCGATGGCTCGATCGCCAAGGCATACGAGCGCAAAGAGCCTTGGCTCGGATATTATTGGGGCCCTACCGCAATCCTCGGTAAGTATCCCATGGTCAAGCTCGACAATGGCGTACCATTTGATGAAGCCGAATGGAAACGCTGCACTGTCGTTGCCGATTGCCCCGATCCAAAGCCGAATGGATGGGCAAAGTCAGATATCTATACGGTTGTCACGAAGAAATTTTCCGATTCTGCTGGCCCCGCCTTCGACTATCTGAAAAAGCGGCAGCTTTCGACTGTAGAGTTCAACAAGCTGCTAGCCTGGATGGTCGACAACCAGGCTACGGGTGAAGATGGCGCCAAATATTACCTCAAGAACAATGAGGCGGTTTGGACAAAGTGGGTCTCGCCGGAAGCCGCGGAGAAGATCAAAGCTGCCGTGCAATAATTGTCAGATACGGCGAAGCAAGGCTTCGCCGTATCCCACTCTTGATAGGTTGAACGCCATCACGTTCAACCGCTTCAGCCATTCAGGAGCTAGCGCTTGGGTGGCTATGGAAGGGGCACCGACAAATGGATTGGTTTTACTCATTTCCCAATATGAATGACGACACGCTGCGCAACCTGAAAAAGGCGATGGACGAGGGTTTCAAGGCTTTCACCCGTCAGTACGGCGATGTTATCGAGTCGTTTTTTCAACCCCTGCAGTATTTCCTTATTCAGGCAGAACGTTTTATGACGACGACACCATGGCCGGTCATGATCGTTCTCATTGGCGGCATTGCCTGGATTGCTAGCCGCAATTGGAAGATCGTAGGCGGCACTATCCTGACCCTTCTCCTGATCGGCTATTTCGATATGTGGAGCGATGCAATGAAGACCATTGCCATGATCTTCGTCGGGACGGTCGTTTCGATCGTCGTCGGTATCCCGATTGGCATTGTGATGGCGCGTTCTGACGGTTTCCAGCGAATGGTCAATCCCATTCTTGACGTAATGCAGACAATGCCGAGCTTCGTCTATTTGATTCCAGTCGTAATGTTGCTTGGCATCGGCAAGGTCCCAGGCCTTATCGCCGTTGTGATCTACGCTATTCCGCCGATGATTCGCCTGACCAATCTTGGTATCAGGCTCGTTGACAAGGACGTCCTGGAGGCAGCTGACGCATTCGGTTCGTCGAGTTGGCAGCGATTGAGAAACGTCCAGATCCCCCTTGCTCTTCCGACAATTATGGCTGGTATCAACCAGACAATCATGATGGCGCTAGCCATGGTGGTTATCGCGTCGATGATCGGTGTCCAGGGTCTTGGACAGCCCGTGCTACGTTCGGTGAACGGCCAGTTCTTCTCGCTTGGACTTTTCAACGGCCTTGCCATCGTTGGTATAGCCATCATTTTTGACCGCGTTAGTCAGGCCTATGGCAAGCGTCTTCAGAAGCACCAGGAGGTTGTCCATGGCTGATCGTTCGGTTCAGGGAGCAGGCATCAAGATCAAGAATCTCTACAAGATTTTCGGCCAGAGACCGCAGGCCTATGTCGAGGCGGTGAAGAAAGGCATGTCAAAGACCGAACTCAATGAAGACCATGGACATGTTCTTGGCTTGCGAGACATCAACATCGATATGCCGGCCGGTTGCATACAAGTGGTCATGGGGCTTTCCGGTTCAGGAAAGTCCACATTGATCCGCCACATCAATCGTCTGATCGATCCAACGGCCGGTGAAGTGATCATCGATGGCGCCGATGTCTGCAAGATGAATCAGAACGATCTGCGTCAGTTCCGGCGCCACAAGACGGCGATGGTTTTCCAGAAGTTTGCTTTGCTGCCCCATCGCACAGTGCTGGATAACACCGTCTATGGCCTTGAGATACAGGGCCTGTCGCGGGAAAAGCAGGAGGAACAGGCCAGGCGCTGGATTGGCCGGGTGGGACTCAAAGGGTTTGAGGATCATTATCCCAACCAGCTATCAGGTGGCATGCAGCAGCGTGTCGGTCTAGCTCGCGCGCTGACCAATGATGCTCCTATCCTCCTGATGGATGAAGCATTTTCGGCGCTCGACCCGCTTATTCGCATGGACATGCAATCGGTTCTTCTCGATCTGCAGAAGGAAATCAAGAAAACGGTCGTCTTCATCACCCACGATCTCGATGAGGCTTTGCGGCTGGGCGATCGCATCGCGATCCTTCGTGACGGCGAAGTCGTTCAACAGGGAACCGGCCAGGACATCGTTTTGCAGCCTGCGGACGAATATATTTCGAGCTTCGTGAAAGAGGTTAACCGCGGCCGCGTCATCATGGTCGACACGATTGCCACTCAATCTGGTGCGCCATCGACCACAGGTGGCGTGACTGTCAAAACCGGCACGATCCTTGAAGAAGCTGCCAAGACAATGACCGACGCCAACCAGCAATACGCTACGGTTATTGATGACAATGGCAAACCGACTGGCGTCATCAGCATGAACAGTTTGATTCAAGCGATGGTCACGCCGATTAGCCATCTGACATCGAAAGCTGCGGCGGAATAACCAACGCACCAGGTGTCGCTTCCCTTGCGCTCGGCGTCGCTCACGCCGCGCACCCTGCGCCCTGCTCTGGCGATAGTGCACCATCGCCTGTGACAGGTGCGAATGAGGGCATGAGCAATGAGTGAACCTGCAGTTGAGACCGACGCAAACGCATCAGCCCGGGACCATGGCAGACGTGGCGGGCGGGCGCGGCCACGCAGCGTTGAAAGCGGTGCTTTCGATCAGCCACCGTTTCGGCAGCTCAAAATCCCGTTTGCACCGACAAAGATCGTTTCTGACGATGAACTTGAATCGATCCACGATGCATCGCTTAGAGTGCTGCAGGAGATTGGGGTGGACGTGCTGCACGACGGTGCACGCGAAATCATGAAAGGGGCCGGAGCCGACGTTACTCCTGGCACAATGCGCGTTCATTTCGACAAAGAAATGATCCTTGAGTATGTCAGCCACGCGCCATCCGAGTTCACGCTGCATGCTCGCAACCCCGCACATAATGTGCGTTTTGGCGGCAACAATCTGATCTTTGCCCAAATGGGATCGGCACCCAATTGCTCCGACACCGACAATGGCAGGCGTTCGGGCAATCAGGCGGATTTCCGCAATTTCCTGAAACTGGCCCAGATGCACAATATCATCAATGCGACTGGGGGATATCCTGTAGAACCCATTGATATCCATCCTTCAGTGCGCCATCTCGAATGCATCCGTGATCTTGCGACTCTCACCGACAAGCCGTTTCACATTTATTCTCTCGGCAAGGAACGCAATCAGGACGGAATTGAAATCGCCCGTCTAGCCCGCGGTGTCAGCCACGAGCAGTTACAGAACGAGGCGTCTTGCTACACGATCATCAACACCAATTCGCCTTTGAAGCTCGATATCCCTATGATGGAGGGCATTATTCAGATGTCCGGCAATGGTCAGATCGTCATTGTCACGCCCTTCACTCTTGCGGGCGCCATGGCGCCCGTCACGATCGCGGGTGCGCTGGTTCAGCAGAATGCCGAAGCATTGGCCGGTATCTCCTTCACGCAGATGGTCAAGAAGGGCGCGCCCGTCGGTTATGGCGGATTTACCTCCAATGTCGACATGAAATCGGGTGCTCCCGCCTTTGGCACTCCCGAATACATGAAGGCCCAGATGGTTGGCGGTCAGTTGGCTCGCCGTTATGGCATCCCCTACCGTACATCCAATGTTTGCGCGGCCAATACGGTTGATGCACAGGCAGCTTACGAATCCGTGTTCTCGCTATGGGGCGCGATCCAGGGCGGTGGCAATTTCATGCTGCATTCCGCGGGCTGGCTGGAAGGCGGACTATGTTGTTCCTATGAAAAGATGATCCTCGATTTCGATCTCCTGCAGATGGTCGCGGAATTCCTGACACCGCTAGATCTGTCGGAGGATGCGTTGGGTCTCGATGCCATGCGCGATGTCGGTCCGGGCGGCCATTTCTTTGGCACTGCCCACACCCAATCCCGCTACAAGACCGCTTTTTATGCACCGATTATTTCAGACTGGCGCAACTACGAGAGCTGGCAAGAAGCCGGTTCACCAACGGCGATCGAGCGGGCCAACCGAGTCTGGAAAGAGCGACTGGCAACTTACGTGAGACCAGCGATCGACCCAGTAATCGAAGAGGAAATCAATGCCTTCGTTGCAAGGCGCAAGGCCGAAGGCGGCGCGCCCACTGATTTCTGATCCGTTGAATCAGACTCTCGACACGTTGAATCAAATTTCCAATTACGAGGCATAAGAATATGAAATCGCACGTTAAAGCAGTTGTCATAGGAGGCGGTGTTGTTGGATGCTCTGTCCTCTATCACCTTGCGCGTGCTGGATGGACCGACGTCCTGCTGATAGAACGCTCTGAACTGACATCCGGCTCATCCTGGCACGCAGCCGGCGGCTTTCATACCCTCAACGGCGATCCGAACGTGGCCAAACTGCAGGCCTATACGGTCAGCCTTTACAAAGAGATCGAGGAACTTTCGGAACAGTCATGCGGCCTGCATCTGACCGGCGGCGTCATGATGGCCGACTCGCCGGAGCGTATGGATTTTTTGCGCCTCGCTCACGCGCGCGGCCGTTACCTTGGCATGGATACGGAATTGATCACGCCATCGGAAGCCAAGGCGATGTTCCCGCTGATGGACGAGACCAACTTCGTCGGCGCCATGTGGGACCCGGTCGAAGGTCACCTCGACCCATCCGGCACGACCCACGCCTATGCCAAAGCTGCGCGCAAGCTTGGCGCGGAAATAAGCTTGCGAAACCGCGTCGTTGAACTGACACAGGAAACGGATGGGACCTGGAACGTCATCACCGAGCAAGGCACTGTGAAAGCCGAGCATGTCGTCAATTGCGGCGGACTGTGGGCCCGTGAAGTTGGCCGCATGGTTGGCCTGGAACTGCCCGTCCTCGCCATGGAGCACATGTATCTCCTCACCGAGGACGTCCCGGAGGTCATGGAGTTCAACAAATCCACAGGACGCGAACTCATCGGCGTCATGGATTTCAAGGGCGAGATCTATACCCGTCAGGAGCGCAACGGAATCCTGCTCGGCACCTATGAAAAGGCGGCAAAGCCATGGTCGCCCGTGAACACGCCATGGGACTTCGGCCACGAACTGCTGGCGCCAGATATTGATCGCATTGCTCCCTCACTCGAAGTGGGTTTCAAGCATTTTCCGGGTATCGAAAAGGCCGGCATCAAGCAGATCATCAATGGCCCCTTTACGTTCGCGCCGGACGGCAACCCGCTTGTGGGACCGGTCCCTGGTCTCACCAACTACTGGACGGCCTGTGCCGTCATGGCTGGTTTCAGCCAAGGCGGGGGCGTTGGCCTCGCCCTTTCCAACTGGATGGTGCATGGCGAGCCTGGCTTCGACGTCTGGGGCATGGACGTCGCCCGCTTCGGCGAATGGGCAACCTTGCGCTACACCAATGCCAAGGTTCGCGAAAACTATTCGCGCCGCTTTTCCATCCGCTTCCCCAACGAAGAACTGGCCGCTGCGCGTCCTCAGCAGACGACGCCGCTCTACGACACAATGGTCGCACAGAATGCCGTCATGGGTGATTCCTGGGGCCTCGAAACTCCGCTGTGGTTCGCGCCTAAAGGCACGGAAGCCCGCGATATCGTCTCCTATCATCGCTCGAACGACTTCGAGCATGTAGGCAACGAAGTGCGAGCAACACGGACAAATGTCGGCGTCACCGAGATCGCCAATTTCGCCAAGTATGAAGTGACGGGCGCAGGTGCCGAGGCTTTTCTGTCGCATCTGATGACCAACACCATGCCGAAGACTGGACGTCTGGTCCTCACTCCCATGCTGAACGAAGAAGGCAAACTCATCGGGGACTTCACCATCGCCAAGGCAGCGGATGACCGATTCCTGATTTGGGGATCGTCCGCCGCGCAACGCTATCACATGCGCTGGTTCCAGAAGCAGCAGCCGGGGGACGGTTCGGTTCGCATCCATCGTTTCGATCAGACGCTGGTGGGTCTGGCGATTGCCGGTCCCAGAGCACGCGATCTCCTTGCAAAACTCGTCGACGAGGACGTTTCAAACGCGGCTTTCCGCTTCATGGATTTCCGCGAGATGGCTGTCGGTGGAGCACCGTGCAAGGTCAATCGCATCTCCTACACTGGCGACCTCGGCTATGAGATCTGGATGGAGCCCGCTTACCAGCGCCTTGTGTACAAGGCGATCAAGGAGGCGGGCGCCGAATACAACATTGTGGATTTTGGCATGCGCGCATTGCTCGCCATGCGACTGGAGAAAAATTTCCCCACATGGTTCCGCGAATTGCGTCCAATCTACGGTCCGTATGAAGGTTCGATGGATCGCTTCATCAAGCTCTCCAAGAACGATTTCATCGGCCGCGAAATGGCCGCCAGGGAAAAGGCGGAGCTTGATGCCGGAACCAGCACGAAGCTGCGCCGCGTCTCCTTCCTGATTGACGTGCCGCATGGCGAGGATGCGGCCGATGTGATGGGCGACGAGCCGATCTGGGCCAAAACTTCAAAGGATTACGGGACGGTTCAGGCAGGTCATGGTGTCGGCGCTCCGCGCTTTGACGCAACAGGGGCGGTGGTTTCCGATGAGGGCGACAAGGGAGCTGTGCAAGGCGAATGGCGCGTCGTAGGCTGGGTCACGTCCGGCGGCTATGCTCATTATGTCGGCCAGTCAATGGCTCAAGGCTACGTGCCGGCAGAACTCGCCAAAAGTGAAGAGCAAGGCTTGTTTGAAGTGGAAATCCTCGGCGTTCGCCGGGCCGCCCGGATCAATCTGGAGCCGCCGTTCGATCCGTCAGGCGAAAAGATGCGCGGGTAGTTCAAAGGCTGAAATATAGGGCAGGCCTTTGCGCTTGCCCGTCCAGCCGACGACGACCAACGCGCTGGCTGCTTCATCATAGCGCTGCGCCAGTTCCCAGGATTTGCAATCGATGGAAGCGATGTCTGCCCGGCCAGCCGCAACAGCGTCAACGGAATGGCGATGCCCGCCGGTCTCCGTATGGCTGATAAACAGATCCAGCGTCTCTCCCTGAGCTTCAAGGTCCCGCTGAAGAGCGAGGTACCCAGACATGGAGTCATGACTATTGAACGCGAGCCGTTTCCGCCGCATTACTTCCACAGGCAGGCTGGCCTCTCCGCCGACTGGCGCCTTGACAGGCGTCCCCTCGCCTCGCCGCATAACCAGTGCGCTTGAGTAAAGTTCGCCATTTCCACCATCAACGCCAGAATAGTCATCTTGCCCGACAACATGGACATATGCTTGAAGACCCAGTTCCAGCGGGCCCCAGCAGGCTTGGGCAAAGAGTAAACCTGGATGACACCACAGCGCCTGCCGATCTAAATCGTCGGGTGGAAGTAGGGCTGGATCCGGCGCGATGAAATTGCCAGCCTTATCCTTGATGCCGCCAGGAACCGCCGGCAGATCAGCATTGCGGCGCACCAGAAAATCCGGCGCATTAAAACCGTTCGATCGCAATGCGTTACGCAACACAGCCCACTGCGCATCAACTTCAGCGCGCCGTTCCGGCCAGTCATACATCGGCAAAGCCGCCACAAGAGTCATGTAGCTTGTTTACTCTTTCGGCGGCTCGGCGGGAATAGGCATTGTTGAGCCACCCTGCAGACTGATGCCATGGCGGCGTGGCCGGAAGGCCCGTCCTGGAGCTGGCTCACGACGAAGAACGGGGTGAACAACTTCCTGTTTCTTGCGGAATGCATATGCACGCAAAATCTCGAAATAATTGCGGAAGACATAACCACCATTCATGCGCTGCCATTCCTCCCGCTGTTCGCGATAGAGCTCCGGCAGATCATACCAAGGCGCAGTTGGCCGCTTGTGGTGCACAAAATGCAGGTTGTTATTAAGGAATATGAGAGCGAGAGGCGATTTCTCTACGATAATCGTGCGCCCATCCGGACGCTCCGACCATTGGTGTTCGCAGTAGCTGCGGATCGAGATGATTGACAGACCCCAATAAACAGCTGTCAGCGCATAAATCCAAAGCGGAATGCCGAAGACCAGCCATACCAGGCCGAGCATTGGAACAAGTCCGGCGCCATGCAAAAGCCAGGCGGTGCGCGTCTTCCTGTCGCCTCCAGCAACCAGTTTCACCTCAGCGATGACAAAGCCAATCGCCATCAGAATCGGGCCAATAATAATCCGGCCACTCAGCGTGTTGTTCCAGTTTAGGAGTGATTTGACAAATGCAGGCAGTTTTTCCCAGTCGCCCATGGCGCGAAAATAACTCTCAGGATCGTCATAAGGGTCTGTCAGCCGCTCATCCGCATGGTGCTTGAGATGAAGATGCTTGTACCGTCGGTAAGGAAAAACGAGACCAATCGGCAACGAAATCAGGATTTCGTTGACAAGACCACTGCGCGTTGGGTGGCCGTGCAGAACTTCATGCTGCAGGGACGAATGCAATGCGACAGAAATGGCCATCGCTGCCAAAGCAACCAATGGCATGGTGTCGTAGACGTAAAAACCGGAGAAAAACCAAAGCCCGTAGCAGGCTGTCATCAAGCCAATCGTTGGCCATTCAATGCCGGTGCGCTTGCGCGAATTCTGGGATTGTGAAGAGGGTATTTTGTTATGTCGTTCTGATTCCATGTTTTTCATGGTCTCATTGTCAGGAGCTGTCAGCAATGCGATTTTTGTGAGTAAGTGTTGATTTTGCGCACCAAATAGAGCAATTGTTGTGTATTATAAACAATGTGGTGCGAATATGGATAAGCGCGACCTTTCACGTCTGTTTCAGGAGCGCATCAAAAGTCTCCTTGTCCGGAGTGGTGAAAACCAGTCAGCCTTTGCTGCATCAGTTGGTATTGACCGTTCAGCCCTGTCACAACTGCTTTCCGGTCAATCTACCAGGCTGCCGCGCGTCGAGACTTTGCTCAACATTGCCGAGCGCCACGCCGTGTCGCTCGATTGGCTTCTGGGACTGAGTCAGGATGAGGGTATTACCGGCGAACTTCGCCCAAGCATGGAAATCGAAGAAGGCTCGGACAATTTCGAACGTACTCTTCTCGTCAAATGGCACGCGGAAGCCACAGGCAGCAAAATCCGGTACGTTCCCGCGCGCATCCCGGACCTGTTGCGGACACAGGCCGTGGTTGCGTACGAAACATCGATGGTCCACCGCGACCCGGCAACCCAGTTGAGCGAGACCGCATTCCGGCTTGATTATAATCGACAACCGGGCACCGACATGGAAGTCTGTATGCCGTTTCAGACGCTAAGCGACTTCGCCGCCGGTTGCAGCATCTGGAGCGATCTTTCGCGCAAGGTCCGTCTCGAACAGCTCAACCACATGGCCGAATTGATTGATGAGCTTTATCCGTCATTTCGGCTCTATCTCTTTGACGGGCGCGAGCGCTTCTCTGTTCCCTATACGGTTTTTGGTCCTTACCGCGCCGCTATATTTGTCGGGGAAATGTATCTGGTCCTGTACACAACGGAGGCGGTGCTGACCATGCAACGGCACTTTGACGGATTGATCCGGGTTGCCAAAGTCAATGCCCACGAAGTGGCTGGATACATTTCATCGCTGAAGGTCGGTTGACCATGCGGCAGGCCTTGTCGCAAATGATTATTGACCGCATATAAAGACTTCCTTATATCGTTATTTAATTCATCCAAGGGAAACGTGCGCCATGACCATTGCAAACCCACTTGCTGATCTCATCGCCGAGAAGGGCGTTTTGCTGGCCGATGGCGCGACAGGTACAAATCTTTTTGCAACCGGGCTTGAAGCAGGCGAAGCTCCGGAACTCTGGAACGAAGCGCAGCCCGAGAAAATCATTGCGTTACATCAAGGGTTTGTCGATGCTGGAGCCGACATCATCCTGACCAATTCCTTCGGTGGCACACGTCATCGTCTGAAACTGCATCATGCACAGGATCGTGTATTCGAACTCAACAAGAAAGCCGCCGAACTTGCGCGTAGCGTTGCTGACAAGGCAGACCGCAAGGTCATTGTTGCAGGTTCCGTCGGTCCAACAGGCGAATTGCTAGTACCGCTCGGTGCCTTGACCGAAGAAGATGCGGTCGCGGCTTTCACCGAACAGCTGGAAGGCTTGAAGGCTGGTGGTGCGGATGTAGCCTGGATCGAGACGATGTCAGCTCCGGGCGAAATACGCGCAGCTGCAGAGGCAGCTGTCAAAGTAGGCCTTCCTTATGTCTATACCGGATCATTCGATACCGCCGGCAAGACCATGATGGGCCTACCGCCGAAGGACATCCACGGTGTAGTCGATGGACTTGCGCAACGTCCGGTTGCCGTTGGCGCAAATTGTGGCGTCGGTGCCTCGGATATTTTGGCGTCTCTCCTCGACATG
Source organism: Phyllobacterium chamaecytisi (assembly GCF_020164455.1). Lineage (GTDB taxonomy): Bacteria > Pseudomonadota > Alphaproteobacteria > Rhizobiales > Rhizobiaceae > Phyllobacterium > Phyllobacterium chamaecytisi. The sequence goes on from NZ_JAIQWW010000007.1 coordinate 70,500, forward strand.
AGCGAAGCCGATCCTTCCGCAACGATCGTTATCAAAGGCAACTGCGGCATACCGGAATTTCGCGGCGCGGAAATCTTCTATTCCGGCACTCCGGAACTGATGGCCGACTACGCCCATCTCGCAATCAATGGCGGCGCAAAGATCATCGGTGGCTGCTGCGGCACATCATTCGAACATCTGGCGGCAATGCGCAAAGCGCTCGACAGTCACACGCATGGCGCGCGCCCTTCTGTCGAGACAATCATCGAGACCATCGGACCAATGCGCAACAAGCTTGCAGCTCACGCTGATGACATGCCGAAGCGGGAACGCCGCGGACGGCGGGGATAGACTAACTTGACGCAAAAAAACCGGCGGTTTGACCGGCCGGTTTTTTTGCGCCAGTCTTTTTAGACCTCAGAGATCCTCAATCTCGCGGCGGACCCTCTTCAGGATTTCGCGCAACTGCTCCGCTTTTTCTGTTGTCAGCGATCCACTACGAAGTTTCGAGCGAAGCGCGAAACTCAATGCATGCATCTCTTCACCCAGAGCAGCACCGTGTATCTCGCCTGAAGCGCTGTCGAGCTGGCCGTTGATCTTGTCCAACTCCGCCCGGTTCTCGTCGAGATAGGCAAGCCCCTGATCTGTGATAGTATAGAGCCGCTTGTTGCCCGTTATGGTGGAAGTGACAAGATCGGTCTCTTCCATCATCTGCAACATCGGGTAGATCGCACCGGCACTCGGGGTATAGGCGCCCTGAAATCTTGCCTCCAGCGCCTTGATAACGTCGTAGCCGTGACGTGGTTCTTCCGCGATTAAGCCGAGAACTACAAGACGCAATGCGCCTGGATCAAACATACGCGGACCGCGCCCTCCAAAAGGACCGCCTCGATGCCGCCCGAACGGACCGCCGCGTCCGCGTCCGCCAAAGCGACCGCCTCCCTCCTGCGAACCTGACATTGCCTCAACGCGCGACCAGTGATCGCCGCCGTAGTTGTGGTGATTTCTACAATGACCGTACATAAAATATCTCCTAGTTATATCTTTCATACGTTATATCTACACAAAGATATGTCTTTAAGCAAGTCAAAGATATATCTTTTAGCGAGAGTCCAGCCTAAACGTATGATTTGGCTTTTATATTTCTTTATTGGAGATGTACGTCAGCCCTTCGCAAAGGCCTTCATATGAAAACGCATCTGCGGTGCGCTGTAAGCATACTCGTGTCCCACAGGACAGGCACGGCGCGCCAAACAACCGCCGTTCATGCACTCGTTCCCCTCTCCGGAAGCAAGATGAGAACGACAACGGACGACATTGTATCCGTCACCGGCAAAAGCATTCACTGGGCAAGCCGAAAGGCATGGCTTGTCCTGGCAATCGTCGCAGGGATGACGTTGCGGACCACCGCTAGCAAAATCGAGCGCGCGATCGAATAGCAGCGCCCCGCGAAAGGCCTGCCAAAGCCCGTATTGTGGATGGATCAGTATTCCGAGTGGAGAAGGGCGCAGTCCCTCGGCGCGCATCGCCCATTGTTGAAACGGCAGATAGGGCCGATCGGAGGGAAACACGGCTATTGCACCGAATTTCATTGCAACGGCACTCAGAACATCCTTGGACCATTGATCGAGCGGATCCTGGGAATCCGCGTGGTCTTGCCACCACCGCGTGAAATGCGGCCAAATGGCCGACCCGAAGTGGCCAACCAAGACAACACTTCGAAAATGCCCCCCTCGAATCAAGGGCGAAGGAGCGTTCTCTTCGTCGAAAACGAAACCGCCGCGCGGGACCAAACCATATGGCTCCAGCGCGGCGGCGATTTGATTGGGGATCAGGTTTTCACGATCATCCTGCATCTGAACCCTTTACAGCAGAGGCCCAGACTTCCTGGTGGATCAGATCGGCCACTTTAGCCCGGCCGTCTTCGGGCTTCTTTCACGTGAAAGCGTCGGGCATGGACGCCTTTTTCTTGGCGATGAACTCCTTAAGAGAATCGTCGATGGCCGGGTCGAGATAAGGCGCCTCGTATGTCTCCAGCCAGCGGCGAGCAAGTTCGTTGGCGCGCTGATCCGCACGTTTTTCGCCTTCGGCGAGCCATTGCTCGTACGAATTGTTATCTGCAATATTCGAACGATAGAATGCCGTTTGGAAGTTCGCCTGCGTGTGGTCGCAACCAAGATAGTGGCTACCAGGACCAACTTGCCGGATAGCATCCATTGCCTGACCGTTCTCGGAGAGGTCGACGCCTTGGGCGATCTTCTGGGCCATGCCGAGCTGATCGATATCCATCATGAATTTTTCATAGGAAGATACCAGTCCCCCTTCGAGCCAGCCCGCCCCATGCAGCACGAAATTCGTGCCCGCAAGAAGCGTCGAATTCAATGTATTCGCGCTCTCATAAGCTGCCTGAGCATCGGAAACCTTGGAAGCACAGAGCGAACCACCGGTGCGGAAAGGCAATCCGCAGCGGCGTGCCAGCTGCGCGGCACCGTAGGAAACCAACGAGGGTTCGGGCGTACCAAAGGTCGGCGCACCTGATTGCATGGAGATCGACGACGCGAACGTGCCGAAAATCACAGGGGCGCCCGGACGGATCAGCTGAGTGAAAGACGCACCCGCAAGAACCTCAGCCAGGACCTGTGTGAGCGTACCTGCCACCGTAACCGGGCTCATGGCGCCGGCAAGAATGAACGGCGTGACGATGCAAGCCTGATTGTTACGTGCATAGACCTTCAATGCGCCCAACATCGTTTCGTCAAATACCATGGGAGAATTCGCATTGATCAGGCTGGTCAAAACAGTGTTTTGATCGAGATAGTCCTCGCCAAAGACCAGCTTGCACATGGAGATCGTATCTTCGGCACGTTCGGGTGCGGTGACAGATCCCATGAAAGGCTTGTCGGAATATTTGATATGCGCATACACCATATCGAGATGGCGTTTGTTGACGGGCACATCGACCGGTTCGCATACCGTACCGCCGGAATGATGAATAGACGGCGCCATGTAAGCCAGCTTGACGAAATTATTGAAGTCTTCAATCGTCGCGTAGCGGCGAACGCCCTCGAGATCGCGAACGAAAGGCGGCCCATAGACCGGTGCAAAAACGGTAGCATCGCCGCCAATCTGGACGGAGCGCTCCGGATTGCGCGCATGTTGCGTGTAGATCGGCGGAGCAGTCTTCAGCAGAGAACGCGGCAAACCCTTGGGGAAATGCACCCGCTCGCCCTTGACGTCGGCACCCGCTTCTTTCCATAGCGTCAGTGCTTCCGCGTCGTCGCGGAACTCGATGCCAATCTCTTCAAGCACCGTATCGGCGTTCGCCTCAATTATCGCCAAACCTTCTTCGTCCAACACTTCGAACGTTCGTATCTTGCGCGTAATATAAGTCAGCGACTTACCAGGACCGCCACCCGAACGCGCGGCACGACGTGCAGCTGCACCCGCGCCAGCGCCGCGGCCGCGACGTCCACTGCTTGTCTCTGCTTCTGCAGGTGCATCGACTGACGTTTCCTCAACCATTTTCTGTCTCCTCAGCGCTTCACAAGCGCAGACTTCTTCTTAAGCAGGTCAAATCTAAACGTGGCACCAGCGAGAGCGTTTCCGTGTGCGGCACCGGGTGGCGCATCGGAGACAAACTGCCGGTCGTTTTCGTCATTTACTAGGTCGCATTTAAGCGATGCGTTTTCAGCAACTTGCCCGATATGTTAAAGAAACACCAGTTATGTTAGTGACATTGCATAACGCTTGAGAGGAAGCATAAAAATGGCCGATGATGAAATCATTCTTTCGGAGCTTTCTGACGATGAACTCGTCGAGCAAATGCATGACGATCTTTATGACGGCCTGAAGGAAGAAATCGAGGAAGGCACCAACATTCTGCTTGAACGCGGTTGGGTGCCCTACAAGGTTCTGACCGAAGCCTTGGTCGAGGGCATGCGCATCGTTGGCGAAGACTTCCGGGACGGCATTCTCTTCGTACCTGAAGTGCTGCTCTCAGCCAACGCGATGAAGGCCGGCATGTTTATCCTACGCCCTCTCCTTGCTGCAACCGGGGCACCGAAGCAGGGCAAGCTCGTCATCGGGACCGTCAAAGGCGACATTCATGACATCGGAAAAAATCTGGTCGGCATGATGATGGAAGGTGCCGGCTTCGATGTCATCGACCTTGGTATCAACAATCCGGTCGAAAAGTATCTGGCGGCAATCGAAGAACATCAGCCCGACATTCTTGGCATGTCGGCACTACTCACGACCACCATGCCCTACATGAAAGTCGTCATCGACACGATGAAGGAAAAGGGCATCCGCGACGACTATATCGTGCTCGTGGGTGGTGCACCTCTCAACGAAGAGTTCGGCAAGGCCGTCGGCGCGGACGCCTATTGCCGCGATGCGGCGGTTGCTGTTGAGACCGCCAAAGCCTACATGAAACGCAAACACAATCAGCTTTCGGGAGCTTGATGGCGTGCAAAACGGCCGCATGAGCATGCGACCGTTTTGTTAGCAAGAAATCAATAAACGGCTGAGGCCCAGACGGCCCTAAGCGTTAATTAATTGGCTGACTTTGCCACGCGATGACCAGCGCTCTGGGTCGCATTGACCGTATTGGCCGTATCTTGACCCATGCCGCGAATCGTATTGGCACAGCCGGCAAGTGCGACGACTGCAAGTACAGCGGCAATCGGAGCGATATGTGATAGTTTCATGGACGGTATCTCCCGTTCTGCTAAAATTAAATCCAACGCTGGAACAACGCGATAGAGCAAGATCAGTTCCATGAATGCAAGCCGAAAGTCGACGAAGTCACCAGAGATCGTGCGGGTCATTGCTTGCGGGATGATTGCGCGCGAAATCCTCGCGATACGCGAACAATTTGGCCTCGAGCATATTGATCTCAAGTGCCTCCCCGCGATTTATCATCACTATCCGGATAAGATTGCGCCATCGGTAGATCGCGCAATCGTCAAAGCCAAGGCAGAAGGCATAACACGCATATTTGTCGGCTATGCCGACTGCGGTACGGGTGGCATGCTTGACCGCGTCTGTGAGAAACATGGCGTCGAACGTATCGCCGGCCCGCATTGCTTTTCATTCTATGCCGGCAACGAAGCCTTCTCCTCACAGTGGGACGACGACATGACATCGTTTTTCATGACGGATTTCCTCGCCCGCCATTTCGAAGCGTTCATGGTCAAACCGCTGGGACTGGATCGGCACCCGGAACTGCGCGACATGTATTTTGGCAACTACACCAAGATGATCTACATGGCGCAGACTGATGATCCTAAGTTGAGCGCGAAGGCCGAACGAGCGGCAGCTTTTCTTGGCCTCGCCTACGAACGGCGCCTGACGGGTTATGGTGATCTCGTTCCCGCCTTGACCTCGGCTGCGGCTCCCGATTAGATTCTCTTCCTGATCGCCATCAGATGAACGACTTCTTCGTCTGTATGCCTGAATACCAAATCGAAACAGGTATCAATTCATTATGCTTCGCGCTGGATTCGCCACGATTATCCTTATTGCTTGCACAACTGTCGCCCAAGCAGATGGTGCGATAACGCGGATTATCACAAAGCCTGATCAAGCGAAGCTCGACAAGTATGAAGAGACGATGGGCACGGCTGTCGATGAAGCAAAAGAAGGCGGCACTCCAACCGACATAAAATGGCTGGAGGAAATCCTGGCCAAGCCCCACCTGTCCTTCAGTGAAGATTTTGACATGACTGGCGAATGGAAATGCCGAACGGCAAAGCTTGGCAACGAACCGCCGCTGGTAATCTATAGCTGGTTCAAATGCCGTGTCACGGACGATGGGTCAGGCTGGATGCTGGAAAAGACTAGCGGTTCACAACGCACGAAGGGACGCTTTTATACAGAGAGCGACAACCGCCTGACCTATCTTGGTGTCGGCTTTGTCGCGGGTGAAAAGCCCAGGAATTATGGCGCAGGTCCCGACGTTGATCAGGTAGGATACGCATACCGCACAGCGAAAAATGAGTTTCGAATTGAGTTTCCAGCTCCGGCTCGCGAATCTGTCATGGATATCCTCGAACTGAAACGTTGAGGTGTATTCGTCATTGCAATGTCACCAACCTCGCGCCATATGCGTCAAAAATGCAAACAAAGATGAGAAAATGGCCGCAATCGACGCAGAAGACAAAAGCAAGCCAAACCGTGTCCCTGTACGTTTGACGCCAGACAATGACCCGCGCCCGCTATCGCAAGTCTTCCGGGATTTGTCGCTTTCTGCAACAGCCCCGGTATCTTTCGATGAACTCGAAGAAGCCTTTACAGATCGCAGTTTTGCCGCGCTCCTCACATTTTTTGCCATTTTGAATCTTATCCCGCTACCGCCAGGTACCGGGGTCATCACCGGAATTCCACTTGTGCTCGTTTCGGTACAAATGGTGATGGGGCGTGAATCCGTTTGGCTTCCAAGTTTCATGCGAACGAAAACCATTTCGCCAGACCGGTTCCGTTTGATATCGGCCAAAGTCGTTCCGTGGCTGGAATGGCTGGAGAAGTTTATCCGGCCGCGCAATTGGCCGTTTGGCCGCAAACAGGGTGATCGCTGGCTCGGTGCTTTCACCACCATTCTTGGTCTGTCAGTGGTTCTGCCAATGCCGCTATCCAACTGGCTGCCCGCTTTCGCTACTGCGATTATCGGCATCGCACTTTGTGAGCGTGACGGCAGATTGATGTTGGGCGGACTGATACTCGGTGTCGTCTCGATCGGCATTGTCACTGGCTTTGCCTTCGTTGCCGCAAATGTGCTTGCCTATGCCGCAACCTTCTGGCCTTTCTGAACCAAATCCCTGTCGCAAAAACACCAATGATGCACGTCGCATTTGAGTGCGCACGCGTCGTGAGATAGCAAGCTTAGCCCCTGATTTTCCGGCAAAAGGGTCGTCATCGGAGGATGAATTGCATGGCTGATCTCATTGTCGTTTATTGGCGGGATATTCCCGCTCAAGTGACCGTCAAAAAGGGACGCCAGGCAGCCAAGCGCGAGCTTCCGATTCGTTTCACCGAGGCCATCGACATGTGTGCGATGCGCATTGGTGCGAAAGATTCCGATGCCTATCTGGCGGAATGGCGCCGCGGCACTCCGGTGCCTGTGAGTGATGATCTGGAGACCGAGGCGGATAGCGCCCTCGCCCGTATTGACAATGAATATGATCGGGAACGCCTTGTGGCGCTCGTAAAGGCAGGTGGACATGAGCATTCATGAATTCAAAGCGAAGTCGCAGCAGGATCAGATGACCAAGATCGCAGCATCCATTGAAGTCGCGGCTCGCCAGGCTATCGAATCCCAGGATTTGCCGGGGCTGTTCCCCACAGGCACCCGGGTCTACATCACCGATATGGGGACGGACAGCGTCGATACGCTGACGGCGGCTGCAAAGCGGGTTTATGATCTTGGCTACAAGCCGGTCCCGCATTTCGCTTCACGCCGTCTGTCGACCAAAGCAGCGCTCGAAACCCGCATCCGCCGAGCCGCGCAAGAAGCCGGTGTGACCGACGTTCTCGTCATTGGTGGCGGCCTCGAGCGTCAGGCCGGTGAGTTCTCCTCGACGATGGAAGTGTTGGAGACTGGTTTCTTCGACAAATACGGCATCACCGAAATGGGCGTTGCCGGCCATCCCGAAGGCAGCCCGGAGTTTTCCGAGGCCGTCGCGATTGAAGCGCTGCGTTTGAAGAAAGGCTTCGGCGAACGTACTGGTGCCAAGCTGCGCGTCGTTACCCAGTTCGGTTTCGATGCCGACCGCTTCATTCGCTATTCGGAATCGCTGCGCCAGCATGGCGTCGAACTTCCCGTGCATCTCGGCGTTGCTGGCCCTGCCAAGATTACGACGCTGATCAAATATGCAGCCATGTGCGGTGTCGGCAATTCGATCAGCTTCCTGAAGAAGAATGCCCTGTCGCTGACAGCGCTCGCCACAAGCCACTCACCGGAGGGTGTTGTCGGCCCCATCGAGCAGCACGTTTTGGCTAACCCGACATCTGCAATCAAGCAAATTCATATCTTCCCGTTCGGTGGATTGAAGAAGTCGTCTGAATGGCTTGTCGATCGCGGCTCATGGAATTTGAATACCGCACACTATTCTGCAAACGCAGTCGCGAATTAAGGATCCTTGAATGACCCGTACGATCGTTGCTTCGGCGACCAGAGAAATAATCATCGGATTTGATCAGCCATTCTGCGTCATCGGCGAGCGGATCAATCCGACCGGTCGTAAGAAACTGGCCGCCGAAATGATCACGGGCAATTTCGATACAGTCATCAGGGATGCTTTGGAGCAGGTCGCTGCAGGCGCGACGATGCTGGACGTCAACGCGGGTGTCACTGCGGTGGATCCCAACGCAACAGAGCCGGGCCTTCTTGTTCAAACGCTTGAAATCGTTCAGAATCTGGTCGATGTTCCCTTGTCGATCGACAGTTCGGTAAGCGCTGCCATCGAGGCGGCATTGAAAGTCGCCAAGGGCCGTCCGCTGGTCAATTCCGTGACGGGTGAAGAGGAGAAGCTCGAAGCCATTCTCCCGCTCATTAAAAAGTACAATGTTCCAGTCGTTGCGATTTCCAACGACGAGACCGGCATTTCCATGGATCCGGACGTTCGTTTCGCCGTTGCCAAGAAGATCGTAGAGCGCGCCGCCGATTTCGGCATTCCGGCCCATGACATCGTAGTCGATCCCCTGGTCATGCCGATCGGTGCGCTTGGCGATGCCGGTCGTCAGGTTTTCGCTCTGCTACGCCGTCTGCGCGAAGAATTGAAGGTTAACACCACCTGCGGCCTGTCAAACATTTCCTTCGGCCTCCCCCATCGTCACGGCATCAATGCCGGGTTCATTCCTATGGTGATTGGTGCGGGCATGACGTCGGCAATCATGAATCCTTGCCGTCCGCAGGAAATGGAAGCCGTTCATGCCGCGAATGTTCTCAACGGTACGGATGCCAATTGCACCTACTGGATCAAGAAATATCGCGATCACCAGCCGGCTACCCCCGGCGCAGCTGCATCGGTATCCGTCCCTGCAGATTCGGCTGGCGGCGGGCGTCGCCGTGGCGGACGCGAGGCGCGGCGCGGCGCCGCAGGCTGACGGTTTGCGTTACGCAAACTGACCAGCATAGAAAGGCGGGAGGCAACTAAACTGCCCCTCGCCTGAAGGTTTTGGAGTATCGATCGTGAACGCACCCGTCAAAGCACCAGAGGCGTCGGCAAAGGAAGCGCTCGTTCTCTTCATGCCATCGGGTAAACGCGGACGTTTCGCCGTTGGTACACCCATTTTGGAGGCCGCACGCACCCTTGGCGTGTACGTTGAGAGCGTCTGCGGCGGCCGCGCAACCTGTGGACGCTGCCAGGTGGAAGTGCAGGAAGGCAGTTTTGCCAAGCACAAGATCGTCTCCTCGCTCGACCACATTTCCCCCAGAGGTCCGAAGGAGGATCGTTATAACCGGGTGCGCGGCCTGCCCGAAGGGCGCCGTCTCTCCTGTTCCGCCACGATACAGGGCGATCTCGTCGTTGATGTACCCCAGGATGTCCAGGTCAACGCGCAGGTGGTCCGCAAAGCGGCCACCGACCGCGTTATCGAGCGCAATGCGGCCGTGCAGCTTTGCTATGTCGAGGTCGAGGAACCCGATATGCACAAACCTCTGGGCGATCTCGACCGCCTGAAAGCCGTGCTGGAAAAAGACTGGGGCTGGAAGGACCTGCTCATCGCACCGCATCTGATCCCCCAGGTTCAGGGCATTTTGCGTAAGGGCAACTGGGGCGTGACCGCCGCCATCCACCGTGACATGGATTCCTCGCGGCCCTTCATCATCGGTTTGTACCCTGGTCTGAAGAACGAAGCCTACGGCATAGCATGCGACATCGGCTCAACAACCATCGCTATGCATCTGGTTTCGCTGCTGTCTGGCCGCATCGTCGCCTCCTCTGGCACATCGAACCCGCAAATCCGCTTTGGCGAAGACCTGATGAGTCGCGTTTCCTATGTGATGATGAATCCCGACGGGCGCGAGGCAATGACCAAGGCCGTCCGCGAGGCAGTCAACAAGCTGATCGGCAAGGTCTGTGCGGAAGGCAACGTCGATCGACACGATATCTTCGACTGTGTCTTCGTCGGCAATCCGATCATGCATCACCTGTTCCTGGGTATCGATCCGACTGAGCTTGGCCAAGCACCGTTCGCGCTTGCCGTCTCTGGACCGCTACAGTACTGGGCGCAGGAGATCGACATCGAGGTCGCCCTCGGAGCGCGCCTCTATATGCTGCCCTGCATAGCCGGCCATGTCGGTGCCGATGCAGCGGGTGCCACGCTATCGGAAGGGCCCTATCGGCAGGACAAGATGATGCTGCTCGTCGACGTCGGCACCAACGCCGAGATTGTGCTCGGCAATAGCACCCGAGTGGTCGCCGCATCCTCGCCTACCGGCCCAGCCTTTGAAGGCGCCGAAATTTCGTCAGGACAACGCGCTGCCCCGGGCGCGATCGAGCGCGTACGCATCGACCCGCAGACCCTCGAACCGAAGTTCCGTGTCATTGGCGTTGACAAGTGGTCCGACGAGGAAGGTTTCGACGAAGCCGCCAAGACGACTGGGGTCACCGGCATCTGTGGCTCGGCGATTATCGAGGTGGTCGCGGAAATGTATCTTGCCGGCGTCATTTCAGAAGACGGTGTCGTTGATGGCACGATGGCCGAGCGCAGCCCGCGCATTATCGCTAATGGGCGCACCTTCTCCTACCTCCTACGTGACGGCGAACCGCGCATTACCGTTACTCAGAACGATATCCGTGCCATACAACTCGCCAAGGCGGCCCTTTATGCCGGCGTAAAGCTTCTGATGGAAAAGCAGGGCGTCGAGACAGTGGACACGATTCGTTTTGCCGGCGCCTTCGGCTCTTTCATCGATCCTAAATATGCCATGGTACTCGGCCTCATTCCCGACTGCGAGTTGTCCGAGGTGAAGGCTGTGGGCAATGCGGCGGGTACGGGCGCGCTGATGGCATTGCTCAACCGCAACCATCGTCGCGAGATAGAAATAGAAGTTGCCAGCATCGAAAAGATAGAGACTGCACTGGAGCCGAATTTCCAGCAACTCTTCGTGAATGCCATGGCAATGCCGAACAAGATTGACCCGTTCCCAAAACTGTCGCAGGCCGTAACGCTGCCCCCACGCAAGAATGTCAGCGAGGATGGCATCGCTGGCGATGCAACTCCACGTCGGAGGTCGCGCGAAGAACGCGCAGCACGGCGCAACCGCGATTAGCTTTGTCCGGCTGTCAAATTCCGCTATCAAACATCTATGATTGATTCCGGAAATAGCTTGCCATGATAGCCTGCTTTGACATTGGCGGTTCTGCCATCAAGGGCGCAATCGCCTACTCGCCCGAAGATATAAGGCCGCAACCGAAAATACCGACGCCGTTGAACGATTTTGATACCTTCGCGTCAGCCATCGAAAAGATCGCAGCAGACGGCGGCGCTGACCCCAAAAGCTTGATATCGATTTCCATCGCGGGGGTGGTTGATTCCGATACGGGCAAGATCACTTGCGCCAATATTCCATGCATTCATGGCCGTACATTGGTTGCCGATCTAAGCGAGAAACTACAAAGGCCAGTGCTCGTGGCCAATGATGCCGATTGCTTTGCGTTATCCGAAGCCGTTGTTGGCGCCGGACGCGGTCACCGCATTGTATTCGGTGTCATCCTCGGCACCGGTGTCGGTGGTGGCATCATTATCGATGGCAAGATTCATGAGGGGGCTGGCGGCTTTGCTGGCGAATGGGGCCACGGCCCGGTATCCGCCACGCTTGCGGGTAATCCGCCCGTCGCCATTCCGCGCTATGCCTGTGGCTGCGGCCAGATAGGTTGCGTTGATGCGGTCGGCGCGGCGCGTGGCATGGAAAGACTGCACGCTCACCTGCATGGTGTTGATTTGCCAAGTACCGCGATTATAGCGGCATGGAATGCCGGAGACGCAACCGCTGAACGCACTATTGAAATCTATATCGATATCGTCAGTGGCCCGCTCGCGATGACGATCAACATTGTTGGCGCATCTATCGTGCCCGTTGGCGGGGGGCTTGCCAATTCTGTGGAGCTCATCAAGCGCCTGGATGAGGCAGTTCGAGCACGTATCCTGCGGAAAACAGATAAACCACTGGTTATTCCTGCAGAATTGAAGATTGAACCCGGTCTCATCGGTGCGGGCGTTCTTGGGTTGATGGAAATCTCAAAATGAGCATCCTTTTGGAAATCTGTGTGGACAGCCCCGGCGGTCTGGCAGCGGCTATCACGGGAGGAGCCGACCGCATCGAACTCTGTTCAGCGCTCGAACTGGGCGGTCTGACGCCGACACCGGGACTGATCGGACAGGCTGCTGTCTCCCCTATTCCCATATACGCGATGATCCGTCCGCGTCCGGGCAATTTCGTTTTTGATGAAGCCGACATTGACGCAATGCTGCGAGAGATCGATGTGATGCGCGCCGCTGGGCTTGCTGGTGTGGTTTTCGGCGCCAACCTCACCAATGGCCAACTGGACCATACGACGCTCGAACGCCTCGTCAGGCAATGCGGCGGTCTTGGTGTTACACTGCACCGCGCATTCGATCTCGTCCCCGATCTTGCCGAGGCCATCAATATGGCGATCGAGCTCGGATTTGAAAGAATCTTGACTTCGGGACGGTCACTGACCGCGCTTGACGGGATCGATGACCTGGAAGCGACATTCGAACTTACCGCGGGCAGGATCAAGATCATGCCCGGTTCCGGCATTAACATTGGCAATATCGGTGCTCTGCGGGATCGCATTCCGCTTGAGGAAATCCACTCATCTTGCGCAGCGACCGCGCCTGTGCTCAGCGAAGCAGCAAGACAGCTCGGCTTCGAAAGCGCATCACAGAGGCAAACGAGCGTTGAACTCGTCAGGGCGTTGAAGGATTATTGCGCTAGCAGATAAGAGACCTTTTGAGAATTCAACACGATGAGTCAGCTGGTGTGGTTTTCGAGAACCGAAGCGCAGCGGACTCATTGGTCCGTGAGCATCGGAAGCGCAGAAAATCGCATCAGATGGCCACCAGGATGGATTGGCAAAGGTCTCTAGCAGCTAAGCTTGCCCGTCCGCTCATACCCCTCGAAATAAACCCGTAGATGCTGCGCGACAGCTTTGACATGTGCACCCGCATTCTTCGCAACAAGCATGCCGAGCCTGGATTCGCCAAGTGGCGGCAGACCGTGCTCAGCGCCGAGCTGTACCATGTTGTCTTCCAAAAGGAATTTCGAAAAAGGTGCAACGGCAAGATCCGCAACGATTGCCGCACGCTGGCCCATCGTATGGGCACTCATATAGGCAACGCGATATTCACGGCCCGCACTTTCCAGCGCACTGATCGCGTTGGCGCGCCAGATGCACCCCTCTTCCCACATTGAAAGCGGCAGTGGGTTGCGCTCATGGGCAGTCCCACATTTGGCGCCGGCCCAGATGATCTCCTCAGTCATGAGAACTTCTATGTCATCCATCTTGGCCAGTGTCTCATTGACATTGACCAACGTGACGTCGAGACGCTGCTCATCAAGGCGTTTGCGCAGACTATTGCTTTGATCAATGACCACATCGACGGTTACATCCGGGTGAGATTCCGCAAAGCGCTTCAAGACAAACGGAAGCACCCGCTCGCCGACATCGTCTGGCGCACCGAGCCGCACGACACCGGAAACCGTCGGCGCTATAAATTTCGCCACTGTCTCGCGATTGAGCGCCAGCATGCGCCTTGCGTAACCAAGGAGAACCTCGCCGCTTGGTGTCAGTTTGACCGAACGCGCGTCCCGTTCGAGCAGCACGTGGCCTAAGGTCTCCTCCAGTTTCTTGATCTGCATGGAAACGGCCGAGGGGGTACGAAACACAGCATTTGCAGCGCTCGAAAAACTGCCTGTTTCGGCAATCATTGCAAAGGTACGCAACACATCCAGGTCGAGGATCGGAATGGGATGATACATCGGGGCTGACATGGCGCATTCTCCTTCATCAATTTTTCTGAAACATAGTGTTTCGTAATTTCGTTTGATTGAACATCAACTTGGGGCGATAGTCAAGTTGATCAAAGGACATCATGCAAAATGATGCTCTTGCTGAATCAAGGAGAAGGAAAATGAGCACTTGCGATAACCTGTATCAGAGCGACACGAGAAGTTTCGCCGAACGGCTTGCGACCTATTTCGCGAATCATGCGAATGACCTGGCTGCACGAATCAGAACCGCCCGCGATGTTTTTGTGCGGGAACGCCGCTTACGCGCGACGGAAATGGCACTTGACGGGTTGCCGGAAAACATGCGTTGCGACATCGGCTGGCCAGATCTCTATGAGCGCCAAGTCAGCGAATACAATCAGCTAAAGAACTCGCGGTCGTAAAATCATGAAGCAATCAACTCAAGGGAGCAGCTAACGGTCCATCTGCTCCCTTTTATCATATGTGATACCTGCGCTTTTGCGACACAGGTTTTCGCCCTTCCATTTAGAATAATTCTATGGTTTTATCTGAAAAAAAGCTCTAGAGACCACGCCCGTAAGTTGAAGTTGTTACTTCAGTTGCGACATGGCCTTAAAGCCAGATACGGGAACCTGGAATTACCATGGATCACATTGGTCTCAATAAGCGCTCATTCGTTTTCTTTCTCGTGCCGAATTTCTCGATGATCGCATTTGCGACAGCCATCGAGCCACTGCGCATCGCAAATCGCATGCTCGGATATGAAGCCTATCGCTGGCGTCTTGCCTCTGTGGATGCGAAGCCTGTCACGGCCTCGAACGGTGTGGAATGCGCCGCAAACACATCGTTGGAAGACGAGAGGCGGTACCTGACCGGCGAAGAAAGGCCATCCATGGTCTTTGTGTGCGCCGGTATTCACGTCGAGAAATTCCACAACAAATCAGTCTTTGCCTGGCTTCGCGAAGAATTCAACCGCGGCGTCGCTGTTGGCGGACTCTGCACCGGGGCGCATATTCTCGCAGCGGCTGGCCTGCTTTCTGGCAAGCGGTGCGCGATCCATTGGGAGAATCTTCCAGGTTTTGCTGAGGCCTTTCCAAAGGCCGATGTATACGCCGACCTGTTCGAGGTTGACGGCAACATCTACACCTGCGCCGGCGGGACCGCCGCGCTGGACATGATGCTCAAGCTCATCGGCGATGATTTCGGCGACAATATCGTTAATCGTGTCTGTGAACAGGCACTGACCGACCGCGTGCGCAGCCCACACGACCGTCAGCGACTGCCGTTACGCGCGCGTCTCGGCGTGCAAAACTCCAAAGTTTTGACAATAATCGAATTGATGGAAGCGCGGCTTTCCGAACCACTATCATTGATCGAAATCGCTGATCACGTTGGACTGTCGCGCCGCCAGATCGAGCGCCTGTTCCGCCAGGAAATGGGGCGCTCGCCAGCCCGCTACTATCTCGAGATCCGTTTGGACCGTGCCCGGCATCTGTTGATTCAATCATCCATGCCGATCGTAGAGGTGGCTGTTGCATGCGGATTTGTCTCGGCATCGCATTTTTCAAAATGCTACCGTGAACTCTACGGCCGTTCGCCTCAGCAGGAACGCGCTGATCGCAAGCAGTTGATTGCAGCGTAACTCATCTCGATTCCCAATCCTGCATCCGCCTCTGCCATATTCGCTCGCCTGAAAGGCAGTCGATTTGCGGCTTGTCCTGGGCCAGGATCAGCGGCAACGTCTGTGACGGCAGCCAATCTGCTTTCTGCGTGGTAGGAGTATCGCCCGCCAACTCCAGCACCAGTTTCCGGCGCACAGCCTCCGGAAACTGGTCCCAGGAATTGACCGGGACCATGAAAGCACCCGGTCCACCAATGACGCAGCTGCTGTAATAGAGATCGAGGTCCTTCACGGCCCAGTCGGAGTAAAAATCTCCACGCGTCATCAACGGCAATCCGTTGATCGTAATGCCCTTGGCGATGGCTTGATCGCGAGCGTCTGCCACCGGGCGACCATTGTTGTTGGCGCCGTCGCCTGAAATATCGATAACTCTTCGCGAGGCCTTGAAGCCGTTGTTGTCGAAGAGGGTACTGGAAAAATCGATAGCCCCGGAGATCGATGTACGACTTTGAGTTGCGGGAATTGGCTGATCGAGCGCATCCGCAAGTTTTTCCGCAGAGTCGGCGCCATCGACCAACGTCCAAGGAACGATAATTCGTTGTACGTTCGATCCGGCCCATTCAACATAAGTAACGGCTACACGACCGTGAATACCGTCGCGAATGGCATCGACGACTTCCTTGCGCCGAAGCGCCGCGACATAGCCATCGCGTTGAATCTTCTGCTCGAAAGTTTCCATAGATCGGGATGCGTCGACGGCCAAGACCAACTCTACATCGACCTCAGTATCCGCTGCTTGCGCGCGCACCGAAAAACTGGCTAACAAAGCTGCCAGTGACAGAAAACTACAAAGAGTCTTCATACGCGATGACATGCATGAAGTGTAACTCAAATCGCAGGAACGCAAAGCGACTTCCAGCGCGATCACATTCTGTTGAACAAAGGCACTAAAGCAAAAATGGCGCCCGTCGGCGCCATTCTCAAGATCAGTTTTCGACAGGTTTAAGCCTTCAAGCGCTCATTTTCGGTATCGAAGGGCGATTCCGAAATCACGATCGCTTTGTGTGTCTTTCCCAATATCTTGATCTCGACCTGAGTGCCTACAGCAGAGTATTCAGGCTTCACCATTGCAAGCGCTATACTTTTGCCGAGACGCCAGCCATAGCCGCCATGAGTGGCACGGCCAACAAGTTCACCCTTTACATATATCGGTTCACTGCCGCGCGCGTCGACATCCGATACACCCGGAACGAGCACTTCGAGTGTCACGAAATTCCATTTCAGGCCATTTTCACGCGCCTTGACCACAGCGTCACGACCGATGAACTCTCCCTTGTTGGGATGAACGAAGCGATCAAGACCGCTTTCAAAGGCATTGTATTCGATAGACAATTCGCGCGGGATCAAGCGATATGATTTCTCGATTGCCATCGCCGTCATGGCGCGAATACCGAAGGGCTTGATGCCGAACTCAGCGCCAGCTTCGAGCAACAAATCATAAATAGTGTTTTGCTGTTCGATTGGATGGTGTAGTTCCCAGCCAAGCTCGCCAACGAAATTGACACGCAATGCATGCGCTGTCCCCGTACCGACGCTGATTTCCTTGCCGGAAAGCCACGGAAACGCCTCGTTGGACAGATCGGCACGCGTTAGTTTCTCCAGAACCTGGCGGCTCTTGGGTCCCGCCAGAACGAGAACACCATACATCTGCGTAATAGGACGCAAGGTGACCGAGCCATCGTTCGGCAGCAGCTTGTGCAGATAATCGTGGTCATGATTTTCGTAAGCGCCCGCCGAGACGAGATAGAATTTCCCTGGCGACCACTCATAGACTGTGAATTCCGAACGAACCCCACCAAGTGGCGTCAAGAGATGGCAAAGCGCGATGCGGCCCTGCTTTTTCGGAATGCGATTAGCCAGGATCGAGTCGAGCCAAGCGCGGGCACCTGGTCCGGACACTTCCATCTTGGCGAAAGCCGACATGTCTAGAAGACCGACATTGTTCGTCACATTTTTGATCTCATGACCGACATGTTCGAAATAGTTGGAACGCCGGAACGACCAGAGCTCCTTGATCTTGCCGTCAGCATCAGGTTTCGGATGATTGTGGTTCATCAGAACATCTGGCTTGTCGAGTTTGGCAACGTCGAGCCCGTAACCCTGCGGTGCGAACCAATTGGCGCGCTCCCAGCCATAAACAGTTCCGAACACGGCACCGAGTTGCTTCTGGCGATCATAGGAAGGCGAACGCTTTAACGGCCGGGCAGCACCTCGCTCCTCGTCTGGGTAATGGACCGAGAAGACCTCGGCATAAGCCTCTTCATTCTTTTCTTTAAGGTACCCTTCGGTCGCGTAAGGACCGAAACGGCGTGGATCGACACCCATCATATCGATAGACGGTTCTCCTTCGACGATCCATTCGGCCAGCTGCCAACCGGCACCGCCGGCAGCGGTGACACCAAAGGAGTGTCCTTCATTCAACCAAAAGTTTTTAAGGCGTGGCGCAGGTCCAATGATGGGTGAGCCATCGGGGGTATAGGCGATGGCGCCATTGTAAACCTTCTTGATACCGACTTCACCAAATGCCGGGACACGCGCGATCGCGGTTTCGATATGCGGTTCGAGGCGGTCGAGATCTTCCTGGAACAATTCATATTCGCTGGCATCCGAAGGGCCGTCGACGTAACAGACGGGGGCACCCCGCTCGTATGGCCCAAGCAGCAAGCCGCCATTTTCCTCGCGCATATACCAGGAACTGTCGCTTTCGCGTAAAACACCCATTTCGGGCAAGCCTTTTGCCTTCCGTTCAAGAATTGCCGGGTGTGGCTCGGTCACGATATACTGATGTTCGACGGGAATGACCGGCACATCGAGGCCGACCATTTTGCCGGTCTTGCGGGCAAAGTTGCCGGTTGCGGACACCACGTGTTCCGCGGTGATGTCGCCCTTGTCGGTTTTGACCAGCCATTGGCCGGACGGCAATTGTTCAATGCCAAGCACGGTCGTATAGCGATAGATCGTTGCACCGCGATCGCGCGCACCCTTGGCGAGCGCCTGCGTCAGATCCGCCGGCTGGATATAGCCATCTTCCGGATGTTGGATAGCGCCAATAATGCCGTCCATCTCTGCAAGCGGCCAGATCTCCTTGACCTGCTCTGGCGTCAGGAGCTTGACCGGAACGCCGATTGTTTCGGCCACGCCCGCATAATACATGTATTCGTCCCACCGATCCTTGGTGCGAGCAAGGCGAATATTGCTGCAATTGGTGAAGCCGACATTCATGCCGGTTTCTTCCTGCAGTTCCTGATAGAACTTGACCGAATATTTGTGAATTTGGCCAACAGAATAGCTCATATTGAACAACGGCAAGAGCCCGGCAGCGTGCCAGGTTGAACCGGATGTCAGTTCCTTGCGCTCAATCAGGACAACATCACTCCAGCCCTTCTTGGCCAGATGATAGAGTGTCGACACACCTACTACCCCACCGCCGATAACGACAACACGCGCCTCAGTCTTCATTTCACTCTGTCCTTTGGTATCGATCGATGGCCGGAACGGCTCCAACAATTTTTTGCACTATGGCGTTTCGTATGTCCATCGCTAAGGCCTGTTTGCGACATGGCGAAAACACGCCGCGACGCCTGGTAAACAGGCCGTATTTTATAGGAGCATTCGACAAATTTCGGGAGGCGTTTAACGCAATGTGGAGGATTAAAGCTCTAAGGATAGTGGTCACGCGCCGCGGAACCTGAGTCGAAGTCGAATGCCGGATATTTCCAGAAGCTCCACCAGAACTTCAGCACGAATGTTCTCACCATTGGTGTTGCTCGCGCTTGTTCTGGTGTTCCTTGTCGTTCTCTTGTCGCTGCCCTTGGTCATCCCAATCGGCCCGATGTATTGGGATACCTATATCTATCTCGATGCAGCCCAGCGCATAAAACTTGGCCAGGTGCCGGCTGTGGATTTTCTCGCACCCGTCGGCGCCCTTGAATACTATCAATTCTACTGGCTTCAGAAACTTTTCCCCGGCGGGCAACCTACCTTGATTGCACAATGGTCCGTGCTGATTTCTGCCGCACCTTTGATGGCGATCATTCTTGCCGAAATCGACAAGGAGAGCCGAAAGATCGCCTTTGCGATCCTTGTTCCATTTCTTGTTTTTGCGCTGTGCCCGACCAACACACAGAGCTTTCACTCCTACCCTGGCGTCAACGGTTTCGGCATTTACAATCGCCACACCTCCCTGCTGCTCTATGTTCTTGTCAGTGCGCTGATTTTCTTGCCGAATGGCCGAAAGCTCGCCTGCATCGCATCGCTGACGATGCTTGCGTTGTTCCTCACCAAGATAACGGGGTTTTTGGCAGGTGGCTTGATCGGTCTCTTTGCAGTCCTCTCAGGCCGTCTCCTGTGGCGCTATGTATTGCTGGCGTTATGCATCTTTGCCGTGGCGCTTCTGGTACTCGAGTTCAATCATGGAATGGTGTCTGCCTATGTCGAGAGCATCGCAGCGCTGGTCAGGTTAAACGAGGGCCTGCTTCTGCCTCGCTTTCTGACTGTTTTTTCAATCAAGCTCGACGTCATCCTTGCGGCGGCCGCTCTGATACTTTTCCTGTTCTGGCAAGACTGGAATCCCCTTACAGACGACCCTTGGCACAATCTTCGCAAGAAACCGGCAACAGCGAATATCGCCGTTCTGCTCGATCGCGATTGGCTATGGATCGGCATCACGCTGGTCGCTGGCATATTCCTTGAGACGCAGAATACCGGCAGCCAGGAATTCATCTTTCTCTGGCCGGTTCTTCTGGCGGTGCTGCTCAAAACACCGAAATTGCCCGAAAGCCGCCGACTGATTGTCTATTGTCTCGTCGCATTTACCGCGATCCCGACGATCACCAAGGTTATGCAGGGCACTCTACGCTTTGTCGCTGTGGCGCCGACCTATGTGGAAGCGCCGGTCACTGATGTAAAAACGATGGGCCTCGTTTCTACCCGCAAGGATATCATGGAACGGGTGAACCTGCTGGAATCCCACTATGCCTCTAATGCCGGGGCCTACCGCCAACTGGCGGAGGCGGGACAACTGCCGAGCTGGCAGCTCTATTCTGAACTTGACTACCAGATGTTCTGGGTGGTCTCCGCCGATCGCGCTGTCAAAGCGCTCAAGCAGTTCGAGAGCACGAATAGTGTCCATTTGAACAGTTTGATGACACTGGATTTCGTCAATCCGTTTCCGTGGATACTCGATCGCGATGCAAGCCGAAATGTTCAGATTGGTGCCGACCCATTCCGCACTGTCGGTGATCTGACAGAAGCGGAAGAAACCTCACTGCGCCAGACGGACGGCGTTTTGCGCCCATCCTGCCCGACAACCAGCGCGCGGCTTTCCCTGCAGCGTATCTATGAAAAAGCCTTGGCAGACCGGATCGTCGTGAAGCTTGACGATTGCTGGGATCTGCTGCTGAGGCCAGGGATCAAACTTTCCGGCCAATCCTGACAGCAGAAAGCCGGACCAAAGCCCGGCTCTCCTGGAATTCTGATTTTACTTTACCTGCGCTTTGACGAAGTCTTTTACGATTCGAACGATACCGCGTGACAGGACTTCATCGAGCGCTTTGATGAATGCGTCCACGTGTTCCCGGCCGCAAATCAGTGGCGGCTCCAGGCGGATGACATTTCGATTGTACTCGGTGAATGCGACCAGCACTCCATGATCGCGCAAGAGGTGGCTGCCCACAAAGCCCGGAAGCGATCCCTTCAGCTTGTCATCCAGTACAGCAAGCACGGGGCGCAACACCATTGGAACCGTCTTGGAGAAATCGTGGAATTCGAGACCGACCATCAGGCCCTTGCCACGTACGTCCTTGATCATCGTCGGATATTTGACTTTCAGCTCTTCGAGCTTTTGCAGCAGATAGTCGCCCGTTGCTGCAGCATTATCGATCAAGTGTTCGTCGTAGAGAATGTTCATCGCTTCGATTGAAGTGACGCAGGCTTCGCCAATCCCGCCAAATGTGGCCATGGCATGGATCATTGCTGTCTTGGGCGTGCCATAGGCTTTCATATAAACCTCGCGCCGCGCGATCATCGCGCCGACAGCCGCCTTGCCGCCTCCCAATGATTTGGCCAAGGCGGTCACATCGGGCACAACGCCCGCATGTTCGAAAGCATAAAACCGGCCGGAGCGACCAAAGCCACACTGGACCTCATCGGCAACCCAAAGCACGCCATACTGATCGCATAGCGCGCGCAGTTTTTGCCAGTACTCCTTCGGCGCTTGAATGATGCCACCACCGCCCTGGATGGTTTCCAGTACAATGACGCCGATTTCAGGATCAGACCGGAAGGCATTCTCGACAGCATCAATATCGCCAAATGGAACACGAACCGTATTCTCCACCAGCTTGAACTCACCGCGATAGAGCCCACCGTCGGTAATCGAGAGAACGCCCTTGGTCTTGCCGTGAAATGAATTCTCGGCATAAACGATCTTGGGTTTTTTGGGGCCGGCCGCACGCTCGGCAACCTTTATAGCCGCCTCCATCGCCTCCGATCCAGAGGATCCGAGGAACACCATGTCGAGATCGCCGGGTGAGCAAGCGGCAAGGTTATGCGCCAAGGCGGTCGCATATTGCGACATGAAGGCAATGGCTATTTCCTGACGCTGTTCATCCTGGAATTTCTTGCGCGCCCCGACAATCCGCGGGTGATTATGGCCGAAAGCAAGAGAGCCGAAGCCGCCAAAGAAATCGAGAATGGCGCGGCCGTTTTGATCATAATAATACATGCCTTCCGCACGGTCGATTTTCACCTTGTGAAAACCGAGAAGCTTCATGAAATGCAGCTGACCGGGATTGAGATGCCTGGTGAAAAGCTCGGTCATGCGCGGCAGCGTCATGGCCTTGGCCTCTTCGACCGTAAGCAGATCCGGCTTGCCTATAAGTCCCTGGACCGCCTCGTGCTGTGATGCCGCTGTAACCTGATTCATCGCCATTCCCCGTTATTCCGCCGCTATCGACGATGGTTGCTGCACGGCTTTGCCGTCTTTGATATTGCGATACTCCTTATATGCTGCAATCAGCATATCCTCATCGCGATATTGCGGTATCCAGCCCAGTTGACGCTCCGCTTTCGACACATCGAGTACGCACATTTCGTCCGCGATCAAATATTGTTCCGGATCCATGATCGGCTTGTTCATCCAGTCGAAGAAGTCGAGTGTGCGTTTTACCGCCCAGGCGGGTGTTGGTAGCAGGATCGATCTCGATCCCGCGAATTTCACCAGATCGCCGAGCAGTTTGCGAACAGGCGGCGGGTTCAGCGAACCAAGATTATATGCCTCATTTGGCACGCCAGCCTTCCATGCCGCACGTGCCGCTTCGGCACAATCGAACACCGAAATGAACTGATAAGGGTTCTTGCCGGAGCCAATCATCGGTACCGGCAGGTTGTAGTCGACCAATTTGAACAACTTTTCGAGGATACCAAGTCGGCCCGGCCCAATGATCAGGCGCGGGCGAAACAGGGAGATATTCATTCCGCGCATGCGCCATTCTGCGGCCAGTTCCTCGGTTTTCAATTTTGACATTCCATATTCACCAAGCGGCGCCGCCGGGTGGTCTTCGGTCTGAGGCCAGACATAGGTGTGGCCATAGATCATGTCGGTCGTATAGTGCACGAGCTTCCTGGCTCCCGCCTTGTCCATCGCCTTGATGATGTTCTCGGTACCGAAGTAATTGACCGGAAAGAAGAAATCGTGACGCTTCGCCCGCACCTGTAGCGGCGAAAGCATCTTGGCTGACAGGTTGTAGACCATGTCGTCGGCCTTGATACCGACTGCTGCGATGGACTTCGGGTCGGTCACGTCGCATTTGACGAATGTCACATCGCCATAATGGGGCAGATCGCCCTTGACGATATCCGCAACAACGACTTCCTCTCCCCCGGCAATCAGCTTCGGTGCCAGATGCCGCCCGACGAAACCGTCGCC
This sequence comes from Phyllobacterium chamaecytisi, assembly GCF_020164455.1. Lineage (GTDB taxonomy): Bacteria > Pseudomonadota > Alphaproteobacteria > Rhizobiales > Rhizobiaceae > Phyllobacterium > Phyllobacterium chamaecytisi. The sequence continues at coordinate 94,086 of NZ_JAIQWW010000007.1, forward strand.
ACCAAAAATAACGTGTCTCATTTACTCAACTCACTTACGAGGATGTTGTGGAAGCTGGTGGCGTTTGCTCTCCGGGCGTTTCATGACGTCCGCTCTGGGCGATCAGAATGGTTCCGATCATGATGAAGGCGATGCCCGCAATCTTGAACGTTCCGAGTTCCTCCTTGAAGACTGCCCAGGCGAATAGTGCGACGACCACATAAGCCAGGCTCAGGAACGGGTACGCGAAGGATAGATCGACCTTGGAAAGCACATAAAGATGTGAGGCCATGGAGATGACAAACATGGTCAATCCGGCGAAAACCCAAGGATTGAAAATGATCTGGAATATTCGCTGGATAATCGTATCGGCGCTGAAGCTGATCGGCCCCAGCGTTATCATGCCGTATTTCAGCATGACTTGTGCCGCCGCATTGGTCATGACGGTGAACAGGATAAATGGAATGTATTTTGTCATGTCAGAACGGCCCCTCTAGTTCGTCGAGTGCATAGCAAAGCTGCGTTGAAAAGACCCCAAGCACATTGTTAAAATTTGATGCATCAAGCAGTTCCACCTGCCAGTGCAGTTCGCGCCCAAAAATTGGAGTTGAATGCGGGATCCCGCTCCTTCTCCAGTTCTTGCCATCCCGGAAATCCGGCTTTGAACACCGCGGAACTCATGCGTTGGTCCTTGTAGGGATTAACCCGCCCGTCCGCATCGATCGTCATACTGTCGAGGCGCTCCAGCAGCGCCAGCGTGCGCGCTCCGCGATTGGGAAAATCAACCGTTAACGTGTAGCCCGCCCGCGGAAACGACATGATCCCGGGTGAAGTGACGTCCCCGAAACGTTTTAGCACAGTCAGAAATGAGCTTTGTCCCGCCTCGCGCGTGGCGGCCAGCATCTGCGGAATTACTGCTGAAGCGGCATCTTCCGGAATGACGCTTTGATGTTGGTAAAGCCCGGTCCTTCCATAAAGCCGATTCCAGTTCGAGACACTGTCGAGTGGATAGAAGAAGGTCTGATAGGTGCTGAGATGAGGTTCTCGATTACGGCCTTTGAAATGAAAGTAGGCCGCGTTGAACAGTTTGAGGCTCGGATAGTTCAGTGCCGATATGGGAAGCTCGAAAGGCACGCCCAGCCTGGATTCCTCCGTTGTGGCTTCAAAACTTCCATTTTCTGCATGATTTCCTGTGAGAAGAACGCCGCGTCCTGCACGTTTCCCTGAACTCAATTGATCGACCCAGGCAACGGCATATTCATTGTCATTGTCGGCCTGCGGCGCCATTTCGAAATATTCGGCAAGGCTTGCAAACGGCTTTACGCTCTCCACCACATCAAGCGAATTCACTTTCATCAATCTGATGCTGGCAGAAAGGATAATGCCTGTTAGTCCAAGCCCTCCGATTGTCGCGGCAAATAACTTGGAATTCATCGATGCAGAACAGGTGACGACCGTTCCATCGGACTTCAACAGGTCGAAGCGTTCGACATGGCAACCGAACGTGCCGCGGCGATGGTGGTTTTTGCCATGCACATCGTTCGCGATCGCGCCGCCCAAAGTAACAAAACGCGTACCTGGTGTCACCGGCAGGAAATACCCGTGCGGCGCGGCGAGCGCAATGATATCCGACAGCATCAGGCCAGCTTCGGCGGCGAGCAGACCCGTTTGCGGGTCGAATGAGATAAGCTGGTCGCTCTCCCGCATATCGACCAGCGTACCACGATCATTGTGACAGCTGTCGCCATAGGATTTGCCATTGCCAAATGGCAGAAACCCATCCCGATCCGGAGCACCACTTTCGAAAATCCGTCGAGCAGCATCGAGCGAAATCCCAGCACGCGGATGCCTGTCGATAAGCCCGAAACTGTCATAGCCAACCATCATGAGCGCATGCCACCGTAGAGCAGCAACGCCGCGCCAATAGCTATAACAATCTGACTGCGCCAGTCAGAAATGATGAACACGACAGGGTCGTCGTGCATCTCACCGCGATGCGCCAGAATCCAGATGCGGATGTTGAGATAGAGCACGATCGGACAAAGTGGCCAAATCAACCATGGGTACGAGTAGAGACTAACAACAGCATCGCTATTTACGTAGAGAGCCAGGACGAGTGCAGCGGCAAAGGCTGACGAGACGCCGCATTGCGCCACGACTTCTCGATCGGCCTGTCGGTATCCCCTGCCCGCGATACGGTTCTTTTCGACAAGTGCCGTGTTTTGCAGTTCGACATAACGTTTGACGAGCGCGAGTGAAAGAAAGAAGAACGACGAAAACGCCAGCAGCCAAAATGAACCCTCGATCTGGCTGGCCGCTGAGCCCGCAAGAATTCGGAGCGTATAGAGGCCTGCCAGCGTCAAGACATCGATCAGCAACATACGCTTCAGCGATAGCGAATAAGCCGTCGTCGAAATGAGATAGACCAGCAACACGGCGCTAAACACCCAAGGCAATTGCGTGGCAAGCAGACCGGCAAGGACAAGCAGCGCGACAGCAACTTTCAGACCGAAGGAAATAGAGAATAGGCCGCTGGCAAAAGCTCTATTCCTCTTTCGCGCGTGCTGGCGGTCCAACGGAAGATCAAACAGGTCGTTGACGATATAGATTGCCGAAGCAGCGAATGAGAAAGCAAAGAATGCAATGATCGAGTTGATGAGAATCTGCCAGTTCATGATCTGGTGATCGAGTATCGGCGGAACAAAAATCAGCGTGTTCTTCATCCATTGATGCACGCGCAACATCCTGGAGAAGGTTTTCCAATCGGTCTTCGGCGTTTCAAACAATTTCGCGGAATGTGTGCGCTGCCATTTCGCTGCGGCCCGATCCGGTGCAACAACGACCGCTTCGCTTGCCGCATCGAACACCGGAACATCCGCTCGGCTGTTTCCCGCGTAGGCAAACTTGACGTCACCGAAAGTCTCCAGCAGAAATTTGGTCTTGTGCACAGACGTCAGGTTGCGCGTTTCATCTGTCGCATAGACGGCATCGAAAAAACCCAGATATGCGGCAATGCTCTCGGCAAACTTGCGCGCCGCGCCAGTCGCAAGCACCAGCCTTCGACCCTTGCGGTGCTCCTCGCGCAGGTAAGCGACGAACTCCCCCCGGTAAGGGAGTATTGCGGGGTCAATCGCGACGCGAAGCGATATCTGATGTTTGAGATGACCTTTTCCCTTTAAAGCCCAAAGGGGCAGAAGAAAGAGATACAGCATGTTCTGTTTGAGCAGTTGAAACGTACTTTCCCATAGAAGATCAGTGGCTATAAGCGTGCCGTCGAGATCTACTACGAGGTCAACAGTTTTGTTGTCAGAACGAGCATCCACCACAACATATCCCTGAAATCACGCGCCTATTCAAGCTGGCAAGAATATTGCCTATCAGTCGATGACTTATCGGGAAAGTAAAAATGAAAAGTGAAGTTGATTCGGCCGCGCGAAAGATAATCTGAAAAGTAGTATCAACAGTGAATGAAGCATTAAAAAAACCGGCCGAAAATTGATTCCAGCCGGTTCGTAAACTTCGCATGTAATGCTGCAAATCGCTGAGCTTACTTGATCGAAACCTTACCGCCTTTGATTTCGACGGTCTCGCTGCCTTTCAAGGCTTCGCGGTCGCCATTCGGAAAGGTAACGAAGCAACCGCCATTGCAGAACTCGACAGTTTCGCCGGCGCCGACCTGCAATTCGGTTTTGCTCGAGCCTTCAGTAACAACGATAGTCTGGGCGCTTGCCTCATCGTTCTTAACGCTGGCGGCAAATGCTGATCCCGCTGAAACGGCAGACAAAAGAACGGCAACAACAAACTTGTTCATATCTCTACGGTGCTTCCACCGCCTCTGTTACGGAACCCCAACGGGCTCTTTGACAACAGTTATAACGGGATCAAGTTGAACGGCAACTGAACGGCCAGGGGTTTTTCAAGTTGGGCAGCTCCGTAACCATCATTGAATCATTTTCGGTTGTGGATATGCCCAATGACCCAGACGAATTGGATGCAACAACTCACCCGTCCAAACCAGTCGGCGGAGCGACATTGCTTGACGTTATGGTTACGATGCGGATGATAATTTGACGGTAGTCTTACTATAATGAAGAATATAATCGGGGCGTGAAGTATTTTTTTTAATGTGCATCCCAACGTCTATATTCCCGTCGTCAACCTTGACCAGTCGCGACACATTCTGTTGATTGGTCCTTGAAGCAAACTACTCGCGAGTCACTCGTTTCGCCATCGAGACAAATGAGATCATGATAATCAAATGCCCCTATTGCGGACCTCGGGATGTCATCGAATTCACCTATCAAGGCGATGCAACGCGTAAACGACCAGATCTGGCATCCATCGATCAGGACGCGTGGAATTCCTACGTCTTTGATCGCACCAACCCCAGCGGTCCCCATCGAGAGTTCTGGCTTCATACGGGCGGTTGCCGCCAGCATCTCCTTGTCACGCGGGATATGACGACTCATACCATTTCATCCGTCGTATTTGCGCGCGGCACCGTGAGTGGTGACCGTTCATGACGAGTTCGCGGCTATCGAAGGGTGGACGTATCGACCGCTCCAAATCCATCCGTTTCACGTTCGACGGAAAGGCCTATAGCGGGCATCCGGGAGACACGCTCGCTTCCGCGCTCCTTGGCAATGGCATTACGCTTTTCGGACGCTCGTTCAAATATCATCGCCCGCGCGGTGTGTTCGCCGCCGGTAGTGATGAGCCCAACGCCCTTGTCACAGTTCTTTCCGGCGATGTACGCGAACCGAACGTCCGGGCAACGGAACTTGAGATTTTTGACGGCCTGGTCACCCAAAGTCAAAATCGGTTTCCGTCGTTGGAACACGATTTCATGGCCATCAACCAATTGGCTGGCCCCCTGTTCTCGGCGGGATTTTATTACAAGACATTCATGGGACCGGCGATCGGCCCGCTGAAAGGCACACGCTTCTGGATGTTTTGTGAGAAATTCATCCGCCGTGCAGCCGGACTTGGCAAAGCCGGTACGGCCCCGGACCCAGACCGTTACGAGCGCATGAACGCCTTTTGCGACGTCCTTGTCGTCGGCAGTGGTCCTGCCGGCCTGATTGCTGCGGAAGCGGCCGCCGCAACCGGCGCGCGCGTCATCATCGCGGAGGAACGCCCGCTGCCCGGCGGTTCACTGCTTGGCTCCGGCGAAATGATCCATGGACGCAACCCTGCCGTTTGGGCTCGCGAAAAGGCTGACGCTTTGGCGAATCTATCAAATGTCCGGTTCCTGACCCGGACGTCTGTCTGGGGCTACTACGACGGCAATGTTCTCACAGCCGTCGAACATGTTACTGACTACAAGCCGAACCGGACCAAGGGGATGCCACGCCAGCGTCATTGGGTAATTCGCGCCGGCAAGGTGATTCTAGCGACTGGCGCATTCGAGCGGCCGATCGTTTTCCCCGGCAATGACTGTCCAGGTGTCATGCTCGCCGATGCCGTGCGCCGCTATGCGGTCGAATATAGTGTTGCGGCCGGAAATAATGTCACCCTCTTTACCAATAATGACAGCGCTTATGATGCGGCACGAACGCTGTCGATTGCCGGTGTCAATGTGATCGCGATCATCGACGTTCGGTCCGACGTATCCGGCACGTGCAGGGATATCGCGAGTGTAGCCGGCGCCGAACTACTTCTCGGTCATGCAGTTACGGCGACCCATGCTGGCAAGACGTTGAGTTCGATCTCTGTACAGCATTTCAACGCCGAGACCGGCCGTGTTTCAGGCGCGCCTCGCGAAATCAAGACCGATTGTCTTGGTGTTTCGGGTGGCTGGTCACCCGCCATCCACCTTGCAAGTCAGGCAGGCGGCAAGCCCGAATGGGATGCGGATCTTCAGGCTTTCCTGCCGCCGGAGCCAAACCAGAACTGGGTGATGACTGGTTCCGCAGCCGGATACATGGATACGATCAGCGTCATGTCCGACGCGGCAACCAAGGGTTCAGCCAAGAGCAGGCTCATTCTCCCGCCGGTCGAAGCGCCGATGCTGGACTCGTCTCCTGCACCTGTGTTTGAAATTGAGCCCGCGGTCAAATCCCAGAAAGCCTTCGTCGATTTTCAGCATGACGTCACGGCTGACGATATTCGCCTCGCCTACCGCGAAGGTTTTCACTCAGTCGAGCATCTGAAGCGTTACACTACGCTGGGGATGGCGACCGATCAGGGCAAGACCTCCAATGTTCCCGGCCTTGCCATTATGGCCGACGTGCGCGGCATCTCGATTCCCGAAGCAGGTACAACACGGTTCCGTCCGCCATTCACACCGGTTTCGCTAGGTACTTTGGCTGGCGAAAGATACGGAGACTTGCGTCCGCATCGTCTGACGCCCATGCATGATTGGCATCTGGCAAACGGTGCGAAGACCTATGAAGCGGGCCTCTGGCATCGCCCTATGATTTATTCCAGCCACGGCGAAACAATTGAACAGGCATATATACGTGAGGCCCGGGCAGTTCGCGAGAGTGTCGGTATCGTCGATGTTTCGACTCTCGGCAAAATCGACATACAAGGCCCCGATGCAGCGGAACTCCTTGACCGCGTTTACACAAACATGTTTTCCACCCTGCCGGTAGGTAAGGCGCGTTATGGTCTGATGCTGCGTGAAGATGGAATTACCTTCGACGACGGCACAACCTGGCGCCTTGGCGAAACACAGTTCCTGATGACGACGACCACCGCCAACGCCGGCCCTGTCATGCAGCATCTGGAGTATTATCTCGACTGTATTTGGCCGGAGTTGCGCGTCCACCTGACGTCGGTCACTGACGTCTGGGCGGGTTCGGCCATCTCTGGTCCAAAGTCGCGCGCTGTACTCGAGTCCTGCGTGACTGGATCAAAAGTTGATAATGACACCCTCCCTTTCATGGGGATCATTCACGGAAAAATCGCCGATGTGCCGGTCATGGTCTGCCGCCTGTCTTTCTCGGGGGAGCTTGCTTACGAAGTTTATTGCGGTGCCGGTTTTGGAACGCAGGTATGGGAAGCCCTCCTCGCCGCTGGTAAGCCCTTTGCCATCGTCCCCTACGGACTCGAGGCGCTCGGGACGCTGCGTATCGAAAAAGGTCATGTCACCGGTGCCGAAATTGACGGCAGAACCACAGCGCATGACCTGCATCTCGACTGGATGCTGTCGAAGAAGAAGCCCTATATCGGCTCCGCCATGATCGGTCGTGAAGGGCTCAAGGATGAAAACCGTTTGTCGCTCGTGGGTTTGATCGCGCTTGACAATCAATCGATCAATGGTGGCAGCCACATCGTAACCGACCCTAAACCGCGCGAACCCGCCGACAGTTTTGGCCACGTCACAGCGGCCTGTTACTCACCGGCGCTTGGCAAATATATCGCACTCGCATTGGTCAAACACGGGACGTCGATGATTGGCAATCGTGCCTTTGCAACGGACCTGCTCCGAGACAAACATTGCGCAGTAGAGATTGTCAGTCACCACATGTTCGATCCAGAAGGAAGCCGGATGCATGGCTGAATCTCAATCTCCACTCGGCAGAACCTTCACTCCAGGCGACCACGGCAATTCCGCTGCCGGTGTTGGTGTCACGCTGCGCGAGCGAAACAACCTCTCGATCATTCAGGTTACAGCATGGCCAGACACGATACCGACCGTGCTGACTGCAATCGGCAGTGCTACGGGTCTTGTTCTTCAGAATAAGCCGGGGCTCGGCCGCGTCGCAGGCGAGAAATCTGTCTTTGGCTTTGCGCCCGGTCGTTATTTCGTCGTCAGCGCAACACCTGATCTCGAATCCCGGTTGCGCTCCGCCACCTCTCCGGAACTCGGGACGATGGTTGACCTAACCCATGGCCGCACCGTCATTCGGATCAGCGGACCGCGCTCGGAATGGATATTGTCGAAACTCTTCGCCATCGACTTTTCCGAGCATGCCTTCCCGATCGCCTATGGACGTGCCACGCTGCATCACGACATTCATGCCAACATACAGCGGATCGATGACGAGACTTTCGATCTTTACGTGTTCCGCACCTTTGCCCGCTCGTTTTGGCAGACGTTGGGACATGCGGCGGAGGAAGTCGGCTACCACGTGGAATAGGATTATTTGAAAGCGAACAGGTCTTCATCCGGATCGCCCGTCCGGGTTATTAGCCCACGAACGAGTTGCGCCGCGACCATGGAAAACGTGATCCCATTCCCGCCATATCCGAGGACGGCAAAGCATCGATGCATTTTTGGGATGGCGCCAATTGTGGGCAAACCCGTTGTGCTCGAGCCAAAGCTTCCGGTCCAGGCGTAGTCTGCTTCGGCGTTAACCTGTGGCAACAACTTCTTGAGCTTTGCGAGAATTGCCTTGGTCTTAGCTGGCAATTTCGCGTCGCGCTTTTCCTCGTCCTCGAATTCTTCATCCTCGCCACCGACGATGATCCGCCCGTCTTGAGTCGTGCGCATATAAAGATATGGGTCCGACGCTTCCCAGATCAGGCATTCTTCGGGCCAAAGTTTTTGCTTCTGGGGCGGTGTCGCCAGTGCCCAGGTAGAAATGATCTGGTGTCCTTTCTGCGGCACTTGCTCGGGTATTTCATAGCCCGTTGTGAAAACCAGATATTTACAACGTATTTTTCGCCCCTCCTTTGTCGCCGCAATTACATCGCGCGACCTTGGTTCGACCGACACGATTTCAACCGGCGCGAAGATCTTGGCGCCGCGCGAGATTGCAACGTTCAGATAACCTAGTGCCAGTTTGCGCGGATTGGCTTCAATATTATCAAAACTCATCAACGCCGCCGGCCGATCAATATGAAACCTGGCATTTAGTTCGGCCCGGTTCAAAAGTTTTGTTTCAAAGCCAGCTCGGCGACGCGCCAACAACTCTCGCTGCAAGCCCTTCTCGTCGAGAAGATCGCCCGCAAGGTAAAGCGAATCCCGGTTCTGCATCTCGCAGTTTATTCCAAGCTCACAGGTTCTTTCGCGTAGTGCATCGACCGCAAGTTTTGATCTCCGCCAAGCACGCTCGGCATCGTTGCGAGCCAGTTGTTGCGCAAGCTGATGCAAAGGTGTGTCAATTTCGAATTGCAGCAGTGCTGTGCTTGCAGGCGTTGAACCGGTCACAGGCTTTCGTCTGTCAAAAATGGACACCGAATACCCGGCTTCACTCAAGCTGTCGGCCATGAGAGCACCACTGATGCCGGCGCCAACGATCGCGATATCTATTGTTATATCTTCAAGTAGCAGGTTGAACTCAACTCCTGCAGCCCGTCGGCCAAGCCAGATGGGCTGGCCGGTTCGCAAATTCCGATGCTGTGTTGTCATGAAGGGTCCCGGAGACGAGGCATTGATCGAGCCGAACGGCCGAATGCGATCTTTGGTTCCCTGCGCTATTAGTTCGGCAAAGTACTCTTGGCTGCGACACCGGCGATGTAAACCTCGGCGATTGTTCGATCATCGCCCATGGTCTGCATCAGCATAAGTTCTTCCACCAGTGTTTCGACGGTTTCCATGCGAACGCGCATTGCAGGTGTGGCGCGTGCATTTAGAACAACGCAGTCAGCTTCCGCACCTGTCACGAACGAGCCGATAATACCCTCCAGCGCAAGAGCCCGCGCGTTGCCCAGGGTTGCCTGGTAAAAAGACCGGAGTGGATGGTAACGCTGCCCCTGGATATTGAGAATTTTATAGCCTTCATCCAGCGTTCGCAGCATGGAGTATGATGTGCCGCCGCCAATATCCGTCGCGATCGCGTTGCGAATGTTTGACGCCAGAATGCGCGCCAGATCAAACAATCCGCTGCCTATGAACAAATTTGACGTCGGGCAGAAGACGGCAATCGATCCGCTGTTGGCAATCGTACTCACCTCGGCATCGCTCAAATGGATGCAATGGCCAAGCAGCGTCTTTGGCCCCAGCAGGCCATAGTGTTCATACACATTTGTGTAATCCCTACTCCACGGGAAGAGTTGAGCAACGAAGGCAATCTCGGCAGTGTTCTCGCAAAGATGCGTCTGCACATGCAAATCCGGAAACTCGCGCACCAGCGTGCCACTCATCTCCAGCTGCTCTGATGAGGAGGTCGGAGCGAAACGCGGCGTGATTGCGTAGAGTTGACGCCCCTTGCCATGCCAGTCCGCGATAAGCGCCTTGCTATCGTCATATCCGGATTGCGGCGTATCGAGTAGACCCGGCGGCGCATTGCGGTCCATCATCACCTTACCGGCAATCATGCGCATGTTGCGCCGGTGCGCCTCCGTAAAAAATGAATGCACCGAGGCTTTGTGCACCGAGCAATATGCTGCTGCAGTTGTCGTACCATGGCGGATCAACTCATCGAAAAACGCAGAGCCGATCTTTTCCGGATGGCCTTGATTGGAAAATTTCTGCTCTTCGACGAATGTATATTTGTCGAGCCATTCCATTAAGGCACCGGCATAGGAGCCGACCACCTGCATCTGCGGATAATGAATATGACAGTCGATGAAACCCGGCATGATCAGATGCGGATGATGGTCGATGACTTCGGCGTTCTGGCCGTCTCCCGCCCGCAACGTTGCAAATTCATCCATTGCAACGATCTTGCCGTCGCGAATGAGGAGCGCTCCGTCCTCAAGATATGTGAATGTCTCGGCGCTCGTCTCACCGTTCAACGGCTCATCATGAAATGTCAGAATACGGGCACGCAGCAATAATTCTGTCATGGTGTCGCTTTTCCAGCCGTCGCACCGCGATACCACGCGACGATCAGCGCGCGCTCGTCATCGGTGATATGCGTGAGGTTGCCAGGCGGCATGGCATGGCTCGCTCCGGCCTGAATATAGATCTGGCTTGCATGGGTCGCGATCATTTCATCCGTATCGAGGCGAATACCCTTCGGTGGCTGCATGATGCCCTCCCACGATGGCTCCGCTCCATGGCACATCGAACAACGTCCCATTACGGTATCGCGAACCTGTTCGAAATTCTGGGCAGCGAGAAAAGGTTTAGCAGCGCGGGACACTTTCTCCTCGCCTGTCAGGACCTTGGGAACCGTCGACAACCATATGATAACGATAAACAAAATGGCACTGGCAAGCCATGTCCAATGCGGATTGCCTGTTCCTGCATGTCTCGAGTTGAAATAATGCCGGATGAGCACGCCGATGATGAATATCAGCGCGGCAATTATCCAGTTGAACTCGGTGGACGTCGCAAGCGGATAATGGTTCGATAGCATCAGGAAGATAACCGGAAGCGTCAGATAGTTGTTGTGCGTAGAGCGTTGCTTGGCCTGTTTGCCGAGCCTGGGATCAGGTGTCTTGCCCGCGATCAGATCGGCTACGACTTTTTTCTGGTTTGGGATGATCAGTAAAAACACGTTGCCGGTCATGATCGTCGCAGTGAATGCGCCAAGGTGCAAGAGTGCGGCACGTCCAGTAAACAGATGCGTATAACCCCATGCCATGAATACGATCACGCCATAGAGAATGAGCATCAGCAGGGTATCATTGGACTCGAGCGGAGACTTGCAGAGAAGGTCGTAGATCAACCAGCCGATTGAAATCGACGCGAGCGAGATCAGGATAGCCACAGGCGTCGAAACATCGAGGACATTGCGGTCAATCAGAAATAGATCGGCGCTGCCGTAGTAGACGATGCAGAGCAGCATGAATCCGGACAACCAGGTGAAATAGGATTCCCATTTGAACCAGATAAGGTGTTCCGGCATATGAGGCGGCGCGATCATATATTTCTGGATATGGTAGAACCCTCCTCCATGAACCTGCCACTCTTCGCCATTGACACCTTGTGGGAGATTTGCGTGCCTCCGCAATCCAAGATCGAGAGCGATGAAATAGAAAGATGAGCCGATCCAGGCGATCGCCGTGATCACATGCAGCCACCGCGCGGCGAAGCTCAGCCATTCCCAGAAGATCAGGTAATCCATTGAGGCCCCATTTTGAAACTTGAGGTTACAATGCTGTTCTTCACGTATCGGCGCAACTGGGGGAGACAAAGGTGAGCTGAGATTCGGATCAGGGCGCGACGAAAATGGTGATTTTCGAGAACCGGAGCGGAGTGAACTTTTGGTTCATGAGCACCGGAGCGCAGAAAAGCGCCATTTGCAGGCCATCCTGACCCGAATCGCGTTGCAACTATTGAGAATCGTGGAAGATGATGCCCAGCGTATGGCGTTTTCCGCTGCGCAGGCGACTGACGCCATGGCGCATATTCACGCGGTAGTAGCCGCGTGTACCCTTCACCGGACGCTGGCTGACCGGAAAGATCACCGCGTCGCCTTGTCGTAGTGGCACGATCTCCGCACGCGACTGCATACGCGGCCGCTGCTCCGTCAGGACAAACTCGCCACCAGTGAAATCCTCCCCGGGTTTCGACAGCAGAAACGCCACCTGCAGTGGAAACACATGTTCGCCGTAGATATCCTGATGCAGGCAATTGTAGTCGCCTTCGCCATATTCCAGCAGCAACGGTGTCGGACGATTCTGCCCGGCGGCGTGGCACCGCTCGATGAATGCCTGATGCTGGTCCGGATACCGGACAGTGATGCCCATCAATTCGTTCCAGCGATTGGCGATGCCGGCCAAGGGAGGATAGAGCGATTGGCGCAGATCGCCGATAACATCGGGCAGAGGATAGCTGAAATACTTGTACTCACCCCGACCAAACCCATGCCGCGCCATGACAATGCGTTTGCGAAATTGGTTATCGTCCGGATAGCCTCCGGCTATTCCTTCGCATTGTGCCTTCGACAAAATGCCTTTCAAAATGGCGCAGCCGAAACTGTCCAGTTCCGCTTCTATCGTATCCCATCGAATGGTCGATGTGCTGCTGATTGCGTCAGCCATGATGACCTCCATTTCGAACTAATCTTCAGCAAAGTGGACAACTTGGTCATTTCGTTCCACCCGTTTCCTGCAAAACGACATATTTTCCAGCCATTGGTGGCGAAACGCGACGATTTTAAGTGACTCACGCTTTCAGACTTCATAAAGAGAGTCGCAGCGAGGTGCTTTGCGCCGCGACGTATTGATATTGGATGACAGGATGAGCGTTCACGGAAATAGCAAAAAAGGAAAGCGAAGCGCTGCTCCGCTCCTGATTTCTATTTTCTGGCTTGTATCCACGATCAGCGCCGCTCTGGGCACGGTGTATGTGACCGGCGCGGAGACCAATATTGCGGCAAAGGATGCCGGTACACCGACGCGCAATGAAACGCGCTTGGCCCACGAAACCAACAATCAGTCCACCCCCGTGCAGAGCCCAATGCGTGTCGCGGCGCTTGAAGCTTTGCACCTGAAGATCAAAAGTGGACTTGGGTCCGATAGCAGCTCACTGGATGCTTTGGTGCCTCAAGGGCATGCGCTTGTTATTGCAAACAGGAAAAGCGTCATTTCGGTTCAGTCCGGAACGACCCCGGCGCTAGACTGTAATTCTGTTTTTCACGCCCGCGCTCCGCCTCTGACCGCGGCCTGACATCACCGTTTCCAATCGGGAACGACGAAAACAAATCCGGCGGCCGCCAGGCAAACTCGTAGATCAGTTCTCGGCAGCGCGCCCGCACTCCATAACGGAATTTAAGATATGCGTACGTCGAGATGGGTCCTTTGGACCTACATTGCTATTATCCTGGTGGGTATTGTCCTCGCCCTTCCCAACGCTTTCACCAAGGCGCAGCTCGAAGCTATGCCAAGCTGGTTCCCCAAGAAGCAGGTCGCCCTGGGCCTCGATCTTCGCGGCGGTTCCTATCTCGTGCTCGAAGTGGACGCGGCAGCACTCAAGAAAGACCGCATTCGCTCAATTCTCGACGATACGCGCGGTCATCTGCGCACGGCAAAAATCCAGCCGCAATCTGTCCGTGTCGCGGGTGACAGCGTCATCGTAACGTTGGCGGACGCGACACAAAGCGATGCAGCCGTTGCAGCCCTGCGCGATCTGACCACTCAAGTCGCACAAGTCGGGTTTGCCGCACCTGTCAGTGACATCGATATCACCACAAACGGCAACCAGATACGTCTGACGCTGACTGAAGCCGGAATGAAGGACAAGCTAGACAATGCACTAACGCAAAGTCTGGAAATCGTCCGTCGCCGCGTCGATCAGGTCGGCGTTGCCGAGCCCTCCATCCAGCGCGTCGGTTCCGATCGTATCGTCGTTCAGCTCCCAGGATTGCAGGATCCGAGCCAGCTGCGCGCCCTACTCGGCAGCACCGCCAAGATGACCTTCCACATGGTTGCGGATCGCAATTCTGGCGCTGCGCCGCCTCCCGGCGTATCCATCTTGCCGGATGCGAAAGATCCCGCCATTACCTACCCGGTTGAAGATCGCGTGGCACTCAGCGGCGAACGCCTGACTGATGCCCGCGCGGCCTTCGATCAGCAAACCAACCAGCCGATCATTTCATTCCGCTTCGATAATGTCGGTGCGCGTCAGTTCGCCGATATCACCAGCCAGAATGTCGGTCGTCCCTTTGCCATCGTGCTCGACGGCAAGGTTCTGACGGCTCCCGTTATCCAGGTTCCCATCACCGGCGGCTCCGGCCAGATTACCGGTAACTTCACGGTTCAGGATACGGTCACCACCGCTGCGCTGCTTCGCGCTGGCGCCTTGCCGGCGCCGCTGACCGTCATCGAAGAACGTACCGTCGGTCCGGACCTTGGTGGTGACGTCATCAAGATGGGCGTTCTCACTGGCCTTATCGGCTTTGCGCTCGTAGTGGGCTTCATATTCGTCCTCTATAGCGGCTGGGGTCTGATTGCCAATCTGGCGCTTGCTCTCAACGTCATTCTTACATTCGGCATACTGAGCTTGCTTGGAGCGACACTGACCCTCCCCGGCATCGCCGCCATCATCCTCGGTATCGGCTTTGCTGTTGATGCGAACATCCTCATCAACGAACGTATCCGTGAAGAAGCCCGCAAGGGTATTGGCGCGATGGCTGCGGTCGATCGCGGCTTCAAGCTCGCCTATTCGACCATTATCGACTCGCAGGCCACGCACCTTATCGCGACGCTACTGCTGTTCCTCTTCGGCACTGGCCCGATACGTGGCTTCGCTATCACCATGATCATCGGTGCACTTGTTTCCATGTTCACGGCAGTCACCGTCGTCCGTGTCATGATGACCGCGATAGTCCGCCGCCGGAAGATGAAGACGATCCGGATCGAACACCTCTTCAAGCTCGTACCGGAAAACACCAACATCTCGTTTATGAACGCGCGTTTCTTCGGTATCGGCGTTTCGATCTTCCTGTCTATCGCTTCGATCATCCTCTTCATCCATCCCGGTCTGAATTACGGTATCGACTTCAAGGGCGGTATCCAGGTGGAAGTTACGACGTCCAAACCTGCGGACCTCGCCACAATGCGTTCGACTCTTGAAGGCCTCGGTCTCGGTGAAGTCGCCCTCCAGCAGGCCGGCGGCGACAACAAGGTGCTTATCCGCGTTCAGCGTCAGGACGGCGGCGAAGAAGCGCAGACCGCGGCCGTTACCAAGGTCAGGGCTTCCGTCCAGCAGCTTGATCCCGGTGTAAAGATCGAGAGTTCGGAAGTCGTCGGACCAAAGGTCAGTCAGGAGCTTGCACGGTCCGGCGTCCTCGCCGTTACCCTCGCCAGCCTTGCCATGCTGCTCTACATCTGGTGGCGGTTCGAATGGCACTTCGCGCTTGGTGCAATCGCCACGCTGATCCTCGATACCACGAAAACTGTCGGCTTCTTTGCGCTGATGGGGCTCGATTTCAACCTCACGGCCATTGCCGCTCTGCTGACCATTATCGGTTACTCGGTCAACGACAAGGTCGTGGTTTACGATCGAATGCGTGAGAATTTGCGCATCCATAAGAAGATGCCGCTGCGTCAGATTATCGATCTGAGTATCAACCAGACCTTGGCGCGCTGTATCTACACCTCGCTGACCGTGTTCCTTGCCATGCTTCCCATGGCGATCTGGGGCGGCAAGGCCGTGGAAAACTTTGCTCTGCCGATGCTCTTCGGCGTGGTCATTGCCACGAGTTCGTCGCTGTTCATCGCAGCGCCGATTCTCTTGCTGCTCGGAACCTGGTGGGAAAAGAACCATGCTTCGCGCATCGGCTCGGGCGAAAAGCCGGCCATCCAGAGCTGATCGGCTGCCAACTTAGCGTTCAACGCTAACTATTTGCGGCGCAGGGAAAAAATCGCGTTTCCTGCGCCGCAGAGCCGATGAAATCGGTTTGCAAGCCACCGGAGGTACGCAATACTGCTGCGACAGCACCTGTTCGCAGGACCCATTGATTTTAACCATTGATCATCTTACGAGGGAGACGCCGACATATGCCTCATGAAACGCCGCTGATTGCGACAATCGTCATAGGTCTGGTTCTGGCCTTTATTTTCGGTGCGATTGCCAATCGTCTGCGTATTCCTCCCCTTGTCGGTTATCTCGTAGCCGGTGTTTTGGCCGGCTCGCATACTCCCGGTTTTGTCGCCGATCAGGAGCTGGCTTCCGAGCTCGCCGAGATCGGCGTCATTCTGCTTATGTTTGGCGTCGGCCTGCATTTTTCCTTGAAAGATCTGCTTTCGGTTCGTGCCATCGCAATTCCAGGCGCTATCGTGCAGATTTTGGTAGCGACTTTGCTTGGCGCCGGCCTTGCCTGGATTCTCGGTTGGAGCATGCAGGCGGGTTTCGTCTTCGGCCTCGCGCTCTCGGTGGCAAGTACCGTGGTTCTCCTGCGCGCCATGCAGGAGCGGCGACTGATCGAGACAGAACGGGGGCGCATCGCGGTCGGCTGGTTGATTGTCGAAGATCTTGCCATGGTTCTTGCCCTTGTCCTACTGCCAGCTATTGCCGGCGCGATCAACGGCGGTAGCGAAACGGGCGATATGGTTCGGGCCGCGAGCGACCCAATCGTCAGATATTTCGATCTTGGCATCGGCGGCGTCATCGCGCTGACACTTGGCAAGGTTGTAGCTTTCGTTGCAGTCATGCTCATCGTGGGGCGCAGGGTAATCCCCTGGACCCTGCATGCGATCGCACATACCGGATCGCGCGAGCTTTTCCGCCTGGCTGTGCTGGCGATCGCATTAGGCGTCGCCTTCGGTGCGGCCAAGTTGTTCGGCGTGTCGCTGGCGCTCGGCGCGTTCTTCGCTGGCATGATCATGAGCGAATCCGAACTTAGCCACCGCGCAGCGGAAGAATCCCTGCCGTTGCGCGACGCCTTTGCAGTGCTGTTTTTCGTCTCGGTCGGCATGCTGTTTGATCCAATGACAATCGTCAATGATCCCTTGCCGCTGCTTGCAACGCTCGCAATCATCGTCGTTGGCAAATCGCTCGCGGCATTTTTCATCGTCCGCGCGTTTGGTTATCCAACGGGCACCGCCCTGATCATTTCAGCCAGCCTGGCGCAGATCGGTGAATTCTCTTTCATTCTCGCCGAGCTTGGCGTCGGGTTGGGAATGTTGCCCGAGGAGGGCCGCGACCTCATTCTCGGCGGTGCCATCCTGTCGATACTTTTCAACCCATTGGTGTTCGCGGGGGTTACGTATCTTAAGCCGCGGCTCGAAAAGCGTGTGCCAACCGAAGAACCCTCGACCGAAGATTTGGTAGCAATTGAAACACCCGATGTGGAAATTCGCCCGACCACACTTACTGACCATGCCGTTCTCGTCGGCTATGGCCGTGTCGGCAGTCTTGTTGGTGAGGCGCTTAAAGAAGTCGGCAAGCCATTTCTCGTTATCGAGGACGCCGACAAAACTGTAGCGAAATTGCATGAGGAAAACATTGAAACGATCGTCGGCAACGCAGCCAATGGCGATATCCTCGCCGCCGCCAATCTCGCCCAGGCCCGTCAACTGATCATCGCCATCCCGAACGCATTTGAAGCCGGGCAGATCGTGGTCAAGGCCCGCGCCGCAAACCCGGTCATCAGCATTTTGGCGCGAGCTCACTCGGATGCGGAGGTCCAGCATTTGCAGGATCTCGGTGCGGACGCGGTTATCATGGGTGAACGTGAAATAGCGCGCGGAATCGTCGCCCACATCCTTGATCTTGAAGACCCCAAGCCGGAGAAATCGAACCGTATAGAAGCAACAAAAGCGGTATAGAGTCAGAATGGGCGAGCGGGAAAAAGCATGAAATTGAAGGATTACGTATGGCCGGTTGTTGGGCTGGCCGCCGTCGGGATTTCCGTATGGCTCCTTTACAAGGAGCTGCGGAGCATCTCGTTGGATGACGTGATCCACAGCCTTTATGCCATTCCTGCACACCGCTGGATCCTGGCAGGCTTTGCATCCCTCGTCGCCTACGCCGCCTTGGCCGGCTATGATCGCATTGCGCTACTGCACCTGCGCCGCAAGATTTCCTGGCTGTTCATCGCGCTCTGTTCGTTCACCACCTACGCACTTTCGCACAATATCGGCGCCTCGGTCCTCTCTGGAGCCGTGGTTCGCTATCGCGCCTATTCCTCGCAAGGCATGAGCGGCCCTGAAATTGCGCTGCTCATCGCTTTCTGTTCATTCACTTTCATTTTGGGCGTATTGACGCTGAGTGCAGTCGTTCTTCTCATCGAGCCGCATCTCCTTCAGCGTTTCAACGCGGAACTGCCGCCTTCCCTGAGCTACGTGCTGGGTTTCGGTGCCTTGGCAATCGTGTTGCTCTATGTGTTCGGCAGTTGGCTGCATTTCAGGCCGCTTCGCATCCGGCGCTTCACGCTCGAATATCCACGTTTGCCGGTCGTCGCCCAGCAGCTGATCGTCGGACCATTGGAGCTCATCGGTGCCGCCGCCATCATTTATTTTACGCTCCCGACAGCAGGCAATCCCGGCTTTCTCATTATTCTCGGGATCTTTCTCGTATCCTTTTCCGCGGCTCTGATCTCCCATGCGCCCGGCGGCCTCGGCGTCTTGGAACTGGTTTTCCTCACCGGTTTGCCCGATATGAATCAGGCCGACGTATTGGCGGCACTGATTATTTTCCGCTTGTTCTACCTGTTGATTCCATTTGCCCTTTCGCTGCTTGTAGTCCTTTATTTTGAACGCTCGCAGTTGCTGTTGCGCTGGTACAAGAAAGATAGCGATACTTGACGGGTCATTTTACGATAGCCACAATTCGCGCAGGGAATATTTTCCATTTCTGACCGAGTTTAGTGCGCTGTTCCTTCATGGATCTGCGCAACCACCCTATTTTGAGGCCACATACGAATTCTTCTCCAAGCAATGGCACAAAAGGAGTGGTGGCGCATGACGACATTGATCATTCCGGGATATCGCGGGTCCGAAAAAGGCCACTGGCAACAGCAATGGCTGCTGAAGGATGAAACGGCGCGCCTTGTCGAACAGGATGATTGGGACAATCCGGTCCTTTGCCAATGGCTTCACGTTCTTGAAGCAACCCTTGCCGAAACACCCGGTGCAGTCCTCGTTGCGCACAGCCTCGGCTGCGTACTCGTTACGCATCTCGCCAGCCGTCCATCGGCAGCGCATATCGCGGGTGCGGTTCTGGTTGCGCCAGCCGACGCTGAACGTATGGCCGTTCAGGATTCCAAATTTCGCAGCTTTGCACCCCTGCCACGCCACAAGCTCGGCTTTCCGTCAATTGTCGTTGCCAGCCGCAACGATCCCTATATGTCATTCAACAAGGCAGAAGCTCTGGCGCAGGTTTGGGGCTCAGGCTTTGTCGATATGAAAAACGCTGGACACATCAACATTGAAAGCGGCTTCGGCTCATGGCCGGAAGCCCATATTCTGGCCGATTCAATGCGTAGACCCCGACAGGATTTTCGCGCTCAACGAGCAGCGTGATCAGCTGCCGATTTCGTTCACTTCTCCGCCATCCCCTCGGCCACCTTTCCGTCATCCTCGGGCTTGACCCGAGGACCCATCGGAACGTTGAACAGCACGGCGTGGTTCTTGTTTTTCAATAAAATTTAGGTCCTCGGGTCAAGCCCGAGGATGACGGCGAGGGAGAAGCGTTTCAGCCAAAACCTGAAATGCTCTAGCGGCACTCACCAAAATCCGCGATGCTGCCAGCACCAGAGGAAATCCTCCTCGGTCCAGTTGCGGTTTTTCTTGGCCGCAGCTTCTTCGCGATCACGCTGCTTGGGATCGCTGGCATTCCGGTCGAGAGTTTCAGCTACAAAAACATCCCGCCACAGGCGTTCTGCCCGGTTAAATATGCCTGATACTTCACTGTACATTGCGACCTCCATCAAACAATCCGGTTGCAGAGTTAGCTAATGATGACGCCTTGAAATCATTTGTCAATAATCTCTACCGATTTAATCGTGTATTGGATTCACCGTTCCCGCACCGCCGTCTGCAGCAAATTCTTAATGAATTATTATTTTTCAGCGCCTTACACACCATTTTTAAGACATTTCGCCGCCGTAAAAAAACTCATTTTTTAACATTTTTACACTAGAAAATGTAGTGCGAGGGACTATGACTGCACCACACTGGTAGTCAGGCAAAGAAGAAATGATATCGCAAAAGGCCAAATATGCTCTACGGGCGCTTGTCGTTCTGGCCAGGGCAGACGCCGAGAAAGCTCTCTTCATCTCGGATATCGCGGAAGAACAGAATATTCCGAAGAAGTTTCTCGAACAGATACTGCTCGATCTGAAGCACCAGGGTATCGTGATGAGCCGTCGCGGCAAGATGGGCGGGTATCTGCTGCTAAAGCCGGCCGAAGAAATTACATTCGGCGAGGTGCTGCGCCTCATTGATGGTCCGATTGCCCCTTTGCCTTGCTTGAGCAAGATCGCCTATCGCCGCTGCGAGGATTGCCAGGACGAAGCGACATGCGAGATACGCCACGTCTTCAATGAAGTCGCCAATGTCACCCGTGCGGTCCTGGACAAGACGACAATCGCCGATTGCCTCATTTACGGCGGCAATGCCAAGGTCGCTGAACTGCTCG
Organism: Phyllobacterium chamaecytisi; assembly: GCF_020164455.1. Classification (GTDB taxonomy): domain Bacteria; phylum Pseudomonadota; class Alphaproteobacteria; order Rhizobiales; family Rhizobiaceae; genus Phyllobacterium; species Phyllobacterium chamaecytisi. The sequence continues at coordinate 114,931 of NZ_JAIQWW010000007.1, forward strand.
ACAGCTAAGAGCCTCAGGCTATCACGTAAATACCGCCCTGCCGATCACGGGCGTTGACGGTACGGCAACGTCGCGAGGCTCGAGCATGCCCGCATGAAAGGCTTCATGCCCCGCATCAACTGCTTTGGCAAAAGCCCCGGCCATTGCCACCGGATCGCCGGCCTTCGCCACGGCCGTGTTAAGCAGGATGGCATCAAATCCGAGTTCCATGACCGTCGCGGCATGGGATGGCCGCCCGAGACCCGCATCGATGATCATCGGAACGTCGGGGAAATTGCCCCGCAATGAACGCAGTGCGTGCATATTGAGCGGTCCGAGAGCCGAGCCGATCGGCGCGCACCATGGCATCAAAACCTCGCAACCCGCTTCCAGCAGCCGCCCGGCGACGATCAGATCGTCTGTCGTATAGGGAAACACCTTGAAGCCGTCATCGGACAATATCCGGGCAGCCTCGACCAGCGCGAAGACATCCGGCTGCAACGTATCGTGATTGCCAATGACTTCGAGCTTGATCCAGTCGGTCGCAAAAACATCCCTTGCCATCTGCGCCGTCAGCACAGCTTCTTTCACCGTATGACATCCCGCCGTATTCGGCAGTACATGTGTTCCAAGCGACCGGATGAGCGACCAGAACTTGTCACCGGATTTGCCGCCTGCCATTTCCCGCCGCAGCGAGACGGTGACGATTTCCGTGCCGGACGCCTTGATTGCATCCATAAGGATAGCGGGCGAAGGATACTGCGCTGTTCCCAGCAAAACCCGCGACGAAAGTTCGGTATTATAGAGTTTCAGCATACTCAGCCTCCTTGCCGCGGCGTAAGGATCTCAACCCGGTCGCCCTCGTCAAGGCGGCAGTTCTGACGTTCCGGTGACCGCACGAGCTCCCCGTTTAATGCCGTCGCCAGCCATTCGCCTTCGAATTCCAGTTCGGCAAGCAAAGCATCGAGCGATTGCGCCGACACATCGTGCGGTTCTCCATTGACGAGCAGTTTCATCGGGTTGCTCTCCTTTCCTTCAAAACCACGTCCGCCACCAGCATGGCCATCGCCGGGGCGAGCAGAAAACCGTGTCTGTAGAGACCGTTGATGCTGATGGTGTTACCCTCGCGGACGACACGCGGCAGATTGTCTGGATAAGCAGGTCGAATGCCCACCCCCGTTTCCACAATTTCCGCCTCGCCGAAGGCAGGGTGCAAACTATAGGCAGCGTTCAGCAATTCCATCATCGAGCGCACGGTGATCGGACCCGCTGAGTCGCTTTCGATCATTGTCGCACCCACCATGAACGTATGATCCGCTCTGGGTACGACATAGATGGGAAAGCGCGGATGAACGAGCCGGACAGGACGTGCCAAGGAGATATCGGCGGTACGCAGGATCAGCATTTCACCGCGCACGCCGCGTATGGTTTGATCTTTGCGGGAATAGCCTGTGCACTGCACGGTCCAGTCAAATCCAGCTGTCATGGTCCGCACTGGATCGGTTTCGAATGCGACACCTGCTTCCGCCAGCTTCGCCGCAAGACTGATCAACACGCGTCGAGGATCAAGGTGTGCTTCATCCTTGAAAAACAGGCCCTTGCGGAAGCGTCCGGCAAGATCAGGCTCCAGTGTTGCAACAGTATCCTCGTTAGCCCACTCGAATTCTGAAGTTCGCGAGCCGAACCGTTCAAGCTCCCTGACGTCACGGATTGGCGCCAAAACCAGCGTACCATTGCGTGTCACTGAGCCGGGCAGCGCCGCTTCCCACCAGTCAGCGGCACCAAGCCCGAGCTCGACAACTGCTTGCTCAGCGCTTTCCCGCTCGCAATAAGGCGCAAGCATACCCCCCGCAAACCAGGATGCCGCCGCGCGGCCGCCCGGTTGCGGGTCGAGCACCGTCACACGCGCGCCGCGTGACGTCAATTCGTCGGCGACCGACAATCCGGCCACGCCGGCGCCCTTTACAAGAACGTTCATTCCTTCAGGCACCTTTGTTCAACGGCATATAGAGATCGCCGCCGTCGCGAAATTTCTCCGCCATAGCAGCCATGCCTTCCTTTTGCGCCTCGGCACGGATGTCGTGAGAGATCCGCATGGAGCAAAATTTCGGCCCGCACATCGAACAGAAATGCGCCACCTTGTGCGCTTCCTTCGGCAGGGTTTCATCGTGGTAGAGCCGCGCCGTTTCCGGGTCGAGCGACAGATTGAACTGATCCTCCCAGCGGAACTCGAAACGTGCCCGTGACAACGCATCATCGCGCAGTTGAGCCGCAGGATGTCCCTTGGCTAGGTCAGCAGCGTGCGCGGCAATCTTGTAAGTGATCACACCAACTTTGACATCGTCGCGGTTCGGCAGGCCAAGGTGCTCTTTGGGCGTCACATAGCAAAGCATCGCCGTCCCGAACCAGCCGATCATCGCTGCGCCGATGCCGGACGTGATGTGATCATAACCGGGCGCAATATCCGTGGTCAGCGGTCCGAGCGTATAGAATGGCGCCTCGCCGCAAACTGCGAGCTGCTTGTCCATGTTCTCCTTGATCTTGTGCATCGGCACATGGCCGGGGCCCTCGATCATCACCTGGCAATCCTTGGCCCAGGCAATCTGGGTGAGTTCGCCCAAGGTTTCGAGTTCGGCAAACTGCGCCGCATCATTGGCATCGGCGATAGAGCCGGGCCGCAAACCATCACCCAGCGAAAAGCTCACATCATAGGCGCGGCAGATATCGCAGATTTCCTCAAAGTGCTCATAGAGAAAGCTTTCGCGATGGTGGTGCAGGCACCACTTGGCCATGATCGAACCACCGCGCGAGACAATGCCCGTGACGCGGTTCACGGTCAGCGGAATATAGTGCAGCCGCACACCGGCATGGATCGTGAAATAATCCACCCCCTGCTCCGCCTGTTCGATCAGCGTGTCGCGATAAACCTCCCATGTGAGGTTCTCCGCAATGCCATCGACCTTTTCCAGCGCCTGATAGAGCGGCACCGTGCCGATCGGCACCGGCGAATTCCGGATAATCCACTCGCGTATATTGTGAATGTTGCGCCCGGTGGAGAGATCCATCACCGTGTCCGCGCCCCAGCGCGTAGCCCAGACCATCTTTTCCACTTCCTCGGCCATGGAAGACGTCACTGCGGAATTGCCGATATTGGCGTTGATCTTGACCAGAAAGTTGCGTCCGATAATCATCGGCTCAAGCTCGGGATGATTGATATTGGCGGGAATGATCGCGCGGCCCCGCGCTATCTCTTCGCGGACGAAGTCCGGTGTCACGTGATCGGGGATTGATGCACCGAACGATTCGCCATCGCGCACCGCACCATTCTTTGCACTCTCCCGGCCCAGATTTTCGCGAATCGCGACATACTCCATTTCCCGCGTGATGATACCTGCCCGCGCATAAGCAAGCTGGGTAACGGCCTTGCCGTCCTTTGCTTTCAACGGATTATTGCGGATGGGAAATTCCGGCGTCAGCCGTTCGCCCGTGGCGAAGCCATTATCCGCTGGGATAATGCGGCGGCCGTCATAGGAATGGACATCGCCCTGCGCGGCGAGCCAGCTTTCGCGGACACGCGGGATGCCCCTGGCGATATCGATTTCTGCTGACGGATCGCTATACGGACCTGAGGAATCATAGACTGTGACGTTGGGCTCACCGGCAGTCGGGTGAACCGCGATTTCGCGCATTGGGATGCGGATATCCGGATGAACGTGTCCGGTTTTGTAAATCTTGATCGACGCAGGCAGTGGTCCGGTCGAGACGGTCGGCGTGCTTGAAATAGTTGGATTAAAAACGGTCATCATCAGGTTCCTTTGCCCGCTCATGACCCCAAAAAGTGCTTCCTTTTGGATAAGGACCATGAGCCATTAAAAGTGTTGCTGCGACCTTTATGCGTCCATCCAAGTGGACGCATGGCGCAGCAAGTGCGTGGAAACCCAGTTCTGTGCCGGAAGGATGAAAGGAGTTCGCGAGTCTGAATAGAGACCGAGTGCCAGGGCACTCTATGCGAAGACTTTTGCACCGTCCCTACGCCAGTATGAACTGGATCAGGTTCAACGGGTCACTGCGCTGCAAAAGCCAGCAGTATCTCAGCCCCTTGTCGGGACTCCCCTGGTGAATGTGTTTATGTGACCCGCTGATGACGCAGTTGTCAAGCAGGTCGATCGTTCACGAAGCGTGCAAAGGTTTGAGAGCCGTCGCCCATTTGAGCAATTCGGTCAGCATCGTCGTTGCGCCGGTTTTCATTAGATCGTTTGGCTCGAACACGCCTTCGTCATTGATGAGTTGCCTATAGTTCGCAACAGGAACCCCTTCCGGTATGGGCACCATATGCAGGCCGGCGACCAGTCCCTTCACCGATTCTACGGAACGCAACCCGCCCGATACGCCGCCATAGCTGACGAAACCCGCCGGCTTGTAACTCCACTCCTGAAACAGATAGACCAGCGCGTTCGTCAAGGACGGCGGGGCGTTGTAGTCATATTCCGGCGTAACGAACACATAGGCATCGCCCGAGTCGATGATCGCACTCCACTTCTTCGTGTGAGCGTGTTCGTACTTCTTCATCTTGGGATGGTTCGGCTCGTCGAGGATTGGCAGGTCGATCTCAGCAAGGTCGATGAGAACAGCCTCAAATCGGCCATCCTGCTTGGCAAATTCATTGAACCAGTTTGCAACTGCCGGACCACCACGACCCGGCCGCGTGCTAGCTATGATGATATTGAGCTTGAGTGCCATTTCGACCTGTCTCCATAAGGAATGATTCTCTGACTATGAATAGGAAGCCGCTGCCACAGCAACAAGCGGGCACTTTTTGGTAACCGCCGCACATTATGTTCGGCATGAAGACATCAGGGTAGATTGGCAAAGGTCCTTAAAAAACGAAACCCGCTACGGCCTGGACCATGCGGGTTCTGTCGCGTTTATCTATAACCGGATGCCCGGTCATGAATTATCGGTTGTTGTAATCGCTACCATTGTTGCCGGCTGGGCGGGCAACGCGTTCCTTTTTCTTCGGACCTGGCAACAGGCCTTCGCGCTGAGCCTGCTTGCGTGCAGCCTTGCGGGCACGACTAACGGCTTCTGCTTTTTCACGGACACGGCGCTCGGATGGCTTTTCGAAAGCCTGGCGCGCCTTCATTTCGCGGAAGAGACCTTCCCGCTGCATCTTCTTCTTCAGGACCCGAAGGGCCTGTTCAACATTGTTATCACGGACGAGAACTTGCAATCGTTTTCCTTACCCATGCTTGTCTCGCCTTGCGGAAGGAAATGAGCCACAATCAGACAAGCGTTTGAAGAATTGCCCCTACGGCAATCCGGAGAAGCGCGGACTTTATTCATTTCCGCGCCAAAAATCCAGTGCGCTCAAGCAATTTACTTGAGTATTCCTGCCACGACGCCAACTATTCTGGTGACTCAGCCGGGATATTTTTATGTTCTGTCAATCTCAGCCGATTCAGTCTGACTATGCAGGACCAGAGAAGATTCTGGGGTGCAGTGAGATTCGCGATCATGACGAGTCGAAAACGGTAGCTTTCGAGAACCGGAGCGGAGCGTACTTGAAGTACGTGAGCACCGGATCGCAGAAAAATGCCGCTTGCAGACCGTCATGGCGTGAATATCAACACATCCTAGATCGCGGCAGTGATGATAATCTCGACTTTGTATTCCGGCGTTGCAAGCTTGGCTTCGCCCGTTGCGCGTGCCGGAGTGTTTGCCGGATCGACCCAAGCATCCCACGCAGCATTCATCTCGCCAAAATCCTTCATGTCATCGAGCCAGATTATGGCCTGCAACAGCTTGGATTTGTCGGTGCCGGCCTCCTTGAGCAAGTGGTCGATCGAAGCCAGGACATCCTTGGTCTGCTCTGTCACGCTCTTGCCTGGGCTGCCGACCTGACCGGCGAGATAGACTGTGTTGCCATGGATTACGACCTGGCTCATGCGTGGACCAACTTCAATACGGCGAATGCTCATGGAAATCTCCTCTAATGATTTTCTGGCAATTTAATGCTTGCCTTGCGTGCATGAAAAAGGGCCGATGCGGCCCTGTTTTCAAAGGATAGTAGCGTTGTTGCAGATCAAGCCTTAGACCCGCTGATTGAGCACCACGATTATTTCAACATCATAGCGCTTTGATTTTGAATGATTTTCTGCCCGTAACGGCGCGCAACATCAGCAACGAACGTCAATAACAGTCGATTCGGCGACACACTATTTGCCACATACGGGAGAGTCAAATTTTGCGAGCGTTATATGAAAGATCGGCCCGTTCGATTATCATTGCCGCATGGATCACCGGACTGTCATTGCATCGTTGACATCGGAGCAGCGCAATCGTCTGACCGCCAAATCAGACCTTGCCGGCCTTCTTCAACTCGCCGTCCATTGGGGCTCAATCATTCTGCTCGGATGGTTGATTGCCGTGCGGATACCCCTTTGGCCGCTCTTGATGATCCTGCAGGGGATTCTGATCGTGTTCCTGTTTACCCTTATACACGAGTCCATCCACCGCACGCCGTTCAGGACGCAGTGGTTGAACGACTGCGTTGCGCGCGTCTGCAGCGTCCTGCTTGTGCTGCCCTCGGACTGGTTTCACTACTTTCATCTGGCCCACCACCGCTTCACTCAGGATCCCGAGAACGATCCTGAGCTGATGTCCCCCAAGCCAGAAACCGTGCGGCAGTATCCCGTGCACCTGTCCGGCATTCCTGTCTGGTGGGGCCACATCAAGACGCTTGTAATAAACGCGTCGGGGCATTGCAGCGATACATTTGTGCCGGCAAAAGGTCACCGGAAGGTCCGCAGCGAGGCACAGATAATGATTGCGGTCTATGCCTTGATGATCGCTGTCTCCGTTTACCTGCAGACGGCAGTTCTTGTGTATGTATGGGTCCTGCCGGCGATATTGGGACAACCTTTCCTGCGCATCTATCTTCTGGCCGAACATGGCCGCTGCCCGTATGTCGCCAACATGCTCGAGAACAGCAGGACAACCACCACGACTTGGCTGGTGCGCAAACTTGCATGGAACATGCCTTATCACGCCGAGCACCACGCTTATCCCACTGTTCCTTTTTACCGACTGCCGGAATTCCATGCGTTGATCGAGACTGAGCTCAAGCAGACCGAGGATGGCTACGTCCGGTTCCACGCCAAATACATTGAGCAGATTCGTTAAACGATCAGCTCGACGTGCATCATCAAAAGGAGTCCATATGAGTAGTGCTTTTCCGGAGATCTATCTCGTTCGCCATGGAGAAACAGAATGGAGTGCCTCCGGCAAGCACACGGGACGTACGGACATACCACTGACACCCATTGGGGAAGAGGCCGCGCGCAACATCGCCGCCCGTCTGTCGGGCCTGACTTTCTCCGCTGTGTGGTCAAGTCCATCACAACGTGCTTCGAAGACGTGCGCGCTTGCTGGATTTGGCTCAAAGGCTGTGACGAAGGCAGAATTGGCAGAGTGGGACTACGGGGCATATGAGGGATTGACGACGAAGCAGATTCTCGCCGAACGTCCCCGATGGCGTCTGTTCGGGGATGGCTGTCCGCGCGGTGAACTGTCATCGGATGTGGGCGCACGGGCGGATTTGATTATTGGCCAGCTCCGCCAAACCGATGGCACGATACTGATATTCTCGAGCTCTCATTTCTTGAGAGTCCTTGCGGCACGCTGGCTCGGATTACAACCTGAAGCCGGTGGACTCTTCGTCCTCGATACGGCGAGCATAAGTATCCTCGGCTACGAACACGACCTCACTGAACCCGTCATAAGAAGGTGGAATCAAAAGTGACTTGATTCCACTGATTGAAGGGATTCCGGCGCCACGCCTTCTCATGCAGATATATCCATTGAAATGCCCATGATCATCTGATTACGTGACAAGGCGGCTGGACTTTTGGGGGAACCATGCCTTTTTCTCGAACGGAAGAACTGACCTATTCGTCGGCTGATTGGCAGATAATGGAGCATGCTTTTGCGCAAGCTTCAGCGCTGCTGAAGAGGTCACCAAAGACCGATCCGCGCGCCAACCGCCTGGCACGAAATGTCATGATGTTTTTTGACCGGGGCATGCGCGATCCAGATCTCATCGCAGCCGTCGCCGCCAACCGGGAAATCAGTCTCGAATTCAGGGACATCACCGAGGACAGCTCCAGACCAACAATGCGCGAAAGGGTGACCGCCGGACAAATTGCGGCGGCCTTGAGCGAGAACGATGGCAATTCCGGCAACGAGGACGACTCAGCCGAAAAGTGTTGAGTGGATGGCCGCACACACAGGGGGCAGTGCATGTTGTGCCTGCAAGGATCATCATGCAGGTGACGTTTTAACCTGCCTTAGTGGCTGGGGCCGTAGGGATCTGCCTCAGATATTGGTGTATGGCCTGAACAACCACAGACCCCTCGCCCACACCGGATGCAACGCGTTTGACGGAGCCCGCTCGGACATCGCCTACGGCGAATATGCCAGATGCTGAGGTTTCGAATGGCGATCCGCTCGAAACCACACCGGCCATGATACCGGTCTCGATGAAACCGGACTTGTCCAGTTTGATGCAGCCGTCCAGCCACTCCGTGTTCGGAGCGGCACCAATCATCATGAAGATATTCGAAATAGACCGGGTCTCATTCACCCCCGTCGATCGATTTGTCCACGTTACCTTGTTTAAGTATCGATCGCCGTCAATTGCAGAAATTTCGGTATAGGGATGCAACGAGATCTTGTGCGATTTTTCGATGCGTCGGACAAGATAATCAGACATCGTCTCCTTCAAACCTGGACCCCGGACCAGAATGTGCAGATGCTTGACTAAATGAGACAGGAACATCGCCGCCTGCCCCGCTGAATTGCCGCCACCAACGACAATAACTTCCTGTTCCTGGCAAAGCTGCGCTTCCATGGCCGTCGCCGCATAGTGAATGCCCTGACCCTCGAAACGTTCGTAATTCAAAAGCTCTGGCTTGCGGTAACGGGCTCCGGTGGCAACAACAATCGCTCGGGCCAAAACTGTCTGCCCGTCGTCGAGCACAACCCGGTAAGGCAGCTTGCCGCAATCGATGGAGACGGCCATACGCGAGATGGCGAGACGTGCCCCGAACTTCTGTGCTTGAACCTGAGCACGACCGGCCAATGCCTGACCTGATATTCCCGTGGGAAATCCCAGATAGTTTTCGATCTTTGAACTCGTACCGGCTTGCCCGCCTGGCGCAACCCCTTCGATAACGATCGTCTTTAGTCCTTCGGATGCCGCATAAACCGCGGATGCGAGACCTGCAGGGCCGGCGCCAACAACGAGCACATCATAGACATCGTTCGGGTCGATGCGTTCTGTCAGCCCTAAAACGTCAGCGAGTTGGCCTGTGGTCGGATTTTGCAGGACCGCTTTTCCTGGAGGAACAATGACAGGTAGCGACAGCGAGCAAATCTTGAGCGCCGTGACCATTTCCTTTGCATGCGGGTCAACATCGGAGTCGACCAGCCTGTGCGGATAGCTGTTGCGTGTGAGAAACCGTTGCAACCTCAATGTGTCGGCGGCATGGCTCGGCCCTATCAGGACAACGCCAGCCTGACCGTGTTTGATAAATCCAACGCGGCGAAGGATCAGCGCCCGCGTGATGATTTCACCGATATCCGGCTCAGCCGACATCATCCGCAGGAACGAACTGCGCTCAACGCGCACAAGGTGCGCATCCTCGCCCGCTCGAGCCGAGACAAGATTCTCGCGATTGTTGAACAGATCGAGTTCCCCAGTGAACTCCCGTTCGCCTTGAACGGTGAGGACCCTTGGTACACCGTCATCGCCGAGATCGAGTATTTCGATCGAGCCGGACTTTATCAAAAAGAAATCGGTCTGACGTTCGCCGCGGCTGTACAAAATAGTACCTTTGGCTACGTTGAAGTCGAACCCAAATGACGAAACACGGTCCACCATCTCTTCGTCGAGACGCGGGAAGGTCTGGGCTCTGCGCGCGTAGGGATCACTCGCGTCGGATGAAATGTCTCCGCTGAATTCTGTCTGACTCATAACGGCACACTCGCGCTGGTTTGCTTGCCAAGATTTCTGCCTGTCATTATGGCCGTTTTCTTCTGCAGGGCAACGCGGCGCAATGTGGTTCGGTGTCCAGATTCTCAGCCTGCAAACCGCGGCTCGGGTATACCTTTGATACCAAGCCCGGTGATCGCGAAAAGACTGCCGCGCAAGACACCATCTCCCGGAAATCTTGGCAAGGGCGGCTTTGCCATGGATGTCACATAGATGATGTCCAGATCCGGACCGCCGAACATAATGCTGGTGACCTTTTTCACCGGCATGTCGATGACGCGGTCCACGGTGCCGTCGGGCCGATAGCGAACGACCTTGCCGTCATAGACCTGTGCGTTCCAAAGGAAGCCTTCCGCGTCGACCGTCGAGCCATCGGCGGCACCGCCTCTCGATGTGTCGATCTTGGTAAAGGTCCGGCGATTGGACACATTTCCTGTCGCCTGGTCATAGTCATAAACCCATATCTCGCCCGACCACGAATCCGCGAAATAGAACAGGCTTCCATCGGGGCTCCAGCATGGCCCGTTCGAAACGATGATACCATCGTCGAGCTTGTGCACGCTGAGGTCGGGATCGACACGGTAGAGCGCGCCGTTCGGACCGCTCTCCATCGTGTCCATGGAGCCTGCAATAAACCTTCCCTGCTTATCGACCTTGCCGTCATTGATGCGGTTTGCCGACTTGTCCGGCTCCGGATCATGGATGAGTTCGACATCGCCTGTCTTGAAATCGAGCAGATGAAATCCGCGCGCCAGTGACACGATGGCGCCATTTCCATCCTTGCGCAGCGCCATCGAGCCGATTTTCATCGGGACATCCCAGGAGCGGATTTCCCGGCCATCGGCCGTCGCGCGAAACACACGCCCATCAAAACTGTCGATCCAGTAAAGCCGCTGCTGTTCGACGTCCCACAGCGGGCCTTCACCCAGCGTGGTCTTTACGTCCACCACCACATCGATTTTCATGTTTCCTCCATCATCCCTTGAAACGCGGTTCCGGCAGACCGCGAACGCCAAGTCCATGCACTGCAAACATGCACCCGGCCTCGCGTTCGCGGTGGTATTGATTGTTGAACGGCCGAGCCATCGACGTAACGTACGCGATATCGAGATCCGGTCCGCCAAAGGTGATGCTCGTGGTTGATTGCACAGGCAGGCCGACAATACGGTCGATCACACCATTCGGATCAAACCGGATGAGCCGTCCGGAATACACTTCGGCGCTCCAGACAAATCCTTCCGCATCGACAGTCGCACCGTCGGGATAGCCGCGCAGATTATCAAAGCTTGTGAACACGCGCCGCGACCCGACCGTGCCCGACGCCGTGTCGTAGCTATAAGCGTAGATCGCTTTCTTGTGGCTGTCGGCGAAGTAGAGTGTCTTTCCGTCCGGACTGAAACAGGGCCCGTTCGAGCAAATGATCCCCGTATCGAGCGTATGCAGCGAAAGATCGGGATCGAGGCGAAAGAGCGTTCCCACCGGGTCGCGCTCCTCGAAATCCATTGAACCAGCAACAAAGCGTCCCTGGCGGTCAACCTTTCCATCGTTGAGGCGCGGCCGAAGCTCGCCCGGATGGGTTTCATGCAACAGCTCAACAGAACCCGTTTCAAAATCCAGCGTGTGAAATCCGTTCCGCAGCGAAACGATAGCGCCACCCTTTTCGCGCAGTGCCAGTGAGCCGACCGGTTCTGGCAGGTTCCAGCTTTTGCGATCTCGACCCTTTGCATCACAGGAATAGACCGCAGGTGCGTAGGAATCGATCCAGTACAAACGCTGTTCCTCGACGTCCCACAGGGGACCCTCGCCCAGCTGATTGCGATCTTCGCTGAAAACTTCGATCCGCAGCATCCTATCCTCCTAGAACGCGACCTTGTCGCCGCCCTTGAGTTGCAGGATCGCACGTGCATCGTCTGGAGTAGCCACTTCCATGCCGAGCCCTTCGATGATCTTGCGTGCGAGCAGAACCTGATCGGCATTGGACTTGGCCAGCTTGCCCTTGCCGGCCCAGAGACTGTCTTCGAGGCCAACCCGGATATTGCCGCCCAGCGCCGCCGCCTGAGCGGCAATGCGAAGCTGGCTAGATCCAGCTCCGAGCACCGACCAGCGATAATTCTCACCGAACAGGCGGTCGGCAGTGCGTTTCATATGCGCGACGTCTTCGGGATGCGTGCCGATTGCGCCCAGAAGTCCAAAAACTGACTGCACGAAGAATGGCGGCTTTACCAATCCACGATCGGCGAAATGCGCGAGATTATAGAGGTGCGCGATGTCATAACACTCGAACTCGAATCGCGTGCCGTTATCGTAACAAGTCGCAAGAATGTACTCGATGTCCTTGAAACTGTTGCGGAATACCAGATCGCGCGTGGCCTCCAGATGCGGTTTCTCCCAATCGAACTTGAACTCCTTGTATTTGTCGACGAGGTGATAGAGCCCGAAATTGATCGAACCCATATTGAGCGACGCCACCTCCGGCTTGAAGGTTGCCGCCGGTTTCACCCGCTCTTCAACCTTCATGTAAGGGCTGCCGCCGGTGGTGATATTGATGGCGGCATTGGTGTTCTGCTTGATGCGCGGCAGGAATTTGGCGAATGCCTCCGGGGTTTGGTCCGGTTTGCCGGTTTCCGGATCGCGCGCATGGAGATGCAGAATCGCGGCACCCGCCTCTGCTGCCGCAAGCGCTTCCTTGGCTATTTCATCGGGCGTGATCGGTAGATAAGGCGACATTGTCGGCGTGTGGATCGCACCGGTTATGGCGCATGTTATGATGACCTTGCCTTTTGTGCTCGAACCGCTTGTCAGTCGTGTCGTCTCGCTCATTGTCCGAACTCCTGCGTTGATTTCTTTTTGTGCGCCGCAAGTGCCATGAGGCGGCGGTCGCGCCAGACCTGGCGATCGACCAGCTTTTCCTGGGGCAGCTTTTCGCGTCGGCCGGCCTCAACGGTTTCGAGCACATCGCCCGCCCAGTCGACGCGGCGCTGCATCTGCGGAAACAGCCGCTCATAGATTATCTGATAGCGCTCGACGTAGTCGCGCACGCCCCCCGGTGCGTTGAGATCGATGGTCTCGAATGGCCCCATGAACGACCAGCGGAGGGCAAGTCCGTCACGAATACCGATATCGACATCCTCGACCGTCGCATATCCATCGGCAACCAGCCGAAAGGCTTCCTCAAGAAGCGCGCCCTGCATGCGGTTCATGATGAACCCGTCGAGCTCGCGTTTCATGACCAGCGGCGCATGGCCCGCCGCAATCAAGAAGGCGCGGGTCCGTTCCACGACCTCATTTGAGGTCCAGGGCGCCGGCACAACTTCGGCAGCAGGAATAAGATATGGCGGGTTGATCGGGTGAACGACAAGACAACGCTGGCGGTTTTTCAGGTGCTCGGTGAATTTCGAAGGAAGCAAGGCCGACGTCGAACTCGCGATCACGGCCGACGCATCGGCATTCTCATCGAGGAGCGAAAACACCTTGATCTTTGTTTCGAGATTTTCCGGGGTATTTTCCTGAATGTGGATTGCACCTTCCAGCGCCTTTGCGAGGTCTGTTTCGGCTACGATGCGCGACAGCACGGCTTCCGGCGAATGCCCGTTGAGCAAGTCGTTCCGCTCAAGATCGGCGAGCACATCTGCAATATAGTCGCGAGCCTTGGCCACGGCGTCCGGCGCTTGATCCCACAGGCTCACCTGATAGCCGGCACGGGCAAAACTGATGGCCCAAGCTCTGCCGATGAACCCGCTGCCGATGATCGCTGTCTTTTGCATTGCTACCTCACAGAGTTTCGACATTGCCATCAACGCCGAGCGACTGGCCCGAAACGTTTATGCCCGCATTTGAAAGTAGAAAGGCGACCATCGTTGCGACATCGTAGGGACTGACCATCCGCCGCAGCGAAACATTCTCAAGATAGCGTTCGGTCATTTCCTCATGCGAGATACCAAGTTGCTTCGCACGGTTGCTGATGACGTTTTCAATGCGCGGTCCCTCGACAATGCCAGGCAGGATCGCGTTGACACGAATAGCATGCGGCCCGAGCTCCTTGGCGAGACTTTGAGTAAAGCCGATCACGCCGAATTTGGCCGCCGAATATGGCGTGCGAAACGCATAACCGTGCTTGCCTGCCGCCGATGACATATTGACGATCGATCCGCCTCCGGATGCCTTGAGCATCGGTACGGCGCGCCGCGCACAAAGGAACTGTCCGGTCAGGCAGATGTCGATGCACCGGCGCCAGTCCTCCGTGCTGATCTCATCGACACCGCCAGTCGGACCGGCAATGCCCGCATTGTTGATGAGCGCGTCGAGACCACCCAGTGACGAGGACACCTCCTCGAACATCCGGTCGACATCTTCTTCGCGGGAGACGTCAGCGAGCGTTGCGTGTGCAGGGGCGATGCTTTTCTGCGCCTCGTTCAACAGCGATTCGGATATGTCGCAGATCGCGACGCGGGCACCGAGCCCTGAAAGGGTTGCGGCAATTGCGTAGCCAATACCGGAGCCCCCCGCCGTGACCAGCACCCGTTGATCGCGCAAACCACCCAAGAATTCTTCCGCAGATGCCGGTGCAATTTTATTCATCATTTGTCCTCCTAAGACCGCTTCTCACGAAGCGCCATAACTGCACCAAGCACGACAAGGCCAAACAGGATCGCCCGCGTTGCATAGGGCAGCGTCGTTCCCGCCAGGAACATTTGCAGTGCGGTGAGCAGCAACACCCCACCCAGCATGCCGAGATAGTGACCACGTCCGCCGGTAATCAGGGCGCCACCAACCACCACCACCGCGATCGATGGCAGCAGATAATCGTCGCCCATGCCAAGACTTGCTTGCCCCGAGAAGCCTGTGAGCAATACCCCGACAAGCCCGGCGCAAAGGCCGGAGAGCACATAGACAAGAATGAGCGTGCGTCCGACCGCGATGCCCGAGAGCTGCGCCGCCCGTAATCCATTGCCGATACCGTAGACCCTGCGTCCGAAAGCTGTTCGGCCGAGCAAGAATACGGCGGCAACGACAAAAAGCACCATGAACGGCACGACCGGCGTGACAGTCCAGATTTTTCCCGTCATGAACCAGCGGAGCATCGGCGACGAAAATCCCGCTGGCGTTCCTTGCGAATAGACCAGTGCGAAGCCCTGCAGGATGCCGTTCATGGCCAGCGTCATGACGATCGGCGATATGCCGAGTACGACGATTCCAACGCCGTTGATAAATCCGATAAGGCACGCGATGAGAAGAACGGCAGGTAAAGCGTAGACGAGAGCCGCGTCGGAACCATTGACGATACCTGCGAGCAGGATGCCTGCAATGCCTATAGTCCAGGGAACCGAGAGGTCGAGGCCTCCGGTCAGGATCACCGTACCCTGCCCCAAAGCCAGTATGGCGAGGAAGGTGGACAGGACCGCCAGCGAGTTCCAGTAAGTCGGGTTCAGAATTGCCCGGCCAAGCCAGAGTTGAGTCACTATGACAACGGCGAGCAGACACAAATATGCCGGTAGTGCATAGCGGATCGTCTCGCTGTTGCGCGAAACGAATGACGACGCTACCGGTTTGCCTTCGGCGGACGATGGCATTTTCATCCGCCGGTCAGTGCGATCGAGTTGCGAGGGCAGCAGGCCCTGACGCCAGGCACTGAACTGCGCTTGCGCACTGCGCAATTGCTTGGCGAGCGTCGAACTGTACGAGATCGATCCAGCGAGGACTGCAAGTATCAGGATGGTTCCTTCAGCAATGGTCGAATAGTAGGCCGACACATTGAGAACGAGGAGAATATTTACGACCATCATGAGGATATAGGCGCCGAAGACGGTGCCAAGCGGTCCGCCACGTCCGCCACCGAGACGCGTACCGCCAACGACCACAGCCGCGAACATCGACAGGAGCAGCGGATTGCCAACCAGTGGATCGGCGCTGCCCGTCTGTGCGCTGATGAAGACGCCAGCCAGGCCATAGCAGCCGCCGGCGATAACATAGACCAGGAATTTGGTGAGCTTGACCCTGACGCCGATGGCGGCAGCCGCATCAGGATCGCTGCCGACCGCATAGATCGCAGTACCGAACCGCGTATTCTTCAGCCAGAGCCAGGCGAGTAGAACAACACCGATCACCACCAGCGGCATGGGCAGCCAGCCGGGTATTGCATCACCAAGATAGAAGGTCCCAAGGTCAGGCGCGACGAAGCCACCGGGCTTGTCCATTACCAGCAGCGTCAGACCCTGGACAATGAACATGGTCGACAGCGTGACCACGATGGGCTGCAACCGGAAGAATGCGATGAAAATGCCGTTGAAAGCGCCGGTCAGCATGCCAACGCCGATTCCGACACAGGTCCAATACACCACGCTTGTCTGTGCCGCCGCCGGGTCCATGCCTTGCGCCAACACCACATTGACCAGCGAAATCACCGCCCCGGCCGACAGATCGAAACCGCCGGAAAGAACGACGATTGTTTGTCCGATTGCAGCAATCGCCGACGTTGCTCCGCCGCTCGAAAGGAACGAAATGTCGAAATAGCTGAGCGGCCCGGTGCTGACAAAATCCACCAGAGCAAGCAGGCCAAGAAACACGGCGATGGCAATGAGTACGCTGCGCCGCTCAGGCGACATGCTGAACAGGGAAGTCCAGTTACGGCTCGTGGCAGTCGAGGTCGTCATCGTCATTCGGCGGCCTCTTTTGCTGCGCTGTCATGGCCAAGGGCTGGCCGCATGATCGAGGCTTCGGTCAATTGATCGCGCGACAGCGATGCCGCAATCCGCCCGTCATAAAGGACCAGAACCCGGTCGCATAAATGCACAAGCTCGGGAACCTCGGTGGAATGCAGGAGGATCGAACCTCCGGCGTCGGTGAAGTTGCGCATCATGACGTAAAGTTCGTGCTTGGTGCCGACATCGATACCGCGGGTCGGATCGAACAGCAGCAGGATACGGCTTTGAGCGACAAGCCATTTGGCGATTGCGATCTTCTGCTGGTTGCCTCCGGAGAAAGCGCCCGCCCTGGTCCAAAGCGCGCGCTGATCAACCTCGACGGTACCGAAAGCAGAACGCACGGCCTGGCGTTCCAGATCACTTTGTATCAGTCCAAATCGTGAGAACCTGTCAATCACCGGCAGGGATGCGTTGAGCGTTCCGCTAAGCTTCAGGAACAGGCCCTCCGTCTTTCGGTCTTCAGGCACCAGCCCGATCGCAATATTGGGTTTGAGTGCATCCGCCGGTGAAGCAAACCGCACCCTGCGCCCATCGACAAGGATATCGCCATGGGTCACCTGCGTCATGCCAAAACACGTCAGGAAAAGGTCGAGCTGGCCCATGCCCTGCAGTCCGGCAACGCCGAGGATTTCGCCTTTCCGCAGATCGAAACTCGCATCGCGCAGCTTGTGACCAGCCCGCAGGTTGCGGACACCCAACACCGGCGCACCAAATGCGGCTTCGCCTTTGGGCCGCGCCGGGAAAGTCTGGGCAATCGATCGCCCGACAATGCTCTCGATAACTTGGCCGTCGGTAATGGAGGCAACGGCGCACGTGGTTATGTGGCGTCCATTGCGCAAGATAGTCAGCGTGTCACAAAAGGCGCGCACCTCGCGCATGCGATGCGTGATGAAAACGATGGTCGTCCCTGCCGCCTTCAGCTTGGCGATGATCCGGCCCAGCCATTCGACGTCACTGCCCGCAAGCGTCGATGTTGGTTCGTCCAGGAGAAGAATTCGGGGCTTGCGATAAAGTGCACGGGCAATTTCTATCTTTTGCTGGATGGCAAGATCGAGTGTGCCGACTTCAGCGTCGAGATCGACCGCAAATTCGAGCTCCTGCAAATGTTGCGCTATGGCGTGACGCGCCGCAGACCGGCGGATCATGCCGGTTATCCCCATCGGCGCATAGGGCATCAGCATATTGTCGAGCACCGTCAAATCCTTGACCAGCGTCATTTCCTGAAATGCAGTCTGGACGCCGAGCGCATGCGCCGCCCTTGGGGCATTGAGCGCTGCTCTTTCACCAAAGACCGATATGTGCCCCTCGTCAGGACGCAGCAGTCCCGATAGCAATTTGACAATCGTTGATTTGCCCGCACCGTTTTCGCCGAGCAAAGCATGGGTACTTCCAGGCTCGATGCGGAAGGATACGCCATCGACTGCAACCGTGGCGCCAAACGCCTTGCGAATATCGGTCACTTCAATGGCGGATTGTTCGAATGGTGAATTCATCCCACCGGTCCTGCTCAAATCATCGGGATAAGCCAAGTTGCGCGGAGCGGTAGCCACTCCGCGCGCCTACGCTTAGTTCTCGGGTTGACCGACCAATGCTGCATTAAGACCGATTTCGGGCGTCTTTTCCGAGAAGATCGACGCAAACCAGCCCGGATTGGAGACGATGGACGGTTTGAATGCGTTGCAGCCGTCTTTCATTTCCTGCCACGTACCTTCCTGGCAGAGCTTGATGGTCTCGTTGGTGACCAGAGGCAGCGGCAGTACAGTCTTCTTCGGCACTTCCTTGCCTTCGATCGCATCGACGGCGAGCTTCAGCGCCAATGCGCCCGAATATGGCGGGGATGCATAGGAAATGCGCGGCGCACCCATGGGTGCATAGGGAGGTGTCGCACCCTCTGCCTCGGTTCCGGCCGGCAGCATCTGGATACGGCCGCCATTCGAGCCCTCGCCTGCGCAAGGAAGAAGCTGCTCCGGCTTCTTGCCAGCTTCGAGTTGCATCGAATTTGCGGTAAAGCAGCCGACCTGCATCCAAAGCCCGTTGATGTCGTCCCAGTTGCGGGTTGCGAGGATCTTCGAGAGTTCGGTGCGTGCGACGGCCTGGCTCCACATGCCAACCGCTTCACCGACGATCTTGATATCAGGATGCTTGGCGAAGACTTCCTTGGCCGCCTTGGTACGAAGATTGTCGACGGACGTTCCGGGCACGCCGGTAATCGCAATGATATTGCCCTTGCCATTTAGCTTCTTGACCAGCCATTCCGCTGTGACGCGGCCGGCCTCTTCCTGATCGATCGCTATGTTATAAGCGCAGGGCTCGGTGATCTCGCCATCATAGGCGAATACCTTGACGCCCTTATCGCACGCGTTCTTGACAACCTGGTTGAGTGCGGTCGGTGAAATCGGGAAAATGACAATGGCTTCAGCGCCAGCCTGTACCATTGCGTTGATCTGTTGAATCTGCCGCTGCGCATTGGGACCGGCAACCTGGACTTGCAGATCCACCTTGTCAGCATAGTCCTTGTGGGCAGCCATGGCCTTGACCATGTTGGCGGCCTCGGCCTGCCAGTCATTGCCGATAAAGCTCATGCTCAGAAAAATCTTGTGTTTTTCCGCAGCGTCGGCGTGGCCGATCATGGCCATGCCCGACACAAGACAGGCACAAGCGGCTGCGCGCCGGATGATTGATCCAATTCCCATTATAATTCCTCCCTGACACTGGAAAACATCTCCGAGCGGGCTCCTCTTCCCTCTCGTCGTTCCTGCAGCCAACCGTAGCACCATTTGATCAAAGATCAATGATGAAATACCATTGATCGTGCATAAGATTTGTTAGATAAGGAGAAACGCTTGACGCGCTGTGGTGGACACTGCATTCCACGTTAAAGGGGCACCCGCCGCAAAAAAGGTGATGAATGGCTGAAGCCGGTTACAGGAGACCAGGTGTTGAAATTCTCCCGCTTTCCAAGGAGACGCTGCAGGACCGCGTCTATCGCCAGATTGCCAGCCTGATACTTGAAGGCGGCATTGTTCCGGGCGAGATGGTTCCCGTGCAAAGCCTTGCCGATGCCTTCGGCGTCAGCGCCATGCCGGTGCGGGAAGCTTTGCGGCGGCTGACAGCGGCCAATGCGCTGACCGTGGTTTCCGGGCGTTCCATCGGCATACCGCGGTTGAGCCGGGCCAAGCTCACTGATCTGCGCAATGTTCGCATCGAGATCGAGGCACTTGCGGGCAAATGGGCCGCCGAGCGGATCGAAGATAGCGAACTGGAAACTCTGCGCTCGCTGCTGAAAGCACTGGAAAAAGCCAACGCCTCTGGCGATATCAAATCATACCTGCGAGCGAACTACGCGTTTCACTTCTCGATCTACCGGGCGGCTGGGTCGGAGAGCATTCTCAACATCATCGAGAATCTTTGGCTGCAGGTCAGCCCATACTTCAACATGCTGCATGATTCCGGCAATTACACCAAAGCCAACGAGCACCATCAATCGATGTTCACCGCGCTATGCGCTCACGATGGCGAGGCGGTTAAAATAGCCATTCAGGCCGATATCGATGCGGCCTATGATGTGCTCGTGGACTTGGTGAGCTGAGGCGGGATCGCATCTGTAACTGTTACGTACTTCTTGGCATCACCGCCGTAGCTAATATCTCGCCCATAACTGGGAGAATAGCGATGGCCAAGGCACCAAAACCCAACAAGCCCAATATTCTTTTCATAATGGCCGATGATATCGGCTGGTTCAATGTCAGCTGCTACAACCACGGCATCATGGGGTATCGGACACCTAACATCGATCGTATCGCTCGAGAAGGTGCCATGTTCACGGACTTCTACGGCCAGCAGAGCTGCACTGCTGGACGGGCTGCCTTCGTCACCGGACAAGCACCAATCAGGACCGGACTGACGAAGGTTGGTATGCCTGGAGCGACGCTGGGCCTCAGTGCCGAGGATCCGTCGATTGCTCAATTCCTGAAAAATCTCGGCTATGCCACCGGCCAATTCGGTAAAAACCATCTCGGCGACCGCAACGAGCATTTGCCGACTGTTCATGGTTTCGATGAGTTCTTCGGCAACCTCTATCACCTCAACGCCGAGGAGGAGCCAGAATATACGGACTATCCGAAGGACCCGAAGTTTCGCGAGAAGTTCGGCCCGCGCGGTGTCCTCAAGTGCAAGGCGTCCGACAAAGACGACAAGACCGTCGATCCTAAATACGGCAAGGTCGGCAAACAAGTTATTGAAAACACTGGTCCGCTTACGCGCAAGCGTATGGAAACAGTGGACGAGGAGTTTATGGGGGCGGCCCTCAATTTCATGGAGCGCAAGACCAAGGAAGGCGGACCCTGGTTCTGCTACATGAACACCACGCGCATGCATGTCTTCACGCATCTGAAGCCATGTCGGTCGGCAAGACGGGGCACGGCCTCTATCCGGACGGCATGGTGGAACTGGACGGCTATGTCGGCCAGTTGCTGGACAAACTCGAGAAGCTTGGTGTCGCTGACAATACCATTGTCGTCTTCACAACGGACAATGGCGCCGAGGTCCTGTCGTGGCCGGATGGTGGTGCCACACCCTTCCGGGGTGAGAAAGACACCAATTGGGAAGGTGGCTGGCGGGTTCCCTGCGTTATGCGCTGGCCGGGAGTCATCGAGCCTGGCCGTGTCATCAACGACATTTGCTCGCTACAGGATTTCATACCGACTTTTGCCGCTGCCGCGGGTGAGCCCGACCTCGCTGCAAAAGTGAAAAAAGGATACAAAATCGGCGCCAAGACCTTCAAGGTCCATCTTGACGGCTTCAACCTTCAGCCCTTCCTGTCCGGAAAAGAAAAGGAATCCCCGCGCAAGGGCTTCCTCTATTGGAGCGACGACGGTGACCTGATGGCGCTGCGCATCAACCAGTACAAAGTGGTATTCAGCGAGCAGCGAAGCACAGGGCTTGATGTCTGGCGCGAACCATTGTCAAAGATGCGCATTCCCAAGCTCTTCGATCTTCGCTCCGATCCGTTCGAGCGTGGCGAAGAAAGCAATTTTTATTATGCGCAGTGGTTCGCCGAGCACGTCCCACTGCAATATGCTGCGCAGGCACTCGTTGCCGAATGGCTTGAAAGCTTCAAGGAGTTCCCGCCACGTGCTAAGCCGGCGAGCTTCACAGTGGACCAAATCGTGGAGTCGCTGATGCCGAGAGGGTGAACGACAAGGCGGAGGAGGAAAACCAGCATCTTGAACAAAATCGTCTAAGATGCTGGTTTTAAATGGTGGGCACAGTAGGGATCGAACCTACGACCCGCTGATTAAGAGTCAGCTGCTCTACCAACTGAGCTATGTGCCCGTCAGCCGTTTGGCGGCGACAAGTGAGGGCTCTATAACGGGGCAAATCTTGCCTGTCCAGCCCTTCTTGAAAACTTTATGACGGCTTTGCACCGGAACAACGTCGGGTTGAGGACTATACAAACAGCCGGCCTTCCGCGACCCTGATCGCCGAGCCCCCAATGCGCCCCCCGGTCAGCTTCTGGTCGACGATATCCAGCTCGAGCTGCAAGCGCGATGGCCTTCCCATTTCATATCCCTGTTCGATCGATAGGCGCAGCACGCCGTCCAGCGGTTCGTCGAACGCATGAATTGCACCGGCAAACGCCGCCGTTGCAGAACCCGTTGCCGGATCTTCATAGGTGCCCTCATCGCTCACGAACATGCGCGAGTGAAAATGGCTGTCATGCAGCATCGTTTCGCGGCAATAGGCATAGACCGGCAGCTGGCGATGGCCGATGGTCGGCGCCACGTCCTTCATCGCGATCTGGTTGATAACGATGCGCCCCGCCGCCTCGAGTCCGTGCACCGGCACAAGCATGAAAGGTACACCCGCATCCCAGATGCTCGGAACATGGTTCTCGAAGCCGATTTCCTTTGGCTCGAGCCGCAACGCATTGGCGATGGCGATCTTGTCGTATTTATAAGGAACCTCTTGCGGAAGCTTCGGCAGATCAAACTCGGCAAACGCGCCGTTTTCGCTGAGTTTGACGCCGCAGCGGACGGGCCCCACCTGCTCCTCCAGGATGATAAGTGCATCCTGGGTACCCTTGACTTCGCCAAATCGATTCTGAGCCAGGGCGACTGCGGTCCCGACGGTCGGGTGTCCTGCAAACGGCATTTCATAATCGGGCGTAAAAATACGCGCCCACGCCGTATGTGCCGGGTTCTTTGCAGGCAGGACGAAAACAGTTTCGGAAAGATTGAACTCGCGCGCGATCCGCTGCATGGCAATATCGTCGAGGCCGTCGGCATCGTGCACGATCGCCAGCGGATTCCCGGCCAGCACCTCGTCGGTGAAGACATCATAGACCTCGTAGTGGCGACCGGCCATTTGCTCTCTCCCTATTAGCGTCCGGAAAAAATAGAGTAAGGTAGCCTCCGTACAAGTCAAACCTTGTGACGGTGACATTCAGTACGGACTTCAGCCTTGGCGAAAATGCCAGTCGGCAAATGTGCGAAACGTCCATGGCGTCGCCTCGCCCATTTCCCCCGCAGCGGAAATCGCGGTGATGTCGTCGAGCTCGGAATCCTCTTCAGCAGCAATGTGGCCGCGAATATGCTTCAGCAGCTCCTCTCCACTGGCATCGAAATAGTGACGCCGGAACAAAGCGATGCTGCGGCTGGCAGTGACGAGGTATAGCTGATCGTCGCGCTTTCCGGCCCCTGAGAGCTTGACGCCGGTTTCCTCTTCGACTTCCCGGTGCATGTTGCCGTCAATATCGATGAAGTCGCCCGCGACATCCTCTTCATCGAACGAACCCGCCGGAAAATAGATGCGGCCGGCTGCCGATGTCGAAGCGGCCATACGCCCGGCGATCAGCTTGTTATCCCCTGAAACGATCACACCGACGGCGAAAATATGCCAAGGCTTCACGTTTCTTGCATCGGCCTTCCAGTGCATCATCGTGGCAAATCGCGTGCGGTGATATCGCGCCTGAAACGCATCGTCCGCCACTCCCGCCTTTTCCGCCATGAAGAACGGCCCATTGAAGATGGCCGGATTGGCTGCCATCGCACTCACCCATCCAGCAGCAATTGCCGCCTCATTTGAAATTCCATATTCAAGTGGTGCGCTGTCAATGCGGATCACCGCGTTATGGAGCGGGATGACGGTCTTCTCTGGAATATCATGCATTAGGTCGCGACCCACTCAAACCATACTCAAAGTTACGGAAACCGGGCAATGGTCGCTGGCCTTCGGGCGATCCCAGCCGATACGCGGAAAAAGCTCCACCTTCTGATCGGGCGGAAAGATCGTCCGGTAAGGCTGACCACGGCGGATAATATCGGGTATCGCATCTGCATTGCTGCGCACGAGTGCCGGTGAGGCGAGAATATAGTCGAGCTGACACAGATGCCGCTCGTCTGGTCCCCGTGTGTGATAGAGCGTCCAACGGTCCATCACCGGCCGCCGTTCCACCAGATTCTCGCAAAATCCGTCGTTCAGCAGAATGTCGAGACTGCTGATTGGCTCACTCACTGGCGCGAAGGTATACCCAACGAGCGAATCCCCACCGATGACCACCCTTTCGCGATAATCGTTGAAGTCGCCGCAGATCACCCAGCGCTTGCTCGCCGCGCCACCGCTTGTCGCAAACTTGTCCTCGATGATCCGCCGGACGGCTGTCGCTTCCGCCACCCGCACGGGCATGGTCGATACGCGACCGTCCATGCCGTTGCGCGGTGAGCCCATCGACTTGAAGTGACTGACAAAAAGCGTCAGCGGCTTGCCGCCGATGCGCACGTCGATTTCCAGGCAATCACGCTTGAAGATACGTTCATGCGGCTCGATGCCAAGCAAGGCAAGTTCAGGATTGTGAATACCGAGATCGTTGTAGGTGAGATGCGCGTGACTGGTCATGCCGACAAATTCGATGGGCTCGCCGTAGCGGGTCTGATCGCGCATCAATACCGCGACGTCGATGCCACGGCTGTCATTGCCTTCGACCATGAATTTGTGGCGGTAGCCCTCGCCGACCATCTTGAACAGATAGCCAAACTCGAAGGCGTTCAACGCGCCGATATTATCCACCTCCTGCAGGCAGAGAATATCCGCATGGGTTTCGGCGATCGCCAGCGCGGTCAATTGCCGCGTGTCGTCGGCATAGGCAATCGCCCGCCCCTGTTCAAGCTGCCGGTACTGTTCCTCATCCTCTATCTGGAACAGCTGCAACGTCCGGTCCTTGTTGAGATTGTTCTTGAATCCCGAAAAATCGAAACGATTCATGAGGTTCTCGACATTGAAAGTGGCGATGCGAACGGACATGCGGAGACTCAAGCGTTTGAACCATGTGACGGGAACGACAACCTAGCCGCATTGACCGGCTCCCACCAGTGGCGATCCGCGCAACAAGTCCTTATATGTATGTATTCGGGATCAGGACAGAACGATGATGAAAGCCTTGACGATCATACTCACGGCCCTCGGCTTTATTCTGACGACCCAGCTTGTCAGCGTATCAGCGCAGGAAATCCAGGGCTATCGCCCGGCACCACGCGGGCTCGATGCGGTTCCGAGAAAGCCTTATATTCCAGGCAGCGGTACCCCATCCAATCCTGCTTTGCGCAACTGCACCGGATCGGCGGCCTGCTATGATTTTCGCGTGCATCGCCCCATCGGCCCATCCGGCCGAACACAGGTTCAACGTTGCCGCGATCAATACCAATCCTATCGGGCTTTCGACAATACGTACCAGCCCTTCACTGGCCCTCGCCGCCGCTGCGATTTGTGAGCAACGAGCAGGCTAGCCAAAACGAAAGGCTGGTGTGCGGGAGTTTCGCGACGGTCGCTTTAGCCCAAACTTCGTTCCGCCTCATCTCGGAGAGAGACCATCAAGTAGGGAGTCTAGGCCTTTTCGGAAGGCGCCATCCCAATCGTTATCCAACAGCAGACGAGTGCGTTCGATCGTCGGGTAACGTTCGCTGAGGCGTGTAAGTCGCTGCTGCGCGGCGGCCATGTCGTCGTCCGAGAGGTTGAAGTTCGCCCGGGTGATGGTGGCGCCCATGACATAGTTCCAAAGCGACCATATCGCGACATTTAGATCTGCGTCCGTTACACCGCCTCTGGTCAAGGTATTGCTCAGCCGTTCAAGGCGACTGAGGATATTCGGGCCGAGCCTCCGGCGCGGCAACAGCGATGCCGACCAGGGATGGCGCAGCATGCTGGCACGCCAGTCTTCGAGCATATGAACGACTTCCCCGCGCCAGTCTTGAGACTCAACTGTTTGCGGCGGTCCGCGATATTCGAGCACCGAGTCGAGCGCCAGATCAAAGACCGCCTCTTTGTTGTCGACGTGCCAATATAGGCTCATCGCGCCCGAGCCGAGGCGATCGGCCAGCTGACGCATCTTCAATCCGTCGACTCCTTGGCCGTCTAGCAGTTCTACCGCGGTTGCCACGATGCGTTCTAGAGAGAGTGGCTGTTCACTATGCGGCTCCCGCGCGGACTGGAGTGACCCACCTATCCGTTGAGACCGTTTGCTCTGCGCGCCGGTTCGTTTGGCTGCCATTCATCTTCCTTGTCCATCAGAACGTCAATTTAGGCCGACAATGCTTCAAATGTCGATCCTGATCAGTTGACTCGTACGCTGTACGATGCGTTAAATCGTACAGCGTACGAGTCGGTCATACGGACGATGAGTAAATGTTCAATCCTGTCGATCGCGGGGCCAATTTGCCCGCAGTCCGGAGAGTCAAGAGAAAATCATGTCACACGCAACCCAGCATCTACTTATCGGAGGGCTAATCATTATGACTATGGGAATTCCCAAAGCGACGACAGCAAATGAGAAGGATCTCAAGCTCACTATCGTCAATCCACAAAACCTTTACGACCCGACGCCGAATGGCTACAGCACGGCGGTGATTGCCCCCCGCGAAGCCCGAGTGGCCTACATTTCCGGACAGGGCGGGCAGGACAGCACGGGAGCTTTGTCGCCCGAATTCGCTGTCCAGGTTAAGCAGGCTTACGCTAATCTGCGCACCGCCCTCGATGCGCTCGGAGCACGGCCCGATCAAGTCGCCAAGCTCACGGTCTTCGTGGTCGATCACGATATTTCCAAGCTTGATGTGTTGACCAAAAACGTCAAGGCAATGTTCGGCGAGGCGCTGCCGGCGCAGACTCTGATTCCCGTTCCCAAGCTTGCAATTGACCCCATGCTCTTCGAGGTGGAGGCCATCGTCTTTCTAGAATAGCGACCGCTTTCGCGTTAAGGCCGCTCCTCTGCTTGCCGTCGTCGCTGCGACTTGTGAGCAACGAGCAGGCTCGCCAAAACAAAAGGCCGGTGGATCGTTCCACCGGCCTTTACTATTTAACCAAGGTCAAATCTCAGTTCTTGGCCTTGTCGACGAGCTTGTTGCTGCCGATCCACGGCATCATGCCGCGCAGCTTTTCACCAACTTCTTCGATCTGGTGCTTGTCGTTGTTGCGACGGATGGCCTTGAAGCGCGATGCGCCGGCCTTGTATTCCTGCATCCAGTCGGAAGTGAACTTGCCCGTCTGGATATCGGTCAGGATGCGCTTCATCTCGGCCTTGGTTTCGGCAGTGATGATGCGTGGACCGGAAACATATTCGCCCCACTCCGCGGTGTTGGAGATCGAGTAGTTCATGTTGGCGATGCCGCCTTCATAGATGAGATCAACGATCAGCTTCACTTCGTGCAGGCATTCGAAATAGGCCATTTCCGGCGCGTAGCCTGCTTCAACGAGCGTCTCGAAACCGGCGCGGATCAGTTCGACCAGACCGCCGCAGAGAACAACCTGTTCGCCGAAAAGATCGGTTTCGCACTCTTCGCGGAAGTTGGTTTCGATGACGCCGGAACGGCCGCCACCAACGCCGCATGCGTAGGACAGAGCGAGGTCATGTGCATTGCCCGACGCATCCTGGTGGATAGCAATCAGGCAAGGAACGCCGCCACCCTTCTGGTATTCGCCGCGAACCGTATGCCCTGGACCCTTCGGCGCGATCATGACCACGTCGACCGACTTCTTCGGCTCGATAAGACCGAAATGCACATTGAGACCGTGGGCGAAAGCGATCGCTGCGCCATCGCGGATATTGTCGGCAATGTGATCCTTGTAGATGTCCGCCTGCAGTTCGTCGGGCGTCGCCATCATCATGAGGTCTGCCCATTTGGCCGCCTCGGCCACGCTGACGACCTGGAAGCCATCGGCTTCCGCTTTCTTGGCAGTCGCCGAACCTTGGCGAAGCGCGATGCGCACGTCCTTGGCGCCGCTGTCCTTCAGGTTGAGTGCATGGGCACGGCCCTGCGAACCATAGCCGATGATTGCAACCTTCTTCGATTTGATCAGGTTGATGTCCGCATCGCGGTCATAATATACGCGCATCGATTTATTCCTTCCAATGTGAGGACCTAGTGGCCACCTTCGGCCGCTTCCGTTTGAGCTCCGTAAAGAGCCAGAAACTGTTGCGTCGCGCGAAGGGAATCCCGGTCGATCGACGCATCAGTCAATTCCAGCCGGTCGCCAAGCAGCAACCGGATTTGCACATCCCGGACAACCAGTCCGAAGAAGGTGCGAAACGCTTCATCTGTCTCGTTAAAATGCAGCAGACCAGTATCTCGACCGAGTTGCAGCAATGGCTTGAGCCGGCGAGCCATGGCGAAGGGTCCGTTCTCGAGAACGATGACGCCGAGGTCGTGCTTGTCGCTGCCGGCATGACCAACGGCCACGCGGTTAAGCGCCACGGAAATAGTCCCGGAGAGGACATGCAGCCAATCTGAAGCAAAACGCTGGAGGCCGGCGGTCAGCGAAGCAAGATTGAACGCCTCAGGATTGACAGGGACGGCCCTTACCTTCGAGGCTTGCCATTGGACGGTCGCCGTAAGCAGTCCATCACGGTCACCGAACCATTTGTAGAGGCTTTCCTTGGAACAGCTGGCGCGGCGCGCGACGCTGGTCATCGTCAGCGCGTCCCCTGCTTCGACCAAGAGTGCAAGCGCAGCATCAAGAACGTCCTTCTGACGCTCAGTCAATGCGTTCTCGCCAACGTCGACCGCTAATTGCACCTTCGGCTCCCTTGCCGTACCGTACCGTACGTTACGGCAGTGGTTCTAGTACGGCGCAAAGAATTTGACAAGGCCAAAACAGGACAAATTTCTCGCTCTGCCCAATCAATTCTTGCATAGAAAAGTTCGGAACCCGCACAAGAATACCCCAAAAAGGAACAAGAAACCGCGAAACCGACGCAAGAATTGCAACCATCGCGTGATATTTTGGTGTGCCGGGTAGAATGGATGCCGTACTAGATGTTGACCTGCGTACCGATTTCCACAACGCGGCCGGTGGGGATCTGGAAGTATTCGGTCGCATCGCTGGCTGTCCGGGCGAGCGCAATGAACAGCCGATCCTGCCAGCGCGGCATTTCCGATCGGGCCGAAGCTTTCAAGGATCGACGCGACAGGAAGAAAGAGGTCGTCATGATATCGAACTTCCATCCCTGCTTCCGGCAGATCGCAAGTGTGCGCGGAATATTGGGGCGTTCCATGTAACCAAAGGTCAGAGTAACCCGCATGAAGAGGTCATTTATAGGCTCGATACGCACCCGTTCGCTCTTTTTAACCAAAGGGGTCGGTGCGGTGATCACCGTTAGAATAACGTTATTCTGATGCAACACTTTGTAATGTTTGAGACTGTGCATCAGCGCGGTTGGCGTGCTCTTTGGATCACCTGTCAGAAAAACAGCAGTACCTGGTACGAGCGTTGGCGGGTTCTCGGCCATTTTCCTCGAAATGAGATCAAGTGGCACTTCGCCCTTGCGGGTTTTTTCGAAGAGCTGACGGCTGCCCCGCACCCACGTGAACATGATCAGGATCACGAGCAATGCGACGACCAGCGATGCCCAACCACCATCTACGACCTTAATAAGATTGGCACTGACAAAGGTAAGATCGATGATCAGGAAGCAAAGGGTCACCGATACCGCCACCCACAAGCGCCACTTCCAAATTCTGCTCATGACGATGAAAAGCAAGATGGTCGTGACCAGCATGTTACCGGTCACGGCTATACCATAAGCAGATGCAAGATTTGATGATCGCTCAAAACCGAGCACCAAAAGGACAACAACGAGACCGAGAAGCACGTTGATGCGCGGCAGATAGACTTGGCCGGATAATTTCTCTGACGTGTGCTCGATGTTGAGACGCGGCAAAAGATTGAGTTGCACAGCCTGCCGCGACAGCGAGTAGGCACCCGAAATAACCGCCTGACTGGCAATAACCGTTGCCATCGTAGCGAGTAGCACCATCGGCAAAAGAGCCCAGTGCGGAAACATTTCGAAGAATGGATTCTTTGCTGAGTCACCGTTTGCCAGAATAAATGCGCCTTGCCCAAAATAGTTCAGCAGAAGACAAGGGAAGACAATCCACATCCAGGCCGTCGCGATCGGTTTGCGCCCGAAATGTCCAAGATCGGCATAGAGGGCCTCTGCTCCCGTAACAGCAAGAAACACCGTGCCGATAGTGGGGAATGCGGTAACCGGATTATCTATAATGTATTCAACGGCATAGACGGGATTAACGGCAGCAAAAACACTCCAGTCGTCGGCAAGGTGCCATAACCCAAAAAACCCGATAGCGAGAAACCATAGCAGCGTGATCGGGCCAAAAATGGTCGCGACACGCGCAGTACCAAAGCGCTGAACGGAAAAAAGGGTTAGAAGGATCACCAGAGTGATCGGCACGATGAACGGTGTCAGCCGCGGTGTGACGATCTCAAGGCCTTCAACGGCCGAAAGCACCGAAATTGCCGGCGTAATTACCGCATCGCCATAAAACAGCGATGCGCCAACGATTCCGAGAGCTAGAATAAGCTGCGGGCGAGTCTTGAAGCTCGCCCGTGCCAAAGCCATCAGAGACAGGATACCGCCCTCGCCGTCATTGTCGGCGCGCAGAACAAATAGAATATACTTGACGGTTACTATGAGGGCCAGTGCCCAGAAGATCATTGAAACAACGCCAAGAACGTCGGTGCGGCTCAACGTTCCATCGAGCGAAGCAGCATGGAGCGCTTCGCGAAAGGCGTAGATCGGACTTGTGCCGATATCGCCATAGACGACGCCGAGGGCACCAAGAACAAGAACCGGAAAGGCCTCTTTGTGATGGGGTTCCGATTCATGAACGACGGGACCGTTATCACAGTTCTCGTCATCCAATTGTTGTTCACTCATACAGGTTTTCCCTCGCTCTGACAGCGTGGGCGGACGAGTTAGTCGTGTTGCAGCGCAATATCAATCGCCATTTTTTCATAGCTGTTCGCCCATGATATGCAAAAATGCATAGCAAAGCAAATCCTGCACCCGAATCAAAGGGCTAGGTCTGAAGCGCATTGAGAAATCTTTCCACAGCACCAGACATCCCGTGCACCAAAGCGTCCGCTGTAAGCCCATGACCTATAGAAACCTCAACAAGATTTGGCATTTTTTTGACCAAAGCCGGTAGATTGGCGACCGTCAGATCATGCCCTGCATTCACTGCAATCCCTGCTTTTGCCGCCGCCAAGGCGGTCGATTCCAGCTTTGCAAGTTCGCTGGCCTCGCGGCGCGGATCATCGTACGCGCCTCCATAGGGGCCAGTATAAAGCTCAACCCGGTCAGCGCCAAGCGCCTTGGCCATGGCAGGTGTATCGGGGTCGGGATCGATGAATAATGAAACGCGAATACCTTGTGCTTTGAGGCCAGAGATGATTGGCCGGAGGAATTCCGCATCGCGTTCCAAATTCCAGCCATGATCGGATGTCGCCTGTGCCGGATCATCAGGCACCAGCGTCACCTGCTCAGGTTCATTTGCAGCGACGAGGCCCAGGAACTCCGGCGTCGGATACCCTTCGATATTGAATTCGGCCTGCGGGAATTCATCGTCGATAAGCGCTCGTATTGCGGGCAAATCGGAAAAACGGATATGTCTCTCGTCGGGGCGCGGATGCACCGTCAAACCGGATGCGCCCGCCGCCAAGGCGATGCGTCCAAGACTAATAACGTTGGGCCAGGGCAGATCGCGTCTGTTGCGCAGCATCGCGATCGCATTGAGGTTGATGGAGAGTGATGCGGTCATGATCTAACTCGTACGCGGAAGCACTGGCGTCTTCTTTACAGCAGAAACGCGACATAAAATAATGCTATTTCATCTAAACTCAAAGATTGAGTCCTCTGGTTCATCGCACGACGGTCAAGCGTTCTGCAGCCCGGGTAATTGCGGTATAGAGCCAGCGTTCGCGGGTATCGCGAAAAGCATAGCTTTCGTCGAAGAGCACTACTTCATCCCATTGCGAGCCTTGCGCCTTGTGGGTCGTCAGAGCATAGCCGTAGTCGAAATCGTCAAACCGCTTCTTGGTCTGCCATGGTATTTCGGCGTCCGGATCATCGAATTGAGATTTCAGCAGTTTTATCTTGGCGACGCCCCTCCCCGGCTCCTCATCTTCTGGAGCGACCAAAAGATTGATCCCGGGTTTCACCGTTTCACGCGACGAGGTCATGACCTTCCAAAGCGAACCGTTGAGGAGGCCCTTTGCGGGGTCGTTGCGCAGGCACACAAGTTTGTCACCAGCCTGTGGAAAAGACGCGGAAAAACCCTTCAACTCTCGCAGACGTTGATTGTAGCGCCTGCGCGTGCGGTTGGTACCGACGAGCACCTGGTCGGCACCGAGCACCAGTTCCTGTGTGACGTCCGTCTTCGAAATCACCTTTGCCGCACCAAAATCGCCGAACGTGAACTCACGGCCCTCGCGTACATCGAGTGCCAGACGAATGATGGGATTGTCGCGCGCTTGCCGGTGAATTTCGCTCAGGAGATAATCTGGCTCGTGCTCGGTGAAAAAACCGCCGCCGGATATTGGCGGCAACTGACCGGGATCACCCAACACAAGGATTGGCGTGCCAAAGCTCATGAGATCCCGTCCCAATTGCTCATCAACCATGGAGCATTCGTCGACGACGATGAGCTTGGCCTTGGACACCGGACTTTGGCGATTCAAGGAAAATGTCGGAGCAATGCTGGTTTTGCCAGTGGTCTCGTTCTCGACCGCCTCTTCACCTCGCGGCCGATAGATCAGAGAATGCAGCGTACGGGCGTTGGAAGCGCCTTTCGAACGGAGCACCTGCGCTGCCTTGCCGGTAAAAGCCGCAAACTGAACGTCACCGTCAATATGCTCGGCAAAATAGCGGGCAAGCGTCGTTTTGCCGGTACCGGCATAACCGAAAAGCCGAAAAATCGGGCCGCGCCCGTCTTTCAACCATTTTGAAACGGCCCGGAGCGCTTCATCCTGTTGTGGTGATAATTGCATAGTCCTGAGTGACAGGATTCGCCGTCAAAGGGCAAGGAAAATGGACGCGAGGAGCATTAGACTTAGGGTCAAGACCCATTGATATGATCGAAATGGCGTCTGACCCTATAGGTTATCCGGGTTTCCGGGCCGTATCTGTCCCTCGCCAATACGGCCGAATTGTTGATTCGTCATGCGAAAACGATCGCCATTGACCTGCAACGTCCAGCAAATCTTCTGGTCCTCGCCCTCATAGGTCAAGCAAAGATTGTCATTCTCAAGGGCCCACTCGCCGGCGTAGGGCATGCCCTTCGTCGCAACCTCTTCTGGTTTGCAGCATTGGATCATCTTCCCGCGAGACTTGCCATCCGGGCCGAGGAATTCAGTGAAGTTGAACGGCGGCTCAGCTTTGACTTCGCCCGTAAGAGTCGCTCCGGTGATGACTCTGCGTAGATCGTCTTCGTTCGGCGTCGACCACGAAGTGTCTTGTGCCGAGGCATGGCTGGTAAACAACATGAAAGTGGAGACCAGCAGTGTAGCGAGTGAGCGTATATTCATCTCAGGATCGGTCCGGATCATTTTCGAGGCGGATGGGTTGGCCATGCGGTGTCGCATGAGCAGCGCGTTGCCAAGCGGCGGCCAATTGATCGATATCATGGCTATCCGCAACATTCTTGGAGGCGATCAGCGATTCCAGCGCCTCAAGCCAGCAACTATAGTAGTCACTAGCATCATCCAGCGCGCCAGGGTGTTTCAGTTTGCCGGAAAGCGTGGCCGCCCACTCCTCCCAGGTGAACAACCCGCGGTCGTGGAGGGCAACCGCCATTGCAAAGGCTTCCGCCTGCCAAGGTTCGGCAAATACCGGACCGTCACCGCTCGCGGGTAGTCCGCGCGAGTGAGTGATCAGCTCACGCAGACTCAAGATAACTCTCCCAGGCATCAATACTGACGGTCAACGTAGGATCGGCTCCATCGCCCCATATCTCAGGCGCAGTAAAGACCGCCGTATAAACATATTGGGGGTTCTCACCCTTGCCGTGAGCATTGGAATCCGGAAAGACAAAGCCACCACGGACAGCTTCGATTACCCCCAACTTGCCGCGCGCATAGCGCGGCAGTCGCGTATGCGTTTCCGGATTGAAATTATGGGTACGGATGCGATCGCCTGGCTGGAAGCGTGGCTCACCTGCCACAGGGCGATCGCAAGGACCGCCTTTCGCGAGGGCAGCAGCGACATTTTCCGCTTTCAAAACACGTTTTGGCTGAGTTCCTTTGCCAAATGAGCGGCCTTCATCGAGTTCCAGTGGGTGGACAAATCCATGGCGCTTGAGCAGGACCTCCAGCGCCTTGGCCCATATTTCATAGTAGGTGGAGGCGTAATAATCCGCCGGATGCAGGCTCTCTCGCGCATGACGGCTCTCGTCGATATTCCAATGCCCCATCGCGCCTGCGGCGATTGTCATGCCCATTGCCCGTTTTTCCCAATCGGCATGAAACAACGGCTCATTTTTTTCGGGCGCAACAGGGCCAAAACCCATCTGTCCACCAAGATCCTGAGGCCCGTTCATGCTGTCTCCGGTGCGCGTGCCAGCCCCGTCCCGATCATGGAGTCGCGTGTGACGAGATCGGCAAGCTGCTCTTCACTCAGGCCTTCGCTACCTTCGGGGCGCATTGGTACAACCAGATAGCGCAGTTCGGCAGTCGAATCCCAGACGCGAATCCTGGTGGTTTCGGGAAGGACCAAATCAAACTCGACCAATACACCACGCGGATCAATAACAGCTTTGGACCTATAAGGTGGTGATTTATACCAGACGGGAGGCAAGCCCAGCACCGACCACGGGTAGCATGAGCACAGCGTGCACACGACGAGATTGTGCGTGTCCGGCGTATTAAATACTGCCTGCATATGCTCGCCCTGCCGCCCGGTATAACTCAGGGATTCAATTGCTGCTGTTGCGTCGCGCTTCAGCCAACCGGCATATTCTGGATCCGACCAGGCTTTTGCGACAACCTTCGCTCCGTTGCGTGGACCAACCTTCGTTTCGTACGTATCGACGATCACATCAATCGCCTGCGGGTCGATCAGGCCCTTCTCCGTCAAAATCGTTTCCAAGGCGCGCACGCGTGCAGCCATAAGATCAAGCTCATTATCGTGATGGTGGTCGTCATGGTCGTGTGGCATGGAGAAAATCCTATGCGCCAACAGCGGTCAGCGCAAGCTTACTTCAACATTGGCCACAAGGTGGCCACGAGCAGAACCGCCATTGTGATGTTGAACCATTTAAGTCGCGCTGAATCAGCAAGCCAACCGCGCATGATTTGCCCGAAGGCTGCCCAGCTCGAAACGGATGGGATGTTCACGATCGCAAACGCGATCCCCACGATTAAAACCGTCGTAAAATAAGCTTGCGGCGACGTATAGGTTGCCATGGCGGTCACAGCCATCACCCACGCTTTCGGGTTGATCCACTGGAATGCGGCAGCTTCCAGGAACGTCATCGGCCGCGCCTTGCCATCAACTGGATTCAGGGAGCGCGACATGGCGATCTTATAGGCGAGATAGATCAGATAGGCACCGCCGGCAAATTTCAGGGCCGTATAAAGAAGCGGAAAGGTCTGCAGCAAAGCGCCAAGTCCCAAACCCACTCCAATAAGCAGAGTAAAGAAACCCGAGCCAATACCGAACATGTGGGGAATCGTGCGTTTGAAGCCGAAATTGACGCCGGACGTCAGCAGCATGAAATTATTTGGTCCCGGCGTTATCGACGTGACGAAAGCGAACACCAATAGGGTCAGAAAAATCTCGAGTGTCATTTTGATACCCAGCACCCCGGTAAAAAGAGGCACACATAGGGCCTGGCGATATCTTGCTCAAGGCGGGACTTGTCAGGGATACAATTAAGCCCCTGACAAGAGTACTAAAGCCTGGCTACATTCCCATGGGACCGCGGTTCATGGCGGCAACCCCTGTCCGGCAAATCTCGACGAGGCCAAGCGGCTTCATGATCGCGATAAACTGATCGATCTTCGAACCTTTGCCAGTGATCTCGAAGATGAAATGCTCCGTCGTTGCGTCCGTCACCTTGGCATGGAACGCATCGGCCAGACGCAATGCTTCATTGCGGTGCTCGCCAAGACCTGCGACTTTGACCAGCGCCAATTCGCGCTGGATTGGCCCGCTCTGGCCAAGTTCATCTGCACGCACAGACAAATCCACCACACGATGCACCGGAACAATGCGTTCCAGCTGGTGGCGGATCTGGTCCAGAATATGCGGTGTGCCGCGCGTCACGATTGTGATGCGCGATAGATGCTGCTCGTGCTCTGTCTCGGAAACCGTAAGGCTTTCAATGTTATAGCCCCGTCCGGAGAATAGGCCAATCACGCGTGCAAGGACGCCCGGCTCGTTATCGACCAGGACCGATAGAACTGTCGTGACTGGTAGTTCAGTCTCCTTGGCAATGAAATATGCCGAACCGGAGGCTAGGTTTTGAGCGTTCATTTGTTATTTTCTCCGGTTTTCTTAAACGAGCTGTCTGCCCTTGGCATCAATGGCGTTGGCGACTGCATCATCCGTGGCCTCATCCGGCAAAAGCATCTCATTGTGAGCCTTGCCGGAAGGGATCATCGGGAAGCAGTTCGCGAGATTAGCCACGCGGCAATCGAAAAGTACCGGCTTTTTGACGTCGATCATTTCCTGAATGGCATCGTCGAGATCGCCAGGCTTTTCGCAGCGAATACCGTGACCGCCATAGGCTTCTGCCAGTTTGACAAAATCGGGCAAGGCTTCCGTATAGGAATGTGACAGTCGATTGCCATGCAGCAGTTGCTGCCACTGGCGGACCATTCCCATGTATTGGTTGTTTAGGATAAAGATCTTGATCGGTGCTTCATACTGAACAGCAGCACTCATCTCCTGCATAGTCATCTGCACCGAAGCGTCCCCGGCGATGTCGATAACCAGCGAGTCAGGATGCGCAATCTGCACACCCAGCGCTGCCGGTAGGCCATAGCCCATCGTTCCGAGACCGCCTGATGTCATCCAGCGATTGGGCTTTTCGAAATGATAGAACTGCGCCGCCCACATTTGGTGCTGGCCTACTTCGGTCGTGATATAGGTGTCGCGATCCTTGGTAAGTGCATACAGCCGCTCCAGCGCATATTGCGGCATGATCACGTCCTTGTTGCGCGTATAGGACAGAGATTTCCGTGAGCGCCACCTGTCGATCTGCGACCACCATTGATCGATCGCCTTTTCGTCAGGCTTTGTCGACGACGCGCGCAGCAGGCGAATCATATCTTCGAGCACATGGGCAACATCACCAATGACCGGAACATCAACCCGAACCGCCTTGTTGATCGAAGACGGATCAATATCGATGTGAATCTTTTTGGAATTTGGCGAGAAACCGCTGATGCGGCCGGTAATACGGTCATCGAAGCGCGCACCGATGTTCAACATGACATCGCAATCATGCATCGTCATATTGGCTTCGTAGGTTCCGTGCATGCCCAGCATACCAAGCCAATTCTTGCCGGATGCCGGATAAGCGCCAAGCCCCATCAATGTCGAGGTAATCGGGAAATTGGTGAGCTCGACGAGTTCCCGCAGCAATTTACTTGCTTCGTTGCCGGAGTTGATAACACCGCCGCCCGAGTAGATCACAGGGCGCTTTGCCGTCAGCATCAGAGCAACAGCCTGCTTGATCGCCTCGATATCACCCTGGATCTTGGGATGATAGCTGGTGCGCGGCGAGACTTCCGGCGGTGTATACATACCGGTTGCAAACTGAACATCCTTCGGAACGTCAACAAGGACGGGACCGGGACGCCCTGTTTTGGCAACGTGGAAGGCCTCGTGCAGAACACGCGCCAGATCGTTGACATCCTTCACCAGCCAATTGTGCTTGGTACAAGGGCGCGTGATACCGACGGTGTCGCACTCCTGGAAGGCATCCGAACCGATCAGGCTCGTCGGGACCTGTCCACTGATGCAAACCAACGGAATGGAATCCATCAGCGCATCCTGCAGCGGCGTAACAGCATTGGTTGCACCGGGCCCTGATGTGACCAGCATAACGCCAACTTTGCCGGTGGAGCGGGCATAGCCTTCCGCGGCATGACCCGCACCCTGTTCGTGCCGGACCAGAATGTGGTTGATCTTGTCCTGTTGGAAGAGTTCATCGTAAATCGGAAGCACTGCGCCACCCGGATATCCGAAAATATCGGTTACCCCTTGATCAATGAGCGCCTGGACGACCATCTCGGCACCAGTCATTTCACGTCGTTGCGATGGTCGGCTGTCACTATCCTGCTTGTCTGCTTTCATCGGTCTCTTCCCGTCTATTCTGCGGCCCTTGGCCCTTCAGAAGGTGTTTGCTCTAACTGAAATGTTGGAAATAAAAAAGGCCCCCGAAGGAGCCTGTGTATCGCGCATGGGAGCTTTCGCCGGGTGCTTACTACACCCTGCCCATGCGCGATCCCACGACGATAAGAACTGTTTTCATGGTCGCGGACGATAGTTAAGCAAATTCCATACGTCAACGGCAAAAATGCAAATCAAATCGAATGACCAGCACTGAGCCTGAAACCGGTCGAAACAATTGTCATAATCACGCTAAGATAATCTCAATGCCTTCGAATTAGGGTGACCCGACAAGTCTTGTCAACACACTGCTATCAGTTCACGGAATGGTCACCAACGATGAACGCTGAAGCCTTGCCGGCTGAACAACCCAGACCCTTCGTTCGCAATCGAACCGATGGGCACGTCATCGAATGCAACGGCGAAAAAGCCGTCATTTACGCGTTGACCGGGCCGTCCATCGCAGCATCGGATGACTACTGGACAGTCGGCCAGTTGATTTCCATTCAAGTCGGAAACAACCGCGTGGTTGGGCTCGTCTATGAAGTCAACACCCATGAAGCGCAATGGGTCGTCGAAGCCGACCAGAGCATTCGCATCCATGTCGAACTTATCGGACAGGTTAATGAGCATGATGATGGCTCGTTGACCTTTTCATCCGGCATTGCGAATTATCCGCACATGGGCGCCGTAGCACATCGGATTCGCGCGACAGATCTGGCAATTATCTACACGGCAAGCCTGAAGAACACCGTATCGGTCGGGCATCTGTCGCAAAATGCATCGATCCCGGCATTGATCTCGATCGATAGTCTGGTTTCGCGACACTTTGCCGTTCTCGGCAGTACCGGCGTGGGTAAATCGAGCGCTGTTTCCCTGCTTTTGCGTAAAATCATCGCGCAGCGACCCGATTTACGCGTCCTGATCCTCGATCCCCACAACGAATTTGCAAGCGCTTTTCCTGATCATGCAATCTCAATCGATTACAACACCTTGGAGTTGCCCTATTGGCTGTTCAGGCTGGAAGAGTTTGCAGAAGCTGTCTTCCGCGGGAGGCCGACGGTGCCAGCCGAAGTTGATGCCTTGCGCGATCTGATTCCGATTGCGCGGGAGCGCTTTGCCAGTTCCGAAGCGACGACCGCCGCTTCGCTCCTCAAAAAAGACCGCGATTATTCATCGATGACCGCCGATACGCCTACGCCATATCGCATCACTGATCTCATCAAGCTGATCGATGAGCGTATTGGCCAGCTGGAAGGCAAGACGGATCGGCCGATCATGAAGGCGCTTCGGCAGCGTTTGCAAGCGCTGGTTACCGACCCCCGCTACCGCTTCATGTTTTCGGCCCCGACGACGATGGACACGATGCGCCAGACGATTGGCCACATTTTCCGCATACCCAAGAACGATCGTCCAATTTGCGTCTTTCAATTGGCTGGATTGCCATCGGAAGTGGTGAATTCCGTTGCCTCGGTACTCTGCCGCATGGCTTTCGACCTCGCGGTGTCGAGCGACGGCCGCGCACAGACGCTCGTTGTCTGCGAGGAAGCGCATCGTTACATTCCCGCGGATGCCAATGCGGGTTTCTGGCCGACGCGTCAGGCAATTGCCCGTATTGCCAAGGAGGGCCGCAAATATGGCGTCTATCTCGCGGTCATCACGCAGCGTCCCGGCGAGCTTGATGCAACCATTCTTTCCCAATGCAGCACCGTGTTTGCCATGCGCCTTGGAAATGAGCGTGATCAGGAGATCATTCGCGGCGCCATTACCGGCGCATCGCAAAGCACGATTGGATTTCTGTCATCGATTGCCAATCGAGAAGCGATCGCGTTTGGTGAGGCCGTTCCGACGCCGATGCGCATGATGTTCGAGACAATTGCGCCTGACCAATTGCCGGCCGCACATATGACCAAAAGCCAGCAATCCGTACGGCTCGGCGATTCTTACCTCTCTCTCGATACGATCTTGATGCGAATGCGTCAGCTCAACGCAGCAGAAAGCACGAGCAGTCAGGACGACGCATTCGATATCGTCGAGAGTATTGGCAATCCTGTTGCGAGCCAGAGGCATACGGTTCCCTTGGCTCAGGAGCCCGTAAGAACCCAGTGGCGCAATATCGATGCGGCAATCCGCAAAGAGGAACCGCCCAAGTCGCAACCGGAAGGGACCGACCGATTCCGTGCCAGCGACCTGATCCGTACGTTCCGCAACGACAAGACCTGAGTCACGGATAAGGCAACCTTTCCCAATCGTCGCCGAGCTGGTTGCGGAACCATGTCATCTGGCGCTTCGCATATTGACGGGTGGCAATCGTCGCTAGTTCTGCGGCCTCCTCTGGACCCAGCCGATCGGCAAGGACCTCGGCAATTTCGCGCACGCCGATCGCTCTCATGGCAGGGAGTTCACTCGAAAGTCCCAATGATAACAATGCTTTGACCTCGTCGAGGGCTCCAGTTTCCATCATCGTTTCAAAGCGCGATGCTATGCGGTCGCCAAGCCATTTCCTATCGGGCTCGATAACAATCTTGCGCGCAGCTCCAGAGTCAATCAGCGATCTGCCGGTTGCCTTCTGCCATTCGACGATGGACCGACCCGACGTATCGATGACTTCGAGCGCTCTTACAATCCGCTGGCTATCGGTCGGACGTAAGGTAGACGCCGCCAACGGGTCTTTCTCGTCAAGAATCGCGTACAATTCCCCTGAGCCGAGCTCCGCATCCTGCTGACGCCAATGCGCCCGGATATCCGCCGGAATATCAGGCATTGCCGATAGCCCTCCGAGAAGTGCACGAAAATACAGCCCGGTACCACCAGCAAAAATCATAGTCTTTTCAGCTAGTTCTGGCCTATTCAGAACTTCTTCGGCATCCGAGAGCCAGCGTCCGGTCGAGTAGGCGATGCTCGGCGAAACATGCCCGTAGAGATAGTGGGGCGCGGCTTTGAGATCGTCCGGACCTGGCCGCGCGGTCAGGAGATTGAGGACATCATAGACCTGCATTGAATCGGTATTGACGATCACACCGCCTGTTTCGTCCGCCAAACGAAGCGCAAGCGCCGACTTGCCGCTTGCCGTCGGTCCAGCTATCAGGATTATCTGTCTTTTCGCCACGCTAACGCCCAATCGGAAATTGCCCTATGCCCTTGATGGCCACGCTCATCGCCAATCCCGCCACATCGGACCTTGTACCATCGCTCGGGATTAAAGCCTCGGCGGCGGTCAATGCAACAGGTCTTTATTGGCTGGCCGACGGGATTGCCTGCGATCTTGCTTTGAGGGACGGTACCGATGCTGCTTCAGCGCATCTTGAACTGGTACGGGCTATCGACGGCGCTCCGATCGATATTATCGTGCAAAATCAAGATACTAGGCGCAAGAAGATTTTGATTGCCGACATGGATTCGACCATGATCCAGCAAGAATGTATCGATGAACTGGCCGAAGAAGCTGGCCTCCGCGAAAAAGTTGCGGCGATCACTGCGCGGGCGATGAATGGCGAAATCGCGTTCGAACCTGCGCT
Source organism: Phyllobacterium chamaecytisi (assembly GCF_020164455.1). Taxonomy (GTDB): domain Bacteria; phylum Pseudomonadota; class Alphaproteobacteria; order Rhizobiales; family Rhizobiaceae; genus Phyllobacterium; species Phyllobacterium chamaecytisi. The sequence goes on from NZ_JAIQWW010000007.1 coordinate 156,862, forward strand.
GCGTGAACGCGTCGCGCTGCTGAAAGGACTGCCCTATACAGTGATCGACAAGGTGATCGCCGGCCGCATCACGCTCATGCCGGGTGGGCCGGAACTGGTCCGCACAATGAAGAAACACGGGGCTTATACTTCGCTTGTTTCAGGCGGGTTTACCGTGTTCACCCAGCGTATCGCCGAGATGATCGGTTTCAATGAGAACAGCGCCAACACATTGATAGATAACGGAAAAATCTTGACGGGAGAGGTCAAGGAACCGATCCTCGGCCGTGAGGCCAAGGTCGCGGCGCTCACCTCCATCTGCCAGCGTTTTGGCCTTTCACCGCAAGATGCGATCGCGGTCGGAGACGGCGCCAACGACCTCGGCATGCTGCAGCTGGCAGGCACTGGCGTAGCGCTCCACGCCAAACCGATCGTTGCGGAACAGGCAAAGGTGCGGATCGACCATGGTGATCTGACCGCACTTCTCTATATCCAGGGCTATCGAAAAACCGATTTTGTGTCCTGAACTCGCGTCCCCACAACCATTTTTCGCGCTGTGGTTGAAAACCTTGCGCCAGAATCGACACTTCTTGCGTCAGATTCGCCAGTTCTTGTGCAGGATTGGGTCATTCTTGCGCAGACTTGCATGCGATCCTGAATCTCTGAGAGAAAAATGCCGCGGTTGAATCCAGCCGTTCAAATCAGTCCATTTGAAGCGTCACAAACCGCAGCTCGCCGGTTTTCGACGCCAGCATCAGCAGCGCATTCTTGCGGCCCTCGTCGCGAAGTTTTTCGATCCGCGCCGCCACATCCTCAGGCGTCGAGACGGTCTCCTGTGCAATGTCGACGATGACATCGCCCGCGGCGATGCGCTTGTTGGCGGCAATCGAGCCGTTCTGCACTTCAGTCACGAGCACGCCCTCGACCTCCTTGGCGATGCCGAACGTCTTGCGCGTGGCATCGTCGAGTTTTCCAAGGCTCATGCCGAGCACGTCCACGTTCTGGGCGGCGCCGTCCTCGCCAGTCGTCTGGTCGTCCTTCTTGGCATCCGCCTGATCACTGTCTTCCAGGCGGCCGAGCGTAACCTTGACAGTCTGCTCCTTGCCCTTGCGGACAACGACGACATCGACTTCCTTGCCGATAGGGCTCTCCGCCACAACACGTGGAAGATCCTTGACGTTGTTGACATCCCTGCCATCGAAACGCGTGATCACATCGCCGGGCAGTATCGCACCATTGGCGACCGGGCCGCCTTCGATGATCCCGGCGACCAGCGCGCCCTTGCTGGATGTCATGCCGAGGCTTTCGGCGATATCGTCAGTCACAGGCTGGATGCGCACGCCAAGCCAGCCGCGACGCGCCTCGCCAAACTGGCGCAGCTGCGCGATGACGCCGGACGCAAGCTCGGCCGGAATGGCAAAACCGATACCGATCGATCCGCCGGTCGGCGAAATGATGGCGGTATTGATACCGATGACCTGTCCATACATATCGAACAGCGGTCCGCCGGAATTACCGCGGTTGATCGCAGCGTCGGTCTGGATGAAATTATCGTAGGGACCGGAATTGATATCACGGTTGCGCGCAGAGACGATACCGACGGTCACGGTGCCACCGAGGCCAAAGGGATTGCCGATGGCCATCACCCAATCGCCGATACGCGTCTTCGATGAATCGCCGAACTTGACCGCAACCAGCTTGTGCTTTTTCGGATCGACCTTTAGCACGGCAAGATCGGTCTTGGTATCCTTGCCAACAAGCGTCGCCTTTAGCTTGGAACCGTCATTGAAATTGACTTCGATCTCGTCGGCATCGGCAATCACGTGATTGTTCGTGACGACGATGCCCTCGGCCGCATCGACCACGAAACCCGAACCGAGCGACTGGACCTTGTGCGAAGGATTGCTCTCACCAGGATTCTGCTTGCCGAAATATTCGTCGAAGAATTCCTGGAAGGGCGAGCCATCAGGCACCTTCGGCATTGGCACCGGGCCCGATTCCCCATCCTGTCCCTTGACGGTCTGCGAGGTCGAGATATTGACCACGGCATCGAGCAAGCCCGCCGCAAGGTCGGCAACGGAGGCCGGCCCCTGTGCTCGCGGCTGTTGACTGTTCGGCACAACCGGAGCTTGCACCTGCGCCCGCGCGACACCGACAAATGCCGGGTTGAGGCTTGTCGCGGTCAGCGCAATCAGCGCGGTAGCCGCGGTTGCGGAACGGAGAACGAGGCGACCAGTCTTGAAAAACATACGTTCGGGCCCTTATCGGAAACAGAATGATACAACAGAACGGCGAGAGGCGACATAAATATGACCGAGCGGCTATTGCAGCATTTATTTCAGATCAGTCAATTCAAGAGTTGATGAATTGACGGAACTCGAGTGCTTGGTTCGACAAGCTCACCATGAGGGAGGCAGGAGATTTGCAGGGAGCCAAGAGCACACACGTTGGCTGTTTTCATTTGCCATCCGCCAACTTCCCTCATGGTGAGCTTGTCGAACCACGCACCGAGATGTGTGTGTGCTTATACTGATCGCGTTAAGACTGGCGCTGGATTTGCCTTACTACGCGTATATTCGTTGTCTGATCAATCAACCCTGTTGAGGCATGATCAGGTGGATGCCATTGGAGGAGTGTATGCGAGTTCGAGCAACCAAGCGGGACTTGGACGAATTGTTTGCTGATGGCCCCGTCTCCGTTGGGGCCATGCTAAACCTCCTTCATGACGTCGAGCACAAAGACCAAGACGAGATAGCATTTGCAAATTCGCTGGTACCCGGTGCGGGCGATTATTTAAACCGCGGCTGGCTCAGGCTATTCATCAAAGCGGACATTTCCGACGATGACGCAAAGCAAGAAGTGTCTCGTCAAAAGGCGTTAGTCAAAAGACTGTGCGCCCTATTTCCCGCTGTTCTTCGTTACCTGAGGTTGGACGAAAAGAAGCACGCTCTCAACGTGCTGAATATGGTCTCCGACTGCGCGTCTGACTACGCGGTGATACTTGAAAGCGGTCGAAGGACAGCAAACAGAAAGAAAACAATAGCTAAAATCGATAAGCTTCATTCAAAGATTGTCGAAGTGAATAAACTTTTGGACGATCCAGATTCGCCTTATTCCTATGATTTCGAAAGTATCTACAAGGCATATAAAAAGCATCTGCATGGTGATGAAACCGAAGTCCGGCCCTTCTGGCAGCTTCAGAATGATTTGAAATTTCTCTCGCATTTCTTGAGTTTCAATCTTTATCGCGCTCATCATGAATCCGATTTTATCAGGCCGCGGGACAATCAAGCCAAGACGCATATTGTGGACTGTGCGTATTCCTTATCGCTCGGTTGGGGAGGTCCGCAGCTTGTCACGACGCCCGGTTCGGATTTTTCCGCAATGTGTAGCGTAATTTTCGAGATTGCCACAGGCATAGCCGACGAGAGTTTGGCGGGGGCCATCAACCGATATGCACGAAGCCAAGAGCGTGCTGAAGTCGATGAGCACGAAATAGAATACGGTCCAGCTCGAGAACGTGAGAGGGATGAAGACAACTTCTATGACGTGAAGAAGGCTGCGTTGAAGGTCCAGTCCGAAATCGAGGATCTAAAAGTTAGCATTAATGATTCTTCAATGTCTGTTGAATCAAGGATTCTCGCGGGATGCCTACTCGCTGAGGCAATCGAAAAAGCAGAACGAAATGACAAAGCGCACGGTCCATTCATAATGTGGGCATCTCAGATGAAGATAGATTGGGATGGAAAAATGCGCGAGCACGAGGATCACGAAGCAAGATTGCTTCAGTTGGCCATAAATCTCGGCAATCGCCAGAGAGCCCCACGGACACCAAGTTGACGCCAATGAATCGAATTTGGAAGATTCGCGTCAACTCTGGTCCATTTGAACAGGGTATTTGGTTACTCATCGATGCCGTTCGCATCGTGGACGTGACGTAGCTCAATCGGAAGAGCAATTCGTTTTCTACTTGGATGGAATCACATCCGAGGGCGGATAGGTTGCGGGTTCGAGCCCCGCCGTCACGTCTCCGACATTTTGCCGCAAATAAGGTTGGCGGGTTATCCCCTTGTGGGGGAGAAAGGATTTTCCTGGATTTAGCCTTTGCTAAATCCTTGGAAAATCCAACAGAGGGGATGTGCTGAGCATCTAAAATCCCCTCTCTTGCGATTTCTAGCACTTGAGCAAAGGGCTCAAGATGCTGAAATCGCTTTCTCTCCCACAAGGGGAGAGATAACGCTGCATCAAGGGTTTAAGCTAGACTTGGCAGGCCCGCGCTACCCCCGTGCGAGCCACACCACCCCCACACCGATGGCTACGGAGGCGACGCCGGCGATGCGCAGGAAGCCATCCGGCTGTTCGCTGACATCGCGGGCAACACGTTTGGCAACGAGCGGGAAAAGGCCGTAGAGAAGCCCCTCGAATACGAGGAACAGCCCTACGGCATCAATGAAATCGATCATGATATGAACCCGCCCCTATTGAGGGGCGGGAGCGGGTGGAGCAGGCGGCGTAGCACCGGCGGCAGGCGGTGTAGCACCGCTGACCGGAGGCAGACCACCATTCGAATCCTGGAAATACCGGAAGAACTCGGAATTCGGTGAAAGCACCATCGTCGTTCCCGTATTATCCAGCGCCGTGCCATAGGCCGTCATCGAGCGATAGAACGCAAAGAAATCCGGATCCTTGGAGAAGACGTCGGCGAAGATACGGCTGCGCTCGCCTTCACCCTGACCTCTGGCAATTTCCGATTCCTTGCGGGCTTCCGCGATGATTTCGACAACCTGGCGATCGGCGATGGCCTTGATGCGCTGTGCTGCTTCACGGCCGCGGGCACGCAGGCGCTCGGCTTCCGCCAGACGTTCTGCCTTCATGCGGTCGAACGTCTGCTGCGACACTTCCTGCGTCAGGTCCGTCCGGCGAATACGCACGTCAGTGATCTGCAGGCCGAGCGATTCCGCATCGGGGCGCAGTTGCTGGCGCACTTCGTTCATCATGCCGGCGCGCTCGTCCGACAGGGCAGCCTCAAAGCCACGCAAACCATAGACACCACGCAACGCCGCATCGAGACGCGTACGCAACCGGGCTTCGGCCAATGTGACGTCGCCCGATACGGTCTGACGGAACTTGCGCGGATCGGTGATCTGGTAGACGAGGAAAGCATCGACCTCGTAGAACTTGCCGCCCGAAACCTGAACACGGATATTGTCGAGTTCGAAGCTCAGGAGACGATCTTCGATCATCTGGACATTGTCGGCCTCAAGGAAGCCGAAAGGCCACTTGAAGTAAATGCCGGGATCGGCCTTCACATCGACGATCTGACCAAACCTCAGGACAATGGCCTGCTGGCCGGCCCTGACGACGAAAAGCGACGAATAGGCCAACAGTGCGATGAACGCGATAAGGCCAACGAGAAGCGGAACACGATTCTGGTTCATGGCTTTGTCCCCTCTGTGGTGGTGGCGGGGGCAGGCTTGGCGGTCAAACCCGGCAGCGGCAGATAAGGTATGACGCCTTGTCCGCTTTGATCGACGATCACCTTGTTCGAATCCTTCAGTACACGCTCCATCGTTTCAAGGAAGAGACGCTTGCGAGTGACTTCCGGCGCCTTGACATACTGGTCATAGACAGAGGTAAAGCGCTGCGCCTCACCTTCTGCTTCCTGGACGATACGGTTTTTATAGGCAGCCGCATCTTCACGGATCTGCGCGCCTTCACCGCGGGCCTGACCCAGCTTCTGGTTGGAATACTGGTTCGATTCCTCGACGAAACGGTCTTCGTCCTGTTCGGCACGCTGAACTTCATCGAACGCGTCGGCCACTTCGCGCGGCGGCGCCGCATCTTCGATCGACAGGGCATTGATCGCAATGCCCGCGCCATAATCGTCGAGCGTCTTCTGGATAATGGCGCGCACGTCATTGGCGATGCCAGCGCGGTTATCGCGGAAGATATCCTGTGCCGGACTGCGGCCGACGATCTCGCGCATGGCGCTTTCCGAAACCTGCTGCACGAGGTTTTCCGGATTTTCGACATGGAACAGATAGGCGACGGGATCGGAAACGCGATACAGTACGGAGAACTGAACATCGACGATGTTCTGATCGCCGGAGAGCATCAGGCCTTCTTTGGCGCCGCGAGCGCCCTGCCCGCCAATGTTCTTCTGCTTTTCGACGATCTCGACCTTTTCGTAGGATTCGATTGGCCACAAATGGAAATGCAGGCCCGGCTCGGCGATATCAGGCTTGGGCTTGCCGAAACGCAGCTCCACAGCGCGTTCGTCCGGCTGGACTGTGTATATCGACTGGAAAAGCCAGAAAGCCACCAGCGCAAGTGCGGCCAGGCCCCAGATCGCCGGACTGCCGCCCGAACCACCCGGAAGCGCCTGACGCAAACGATCCTGACCACGGCGGAATATATCTTCGAGATCGGGAGGGGTTTTGCCTCCGCCACCTTGCGGCTTTTGACCCCAAGGGCCACCGCCGCCACTATTATTACCGCCGCCACCCCATGGGCCGCCGCCGCCGTTCTGATTACTCCAGGGCATTCCTACCTCTTAATTTGAACGAAAGCGCCACCCCGTGGCTTCCTCCCGCTAATCCAACTTCCCGTTTATAGGGATGGCGAGGCGCGCTTTCAACGCGTGGCGACGCTTATTCACGTCATAGCGGTCTGCAAACGGCGTTTTTCTGCGCTTCCGGTGCTCACGTACCAAATGTACGCTGCGCTCCGTTGCTCGAAAGCTGCCGTTTTCGCCTCGCTTTGGCGTGAATATCGACAGACGCCAAAATTAACCGCGTTCGTAGATGGCAAACCGTGTTGCATAATTGTCTTTTTCACCCGCCGGGAAATCCTCGCTGGAAACCTCGGTCCATACCTTCGGATCGATGGGAGGGAAAACGACATCGCCTTCGACTTCGGCGAGAACCCAGGTGACATACAGCCTGTCGGCGCGATTCAACGACTGCCGAAAAATATCGCCGCCGCCGATAATGCAAATCTCGTTGACCTTGTCGGCACCTGCATGGCTTCCCGCAATCATCAGTGCCTGATCGATAGACCGGGCGGCAATGACACCTTCAACGGAAAAGGCCGGATCGCGCGTGATGACGATGTTTGTACGGCCCGGCAAGGGCCGCCCAAGCGAATCCCATGTCTTGCGCCCCATGATGATGGGTTTGCCCATGGTCGTTGCCTTGAAACGCTTCAGATCCGAGGACAACCGCCACGGCAAGCCATTCTCGCGGCCGATCACGCCATTTTCGGCAATCGCAACAACAAAACTGATCATGTGGCATCCATCCGTTTCAAACAAACATTTCGCCCGCAAACCTGAACGCGGCGTCTACACCGCGATCGGCGCCCTGATGCTCGGCTCGGCGACATAATCTATCAGATGGAAATCGTCATATTTGAAGGCAAAGAGATCGGTAACGTCCGGATTGATCTGCATCGTCGGCAATGGACCGGGCTTGCGCATCAATTGCTGCTTCGCCTGTTCGAAATGATTGGCATAGAGATGGGCATCGCCGAGCGTGTGAACGAAATCGCCGGGCTTCAACCCGGTGACTTGCGCCACCATCATCGTCAGCAGCGCGTAAGAGGCGATGTTGAAGGGTACGCCGAGGAAAATGTCCGCCGAGCGCTGGTAGAGCTGGCACGAGAGCTTGCCATCGGCCACGTAGAACTGGAACAGGCAATGGCAGGGCGGCAGCGCCATCTCATCGACCAAGGCCGGATTCCATGCCGAGACGATCAAACGTCTTGAATGAGGATTCTTGCGTATCTGATTCAAAAGATTCGCAATCTGGTCGATGTGCCGGCCATCCGGAGCCGGCCACGAGCGCCATTGGGCACCATAGACGGGGCCGAGGTCCCCATTCTCGTCGGCCCACTCGTCCCAGATCGTGACGCCGTTTTCCTTGAGATAAGCGACGTTCGTGTCGCCCTTCAGAAACCACAGAAGTTCATAAATGATGGATTTCAGATGCAGCTTTTTCGTCGTCAGCATCGGAAAACCGGCGGCCAGATCGAAACGCATCTGATAGCCGAAAACGGACCGCGTACCGGTACCGGTGCGGTCGCCGCGATCGGCGCCCGTATCGAGCACATGCTGAAGAAGATCGAGATAAGTGCGCATGATTTCTTTTAGCAGATTCGCCTGACGAAACACTTAAACTTGTGCGTGATCCACAGGGCTGCGCTGATGAAATTCATGCACCCAATGAAAAATCCCCGGTGATTCGCCGGGGACGATTCGGATTGGCTGGCCTAAAATGATCAGAGCTTGCCGAGAGCGCCGAGAGCCTTGGCGGTCAGGTAATAAAAGGTGACGCGGCTCTTCGAACTGTCCGCCTTCATGGCCGCGCACACGGATTCGATGGCGGCATCGGCCTTGGCGGTATCTGTGAGGCCGAGCTTCTTTTCGACCCAATTGGTGCGAACACGCTTCAATTCGTCCGGATCTGTGCAGGAAACCAGCGAAGAATCCCTGTTGCGCAGAGCAATTCCGAGATGTTTGACGATTTTCGCGACAGTCGCCTCATCGGCAGCCGCATCGTAATGACGAACATCCTTTAGATAGTCACTCATCGAAAAATCCCCTGATTGCTAGGCTCAATGCGTGGCATTGCAACCTCCCTGACAATGAAGACACCGCACAAACTGGCAGATGCATGAGGCGATGGCTCTCTAGACACCCCCGAAACATTCCCCAGCATCAGTTCCAAGTCAATCCACTCTTTCAATTCGGCTAAACAGCTCCTATATAAGAGCTGCTGGCTTCGGCCAGCTATGGTGATAAACGGACGATGTAATAAGCTTATTGGACCCGGGGGCGGTACCCGGCGCCTCCACCAGAACGCAGCAGGTTTCGCTGCTTTGTGGCGGGGGCGAAATAGGATCGACAAGAGTGTAAAGATCGAACTTTTGCCCGGCATTGTACCACCGTTATCGGGCTAACCTAGTAGTTGCAAACGACAACTATGCGGAAGCACGTCTCGCCGCTTAATGCGGTGCGATAGCTTCAAATCAAGTCCTAGGGGTTCGCACTTCTAGGCGGGGTTCGGAGGCACCTGGCAACAGAAGCCTTCACTACTCCCCCTTCCATTCATTCCCTTCCCTCGCCCCTTCCCGCTCGGCCCGTGCAAAGGCTTGACGTGCGCCCCATTGCGGCATATAAAACCAAATAGTTAAATAACCGAGTGGTTCAGCATTAAAATGACAACCGATCGTCTCGATAACATCTTCTCGGCACTGGCAGACCCGACACGCAGGGCGATCCTGGCGCGTCTGGCGCTGGGCACGACCTCGGTGACGGAACTAGCCGAACCGTTTCGCATGTCCGGACCAGCAGTATCGAAGCATCTCAAGGTGCTCGAACGCGCTGGCTTGATCATTCGCGGCCGCGAGGCGCAATGGCGGCCGTGCAGTCTCGATGCGGCTCCGCTTAAGGAAGTGAGGGACTGGCTCGAACATTACCGGCGCTTCTGGGAAACCAGTTTCGACCGGCTGGAAGAATATCTGCAGGAGGTACAGACAAATGGAGATCACGATGGCACAGACCAACGTTGAAACGAACGCCTCGGCCGGTCGCGTTCTGACCATAACGCGCATCTTCAGCGCGCCGCCCGTGCTGGTTTTCGATGCCTTCTCAGATCCAAAACGCATGTTGCAATGGCTCGGCCCGCGCGATTATCCGGCAAGCTACGTTGAATCGGACCTGCGGGTTGGCGGCAAATGGCGCGCTTGCCTCGATAGCAAAGCAAGCGGCGAGAAGCTGTGGCACGGCGGCGTTTATCGCGAGATCGTGCCGGGCAAGCGCCTGGAATTCACCTTCGCCTGGGATCAGGAGAACGGCAGGCCAGGCCTCGAGACGCTCGTCAAGATCAATTTCGAAGATCAGAACGGCAAGACACTAATGACATTCCAACAGAGCGAATTCGATACGCCTGAAGATTGCGACGGTCACCGGGAGGGCTGGAACAGTGCCTTCGATCGGCTGGAAGAGCTGCTCGCGCAGGACTGACAGATCTCCCGATCAAACATTCGACATGAGAAAGGCCCGGGACATCGTTCCGGGCCTTTCTCTTTGCATCTGATGGAGGGTCAGGAATCTTATTCTGCGGCGGCTTCCGCCTCGACAACGCGGCGGCGAGCGATTGTTGTCTGCGTGACGATCAATGCACCGACGGCGCAAAGGGCAATGCCTGCCGCCATCGGCAAGGCGGTTCCGTCAAAGAACGCACCGGCAATACCCATGGCGACAGCGGCGGTAACGAACTGCAGCGTCCCCATCAATGCCGATGCCGTGCCGGCGATTTCTCCATGGTCTTCAAGCGCAAGCACACCGGTTGTCGGAAGGACAAGCCCGAGGAAGCCGTAGCCGATGAAGAGGAAGGTCGCCATGACCGGCAGCTGATTGAAGCCAAGGCTCATGACGACGACCATGGCGACCATGGCCAGCGAAAAGCCTGTCACAGCATTGCGCATCACGCGAACGAGGCCGTAGCGAGCCCCGAGCCAACCCGTCAGCTGCGAGACAGCAAAGAACGACACCGCGTTGATCGAGAAGGCAAAACTGTACTGTGTCGGCGTCAATCCGTAATGGTTGATCAGCACGAAGGGTGAGTTGGCCAGATAGACCAGAAAGCTGGACAGGCCAAGACCACCGATGAACGTGAGCGTCAGGAAGTTTCCGTCCTTAAACAGCAGGCGATAAGCTGCCATGGCGCTGCCGAAACCGCTTTCCGCGCGGGCGTCCTTGGTCCGCGTCTCTGTCAACTGCGTCGACAGCAGGATCAGACCGAGAAACGCGGCGATCATCACCGCCCAGAATACGCCGCGCCAGCCAAAAAGGACGATGACGGCACTGCCTGTCAGCGGAGCAAGGATTGGCGAGATACTGAAAACCAGCATCAGCAGCGACATCAGTCGCGCGGCCTGTACGCCCGTATGCATATCGCGAACGATAGCGCGGGGGATAACCATGCCAGCGGCGCCGCCAATGCCTTGAAGGAAGCGGAATGCGATCAAAGTCTCTACATCGCTTGCCAGCGCACAGCCGATGCTCGCAACGGCGAAAAGTCCGATGCCCATGTAGAGCGGTGCCTTGCGCCCCCACATATCGGAGATGGGCCCATAGAAAAGCTGGGCAACCGCAAATGGAATAAAGAAGGCCAGAAGGCTCATTTGCACGGCATTGTTTTCCGCGCCGAGATCCTGTCCGATGGAAGGCATCGCGGGAAGATACATGTCGATCGCAAAGGGACCGATGGCTGTCAGAAGGCCAAGGATGAGGGCACTACGAAAGAAGGAGCTCGTCATGATGGTGATCTTTCAGAAACCGCGGCGCAAAAACCGGATTGTCTTCGCGCCACTTCGCTCTCAGGAGGGTTCAAACTGATTTTCGGGGGCCGATATGAGTGCGCGAGCTTGGGAGGACAGCGCATCAACAGGGCAAAAATGCTGTGTCAACAAACTTGGACACAAATGTCAAACTAGACACTATTGTCTAAAACGTCAAGACGCATTATCTTCTGTCCATGAAAAATCGCAACGAACCAAGAGCCGGAATGGGCCATACCCAGCGCGGTCAATGCGCAAAACGCATTTCAATATTGGATGCCGCCGCCCAGGTGTTTTGTCGTGAAGGTTTTTCAGGAGCGAGTATCGACGAAATTGCCGTAGAGGCCTGCGTTTCCCGCCAGACCATATACAACCACTACCGCGAAAAGGAAACTCTGTTCACCGCGGTTGTCGAGGATGTCATGGACCGCGCCAACGCCATGTTGTTTTCGATATTATCAACCTTTCCGGACAAGTCGGATCATCTTGAGGACGATCTGACAGCCTTTGCTGTTCGTCTCACGAAAAATTGCCTGTGCAATCAGGATGGCAAGTTCCTGCGCAAGCTTGTGCAGTCCGAGGGCGAGCGTTATCCGCACCTCTTTGAAACATGGCGCCAGCATGGCCCGGGCAAGATCGGCACGGCTCTGGGCGCTCTTTTTGCACGCCTCAGCCACAAAGGTGTGCTGCGGATCGACGATTTCGACCTTGCTGCCCGCCAGTTTCTTGCCCTGGTCAACGCCGATCTGCAAATGATCACGCTGTTCGGCGGTACGCCGACCGATGAACAACTTGAAAGTGCTGCGCGCAACGCTGTGCAGACTTTCATCCGCGCCTATGCAGGGCCTGCTAGCGAGGCGGCGCCGCGAACACCTGCCCTTGCGGTCGTCAGCTAGTACCCGCTGAAATTGATATTTTCATCTTAAAATTCGCCGCAAACGACGTTTAAATTGTATTTTACGTTCGTCAATTTTCCTGACGAACGTAAAATTTTTTTGTGCGGCAGACAAGCGGTCGCAATTCCGCTAGCCATGCGCCATAATGGTTGAATGATGTTAGCCATCTCCGCTTGACAGGGAGGGGTGAATCCATGGGATAAGAGTGCATGCCACAAGATATGATCCGCTACGATATACTTGCCCAGGAAGCGCTTCGCGGCGTTATTCGTAAGGTGCTTGGCGAAGTCGCCAAGGCGGGTCTTCCCGGCAACCATCATTTCTTTGTCACTTTTCTAACCGGTGCGGCAGGTGTTCGCATATCGTCGCGTCTGCACGAAAAATATCCGGAACAGATGACGATCGTTTTACAACATCAGTTCTGGGACCTGCAGGTTACCGACGTGCTTTTCGAAGTCGGGCTCTCCTTTGGCGATGTACCCGAACGTTTGGTCGTCCCCTTCTCGGCGATTCGCGGCTTCTACGACCCGTCAGTGAATTTCGAACTGGAATTTGATGTCGAGGTCGAAGAAACAGTTGGCGACAATGATCAGGGCATAACCAGCATTGCTCCCGTCCAGCAGAGCGACAAGCCCAAGCTTGCAACGCCCAGCACCAAGCCGAAGCCACCGGTGAAAACGGTGAAAAAGCCGGTCAAGGCTGGCGACAAATCAGATACCGAGGGGACCGGAGACAAAGCCACCGCGTCCGTGGTGTCGCTGGATTCTTTCCGCAAGAAGAAATAACTTGGCCGAGATCGTCAATCTTCGACTGGTCAAGAAGCGCAAGGCCAAAGAGGCTGTTGAGAAGACTGCAGCCGACAACAGGATCCTGTTCGGACGGACCAAGGCCGAGAAGCAATTTGACCGGGAAGCCAATCGCAAGAAAGCACGCTTTCTTGACGACCATCGGTTTGAAACAAAACCTTCCTCTACAGAAGACGATCCGGACGGCAAGTGAGCGGCGTCCGTAAACGCTCGGTCACCATTCGCGGACACCGTACGAGCTTTTCGCTCGAAGACCCCTTCTATGAAATCATTGCATCGATCGCGACTAGCCGCGGCGTGACGCTTGCGGGCTTGATTGCCGAAATTGACGAAAGCCGTGATCGCAGCTCCAACCTGTCATCGGCGTTGCGCATCTATGCGCTGGACTGGGTGAGGAACGACAGCAATAAGCGGCGATAGCCACCTGTTTTGACTCATCAATCGCTTGCGGAAAAAAATTATCCTGCCGTGTCGGAACGGCAAGCCCTCATTCGTCTTACAGATAGTGCAAACCGCTATGAAAGGGAAAGCGATGCCTGCCAAACAAAAGATTACCCCCTGCCTTTGGTTCAACGGAAACGCCGAAGAGGCAATGGATTTTTACATGTCCATCTTCGAGGACAGCAAAATTATCAATAGACTCAACTGGGGCAAAGAGGGGGGAAGCAAGGAAGGCTCGCTGCTCGTCGCCACTTTCCAGCTTGCAGGCCAGGAATATATTGCCTTGAATGGGGGGCCGGAATTCCAGTTTTCCGAGGGTATTTCGCTCTCCATTGACTGCAGTACCCAAGAAGAAGTCGATAGACTGACGGAAAAACTGACGGCCGATGGCGGACAAATTCGCCCCTGCAGCTGGGTCAAGGACAAATTTGGCCTGTCATGGCAGATCGTTCCCACTATTCTTCCCGAAATGCTGCGGGACAAGGACCAGGCGAAAGCCGACCGTGTCATGGCAGCGATGATGAAGATGTACAAAATCGATATCCAGAAGATCAAGGACGCATATAACGGCACCAGCGATTAATGGCGTTACTGAATCTTCGGGTCCAGGGACTTGGGCTCGAGCGTTTTCAGGAACTCATCGACTGACTGCTTGTCGAGCGCACCAGTGCCCTGCGGCGCCGCTGCAGCGCCACCCGGTCCGGGGGGCGTTTGCGGCTGTGGCGCGGCCGGGGCTGGTGCCGGTTGCGATTGTTCGATCGCTTTTTGTGCCGCCTCCTCGGCTGCACGTCTTTCCGCTAAAGCCCGCTGCTCTGCGGCGCGCTTTTCAGCTTCGGCGCGTTCAGCAGCTGCACGCGCTTCCTGTTCGGCCTTGAGCCGGGCTTCTTCGGCAAGCCGCACACGCTCATTCGCGCGGGCCTGATAGAGTTGCACCTCGCGGCGCAGACGCTGCTTTTCGACAAGCGCGGCCTGCATCGTTTCCACGCGCTGCTGTTCGCGCTCCAGCGTGCGCTGGGTCAGGAACTGTTCAAGCGGCTGCCGGTTCAAAGCCAATTTTGGATTATCCGATGGACCGGCCAGACTGAACTCGACAAGCGGGTCGGCCCCGGCAACCACGGCCTTGCCGGGATCGAAGGTAAAACGCCCTTGCGATGCAACACTCATATCGGAAAAATTGAGCCGCAGATCAGCAGCCAGCGTTGCGGCTTCGCTTTGAAGCTGAAATGTCGAGGTCCGCGCCATGCCGCCGGCAATCGTGAAGGCAAATTCCGCAGCCCCGGCATTGAACGTGCCTTCATGCAAATATTTGCCAATCGTGGCGGTCACGGCAGCGGCGGCGACCGGCCCTTCCATCGCGTCCGCCGCTTGAAGGATCGGCTTCAGCGCGCCAGGATTGATCGCGTTGATCGCAAGATCCGCGACCGAGACCACGCCTGAGCCGGCGACAGATTCCATCATCTCGGCAATCGAAGTACCCGTCGCATTGACAGAGGCCGATATTTTCGCCTTGCCCTTCAACGGTGTCTGGTCTTCGTCGGGCTTGTAGAGGGCCTCGAGAGCCGTCTGGTCGAGCGTAAACTGTCCGGTCGCCAGACCTGTACCGCTGGTATTGCGTAACTCGAACATGCCATGGACCTGGCCGCCAAACAGATCGCCCTTTACATCGTCGAGACGAAGCGAGCCGTCTTTCAGGGTGGCAATCGTCTGGAATTTACCCATCGTGCCAAGAATCCCCGCCGGGGCTTCCGCAGCATTGACTTTCACATTGAAATTTACCGGAAAAAGCGGTGCGGCCGCGAAGTTCTCCTTCGGCCAAATATTGCGACCTTCAGTTCCGAGCGCATTCGTGCCCAGCATGAATTGCGCCAGTGACGGAAGGTCGAGTTGAGCGAGCGTCAGATCGCCTTGCGCCGCCGGTATACCGTTCTCGACATCGAAGCCCAGTCGGCCAGCGATCTTCCTGCCGCTCACCTCGCCGTTCAAATCTGGCAAGGTCAGCTTGCCCTTCGAAAGCTGGAAACTGCTTGCGATATCCACGGGCATGCCATTGCCAAAGCCGGGCAGTGAATAACCTGCCGTTGCGATATAAGATTCGAGATCCGCTGCCTTGATCGAGGCACGGCCCTCGCCGCTCAGCTCGCCGCCGATGTCCCGAAAACTGCCATCGACAAGCGCCTGTCCATCTGAGGACTTCAGCGAAAGCTGTGTCTGGAGGCCATCCTTTTCATTACCTTTCAACGCGAGGTCGGCCTCCAGTTCGCCCGCCATGCCGAGTGGCAGGGCCGGAAGTCCTATCAACGCCATCAGCGTCTCCGCCTGTGCGTTGCGCGCATCCATCGTCAGCTCGAGCGAGCGCAACTTGTCAGCGTTTTCCGTCGTTGTGCCAGAGAGGGTTACGTCCATCCCCCCGGTTTTCCCCGCAGCGCTCAAAGAGAACTCGGATCCGCCTTTGCCATGCAAAGTGTTTGCAATGACATTGAGATTGGTCTCCTCGAAGAGACCCGGAAACCGGGCAGCGTTTTCGCTCAAGGTCTTGATGAACGGGAAATCCGGAAACCGGGTAGCCATGGCCGTGACAAATGGGGCGAGATTGTCCGAGAGAATGGTGGAGTCGAGCGAACCTGAGGGTTCGGCCTTGAAGGGTGCAAGCTTGCCGGTCGCGGTTATGGTGGTACCTGCAACATTACCGATCGTCAGCCGATCGATATCGAAAACGCCATCGCGCAGGCGGAAAGCCGTGTCCAGAGTTTCCGCAACGAGCCGGTTATGTGTGACGGGCCCGGCTTTAAGATGCACATCGAGATCCTGGCCGCGCAACTGCGGCGAACCGTTTGCGGATGGCTTTCCAGTATTGCCGAAGATCGCCGCGAAAGCCTCGAGCGCATCGGCGTCGAGCGCCCCACCCTCAAGCGTCAGTTGCGTCAGCGGCAGGGATTCGCCCTTGGCGCTGCGAACCAGCGAGCCTTTGAGCGATGCGCCGCCAAGTGCCAGTTCGAGATTATCGACCTTCTGCAACTCGTCATGCAGGCTCACATCGCCGGAAAAACCGGCTCCGGGCAAGCGCCGGATCGACTCGTCAACGGAATCCGTCAGCCATGCGGCGAGTCCCGAGGGCTGACGTGACGCGATCAGCAGCCGCCCGTCAAAGCCAAAATCGTCCCCAACCTGCAATGTCCCCCTGGCTTCGAACTGGGTTCGCCCCGGCAGTTCCGCCTTGACCTGATTGATCTGCCAAGCCCCGTTCGACGGCGCCGCATCGATCGTTACCGAGCGGATCGTCGTGTCACCTGCAACGATCGCTGGAAGTTTGAGGTCGATCGTGCCGGGAACGGTCGGTATTGGCAGTTGATCCATCAGACGCCGGAACACACCCATCCGTTCAGTTGCGGTGGCCGGTTTGGGTGTGGTGCCCTTGGCTTGTTCATTCTGATTGGCAAACGTGACTTGCTGTCCGTCCGCCTTGATTTCAAAACGCGGATTACTGCCGTAGTCGAAAAGCGCGTTGCCATTGACAATGTAGGGATCGTCGACGGTCCCCTGCTCCATCCGAAATTCGGGGATATCGATCTTGGCGTGATCGGCCTCAAAACGTCCGGTGACGCGAACGCTGGAAAGCAGCGGCTTTTCGGTTTTCCCGGCAGTCTTGGCACCGTCGGCCACCTCGTCAGCCGAGCGAATATCGATATTGCCGGTATATTTCAGCACACCTTCATTCACGGTCAACTCGCCGTCGGTTTCGAATGCCGCCGGAATGCGGTCCGGGGAGACGCGTGCATGGACGTTCAGCGTGCCATCAGGCTTCACAGCGCCCGTCGAAGCGGAGACAGCCGTCTTTGCGCCGTTGAAAAACAGCGTTCCATCAAATTTCCACGGCCCGGACAGGTCGGTTGCCGACAATGACGCGTTAAGGTTTCCAATAGTCCGGGTGGTTCCTGTCGAGGCATCGCGAATGACCACCGAGCCATCTGTAATGCGCATATCCTCCAGCCTGACCTGCGCCGAATGGAACGGCGCGCGCGGACGGATTGCCCAGTCGATGACGCCGTTCTTATCGATGGCTACCTTTGCCGTCGGCTTCTCGATCCGCATGTCGAAGATCAGGATTTCGCCACGGACGAATGGCGCAAGTTCGGCATCCATCGAAAACTTCTCGATCGTCATCACCGGCTCGGAGCCCGGATCACCGACCTTGACATCGGAAAACGTCACAGAGGGAAACGGCAGCAGCCGCGCGCTGGCGCTGCCTGCAACCGTCACAGGCCGTCCGAGCAGCGCGGATGCTTCGCGCTCGAAGGAGGAACGGTAACCGGCCCAATCGACAAAGTAAGGCACAACCAGCGCCGCTGTCAGCACCAGTACCAATAATCCGCCGATAAATACGAACAGGCGTGCCAGTGTCCTACTCCGATCGATACGTGCCGGGCACCATAAGCACCAGTTTTTGGCGGCGGCAAGACATGACAGTCTTTCTGGTCAATTTGCAACGCTCACACAATGGTTTAGCGCCAGGAATCAATCTGCGAGCCTAAAGGCGTAAGATCTTGCCGGGATTCATGATATTGCCCGGATCGATTGCGCGCTTGATCGCTTCCATCACGTCGACAGCACCGCCGAGCTCTGCCCGAAGGAACTTGATCTTGCCCTGGCCGATGCCATGTTCACCCGTGCAGGTTCCATCCATCGCGATCGCTCTCAAATTAAGACGCTCGACAAAGGCCTCGACCTTCTGGATCTCGGCCGGGTCTTTCTCGTCGAAAAGCACGAGCACGTGGAAATTACCATCGCCGGCATGACCGACGATCGGCGCAATCAGCCCGCTCTCCTCGATATCCTTCTCGGTCTCGACGATACACTCCGCCAACCGCGAGATTGGCACGCACACGTCGGTCGAAAGCGATTGCTTTCCAGGCGCGAGCGTCATGCAGGCGAAATAGGAATTGTGACGCGCCGACCAGAGCTTCTCACGCTCTTCTGCATTGGCTGTCCATTTGAATTCGCCGCCGCCGTTGGCAGCGGCAATTTCACCGAAGAGTTCTGCCTGCTCGGCCACGCTGGTTTCGCTGCCGTGGAATTCGAGAAAGAGATAAGGTGCAGGCTCGTAATCCAGCTTGGAATAGGCGATCATCGCCTGCATTTCGAGCTGATTGACCAGTTCGATGCGCGCGACCGGTATGCCCATCTGAATGGTCTCGATCACCGCATTGCAAGCGCTTTCAAGATCTGGAAAAGCGCAGATGCCGCCGGAAATAGCTTGCGGAATGCCATAAAGCTTCAGCGTCAGTTCCGTGATGATGCCGAGCGTGCCTTCCGAGCCGACGAGCAGACGCGTCAGGTCATAGCCTGCCGATGTCTTCTTCACCCGCTTCGACGTGGTGATCAGGCGTCCGTCCGGCATCACTGCCTTCAGTGCCAGCACGTTCTCGCGCATCGTGCCATAGCGCACGGCATTGGTGCCCGAAGCGCGCGTTGCCGCCATACCGCCGAGGCTGGCATTGGCGCCGGGATCGATGGGGAAGAACAAACCCGTGTCGCGTAGATATTCGTTGAGCTGCTTGCGCGTAGCGCCCGGCTCTATAACGACATTCAAATCTTCGCTATAGACCTTGAGAATGCGATTCATACGCGAAAGATCAATGGAAATGCCGCCGGCCGGCGCGTTGACATGACCTTCGAGCGAAGTGCCTGTTCCAAACGCGATCACCGGAACGCCCCATTCACTGCACAGGCGCACTATTTCCTGAACATCCTCGGCGGACTCAACGAAAACGACCAGATCCGGTGCCTGGTTGGGCACGTAACTCGTCGTATGCGCGTGCTGTTCGCGAATGGACTTGCCCGACTGCGCATTATCGCCGAAGCGTTTCTTCAGAATAGAAACGACCGTCGCGATACCGTTTTCGTTGCGTAGCAAAGCGCCCGCATCTGCCAATGCCATTCCAGTTCCACCCTTCAATATACGTCTTCCACGCGTGCATTTTCGGGGAATGCACACGACTTGTCCAGTTGTAACTCTGTGTGATTACCGTGACGACTTCCCGCACGCAAAAAGGCGGGATCTAATTATCGTCGTCATCCTCATCATCGTCTTCGCCCGGCTGCCAATCGGTGACGGGGATGAAGCGCTCCTGCTCGCCGGTCTTTTCGAACACACTGCCGACAGGTGCATCCAGAAGCGGAATGATGCTGGGATCGTAATTGGCAATGGTATTGACCTCGAAGATGCCGCTGTTGTCCGGGTCTTCCATATAGTCGTCGCTCTCGAAGCCGGAGAGAAACCGCCAACCGCTATCCATCTCGTTGTCGGGATCCTCGCGGTACATGAAGCGCACCGGATAGCCATCGATCGTGATCGTATCCGTCGCAATGCAACCGCCATAGTTGCGGATCAATGGCCGTATCTCGTTCTTGGTGAGTCGGTAGCTTTTCTCCATAGCCAATTTTAGTTGATCGTCAGGGATTTGGCTAGTTTTCGAAAACGATCGGAAAACTTGTCCTTCTCGCTACTCCGCACGATCAGGATGGCGCGCACGTAACGGCTTGTTTCAAAACGAGCAATTTGCGCGACGTACAGCGCATCTCCGCTGGCAGCATCCTTGGCACTCCCGTCGATCTCGACCCATTCGGCGCCATTTTCTTCAGAGCTCGTCTCGTTGTCCGACTGCACATCCTTGATGCCGGTCAATGAGGCGAATGCCTGTTTGGCAAAGGACATTCGCGCTGGCGCTTCCGGTGCAGTATTGAGATTGGACGCAATGATGATGATGGGCTGCATCGAGTTTGCCGCGACATCATTCGGACCCTCGGTCAAAAGAAAAGTCGCCCCTGCTATCACGCGCACCGGGCGGAACCCGGCCGTATCGGATACTTTGAACGGCAAGGCAGCGACCTGCTCGTCGAGGCTTGGCGGGGTGCGGATCGTGATGGTGCGCAGGGCGGTCTCGACATCCGCATCGGACAAGCCTCCCTGTACGCCATCGGGTATTTGTACCGTCACCATGGCAGTTGTCGTCTTGGCACCGACCAGGACCACCCATTTCCGGTATTTGATCCCGGCCGCGACCTGGCTGCCGCGAATAAGTTTTGAGACGACAGCGCCTTCGACAGGCCAATCTTCCGGTTGGCCAGCCTCGATCCCGGTCGCGCGCAGACCATCGGGATTAAATTTTGCCGCGAGCTCCGCGTAGGCGTCCACCGGCAGCTCCGTCAGAACGATCGATGTACCCTTGGCGGCATCTTCGAACCCGCTGAAATTGGTAGACAGGACCAGACCGGGAGGAGGCACGAGCCCGACACCGGAACCGCCGGGAAAAACCCGCTCTTGTGCAAGGCCCAACTGGACGCTTGCCAGCAAAAAAAGCGCAAAGCTTAAGGCGAGAGTAACAATTCGCATCGGGTCATTCCTTCTTTCAATGAGAGAAGTAATCGCCTTAGAACGGTCCCGCAAGCTTTTGGTTTCCCTTTTGTTTTTCGTACTCCTCACGCCAGATTCTTCTGGAAGAACGCTACCGTGCGGCTCCAGGCGAGATCCGCCGCTTTCTTGTCATAGCGGGCTTCCGATGTATCATTGTTGAAAGCATGGTTCGCGCCATCATAAATATGGATCTCGAAACTCTTGCCGTTTTGTTCGAGGGCTTTCTTGTAGGCATCGATACCAGCATTGATCCGCGTATCGAGACCGGCATATTGCAAAAGCAGCGGTGCCTTGATTTTGGCAACGTCTTCGGCTTTTGGCTGCCGGCCATAATACGCCACACCGGCGCCGAGATCAGGAGCGTTGACCGCAAGATCGTTGACCATGCCACCGCCCCAGCAAAAGCCGACGACGCCGACTTTGCCGGTGGTCCCTTTGTCCTGCTTGAGATATTCGATGGTTGCAATGCCTTCTGCAATCGCAGTTTTTGGGTCGAGCGCTCCGATCATATCCCGCGCCTTGTCCTCATCGCCGGGCGTTCCGCCAGAGGCGGAAAGCAGGTCCGGTGCCAACGCGACAAAACCTTCGAGCGCCATGCGGCGGGCAACGTCACGAATATGCTCGTTCAGGCCGCGATTCTCATGGATGACAATGACAGCCGGGAGCTTGCCCGAGCGTTCTGCCGGGCTTGCCCGATATCCCTTGATGTCTCCTGCGGATGACGAAAAAACGATGTCCTTGGTGCGAAGCCTTGGGTCATCGACCGCAATGATTCCAGCCTGTGCGGCATTTGCCGCCAGCATCGGGGCGATGACGGCGGCAGCAGCTCCGGAACCTGCAAGCTTGGTCAACTTTTCCATGAAGGCGCGGCGGTCAAGCGACAGGTGAGTATATTCGTCGTAGGCCTCGACCATCGCTTGGGTGATTGTCGGCTTGTTCATAACTGTTTCCTCCAAACGTGGAGGACGAGGCGCGCGTCCCTCGCATCAGCCCCTGGCGCGATGCGAAAGGATACCGGTTGAAAGGGCAACGCCAAGTCCGGTGATAAGTGCTGCCACAATCTCCCAGACGCCGACCGGCTCGTCAAGGAATATGGCACCGCCAAGAGCGGCCAGAACCGGCGTCAGTGCACTGAAGGCGGCGGCCTGGCTGCCACCAAGGGAACGGACGGCAATGCCATAGGCCAACATCGCGGCAAGACCCGACAGGACACCCTGGCTCAGGAACTGCAAACCGAGTTCAGGCAGTGGAACCTCGAGAATCGTTGAGCCGAAGGTGAGCGCGAGGCCAACGTGAATGAGGAAAGACCAGACCGCGATCAGCGCACCGCCCTGCATCGCGGTCAAACCGGAGCGCTTGAATGCATGGGTATAGCCAGCCCAGAGCAACGCACCGAGCGGGAGGAAGACGAAGCTGACCCACGTGATTTCATGACTGTTGAGGGCAAGCACGAGAAGGATGGCAAGACCGGCGACGATAGAGCCAAGGCCAAGCCAGCGCGTGAGATCCGGCCG
Organism: Phyllobacterium chamaecytisi; assembly: GCF_020164455.1. GTDB lineage: Bacteria > Pseudomonadota > Alphaproteobacteria > Rhizobiales > Rhizobiaceae > Phyllobacterium > Phyllobacterium chamaecytisi. The sequence continues at coordinate 179,252 of NZ_JAIQWW010000007.1, forward strand.
TTCGCCGAACACAACGACACCGATCAGTGCAGCAGCAAGCGGCATGGAACCACCGAGAAGAACCCCGACGGCTGAAGCGGGCGTCGAATGAATGGCGAAGGTGGTGACCTGAAAGAACAGCGCGCCAGCGCCGCAGACCATGATCGTCAGAAGGGCGAGCGGAACATCGCGAGGGATAAGTCCCGTCTTCAACCACACCGGTGCGAGGACCAATGCCGGAACACCGTAGCGGATGAGGCCAAGATCGATCGTGCCGAGATGCGTGCCGCTACTGTGGCGGGTGGCAATGATCCACGTCGCCCAGATGAAAACGGTGACCAGCGCACCCGCATAGCCTGTGGCGAGGGAATTGGATTTCCTGAATTCTGGACTGAGAGCAACCATCGGAACTTCCTTTCAAAAATGCCCGAACATCTTCGGTTGAAAGTCAGGATAGCGCCTATGGCATGAGCATGTCCTTGCAAGTTGATGCCACCGTTGATACGCTTTCAGCAATATTCAGTAAGTTAAACAGAAGTATGAGGCCGTTTATGCCAAATCTGGATAAATTTGATATTGGAATACTCGAAGCGCTGCAGGAGGACGCACGGGCGACCAATGTCGAGATTGCAGAGAAGGTGAATCTTTCGCCCTCACCTTGCCTGCGCCGTATCCGCAATCTGGAAAAGGCCGGAGTCATCCGCGGTTACCGCGCTGATATCGACCGCAAGGAAGTCGGTCTCGGCTTGACGGTGTTCGTGGAAATCAAGGTCGGGCAGCACAGCCGCGAAAATTCCGACGCGCAACAGGCGGCGCTCATTGCCATGCCGGAAGTGACAGCCGCATTCCTCATCTCCGGAACCGCGGATTTTCTCGCCGAGGTGGTTGTCGAGGACCTGAGCGCCTATGAGCGGTTCTTGACGGAAAAGCTGCTATTGCTTCCTGGCGTTGCGGACATCCGTTCGAATTTCGCCATCCGCACCGTGAAAACGGGAGCTCCGCTAAAGCTCCCGCAACGTTAAGAAACCTTTGCCAATCCACCCTGATGGGCATCTGAGGCGGCTTTCTGTGCTTCCGGTACTCATGGACGAAAATGTCCACTGCGTTCCGGTTCTCGAAATCCACCTCATCCGCCTCATCAGCCTGAATTCTCAATAGGTTTCTATCGTCGGTTACCGGGCTACTCGCAGAACGAGATACGATTGCTGAAGGGATCGATGACCATCACCTCTCGCCCCCAATCCTGCTGTTCGATGCCGGGCTTCATGAAGCGGTAGTCTTTCGAGTGAAGTTCTTTATGCAGCGCATCGATGCCCTTCATGCGGACGAAGACGCGAGCGCCAGGGCTGGCATCACCGGAATGCTCGCTGAGATGCAGAGTGAGTCCAGAGCGCGAGACCTGACAATATAGTGGGAAATTATCGCCGAAGCGATGTTCCCAATCGAGCGTGAACCCTAGGAAATCCAGATAGAATTCCTTGGCCTTCCCCACATCGAATATCCGCAGGATCGGAATAGCCGAGCCAAACGAAATGGCAGCGCTGGTCGTTGGCGACTCATTCTCGATCTTCGTCGAAAGTACGTTCCAACTGTCGAAACCGAATCCCGCCGCGACGAGTTCCAGCCCCTCGCTGTGGGAGATCTCGATATTCTTTTGCTTGAGTGCCCGGCGCAGCGACTTGGCAATCGCCTTGGCGTCATTGAATGTACGCATCGTTTTCCTTCGCATCCGGTGAACGAGGAAAGTCAGTGCCCGCATTGCCGACCCGTTCACCTATCAAAGGATGAAACGACGTTTTGTCCGATACATTCACCTTGAGCTGTGAGGCCCGCGAGCGGCCGGCTGCATCTGCCGCCTCAATTGTTAGAGGCGGTTTGGAGCGCAGTCAATCCGGCCCATACCCTACTTCGGCAGGGTATAGGCGATAACATAGTCACCGGGTTTTGTCCCGACAGAACCGTGCCCGCCGGCGACCATGACGACATACTGTTTGTCGTTCAAAGCGAAGGACATGGGTGTCGACTGGCCGCCTGCCGGAAGGCGTGCTTCCCAAAGCTGCTTGCCGTTCGTGACATCATAGGCGCGCAGATAATCATCCACGGCAGCACCGAGGAAAGCGACGCCACCGGCGGTGATCATCGGACCGCCGATGCCCGGAACGCCGACCTTGAACGGCAATGGCAGCGGCGACGAATCCCGCACTGTACCATTCCGGTGCTTCCAGGTGATCTTGCCGGTGCGCAGGTCAGCCCCGGCCACATAGCCCCATGGTGGAGCCTGGCAAGGCAAGCCGAGCGGCGATACGAACGGCCCCATGATGACCGCATACGGTGCGCCTTCATTGCGATTGAGGCCCTGCTCACTGCCCTTGGTGTTGTCGCCCGGCGGCGGGACATCGGCGCGCGGAACCAGCTTTGAGGTAAAGGCAAGATAGGTCGGCATGCCGAACATGATCTGGCGCCCGGGATCGACAGCAATGCCGCCCCAGTTGAAGACGCCGAAATTGCCGGGATAGATCAGCGATCCCTGCAGCGATGGCGGCGTGTAACGGCCTTCGTAGCGTAGCTTGAGGAACTCGATGCGGCATGCCAGCTGGTCGAACATCGACACGCCCCACATATCCGTGCCCGTCAAACGCTGCGGCATGAAGCTGAGAGCAGATACCGGCTGTGTCGGAGCGGAATGATCCCCCTCGATTGCACCCGTCGGCGCCGGAACTTCCTCTATCGGCAGGATAGGTTCGCCAGTACGCCGGTCGAGAACGTAAATGTCGCCCTGCTTGGTCGGCCCGACGAGTGCTGGAATGGCACCCGTTGCGGTATTGATATCGAGGAGCGTCGGCTGCGCAGGAACATCCATATCCCAGAGATCGTGATGAACCGTCTGGCGTACCCAGCGCAATTGCCCGCTGTTGAGATCAAGCGCAACGATCGACGACGAGAACTTCTCGACATTTTCCGACCGTCCCGCACCAAGCTGGTCCGGGGTCTGGTTGCCGAGCGGGACGAAGAGCAATCCAAGCTTTTCATCGGCGCTTGAAACCGACCAGCTATTGGGCGAATTGTGGGTATAGGTCTGGCCCTCCGGCAAGGGCGTCGTCACGTCGGGATTGCCTGTATCCCAGTTCCAGATGAGTGCGCCTGTATTGATATCGTACGCTCGAATGACGCCGGACTGCTCATGTATCGAGTAATTATCATTGACCGCACCGCCGACAATGATCTTGCCGGCAGCAACGACGGGCGGTGAGGTCGAATAATAATAGCCCGCCGGATCGTATGGCATGCCCTTTTCAAGATGGAGGGTGCCTTTGTCAGCGAAGGAGGGACAGATCTGGCCGTTTGCCGCATCAAGCGCAATCAATCGCGCGTCTGAGGTCGGAAGATAGACCCGTTCCGCGCAAGGCTGGCCGGGCTGCAAAGCCGGGTCCGCATAGTAGGAGACGCCGCGGCATGTCTGGTGCTGGCGATCGGGATTGAGCCCGACATTCGGGTCGAACTTCCACTTTTCCTTGCCTGTTGCTGCATCAAGCGCGATGGCCCAATTGTGCGGCGTGCAGATATAGAGCGTGTCGCGTACCTTCAGCGGCGTTACCTGATAGGTGGTTTCACCGATGTCATCGGGCAGTTTCACATCGCCGGTCTGGTAGGTCCAGGCAACCTGCAAACTATTGACGTTGTCTGGCGTAATCTCTTTCAGCGGCGAATAGCGTTGGCCATAGGGTGTGCGACCATATTGGTGCCAATCGTCGGCGGGAACGTTGCCGCCAAAATCAGGCTCGGACGTGATAACCTCCTCGCTGAGTTCGCCCGTGATTTGCTTCGGATCGCCCATCATGGAGTAGCCGGCAACAACAAGTGCGGCGAGAACGGTGAGAAGCAGAGGAACGGCCGGACCCCACGAAGTGCGCTGTGCGTCGGCGCCCGCATTCAGTCCGCGGCGAATCCACGGCGTCAGCAACCATAGCCCGAGCAGTATGATGACGCCGCCGCGCGGCGCGAGCTGCCACCAGTCAAAGCCGATCTCCCATATGGCCCACGCAAGCGTACCGATCACCAGGATCGCGTAGACAAGCAACGCCGACGCGCGTTTCCGGAAGAGAAGATAGGAGGTTATCAGGAAAGCCAGCCCCGCGAGGATATAATACCAGCTGCCACCAAGCATCGCGAGCCAGACACCACCGGCACCCAGCGCCGCAGCGATCAGGAGGAAAACAACGGCTGTCAGAGTGATTGCCATGGGGCGGGGGTCCTTTTCCAAGCTCAATCAGGATCGAATGATCTCTGACATGCGGCTGCGAACGTGCCGGCGGTTGTCAGGGTGTGCTCAAGTCAAAGAGTCGTCTCAATCAAAATGGGTATGCCGTAAATCCAAAGGACGCAATATCGCCTGGCGCATATTTCAACTTCAAGTTTAGGTGTAGAAGATTGTGCCTAAGCCCGCCCGTTCTCTTTTTGTATCGCATTTTTCTGGTTTTTCGGTACCGAATCACTACATTGGGTTCAAATGTCCGGATTACCTGACGATATGCCGTTTTTCGACGAAGCTGATGCGCCGCCGCGCCAGCCTTCGGGTATAGCTGCACGCGCTATGCAAGCGCGTGGGGCGCCACCCTACCTGAGCGGGCTCAATCCTGAACAGCGACTGGCGGTTGAAACGACGGAAGGTCCGGTGCTCGTCCTGGCTGGTGCCGGTACGGGCAAGACCCGCGTTTTGACCTCCCGTATTGCGCATATCCTTTCGCTGGGCAAAGCCTGGCCAAGCCAGATCCTGGCGGTGACCTTTACCAACAAGGCCGCCCGCGAAATGAAAGAGCGTATCGGCGTTCTGGTTGGCGGTGCAGTAGAGGGCATGCCATGGCTCGGCACCTTCCACTCGATCGGCGTCAAGCTGCTGCGGCGTCATGCGGAGCTGGTCGGCCTCAAGTCCGATTTCACCATTCTTGACACGGATGACGTCGTCCGTCTGATCAAGCAGATCATCCAGGCCGAGGGCCTCGACGACAAACGCTGGCCTGCCAAGCAGTTTGCGCTCATGATCGATGGCTGGAAGAACAAGGGGCTCGGCCCTTCCGAAATACCGGAAGGCGACGCGCGCGCCTTTGCCAATGGCAAGGGCCGTGAGCTTTACAGCGCGTACCAGAATCGCCTGAAGACGCTGAACGCCTGCGACTTCGGCGATCTGCTCTGCCATCCGATCCGCATGTTCCGCGCCTATCCGGATGTGCTGAAGGAATATCACGCCAAGTTTCGCTATATCCTCGTCGACGAGTATCAGGACACCAATACCGCGCAATATATGTGGCTGCGGCTGATCGCGCAGGGGTCGAAGAATGTCTGCTGTGTCGGCGATGATGATCAGTCGATTTATGGCTGGCGCGGCGCGGAAGTGGACAATATCCTGCGCTTCGAGAAGGATTTTCCCGGCGCAGTTGTGATCCGGCTGGAGCGCAATTACCGCTCGACGGCGCATATTCTCGGTACTGCCTCGTTCCTGATTTCGCACAATGAAGGCCGTCTCGGCAAAACCCTCTTCACCGATGCGGCCAATCCGGAAGATGCGAAGGTCAATGTGCACGCCTCCTGGGACTCGGAAGAGGAGGCACGCGCCGTCGGTGAAGAGATCGAGCAAGCCCAGCGCAAAGGCCACAATCTCAATGACATTGCGATCCTTGTGCGCGCCTCATTCCAGATGCGCGAGTTCGAAGACCGTTTCGTCACGCTCGGCCTGAATTACCGGGTGGTCGGCGGCCCGCGGTTTTATGAACGTCTCGAAATCCGCGATGCGCTGGCCTATTTCCGCGTTGTAGCGCAAGGTGCGGACGATCTCGCGCTGGAACGCATCATCAACACGCCCAAGCGCGGGCTTGGCGAAGCGGCGATCCGGCAGGTGCATGATTATGCACGGGCCCGCGACATCAGCATGCTCGACGCGGCGGCCGACCTCATCCAGACGGAAGAGCTGAAACCCAAGCCGCGCTCAGCCTTGCGCGAGGTGGTGGAAAATTTCCAGCGCTGGCAGGGGCAGATTGACACGACCCCGCATACGGAGCTCGCCGAGAAAATCCTCGACGAATCCGGCTATACGGCCATGTGGCAGGCGGATCGCTCCGCCGAGGCACCGGGGCGGCTGGAGAACTTGAAAGAACTGATCCGCTCGATGGAGGAATATGAGTCGCTGCGCTCTTTCCTCGAACACGTCGCGCTGGTCATGGATGCCGAGCAGAACGAAAACCTCGATGCCGTGAATATCATGACGCTTCACTCGGCCAAGGGCCTTGAGTTTGAGACAGTCATCCTGCCAGGTTGGGAGGAAGGCCTGTTTCCGCACCAGCGCGCGCTGGATGAAGGCGGTCGCTCTGGGCTCGAAGAAGAACGCCGCCTCGCCTATGTCGGACTGACGCGCGCCAAGAAGAACTTGCATATCTGGTTCGTTTCAAACCGGCGTATCCATGGCCTGTGGCAATCGACGATCCCTTCCCGGTTTCTCGAAGAGCTGCCGGAAGCGCATGTGGACGTGGTGGCGGGCGGCGATAGTTACGGAGGGTATGGTGGCAGGGGCGGCGGTTACGGCCAATCGCGCTTCGACCGCGCCGATCCATTCGAAAACACCTATTCGACGCCCGGCTGGCAACGCGCCCAACAAAACCGCTCTGACGCGACCCGCAACAATTGGGGCTCGCGCTCCGGCGCAAAGGTGGAGCGCATCGGCTACGGCGAAACGGATTCCGTCCTCGGCGCTGGGCGTGGTTCAGTAAAGGGCCGCACGATCGATGGCGAACTGGTAGCGAAATCCGTCAGCGAGACACCTTCGAATTTCGACGTGGGCGACCGCGTCTTCCACATCAAGTTCGGCAACGGCAATGTCTCGTCGATCGAAGGCAACAAGCTGACGATCGATTTCGACAAGGCCGGGCAAAAACGCGTACTGGACAGCTTTGTGAAGGGCATTTGAGAGACCTAACCAGCCAAATCGTCTAGAGTTACGTTTAGGAGCTCTGCAATGCGCTTCATAACGGACAGCGAACCGTCCTTAGCTCCATTTTCAATTTCAGATAGATAGGGCTGAGAGATTCCGGCGGCCCGCGCCAAGGCCACAGCAGTCATACCGCGCCATTTCCGAAAGACGCGTATCGGGTTTTGGCCAGCCACCAAAGCCGACACAACATCTTCGGGGAAAGTTTCCTCTTCACCGCTCATGATTCGCGCACGAATGTCCAGCGCTTCTGCAAGCTCCTTTAAAGCCTCGCTATTTGCTTCCAACAAAGTAACATCCAGACGCGAAATGATATCTTTTATCGCGATAAAATCGCCTTCTGCGATCATTGCATACCGCTGATCACTGCCCGGCGGCGTAATGTAACTTACCTTCAGATCGCCCATTTCACTTCCTTCAATCATAAACGCCGCCACGAGGCCCAATTTTTACAATTGTCAGCACGTTACCGCTCTCATCAAAAATGATGCGCCAATCCCCAACCCGCAAACGCTTCAAACCCAACCCGTGCAACACTTTTACATTGTTCTGTAAACTGGTCGGATCATTCGCATAGGTCCGAATTTTCAACAGTATCCGCTCAGCTTCATTTCGCGGAATGGACCGCAAAAATTGGGATGCCTGTTTGCTATAAGCGATACTCTTCGTCATAAATATTACCAATAGCTATAAAATGCAAGGAGATTTGAATATCGACTACTTGGCGCGTTCTTCAACCAATCGCACGCTGCCTGTTCAGCTGGAAAAGTCCCCCGCCCTTCACTCTCGCCTTGAACGTTTCCATGTCCCACGCTGGTCCCGGATCAGACTTTCGGCCGGGGGCGATATCATCATGACCCATGATATCCTCGATGGCATATTCGCGGCTGATGGCTTGCGCTAGGGCAATCACGGTCTCGATCTGCGCGGTGGTGAAGACTTCCCAGCCGCAATCGGGCACACCGAACTTATGGCGGGCTTCGATGACTTTCGACCGATCAACCGCGGCTCCAGTCCACGACACCCAGCCTCCAGCACGCTTACCAAGCGGTCCCCAGTTTTCGATTTCTATGCCGATAGCCGAATTGTTCAATCCCGAATATCTGGTACCGCCCTTGCCCGTCCACTGGCTCTTGCCGGCATGCCACGCGATAACATTGAATGGCACGCATTGCGTGACTGACCCATCGCGGCGGACAACGAGATGTGCCGAGACATTGGCCGTTTTTTGCGAAAAATACCTGGCGATATCGGCGTCCGGTCCGCTCGCGGTATAGTGAATGATCAGAAACTTGGCGTCCAATTCGCCGCCAATGTTAGGCGAACCGACGAAATTCACATTCGATGCACCAGCTCCAAGCCGGTGGTTTTTAACGCGGAAATTCATGATCAAACCCTTCAAATAAAAGCTTGATCCATCCTGCATCAAATAAGATTAAATTCCTATTAGTCAATAGTATAAGATTATTTGCCAAATCGCAAAAGCCAGAATGATTACTCAGGCTTGCCTTTGGACCAGCTGACATTTCCCGCAAAGAGCGGGACCGTCGAGATGGACGTTTTGGCCGAGCCATCCTGAACCTGCGTGGCATGGGCAAGATAAATGAGCGTGTTGTTGGGCTTGTCGTAGATGCGCGTAATGACGAGCTTCTTCCAGATGAGGCTGGTGCGCTCGGAAAAAACCCGCTCGCCACCTTCGCCAAGCTCGATATCAGCGATGGTTATAGGACCCGTCTGCTGACAGGAAATCGAGGCATTGGACGGATCCTCGAACCAGTTGCCTTTCTGCAGCCGGTCGATAATACCCCGCGAGAATGATGCGAGATGGCAGGTAACGCCTTGCACCTTCGGATCGGTGACCGCGTCGATGACGATGTCATTGCCGAGCCAGTCGACACCGACCTTGCCAACTTCTTCGGCCTGAGCAGGTAGGACTGCGGCGCCTAGAAGGGCCAGTGCAGCAAGGGTGCGCTTCATCAGAAAACTCCCGAGGGTTTGACGTTGGGGCAAAACACAGTTGGATACTGCGCGGAATGATTGCAAGCAAAACGGCGAGCGATGTTTAGAGCATTCCGTTTTTAATCGAGTCACTGCAATGCTCTAACTCTTTGTTTCTACGCAATTCCGGACGCAAAACCGGTCCCACTTTTGCTGGAATTGCTCTAACGTTCCCATTTCGCCAGGAAATCCTCGATGCCAAGTGACTGGATGTCGGGGATGGCTTCGAATAGCGTTTCCGGAGGCCAGTCCCACCAGGCAAGGCGCTGCAGCCGCGCGGCAATTTCTTCGGGGAAGCGACGGCGGATCAGCCGGGCCGGATTGCCTGCGACGATCGTATAGGGTGCGACATTCCTGGTCACGACCGCGTTGGCGCCAATGACTGCGCCATGACCAATCTGGATTGCAGGCATTATCACCGCGCCATGCCCGATCCACACATCATGGCCGATCCCGACGCGTTTCGCTTGCCGGCGCGCGCGAAAGACGTTGTCGATGCCTTGGTATTTGAAGAACTCGTTTGGCCGGTAGCTGATCTTGTGCGTCGTCAGCCGCTCCATCGGGTGTTCGAGTGCGTTGATGCGAACGTTCGCTGCAATCGAGCAAAACCGCCCGATATCGGCATAGATTCCCTCGCTGTGCCGTTCGAAATAGGTAAAATCACCGGCTGTCACATCGCGCAGGACAACGCGCTCACCAACTTCGGTATACTTGCCGAGCTTGACGCCTTTCAGCTGCGCGGATGGATGGATGCGCGGCTGGTCATTCTGGAAGCGCGGATCGTCGTTATCGGCCATGATCTTTCTCAATTGTTCAGCCAACTCTTTTGCACAAAAAGTGAATCCGAGCCAGATCCGTCAATAAAATCAAGTCGGTCTGGCTGCCCAGTCCTCAATTCACACGAATTTTGCAAGAATGCGGGCAAGGCGAGCCATTAAGGGTAAATCGGCTAGCTGGTGTCGAGCGCCAAAAAAATATGAGATAGTACCTGGCATGTCCAATGCTGCTGAAACCGATCATCACTTGCGCCGCGCCTTGATGAGCGTTCTATGCGGCAAGCTGCTTGCAGTCCTGAGCTTTGGCCGGCGCATCGAAAGCATCATTGTCACCGACCACCCCTCATTGAAAAGCGCGCCCGTCGATTTTGGCCCCGGCGGCTTTGCGAGCTTGTCGTTCGATGAGCGAACTTTCGCGGAATTCTGCGGCTATATCGCCGGGGCGCAGGTATCGGGAAGCAGCCTGAAGCCATCCGATTTTCCCGATGCTGAAAGGCAGGCCTTCGCACGCGCCGAGAAAATCCTCGCCCGTTTCGGCGATGAAAAAATGGAATTGCTGATCGGGAAACTATGCGGCGTGCGCGAGCATGGCACGTATCCCTTGCGGTCGTTGACGAGTTGAAAACGATGGCTCGCCGTCTATTCGCGTCCGACAAACGCCTGAGCCGGGAGAGGTCCGTATTTGCTTGGTCTTTCATTGTCAGACGACCGTGACAAGTCCCCGTCACTTGTTTGCATAAACCCCACCGAAATCCTATAATCCAACAATGAAAACGTCATCCTCCATCAGCACACCGAGAATGGTGCTATATGCTGCCCTTGCCCTTGCGGCATCCGTAGGTTCGGGGCTCACCTTTGCTGCATGGTTCAACAAGGGCGATTCCATCTTCCTTTCCCTCATCAATGCGGGATTGGCCTGGTGTATGTAGACGCTTGGCAGTCCCTGAGTAATCATCCATGAACAAACGTCTGCTGCCTTTTTTGATCGTGGCGATTGCACTTCTTGCCGGGGCTGCGGGCTGGATCACCTTCCAGTCGTCACGCCAGACGACGACCGGCAATCAGGGGCGTTCGGCACCTCCTTCCAGCTTACGACGATGAACGGCGAACTGATCACGGAGGCGGCATTCCGGCAAAAGCCATCCGCCATATTCTTTGGCTTCACCCATTGCCCGGAAGTCTGTCCGACGACATTGTTCGAGCTTGACGGCTGGCTCAAGAAACTCGGCACGGAGGGCGCGGACGTCAACGCCTATTTCGTCACGGTGGACCCCGAACGGGACACTGTCCCCGTCATGAAATCCTATGTCAGCAACGTGTCTGACCGAATCACAGGCGTGACAGGCGATCCCGACAAGATCGCGGCGATGCTGAAGGGCTATAGCGTCTTTGCGCGCAAGGTCCCTGTCGAAGGCAGCGACTATACGATGGACCACACCGCCTCGATCTTTCTTCTCGACAGCAAAGGCCGTTTCTTCGGCACCATTGCCTATGGCGAAAATCCTGATACGGCTGTCGAGAAACTGAAACGCCTCGCCAAAAGCTAGGTCTGTCGTATTCACGCCTGACATGAACTCGACACACCCTAGAGCAGAGAACTTGTTTGAATGACCACCCAGACCCGCCTTTTCGTTACCGCCGGCAAGATCGAAGCCGAGCGCATCTTCACCATGCTCGAACGTGAATTCGAAGAGGACGGACTGCCGGTCTCCAACGCCGAAATCGACGAGGATCGTGAAATATTCGAGGTTTCGGTCTATACATTCGAGCCCGACGAAATCGAGACACGCATTCGCGATGTTCTCGGCAGCGACACCTTCGGGCTTGAATTGAAGCGTGAACAGGTGCCGGACATCGATTGGGTCGCGCATTCGCTGGAAGGGTTGAAGCCGGTGCGCGCGGGACGCTTTTTCGTGCATGGCTCGCATGATCGCGACAAACGCCGCATCAATGACCTTGGTATCGAAATCGATGCGGGGCAGGCGTTCGGTACAGGCCACCACGGCACCACTTCGGGTTGTCTCGACATGATCAGCCAGGTGATCCGGCGCGAACATCCGCGCAATGCGCTTGACCTTGGAACGGGCAGCGCAGTCCTCGCCATCGGCATCGCCAAGCTTGCGCCTATCCGGATTCTGGCAACGGATATCGATCCGGTCGCAGTCGCGGTGGCGCAGGAGAATGTGGTGAAGAACGGCGTGGCCGCCCGGATACAGACCGAAACCGCAACGGGGTTTCATCACCCTGCAATGCGCGCCGCCGCGCCCTTCGATCTCATCGTCGCGAACATCCTTGCGCGGCCGTTGATGCAGCTTGCTCCCGAGATGCGCAAACACCTCGCCTGGGGTGGTTCGCTCATCCTCTCGGGCATTCTCGAAACGCAACGGGAAAAGGTCCTCGCCGCCTACCGCGTCCAGGGCCTGTTTCATATCAACACACTGCGCCGCGAGGGCTGGGTTACGCTGCATCTGAAAGCTAAAGCAACGTACTAGAGCTTTTTCGGAGCGGCATTCTCAAATTCCAATTGACAGCCGTGATCGATTATAGGAATATATTCTTTTTAAAGGATTTATTTCATGAGGGATTACGAATATGACTTGTCCCGAGTTAATCACACCAGATACCGCGTTGAAGAAGCCGCCGCCGAATTGAAAGCGATGCGGCAGGCACCACCCAATTCCTATCTGCCGAAGGATATCCGGGGAGCAGAACTTGGCTACGATTTCTGGCGTAGTAGGCTGCGTATCACGGAGGATATTTTACGAAGGTTTCACCCTGACCAGCCACGCGTACCTGCGGGAAATCCGGATGGCGGACAATGGACCGATGGAGGTGGAGGTTTTGGCTCGGGCCGATCCAGCCCATCTGTCGATCCGATCAAAACCGGCGCTACACCGGCTCGTCCGCGTAGCAACAGCGATCTTGTCAAACCCGCATCAGATTCAGATCAAGGGCAGCACCGCAATCTTGAATTCAACGAAAATCAGAAGGCTGAGCTCCGAAGGACGATCGGCAGCGGAAAAGGAGCGTATGTCGAAGCGTACAAATATCTGCATCAACAAGTTCAAAATCGTCTGCAAACGCCTGGTTTGAGCATTGCAGAGCGCAAAGAATTGGAAGCGAAGGAGTTCTGGCTGCGCAAGGCAGGAGAGATCAACGCCGACGATCCGAACAGTCAGGGCAACTTCTTCATTCGCAGCGTCACAGGAAATGGTTTGCGCTTTGACGACAGACCGGCAGATCCCGAGAAGATACAGGAAAACTCCAACCGCATTGGTGCGTTTGTGATGCGAAATGTTCTGACGAAAGGCAAGATGCCATCAATGCAAGGAATCATTGCAAACGATGCGCTTTCGGTAACAGGCCCAAAAGACGGACACCAAACGATCGGTGGCTGGGGCGGCTCATTCAACTATTGGGATATGCCTTTATCAGCAACGCCGGGTGATACCGTGGGCTACCGCATTTCGAAAGATCCCGCTGAATATGAGAAATTCATTTCGGTGAACGCCAAGGCTCTTGCCGATACCGTTCGCAAATTCCGGCTCGATCAATACCCGGAAAATTCCGCCGAAGCGATATTGCAAGGACTAAACGCGCAGGTGCCGGCAAGAACCAAACTTGAAATCATCGATCGCGCACTTGACGGAATCAACGGTGAGCGCGGAGGATTTGCGGGAGATCCTTATGATATCGATGGCTATCACCCGCGTTTTGACGACGATGATGACAATGTGATCGGCTGGTTTTCACGGGATAAGCATCTCAAACAAATCGATGTCACCGACCGCGCAAAAATCAACGAGCTCAACACGCGTTACCACATTCGGCAAAACAAGGGAGAATTTCACTCCTGGCAAAATGCGGATGATGATTGAAAGCCTCAACTACGACGAACGTTGCATTGTCCGCGCAACGTTCGTCGTTCAAATTACAATTGTATCCTTGGGGAACCCCAATGCCGAAAAATCTGGCCGCCCCCCTCTATATGCTGATCATGTTCGCCTTCGGAACCGCGTCCTTTTGCAGCGTCGCGATGGCTGCCGACGACTACCCGTGCAAGCCGGAGGGTGATATCAGGTCCGCTTGGTACAGAATACAGAATATGGACCCGGTATATCTCGTTTACCGCCGACTGGAAGGTGGGCAGCAGGCTTTTAACATTCCCTATGCTTATCTTTTTTCCAGACCAACACCTGAAGGCGTAAACTGTTATCAGGATGGTTTTGACTTCGCCTTTTGGATGCCGACCCTCGCGCCCTCAAAGAAGGAAGCATTCTATGCCAGTGGATGGCCTCCTGAAGAACTGGATCCTCCGGACGGGTCTCATCTTATTCGCGTCCCCTACGTTCGAGTCATTCCGGACGGAGAGGATACCCCGGGATTTCCGTTCTCAAGCATTGAATTTGAAATGGATATGTACAAGGAACGCATCCCTTTCGAGAGCGCGTTGACGCGAATTACGCCTCTCGATTTTTGGCTCCAAACTTATGTGAACGTGGAAGAAGAAGCGCTTCTCGAATGCCTCAGCCTCAGCGAAGGATGCGAGTTTACTTTCTATTTTAGAGATTTGAAGCTTGCCGTGCAGGGATCCTTTGCAAAAGATAAGCTCTCGCAATGGAAAGCGATCAAAGACGGCACCCGCACTTTGCTCGAACGCTGGATGGTGAGGTAGCAATCCAATGTTCGTCCAGGACAAGCATCTGAACCCCGATTAAACGGTTGCCAAATGCACTCCTCCATTGCGCGCCTGAAAACGGGAGGCTAGTTTCGACCCTATCGTTGGGCACATGATCCTTGTTCAAAAAATCGCAAAGATTTTTGGGGTCGTACGCTAAGCAAAGAGGTCCAGATTCCCATGTTCCAGTCGTTTGAGGTCACAAGCAATCCTGCTACCGGAGGGCCCCGTGTCGCCAAGCTGCGCGCCGAACTCGAAAACCTTGGCCTCGATGGTTTTCTCGTGCCGCGAGCCGATGAACACCAGGGCGAATATGTGCCCGCCCGCGCCCGCCGTCTGGCATGGCTGACGGGTTTTACTGGCTCTGCCGGCGTTGCTCTGATCATGAAAACCAAAGCCTATCTGTTCGTCGACGGGCGCTATACGTTGCAGGCAGCGGAGCAGACCGACCCGGAAGTCTTCACAATCGAAAGTCTCGTCGATACGCCGCCTCCGGTGTGGCTGGGCAATGTCGACAAGAAGCTCACCATTGGCTTTGACCCTTGGCTGCACACGATCAGCGAAACCAAATCTCTGCGCGAGGCTCTGGAGAAAAACGGCGGTAGTCTCGTTGCGGTCAAAGACAATCTTGTCGACATGATCTGGGACGACCAGCCCGCCCCGCCGCTGGAAGCCGTCACAATCCAGCCGGAGAAATATGCAGGCAAGCTGGCGAGCCAGAAGCTGCATGAGCTGGCCGAAGCCGTTGCCAAAGCCAAAGCCGATGCGACGATCCTCACGGATCCATCCTCGATTGCCTGGGCTTTCAATATTCGCGGCAATGATGTCAGCAACACGCCCCTTCCCCTCGCCTTCGCGCTGATTCCGGCATCGGGCGAACCGCTGCTTTTTATCGACAAGCGCAAGCTGCCGATCGAAACGGAAGCCTATCTCACGCAGCTTTCGACGTTGCGCGCACCTTCAGCATTGGAAGGCGATGTTGCGAGCTTTGCCGCAGAGAGCAAGACCGTGATGCTCGATCCGGCGCTGACAGCAGAAAAGCTGCGTCTGATCATCGAAAAGGCCGGCGGGAAAGTTGTGGACGGCCTCGATCCGGCGCGGTTGCCACGCGCGCTCAAGAACGCGGTCGAGCTTGAAGGCGCACGCAAGTCGCACGAGCGCGACGGCGTAGCAATGGTATCCTTCCTTTCCTGGATTGATAGCCAGGCGCCGGGCACAATCGATGAGATCATCGCGGCGACGAAACTGGAAGAAACCCGCCAGACTGTGGCAGAGAGCTTCCAGATGCCGCTGGAAAATCTCTCGTTCGACAGCATTTCAGGTGCAGGACCGAATGGAGCTTTTGCGCATTACCGTGTCAGCACGGCGTCAAACCGCACATTGGAAGACGGTGAGCTCTATCTGATCGACAGTGGCGGCCAATATCGCGACGGGACCACCGACATCACCCGCACGCTGCCGGTTGGCAAGCCGTCGGATGATATGAAGCGCAAATTCACACTGGTGCTCAAGGGCATGATTGCCATTTCGACTGCGCGCTTTCCGAAGGGCACACGCGGTATGGACATCGACGTGCTTGCCCGCATCGCTCTGTGGAAACAGGGGTATGATTATGGCCATGGCACCGGGCACGGGGTGGGTTCATTCCTGTCTGTACACGAAGGGCCGCAGAGCATATCGAAGCGCGGCGTGCACGAATTGCTGCCCGGCATGATCCTTTCCAACGAGCCCGGCTACTACAAGCCTGGCGCATATGGCATCCGCACCGAAAACCTGTTGATCGTCACCGAGCCGGAAGTGCCGGAAGGTGGCGATATCCCGATGATGGGTTTTGAGACGATTACGCTCTGCCCCATCGACAGACGGCTGATCGATACCAGCCTGTTGATACGGGAAGAGCTTATTTGGCTGGATGCGTATCACGCGAGGGTTCGCGAGGCTTTGCTGCCGCACACGAATGGCCCGGCGCGCGAATGGCTGATCAGCGCGACCGAGCCGTTCGGCCATGAGAGCTAGTTGGTATTCAGGAGAACTGGCGCAGCAGAATGATCATCGCTCCGCCAGCGAGAAACATGGTCAGCGCATTGAAGCGCAGCGCCACAAGACCGGCGAAGGCAAGCGCGATCAATCCGCGCCAGTCGGCTTCCGCGGCGGCAGGTGCAACAAGCGTCGTTAAAACCGCGGCAGGCACCGCATTGAGCGCGACTTCGACACGAGGGTGAATGCGCTCGAAGCGCGACAGCACCAGATGACCGCCGATACGTGTCAGGAACGTCAGGACTGCACCGGCGATTATGATCCACGTTATCGAGGACATCAGTTCTGTCCCTTCGCTTTTTCTGGTTTGGCGACAATCACAGCCATCAGAATGCCCGCAAGAGCACCAATACTGACGTGCCAGGGCGAGCCAATCGTCTTATAGGCAATGATTGAGACTACGGCGCTGGCGATGACGATCGCCGCCCAGTTATCGCGCTTGCGGAACCCCATGACCAAGCCGAGAAAATAGATCGGCAGCAGCATATCGATTCCAAGAGCATGCGGGTCGGATATCAGATTGCCGAACAGACCCCCGATCCAGGCTTCTGTTACCCACATCACGTAAATCGGCGTGGCGACGCCAAGGTACCAGATGAAGGTCACCGGTTTCCCGGATTCCGCTCGCTTCTCGGTTTCCGCATATTGAGGATCGGTCAACAGGAAATAGCTGAGAGCGCTCTGGAGCGGTTTGAAGTGTCCAATGCGCCGTCCCACAGCCGCCGAATAGAGCACATGGCGGAAATTTACGGCGAAAATGGAAAAGACGATCAGCCAGGCAGGGACATTGTGGCCGAACAGTTCGATACCGACCATCTGGCTTGCACCGCCAAAAATCGCGGCGCTCATCAACACGGCCTGAAACACGGTGAACCCATTGTCGACGGCCAGAGCGCCAAACAGCAGCCCGAACGGCGCAGAAGCTATCATGATGGGCAGGCCTTTGGCGAAGCCTTCCCAGAACTGGGTGCGCGCACGGCCTGGATCGGCGGGAACCGATTGCCGTTGATATATTTGTTCGTCCATTGGTCTGCTCTAGGCCAGCTTCAACTGGCTGTCACGTCACATTTGTTGATTGATACCATCAATGTCACTGCAGTGATCGGGAATGCAGCGGTTCTTGTCAGGTCATTTTGCCACGATTATTTTGCATCGACGAGGCAAGGGAGACCAAAAATGCCGCATATAATAGAACGCGATGTCTGGGCGACCGATCCCGAGCGTTGGCGGGGAGAAGTCACGGGCAAGCCTTACGGAACCAACATTTCGGTGATTTTCAACCATCAGGAGCGGGTTGGCGCCGGGCCGCGGTTACACAAGCATCCCTATACGGAGACGTTCATCATCCGCAAAGGTCGTGCGCGGTTTACCGTCGGGGATGAAATCATCGATGCTCATGAAGGCCAGATCGTCGTTTCGCCCGCCAACACGCCGCACAAATTTGAAAACCTCGGGCCGGGCACGCTGGAGACAATAGACATCCACGCCAACGAGGTGTTCGTAACCGAATGGCTTGAGTAATTTATGATCTGCTCAAGTGCTGTGCGTGATTCGACGGGCTCACCATGAGGGAGGTAGTTGATTGCAGGGAGCCAAGTGTCTGCTAACTACTGGCTATGCGGCAGCAACTTACCTAGATCATGCAATCGACCATACCTCCCTCATGGTGAGCCCCGTCGAACCACGCAAAGCAGATTTGCAATCCGCCGCTATAGCTCAGAACTTTTGCGTCAACGAAACACGGAAACTGCGGCCAACTTCCGTATAGCGATCCGCTATCGCAGGCGAAATTGAATCCGGCACATCGAGTGCATTCCAGTACTTCGTGTCGAAGATATTGAAGATGCCTGCCTGAAGCTTCATTCCCTTGGCGAATTTCGGTTCCCACCAGAGAGTGGTATCGACCAACGCATATCCCGGCGCGACGAAACCGCCGTCGCTGACCTTGTCACGGCGTGAGGCGATGGTCAGCGACACGTCGCTGCCCCAATCCTCTACCGCGTATCCAAGCCCGACGATCGCACGGACCGGCGGCACCGAATTCAGATATTCGTCATTTTCCGTATCCTTGCCGACTGTCCATGCGACGGAGGCCCAGGTGCGCCAATGATCGGCAAAGTTCACGTGGCCACGCAGTTCCGCGCCATAGATCTGGACGCGATTGAGGTTGGCATAGCCTGTGATACCGCCGACTGGAAATTCGCCGCCTGGAGGTGCGATGGTCACTTCCTCGATGAAGTTGCGGTAGTAATTGTTGAAGATGCTTCCGCCAAATCCATAGGTCTCGTTTTCGAGTTTCGCGCCAATTTCAAAACCGTTGCTGGTTTCGGGCTTAAGATCAGGATTGCCGATCCTGGCGTAGGAGCCGGGCGCACCGTAATTCTGGAAGAGTTCAAGCGCGGTCGGAGCGCGGAATCCCTGCGCCCACTGCGCGTAAAAGTCGAGATCCGGAGCAGCGTGCCACGTTGCGCGCAGCTTGGGAGAGAAACGCGAGTCGCTGTTGGACGAAGGTATCGTACCATCGAAATTGGGACCAGCCTCATAAGCTGCAGTCGATTGCGGGCGATGATCATACCAGTCAAAACGTCCACCGGGTGTGATTGTCACACGGCCATTCAGAACATCGATATCATCCTCGGCATAGAGACCGACTGCGAGGGATTCGACGTCTGGCATATCGGATGAATTCGAATGCAGCATCCGGCACGATTGCGGACCGAAAGGTTGTGGGATCGTGGACCAATCGACGTCGGGACAATTGTCGACGCCAGCGGAATATTGGTGCAGGTCCTGGCGGTAAATTTCCCCGCCGACACGGAACGTGTGTGTGAGGTTGCCGATCTCGGTGCTTTTCAGAATATTGCCGGTGAACCCGTAGCTATCCTGCTTCAGCTCATTGTCACGCGTATAGATGCCGGAGGGATAACCGTAAAAGAATGGATCTCCGCGAATTATTCGCGCCCGACTATCAGGCAAACGAACGCCGTCCGTTGTCTTGGTGAGGACCTGCTGCTGCCAATAGGCTATGGCATGCGCCTCATCGATCCAGCCGGTCTTGTCAGGCGAGATATAGTCGTAGCTTGCGGATATCCGCTTGCGCTCGACATCGTCCCCGGATTCGAGACTTCCTCGAACGTAGCTTGCCGTCGAACCAATCTTGTCATCGATGTCCGCGTCGCGCTTGAAATATTCGCCGGTTATGCCAAACCGATGGCCGCCATCGACATTCTGATAAATCTTGGCGAGAAAATTGCCTTGGTCGAAGTCTAATGGATTGGCCTCGGTTCGCGTTGCGCCATAACCGCCAACGTCGCCCATATTTTCGAATTCATGGCCTTGCCTATAGCCGCCCTGGATCAGGAATTCCGTATCGTTGGCGCGCGCTGCAACGGCAGCATTGGTACGCCAGCTCCGGTCGGCACTGTCATAGACGCCCTTGGTTATCGCGCCCCAATTGCGTCCATCCGTCAAAAGGTCCTCGGGATCAAGCGTCTGCAGCTGCACGACGCCGCCCAAAGCGCCCGAGCCGTAGCGGCTGGAATCGGCACCCTTGGTAATGTCGATTGCGGAGAGGCCGTCGAAATCCACCGCGTTCAAACCGCCCGAATTGCTGCGCGGGTCGGTCAGCCACGGCACGCGTATGCCGTCGATTGTCGTCAGGACACGATTCTGATCGAGGCCTCGCAGGTTGATGCTGTTGTTCTGGGTATTGAAATTGACGCCAGCATCGACGCGGCGACCAAGATCCTCGAAGCTCTCAACCATGCGCTCCTGAATCTCTTGCCGGTCAGTCACCGTGGTCAATGGGGATTTTTCACCCTCGGCGGCTTTCGGCCGGGCGCCTTTTACGACGATGGTTTCGAGTTCGATATTATCACCAGTGTTTGTGGTGTTTTGCGCAATCGATGCGCCAGTGCTCAACCCAACCATCACCAATGTACCGGCGCCGCCACACATGAGGCGCGCAAGCAGAGTCTTTTTAGCCATGTCCCAGTTCCCCAAACCCAAAAGAGAATGCCTGGCTGGCTTACGTCACACGAAAATATCGTTGTGGGTCAGTGGCTTGCTGAGCAAATAAACAGCGCGTGTCCACGCCGTACAAATGTTCACTACTAAAACTAGACTATAAAAGTCAACATTAATTAATTACACATTGTCACAATCCGGCATTCGCAATTCGAACCTCGGCAAAATGATATGAATCAGGAGGTTGCAGTGCCCTCGATTGCCCTGCCCCAATCGATCAGCGGCTTGGCACGCACCGCAAAATCGAGAAGATCATCCGCAAGCTTTGGCGACGTGATATTGGCAGGATCGATCGGATAGCGGACGACGAAATTCCGGTTCCGCAAGGCCTCGATCAAATCAGCATCCGTGACCGATTCAAATCCGCGCGGGGTGCGCTTCAATGCATCCGTATCTTTCATCGCCAGTCCATTTTTCTTGAGCGCCTTGACCATGGCGCGATAGTTCTCCGGCTTGTCGACGATGGCCTTGCGCATCGCGAGCAGGAGTTCCGGCTTTTGCTGCCACCATGCGACAGCGGCATAGCAGCCACGATAATCTTCGTGGCCGATGCAGACATAGAAACAGCCGCTTTCGGCCCACTTTGTGCCATCTGGCGAAAGAAGCGCAGACAGGTGGCGGTTATACGGGCTCTTGTCTTTGGAAAAGCGCACATCGCGTTTGATACGGAATTGCGACTTCTTGCGATCGCCCCGGAACGGCAGACCCGCCTTTTCGAACCGGGCCATCAGATCTTCGACGAGATCGCCCAACGGTTCGTAGAGATGAGTATCAAAAATATCCTTGTTCTCCAGAAACCATTCGCGGTTCTGGTGGAAATCGAGCGCTTTGAGAAAGGGCAGTGCCTTTTCGCCAAAGCCTTTGAAAACCACGTCGCTCATGCGCCCACCAGCGTAAACCAGGAATCCTCATCGATGACTTCAATACCCAGAGTCTGGGCCTGCGCAAGTTTCGTTCCCGCGCCGGGGCCCGCCACCACGAGATCGGTTTTCTTGGAGACGGAACCAGCCGTCTTGGCGCCATAACGTTCAGCCATTGCCTTGGCCTCGTCTCGCGACATCCTCTCAAGGGACCCGGTGAAGACGATAGTCTTGCCTGCCACCGGCGAGTGGCTCACGGTTCTGACTTCTTCATCGAGCGGCTTGACCTCGGCGAGCAGCGCATCGAGAGCGTGGCGATTGTGCTCCTCGGCATAGAAATCAACCAGCGCCTCGGCAACGATGCTGCCGATACCCTCGACTTCGTTCAACTCGCGCCACGCATCGTTGCCCTTGTCGGCTTTATCCTTGGGCGGTTCCGCGGCCATGGCCACATTGGCAAGCGCATCGTAGGAGCGGTAGGCTCTGGCAAGCCGCTTGGCATTGACCTCACCCACGTGGCGAATGCCAAGCGCGTAAACGAAGCGGCTCAGCGAAACTTCGCGCCGGTCGTCGATCGCGTCATAAAGCTTCTTGACTGATGTCGCGCCGAAACCATCGATGTTTTCCAGCTTCGCCAATGAAGCCGCCTGACGTTTTTTCAACGTGAAAATATCGGCAGGCGTGCCGATGTGCAGCGCCGGATCTTCCGATTTGAAGAAGAACTCCACCTGTTTTTCACCGAGCCCTTCGATATCGAAGGCGTTTCGCGAGACGAAATGCCGGATGCGTTCCACCGCCTGTGCCGGGCAGATCAACCCGCCCGTGCAGCGTCGCACCGCCTCGCCTTCCTCGCGCACCGCGTGGGAACCGCAGGCGGGGCAAATATCAGGGAATTTATAGGGCGTCGTTCCGCGCGGCTTGTCGGCGACGATATCGACAATCTGCGGGATGACATCGCCGGCACGCTGCACCACGACCGTATCGCCGATGCGCAGGTCCCGCCCCTCACGGATCGGCAGACCATTCTGACCGATACCCTTGATGTAATCCTCGTTGTGCAAGGTCACATTGGTGACGACCACCCCGCCAACCGTGACGGGCTCAAGCCGCGCGACCGGTGTAAGCGCGCCGGTACGGCCAACCTGAATATCGATGCCCTTGAGGATCGTCATCGCCCGTTCAGCCGGGAATTTGTGCGCGATCGCCCAGCGCGGGCTGCGCGAGACAAAGCCAAGGCGTTGCTGCAGCGCCAGATCGTCGACCTTGTAGACCACGCCATCGATATCGTAGCCGAGCAGCGCCCGCTGTTCCTCTATCTGGTGATAGTGCTTCACCAGTGCTTCTACTGTCTTAAACAGTTGCATCAGCGGGTTGACGCGGAAGCCATAGGATTTGAACGCTTCGACCATGCCCATTTGCGTCTTGGCGGGCATTTCGCTGACCTCCCCCCAGGCATAGGCAAAGAATTGTAGCGGACGCGAAGCAGTGATCGTGGGGTCGAGCTGGCGCAAGGAACCCGCCGCCGCATTGCGCGGATTGGCGAAAATCTGCTTGCCATCCTTGGCCTGCCGCTCGTTCAGCGCGGCAAAATCCGCATGGCTCATATAGACCTCACCGCGCACCTCCAGCACCTCGGGCGGTTTGCCGCTCAGCACATTGGGGATACTGGCAACTGTCCGGGCATTGAGCGTGACGTTTTCGCCTGTGGTGCCGTCGCCGCGGGTTGCCGCCGTCACCAGCCTGCCGAGCTCATAGCGCAGGGAAAGCGACAGGCCATCGATCTTGGGTTCCGCCGTAATACCTATCGTGGCGTCGGCTCCGAGCTTGAGGAACCTGCGGATGCGGCCGACGAAATCCTCAACATCG
Organism: Phyllobacterium chamaecytisi; assembly: GCF_020164455.1. Classification (GTDB taxonomy): domain Bacteria; phylum Pseudomonadota; class Alphaproteobacteria; order Rhizobiales; family Rhizobiaceae; genus Phyllobacterium; species Phyllobacterium chamaecytisi. Next base: position 202,448 of record NZ_JAIQWW010000007.1, read on the forward strand.
CTGTCATGGAAGGCATTATCCAGCGACAGCATGGGAATGGAATGGGTTACCTTGCCGAACTTCTCCGATGCGACGGCACCGACTTTGTTCGATGGCGAGTCTTCGCGCTTCAGATGCGGAAAGCGCTGTTCGATTGCAAGATTGCGGCGCCGCAGCGCATCATACTCGGCATCCGAGATGATCGGGGCGTCTTCCGTATTGTAGCGGTAGTCGTGCTGGGCAATCTCGGCTGCAAGGCGGCCAAGCTCCTCAGTGGCATCCGCCTCGCTTAACTGTTCTACGGGAATATCTGCCATGTTTTGTCCGACGCTGAAAATACGGATTCGGGCGGGAGATTAGCGTAAGAGAAATGGAAAAGCATCGTTCAAAGTGCGTGTCCGACGCAACAGCGGCCAATTCCTGACATCACGTTAGATGACAGCAGCATTTTCCCGGAGCAACCGCACTGCTGCCGCGCGCGCTTCATCGGTGACGCTGGCGCCGGCCAGCATGCGGGCGATTTCTTCCTGCCGGTCGCCGGTTTCCATCGCCCGTATGGATGTCGCCACGCGGTCATTACCGGCGGCGGCCTTGGCGATGAGGAAATGCGTCTGAGCCCGCGCGGCAACCTGCGGTGCATGCGTGACGGAGAGAACCTGAACGGTGCCCGCAAGCCGCCGCAGACGCTGGCCAATGGCATCGGCTACCGCACCGCCCACACCTGTGTCGATCTCGTCGAACACCAGTGTCGGCGCCGAGCCGCGATCGGCAAGTGCTACTTTCAACGCCAGCAGAAAGCGCGAGAGCTCACCGCCGGACGCGACCTTCATCATGGGACCGGCGCGTGTGCCCGGATTGGTCCGCACCCAATATTCAACCGTATCGATACCATCGGCTGTGCGGTTCTCTGCATCCGTCGTCATCTCGACGATGAACTCGGCGCGCTCCAGTTTCAGGGCGGGTAGTTCCGCCATGACAGCCTGTTTCAAATGCTCGGCAGTCTCGTGGCGGTCGTTTGAAAGTGCGAGCGCCGCCAGATCATAGGCGTCGCGTGCGGCCTGCGCCTCTTTTTCGAGCGCTGCCAGCCGCTCGGCCCCCGCGTCGATATCGGCAAGGTCCGCATCCATCCGGTCACGCAGCGCCGGAAGGTCATCGACAGCAACGGAATACTTTCGCGCGGCAGCACGCAATGCGAACAGCCGTTCCTCCGTTTGCTCAAGCACGCGCGGGTCGAAATCGATGGCGCGGATCGCTTGTTCGATGCCGTTTTGCGCTTCCGCCAAGGCATTCAGGGCCTCGTCGATTGCCCTGACGACCGGCTCAAGCAGCTGCGGAGCCTCCGGCACCTTGCGTTCCAGCCTGCGGACGAGGCTGGCAAGAGAAGGCACGGGAGACGCGTTGCCGGACAGCACCTCATTGGCATCATTGACATCGCCAGCGATCTTTTCCGAACGCATCATGTCGGTGCGCCTGATCGCCAGCGTCTCTTCTTCCAGCGGTTCCGGGTCGAGCTTTGCAAGTTCTTCGACCGAGGCGCGCAGATAGTCAGCCTCGCGTGTCGCCGCTTCCACCTTGGCACGGTGGCGGACCAACGTGTGTTCCGTATCGCGCCAGGTCTTGTGAAGTGTACGCACAAGCGCCGCCTTGATTTCAAGCGCTCCAAAGGCATCAAGCAAGGTACGGTGGATATCGAGATCGACAAGCGCGCGGTCGTCGTGCTGGCCATGGATCTCGACAAGCCTGCGTCCGAGCTCCTTGAGCAGCGTGACGCTTGCCGCCTGATCGTTGATGAAAACGCGACTGCGGCCATCGGCATTCTGCACGCGGCGCAAGATGATATCGCCATCGTCTTCAATGTCATTCTCACGCAGCAGCGCGCGGGCCGGATGGCTTCCCACGACATCGAAGACAGCGGTAACTTGGCCCTGTTCAGCGCCATGACGCACGAGCGAGGCATCGCCCCGCGACCCCAGGGCCAACGACAACGCGTCGAGCAGAATGGATTTACCTGCACCTGTCTCGCCGGTTAGCACCGACAGACCTTCGCGAAACTCGATGTCGAGCCGTTCAATCAGAACTATATCGCGGATCGACAGATGCGAAAGCATGGTTGCTCAGGTTAGGGTTTCTTCGTTTTTACGCAATTCCGGACGGAAAACCGGTTCCCACTTTTCCTGGAATTGCTTTAGACGCCGTCTTTACCGCCAGTGATAGCCTCTGCGGCTTTGGATAGCCATGAGCCGGCGTTCTGTCGAGGTTCAAGCCCGCCACTTTGCAGCAGTTTGTAGCTGTCCTTGTACCACTCGCTGTCCGGATAATTCTGGCCGAGAACGGCTGCCGCTGTCTGGGCTTCATTGGTGATGCCCAAGGCGTAATAGGCTTCAACCAGGCGGGCCAAGGCTTCCTCCACCTGGCGTGTGTTCGAATATTGCTCGACAACGCCGCGGAAGCGCTTGATCGCTGCCAGGTATTCCTTGCGCTCAAGATAGTAACGGCCGACCTGCATCTCCTTGCCGGCCAGCTGATCGCGGCCGAAGCGGATTTTCTGCTTGGAATCCTCGACATATTCGGAGTCGGGGTAGCGTTCGACCACCTCGTTGAACGCAGCAATCGAGCGGCGAGTCATGCTCTGCTCGCGTGTCACATCGGGAATCTGGCGATAGTAGCAAAGGCCGGTGATGTAATAAGCGTAAGCCGCCTCTGGCTGCGTTGGATAAAGCGCAATGTAGCGCTTGGTCATGGCAATCGACTCGTCATATTTGCCTGCGCGGTAATTGGCGAATGCGCCCATCACCAGCGACTTGCGGGCAAACTCCGAATAAGGATGCTGGCGGTCGACAGCATCGAATTTCTTGGCGGCCTCATCGAGACGACCGGAATTCAGGTTGGCCAGAGCCTGGTTGTAAAGAACGTCTGCAGGTTCGATCGTGTCGACATAGGCATTGAGATCGATGTCATCGTCCTTCGAAGCACAACCGGAAATGGCTATAGCGCTGGCGACTGGAAGGAGTAGAAAGGCCATCCTGGCCTTGCCCCCAAAGCCTTTACTTATCGACATTCTGCTATTCGCCATGCTGTTTCGGCCCCATATATTAATTTAAGAGCAATGATCGCAAACCGGATATCACGTTTGCATCCCACACTCTAGGCATAGTCAATCTACCGTCGGTTGGGCGGTCATAAACCACAAGCGACGAGAATCAGCAATCTTATTGCCATGTAATCGTCCAATTTTGTGGCGGAGCTGAAAATGAGCTGGAAATCCCTAAGATTCACTTATCTTGCGTAGACTATTCGTTTTCAAGCAACTGGGCTTCACCATTACTGAAAGACAATTCATCCCGGCTTGAAGTGCTGATGATTATCATGACGTCCTCCGGTCTGACGCCGGGCGCCTCACCAAGCAGCTTTACCAAGCGTTTGTAGAATGCCTGCTTCGTCGCGGCATCGCGGGTTCTGGCGATGGTAATCTCGAACACCATGAAGTCGTCTGAACGCGGACCGCCAAAATAGTTGCGGTCGAACACGAACTCGCCTGGGCGATGCTGCTGAATGGCCTGGAAACGATCCGCAAGCGGAACATTGAAGGCCTGGACCATGGCTTGATGCAGACTATCGGAAACGGCTTTCAGATATTCGGGCGATTTTCCTTCAAGAAGCGAAATGCGTGTGAAGGGCATGGAACTATCCTTTCTTTAAAAGACTTGACGTCCTTTCTATAGCGTCGCATCATTATCCTGAAAATCAGAAAGTTTTGGACTAACAGTTCCAAAAATATGGATAATTAAAATGCGACGAATTACCTTCGATCTTGATGTGTTGCGCACTTTTGCGACCGGCATGGAACTTGGCAGTTTTGCCAAGGCAGCGGCCCGGCTTGGCCGCTCCACCTCGGCGGTCAGTGCGCAATTGAAGAAACTCGAGCAGCAGACGGAAAAGCCGATCTTCGTCAAGGCGGGGCGCGGGCTGGCGCTAACGGAAGCCGGCGAGACAATGCTGGCCTATGCTCGCAGGTTGCTCGACCTGAACGACGAAGCTGCGACGGCAATCCATGGCACCGAGCTTGCAGGCTGGGTGCGGCTGGGATTGCAGGAGGATTTCGGCGAAACCATTCTTCCGGAAGTCCTCGGACAATTTGCCCGCGCTCATCCAAAGGTGCGGATCGAGGCACGGGTGGCACGCAACGCCGAATTGATCGATCGCATCACGAGCGATCGTCTTGATCTTGCGTTGGCCTGGAATGACGCATCTGTGGCGACACCGCACTCCGACCACATAAAGGACTTGCCAATGTGCTGGGTTGGCCCGGCCGGCGAGCCAAGGAACTGGCGAGTATCCGCGGACGAACCATTACCTCTGGCGTCGCTGGAAGCACCTTGCCTCTTGCGCACTGCCGCCACAAACGCACTCGACCGCGCCGGCATACCTTGGCGACAGTCGTTTGTCAGCCCGAGCCTGGCGGGATTATGGGCTGCAACGGTAGCAGGCCTCGGCGTAACCATTCGCACCCCGTTCGGGCTACCGCCAAGCGTACAACCTCTGGTGCCGGCTGACAGCGGACTGCCACCGCTGCCTTCTCTCGGACTTGTTCTTCATCGATCGCAAGCGCAATCAGATCCGGCAACCGCACGCCTCGCATCGATCATGCTGCAAGCGGTGCACAACGCGATACCAGCGTACTGACAGGCTTCAGATCGCCCAGGGTGCAAAAACGGGAGCGTTTACGGCAACAAGCGATGCGCCGCGCGATTGGCCGCGTTTACCGGCCATTTCGACGATCTCGAACGCCGTATGATCGGACAGGAGTGCGCGGAGCGCCGCCGCATTCAGCCGGTGCCCGCCGCGATACGAGCGGAAGCAGCCTATGAACGGTGCGCCAGCGAGGGCAAGGTCGCCGATGGCATCTAGTGCCTTGTGACGCACAAACTCATCCTTGTAGCGAAGGCCACCCGGATTGATCACGGAATGATCATCGCCGATGACCAGCGAATTATCGAGTGATGAACCCAGCGCCAGGCCCGCAGCCCAGAGCTTTTCCACGTCGCGCATGAAACCGAAGGTGCGCGCCCGCGAAATCTCCTTTCGGAAAACCGTCTCATCCATATCGGCGGCAAATTTCTGACGGCCGATGACCGGCGTCTCAAAATCGATTTCGACCTCATAGCGCGTTCCATCATAAGGACGGAACTCGGCCCAGGATGCCCCGGCCTCGATGCGCGATGTCTTCAGGATGCGGATGAAACGGCGTTTCGCCGCTTGCCGCACAAAACCGGCCTGCTCGAATGCGTCGAGGAACACCGAGGATGTTCCGTCGAGAATTGGCACTTCCGGGCCGTCGATCTCGATGATCATGTTGTCGATGCCCGAACCGGCGATGGCTGCCATGACGTGCTCGACTGTGCTGATTGTCACCCCTGCCCTGTTGGCAAGCGTCGTCGACAGATCGGTCGTCCCGACTTCAGACACAAGCGCCTTGATCTCGTGGCTGGCGCCCCTTCCGTCGAGCCTTTGGAAAACGATGCCCGTATCGGGTTCGGCCGGCACGAAGGCAATCGTCACCGGCGCACCGCTGTGCACACCAGCTCCTGAAAGCGTTATTCGCTCGGCAATCGTTGTCTGGTAGTCGCGCAATTGAAACCTCGTGCCCATGTACCGCCCCGGATCATCTATCCGGTTTTCGACATTAACTTGCGGCGCTGCACGTTTCTGGAATCAGCATCGCTCATCGTTATTTTGCGGCGCAAGATACAGTCGGCATCCCGTGAAGCAAAATCACGGTTTCGCGACGTTTGTAACGAAACCACTGCGCCATCAGCTAAGTCGTTTCTTTGGCCTTTCAATGGCTTGAAAGAAAAATTCCGCCATTGAGGCAATGGCGGAATTCATATCCTTTAACAATCCGTGATCAAATCAGTTGGCTTGACGGCGAAGGAAAGCCGGGATTTCGAGCTGATCGTCTTCGGAAGCCTGGCGCGCTTGTGGCTGAACGCGGCCCTGCTCGTCGAGTTGTCCACGGCGTGGCGCATAGATCGACGCATCTTGCGAAAGCGGCCGGCGCTGTTCAACCGGGCGCATTGCGGGCTCACGCGGCTGCGCTGGTTCGAGCCGGGCGGTTTCGTCTTCGCGGCGAGTCAAACCGGCAGTGAGGCGCTTGAGAAGACCCATCGGACCACGATCTTCCTGGTTGTCATAGGAAGGCTCGCGATTGCTCTCACGGCTTCCCATGTCGCGGGCGTTGAGTTCTGCCTGAACCACAGGCGGGAAATCAGCGACATTCGGCATGCGTGGGGCAGCCGGCTGCGGTGCGGGTGCAGCCTGCATCTGCGGAGCAGGCTGGTGCACCGGAGCCTGAGGCGCGGCAGCAAATGGAGCATCAAACACTTCCGGCGCTGGCGCCTGGAAAATGCGGCTCTGTGGACGGAATTCCTCGGCGGGCTGTGGAGCACGCTGCACCACCTCCTGCTCCGCAGCGCGGATCGCATCGGCTACAGGGTCCGCTACCCGTGCGGCCGGCTGCTGAACAACCGGACGTGCATTTGTACTTGCGGCGGCCTGCTGCGCTGGCTTGGCAATGGGCTTCAGAGGCTGGCGAAATTCGATCGGCGCGGGCGCCGACTCTCCAATCTGCTTATCGATGCCAGTTGCCACGACAGAAACGCGGATGATGCCTTCGAGGCTTTCGTCGAAGGTTGCGCCGAGGATGATATTGGCATCCTGGTCAACTTCCTCACGGATACGAGTTGCAGCCTCATCGACTTCAAAGAGCGTCATGTCGCGGCCACCGGTGATCGAAATCAGCAGACCCTTGGCGCCACGCATGGAGGTTTCATCAAGCAGCGGATTGGCAATCGCAGCTTCAGCGGCAGCCATTGCACGGCCATCACCGGATGCTTCGCCGGTCCCCATCATCGCCTTGCCCATCTCGCGCATGACCGAACGAACGTCGGCAAAGTCGAGATTGATCAGGCCTTCCTTCACCATCAGATCGGTGATGCAGGCAACACCGGAGTAGAGAACCTGATCGGCCATCGCGAAGGCATCGGCAAAGGTTGTCTTGTCATTGGCGATGCGGAAGAGGTTCTGGTTCGGAATGACGATGAGCGTATCGACGTTCTTCTGCAGATCAGCAATACCCATATCGGCGGTGCGCATGCGGCGCTGACCTTCGAAATGGAAAGGCTTGGTGACGACGCCAACGGTCAGAATGCCCTTTTCGCGTGCCGCCCGGGCAACGACTGGAGCGGCGCCTGTACCGGTACCGCCACCCATGCCGGCCGTGACGAAGCACATGTGGGTGCCCTGGAGATGATCGTTGATCTCGTCAATGCATTCTTCGGCTGCTGCGCGGCCAACTTCCGGCTGCGAGCCTGCACCAAGGCCCTCGGTCACAGCGGCACCAAGCTGAACCAGACGTTCAGCCTTCGACTGCGACAGCGCCTGTGCGTCGGTATTGGCCACAACGAATTCAACGCCGCGCAAACCGGCATTGATCATGTTATTGACCGCGTTGCCACCACCACCGCCAACACCGAATACGGTGATCCGTGGCTTAAGCTCGGTAATGTCCGGCTTTTGCAGATTGATACTCATTTGTTTCGTTCCTTTTCGTCTCTACCGCCTCGCCGCTGCGGTGTTTTTTTGGGTTTCCCCGATTGATCAAAAACTCTCTTTCAGCCATTGGCCGATACGCTGAAAACGCCCACCTGTGCCTGTCATCAACGAAGATGAACCAGCCTTTACAGAACGCTCTTCAATTCCTGCCACTTGCGGATAAATCAGAAGACCAACCGCTGCAGAGAAAGCCGGACCCTTGGCAGCCTCGGGGAGCCCCGTGACACCAAGAGGACGGCCAATACGCACATTGCGAGCCAGAATGCGGCGGGCCGCCTCCGGCAATCCCGCCAACTGACTGGCGCCGCCCGTAAGCACCACACGCTTGCCGACAATCTGGCCGTAGCCGGACTGGTTGAGGCGGTCACGCGCGAGTTCGAGCGTTTCCTCAACGCGGGCACGTATGATGCGGGTCAGTACCGCGCGTGGATATTGATTAGGAACATCGCGCGCATCGTTGCCGAGCGGCGAAACACTGATCATGTCCCGATCATCGGCCGCACTTGGCAGGGCCGAACCGTGCATGACCTTCAGCCGCTCGGCGTCGTCCATATGAGCGGAAAGGCCGCGCGCAACATCCATGGTCACATGATTGCCGCCAATGGCGATGGCATCAGCGTGGATGAATTTGCCTTCGGAGAACACGGAAATGGTCGTCGTCCCACCACCCATGTCGATACAGGCAGCGCCCATCTCGGCCTCATCATCGACGAGCGCTGAAAGACCGCTGGCGTAAGGCGTTGCGATCATCGCCTCGACAGACAAATGACAGCGATTAACGCAGAGCTCGAGGTTGCGCAGCGGCGCCGCGTCAGCAGTCAGAACGTGCATTTCGACGCCTAGCGTATCGCCGATCATGCCAAGCGGATCGCGAATACCGCGTTCACCATCGAGGCCATAGGCGATCGGTAGCGAATGCACGAGATGACGCTCAGCGGCAAGCGCTTGCTTGGCACCGGCCGCAAGCACGCGGCGGATATCCGACTGGTCAACCTCATGGCCGCCGAGATTGATGCTGGCAGAAAAGCTTTCACTCTTCAGGCGGCCCGCCGAAATATTGACGATCATCGAGTCGACCGTGAGGCCCGCCATACGCTCCGCGGCATCGACGGCAAGACGGATCGCCTGCTCGGCTGCATCCAGATTGACGATGACCCCCGACTTGATGCCGCGCGACTTCTGATGGCCAATTCCCAAGACTTCGATGCGATGTGTACGGCCTGGCAGATGCGCGCTTTCCTCACGCGGACGCAAACGCGCGATGATGCAGCAGACCTTGCTCGAACCAATGTCCAGAACTGTCAACGAGCGCGTCCGCTTGGCAGATGGCGCTCCTGTCGATGAACCTTTTCCGTTCAGAATACTCATACACGCTTCTCCGAACGCTTGGGCGCCTTGTCACGGGCCTTCAAATACTCAACACGCTGTACCATTGCTTCCGGTGTCAGCCTGACAACCACGCGGTCCGTCAGGCGCATATCGACCGATGCAATATCGCGAGACAGAATCCCCGCCTTGCTGTCCATATTGGCAATATCAGTCAGGGCCTCGTCGATGCGGGATTCCGGGAGCATCAGGCTTACGCCGTTCTTCAGCACCAGATCCCAACGGCGATCTCCGACCCGCTGATAGGCCTTTACCTCGGCGGCGATTTGCGGGAAGGCGGTCATCTGCGTCAGGAGAAGCTTTGCCTGCTTGTCAGCACCTGCGCCGATCACCACCGGCAATGAAGCACTGCGACCGCCATTGAAAGGTACGATCATGCGACCATCGGCATCGATCACCGAAAGCTGGTCGCCGTTCTGCCAGACCGCCAAGGCGGTGCGCTCATGGATCGAAATCTGGATCGTGTTCGGATAGACCTTGAACACATCGACGGATTCGACCCAAGGCAATCCAGCTACAGCCTTTTGAGCATCAGCAGCACTCAAGCCGACCAGCGATGTCTCGCCATCAAGGCCAAGAGCGCCGAGAACGTCGATCTCCGACGTTTCCTTGTTGCCGACGACCTTCACATCTTCAATGGCAAAGCCGAACGTCGAGGTTGTAACCTTGACCACCTCAGGCGCATGACCGCCAAGGATTGCACCGTAAGCGCCGGTCAAAGCCAGGAAAGCCAAGGCACCGAATGTTCCGACATGGTTCGGAATGGTGACTTCGCCTTCGATGGTGCGCGCAAGAACGCGAACAGGCTTGCGCAGGATTTTTGGCAGGACGATCCGGAAACGGCCAAAAGTCGCCGACCTGCCCGAAGACACCGGCACAGCACCCCGCGGGTGCACATTTTTGCCCTTCAACGCAAACACGATGCGTCCTCCACCATCCAACTCAACAATTCACCGAAGGTATGCCCCGCAGCTTTGGCGATATCAGGCACGAGAGAGGTGGGAGTCATGCCCGGCTGGGTATTGACTTCCAGCCAGATCAGCTCGCCATCCTCGGAAAAACGGTCGTCGTAACGGAAGTCCGACCGGCTAATCCCTTTACATCCAATTGCCTGATGCGCCTTGAGTGCCAGTGTTTGTATTTTTTGGTAAATTTTTAGTGAAATTTTAGCGGGAACAACATGATTTGATCCGCCTGCAACATATTTTGAATCATAATCGTAGAACTGGTGCCCGACCGGAATGATTTCACACACTCCAATGGCCACATCACCCATCACGGCACAGGTCAATTCGCGCCCATATATGTAGCGCTCAACCATGACGCTGTCGCCATATTTCCATTCGGCAGACGTGATGATCTGCGGTGGATGCGACTGATCCTCTTTGACGATGACGACACCAAAACTGGAGCCCTCGCTCACGGGCTTCACGACGTAAGGCGGCTTCATCGGATGCTTTGAGGTGAAGTCCAGGCGGTTCATGGTCTTGGCTTCAGCCACAGGGATACCAGCCGCCTTGGCGACGATCTTCGCCTGCTCTTTGTGCATCGCAAGCGCAGACGCAAGCACACCTGAATGCGTGTAGGGAATTTCGAGATATTCCAGGATGCCCTGGATCGTGCCATCTTCGCCAAAGGGACCATGCAGCGCATTGAAGGCAACATCGGGCTTGAGTTCATGCAACACACTGGCGATATCGCGAGTAACGTCGACGCGGGTTACGGTATAGCCTTCAGCCTCCAAAGCATCGGCGCATGAATTGCCGGAAGATAGCGACACCGGACGCTCCGATGAAAAGCCACCCATCAGCACCGCAACATGCTTTTTCGCCATGAAGGCAACCCCTCGAACACTTCCCCATCAAAGCTGAAAACAGACATGAGTCCGCGCACATCCGGCGGCCAAGACCGCAGATACCCGAGACTGGCAAAACCAGCCGACTCAAATCAGTTAACGCTTGTCCCTAAAGAATCAGAGAGTTGATTCGCTGACAAGTCCCCAATGATTCAACAATGGAAATTCAGGTAAAAAAATATGTCAGGAGGAGGCAGATCATGCGGCGCGAGCAGCTGCCTCGATTGCGTCGGCTACCCACTCATTGAGACTTTTGTTTTCTGCAGCAGCTGCCAAGACTGCAGCTTCGTGAAGTTCCGCAGCAAGGCGTACATTGAAACGACCAGAGAATTCGCGGAATGGAGGAATGCCTTTCTCAACACACATCTCAAGGAAAACCTTGAGCGACTTACGACCCTCGACAATCAGATCATCGACGCTCCTCGCGTAAAAATCGGCCCCACCGGACAATCCGAGAAATTCTCCACGGATCATGCCGATTTCCGGATCAAGAGAAACGACAGCTTTGTGACCGTCGATATCAATCACATTTTTCATGGCTTCACTCCATGGCTTTCCAGCCATTTTCTGATGCTCGCAATTGCATCCTTGTCGGTATCCGTCGATGGATACGGGCGGTGAAACACTCGAACTTCGCCGAATAAAACGACACCGACACGCGAGCCTTCTCTTTCGCTGACTTCAGCCCCGAGACCGACAAACAATGCTTCGACATCTAGCCAGCGAACTGAACCACTGACTGGACGAGCGAAAATCTGCACCAAGGTAATGTGGTGTTTACGCTTCATAAATTGAGTACCATTTTTTAGTACCATTCACAATGAAATTTAAGCAATGAATTCTTTGAAAAAGCTATTTGATCCAGATCAGAGCAGCTGGCCCATAAACTCGTGGACTTCATGGCCAGGGCGGAAAAGACCGAGGCGTTTGATTTCCCAATGGAGGCGAACACCCGAATTCTGCACGACCCGCGAACGGATGGTTTCGCCAAGCGTCTCGAGGTCATGCCCCGAGGCAGTGCCGGTGTTGATCATGAAATTGCAGTGCATCGGTGACATCTGGGCGCCACCGATCATCAGCCCGCGCCCGCCAGCCTTGTCGATCTCTTTCCAGGCCGATGAACCTTCAGGGTTCTTGAACGTCGAACCGCCGGTCTTTTCCCGGATAGGTTGTACCGTTTCACGGTGCTGCTGGACCGCATCCATCGCTGTCTGGATTTCCCCGCGATCACCCGGCGCGCCTTCGAATAGCGCCGAAGTGAAGATCAGATCATTTGCCGCGCCGGAATGGCGATAGGCGTAGCCCATGTCGGCGTTTGAAAGAATTCGAACCTCGCCCTTGCGATCAAGGGCACGCACTTCCACCACACGCTCACGCGTTTCAACGCCGTTGGCACCGGCATTCATGCGCAGAGCGCCGCCGATCCCGCCAGGGATACCGTGATAGAAATGAAACCCGGCGATGCCCGCCTCCAAGGCTGCAGCAGCCACACGCTTGTCTGGCGTAGCCGTGCCCGCACGCAACTGCGTATCGCCAACCCGCTCAACCTCGCCGAAACCCTTGGCCGACAGGCGGACGACGAAACCCGGAATACCGCCGTCGCGCACCAGGAGATTGGAGCCGATACCGACGACGAGGATTGGATATTCTTGCGGGACAGCTTTGAGGAATGCCGACAAATCTTCCTCGTCCGCAGGCTGGAACATGACTTCAGCTAGACCGCCAGCGCGGAACCACGTGACCTTTTCCATGCCCATGTTGGGTGTTAGGCGTCCGCGCAGACCAGAGAACCGATCTCCCAGCTTTTTTAGCAGGGCTTCGCCATCGATAAGTGAAGACATTCTATCCTTCCCGCCCGAACCATCCCTGTCGGAGCAACCGCCAAATCTAGAGCGCCGCGAGTTCCTTTGGCAAGGCATAGGCCCATTGCGTTATGTTGCCCGCGCCGAGAAAGATTACAAAATCATCCGGTTTGGCGATCTCGGCGATCAAAGGAGCCACCTCTTGCGGACCCGTGATATAGCGTGCGTCGCGGTGTGCGGCGGTTTTGATGCGAGAAACCAGCGCCTCTGAAGTCACTCCCGGAATCGGATCTTCGCCAGCCGCATAAACGGGCGCCAGGACGACCGTATCGGCATCGTTGAAGCAAGCCGCAAACTCATCGAACAGGCTGGCTAGACGCGTGAAGCGATGCGGCTGCACGATGGCGATCACGCGGCCTTTCGCGGAATCGCGCGCCGCTCTCAAGACCGCTTTGATCTCGACCGGATGGTGGCCATAATCATCGAATATCTCGACACCCTTCCATGAACCGGTATGGGTAAACCGGCGCTTGACCCCACCGAAGGATGACAAGCCCTTCTTGATGTCCTCGGACGAGATGCCAAGCTCATGCGCAACGGCAATCGCCGCTGTGGCGTTGGAAACGTTGTGCCGGCCTGGCATGGGCAGGCGCAGCCCCGTAATCTCGGTGATCTCACCTGTCTTGCGCTTGGCGATATGAACATCGAAACGCGAGGCAGCGCCGTCAACGACGAGATTGACGAAACGAACATCCGCTTGCGGATTCTCCCCATAGGTGATGACCCGGCGATCCTCAATTCGCGATACCAGCGACTGTACTTCCGGATGGTCCAGGCACATCACACCGAACCCGTAAAACGGTACATTCTCGACGAACTGCCGGAAAGCTTCGCGAACCCTGTCGAACGTGCCGTAGTGATCGAGATGCTCGGGATCGATGTTGGTGACCACGGCCACATCAGCCGGAAGCTTCAGGAACGTGCCGTCGCTCTCGTCTGCTTCGACGACCATCCAGTCGCCCTCCCCCATGCGTGCATTCGTACCATAGGCGTTGATGATACCGCCATTGATAACCGTCGGATCGAGATTGCCCGCATCGAGCAAAGTAGCGACCATGGAGGTGGTCGTCGTCTTGCCATGGGTGCCGCCGATGGCGACGGCCTTGCGGAAACGCATCAGTTCGGCGAGCATTTCGGCGCGGCGGACGACCGGAAGCAGCTTCTCTCGGGCCGCGATCAATTCAGGATTGGATTTCTTGATGGCCGTTGAAACAACGACGACTTCGGCGTCGCCTACGTTCTCCGCCTTGTGGCCAACGAAGATCTCGATGCCTTTTTCGCGCAGACGCTGCACATTGGCGCTGTCGGCCTGATCGGAGCCTTGAACCTTGTAGCCAAGGTTATGTAATACTTCGGCAATACCACTCATGCCGATACCGCCGATACCGATGAAATGAACAAGGCCTATATTGAGCGGCATCTTCATGGACGCACTCCTTTTTTGAAATCTTCAATCCGTTGACCGGACGCAATAGCTTCTGCGAGGTCCGCAAGCAACCTTGTGGCTTGCGGTTTGCCGGTGGTGCGGGCTTTTTCCGCAATAAATGCCAGACGGGTGGGTTCGTTCATCGCACTTGTCAGGATGGACGCAATGCGCTCCGGGGAAAGCTCGGACTGTTTGATAACGTTAGCTCCGCCCGCAGCCTGGAGTGCCGCTGCATTTGCCGCCTGATCATGATCGAGGGCATGCGGGAACGGCACAAGAATGGCTGGCCGGCCGATGGCGGCTATCTCGGAAACTGTGGAAGCGCCCGAACGCGAAAGAACGAAATGGGATTCGGCGATGCGATGCGGCATATCGAGAAAGAATGGCGCAACCTCTGCCTTGATGCCGAGCGATTCGTAAGCGGAGCGGACATATGACTCGTCTTCCGAGCGCGCCTGCTGCGTCACAACAAGGCGCGCGCGATCTTCCGGCGCCAGCAGCTTGATGGCAGCGGGCACGACAGTGGAAAAGTACTGCGCGCCCTGACTGCCGCCAAACACCAGAAAATGGAAAGGCTGGTGCGCTTGCGAGGCCTTATAAGGCTTGCCCACTTCTGCCAAGACTGCCGGGCGCACTGGATTTCCGGTGGCGATTGTCTTTTGCGCAAACGGACCACTCGCATCTGAAAGGAAGCCGCCAGCGATTGCATTGACGCGAGACGCCAGCGCCTTGTTGGCGCGTCCCATCACCGCATTCTGCTCATGGATGAGCGTCGGTATTTTCATGCCGCTCGCTGCATATAGCGGTGGCAGTGTGGGATAGCCGCCAAATCCGGCAACCAGCTTCGGCCGAAACGTTCGGAAAAACCTGCGGGAATCGAGATTGCCAAGCCAAAGTGTCCAGAAGGTCTTTGCCAAGGCAACCGGATTGCGCCCAGAAATAGTGGCGGATCTGACGACATGTATCTGCTCGGCGGGAAATGCGCCCGTGAAGCGTTGTGCACGTTCGTCGGTCGCCAGATGGATATCCCACCCACGCTCTATCAATTCATGTGCAAGTGCTTCAGCCGGGAACAGATGCCCGCCTGTACCCCCGGCAGCGAGAAAAATAACCCCCTTGGACATCGATCAGGTGCTACCTAACATCGAATGCATTTTCGAATTTGCCAATGTTGCGGAACGCCGTGCCTCTGGCCGCCGGCGTGTCAGCGCGAGCAAAAGCCCTGTCGAAATTGCTACCGCGATCAGTGATGAACCACCGTAGGAGATGAATGGCAGCGTCATGCCCTTCGCGGGCATCAGGTGCAGGTTGACCGACATGTTGATGATCGACTGGAACCCAAACAGGATCACCAGACCCGACACGGCAAGGCGGGTGAAATCATCGCGTTCTTTCAGGGCGATCGACAGGCCACGGATAACGATGAATCCGAAGATCAGCACTATCAACAGGCAGAGGGCGATACCGTATTCTTCTGCCGTCACGGAGAATATGAAGTCGGTGTGGCTGTCAGGAATGATGCGCTTGATGGTGCCCTCGCCTGGACCCTGGCCAAACCAGCCACCGCGAACGATCGCCTCACGCCCCGCATCGACCTGGAAAGTATCGCCTTCGCCAGTCAGAAACCGGTCGATACGGCCGGCAACGTGCGGAAAGACCGTATAGGCACCGAAGAACCCGCCAACTGCCAGGACACCCAGGAGAATAATCCAGAACCATGGAACACCGGCCATGAAGAACATCGCGCCCCAGGTAACGGCTGTCAGGATGGTTTGGCCAAGATCGGGTTGTGCAACCAGCAATGCCGCAACCACCGCAAATAGCACCATGGCGAAGAAGTTGCCGGGAATGTCCTTGCGGCGCTCGTTTTCGGCAAACAGCCACGCGCAGATGATGACGAAGGCGGGCTTCATGAATTCGGAGGGCTGAATGGATATGCCGGCAAGCGAGACCCAACGCCGGGCGCCCTTGACCTCAATACCGAAGAATAGGGCACCAACCATCGCGACGAGGGAAATACCGAGCATGATCATGGCAAAGCGCCGGATTGTTTTTGGCGCCATGAAGGAGACTGCGAACATCACCATGACCGCCGGCACCATGAACAGCGCCTGCCGCTTGACGAAGTGAAAGCTGTCGAGGCCGATACGCTCGGCTACTGCGGGGCTGGCCGCGAACGATAGCAAAATACCAAGCCCCATAAGCGCCAGGCAGGCGGCCAGAAGAAACCGATCGATTGTCCACCACCAATCGGCAACAGGACCACGGTCAACACGACTAACCATTAGCTTCTAGCTCCCATGATTGGTGCTGCGCCCTCAAGCGCAAGGACGGCCGAGCGGAATGCGTCGCCGCGTTTTTCAAAATTCTGAAATTGGTCGAAACTGGCACAGGCCGGCGACAGCAGCACCACGGATTCGCTCGAACCGTCCGTGGCTGCATCGCGCGCGGCATGATCCACAGCAGCACTGATTGTGCCGGATATTTCGAATGGTGCAGCGTCGCCCAGCGTTGCCGCAAATTGCGGCGCCGCCTCACCGATCAGATAGGCCTTGGCAATGCGCGGGAAAAAACCGGATAGCGAAGCGATACCGCCTTCCTTGGGCAAGCCTCCAGCGATCCAGTAAATACGCGGAAACGATGACAAAGCGGGCGCAGCAGCTTCCGCGTTTGTTGCCTTGGAATCGTTGACGAACAAGGTTCTCCCGAGCCGTGCGACTTGTTCCATGCGGTGTGCGAGACCTGGAAACGTTTTCAGCCCCGCATTGATTTCTTCAGTCGAGAGGCCGACTGCACTGCAGGCGGCGAAGGCGGCGAGCGCATTTTGCGCATTGTGTTCGCCGCGCAGCGAGCCGATGCCCGCGAGCGATGCAACAACTGTTTCGTCGCCCTTTCTGGCAAAGATCAGTTCGGGACCGTTGGCGAAATACCCATCACGAACGGCTAAGCGTTTTGAAATGCGAATGACGGGTTTACCTGTCCGCTCCAGCCGGTCGGCGATTGCCGCTGAAAAGCTGTCATCGACGCCGACGATTGCGATGTCGCTACCGGCAACCAGACGTTCCTTGATGTCAGCATAATGCTGCATCGTACCGTGGCGATCGAGGTGGTCCGGCGTCAGATTGAGCAGGATACCTGCGGTCGGATTGAGCGAAGGCGCGAGATCGATCTGGTAGGAAGAGCATTCGACGACATAAAAACGTTCGTCCGCCGGCGGCTCCAAGGTCATGACTGCCGTGCCGATATTGCCGCCAAGCTGCATGTCGCGACCGGAACTCTTGATGAGATGAGCGATCAGCGCAGTTGTGGTCGACTTGCCGTTGGTACCGGTAATAGCAATGAAGGGGCTCTGCTTGTGAGCCAGGTTGCGCTCGCGCACGAAAAGCTCGATATCACCGATGATCTCGACGGCTGCCACCCTTGCGAGATCCACCGTCCAGTGTGGCCGCGGGTGAGTGAGTGGCACGCCGGGTGACAACACGAATGAGGAGAACTGCTTCCAATCGACCTGACGAAGATCGGCTGTCTCGATTCCTGCGCTTTGCGCGCGTGCCACACTCTCGGGATTATCGTCCCAGGCAACAACCTTGGCTCCGCCCGCGACGATCGCCTGCGCCGTCGCAATGCCCGAACCGCCGAGCCCGAAGAGCGCGACGATCTTGTCCTTCATGGAATGGGCAGCGATCATGCAAGAACCTATCTCAGCTTAAGTGTTGAGAGGCCGATCAGTGCGAGGATCACGGCAATGATCCAGAAGCGGATCACGACCTGGCTCTCGGTCCAGCCCTTCTTTTCGAAATGGTGGTGAATTGGCGCCATCAGGAAGACGCGCTTGCCCGTCATCTTGAACGATGCCACCTGGATGATCACCGACATTGCCTCCATGACGAACACGCCGCCGATGATGGCGAGGACGATCTCATGTTTTGTAGCGACGGCAACTGCACCGATGAGGCCGCCAAGCGCAAGCGAGCCAGTATCGCCCATGAAAATGGCGGCGGGAGGCGCATTGAACCAAAGAAACCCTAACCCAGCGCCGATGACCGACCCGAGCACAACGGCCAGTTCACCCGTGCCTGGCGTAAAGTGAATCTGCAGATAATCGGCAAAAATCGCGTTGCCTGCGAGATAGGCGATGACGCCGAACGAAGCCGCCGCGATCATCACCGGCACTGTTGCTAAGCCATCCAGACCGTCGGTAAAATTCACCGCATTGCCTGCGCCTACCATGACGAAGGCAGCAAATGGAATGAAGAATATGCCAAGATTGAGGATGAGTTCCTTGGCAAACGGGAATGTCAGCGAGGACGAAAACGGCTCCTGCCCCGCCCGCATGATGGCAAGGCCGGCTATGGCAGCAACAAGGAATTCGATGCCGAGGCGTGCACGCGCAGAAAAGCCCTTGAACGACTGTTTGCTGACCTTGAGATAGTCATCGTAAAAGCCGATCGCTCCAAAGAACAATGCGACCAGAAGAACAATCCAGACATAGACGTTCGACCAATTTGCCCAAAGCAAAGAAGAAAGGACGATGCCGGTCATAATCATGAGGCCGCCCATCGTCGGCGTTCCGGCCTTTTTGAAATGGGTTTGCGGACCATCGGCGCGGATCGGCTGGCCACGTCCCTGCCGAATGCGCAGCGAGTCGATAATGCGCGGGCCAAACAGGAAAACAATCAGCGCTGATGTGATCAGCGCTCCGCCGGTTCTGAACGTGATATAGCGGAACACGTTTAGAAACTGGATATGTTCCGCCAGCCCGGCGAGATAGTACAACATACGTTAATTCCCCATACACGCAGGCTATTCGGCAGGACCGAGCGGCTCTACGGTGTTGTATTTTTGCAGGAGCGTTTTCACGATCTGCGCGAAGCCGGTCCCCTTGGATGACTTGACCATGATCACGTCACCGGCTCTGATGGTGTTCAGCAATTGCGGTTGCAATTCGTCTACGGTCTGCCTGTATTCGGCATGAAATTCAACCGGCATGGCCGATTTCAGCGCAGCCATCTCCGGTCCGCCGAGAAAAACCATATTGATTGGATTGGCCAGGATCACCGAAGACAACTCGGCGTGAAGCTTCGGTGCCTGCTTGCCCAATTCCAGCATGTCGCCAAGAACCGCGATGCGGCGGCCCTTACCATGAGGCGTTGCGGCCGCCAAAAGCTCGATTGCCGCGCGCATCGATGCGGGATTGGCGTTATAGCTCTCATCAATCAATGTGAACGTTCCGTTGGCGATCTCAAGGAGATGACGTGCGCCGCGTCCGCTCTCCGGTCGCAAGGACGCGAGCGCCAGCGTTACCTTGGTCATATCCGCCCCCGTCAGGTGCGCGGCGCCAAGGACTGCAAGTACGTTCTGGACCATATGCCTGCCAGGAGCACCGATTTTGACGACCGCTTCCTCGCCCGCAAGACGCGCCGTCAAACAGGAACATTCGTCGTGGAGTTTAAGCTTCATCAGGCGGTAGTCGGCACGCGCATTCTCGCCAAAGCTCTTGATGTGCTCGATACCTGTATCATGCGCGAGCTTTTCCAAAAGTTTGAAGTGCTTGTCATCGCGGTTGAGCAACGCATAGCCACCCGGGACAACTCCTTCGAAAATCTCGGCCTTGGCGATAGCGATTTCCTGTAAATTTTTGAAGTGCCCGAGATGTGCAGCAGCGATCAAAGTAATCAACGCGACATGCGGGCGAACCATTTTGACGAGCGGGCGTATTTCATCGGCATGGTTCATGCCGATTTCAAAGATACCATAATCACTGTCCGCCGGCATACGCGCGAGCGTGAGCGGTACGCCCCAGTGATTGTTGAAGGATGCTACGGAAGCATGCACTTTTCCGGCTTGTGCAAGAACATGCCGCAGTGCCTCTTTGGTGGTTGTCTTGCCGACCGATCCTGTGACGGCAACGATCTGCGCATGCGAGCGTTCCCGCGATGCAATGCTCAGCCGGGTCAACGCCGCCAGCACATCGTCAACGACGATCATCGGCGCTTTCAGTTTGCCGAGCGCCGGCAGTTTTGCTTCGGCGACCACGAGGAGTGCAGCGCCAGCCGCAACAGCGGCCGTTGCGTAGTCATGGCCATCGAGAGCATCACCCTTGATGGCAAAGAACGCTTCACCAGATTGCAAGGTGCGCGTATCGATGGAAATTCCGGTGATCCCTTCAGGCAATTTGCCGACGGGCCTTCCATTCATCGCTTCGACCATCGCATCGGAAGTCCAGAGCAGGCTCATGCGCCCTTCTCCCGCGCCAGCCGGTCTTTAAGCGCCTGGGCAACTTCGACGTGGTCGGAAAACGGGAGCACAACATCGCCGATGGTCTGGCCTTCTTCGTGCCCCTTGCCCGCAACGATCAGCGTGTCGCCAGTCTTCATCATGGCGACGGCTTCCTGGATCGCCTCGCGGCGGTCTGCGATTTCGCGGGCACCGGGAGCCGCGGCGAGAATTTCGGAACGGATGGTGGCAGGAACTTCGGAACGTGGGTTGTCATCGGTCACGATGACCACATCCGCAAGGCGCGTTGCGATTTCGCCCATCATCGGGCGCTTGCCCTTGTCCCGATCACCGCCGCATCCGAAAACCACGATAACACGGCCCGTCGTGAACGGCCGAACTGACGTCAGCACATTTTCGAGCGCGTCGGGCTTATGGGCATAATCGACATAGGCAGGAGCGCCATCTTCGGTCGCACCAACAAGATCGAGCCGCCCCGGCGCACCCTTCAACCGCTCAAGCCCGCGCATGGCAGCTGCGGCAGGGACACCAGTGGCAATCGCGAGGCCTGCTGCGACCAGACCATTGGCCACCTGGAAATCACCAGCGAGCAGTAGCGTAATCTCAAAGATCTCACCGGCGATGTGCACTTCAACGTGCTGGCGGAACCGCTCGTGCTCGACCCGCTTCAAGGTGATGAAATCGCCCTTACGGCCAACGGTCAAAACCGTACAACCAGCCTTCTCTGCCGCGGCGATAGTGGGTTTGGAGAACGGATCGTCTGCGAAGATGATTGCCGGTGCGCCCTTGGGCAGAAGCTCTGTGAATAGCCGCAGCTTCGCTGCATGATACTCCTCGACGGTCGCATGATAATCCATGTGATCGTGGCCGAGATTGGTAAAAGCTCCTGCCAAAAGCCGGACGCCGTCGAGCCGGCGCTGGTCGAGACCATGAGAGGAGGCCTCCATCGCCGCGTGGGTTACGCCCTCTTCCACCAATTCGCGCAGTAATTTATGCAGTTCGACCGGATCTGGTGTCGTCAGCGAACCATAATCATCGCGCTTCGGTGAGACGACGCCAGTGGTTCCGATGCTTGCCGAAGCAAAGCCCGCCTGCGCCCATATCTGACGCGTGAATGACGCGACGGAGGTTTTGCCACTGGTGCCGGTAATGGCAACCATGACGTCCGGCTGGAGTTTGTAAAAGCTGGAGGCAGCCAGTGCCAATGTCCTGCGTGGATCATCGACATAAATGATGGGTACGGAGACATTGCCAAGCTTTGCTCCGCGCGACGTCACGATCACGACGGCACCGCGCGCCACCGCATCGGCAGCATAGGCAACGCCATCGGCCTTCGAGCCCTTCAATGCAGCAAACAGAAATCCACGCTCGACCTGACGGGAGTCCGACGTCAGGCCACGAATTGTCTTCTCTCCGAGTTCAGAGATAGCCAAGGCTGGTATGCCGTTCAGATCTTTCAGTTTCATGGCCGGACTGGACCCATCTTCACTTTAAAAACCATCGAAAACGCGACGATATGATTCGCGTTTTACCGTTATTGATCAAAATTAACCATCAATGGAGCGGATTCTTGTTCTTCGCGGAAATCAGGCTGAACCCCGAGGAATGATGCCGATCTGCGAATGATATCTGCAACCATTGGTGCTGCGTTAAAACCTGCCGTAGCGCCGACCTTGCCAATCTCCGCCTTGGGTTCGTCGATAATTGTCAGAACCACATATTCCGGCTTGTCGATCGGAAAGGCTGCTACAAAGGCGTTGAAGCGTACGTCGCTAGAGTAGCGGCCATTGATCACTTTTTCCGCAGTACCAGTCTTGCCACCAACGCGATACCCGGGAACCGATGCCCGGTTACCGGAACCACCAGAGCCTTTCTCAGCGTTCAGGCGATAAAGATAGCGCATATCCTCGCTGGTCTTTTCGCTCACTACCTGTTTTGCGACCTTGTTTGCATCTTCGATCGTGCGGGGCAGGAAAGTAGGTTCAATGAGCTTGCCGCCATTCATCAAGGCGGCTGCACCAACCGCCGTCTGCAATGGTGTCGTTGCCATGCCGTGACCGAAGGCGATCGTAATGGAGTGCACCTTCTTCCAGACCTTCGGCTCCATTGGCCGGGCGACTTCGGGTAATTCCGTCTGCATTCGATCAAGCAGTCCCATGCGATGCAGGAAGGCACGGTGTCCTTCAATGCCAACAACGTCCGCTTCCTTGGCCGAACCGATGTTAGAGGAGTAGATGAACACTTCCGGCATAGTCAGGATGCGATTTTTCCCATGGAAATCGCGGATCGTCTGTCGACCAATGGTAATAGGGCGTCTCGCATCGAAGGTACTCTGCAAATTGACCTTGCCGGAATCGAGCGCCATCGCAGTCGTAAAACTCTTGATGGTGGAACCCATTTCGTATGTACCGGCGGACATGCGATTGAGGTGGTCTTTATCCAGCGCATTGAACGGATTGTTCGGATCGAAATCCGGCGCCGAAGCCATCGCAAGCACTTCGCCGGTATGCACATTGATCACCACTGCGCCGGCCGCAATCGCCCGGTATTTTTGCATCGCATTGACGACCACATCGCGCACGACATGTTGGACACGCAGATCGATCGACAATTTCACCGGCTCAAGCGAGCGACTGTCGGCAAGACCGACATCGCGCAGGTCGGACAGACCCTGTTCGTCGATGTATTTCTCCATGCCGGCAATACCCTGATTGTCGATATTGACGAGACCAAGGATATGCGAAGCGGTGGGACCGCCCGGATAGAAACGGGATTTCTCCGTGCGGAAGCCAATGCCCGGAATTCCCAGCGCCATGATCTGGCTTTTCTGCTGCGGTGTCAGCCCGCGCTTGAGCCAGGCAAAACCCGTCCCGCTCTTGAGGCGGCTATAGGTCTGTTCGAAGTTGAGATCCGGCAGAACCGTCGAAAGCAATTCGATGGCTTCATCGGGATCGACGATCTTGCGCGGCTCGGCATAAAGCGAGGCGGTCTTGATATCGGTGGCCAAGACTTCACCATTGCGATCGAGAATATCAGGACGCGATGCAAGCACCGCCCCGGTCGGGCCATTATAGCCCGTCGTGTCTTCCTGCATCCCGTAATAGACCAAGCGTCCGCCGATAATCCCGTATATGCCGACGAAACAAGCTATTGCCATGACAACGCGATTGCGGGCGCGATTGCCCGATTTTTTCTTTTTGGCGTCCAGCGCGAAAACAGGCGCAATGCCCGTCACCAATTCAGCTTTCTTCCGCTTGATCCAGATCGCAGCCATCAATAGAGCCCCGCTGCCTTTGGCGCTGCAATCGGAACAATTCGCTTGGGCGGCTTGGGCGCCGCCTTCGGTTTGTTGATGCTGCCGGTCATGGTTGTGTCTGGTTTGATTTTCTCACCGGCATCTGCCTCGGTGATAATGTTCGCAACGTCATCCAAATCTTGCGAGACAGGTTTGGGCTGCGGCAATTCATCGATGTTGATGATCTGTTGCGCTTCCACCTGCTGCAGATCGAGTTGACCTTGAAACGTCTCAACCAGCTTTTGCAGACGGTTCGGCTGGGTCAGCAGGCTCCAATCAGCCTTGAGCAGATCGATCGTATCCCGTTCATCCGTAATCATGCGCTGGAGCCGGGTAACTTGCGTCATCTGGTTTTCAGCATCGTGCTTGATCTTGTAGGTCACGGCGGCCGCCAGGATCATCAGCCCGATCAATATGATGTCGAAGGTACGCAGCACGGATTAGCCCCCCATTCTTTTATCAAAGAGAGATTGGGTTTCATGGAACACTGGAAGATTCGGCAAGCCATAGATCGAATGATCCTCGGCCAGCGGCGGATTGTCTGTGCGGATACCGGCGCGCAATTTCGCCGAGCGGGCTCGCGGATTGCGAAGAGCCTCTGCCTCGCTCGGTGCTACGATGCCCTTGCCGACCGGGGTGAAGCTTGCCAGGCGCTGTTCGAGTTGCGGCAGATGACGCGAGCCGCCGCCAGTCCCTGAGCGATCGGAAAAGAAGCGCTTGACGATACGGTCTTCGAGCGAATGGAACGTGACGACGACAAGCCGCCCGCCCGGCTTCAGCACACGTTCAGCGGCATGCAACGCCCGTACGAGTTCGCCCAATTCATCGTTGACGAAAATGCGCAGGGCCTGGAACACCCGCGTCGCCGGATGGATCGGCACTTTCGGGTTTCTGCCGACAAGTGCCTCTATGGCATTGGCAAGGTCGCGCGTGCGGGTGAACGGTTCGGTCGCCCGGCGCTTGTCGATCATACGGGCGATGCGCCCGGCATGGCGCTCCTCCCCGAGAAAATTGAAGATACGCGCCAGATCACCGATTTTCAGGCGATTGACGACGTCGGCAGCACTCGGACCGGTACTCGACATACGCATGTCGAGCGGGCCATCTTTCTGGAACGAAAAGCCCCGCTCGGCCTCATCGATCTGCATGGACGAAACACCGATATCGAGAACAACGCCATCGGGTGCACCGAGTAACGCGACCTGATCCAGCGTCGAAAAAGCACCCTGCACCAGGGTCAATCGTCCGGCATATTCCTTTTCCATAGCACGGCCGGCCTGGATAGCCGACGGGTCACGATCGATGGCCATGACGGAAGCACCTGTCTCCAGGATGCGTTTGGTGTAGCCGCCAGCGCCAAATGTGCCATCGATGATCAGCTGCCCCTTTTCTGGATGGAGCGCCGCAACGACTTCATCGAGCAGGACCGGAATATGACGGCCATCGCCCGCATCTGGCGAACCCGCCATCAGCTTTTCCCCGCGGTCAGATTTTCCTGACGGCGCTTTTCCGCCAGTCGCTGCCGGACCTTTGCCCGATGCGCCTCGAACCGGTCCGGGTGCCACATCTGAAAATGCGTGTTGGCGCCCGCAAAGGTCACATCCGATGAAATGCCCGTATGCTCGCGCATGAAATCCGTAACCGTTATCCGCCCATCCCCGTCCAGCTTCAGGAAACCGCCATCCGCGTGAAGATAAAACGACATGTCGTCCGCCGTCTCCGCGAACGGATCCTCGCTGTCCAGATGGTTGTCGAAGCGCGTCAAGAGCTCCGGGCCGCCCGCATCGAGCGCAGGCAGATGCAGAGAACGCAGGGCGTAGAGTTCCGTGTGTCCGGCCGCCTGGATGATCGAACGAAAATGCGCCGGGACGGACACCCGCCCCTTCACATCGATCCTGTTCGTCACATGTCCGAGGAACCGGTTCAAAACGCAACACCGCCGTTTCCGCCCCCAGGGCTTCGATCATCTCTACCTCTGCCTCACCCTTCGATCGCTTCGAAGCGCGAGCCCCACCAATAGAAGTCCAAGCACCGGCAAACTGAGCCGAACGCCAGCCTTGGCATGCCAAATCGTATTTCGGGAAACACCGTGTCGACTGAACGCTACTGATGAAATCAATCGATATCATGGGGCACTATGGGCGTCAATGGGATTACAAGACACAGAGTGGGAATGAGCCGCAATTCCGGCACACTTCCGGCGATTCTGAATTTATCGCTCATTAAGCTTAATGAAGGGTTAGGACTCTTCGGGAAGTTGTAATTGACGGCACCCGGCGGGACCGCTCGAGCGCAGTGAAATCAATGTAGTGAAAATGCCAGCTGGCCTGTAAGCCGGGTTCTGTATGGCTGGATTTTCATCCAACGCGGCAGCCATTCATCTTGGACGGATGTTGCCATCCGCCTCCTGCAACCCACCCGGACGACTGACCCGGAAACTGATCGCCGGACTTTCGCCCGGCACGCCGTCCCTATTCGGTTTTGCTCCCGGTGGGGTTTGCCATGCCGCCCCTGTTACCAGTTGCGCGGTGGGCTCTTACCCCACCCTTTCACCCTTACCCCGTCATTCCTTGCGTCCAGTTCAGTATCCTTTTGTCGCAATTCCGGACGGAAAACCGCTTCACACTTTTCCTGGAATTGCTCTGAACCCGGCGCAACGAAAGACGGGGCGGTTTCCTTTCTGTGGCACTTTCCCTGGGGTCACCCCCGCCGGACGTTATCCGGCACCGTGTTTCCATGGAGCCCGGACTTTCCTCACATGCCGCCTTTCGGCGTATGACATGCGCGGCTGCCCGGCCAGCTGGCGATGCGTATAAATGCGTTTCGGAGGAAAAACGCAAATGAAAAAAGGCCGGATACTATCCGGCCTTTGAATTCAGCAGGGGTTTGACCCGCCTTACATGGCGGCCATTTGCAACTTCACCTTGCTGCAATAGTTGGCAGAAACCGGGTTCATGCGCGTGGCACCATGACCGGCGTTGTAACGAAGGATGGTGCCGCAGGTCGTGCCGTTACCAAGCTTGTGCGCGCCGGCAAGATACTTCATGCCCCACTGGATATTTGTTTCCGGGTTGTAGAGCGCCTGCCGCGAACCCGTATAGCCAAGGCCACGCGCTGTCTCGAGCTTGATCTGCATCAGTCCGATTTCGCCGGCGCTGCCGGTCATGTTCGGACGATAATTGCTTTCCACCCTGACGACCGCGTTCGCCAGCGCAAAAGGAACACCATAGGACGACGCGTAAGAGCTGATAATCGTCGCATAGTTCGACGATCCGATCGCTGAAGGGACACCGCCCGTGGTCATCGTATCGACACGGTTGATGGTCTGGTTGCGAACGACGGTTTTCACCCGCGCTTTAGCCTGAACCACCGGGCGTTTGTGGGTTGAAGCCTTTTTGCTCACCCGCTGCGGCTTGACTGCGCTTTTCTTGACCGCCGTCTTTTCAACACTGCGCTTGACTTGGGTCTTTGCCTGCACTGGCTTCGTAGACTTGTTAGCGGCTTTCTGTTTTTCCGCTTCGGCTCGTTTTGCCTTCATGTAGTCGGCGAGGTTTGTCGGCTCCTTTGGAGCGCTGAATGCTGAATTTGTGCCGAAGAAGGCCATCGCCCCAAGGAGGGCGAAAATCATACCAAATTTTTTTGTCATCTTTTTCCGTCTAGAAGCTTGGGCCGCACGAACGTGCACGCCGGGACCGTTCCGTGCCAAAAAACACAAGGGCGATGCCCGGAACATTGGCCAAGGATTTGACGGCGCAATGCAGCCGAATATTGATCGGCCAAATAACTTTGTGTAACCCATTGAAATATATATGCTGCAGCGCACAAAGCCTATCGGGAAAAGACTTTTTCGTTCAACAACTTATGACGAGACCACTGGCAGTGCAGAAAGTAGCTTGTGCAGGGTTTCGATGGTTGATACGTCCGCTACTCCATCGACTTTTTCAGGGCGAAAGTGACGCTGGAAGGCCAAAATGCCCAATTGTGTCGACGAACCGAACACACCATCGATAGGAACGCCATAGCCATAAAGAGCCAGCATTGACTGCAGGGCCTCGACAGGTTGGCCCTCATCGCCAAGCGAAAAGAACCTTCCGCCGCGTACCGGCGAAGGGCCGACCCAATGGCCAATGCCCGCATCGTAAAGTGCTGGCCAGGGAAATTTCTCGCCGGGATCGATCTTGCGCGCCGGCGCGATATCTGAATGCGCCAAAACATTCTCCGGCCGGATACCGTGGCGCGTTACAATACCCTGGCAAAGATCGATCACCGCCTCGATTTGCGGTTCAGGGAAATCCGGAAACCCGAGCAGCGGACCGCCGTTGACGATCTCGATTCCGATGGAACAGGAATTGATATCGGTCTCGCCTTTCCAGGAACTCCGCCCCGCATGCCAGGCGCGCTCGCTTTCTGGCACCATCTGTACGATACGGCCATTCTCGTAAACGACGTAGTGAGCAGACACTTCACTTTGTGGATTTGCCAGCCAGCTTTCCGCTGCCTCGCCAGTTTCCATGCCGGTATAATGCAGGATCAAGATGGAGGGATTCTTGCCGTCCTTGCGTGGACCAAAATTCGGCGAGGCATGAACATCGGCCCGCGGTTGGTCCGGCTCAAACGTGCTCATATGCCTTAAGGTCTTTTTCGACTTTATCCCAAGCCGCATTGATCGCGGCGATGCGCTGGTTGGCAATGGCGATGAACTCTTCCGGCACTCCGCGTGCCATCAACATGTCCGGGTGGTTTTCGCGAACGAGCGCGCGATACTGCTTGCGCGCGGTTTCAAAATTGACGTTCCGTGGAAGACCGAGAACGAGATATGGATCCGCCTGACTGCGCCCGACATGCCGTGCCAATATGATGTCGAATTTCTCCTCGTCGATCGCAAATATCTCAGCGACCGTTCCGAGAAAAATCAACTCCTCGTCG
This sequence comes from Phyllobacterium chamaecytisi, assembly GCF_020164455.1. GTDB lineage: Bacteria > Pseudomonadota > Alphaproteobacteria > Rhizobiales > Rhizobiaceae > Phyllobacterium > Phyllobacterium chamaecytisi. The sequence goes on from NZ_JAIQWW010000007.1 coordinate 231,025, forward strand.
TGCAAGGCACCGTCCGACTTGGCAATGTGGAACAACCCGTCAAGGATGTCTTCCAGCATCTTGCAATTAGGCTTGCCCGAGCCGCACAGCGAAGCCAACTGGGTGGCGTAGGCTTCGTAGCCCGCCACATCCTGCTTGGCGAGGTTATAAAGGCGTGTGACCTGATCCTGATATTGTGCCGGCACATGGAAAATGTCATTGAAAGCGTTGATTTCCACCTGCGTCACGACGCCGTCGGCCTTTGCCATCTTGGCCGACAATGCAATCATGGCGATGGAGAAGGCTACGCGCCGCCGCGTTTCCGGATCGCCTTCAAACGCAGTACGCACCGCCTCGATGATGCTCGAAAAGGCATCGATCGCTGTGCTGGTAATGAAATCGCTGATGCGGCGCCAAATCGACATATGTTCGTTTTATTCAAATTCGTTCGCAATTGCGAGAGAGATAGTGTGTCGAAAAACGCGTTTTGCCGGGACCGGTTGACGCAGCATTTGCGTGCGTTTGGCCAAGCGGCCAGCGCATGGCTGGCCGCTTACCCATGACTGGGATTGTTTTTACTGAACGCCGAGCGCGTCCTTGATGGCTTTTTCTGCAGAGTCCGCAGCCGCCTTGACTTGATCCGCCGTCTGACCGGCTGCCGTCGCGGCATCCTCAGCCGCCTTGCGGGCGGTGGCGACTGCAGCCTGCTTTTGCTCAGCCGTCATTGTCGCGGCCTGTTCCTTGATCTTTTTCAAGGTCTCTTCCGCGTTCATCGGCGCCGCCGGCGCTTCCGTAGCCGCGGGCGCTGGGGCCGGAGCTGGTGCTGGTGCTGGTGCTGGTGCCGGTGCCGGCTGTTCGGCTTTTGCCGGCGGCTGTTCCGACTTCTGCTCACTCTCGCCGCAACCGGCCAGCGCCAGAAGCGAAACCGCCGCCAGCGAAACAACAAATTTACTCTTCATGGTTTCCTCTCCGAAATTGCTAGATGGCCCCTCGATTCCATCTTATCGAAAATAAGGCAAAGTTGGATTCTGTTTTGGCTTTCGGTTAATTCCTGTGTGGATAACCACACATACGCAGAAAATTTAATCCAAATGCTACAGCCGATTGCGCTTGCTAACCGGGCCTGTTTATTGTGGCAGGCGGCGCACAAGCTCGCCGAAATTTTTGCAAATCACCAATTTTAAGATCGGACGAATATTATGAGCGACAAATGGGACTTCTGGATCGATCGTGGCGGTACATTCACCGACGTCATTGCATGCGATCCCGAAGGCGCTATACGAGCCCACAAGTTACTTTCGGAAAACCCAGAAGCTTACCGCGATGCGGCCATCCAGGGCATTCGCGATTTGCTTGGCGTCAAAAAGGACGACCCCATCCCCTCGCAGCGTATCGGTGAGGTCAAGATGGGCACGACCGTCGCCACCAACGCGCTCCTCGAGCGAAAAGGTGACAGGACAGCGCTCGTGATAACCAAAGGGTTTCGTGACGCCTTGAAGATCGCCTATCAAGCAAGGCCGGACATCTTTGCCAAGGAAATCATTCTCCCTGAACAGCTCTATGAACGTGTGATCGAAATCGACGAGCGCGTCCGTACAGACGGAACAGTGGAAATCGTTCCTGATGCCGAACAAATCCGCGTCGCTTTGACCGATATCAGGCAGGCCGGCATCGATGCCGTCGCGATCGTCTTCATGCATGCCTGGAACTATCCGGCGCATGAACGGACAGCGGCGAAAATTGCGCGCGAAATGGGCTTCGGCCAAGTCTCCGTCAGCCATGAGGTCTCGCCGCTGGCCAAGCTCGTTGGTCGCGGCGACACAACAGTTGTCGATGCCTATCTCTCGCCGATCTTGCGCCGGTACGTCGAACACGTTGCGCGCGAGCTTGGCATAGAGGGCAAGTCCGATAGCGGCCCCCGCCTGTCTTTCATGATGTCCTCTGGCGGTTTGACCGCGGCAGATTTGTTTCAAGGCAAGGATGCGATCCTTTCCGGTCCGGCAGGCGGTGTCGTCGGCATGGTCGAGACAGCAAAGCTCGCCGGTTTCGACAAGGTGATCGGATTCGACATGGGCGGCACCTCGACAGATGTCGCGCACTACGAAGGAGACTATGAGCGCGCCTTCGACACGGAAGTCGCGGGCGTTCGCATACGCGCGCCGATGATGCGCATTCATACGGTGGCGGCGGGCGGCGGATCGATCCTGCACTATAGCGCTGGCCGGTTTCAGGCAGGTCCCGATTCCGCTGGCGCCAATCCTGGCCCGGCCTGTTACCGGCGCGGTGGCCCGCTGGCCGTAACCGATGCCAATGTCATGCTCGGCAAGTTGCAGCCTGAGTATTTTCCGGCGATTTTCGGTCCCGCGCAGAATGAGCGGCTCGACCGCGAGGTGGTAGTCCAAAAATTCACTGCCCTCACCGCAGAAATCGGCGAAGGCAAAACACCGGAAGAGGTTGCGGAAGGTTTCATCACCATCGCGGTCGAAAACATGGCCAATGCTGTGAAAAAGATTTCCGTGCAGCGCGGCTACGACGTCACCCGGTATCTGCTGAATTGTTTCGGTGGCGCAGGAGGCCAGCATGCCTGCCTCGTTGCCGACGCACTTGGCATGGAAGCCGTATTGATCCATCCCTTTTCCGGCCTGCTTTCCGCCTATGGGATCGGCTTGTCCTCCATATTCGCCTCCCGCCAGCAAGCGTTGGTGAAAATCTTGTCCCCAAACACATTGAGCGACATACGCCAGCTATCCGACCGTCTCTCCGAAACCGTCATCAAGGAAATAACCGAACAAGGCGTGCCCCGCGAACACATCGCATCACGACCAATTCTGCATCTGCGCTATGACGGCACCGATACGACAATCCCAGTCGATTTCAGTAATTTCTCGATCGATAAAGCGCGCTTTGCCTTTGAAGCTGCACACAAGGCGCAATTTGGCTTCATCTACGACGACAAGGGTATCGTCGTGGAAGCAGTCGGCGTCGAGGGCTCGGATAGTCGCGGACACAAGCAGACTGAAACCGAGCAACGCCAAGACAATTCGAAGCCCGAGGCCGGTGAAACCTGCGTGGTCTACACCGGTGGAGCCTTCCACGATGCTGTCACCTTCCCGCGCGCCAATCTTAAACCCGGACACAAGATCAGTGGCCCCGCGCTGATCATCGAGACGCATCAAACGATCGTCGTGGAACCCGGCTGGCAGGCGGAAATCACCGCGCTCAATCACGTTCTGATGCGGCGGATAGAGAAGAAGGCACGCGCCGCCGCATTGGGCACGCAAGCTGATCCGATCATGCTGGAGGTGTTCAATAATCTCTTCATGTCGATCGCCGAGCAGATGGGCGTGACGCTGCAAAACACCGCTTATTCGGTCAACATCAAGGAGCGGCTGGATTTCTCCTGCGCGGTTTTTGATCGCAATGGCGCACTGGTGGCCAATGCCCCGCATATGCCAGTCCATCTGGGATCGATGGATCGTTCCGTCGAAACGATCATCAAGTTAAATGAAGGCGATATCCATCCGGGCGATGTTTTCGCGCTCAACGCACCCTATAATGGCGGCACGCATCTTCCCGATATCACGGTAGTTACTCCGGTTTTCGATGACGCGGGCAAGAACATCCTCTTCTATTCGGCGTCTCGCGGTCATCATGCGGACATCGGTGGATCGGCGCCAGGATCGATGACGCCGCTTGCGACAACAGTGGACGAAGAAGGAGTCTTGATCGACAATTTCCGTCTCGTTGAAAGGGGCCGCTTCCGCGAAGAAGAACTGACCGAGCTTTTGACCAACCATCCATGGCCTGTGCGCAATGTTCACCAGAATATTGCCGATCTGAAAGCCCAGATCGCCGCCAATGAGAAGGGCGTGAATGAACTCAGGAAGATGATCGCTCAGTTCGGTCTCGATGTGGTCGAGGCCTATATGGGCCACGTGCAGGACAACGCAGCCGAAAGCGTCCGCGGCGTTCTCGACCAGTTGCCTGAACATTCCGAATGTTCCTATGCGACCGATACGGGCCAGACGATCAAGGTCGAGATCACTGTCGACAAGCGCGAGCGCCGGGCGACTGTCGATTTCACAGGCACGTCGCCAGTAATGAAGAACAACTTCAACGCGCCAGAACCGGTGGCGCGCGCGGCAGTTCTTTATGTCTTCCGCGTCATGGTTGAGGGCGCGATCCCGATGAACGCAGGATGTCTGCGTCCGATCGACATCATCACTCCCGATGGTTCGATGCTCAAGCCTGCCTATCCAGCAGCTGTCGTGGCCGGTAATGTCGAGACGTCGCAGCATGTTACCAATGCGCTTTTCGGGGCGCTTGGTGCCATGGCAAATTCGCAAGGAACGATGAACAATCTGACCTTTGGCAATGATGAGTACCAGTACTACGAGACAATCTGTTCAGGGTCTCCCGCCGGCCATTTCAACAATGGGGCGGGCTTTGCCGGAACCTCCGGCGTTCACACCCATATGACGAATTCGCGCCTCACCGATCCGGAGATACTCGAAATGCGATTTCCCGTCCTGCTTGAGGACTTTCACATCCGGGCAAATTCCGGAGGCATCGGGAAGTTCCCGGGCGGTGGCGGTACCAAACGCACCATCCGGTTTCTAAGGCAGATGGATTGCTCGATCCTTTCATCGCATCGCAATCGTCCCCCAGAGGGCCTCGATGGCGGCGGCGACGGCGAGGTTGGCAAAACCGAAGTGCGCCGCAACGATGGAACTATTGAAACATTGAAGGCGTGCGATCAGACTGTGCTCGAGGCAGGTGAAGCCGTCATCGTCACAACGCCAACGCCCGGCGGTTACAGCAAGATCGGAGCCTGACAATGGTGCCCGGCGCCCCTCCCTCCATAAGGATTTTGGACGGCGCCGATGCCGAAGCCTTTCACGCGCTGCGCCTGCATGGCTTGCGCAGCGCGCCAGAGGCTTTCGGTTCGAGCTACGAAGAGGAACGCGAACTCGGTATCGAGGAGGTCCGCCGGCGCCTCGATGACCGGCCCAATGCCGCCTTTGGTGCATTCGCCGATGATATCCTTGTCGGCGTTGCCGGGTTCGCCATGAACACCAAAATCAAGCAGAGGCACAAGGGGCTGCTATGGGGCGTCTTCGTCGACAAGGAATGGCGCGGACATAACCTCGGAAAGCAATTGACGGAGACAGTCATCGATTATGCCCGGGGTCATGTGGATACGCTGCACGCAACCGTAATGGCCACAAACATATCGGCACGCGCGCTTTATCTGGGGCTTGGCTTCACCGTGTTCGGCTTTGAAAAAGATGCCTTGCGCGTCAACGATCAATCCTATGACGATGAACTATTGCGGCTAGACCTGAGATAACCGTCGCCTTAACTGCCGTGAACATTCAGCTCGGGAAAGAATTTATCCTGACCCGCCCGGTTCCCGAACATCATGTCATATTGCAGCAGCCGGAAATTATTGATCAGCGGGTCGGTGCCTGGCTTTTCCATCCAGTCAGGATTTGACATGTCGTCTGTAGACAATAGCAGATGGCGGTCTATGATCTTGTAACGGTCGCGGATCGCGCCAAGAAAGCCTGTGTAATATGGATGGCTTAACCCAGCAAGCTCAAGCAGATGCAGAGGCAGGAAAGCCGGACTGACAGTACCGATGCCATGATCCGTTCCCGTTCGATTGGACCAGACGACCAAAGGCGTTTCATGCTGCTTGAGCATCTCGTCGAGCGGCGCGCGCCTGTCTGCAACGCGGCCTTTCATGTATCCCGTGGAGATGTAGGCGTCGCCTAGGGGTGGCAGATGATCGCCGAAAAAGACGAGGATCGTCTGGCGTTTGCGCTTTGACGCCCAGTCCATCAGTCTCTTCAAACCACGGTCAGCATCGGCGACACCTTCAGAATAACTGCGGATGGCTTCGCGCTCGGCAACACCTGTTTCTGTCGCCACGTCAATAGATGGGTCCTTGTAACGATACGGTTCATAAGGGCCATGACCCTGCAAGGTCACGGTGAAGAAGAAGAACGGGCCTTTGGTCTCGTCCGCTTCCCGAATGACTTCCTCCATTAGGGCCGCATCCGACACCAGCGGCCCCCGCGACGCGAGTTTCGGCAGATTCTCCTCCGATCGGAAGGTGTCGAAGCCGAATGCCTGATAGACATTCCGGCGGTTCCAGAACCACTCGTGATAGGGATGGATTGCCCTCGTCGCGTAGCCCTTGCTTTTCAGAAAGGTGGCAAGCGAAGGCAGGGGATGGCGGACATATTGCTGATAGGGGATGCTGCCATAGGGCAAAAATGCGTTGGAAAAGCCTGTCAACGCCTCAAATTCCACATTGGCTGTCATCCCGCCGAACTCTGGCGAGAACACCGAGCCAGATTGCCTCGCGCGCACCGTTGGGAGCGGATCACGATTGAAATTCACGCCGCGTAACCGTGTCGGATCCCAGAAGGACTCGCTCATCACCATGATGATATCGGGCTTTTCGCGTGACTCCATCGCTGTTGCAGGGACCGATATCGCGGTGATCGCTTCGAAGGAATAGCCTTGAGGAACGGTTAGGTCGGCCATAGGCAAATTGAGCGCGAAGGCCATCGTAAACCCGTTATGGGCATAGTTCTCCTTCTGATCCCACATGATTGGTTGTACGCGCAGGCGGTCCCTCGCCCAGGAAAAATTGTTGTAATCCATGATCGAAACAAAGAAGACCAGGGCCGGTATCGCGACAACCAGTCGCCACAGGCGTCCCCTGCCGTTGAGCCTGAAAGCGCGCCGGCGCCAAAACCGCCAGGTCAAGACAAGCCCAGCACTTACCAAAATCGTTATTGCGACGATGCCGACGGCACTCCACGGCCGTTCCCTGACGAGCAGGGGCAGAAGGTCCACGATCTGGCGAGAATACAGAAAATCGGTGGGGTAAAGCGGGTCTCCCAGATACAGCGCCTTCTGTCTCCCAATCCACGTGAACAGCAACACGCAGGGAGCGACGACCAGCAGTCCATTGTGGGAACGTCCGAGAAGCGCATCGAACGCAATCATCACCAGTGCATAGAAGCCGACAGTCGTCCAGGCAGGCCGGTAGAGCTCCTGAAAAAACAGCACCGTTTCCGAAACTGAGCCGCGCGATACCAGTTCAATGGCAAACACCAAGACCGTTGAAAGAACGCAAACAGCGATCACATAACCCATGTGCCGTAGGTAGATTGCAAATATGGAGGGCTGAGTCGCAGCCGCATCGGCCTGCCAGGCACTCTCTGTCTCAAGTTCGACTTGCTCGATCTGCCTGACCAACGCCATCTCCACAACGCATGCGCGGGCGGTTGTTACAAAACCGTCACTAAAACGTCATATATCAGCTGGCCGTTCCAGGAAAAGTGGGAAAAACAAGGAATTAGCCGAATTCGATCACTTATGCGGCAACAGTGTCACATTGCGCGAACGAGCAAACCCAATGGGTTGCCGCCATAAGTTGAATCCGTTTGACAATTGGTTGCATTGGCACCGTCACCCGTCTGTTACATCGAAATGTTAGGCGAGCAGGAATTTCCAACAAAGGGGATTCGATTAGATGCCGTTTGCTCGACAATCCACAAATGCCCCTCTCCCGCGTGGTGAGAAGCTGAACAAGGCGGTCCGTCAGAACAGGTTTCTATCGCGGGCGGGGATGTCCGAGCGGCTTTTCGCTCATGTCTTCAAGGGATTGGTTTATCCACAAATCTGGGAAGATCCCGAAGTCGACATGGAGGCGCTGCAGATCCGCCCCGGACATCGCATCGTCACAATCGCATCGGGCGGCTGCAATGCCATGTCCTACCTGACTGCCGACCCTGCCAGCGTCGAGGCCGTAGATTTGAATACTGCCCACGTCGCTTTCAACCGCCTGAAGCTCGCGGCAGTGGCAAACCTGCCCAACTACGATGCGTTCTATCGCTTTTACGGCACGGCCGATGACAAGGCCAACCTTGCTGCTTATGAACGCTTTATTCGCCACCATCTGGACTCTACAAGCCGCGGCTATTGGGAAAAACGCATGTTGTCGGGGCGCCGGCGTATCACGATCTTCTCCCGCGATCTCTATCGCCACGGCTTGCTCGGGCTGTTCATCGGCATGGGACATCGCGTGGCAAAACTTTACGGCATCGATCCGCGCGATATTCTGAAATCCTCGACCATGGAGGAACAGCGCGCCTATTTCGACAGCGCCCTGGCCCCGCTCTTTGACAAGCGCATGATCCGCTGGGCGACGAAGCGGAAATCGTCCCTTTTTGGCCTCGGCATCCCACCGCAGCAATATGATGCTCTTGCAACGGCCGGAAACGGCAATATGGCACAGGTCCTGCGCGGCCGTCTTGAAAAGCTCGCTTGTGGCTTCCCCCTTTCGGAGAACTATTTCGCCTGGCAGGCCTTCGGTCGTGGTTATAGCGACAACGCTGAAACGGGCCCGCTGCCTCCGTATCTCTCTCGCAACAACTTTGCCACCGTGCGCGACCGCGCAGGTCGGATGAGCGTTGTGAATGCGTCCCTGACAGAATTTCTCGCGGCAAAGGCCGTCGCATCCGTCGACCGCTTCATCCTCCTCGATGCACAGGATTGGATGAACGACACCCAGCTCAACGAACTCTGGCACGAAATTACCCGCACCGCCGCACCAGGCGCTCGCGTCATATTCCGGACCGCCGCCGAGCCGACCATTCTGCCGGGTCGTATCGACGATGCTCTGCTCGAACGCTGGTCCTATCAGGATGAAGAGTCACTCGCCCTTCATGCCCGCGATCGCTCGTCAATCTACGGCGGTTTCCACCTCTACACGCTGAAGGATTAGTTCGATGCTCGCCAAGATTGAACATGGTCCGCTGATGGATCGGGTCTACCGGCATCAGCGTCATTTCTATGATGCCACCCGCAAATATTACCTTCTTGGACGCGACCCCATGATCGCGGGCCTCAATCCCCCTGCGAAAGGCAGCGTTCTTGAAATTGGTTGCGGTACCGGCCGGAATCTTGTCCTGGCCGGCGAAGCCTATCCCAAGACTTCGCTCTACGGCATTGATATCTCGAATGAAATGCTCGCGACCGCGACCAAGAAAATAGCCGCAGCGGGACTGGACGAACGTGCGCACCTCGCTTACGCCGATGCCGCGGATTTTGATCCGGAAGCGCTTTTCGGACGGCGTGAATTCGACCGGATCTTCATCTCCTATGCGGTTTCGATGATTCCGCAATGGCAAGAGGTGATCCGCGAGGCTGTGAGCCATCTGACACCTGGCGGCGCCTTGCATATCGTGGATTTTGGTGATCTGAAGGACCTGCCCGGCTTTACCAGGACTGCTCTGTATAAATGGCTGGAATGGTATCACGTCACACCGCGCAACAACCTGTTCGATGTAGCTGACACGATCGCTGCGCAAACCGGATGTACAAGCGAAGCGCGGCGGCTCTACCGCGGCTTTGCCTGGATTTCAGTTATTCGCCGCAAGAAATAGACCCTATTTGCACAGATCGCTCTTGGAGCCTTCCGAGTTCGGACCCGCGAGGCAATAGAGCATCGACATCTCCGCAGCCGTCCGGTTGGTTTGCGGATTTGCCTCCTGCGCATCGCCACTCGTCGTCTTGTTCAATTCGCAATCGGCGCGAAGCAGGCACATAACCGGGATCCGGGCCATGGCAACGGCGGCCCTTTGCATGCCTTGCGGCCCGGCGAAGTTTCCGGCATTTCGCACGCGATACCATTGATGGACGCGCGAAATCCGGAAGAATGCGCGCGGGTTGGACAGGATTGCCAATCTCGATGGAAGGGTATTGTCGGAAAAAAGATCAACGACCTGGCCATCATACGGCTCCGCCAGACGGCGATTGTTGGATATGAAGGTCGAATTGAAGACGATAGCGGCGGTACATGGAAACGCAGCTGCCATGTGACGCGCGAGCCCGCCTCCGAGGCCATGTCCGACCATTATGTATTCAACTGGCAGGTCGGCCGCGTTCTGCTGGGCTTCCCTCCGCACTTTGGCGAACTCCTTGCGCGCGGTGCGATATTGATCCCAGGGATTGATCATCTGGGTAAAGTAGGTGTTTTCGCTGATGAGATCGTTGAGACTTGTGGAATTGTCTTTGCCCCGGAACACCATCATCACCGACAGGCGATCGGTCGCGCGACGATAGTACACTTCGGCGTCGAAGCCACCTGGCCTTACGATCGGTCCACCTTGCGGAGCCCAGCCGAAATAGTCGGGCTGCAGCCTGAAGCGCTCGCGCGGGATCGGTTGATAAACATTCGACGCATAGGCAGCATAAATGCCGAAATAATCGGAGATAAGTTCATTATCGTAGTCGGGATAGCCGCGATAGTTTCGCCAGAAACTCGGGATCGCAGGGCGGATACAGCTTCCGGTTTGGCCCACGGAAACACCCAAATCATTGCGATCGATCGTTACCCAGGAACTCAAAAAGGCGTTTGCGAACGCGACGAAGCCGACGAGCAAAACCAGCAAGCCAAGTCTTCTGATCATTTCTTGCCCCCAAATGGCAAATGCTGCAACCAATACGTCTCAAACATAGGTTGCAACGAGTAACACGCGCCAAGAATTCGTGCAGCTAGGAAAATGGGGGCATGATCTGCGCGAACAAACGCTGAATGGCGCAGCCCATTGACGCCGCTATCCAACCTGCGTCTCCGAGGCCCGCAGGTGCTCCGCTAGCAAATCTCAACGACTGGATGTTCGCAATGGCCACCGCTGTTATCGGTCGTTTATTGCATGTCATGCCCGAATGGGAGAATCTGCGCGCGGTCAGTTCTCGTTCATCGCAGCATTATTGCGTCGGACCTAGATTGATTGAACCGCGCCCGACTTATGCCGCACCGTAGTCAGACCAAAGTCTGATTACGGTGCGGCCTATGTTTGATATGGAGGGATTTGGAAGACAGGCGAGCACCCTTGCGCTTTCTGCCACGTGCCAAACAGAAGCAGCCATAATTGTTTGCGCCGAACGAAGCTTTGGTACGTCCGCAGATCGAGGTGATCACGCCCGAGAGAGCCTATTTGTTGGGTCAATGAGGGAGGCCATTTGGCAAGAACCGTCACTGATTGGAGGGTTGGCGCGGTCCAGGAGCTTGCCGGTATAGCTGAACACTGAAGGATCCCGATGTCGAATGTGCGTTATCGGCAGTTGGACGGTCTGAGAGCCGTTGCCGTCGCCATGGTTTTGTATGCGCATTTTTTCGCTGCCGATGGCTCTTATTGGGGCCACGTCGGAGTACGTCTCTTCTTCGTGCTGAGCGGGTTCCTGATTACGCGGCTTCTCCTGGAGGCGCGCTCCGCCGCAGAATTCGAACCCGTTGCGGCACTCAAGTCGTTTTACATTCGCCGGGCATTGCGCATTTTCCCCCCATATTTTGGCATGTTGGGCTTCGTCTGGCTGGCGGGCCTAGAGGAATCCAAACGAGTGCTAGCCTGGCACGCGTTTTACCTTTCAAACTTCTGGTATGCCCTTCGCGATGAGTGGACGCCATGGATCTTGTGTCACACATGGAGCCTGAGCATCGAAGAGCAGTTCTACGTCATTTGGCCGTTGATTATTCTGTTGGCGCCGCGCCGTTCGATCGAACGGATTTGTATTGGCGTCATCCTCCTTTCGTTAGCATATCGTTTCTACTGGCCTGTTACAGGAACGCCTTCTCTCGCGCGTGATCTGCTTCCTCCCGCGTCAATGGACGCACTGGCATCCGGTGCATTGCTTGCTATCTGGCGATCGAGGACTGCGCTCTCGCCCCGATGGATGTTGATGAGCTGGGTGCCGCTCGCCGTCACCTTCCTCATTCTGTTGTGGCTCAGACCAATGCCAATGCCCATGACGCTGGATTGGGCACGCTGGATCGGGCTGGAGGTTCTTCCTCTCGTCCCGCTGGTGATGATTGTGAGCTGCTGTTCAGCAGGATTGGGCGGTTATCTCGGTCGGCTTGTTGAATGCCCGCCACTGACTGCCCTTGGTCGCATCAGCTACGGCGTTTACCTTTTTCACGCAGTCGTTCTTGCATTGATCGTCAAAGCTCAGCCCTGGATACCCATCAATGTCTCGGAGCAAGGATTCGGTCGGCTCCTCATTGCAGGTGCCGGCACGCTGATGCTCGCCTCGATCTCGTGGCTGGTCCTGGAAAAGCGGATCAACGCGCTAAAAGATTTCTTCCCTTACGTCGTTCCAAAAGAGCGCACCACCGCTCAAGCGGTATACGCGACGAAAGTCCCGGGGATTCCCGCCTATCCTCACCGTGCAATCGATGACAGCGACACTCTCCCAAACCCTCAATCGTCAACGAACTGACCCCAGGTGAACCATGCCCACTCCACTGGTCTCCGTCCTGCTCCCTGTCTACAACGGCGAACCCTATCTCGCCGCGGCGCTCGCCAGCATTCTGCGTCAGGACCATGAGCATCTGGAGGTCATCGCGATCGATGATGGCTCGACTGATGGCTCCTTGCAGATTCTGCAGCGATACCAGAAGGCCGACGGTCGTATATCCATCGTCTCACGAGAGAACCGTGGCCTCATCGCGACCTTGAACGAGGGCCTGGTTCTGGCCAAGGGCGAGCTTGTCGCCAGGATGGATGCAGATGACGTCTGCTACACGACTCGCCTCTCGCGCCAAGTCTCGGTATTTAAGGAGCAACCGCACCTCGCAATCTGCGGGACGGGTATCGACACACTTATCGGCGACCGTATTGTGCGGGGCACGCTTGATCCGCTCTACCTGTGGGCAAGTTTAGGGATATTGTCGAAGTTCTTTACGATCTTCATGCACTCGACCGTGGTCTACAACAGAAAAGTCATCCCGGATGAGATGCTTTTCTATGACCCACGTTACGTCCACGCAGAAGATTTCGACCTTTTCAGACGGATTACGGATCGCTTTTCAGCGGCAATGATCGGTGAGAGTTTGGTCGCCTATCGTATCCACGACGAAAGCGTCACAAACAAGCACAAGCGACAAATGCGCAAGACGCATCTGAAGATCGTTGCCGAGAATCTCGAGCGGGAAGGTCTGGTCGACAATCCTGACGTCTTCGACGACATCGCCAACGCCGTGACGATGAACAGTGTTCAGCGGGTCGCGGAATGTATTCTGGGGCTCGAAGAGAAGATCTCGACACAGCCCGAGGCGATACGGCCGAGCTATGAAGAAGGCGCCTTGAACCTTTTTTACTTTCTCTATCAGCTCATCGGCGATGAACAGCGACCGGAGTTAACGCATGAATTCTTAACCCGCACGCAAAAATGGGGGCTCATCCGGCGCCGCGAACGATACAGTCTCCGCCCCGGTGCTTACATGCCGTGGTTCAGTGGCATTTCAATTGCGGCCAACAGGCAGGTCGACGCGTTATCCCGGTACTTGCAGTCCGTGCCCGCCGCGACCGTCCTGCCCCGTTATGAACTAATCGGCTGAGCTAGAATGGATACCGAACTCCACCAGACCGCCCAACACAGTTTCAAGATGGCGCGCGCGCTTTCGACAATTGCTCCGTCGGAGTCAGAGAACCCGGTGCATGCAAGTTTCATTGTGTGTACGCGAAACCGCGCATCGGCTCTTGCAGCCTGCATTAGATCGATTGAGGCGGCATGCCGGTCCCATGCTGCCTTTACGAGCGAACTCGTCGTTGTCGACAACGGCTCGACGGACAGCACGCCAGGATACGTGACGGGCGTGGCCGCTACCTCGGATATTGCGATCACACTGCTTGTGGAAGCGCGTCCGGGCCTAGCCGCCGCACGCAATCTCGGGCTACAGCACGCGCGGGGCAGCATTGTCATTTTCATCGACGACGATTGCGAAGTTCATCGGGGCTATCTCCGTGACCTGGAGCGTCATTATGCGACCGGTGAGCAGTTGGTCATCCGCGGGGGCCGAGTTGAGCTCGGCAACCCCAATGATTTACCATTCACGATCAAACGATCGCCGACACGCGCGCGGCTTACCCGCGACGTCCATCCCGGTGGCTTCGTGGTGGGCTGCAACATGACGATGCATCGCGAGGTCGCGGCTCGTGTCGGCCAATTCGACGAACTGCTCGGCGCGGGCGCCCCGCTGCGAGCTGCGGAGGACACCGACTACCTTATACGCGCATTTCAACGCAGCATACCGGTCGAGTATGTGCCCGACATGACCGTCTTCCACCACCACGGACGAAGTGCGCGCCAAGATGTAGAGAAGCTTCACCGAAATTACAGCCTGGGCAATGGGGGGCTTTACGTGAAGCATATCCGATGCGCTCCATGGTTGCTTCGCCATTTCTTTTGGTCCGTGAGATCGGCTTGCAGGGAGCTTTTCGGCGGCCCTCGATTCGATCCTGAGCTGCACCTTTCGCACTGGCCAATTGTATTCATGAATTTGCTGGGCGCTGTCGCATTCGTGGGTCTTCTTTTAACAAAACGGCGGCGTCGCCGAGAGGTGCGTCAAGACAAACAGGCAGCTCTTCAGCTAAGGTGACATCATGTTGCAATTCGTATTGCCAGGCACGCAGATGCTCCGAGACGCGCTGGGGCGCCAATTGCCCCTGCTTTCCGCTGTGGTCATCCTCGGCCTGAGCAGCGCTGCGCTTGAAGGCGCCGGTATCGGCCTCGTCATCCCCATGCTGAGCATCATTGCCGGCCATGAGAATGACGCGGGAATGGGCGGCCTCTCTGCTGTCTTCCAACAAGTCGGATCGGGGTTGGATGATGGAGAACGACTCGTTGTAATCGCGGTCATTGTCCTCGCCTTGATCACGCTGAAGAACGTTTTGGCATTTTCAAACACCGTACTCACGACATACATCTACGGCAAAGCCAGCCACTCCATTCGAAGCGCGCTCTCACAGCAGCTCCTGAGCATAGGATACCCGTTCTTCCTGCAACAGAGCCCGGGGCGATTGCTGAATATCATCTCCAATGAGTCGTGGCGGGCTTCGGATGCCATCCAGACCGTCCTCGCGTCGATTGTGAGCGCGTCGGCCGCGATCATTCTACTGGGATTCCTTCTGCTTCTGTCCTGGCCGATGACACTGTTCGTGGCGCTGGGCCTGGCGCTGGTCCAACTGGCGCACGCCATTCTTTCGGCCAGTTTGAAAGACCCGAGCCGTAGTGTCACATCGCTCAATAGCGAACTTGCATCAAGAATGCTCCACCTCGTACATGCCGGCCGGCTGATCCGTATCTTCGGGCAGGAGCGGCGTGAAAAGGCGGTTTTCGACAAAGCATCCGACGCCGTTCGCCGGGCTGGCTTTGTCCTCCAAACCCGCCAGGGGGCACTACCACCGCTGACCGAGGTCTTGCATGCGATGCTGTTCTTGGCAGTCGTCGTGGTTGCCTGGTTCGTGAACGTGACTTTTCCGGTTATCGTCGCATTCATAGTCCTGCTCTACCGGCTGCAGCCGCATATGCGTGCCCTGCAATTGTCGTGGAGCCAGATCCAGGGTTGGAGCGGGTCACTGGAAGAAGTGAGATGGCTGCTGGATTCGTCAGATAAGCCAGAACCTCCAGCGGGCACGCAGCCGGCCCAAGGCTTACGTCAACGGATGCAATTCGACAGTGTGACCTTTAAATACCCTGGTTCAGGTTCCCGTGCGGCAGTGTTGCATTCCGCGACCTTCGAAATCCGCAGTGGTTGCTCGACAGCAATCATCGGTCGATCAGGTGCCGGCAAAACCACCGTGGTAAACCTTTTGTGCAGATTTGTGGATCCGGATGAGGGGCAGATCATCGTTGATGGCGTGCCCTTGAGCCAGATCGACCCCACCCAATGGCGAAGCCAGATCGCGTTGGCAAGCCAGGACCTGGAATTGGTGGACGGTACGATTTTGGAGAACATCACTTACGGGCAAGACCTGGCGACGGCCGCCGAAGCGGAGCGTGCGGCAAAATTGGCCGAGGCACACGAGTTTATAGAAAACCTGCCCTATGGATACCAAACGATCGTTGGCTACAGAGGCGTCAACCTGTCGGCCGGACAGCGGCAACGCATTGCACTGGCAAGAGCAATGGTGCGCGATCCCGACATCCTGATTCTGGACGAGGCCACAAATGCTGTGGACGGTCTCTCGGAAGCAGCGATCGTCGAGACGCTTAAATCGAGGGCAGGACGGCGTACAACGATCGTGATCAGCCATCATAGGAGCACGATTGCGTTTTGCGATGATGTTGTGATCCTCAGTGGCGGTCACGTGAAGAGCCAGGCTCGATTTGCCGAAGTAGCCTCATTGAGTATGGACCAACTCTATGAGCATAAAAACGGCTGACGAACTCAACTTACCGTCTTTTTCATTGGCGGAATCGTTTGGAGCCGCAAGGTGCGCACCGACAACTCAATTCTATCCGGCCCAGTGAAGCGGCCGCCAAGTTAATAATTAATACGATCCGCGAGACGCACATACGGCGGGAATGGTCTTGAGAATGATTATGATATCTTTCTGAAAGGACCAGTTTTCAACATAGTGCTTATCGAAAGCAATCCGTTCGTCATAGTTGACGTCATTACGCCCGCTGATCTGCCACACACCAGTCAGGCCAGGGCGCGATTTGAAATAGTAGGTTGCGGCGGAACCATAGAGCTCGATCTCATCCTTCACTACAGGACGCGGCCCAACCAGACTCATCTCTCCGCGAAGAATGTTTACCAGTTGAGGTAATTCGTCGAGGCTCAATTTCCGTAACACGATGCCGACAGTTGTGACGCGTGGATCGACCTGCAGCTTTCGTGCCGCCAACCATTCTGCGTGTGCCTCCGGATTTGCAGCGAAATGGGCTTCAAGGACGGCATCACCGTCTGTAACCATGGTACGAAATTTGAGACAATAGAACGCATTCCCGCCACGCCCGATGCGGCGATGGCCATAGAGAACAGGTCCACCATCCGACAACTTAACCAGACAGGAGAGCAGTATAAACAGCGGGCTGAGCAGGATGAGGGCAAGGATCGCAGCGAGCACATCGAACGATCGTTTCAAGAGCCCCCCAATGGGAAGTTTTTCAAGTTCTTCGGATTCTCGAATTATTTTCGTCGTCACAAGAAGTCCTTTCGAGTGGTTCTCAAGAAGCTGGCTCGTTTCGTGTTTTGGATGGCAAAACCAACTCTTCATATGCGCGGCAATCCCCCACGCCAACCCAGGACTGGCGACTTCGTTCCACCGTTGGGCTTCAGCCCTAGGAAGCGTCGGACTTATGCCAAGCCCAAGATCAGACCAAAGTCTGATTGCTGTTCAGCAATGAAGAGGATCGGCTCGATGGACCCTAAGGGCGGTCGCGTTCCTCTCGGACTTCAGACCAGCGAAGGATGAGTCTTATGACAATCGATGATCGGACCAAAGTCGGAATACCGCGAGGCGATCGTTTGGTATGGAAGGGTATGGCGATGTTGACACGCGAATGCGACATGCCAAATTCGGGGAAGCCCTCTTGAGGCCCGCCGCTTCTGTGACTGCAGTTGCTTTGAGCCGCAACAGAGACCAAACCTTCCCTTTGTCTTGCGTTCTGTTATGAGGACAGAACTTCTAGGAGGCACTATGCATACCCGTTTTGGACTGGCTCGCGTCCTTTGTAGCGCTTTCGTAGCGGCGGTATTGGTGGCGACGCCCTCTGAAATCACCCTTGATGGTGGATCTCTGAGTTTGCACGCACAATCGGCGTGGGCAAAAGATGGAGGCAATGGCGGCGGCAAGGGTGGCGGTAATGGAGGCGGCAAGGGCGGAGGCAATAGCAACGGCGGCGACAGTGGAAATAGCGGCGGAGGGAACGGGAAGGGTAATAACGGCAAGGACGGAAAAAACGACAATGCGGGCCAGAGCGGCGATGAAAAAGGCACTACAGTCAATCAATCCAAACCCGTTACCCGCGAAAACGTGGAAGTTGATGACTCTTCGATTGAAGTTCGTCACAAGAATGGAATGAGCGAAAGGATTGAGGCCGGGCGCTACACAATGAAGGATGCGAGGGGGCGCACCATCATTAACCGCACAGCAACAATTTCTGATCAATCGAGATTACAGTCGTTCGCCCGCTGATCGTTTTGCACGCTGGGTGCGCCATGCAATGACCAATTATGCCAAGCGGATATCGCGACCAGCGTCACGCAGGGCCATCGCGGCTTCCGTCCTGTTTGTGACGTTAAGTTTCGCAAATATGCGTCCCATATGGTGCTTCACAGTTTTTTCGTGAATGTCGAGCTTCAGCGCAATCCGCTTGTTGCTCAAACCGGCCGCGGCAAGATCCAGGACCTCATACTCGCGACTGGAGAGTTCGGAGATCAGATCAGTCTTATTGGACGCATTGGAGATGGATGACAGATCCGATAGCATCCGGGCCGATAGGGCCGGAGAAACGTAACCCTCGCCAGAGGCAACAGCTCGGATTATTTCGGCCAGCGCCCGTGAGCCGACGCCTTTGAGGACGTATGCTTTCGCGCCACTGTTCAGAGCCTTCGTCACATCGTCACTCCTCTCTGACACCGTCAGCATGATGATCTTTTGGTCGGGGAAATGGTCGAGGATCGGAGAGATCGCGTCTAGACCACCGCCTGGCATAGAGATGTCCATTAGAATAACGTCCGGGCGGTGATCATGGGCAATCCGGATCGCGTCCTCCTTCGTGCAGCCTTCTCCAACGATCTGGAAGCCGTTGATTTCACCGAGGCTGCGCCTGACCCCCTCCCTGAATAACGGATGATCGTCGATCACTGCAATACTTAGTCCAGTCATTACGCCTGCTCCAGTCCGTCCAAATTCAGTGACATCCGTACCCTAGTCCCTCGTGCCGAAGACTCTATTGTAAAATGGCCCCCAAGACTTTCTACTCGATCTCTTAGCCCGGCAAGTCCGATACCGGTACGACCGACAGTGGCTGGATCGAATCCCGGCCCGCTGTCAGAGACCTCGACTACAACGCGCTCGCCCCGCAAAGTTTCCACAACCCGTTGTTCAATGCCTCCGCCATGCTGGAATCCATTGTTCAAAGCTTCTTGTATAAAGCGATAAATGCAAATTTTTGCCGAAGGTTCGAGCTGCGCCGGGGTGCCTGACATCGATAAATCAACGCTCGACCCGGTACGATACTCGTGGGCTTTAACCGCCCGCTGGATGATTTCTGGCAAATCGGCCGCCTCTATATGTGGCAGCACAAGGCCGTCGCAGATGTTCCTGATTTCACGCATCGCCTCGTCCAGGCTTTCCTTTATCGCCATCACTTCGCCCTCACGCGTTTCTTCCGAGACAGCAGGATTAACCAGGACATCGCTGTCCAACCTAAGCGCAGCGAACGCCATGAGTTGTGCGGGGCCGTCATGAATATCCGCCCCTATGCGCCTGAGATAGCTTTCGTTCAGTGCCGCAGCGCGTTGAGAGGCACGTTGGACGCGCGCATGCAACGTCTTGTTCTGCAGGAGCAGGTCGGAAAGTTCGCTCACCCGTTGCTTTAGGTCCCGACGTTGGTCGTCGATGGTCTTGCTTCCACGAAACACGATAACTGACAAGACCAGAAAAAAAGCCAGTGTAAAGAAGGCGACAGCAAGCCAGCTGCGCAGGCGCGCCTGATCCAAACTGTGCTGAAATTCGTCAGCTATCTCATAAAATTCCGATACGGCGACCACTTTGCCCGACCAAGGTTGGAGGACCGGATTATAAATCTCCAGAAGTGGCTTGCCGCTCGCCCGCTCAGCTTCGCTTTCCACATCATCAACGTTGTTAAAATTAGCGACCATCTTGCCAGCAAACGCTGTCTTCAGGTCATCGCTGACGGCAAAGCGCTTGCCCATAAGCTTCTTGTCGTTGGAATAGAGAACCAGCCCGTCGCTTCGCCAGAGCCTGAAAGACATTAGCCTGCTAGCCAACGCCCCCTGCCCCAACGTCTCATCCAACGCATGCGTAACCGTCTCGTCGAGCATCTGATTGGTTTGCATGTCGGGAAGAATGGGCGCGATAACGCTGTCCACGTACAAAGCGGTCGCCGCCGCCGAATTACGAGTAACGGCAGCTTCAATCAGGCCCGCCACAAAAGCGCCAATCAAAATCATCGCGCCCACCGAGACTAACCCTCCAATGAGCAGAAACTGCCTCGCAAGAGACTGGGAATTCCAGCGGGTCAGCAGATTCATGGCTGTGTACGGTGCGTTGGTCCAAAGCCATTTGATCGAGGCAATATTCGAACGTTACGTAGGCACCGATACCCCGATGCTTTCATTGTTTATCTCCATTCTGGGTGCCTGTGCGGTCGTAGCACTGGTCTGCCCATAGCGGTCGCGAGCCACCGTTTTTCGTTTCTACGGTGATATGTTGCCGTGGTCACCGTTACCGCAATGTCTGTCATCGTGCAATTATGCACGAGCCAGGAGACCCCGCGCAATGTCTACCCCCAAGAAACTTCCTCACGCAATCAAAACGTGAATCCAGACTCATCCCGATGTTCGGCTACTCCGCGACTTCTGAAGATTTGGAATTCTTCCCAACATGACGCCGTGTTAGCTGCCCGTGAAAACAGCGACCCGAAGGCCGCTGTTGAAAGATTACCGCAGATATAGGTTCAGTAAGATCTTATTGGCGCGCATCCAGCAATGCATCAATGCGATCGACCTGCGCTGGGGTGAGCGTGCGGCCAAAGGCCGTTTCAAGCTGTGCAACCGCATCGTCAAGCGCCTGCTCCTGCAGCGCAGGGTCAGTCAGCGCCAAGGCTTCTTCCCGGCTGCGCTCGTAGGTTGCAATCTTGCCTACGGAAGAGTTCGGTGCGGCCCGCTCCCTTGCCCGTGCAGATGCATGCGCAGCGTTCAGCGGACCCAAACCAGTTTTATCGTCGTCGGTGTCCAGAGATGATTTCTCGACTTTGGCTTTGTCGTGGGCATTTACAGAATTGCCGCGGTCGGACGACTTGCCATGACTTCCACCGTTGTTCCCGTTTCCACCGCCATTGCCGTTGCCGTTGCCGTTGCCGTTACCACCACCGTTGCCGCCGCCGTTTTTGGCAAGGGCCGAACCTACGGGATTGAAATGATCGGTGGTTGCACACATTGCGCCGGCAAAAAACAAACCAAGACACGCTGCTGCGACGAGACCAACTTTAAATTGAACCATTATCCACCTCCTCAATAAAGTGCATGCCGACAGAGCCGGACCAACAGTCCGAAGATAGGCCTCTTGGGGGAAAGAGAAATCGGACTAAAGACCTATCCGTGAAAATCAATGGGCCTAACGCGTATATGCTCATGAACCTCGCCGGTGGCAGCATAGCAGGCAGAGCTCACTGCGGTAATGGCATTTGAAACGGCATTGGGGTTGGTGCTGGCGATTATCCCCGTGGCGCCGTTGACGATCGTGAACCACATCGGCACCGATGTTGTTTGTATTCGTCAGCGTTCCATTGTTGGTGAGGGTCTGATTCGGACCCGCCATTGAAATAGTTTCCGGTAGATCGGGCTTTGCTGTTTCAGGCTTCAGATCCTTGGAACACAATTGTTGAAATCTGTGTTGTAGCCAAGTCGTTCCGCGAGGAACGGCAGAGGCACTGACACCGGTCATTCCGAGCCCAAGGAAGGCGTTGGTGCCTCACCTAATTCAAAAGAGTTAATACCGGAACGATCCGTCGACCGAGCTGGTTTGATCCTGGTCGGAGAGCTCACGAGCTCCGGCACGAGGCCCGGCGTGTCACCGCCCATTGAACCCCGCGTCGGGTCTCACCAATCGGTTAGTCCTTCTAACCAGCAGAGAGTCGACGTCCACGATCTCTTCAGTTCTATGGTGCCGGGTCTCACATTTCGTCCAGCATTGGATGTGTCGTACCCTCGTTCACACCTAGGCGCATACTTATTACGACCCAAGGAACTCTCGATCGTTGCACAGCGCGGCGGGTCTGGTTAATCGGCGCGACCTCCGCCCAGCACTTGCAATATTCCTGCTGGTGATTGTGTCGACGTTGCCCCCGAGCCTTCCGTTTTTCAGCGAGACCTTCCACTCGAAGAATTCCGCCTTAGTTCTGTCCGCCAACGCTGCTCGGCCAACTTGGGTGGCTTCACGCTTGCCGGCAAGGTCATCACGAACTTGCGGGAGGGTCGTTGGGATCCGGGAAATTCCATGACTCAGTCATGAACGCCGCCTCGCTGCTTCTTCTCCCGACCGTCAGTCACCACCACGTCACGGAAATAATGGCATCTGCCAAGAAAAAGAAAAATAAAAGGGGCGCCAAAAAATGAAACGCATCGTAGCGGCCTTCGCCGCCGCAGCATTGGCCAGCACCAGCCATGCTGCAACCTTTACTTCGATTTCGGATCAAACACTGCTCATGGCTGGCGAAATCGTCGAAGGCGATAACGTGCGACTGATTGCAGCCGTTACCGCCGCCAATGAGGCGGGTAATTCCATTCAATCGCTGCTGCTCAACTCGCCGGGCGGCAATGTCGGCGCTGGGGTAAAGCTGGCCTATGCGGTGCACCTGCTCGGCCTTAATACCGCCGTTGCGAGTGGTGATCGCTGCAACTCGATGTGCCCGCTGGTGTGGGCGGCAGGGGCGCGGCGTTACCATACGGCGAGCGCGAGTATCGGCGTACACTCGGCCTCCTCCTGCCTAGAAGCCTCGGACGGCAATGAAGTCATGCCCTACGAGGGTGAATCAGCCAAGGCAACGACACTTGAAATGGCGCGGCTTGCCAAACTCTATGGCATGCCTGACAGCGTCATTGCCAAGATGGTCACCACTCCTGGCGATCAGATGGCGTGGCTCAAGAGCGATGAACTGGCAGGTTTCTCCGAATTGGTAAGCGAAACGCAGGAAGAGGCAACAGCGCGCCCGCCCGCTACCACAGCCGCTATCGTACCCGCGCTGCCTAAGCCGTCCTACGCGCCTGATCGCAGCGACTGGACGATGACCTGCCAGTCCGCCACCTCTGGCAAGACTTACGAAGTATCGCTGTTCACCAACGGCAAAATCGCCGTTGGCCCCAACACCTACAGCTACGACGGCAATTGGGCGAAGAACGGTGCTGGCTCGTACCTGGCCAAGGGCAAGACGCGCTATGGCCACTTCGTCGCCGTGTTCCATTCGACCAATCCGCAGCCCTACATCGCCTTCGTCAACAACAAGGGCGAGCGGGTCAAGGACTGGTGTCGCTGACGCATCGCCTGCTGGGCATAACTAGCTTCTTACCCACCCCCTCGGCCCTCTGTTCTCGTGGTCGGGTGATCCGGCGTTTGAGGATGCAGTTACCGCCCAAATGACCGTGCGGTCCTAGCGCGACCGTGCCAGCGGCCCTACCCCGCGTTATCGACGACGGAAGCTGCGCTTTTCAACACGTTCTGAACCGTCGCCACGCTGAAACCGACGCTCTTCGCGATCGAGCGAAAGCTTTCGCCGGCAGACCGGCGCGCCTGGATGTCGCTGGCAATCGCCAAGCGATCAAATTTAGTCACCCGTAGCGTGTCACCCTCTCGCACATAGTCCAGGCACTTCTTCAGCTCGTCGCGTTCACGATCGACACCGGATCGCTTTGTCGTTGTCAGCTCCGTCGACCGCAGCGCTTCCAAGGCCGTTGGCGTGATTTCCGGTATGTCGTTGCCGTACGGAGCGATGTACTCCATGTGCTCCGCAATGTGATGTAAAGATGCAGAATCGACATTAAACTGAAGCAGGAAGCTTTGACCCGCCCCTCTCC
Organism: Phyllobacterium chamaecytisi; assembly: GCF_020164455.1. Lineage (GTDB taxonomy): Bacteria > Pseudomonadota > Alphaproteobacteria > Rhizobiales > Rhizobiaceae > Phyllobacterium > Phyllobacterium chamaecytisi. Next base: position 254,639 of record NZ_JAIQWW010000007.1, read on the forward strand.
TCCCTTCAGACGGACGCCGCTACTTCTTCTGAGCGGCTTGACAAGCGCGCAATGCCTTGAACGCAGCGTCGGTACCAGTGAGGTCAACCACTAATTCATTGCGCCCTTTCGCGGTGATCGTCAGTTTCTTCTTCTTGGCAAGGCCATAGATAAAATCAAGGTCGTTGAAAGGAACGGTTGCACCGTCGAATCCTTCAATCTCCTGGCCGGTAGCCACGCCCGTGAACTTCTCACCATCGACGTCGAATACTACCGAGAGCTTTTCACCTGCGGTAATCTTTTCAGGTTTTTTGGAGTAAAGCGCCAGATAGCCGCGCAGATCTGCCGTTGCATCGATACCGATCTCCACCTGTGCGCCATCGTCGGGGTTCTGCCGGGCGATAAGGCAGCCCGGGCCCGTCTTCTCATTGACAAATATGTCCCAACCGGCCGCCTTGCCATATTTCTTGAACATATCCTGGGCCTCACATGGAACGGTAAGGACAGCAACTGCCAGGGCAGTCCGAACTAATAAATGCATGATCTCCTCCTGTGTTCTGCTTTCAATGAAAAAAACACGACGATGTGTTCGACGCATCAAAATCTCTAAGATGTAGGTACGTCACAAGAATTCAAATCGCCGAGAGCGTTCTTCCCGACATCAGGACCAAGAACCAACGGAACCCGAGCTTGTGGGCAACGGTACCGTTTGATTTGATCGTGAGTATTTTATTTTCGGCCAGTGAAATCCTACGGTGGGCAATTAACAAGTACGTAACTGTAACGATGCGGGAAGTGGTGGGTTCGCACGGCCTCTCAAGAGTCCGCCGAACTAGTCGCGCTGCTCGGCCAGCTGGCAGCGACCATTACGTGCAGAATGCAACCATAACCCGACGCCAGATCTTCATCGAGATGATCGCAGGCCCGCTCCCCTTGAGGCCCGGCCACTCTCCAGAGGCGCCCTGCCCACGGTTGGGCCTCTCTTTCAGCATAGGACGGGAAGCATCGAGCCCCACCGATCTACCCCGCGGGAACTTCAAGCACGCCGGACAGTTTAGCTTCATCGGAGAGTTTCGCCGATTCTCCGAGGAGGCTCGGAGGCAAGAGGGCCACGCACTTGAGTGCCTAGCTTCGCCTATTGGCTCGCGTCAAACGATCGCGGAAGAGGCCATGGAACAGGCTTGGATTAAGAACGCCTGATAATGAGGTGATGCCATGAGAGAACGCAAGGAGTCTTATGTTCCATATCATACCCGATACGAAATAAAGCCGCCCAAGGAGGACGGCCCCTATCTTCGGCGCGGCGCTGAATGTGCGGACGCGATCGAGGAGATGTTCAAGGATCAGATTGCCCTTCCATTCAACCACCTTACCTATATCCGGGTGCATGAGAAGGCCAGGGAAGCCGGTTGGCAGGATCAGGAGATACGTAAGGCCATCCTCTTTTGGATCGACCAGATGATGCTTAGCCAGGTCGCAGGATCTGACGGCGAGGTCATTGACTATCTGGACGAGTTCTGGCGCTGAAATATATGGCAAAGAACGGCAGCAACCTGCACTACTACTTGAGAATGATGTAGTGGAATCCTTCCGGCCATTGGCTCGCAATGACCGCATGAAGGAATACAGATCATTCGGTCTTGAGCCCGTGAAAACCAAGCCGACGCGATGGCGCAAGGCTAAGGCGGCGTGCCTAGTATTGTCCATCGAGAAAACTCAGTCGATGTGTAGGACTTTTGATTTTTACTGGTAGGCCTTTAGTCCGATCTCGCATCGTCTGATTAAGGCTATCCTCTTTGGTGCCGACAACACCCCCCGTCGGCAAGGGGCCCCAAGCAAGGCCCAACAGCCCGGTCAGCTGACCCTTGAGACTCCAGCTGACCGGGCTTTTGAAAAAGATGACCTAATGCATATTTCATTTGTTTGATGGACGCCGGTATCCAGATTGATACCAACGAATTGGCGGTGGTCGAAAGTCCACCGCCTTTTTGTTGGAACCTTGATCAGAACTTCACCTTGAAGCCAGTCGTGCCATTGACGCTGTACCTGTCGGCAAAGGATAAAGTTAAATAGGAAAAGTCTGTTTGATGGCTTCCCGCCACTGCGTTGCAACGGCCTCGGGCTCTTCGTTCACCAGGATGCAGAAGTGACTAGGGCTTTGCGGTCCCAGAGTGTGAATGGTTGTATGTTGCGCGTCAGGATATTTCTGGACTGCAACGATCGTATGCGGGTTAACGTAAACAATCTGTCCTTCGGCGGATATGAACTTGAGCATTTCCCGGTCTCCTGATTTCTGGCTGTCGCGCCAACGCTACGTCCCGGTAGTAAGCAAGCCAAGAATGATCATTAGGTTAAGCTGACTAGTTCATGTCCCACCCAATGCCACCCGAGAGCATCACCGCCGTTGATGCCAGGGTAAGGACCAGCGGACTAAGCCGGCGAGGCTATGGCCAGAACGATAGCAATTACCAGCAATAGTGGTCCCATCCATCTGAAATGGTGTACAAGGTTTGCGAGCCAAGCGTTCTGAGCACCTTGGTTGGGAGGTGGAAACGAAAGATAGCGAAAGCCTACTGCTGTCATCCACAATCCGGCGCAAAACATAATGAACTCGTCGATGTAAGCAGCAATCATGGCTGTTCTCCCCGAAGTGCCAAAAAGACGATCCAACAGTGTCGCCAACCGGAAAGCAAGGGGAGAGTAGCGCCATGTTCATGTCTCGTTCCGCGCCACCGGAGAGCATCACAGCTGTTGATGCGCTATTTAATTGATGTAATTTTGATTGATGTAATCGGTATCGCCGAAAATGTAGGCCTCAAAAGCGTCGTCCTGATCGGTTTCGTGTTCCGGTCGGGCCAATCTTGCATGCGCGACCGGGCTTAAGCCCAGCTCGATTCCGGCGCCAGCCATTACCCGGTCGCAATGAAGCTGAATGCCAAGCAACGGGTTGCGCTTAATGCGGTTGGAGTTGCGTGGGACGCTGCCAGTAAATTCTGGTGGGTGCCGCCAATAAACTGCTCCGAAGGCATGCCTCCCATAGCGCCGCCAATTGACTGCCCCGTGAAAGCCACCCATGCTGCCGCCATGACCGCCTCCCATCCCGCCACATTCTACCCTTCCTGGTGTTTCTCGCCCTCGACAACAAAAGACCGCCCAGAGGACGACCCAGGCGGTCTTTTGCGGACACAACGGAGGAATGTCCGTGCTTCAGTTGGGGGGGGAAACTGAAGCGTGGTAGCCGGGGGAACTACCAAGCCTATCGGTTATCGGTGTTCGACAGGCACAACAAAAGGGTTACAAACAATCTGCCCGAGGCGTAAGTATACATAGGTATCGGTTGCCTAAACGTGTCAGTAACTAGCATCCGCTACCCGACCTGGCCCCGCATAATTATTATGCGGCCCTGTCGAAAAGCCCCAGCTTTCGAGCGCGCAATCGCGCCAAGCCCAACACACTGTCGATAAACGGCGTCGGCACGTCGACGATCTTTCCTATATCATGTGCTACCGTCAACAAGGCATCCAGTTCAACGGGCTTTCCAGCTTCTGTGTCTTGCAGCATCGATGTTTTAAACGCGCCCAAGGACTTGGCTCGTCCGATCATGTCCGTTGTCGACACAGTCATCGGAATATTGATGGCCTCGCCTATCGCCGCAGCTTCCTGCATCATGTGGACGCAGAGTTCGTAGACCAGAGGATCATTGATGATGATGTCGCTTGTCTCGCCCGTAAGCAGGCTGATCGGATTGATGCTGAGGTTACCCCACAATTTGTGCCAGATATCATTGCGTATGGCCGCGGTGACGTGACATGAAAACCCTGCCGCGTTGAGCAGGTCCTTGATTTCGTCCAGCCCGTCAAGCTGGCTGTTGTCCGCGTAGCCGATAATCAGCTTGTTTCCACCATTGTGCCGGACTTTTCCGGGCGCATCGACAGAGCAAGCCATGTAGACGACACAGCCGACCGTCTGGGCCAAGGGTATAGACTTTTCGACAATCCCACGTGGATCCACAGCAGTCAGCCGTGTGTTGCTGAGTACCCCATTGCCGCCGATGAAGAACCACCAGGGGACGCCATTCATTGCGGTGATGACTTTGGTGCCGGGGTTCAACAAAGGCGCTATGTGTGAGGCCGCATCCTCAAGCGAGGTCGTTTTCACTGACACGATCACGTAATCCTGGGATTCCAGTTGAGAGGGGTCATCGGTTGCCCGAACATGAACACGGTGAGCCTTGCCGTCTTTCGTCAATTGGAGGCCGTCGTTCTTGATTGCCGCCAGCGTTGCGTCATGCGCGATGACGCTGACTTCGGCTCCTGCCAGTGCCAGCAGGACACCCATGGTCCCCCCAATAGCTCCAGCGCCATAGATGCATACTTTTAAAGGTCGGGATTTCGTCATGGTGAGCATCGATGTTTTCACAGTCGTTTTGGATACCTAATGACCAAAATTGGGAATCACATGCGACAGAATCGCACTCAACCGCCTCACGCAAAAAAAATAGCTCACTAGCATCCGCGCGGAAGACTAGGGGGCCGAGAACCTCACGGCCCATACACAATTGCATCACCAAACTCTGATTGGTCCGGAGCACTTACCGCCCCCACATCAGAGTAACTCCCCATGAAAAACAGAACACGATATTTAGGAGTGAACTATGAGAAAAACAGCAACAGTTCTGGCGGTAGCGGCCTTGGGCGCTGCGATGGCAGTTGGCTCAGCGACAGAAACGATGGCGCGCGGTCACGAAGGCCATGGCGGCGGTCACGAGATATTCAGAAGCCACGGTTTCCACAGTGGTCATCGCTTCGGCGGCTTTCATGGGAACCGCGGCCACTTCTACCACTATGGTTTCCACGACCGAGGTCACTTCCGGCATTTTCGGCATTTTGGGAACGACGGTTACTACTGGGGAGACCCCTACTACTCGTGCGGATTCCCGTTTCTCTTCGGCGGCGGCTATCCATACTACTGCCGATAGTCCTTACAGCTTTTAAGAATCCCCTGCGTGGGTTGATCTTCATAGAGCAGCCCATGCGACACGCGAGTCGACGAATGTACAAGTAGTTGTGCACGTCATAGGTGATCACCCAAAGTTTATCGATATAAAAATGGGTTACTCGCGACAAATATAGAGTAATATCACTCACACTACTGGATCATCCTCGTATACCATCGCATAATTTAAAGTGTCTGACTCCCATGCCTAAATCAAGTTTGCTTTCCTACCAAATGTGAAAGCTTACAAGTAAAGGAGTGAGTTATGAGAAAATCTGTAACGGCCCTGGCTGTATTGGCCTTGGGGGCAATGGTAGCCGTTGGCTCGGCAACTGAATCAATGGCACATGGCGGCGGTGGAGGGCATGGCGGAGGACACGACGGAGGCGGCAGCCATAGTGGGGATCATGGCGGCGATGGTCGAGGCCTTGGCGGCGGTGACCATGGTATGGGACGAGGTTTCGGCGATGGCGATCATAGCTTCGGCGGACGCTCCCATGGAGGTATGTTCGGTTCAGGTGGCATCTTCGGCAGTGCTCGTGGCGTGATGGCAAGTCATGATCGCTTTGATGGCCGCAGAGATCACTTTGGGGACTTCCGCCGCGACGATAATTACGGATACTGCGATCCCTACTCCTGTAACTGACAACTCAAATCCGGCTCCCCGGTAAAACGGGGGCCGGATTTGAAAGCAACCTCAGGAACGAGGTTGAAGGACGCAAATCGCGCGCCTTAACCTTGGCAATGCGGCCTTCGTATTTCTCAAGCTGCGCAACTGTCATATTGCATATGCAGGCGCTCGTAATACTGCGGATAGTGAATGCGAACCCATTCGCTCGCGCCGCGCAGGTATGCGATTTCCACAGCGTCGTAGAGTTCGTGTTCGAGTTCCTCAGTGCGGATTGCGGAAGGATCAGTTCTTTGAATCGTGCTCATGTTCAGTCCAATCATCTTTGACAATTTGCAGAATAAAAATACTGCCTCGAATGAAGTATGAACGGACGTCAACGTTTTGAATCATACACTGGTTTGCGTCAACTAAACGTTGGTTGTCATTAGGAAGTGGTGAGAAAATATGTCGGACAGTCAGGAGCAACCTGACAGCATTCAAAGCTAGAAGACTTTTCCAGGCTCCGAATCTTTTGCAGGCACGCTGCTTTCTGCCAACAAAATTCGAGCGTCGACGAGAGCACGCATGATGGTGCCAATTGGCAATGCCAGAACTTCGGCAACCTCACTATAAGACATTCGCTCCACGTAGGTCAGGAATACCGCCGCGCGACAGGCATCCGGCAATGCCATTACCCGGTGTGAGATCAGGTCAGCACCGTATGCAATGTATCACCAGTCGCTGTCGTTATGGCCGTTGCTGCCACAATTGGAACGGTGTTTATTGAACCAGACGGAATGCACTATTGAGAACAACTGTTACATCGGTGGGACCACGCCATCAGTGCCGACCACGACACGATGTGAGGTGAACTTGCTGTCGGCTCCGAATTCCGAGGGGGCAAACACTGCGGCACCAGTCTTTAGATCATCTGCTTTCCCGACCGCCAATGCCACGATGGGCGTATTGTCCGGGATCGCGATCTTCTTTTGACCACCGCGATAGGTGACTGTGACGGTCTGACCGTCTACGCCCTTGACGGCATTTGCAACGGTCGCATTGGTCATGCTGCTGTTCGGCTTCAGATCCCACGCATAGTTGCCCTCGCCAGTACCCTTGAGGGCTGCCGGGAAGATGACGACTTCGAGCGCACTGCTGGTGCCTCCGCTTGTCGGAACATTGGCAATGCCGACAAAATCACCTTGTTTGATGTTGTCTATCGACGCCTTGGTCACGGTGTTGACAGTCAGATCATCTGCAAGGGTGATTGCTGTCTCGCCGCCTTCCAGCGTTTTGATAACCAACGTCTTTCCGGCGACGCTTTCGATTGTCCCGCGTACATTGACATGACTGGATGTTTGGGCGGCGCTAGGCTGGTTGTTTGACTTCATCATCGTGCTTTGTGCATTGCTTTCCAGCGACAACGACATCAGACAGGTTGTTCCCAGCACAAAACCCAGCAGCAATTTTTTGGCGATTCCAAGAGGCATACTCGTTCTCCGTTCTTTCATTCTTCAGCGGGTTCATGAACACCAACTAATGTTCAGCTTGAGGGATATGTTCGAAATCGCCCCAACAAGGATCTGAGCTTCAACAAAGGCGGGGTGTTCCGTTTTCGCGTATCGGGAATTGCGAGATCGGGGCTGCGGTCGAAGCTTTGAATTTGTCTCGGGTAGAAAGCGACGACTTCGACGTAGCTGTCTTGCAGGAGCAGGACCCCGTCATACCCCAATCCTATCAATCTCTCGCGTGCATGCTCGATCGGCCGAAAAATTCTCGTGGCTGCGATCCACTCGTCGTACGAAAGACGTTTATCAAGAACATAGGGGTTCTGCAGTGTTACCTTGGCGACGACCGGATCGAGACCGTTCGAATATTGCCGCTCAAGCTCCATATCGTTGGAGAAATAGAATCCGCGGCCGAATGCACCGCTGTCGTTGCACTCGCTAAAGTCGAAGCCTCTGAAATCGGCATCGGTGCCGTGGCACAGGATCAGAGTGAATGTGGACATCGTACGACCTCAGTGAAGATACCTGCACTCGCCCAGCAAGGCGCTGTCGTCAAATCTCATGAGCAGCCGCTCGTAATGTGTTGGGTGATTAAGACGAACCCATTCGGTCGCGCCATGAAGAAACGCTGCCTCCACGGCACAGTCGAGGTTGGCTTTGAGGCCGTCTATGGTGACTTGGGGGCTTCGCGTTTGGTTGGCCGCCCCGGGAGTTTCTCCATTCATTGATCTACTAGGCATTTGCGTTCCAATCAACATTTCCCGCCATAAGCGGGTGTTACCACAACAACAACGGATCGCCGCTGCAATCATTATAGTTTTGGGGGAAACTGTAGGCGTTTTATATTATACCCTCGTATCAGAACGTTAGACATTGGTTCATGGTAAGCGAGCGGCGCACGGTGAACAGCATTGCGTTGGAGTTTAATGCAGAGAGCCAAACGATCCGCATCAGAACCTTGCAGTGAGTGAATCAATCTACCTTCAGAAAAATAATGCTGCCGTCCTATTTCTCACACCTTGAGGCTTATTAAATCAGCGCGAGCCGGAATCCTGCTGGTAGCTCAACCCGATCCGTATCCCTTTTTAACCCGGCTCGGCCGATGGTCGTAGGGATATCCTACCGTGCCATCGATCGTTTTGGGGCACGGTAGAGTTCTGGTTCGGCGAACATCGTGATCTGGCCGCGAAGCAGTTCAGGAAAGAGCTACGGGTGCTGACCAGCTGCTTCCAGGATCAATTGGGCGATCTTGTCGGGATGGGAGATCAGCGAAAGATGGCTTGCCTTCACTTCAATCGTCTTGGCGCCCATTCGCTTCGCCATGAAGCGTTCGAGGTCCGGGTTGATTGTCCGGTCTTCCGTCGAAACAGCATAGAAACTCGGCTTCGAGCGCCAGGCTGCCTGCGTGGTCTTGCCGGTGAGAAGAGCTTTTTGGAACGGCTCCTGGACCGCATAAAGCACCTTGGCCTTTGCTTCCGGCAGGTCGCCCGCAAAGTCGTGCAGGAATGCAGTCTCGCTGAGGCGTCCTTCATCACCGTCGAAAACGATGCCAGCGGTTGCCGGTGGCGTGGGGAATGTCTTGGCCAGCGCCGCGTAATCCTCGCCTGCGTCCGGTGCCCGCGCCGCGATGTAGACAAGCGCCGAGACATTGGGATGGACACCGGCCTCGCTGACAATCATCCCGGCAAAGGAATGTCCGACTAGAACTGTCGGGCCATCCTGCCGTGCCAGTACCCGCTGGACGGACGCAACCGCTTCGGGGAGCGTCGTCAGGGGATTCTGTACCGAGGTGGCATTGAGGCCCGCCTTTTGCAATCGTGCGATCACCTCGGACCAGCATGATCCATCGGCGAACAGCCCGTGCGCGAAAACAACGTTGCGCGCCTTTGCCGGTGCGGGAGCCGCGGCCATGCTGCGGTTCGAGACTAGGGTGGCGGCGGCGCCGGCAACAAGGGCGGCTGAGAAAGTGCGTCTGTTCATCATCATGATTTGGTTTCCTTTGCGTTGGACAATTTGATGGATCGTATGCTCGGGCATGCAGGCTCAGAGTGGGAACCCGGAGCGGTAGAAATCGGTTCGCAGCCAGGGCGTCGTGGCTTATCCGGGCGCGAGCCACTTGCGGATTCCTGCGACGGAACGGAAAGCGTCGGCGGCGTAGCTTTGAACGTCGGGAAGCGCTGCGCGCGCCATCTCGGCAAGCGCGTGCCCAGGCCCGAGATCCAGGGCGCGGTCGACGCCCGATTCGGAAAGGACGTCCAGGGTTGTGGCCCAATCGACTGGGGTTGCGACCTGGGCAGCCAGCTTCTCCACTGCCGTCGCCACTGCGACGACGCGTTCGCCATCGCCGCCGGCTAGCAGCAGGCGACCGGCTATCGGCTCAGCCAATATCTCGGTTGCCAGCGCCGCGCGCAGGGGGGCGACTGCGGTTGCGAGATGAGTTGTGTGGGAGGCGATTTTGACGGCGAGAAGACCGGCGCGGACTGCGCCAGCCGCCAAGGCCGCGGCGCAGACCGCGATGACATCGGGTTCACGGCCGCCTACTATGAACAGATTACCGGGATTGGTGATCGCGATCGCGCAATGATGACGTTCCGTCAAGAGTTCGATCGTCGGTTGCCGCAGCCCGCGGATATAACCTAGCCGTCCGCCGACGCCTCCTGCGGCATCCATCGCGCGCGCGCGTTCGTCGGTAAGCCTCAAGGCAGTCGACGCGGTCCAGATTCCCGCGATGCTCCAGGCGGCCATCTCGCCGACACTATAGCCGGTGACTGCGAGCTGCTCCGGCAGAGCATCTTGAATGCAGGCATGCAGCGTAAGCGCCGCCGTCACAGAAAGGATCTGGCTGGTGCGGTTGGTGGCCAGTCGATCGCTTTTGGCATTCTGCACTAGATGGCGCGGGTCTTCGCCGAGAAGGCGCGTGGCCTCCTCGAAGATCGTTGCAGCTTCCGGCCGGTCGGCAACGAGGCTGAACATATCCGCGGACTGCAAGCCTTGCCCGCCGCAAAGCAGAGCTAGCATGGTGCCTCCAGACGATCGACAAAAAGCGCCATGGCCAACAGGTCTGCGCACCCGCCAGGGCTAAGATTGCGGGCGGTGAAAGCTCTGTGAATAGCAGTGGCCCGCGCTTGCCAGTCCGTTTGAGCCACACCGCCTTCCGCCAGGAAGGTCGATGCCTGCGCCTGGGCGAATGCCAGCCCGGCCGATCCACCCCGATGCAGGAGATTGGTGTCTTCGACGGAGGCGATCAGAGCCATGCAGGCATGGACGCGCGCTGCCTCGTCGCCACGAGCAAACTCACGGCCAGCTCGAAGTGCCGGCAGGGCGATCTTGTAGACCGACGGTAGGCCCTGTGCAGCCTCGGCGCGAGCGCCACCAGCACCATAGTATCGTGCCGCATTGGCGCCATGGCTGTGCAAAGAAACCGGGCCCGTCAGGATAGCCTCTCCCCATCGCTCGGCGATGATCGCACCGAGAGAGCGGCGTACACCGTAAACATGTCGAAAGCCCGCGGCGGCGGCAAGAAGCCCCAAGCCGAAGATTGCGCCGCGATGAGTGTTCACACCGCCAGTCGCAGCGAGCATGGCACGTTCGGCGGCGATGCCGATCGCACGCAGGCGATCCATGCCAGCACCTTCGGCGCCCGCCGCTGCGAGATCGGCAAGAAATGGGGCGAGTGTTTCCGCGCTGCGGATCAGCAGCACGGCGTCCATGTCACAATGCGCGCCATTGTCGATGTGACTGACCAGGCCCGGCTTCGGATGGGTCTCGACTTCCAGCATCAGACAGAGCGCTGCGAGGTCGCCGACATCTTCACTCCTGAAATGCGACGCTGGCGTATAGGCGTGAGAAATGGCAGCGATCATCGCATGCCTCCCGCGAGAATATCGGCTCGGCAGACGACGCGCACGTCTCGCAGACCTTTGACAATGATGCTGCTGCCAGCGCCTGCACCTCGCAGTTCTCGCCACTGCACGGCTCCCGCGGCATTATGAACCTCGCCGTCGATTCGCATCAGCGCGGTCTTGTCAATGGCCGTGATGCCCTCGAGCAGGGATTCGACATCGCCACCGGGGGGTAAATACCACAGTAGATCGAGGTCCGAGGCAGCGGAAAGATAGGGCAACGCTGTAAGGCACTGCCAAGCCAGGCTGCCGAAGACTCGGGTAGTTGCATCAAGGCGGATCAACTGGGCGATGCATGGGTGCCAGCAGGCGGGTGCTGACAGGACGGCGGCGGACAGCAACGGCGGCGGATCTGCGCGCAGGATATCGTCCGGATCGAGCGTTACCGCGATGCGGCGTTTCCCCTGTGCGAGCGGCAGGGGAAGACCGAGAGCCACCTTTTGCGCGTCGTCGCTGCAGAGCGACCGTCTGACGACAAGCGGATAGCCGGCATCGACCCATCCCGCGACGAGGGGCTCATTCGCCAGGTCGGGGCGCTGCGCCATCAATGCGGACCATGCGCGCGGCGAGGGTTTTACCATCGTGTGGCGCGGGAAAATCTCAGGCATGGGATGCCTCCTTTTCGACGCGCTGAGCGATGGAGGCCGCTTTTGGTCGCCCGCCTCGGCCTTCTCCCAAACGATCGCGTGCGTCCCCGCCGGTCTGCTCGGCCAGAAGTGCGAGAAACTGTTCGGCAAGCGATTGATCGGGATTCCATACGGCGTGGATGGCGCCGGTCTGCGCCAGGTTTTCCAGACCCGGCGCGAACACCGGTGTCTTCTCGGCCTTCGCCTTCAGGACCTCAATGGGCAGTTTGGTGACACGTGCCATCGACGGCAGATCCATCACAGCCGGGTGCGCGCCCGGGAGTGCGACAAGCGTGCCGGTGGCCAGTGCGGTCGCAATGAAGGCGCCGGCAGCGCTACCGCCATAGAGCAGGCCGATGGTCCTATGGCCCTGCGCCCCAGCCAGCAGCAGCGTCTTGGCCAGGTGGGCCAGGCATTCGCTGAGGCCCAGCAGTTCGTCACGCCGGCTCATCCGTTGACTGGAGGAATCGATCAGCACGAGAATGGGCGCAGCGCTCCCTTTGCGCGTAATCTCCAGCACATGGCCGGCAAGGATGAGCGCACCTTCGCAGCCGAGCGGGCTTTGACCGGCGATGCCGATGACATGAACCTTGATTGCATTGATGATGCCGCTACCGGAGATCAGATTGTCCATGACAGCCACCTCATGGCCGCCCGGGAACAGCGAAGCGAGGATATCAGCGAGCTCCATTGGCCTTCTCCCGCTTGTCCGTAATGCGTCGTAAAAATTCGTCGGTTGCAAGGCCTGGTATTTCGGTGGGCTCGCTGACGCCAATGTCTGTCCAGATATCAATGGCATCATGCGCCTCGCCGAAACGGTGGAGGCGGTGTTCGAGACGTTGCTGCTCGGCCTCCAGCACGTCGGCATCAAGCCGGCCGTTCCCAGCAAGCACAATGAGCGCAGCTTCGCGGAAGGCCAGGACATCGTCATCGGCGAAGGCATCGGCACCGCCGATCAGATAGCGGTGCTTACCGCCCATTGTCCGCCAGACAAGGGCGCGGTCACGCGAGTCGAATTCCTCAACCCCCTTGTTTGTCTCGATCACTTCCGGACCGCTGACGCTGATGCGACCCTGTTCCGAAACGATCAAGGCAGAGCAGCAACCTGCGATCAGACTGCCACCGCCATAGCATCCGGCGCGGCCGCCGATCAGGCCGAGGACCTGCACGCCAGCCATCCGCGCCTCGACGAGTGCGCGCATGATTTCGGCAATGGCGAGTTCGCCGGCATTGGCCTCCTGCAACCTGACACCGCCGGTGTCGAACAGGATCAGCACAGGTTCTCCGAGCGATCGGGCGGCCCGGAGGAGGCCGGTGAGCTTGGCGCCATGCACTTCGCCGAAAGCACCGCCCATGAAGCGTCCCTCCTGAGCCGCTACCAATATGCGGCGACCTTCGAGAGTGCCGTGACCGACGATGATGCCATCGTCAAATTGTTCCGGCAGATCGAAGATCGCCAGATGCGGGCTGATCTCACGCTGCTCGGGGCCGATAAATTCTGCGAAGCTGCCGGGATCGAGCATTGCTGCGACCCGCTGGCGAGCGCCCGCTTCATACCAACTGTTTGCGGATGTCATGCTTCAAGCTCCTCGATCAGACGGACACCTTGAGCGAGACGCAGGGAGACCATATCCGGCCGCGCCCCGCCGTCATTGATGGAGATGTGCAGGCCGCCCGCCGGCCGCCGCGTCACAAAGTCCTCGATCACCGCTTCCCACACGGCTGCAAAACCGGGCGCTGCCGTGGCGATATCGATTATGCAGATGTTTGCTGGCAAATTACGCTCGAGAAGGACTTCCAGATTGCCCGAGGCGACGACGCCGACGATGGCTCTTGCACGGGTGCCGGTGGCGGGGGTTGACGGCTTCATTGTGAAACTGAGCTTTTCCATGGTCGGTTTCCCCTCATTACCAATTTCGGAACTGACTCGGAGGCTGATAGAGACCACCCGAGGCGAGCATGAGATCCTTGATCGAGCGCGCTGCCAGCATGCGGCGGTCCGCATCTAGCGGATCGATACCGAGATCCTCCGGGCGGCGGATGACGCCGCGTGCGCGTAGCCGTTCGACCATCTTGCGATCACGTGCCCGCCCTACATCGGTGTAACCGGCAACACCGCGGATTGCCTGTTCGCGCTCGTCATTGTCGCGACAGAGCAAGAGGTTGGCGATGCCATCCTCGGTGATGATGTGGCTAACGTCATCGCCGTAGATCATGACCGGTGCGAGATCGAGGTCGAGCTTATCCGCAAGTTCGAGGGCGTCGAGCTGTTCTACAAACAGCGGCACGTTCTTTTCACCAAAGGTCTCGCCGATCTGGACCACCAGTTTACGCCCGCGGCGCAGGCCCTCTGCGGTATCGGGATCGGCATCAGCGCCAGCTTTCAGCCAGGGCTCGCTCGGATGGCGACGCCCGCGCGAATCAGACCCCATGTTGGGGGCGCCGCCAAAGCCGGCGATGCGGTTGGTCGTAACCGTCGAACTATGGCCCTGGAGATCGATCTGTAGAGTGGAGCCGATGAACATGTCGCAGGCATAGAGCCCCGCGACCTGGCAATACGCGCGGTTGGAGCGGAGTGATCCATCCGGACCGGTGAAGAAGATGTCGGACCGCGCCGAGAGATAATCGTCCATGCCGACTTCGGAGCCGAAGCTGTGGACCTGCTCCACCCAACCGGCCTCGATCGCCGGAATAAGTGTAGGATGCGGATTGAGTGCAAAATGCGTGCAGATCTTGCCCTTAAGACCAAGTTTTTCGCCATAGGTGGGCAACAGCAGCTCGATGGCGGCGGTGTTGAAGCCGATGCCGTGGTTGAGGCGGCGAACACCATAGGGCGCATAGAGCCCCTTGATGGCCAGCATTGCCGTCAAGATCTGTGTCTCCGTGATCGCGCCCGGATCGCGGGTGAACAGCGGTTCGACATAGAACGGTTTTTTTGCGTCAACGACGAAATGGACCAAGTCTCCGGGGATATCGACGCGCGGCACCTTGTCGACGATCTCGGCGACTTGCGCCACAACAAGGCCACTCTTGAAGCTGGTCGCCTCTACGACGGTCGGTGTGTCCTCGGTGTTGGGGCCAGTGTAGAGGTTGCCATCCCGATCGGCGCTGACCGCGGCGATCAACGCCACCTGCGGCGTCAGATCGATGAAATAGCGGGCGAAGAGCTCCAGATAGGTATGGACGGCGCCGAGCTCGATCTTGCTACCGAACAGCATGCGCGCGATGCGCGTCGATTGCGGGCCCGAATAGGAGAAGTCCAGCCGCTTGGCGACGCCCTTCTCGAACACATCGAGATGCTCCGGCAGCACGACGCCCGATTGCACCATGTGGAGATCATGGATCTTGCCGGGGTCGAGATTGGCAAGTGCCTTGGCGAGTATATCGGCTTGCTTCTGGTTATCGCCTTCCAGGCAGACGCGATCACCTGGCCGGAGGACTGCTTCCAGGAATCGAGGGAGGTCATCCAAGGCGACGATCTTGCCGCAGGCATAGCGCTGGCCGGCATAGCGTCGCAGTGCGAGAGCCTCCTTTTGTGTACTCCAGTTCCGCATTTCTGGTACTCCGTGCACAACTTGTCCCAGTCTTAGCGAGGCAACGATCAAAGCTCTATTATACTTAGGTGTGGTCACTAAAAGCCGAGCGAGGCGATTGAGGTGCAATTGAGCACTGCGTTTGACAAGATCGCCGACGCGTAGAGTCAATGTGGCGTCAAGAAAAGTTCCGAAAAAGAGTTTGAAATGCGGTTTTGCAATTCCCGACTAGATACCGTATCTCGTCCAAAAGGGCCGAAAATACGCGGAATTTATGAGATAGCTAAATTGCCTTTGGCTAATTTCTAATATGCAATCTTTATTAAGCATAATGACGCATCTGTAAGGTACCTGTGACGCACCGTCCACGATTCGATACGGAACTCCTTCATGAAACGACTTGCAGCCAGTATATTGACCCTCTTGCTCGCCGGCTGCACCACAGTTGACTACGACTTCTCCGCACCAAAACAAACTTCGGCCGTTCAACAGATCGCCGCTCCGACAGGCAACGTGAGCGCGCCGCGTTTCGGTGATCGCGATCCTCACGACTGGACCGGCAAGACGCCGTGGCGATATCCGATTCATGGAACGGACGTCTCGAAATATCAATCCACAGTTGATTGGCAGACGGTTCGCAGCAGCCGTATTTCCTTTGTCTTCATAAAGGCGACCGAAGGCGCCGACAGGTTCGACGAAAGATTTGGCCAGAACTGGGCAGCGGCGCGCGCCGCAGGCATCCCTCGCGGTGCCTATCATTTCTATTATTTCTGCCGTACCGCCAAGGAACAGGCGCGCTGGTTCATCGAGCATGTTCCTAACGATCCGAGCGCTTTGCCCCCGGTTCTCGACATGGAGTGGAACGCCGCTTCTCCAACCTGCAAGCTCAGGCCAAATGCTGCTGTCGTGCGCGGCGAAATGCGTACGTTCCTGGATATTCTCGAACGTCACTACGGCAAGCGGCCAATCATCTATACAACCGTCGATTTCTTCGACGACAACGATCTGAGGCAGCTTGCCAATTATCCATTCTGGTTGCGCTCAGTGGCAGGTCACCCCGATGAGAAGTACGGACCGCATCCCTGGACGTTCTGGCAATATACCGGGACCGGAGTAGTCCCTGGCATACGCGGCGACGCAGATATCAATGTTTTCGCGGGCAATGAAAGCGCCTGGAAACAGTGGCTGGTGCGCAACAAGGTCCGATAAAGCTTAGCGCCAGCGTTTTCTCGCACTTCTTTGACTTCACGCCATCCACATATTCGTGCATTAGCAGGAAAAATTCCGCGTGTACTGAACGCGCCCGTTATCAATGAGATTTTCTTATGAACAAACTATCGATTGCACTTGCCGTCAGCGTTTTTGCCCTGTCCAGCACTGCCCATGCCCTGGATCAGGTAGCACCGACGCAACCGGTAGTGGCAAAGCCCGCATGCGGGGGCGAACTGGAGCCGTGGTTCAATGGCCTGATCGCCGAGGCAAAAGCCGCCGGTGTAACCGATAAGGGCTTGGGTGAGCTTCTCAAGGCTTCGATGGATGACAAGGTACTGGAGCGCGACCGCGCTCAAGGCGTCTTCAATCAGACTTTCCTCACTTTCTCCTCGCGCATGGTGTCCGATTACCGCTTGAAACAGGGCGCGGCAAACCTCAAGAAGTATGCGGATACCTTTGCCAAGGCAGAAGCTGAGTATGGCGTTCCAGGACCGGTGATCGCGGCATTCTGGGGTCTTGAGACGGATTTCGGTGCGGTTCAGGGCGATTTCGATACTTTGAACGCACTCCTGACGCTCTCATTCGATTGCCGCCGGCCAGAACTTTTCCGCCCGCAGTTGATCGCTCTTCTGAAGCTTTTTGACAGCGGTGTCGTCGATGCCAAGACGACCGGCGCCTGGGCTGGCGAGATCGGTCAGATGCAGATGCTGCCAACCGATTATCTCGAGCGCGGCGTCGACGGTGACGGCGATGGCAAGGTCGATCTGAAGCACAGCGCGCCAGATGCGATCATGACCGCTGCTCGTGTGATGCATGATCTGGGCTGGCGCAGGGGTGAGCCATGGCTGGAGGAAGTGAAGCTCACACAGGAGCTGCCGTGGGAAAATGCCATGCGCACCAACCGTCTGCCCCATTCCAAATGGGCTGCGTGGGGCGTTACCGGTATGAAGGGACCGCTCGGTCCCGACGATGGCGATGCCTCGCTGCTGCTTCCGATGGGCCGCAAGGGCCCCGCTTTCCTTTCCTATGCGAATTTCGATATTTTTGTCGAATGGAACAAATCGATCATCTACGCCACGACAGCAGCCTATTTTGCCACTCGCCTGGCTGGGGCGGGTCCGCTTGAGCCAACCAATCCTGAAGCCGGGCTCAATCCCGATCAAATGAAAGAATTGCAGAACAAGCTTGCAGCGCGCGGCCACGATATGGGCCCGAAGATCGACGGCGTGTTCGGCATTCTTACCCGCGATGCGGTACGCGACGAACAGATTCGCCTCGGTCTGCCCGCCGATGCGTGGCCGACCCCGGAGCTTCTCGGCAAGCTTTAGAGCTTCGTCGCGAGCTACTGCGCAGGCGCCATCGTCTCGAGTGAGGCAAAACCTTCCGGTCGATCACCCTCATCGAAGGGCGTCTCCACCTCGACGAACGTGTCGGGGTAAAAGCCGTTGAAGCGCGTGCGCAGCGACAGCGAGTAAGCACCGATATTACCTATCTCGATCCAGTCGCCAGTGTCGACCGTTTCGGGCAACCAGAACGGGCGCGACAGGATATCGACGGAGTCGCACGTTGCGCCGCACACCCGGAACGGCACAATTTCCTTCGGATCGCCATTGCGGTGCTTTTTGGCTGGATCGGGGATGAAACGAGCAGGCAGCGTGATCTTGCCGGTCCACGAATCCGACAGCGACGCCCAGATACCGTCATTTATGTAGAGCCGCCTGCCCTTGCGTAAAAGAACACGCACGATCAATGAAAACGCCCGGGCGACGATGACCCGGCCCGGCTCTGCCACCAGGGGCAAATCACCAAAACCATACTCCTTGATATCGCCCCGCAGCCGCGACATCAGTTGGCCAAGTGAAGGCATCTCGACATGCTTGCGTTTCGGGTCATGCCCGTACTCAGCGGGAAAGCCACCACCAACGTCGAGACCCGCCAAAGGAACCCCGGCGCGGTTGCGTACCCAATCAGCCGAGCTCAAGGCACGCTCATAGGTGTCGGGATCCTCGATCTGGCTGCCAACATGAAAACACAGGCCGACCATGTAGCCGATCTTGTGGGCGCGCTGCAGCAGCTCGACCGCATGCGCTGGAGCGGCGCCGAATTTCTTGGACAGCTCGTAGGCGGCATGTCCCTTGGTTTGCAGTCGTACGTACAGCGTGATGCTGGCTGGATCGATGTCGAGTGCGCGCACGATACGGGTTACCTTGGCGATCTCATCCTCATGATCCACTGCCAGAACACGAATGCCGTAGGTTTCGAGAGCCAGGCGAATATCCGACTGCGCCTTGATCGGGTGCATATAGAGCATCTGCGCATCCGGTGCGACCTTGCGCACCGCTTCGAACTCTCCCGGGGACGCCACATCGAAAACGCTGATGCCATTGCGTGCCAGCGTTTCGAGCACAAGATTTTCGCCGTTGGTCTTGACCGCATAAGCGGTCTCGCCCGGGAACATCTTCATGAACTGGTGTGCGTCATCGATCAGAACTTGCGGGCGAAAGCAGTAGACTGGCTGATCCGGTCGCAGGGTAAGCGCTGCTTCACGGGCCGAGGCGAATCGTTGCATCGTTTTGTTCTGCGTCATGCAAAACTCTTATCAAGGACAGGTGACAGACGAAAGTCGATTTCTTGCAGCTGGAATCGGGTGGTTTTATACCGTTGAACAGCTAGAAACCTTATCAGACAGCACTGTCGAAAGGATCTATCCATGTCCACCGCGCCAACAACGTCGCCCAATCCTCTCGCCATGACCAGCTTCGCATGGTTGCAATTGCTCCTTCTTGGCGCAATCTGGGGTGGGTCATTCTTCTTTGCGCGTGTCGCGGTTCAGGTGGTTCCCCCGTTAACGTTGGTTCTTTTTCGCGTGGCGGTAGCAGCTCTGGCACTTCATCTCTATCTGCTTAGCCGCGGCGTCCGGTTCTGGGACTACCGGGATCATGCATTTGAGTTCGCCGGCCTTGGCCTGCTGATGAACGTCATACCCTTTTCCCTGCTCTTCATCGGGCAGACAGTTCTTGGCGCAGGTGTCGAGTCGATCCTCAATGCGACAACACCGATCTGGACGGTCGTTGTCGCCGCCATCCTTACGGTAGACGAAAGGATCACGATCAACAAACTTGTCGGCATTCTCCTGGGCATATTCGGGCTCGTCATCATGATCGGCCCTGGTGTTCTCACGGGTCTCGGTGGTCCGCTTTGGGCTGAAATTGCTGTGATCGGCGCCACCCTCTCCTACGCTTTTGCCGGCATTCTGGCGAAGCGCTTCAAGGGAGTTCCACCCACAGTAACGTCCACCGGTCAAATGACCGCGTCCACGCTCATCATGATACCCGTGGTGCTCATCTACGACGGCGTTCCTGCCGTAGCGAACATCGATACCGGTGTCTGGTTGGCCATTCTCGGTCTTGGCCTCCTGTCGACCGCTTTCGCCTATATCCTCTATTTTTCGATCGTCCGGACGGCGGGCGCAACAAATGCATCACTCGTCACTTTGATCGTTCCAGTCAGCGCTATTCTGCTTGGAACAATTTTTCTCGACGAGGAGCTCGCGCTTCAGGACTTCGTTGGCATTGCATTGATCGCTCTTGGACTGTTGGCGATTGATGGCAGGCTGCTCTCAAAGCTGCAAAAGCGCCAAAAAGCGTAAAGTTTTCAATATACCGTTAGCCTTACAGCTCGGGGTCCGCGGCTTAATTCTGGCCTAATTGTGGCAAGTTCGAGCTACACCCCTTCTGTGTGACCTTTTTGCTGCACTGCAAAAATATACCGCTTTTGGGAACATTTTATCGTGATTTGAATATTTTCTACCGCTCTAAATGGGTTTAAATTCAAAAACTTAGGTTTAGACGGCAAAAAATTTCTACTATCCATGTCACAAGACCGCAATATTTGGGCTTTTTATGTGGCAAATTTGCGCTATGCTAAATGGGTTAACTGCAGGAGACGAGCGATGGGACTAACTCGATCGATGAATGTCCTTATGATCTGTGCAGCGTTCGCATTTATTGGTGCAATGGTCGTAGGACTAATCCCCTGATTGTAAATAAGAGCGCTACGAAGATGGTCTCTGACCGTTAAGCGAATAGAAAACAGGAAGGCGGCCCGGTTATAGCAACCGGGCCGTTTTCGTTTCAAATCGCCTAGGCTGCAGCCCCGGCAAGACTGGCCTCAACCGTATCGCTGCTACCAGGACGAATGCCAATCAAATGACAGATGGCGAAGGGTAGGTCAGCCCGGTTCATTGTGTAGAAATGGAAATCCTGGATTCCGCGCTCGACCAGATCGAGCACCTGTTCGGCGGCAACCGCTGACGAGACCAAGGCGTGCGTCTGCGGGTCATTGTCCAGCCCGTCAAACCGCTCGGCAAGCCATGTGGGAATATGCGTTCCGGCCTTCGAGCAAAAATTGGTGACCTGCGTGAAATTATGGATCGGCAATATGCCGGGCAGGATCGGAATATAGATGCCAGCGCGGCGAACCTTCTCAACATAACGTTCATAAAGATCGTTCTCGAAAAAGAACTGCGTGATCGCCCGCGTCGCGCCATTGTCGACCTTGCGCTTCAGCATGTCGATATCCGTGGCAAAATCTGGACTTTCTGGATGCTTTTCCGGATACGCGGAGACGGAGATGTCGAAGTCCGCGAAGGCTTTGAGCCCAGCAACCAGCTCGGCGCCGTTCTCATAGCCACCTGGAGTTGGTTTGTAGTGCGCGCCAACGCCACCGGCCGGATCGCCGCGCAACGCCACAAAGCGCTTGACGCCCATGGCCGCAAACTCGCGCACAACCGTATCCACTTCTTCCTTAGTCGCATCGACGCAGGTCAGATGGGCGGCGGCATTGACGTCGGTTTCAGTCAAAATCCGCTTGATTGTACGGGCAGTACGTTCCCGGGTGGTGCCGCCGGCACCATAAGTCACCGATACGAATTCAGGATTGAGCGGCGCAAGGCGCGTCACCGTTTCCCAAAGCCGTTCTTCCATGACTTCCGTCTTCGGCGGGAAAAACTCAAATGAAACACGGATATTTGACCCAATATCCGAACGGCGGGACTGGCGAAAAAAACTCATTATACGCTCTCCGTTATGCGGGAGGTTGAATCGGGATCGGCGATCAGCAGGCGTGGGTCGCGTGCCAGCCACAATTTGACGGTCAGTTTGTCGTCGCCCTTCGGTTCTAGATCGCGGCTCTCTTCGAGCATCAATCCAGCCTCGGTCAGCCAGTCGCGCATCTGCCCGTTGTTGAACCCAAGACGCACATGCGCATGACTATCGCGCAGGAACTCAAGCTCATGCGGAGCAAAATCGACGATCAACATGCGCCCGCCCGCCCGCAACGCGCGAGCCGCTTCGCGTATTGCTTCCGCCGGATTATCGAGAAAGTGCAGAACCTGGTGAATGGTTACGAGATCAAACGATTCCCGATCAACCGGCAGCGAGTAGACGTCACCGTGGCGAACCTGCGCGTTGGTAACCCCATCGCGGTCAAGGTTTGAACGGGCAATAGTCAGCATGTCGCGATTGATGTCGATGCCGACACCGCGCACATAAAGCGGAGCGAAAAGCTCCAGAAGGCGGCCTGTTCCTGTCCCAACGTCGAGCATGGCCTGGAAGGGCTTGCGACCGACGATCTTGAGGAGCGCGTCCTCAACAGCGCCATCCGGGACGTGCAGTGACCTGATCGCGTCCCAGCTGGTGGCATTGGCGCTGAAGTAGGCAGCCGCACGCTCGCGACGCTGCAGCTTCACCGAGGAAAGGCGTTCAAGATCACGCTCCAACAGCGGATCGGCGTTGTCCAGACGATCCAGAAGAGAGCGCGCGATGTCGCCGACGATCAGCGATTCTGCCAAACGGAAATAAGCCCAGGAACCTTCCTGATAACGGTTGATAAGGCTTGCTTCAAACAGGAGCTTGAGGTGGCGTGACACACGTGGCTGTGACTGGCCGAGAATAGTCGTAAGGTCCGAAACTGTCAGGTCGCCGCGCGACAAGAGCGCCAGAATACGCAAACGGCTTGGCTCGGCCGCTGCTTTCAGCGTATCGACCATCAGATCAAGATTGAGATTACGCTTGTCCATCACTCACCTCAAAAGACATAAAGATATGTTTATGTGAGAAATCAAATTTTGGCAAGTTGTTTTTGCCGTTGACGACAAATTTTGCCGCGTTTGAAATACGACCAAGAATCACGCAAGGAACCTGCATGAGCACAGGAACAAACCGCCAGCGCGCGATCAACAAGGCGCTGACGCTGCTTCTCCCGGCGGTTCCCTATTCGGATTCGGAGCCGATAAGGGCTGCTGCCGGTGCGCCGCACATGCGGTCATTGCCCCCTCCCATCGCGGTGTGGCTTGCTGCCGTGGCGCATGTCCGCCACCAGCACACGGACTATGATGCCCTGCGCGATGAAGGGTATGACAAGGAGAGTGCGCGATTCTTCGTGCTTGATGCCATCAATCGGAAGTTGACGGAGTGGCGGGCGACGCGTCTGCTGGATCCTGATGAGGAAGATCCGAGCTGATGCTGGTCGTGTCCTGCCAAGTGTCTTCGAAGATCAGTTCCTTGAGCGGCAGCCTTTTGCGCCAGCCACGCTTTTCCAGTTCCGGCGTTTCGTGGAGTTCATCGACATAACCGATACAGAGGTAGGCTATGATCTCGACATGATCCGGAATGCCGAGGACACGGCGCATATCCTGATCGTGGTAAATGCTGACCCACCCAACACCAACACCCTCGGCCCGAGCTGCGAGCCAAAGGTTTTGCACAGCGCAGACGGTACTGTAGAGATCCATCTGGCGATTATGCGTACGTCCAAGCACCACCTTGCCCCCACGAGTGCGGTCGCAGGTGATGCACAGGTTGATCGGCGCCTTGAGAATGCCTTCGAGCTTCAGCGAAGCATAAAGCGCTTGCCGTTCGTCGCTGAATAGCGACTTGGCCTCCTCGTTGGCGCGGGTGAAGACGCGATGTATCTCCACCTTTCGCGCTTCGTCCCGAATGACAATAAAGTTCCACGGCTGCATGAATCCGACCGACGGCGCATGATGCGCGGCGTCCAGCAGCCGCATCAGCACCTCGTCGGGGACAGCTTGCGGCAGGAACTGGTCGCGAACGTCGCGCCTTGTATAGATGGCTTTGTAGACTGCAGCGCGCTCATCATCGGAAAAGCAATCGGCGGTGACCGGACGATACGAAACATTCTGCATTGTTTGCTCCCAACAACGCTTGGAAACTCTCCCCGCTGTCCGCGCGGTTTAAGCTATGAGGTCCGGCCGGTCTTCTGACTGAGGTTCACCTGAACCGCGCGCCTTCCGGATATCTCCGTGGCATCTGCGCGGCCCATCCCCTTTACAGCGTTGGGCACGTGCCGGATTCTCACCGGCTTCCCGATTCTCCCGCAAAAAGCAGGCACCGGACCTTCAGTCCATTCGCCATAGAAAAGCTCTTGGCGCAAGCCTTAGATCGGATAAATCCATTGCTCGGGCACCCGCACGTCGACCTTTTCACCGGCGCGAATGGTGCCCGGTTTCTCGACCCAGGCGACGATGCCACGCAGGCGCTTCGAGACCCTAACGAAATCGAGCGCTGTCGTCGTGTGATCTTCTGTGTCTGCATGTTCGCCGATGGAGCGTCCCGCCACTTTGCAAGGGGCATTTTGCCCGTCGACCTTCAGGGTGACGCCTCCTTCGAAGAACATCAGCGTCCGTGGCGGCAGCATCGAAAGCGCCGGAATACCGTCAATGACCATGTTGCCGCCGATCCATTCAGCCTTCAGATCAGACAATCCCATGCCAGCAGCGACATCCGCTAGTTCGTCCGATGCGAGAATGGAAAGCTGGCGCTCGTTGCGCATTTCCGTGCCGCGCGGATACCAGGGCTCACGCCCGCCGGATTTGCGCGTCGGACCAGCATGAAAATCGCCAACGATGCCATCGAACGTGAGCTCAAGCGACGCTGCCGGCGTCGTGACAAAGTCGCCTGCGAGAGCTTCGAATAATCCACTGACCCGCCCGCTAAGCTTGCGTGAAGGGAGTATTTCGGTTCTGGTTTCAAACAGGTCGGTCATTGAGCCACTCCGTGAGACTCCCCGCATACTAGAAATTCAAGCCACGAAAACCAGCAAATAAGCCTTATGGGTTCGTCAAAAATGGTGATGGAAGAACGTCTCCGCCTCCCACTACCGTTTATCGAGTTAGCGGCTTGTAGCTAGGACGCTTCGGGTTGACGCTGTCCGGGCCAAGGCGGCGGATCTTGTCGTTCTCGTAGTCCTCGAAGTTGCCTTCGAACCATTCCACATGACTGTCGCCTTCGAATGCGAGGATATGCGTCGCCAGCCGGTCGAGGAACATGCGATCGTGGCTGATGATCACGGCGCAGCCTGCATATTTTTCCAGAGCGTCCTCAAGCGCCGCCAACGTTTCGGTATCGAGATCGTTGGTGGGCTCGTCGAGAAGAAGAACATTGCCACCAGCCTGCAGCATCTTGGCCAGATGCACCCGGTTGCGCTGACCGCCGGAGAGATTGCCGACCTTCTGCTGCTGATCGCCGCCCTTGAAGTTGAACGCCGAGACATAGGCGCGGGAGTTCATCTCGTACTTGCCGAGCTTGATGATTTCATTGCCGCCCGAGATTTCTTCCCAGACGTTCTTGTCGGCCTTGAGATGATCGCGGCTCTGATCGACATAGCCGAGATGCACGGTTTCACCGACACGGATGGAACCGGAATCGGGCTTTTCCTGCCCGGTGATCATCTTGAACAGGGTGGTTTTACCTGCACCGTTGGGACCGATAATGCCGACAATGCCGCCGGGTGGCAGCTTGAATGTAAGGTTTTCGATGAGCAGTCGATCGCCGAAGGATTTGGTGAGACCTTCCGCTTCGATCACCACCTGACCAAGGCGCTCGCCTGCCGGAATGAGAATCTGTGCATCGCCCGGCCGCTGATCGTTGGCCGCATCCACCAAGGCGTCATAGGCCTTGATACGCGCTTTCGACTTCGCCTGACGCGCCTTGGGGCTCGCCGAAATCCATTCGCGCTCGCGTTCCAGAGCTTTCTGGCGCGAGTCGTCTTCGCGGCCCTCCTGCTGCATGCGCTTGGCCTTGGCACCGAGATAGGCCGAATAGTTGCCTTCATAAGGAATACCACGACCGCGATCGAGTTCGAGAATCCAGCCGGTAACATTGTCGAGGAAGTAGCGATCGTGGGTGATCAGCAGTACCGAACCCTTGTATTCGCGCAGATGCTTTTCCAGCCACGCGGTGGTTTCCGCATCCAGATGGTTGGTCGGCTCGTCGAGGAGCAACAAGTCCGGCTGCGAAAGCAGAAGACGGCATAGAGCCACACGGCGGCGTTCACCACCGGAAAGGTTGGTTACCTCACTGTCGCCAGGCGGGCAGCGCAATGCTTCCATGGCCATCTCGACCTGCGATTCCAGATCCCAGAGATTCTTGGAATCGATGATATCCTGCAACTTCGCCCCCTCGTCGGCGGTCTCGTCGGAATAGTTCATCATGACTTCATTATAGCGGTCGAGAATGGCCTTCTTATCGGCAACCCCGTCCATGACATTGCCCATCACATCCTTTGTGGGATCAAGAACGGGCTCCTGCGCGAGATAACCAACTGTCGCGCCCTCGGCCAGCCAGGCCTCGCCCGTATATTCTCTGTCCATACCGGCCATGATCTTGAGGACCGTCGACTTACCGGCACCGTTCGGTCCGAGGATACCGATCTTGGCATCGGGGTAGAAAGAAAGATGAATGTTTTCAAGAACCTTCTTGGTTCCATATGCCTTGTTCAGGCCGGCCATATGATAGATGAATTGGCGTGCCATAACGCGCGTCACTCCGATGTTCGGGATTTTAGGGACATGAATTTGCGCCGTATGTAGGCGAAAGGGGCTCCTGTGGCAATGGATGGGTGGCTTATTTCGAGCAGCGGACCGAGGTTAAGCTCCTTCTTTGCCACGCCCTCATCTGAGTCTGGCCATTTGGTCCGAGGCTGCCGATTTGCCGGATAGCAATGCTGCTGTGCGTGGTTCGACAAGCTCACCATGAGGGAGATGGTTGGGTTGTAGTGGAGCCAAGAATTGCTGGGTTGGTGACTATCGGTGCAATCCTCAATCTCCCTCATGGTGAGCTTGTCGAACCACGCACAGCGCCGTTGCCATCCGGCCTCATTCAACAGGGCAAGCCCCAAAACGAGCGAAACCGGGCGCGGATATTTCCGTCACCCGGTTTCCCCTCTGGTGCCGCATTCGGGGAGCGTCCTCTTCTCCCCTGAACGGCCATGTAACTGGCAGAAACCGAGTGCGTTTCATTGTTGCAGTTGCAACGATCGCACATTCAATCTCTTTCGGAGTGAAGTTCTGAGGCAAGTTTTTATCGATTGCAAGAGGCTTTGCAAAATAAAATTGCATATGCTTTGGCGTGATTATTTATTGTGCAATAACGAAAAAAATTAAGCGGATTTTATCGGAGTTTATTGCGCATTGACTATTCGTGCGCCACCACTTCAACTGCGACGGGAGGCAGAGAATGGCATTCGAAGACGTAGAAACGATTGCAAGCGCGACAGGGGCAAAACTTGCGATGCGGTTTTCCGCGGCCGAGGGTCAGGCGCACGCCATCGTCCAGATCAGTCACGGCGTCAGTGAACATTCCTTGCGCTATGCGCGGTTTGCCCAATTCTTGAACGGACAAGGTTTTCACGTCTATGCGCACGATCATCGCGGACACGGCCTTACCAAGGCAACTGGCGCTCCGGCAGGACGATTCGCGCAAAGCGACGGGGTCATGCACGTTCTGGACGACATCGATGCCATCAACAGTCTTGCCCGCCAGCGTCACCCTCACCTCCCCATGATTCTGTTCGGGCACTCGCTCGGCGGATTGATCGCAATGAACTACGTGCTGAAGCATCCGGGTAGAGTGGATGCCGCGGCGATCTGGAACGCCAATTTCTCTGCTGGACTTCTCGGCCGGGTCGCGCAAGGAGTCCTGCGTGCCGAGCGTATGTTTTTGGGATCGGACGTTCCAAGCATGGTGCTACCGAAATTCACCTTCCAGCAGTGGGGCCGCAGCATTGCAAACGCCCGTACGGCGTCTGACTGGTTATCGCGCGACCCTGACGAAATAGATGCCTATCTTGCCGACCCATTGTCGGGCTGGAACCCGACAGTGAGCATGTGGCGCGATATTTTCGACTTCATCTTCACCGGTGCAGACAATTCGTTGCTGGCCAACGTCCCTCGCGACTTACCCTTCAATCTCGTCGGCGGTGCAGAAGATCCGGCCACTGAAAAGGGCAAAGCTGTCACGCATCTTGAACGCAGAATGAAACAACTTGGATTTTCCAATGTCACGACGAATATCTACGAGGGTACACGGCATGAAGGCCTCAACGAGATCAACAGGGAGGTAATCATGCGGGATTTTGCGGATTGGGCGATACGAACAGTTTCGAAACGACCGACACATTTGGAGAGTGCTTGAAACATGACTGATGCTCCTCTCAAGGGTGTGCGCGTCATCGAACTCGCTCGCGTTCTGGCCGGGCCATGGGCCGGACAGGTTCTCGCCGACCTTGGCGCTGATGTCATCAAGGTGGAGAATCCCGCCGGAGGCGACGAAACGCGTGGGTGGGGACCGCCGTTCATCGCCAGCAGCGAAGGCGAAAATCTCTCTGCCGCCTATTTTCACTCATGCAACCGCGGCAAGCGTTCAATCACCTTGGATTTCACGACCAAAGAGGGACAGGAAACCGTCAAGGCACTGTGTCGTACTGCAGATGTCGTGCTCGAAAATTTCAAGGTAGGCGGCTTGAAGAAGTACGGCCTCGACTACGCATCTTTGAGCGCCGACAATCCGCGCCTCGTCTATTGTTCGATCACAGGCTTTGGTCAGGACGGTCCGTACGCAGCCCAGGCGGGCTATGACTTCATCATTCAGGGCATGTCGGGGCTGATGTCCGTTACCGGCGCACCCGACGGCGAGCCACAAAAGGTTGGCCTCGCCGTCGCCGATGTATTCACCGGACTCTATTCCGTCATTGCCATTCAGGCCGCGCTGGCACACGCAGCGAAGACAGGCGAAGGCCAGGTGATCGATATGGCCCTGTTCGACGTGCAATCCGCTGTCATGGCCAACCAAGCGATGAACTATCTCGCGACAGGCAAGAGCCCGCACCGGATGGGCAATGCGCACCCGAATATTTCGCCTTACGAGGTTGTGCCGACATCTGACGGTCATATGATTCTTGCGGTCGGCAATGACGGGCAGTTCGCCCGGTTTTGTAGCATTGTCGGGCTGACAAATCTCGCCAGCGATCCTCGCTTCCTGAGCAATCGAGCACGACTGGAAAATCGCATCGAACTGACGGCCCTGATCCGGACTGAAACACAGAAACGCACCCGCGCCGAATTACTTGACGCCTGTTCCCGAAATGCTGTTCCCGCTGGCCCGATCAACCAGATTGGCGAGATGTTTGACGATCCGCAGATCGTGTCGCGGCAATTGCGGCTTGATCTCGACGATGGTCACGGCAGCACCATACCTTCGGTGCGCACGCCAATCGTCATGTCGAAAAGCCCGCTTTCCTATCAACGGCCTTCGCCACGTCTTGGTGAGCACAGCGCTGAAATTCTCGAGGAACTGAAGGATGCATCCGATGAAAACGGGCGGTGAATTGATTGTGGAAGCCTTGGCTGCCAATGGGGCCGAGCGGTTGTTTTGCGTACCGGGTGAAAGCTATCTTGCCGTGCTCGACGCGCTTTACGACGCAAAGATAGGCGTCACCGTTTGCCGGGCCGAGGGCGGAGCCACGATGATGGCGGATGCTTGGGGAAAGCTCACAGGCAAGCCAGGCATCTGCTTTGTCACACGGGGTCCCGGGGCAACCAATGCCTCCCCTGGAATCCACATCGCCAAGCAGGATTCAACGCCACTGATCCTTTTCATTGGCCAGGTGCAACGCGACGCACGTGAGCGCGAGGCCTTTCAGGAAGTCGAGTACCGCCGCTTCTTTGCCGATACAGCGAAATGGGTGGCAGAAATCGACGATGCACGGCGCATTCCGGAATTCGTCACGCGAGCCTTCTCAGTCGCAACCTCAGGCCGTCCTGGGCCTGTCGTGCTGGCGTTACCGGAAGATATGCTGACCGACAAGGTCGAAGCAGTCGCCGCTCAGGGCTGGCAGCCGGTCGAGACGGGTCCTTCTCCGGCAAGTATCGAAAAGCTCGCCGATCTTCTTCAAGGCGCAAAACGGCCTTTCATGATCCTGGGTGGGTCGCGCTGGAATGAAAACGCAGTCCAGTCGATCACACGCTTTGCCGAGAAATGGCACCTGCCTGTCGGCTGCTCATTCCGGCGGCAGATGCTGTTCGATCATCTGCATCCGAATTATGCTGGCGACGTCGGGATCGGCATCAATCCGGCTTTGGCGGCGCGCGTGAAAGAAGCCGACGTGTTGCTGCTGATTGGCGGGCGTTTCGGCGAGATGCCCTCGTCCGGCTACACGCTGATAGACAGCCCTTATCCAAAGCAGACTCTGATCCATGTGCATCCAGACGCGGATGAACTTGGACGGGTATATCGCCCAAGCCTCGCGATAAACTCAGCACCCGACGTGTTTGCCGAAGCTGTCGAACATCTTGCACCGCCGTCCCACATCAACTGGCCAGGGGAAGCGGAAACCGCGCATAAATCCTACCTCGCCTGGTCGACGCCACCAAAGACCGGACCCGGAAAGGTCGCGATGGGACCAATCATGTCCTATCTTGAGAGCGTGCTGCCAGAGGATGCGATCATGACCAACGGCGCAGGCAATTATGCCACGTGGTTGCATCGCTTCCATCGATTCCGCCGCTTCGCCACCCAGGCGGCTCCGACGTCGGGCTCCATGGGTTATGGGCTGCCAGCTGCGGTTGCAGCCAAGCAGCTTTACCCAGAGCGAATGGTCGTCTGCTTTGCCGGCGACGGATGCTTCCTGATGAACGGACAGGATTTTGCAACGGCGGTAAAATATGAGCTGCCGATCATCGTCCTTGTCATCAACAACAACATCTATGGCACGATCCGCATGCATCAAGAACGCGAATATCCCGGGCGAATATCTGCGACCGACCTTACGAACCCGGATTTTGCCATGCTTGCCCGCGCCTATGGCGGGCACGGCGAGACAGTGGACGCCACGGAGGAATTCGAAGGAGCGTGGCAACGGGCCGTCGCAAGCGGCAAACCCGCAATCATTGAAATCCGTCTCGATCCCGAAGCGATTACACCGGCGAAGACTCTCTCTGACATTCGCAATAAGCGTTGACCGCCAAGGTGACCATTACGGCTTCGTAATGCAAATGAGGATGGCACGGCGGCGCTTTCGATGTTATGGAGCGCGCCTGAAGTCCCACTACGAAAGCGTGCAACTTGAGCAATCCGGCAATTACGATCGTCATTCCGTGCCGCAACGAGGCCGCCAATCTAGCCTTTCTCCTCGATGAAGTGGATGCAGCCATGGAAGGCCGCAGCTACGAAGTGATCGTGGTCGACGATGGCTCTACCGACTTGACGGGTGAAGCATTGGGCGAGCGGATCAAGGCCGGGAAGCCTCTGCGCCATATTCGTCACGACAAGTCTGCTGGGCAAAGTGCAGCCGTTCGCTCGGGCGTATTCGCGGCAAGGGGTAAGGTCGTGGTCACCATGGATGGCGACGGGCAAAACAATCCGGCCTACCTGCCACGGCTGGCCGATGCACTGCTGCAGGCCGGTCCAGCAATCGGCATCGCGGCGGGGCAGCGCCTGAAGCGCACCGACACGAAACTGAAGCAGTTTGCATCGAAATATGCCAACAAGCTGCGCAGCGCGATCCTGAAGGACAATACGCGCGACAGCGGCTGCGGCCTTAAGGCACTGCACACCCAACTTTTCCGCGAATTGCCTTTCTTCGATGGCTGGCACCGTTACCTGCCTGCATTGGTGATCCGTGAAGGCTATGGCGTCGTGCATGTCGATGTCCTCGATCGCGAGCGCCGTCACGGCAAATCGAACTACGGCATTCTCGACCGCGGTCTGCGCGGTATTCTCGACCTTTATGGCGTCTGGTGGCTGCGCAAGCGCCGCAAGACCGTTCCAACGATTACGGAGATCAGTCATGGCTGATGCTATTACCAATTGGCTGCACTCGGTTTTCGTGGCCCAATTCGACGCCTGGATCCTGCTGGGCTTTTTTGCGCAGGGCTGTTTCACCATGCGTTTCGTCGTGCAGTGGATTGCCTCCGAACGTGCCAAGCGCAGCGTCGTCCCGGTGACTTTCTGGTTCTTCTCGCTGTTTGGCGGTGTGCTGCTTTTTGTCTACGCAGTCGTGCGTAAGGATCCGGTGTTCATTGCCGGTCAGGGCCTCGGACTGATTGTCTATATTCGCAATCTCTGGCTGATCGCCAATGAGAAAAAGGCGATGACGCTGGACACGTGAGCAAGGGATGTTGATGACCTCTTCGGATCTCGCTCCCGGCGGCGGCACAAAACTTCGCGCCAGCCATTATTTACTGCTGGTTTTCATCTGCTTCGTCTCCTTTGTCCCGGGGATCGCCTCGATACCGCCGCTCGACCGCGATGAAGCACGATACGTCCAGGCGACACACCAGATGGCTGAAAGCGGCGACTATGTCGACATCCGCTTTCAAGACGCATCGCGCTACAAGAAGCCGGTTGGCATTTACTGGCTGCAGAGCGCTGCGCTCAAGCTCACAGGCTACAATAACGACGCCCCGATATGGGTCTACCGGTTAGTCTCGGTGGCCGGCGCTACGATTGCGGTGCTCGGCACGGCTGCTCTGGGAGCATTCCTTTTTGGCCAAAGCGCCGGCCTTATGGCCGGTATTGCCCTTGCGGCAATCGTTATGCTCGGTTTCGAGGCGCGTGTGGCAAAAACTGATGCGACGGTGCTGGCGACGGTCGTCATCGCACAGGGTGCACTTGCATCGATATGGATGGCAAGCCGCAAGCAGGCTGCAGCCAAATGGGCACCAGCAGTGACCTTCTGGGTGGCAACCGCAGCCGGTGTGCTGATCAAAGGCCCGATCACTCCCTTTGTCAGCGTTTTGACGATGGGCTCTCTCAGCCTTTTCTACCGCGAGTGGCGATGGCTGAAACGCCTGAAGCCAATAACCGGTATCCTTATCCTGCTGGCAATCGTGCTGCCATGGCTCATCTTGATCACGCTGAAAAGCGGCGGTGCCTTCTTCAACGAATCCGTCAACAAGGATTTCCTGTCGAAGGTTGGCGATGCGCAGGAAAGCCACGGCGCGCCGCCAGGCTATTTCGCCCTGATCTTTGTCGTGTTCATCTGGCCATTTGGCGTACTCGCTATACGCGGCGGGCTGCAGGCGTTGAGCCGGCTGCGCGAGGATCCGCGCCTTGCTTTCCTGACTGCGTGGTACATCCCGTTCTGGCTTGTAACGGAGCTTATCCCAACGAAGCTGCCGCACTACATCCTTCCCGCCTACCCCGCCTTGCTGTTGATGATGGCTTGGGCCATCGACACCGGGATCGCCGCCCAGCCCTATCGCGGCCGCTGGCAAATCTGGGTCGAGCGACTGACGCTTCTTGGCCTTGCCGCTGCGACACTCGGCTTCATGGGGGCGGGGCTTGTCCTGCCCTATGTCATGACCGGATCATTCTCGTTTCCGGGGATCATTG
The DNA here is from genome assembly GCF_020164455.1 of Phyllobacterium chamaecytisi. Lineage (GTDB taxonomy): Bacteria > Pseudomonadota > Alphaproteobacteria > Rhizobiales > Rhizobiaceae > Phyllobacterium > Phyllobacterium chamaecytisi. Next base: position 287,698 of record NZ_JAIQWW010000007.1, read on the forward strand.
CCTTCTTTACTGCAGCTGCCGCCGGTGTCTTCGCCAGCGGCCTAGTATTGAATCACAATCTCAAGCGCGCGCTGCAAGCCTCTGCAACCTTTGCGATTATTACGCTCACGCTGCTAACATGGGGCGTCGTTCCGGCGCTGACGCCGATCTGGCTCAGTCCGGCCATTGCCAATGCGTTCAATGCCGCCAAACCCTGCGACAACAGCATATTGGCTTCCGCCAGTTATGCTGAGCCAAGCCTGGTCTTTCTTGCCGGTACGAAGACGGTCCTCACCGACGGTGCAGGGGCGGCCAAGCACCTCAGCAACGATCCGGCCTGTGCGATTTCAGCAGTCGATGAACGGGAACACGACGCCTTCATCAAGGCTCTGCCGCAAGGCGAGACGTCGGTTACCGCAGTCGGGACTGTCAGCGGCATCAACTACAGCAAGGGCCGCAAGACGACCATTACGCTGTACAAGGCCGCACAATAATCGATTGACTTGCGACTAATGTCGAATTGACGGCGTCGCAAAGTTTATAGGAATATAGTCCTTTAAAAAGGACCGTATTCATGCATCAATCACCCAAAGACAGCCCGGCCTACCACAAGCTGCTATGGCAGATAAGAGCTAACGATTCTTCCCTGAGAACACCAAGACGTGGGTGCTCAGCGGCGCAAGCCAAGCAAGACCATCGACTCCTGCAACAGAAGCAGGATTTTCTCTACAAGCAGCTCGAGTTTTTGGACGAACTTGACCTCTTCCTCAAATTTGATCCAGATCAGCCTCGCGTGCCTGCTGGAAATTCTGATGGCGGGCAATGGACGAACGGCCAAGGTGGGATTGATCCAATCACCGCTGGCGCCACATTGGCGCATAGTAGTTCGGGCCCGCAAAGCAGCTCATGGATTAAACGGACCGAGCAACTGGGACAGCAGATCGACCGTGAAACTCCACTGCGGGCCATTGTCAGAAACAATCCCGTTATCCGTTCTGCCACGGCTCTACTTTCGTTCCTGAAAGCACCTGAACTTGAATACCCGCTAGCGGACGCGGTTGCGCAATACAACGCAATTGCAGCTGCTGATGATCCTTATGTCGTGCCAATCCTTTCTCTGCGCGCAAGGCAATTTAGCAAAGGCGATTCCGACGCAAAAATCTGGGCGAGCGTTCGCCAGGCGGATATGGATACTGTTAGCAAGTTTTGCCCCAGATACTGGACGATACAAACTATAGCCGACAGCGTTGCATCGACGATGGGACCCATTGGGTCCTATGGAACACCGCAAAACTACGGAACTCAGTTTCACCTGCGTGCGGCAAATATGGTGAACGGCTTAGGCGACAGCACTCTGAAAGCAGAACTATTTCTTATGGCTCCACTGGCCGGCGCACCATCCGGGTACTACCGGCAAGAAGTCGGCATCAGGGAAAAAGGATCACTCGGGCTCGATGTTCATGAGACAGTCAGGAGCGATCTGACTTGCATCTACGATTTCAAGACGGGGATAAAAGAGCTTGATCTCGCACGGATGGGGGTTTTTGCCCATTCAACCGCGAAGACGTTTCCCAAAACGGAGGAGTTCTTTGTCATACAGATCAAGCCAAGTGCCGGTTCCATCAGGAGATAGTCAATGACCACTATTAAAGACGTACGTGATGCAATGCGCCCGCTCATTCAGCGCCGGAACGACCTGATCTCGACAGGACGATTTGTCTTCATCAAGCCCGTGCAGCATTTGCTGCGCGGTGTCTATATTGGAAGCTCGATAGATCCGAGTGTCTTCGTTCCGAAAATTTCAGTGCAATTGCTTGTCCCTAAAACGGAAATCAGAGCTCTTGGCTGGGGCCTGCGGTTCAGCCAAGCCAACTATGGCGAGTACATCAGGAAGTCCGGGTGGACTATGAACAAGCCAGACATAATCGCGCAAATGCTGGACATAATCGAGGGCGCTCTGCCGGAGCTCTATGCCATCGCAAGTCTGGATGATTATTTTGCCTTTCTCTCTGCCATGACGGTGCCAGAGGTCAGCTCAACAACAATTGAACTTTTCGAGGTATTGATACCCGCCATGAAAGGGGAATTTGATATTGCACTGAGCTTATTGCAGAAAAATAGGTCGGTAGCTGAGCATGTGGATCGGCTTTCGCCGGAGTTCTATCCGGCGCTCTTGGCTGGAGATCGAGTTGAAATTGCCCGAATTCTCCACGAATGGGAGGCAATCTCCGTCAAAACCTACAAGATCGAAAAAATTTGGGAGCGAACGCCATTTCCATTGGAATTGCAGGACGGTTAGCTAGTCAACCTTTGCCTGAAGCCAATCTCTGATCAATTTCGGTTCGTCGTCATGCAAACCATGACCAGTGGGAAGCACATGGGTTGTGACATCAGCGCCGCAGTTTTCTAGTTGGGCTGTCATCAACTTCACATCGTCCGGAGAGCGCCTTGTGTCCTCTTCGCCCGCGCTAATGAAGACTGGAAGACCGGCGAGCTCCGGGAAAGCCTCGTCTGGTGCGGGCGAAAGTGGCCGTATTAAAGTTGCGCCAGCCACAAGAAACGGTGCATGAAAGAGGATCGATGCTGCCGTGATCGCACCATTGGAGAAACCGAGAAGAATAGGCTTGGATCTTAAGACGCCCGTTTCCAGGGCTGAAGCCAGGAATTCGCACAAACGGTACGTCTGATAGCCCAGATCAACGTAATCGAGGCTCCTGTCATTATTCCTTTTGAAAAAGGCATACCCCGTCTCCCACTCGACTGCCCCTCTTATGGAAATACAGCGTCTATTCTGACCTATGCTTTCGGAAAGCGGAATCAGGTCGTTCTCGTTGCCGCCACTGCCGTGCATGAGAAAGAGCGGCGTGGAGCTGGTCTCATCGCCGGCACTTGCATAGCGAAATCCGTTCAGTTCGTGCACGGAGAGCTATCCCTCTGCATTTCGGTCAGGTATTGGCGCTCTTGCCCACCAGTGGTCGTCCGACAGAGTGGTATTCCAGGCCAGAGCCTTCAAGGTCCTGCGCGTTGAAGACATTGCGCAGATCGAACAGGAGTTTGCCGCTCATGAGCGTAGAAACCCGCTTGAGGTCAAGCGCACGGTAGGCATTCCATTCGGTCAGCAACAGTGTGATCCCTACCCCGTCGACGGCCTCATAGGCAGACTTGCACCAGGTGACATCGCGCAGGACCGACTCTGCTGCCTCGCGTGCCTCAGGATCGTGCGCTCGCACGCTCAAGCCGGCCTTCTGCAGGGCTGGAATAATATCGAGCGCCGGCGACTCGCGAATGTCGTCCGTGTTGGGCTTGAAGGCAATGCCAAGCACGGCAACGGATTTCGCCCCGGTCCGCCTCGCTGCTTCGATCACCCGCTCGGCCATGGAACGCTTGCGCTGTTCATTGACAGTAACGACCTGCTCGATAAGGGTTTGGGGCGCATTGACCTTGCGTCCGGTCGCCGCATAGGCACGTGTATCCTTCGGGAAACACGACCCGCCAAATCCCGGCCCCGCATGCAGGAATTTCGATCCAATGCGGTTGTCCATGCCGATGGCCCGCGCCACGTCCTGTACGTTCCCTCCAGCTTTTTCGCAAAGGTCAGCCACCTCGTTGATGAAGGTGACCTTCATGGCCAGGAAGGCGTTGGCGGCATATTTGATAATCTCGGCATTTTCCAGGGTCGTGACGATCATCGGCGTTTCGCGCAGATAGAGCGGACGATAGACGCGCTTCATGGCCGCTGTACCGGCATCATCATGAACGCCGACGACGACGCGGTCTGGCCGCAGGAAGTCTTCGACGGCCGAGCCTTCGCGCAGGAACTCCGGATTGGAGACCATGGAGAACGGCACATCGGGCCGTGCCTTGGCGATACGGGCACGCACATCGGCGTTGGTGCCCACGACCACAGTCGATTTGATGACGATGACCGCGTTCGGCTTCATCGCCGCAGCGATTTCATCGGCAGCTGCGTGGATATATTGCAGGTCGGCTTCACCATCGCCGCGCCGCGAGGGCGTCCCGACGGCAACAAAGATAACATCGGCATCGGCAACGGTCTCTGCGAGTTCAGTCGTGAACGTCAGGCGCCCGTCGCGCGCGTTGCGCACCAGCAGCTCATCGAGGCCCGGTTCGTAGATCGTAACCTCGCCAGCCTGCAACCGGTCGATAATCGCCGGGTTTTTATCAACACAGGTGACCTGGAAGCCGAATTCGGCAAAGCAGACACCCGACACCAGACCGACATATCCGGTCCCGATCATCGCAATCTTCATTGAACGGTCCAATCCTTATCTTGGCGGGACGTTTCGCATATTAGCCCCGCCATGCCAATTTCAAGGTTGCTTTGAGGGTGCTTTACTTGCGTGACGGCCCCTTGCGTTCAGCCGAGGCAGCCCAAAGATTGACGTTCGCATCGGTTGCATAGCTATCGATCTCGGCAAGCTCGGCATCTGTGAATGCAAGATTGTCGAGCGACTTGACGCAATCGATCACCTGCTGCGGCTTGCTGGCGCCGATCAGAGCGGTGGTGATGCGACCCTTCCTCAGAACCCACGCGATTGCCATTTGCGCGAGTGTCTGGCCGCGTTTTGAAGCGATCTCATTGAGTGCACGAATGTTGTCGATGTTGCGCTCGTTGAGAAAATCCGGATTAAGCGACTTGCCCTGTGCCGCACGGCTCTCTTCGGGCACTCCCTTGAGATATTTGTCGGTCAGCATTCCTTGCGCCAATGGCGAGAATACGATGGAACCGATGCCGAGATCTTCCAGCGCGTCGATTAATCCGTCTTCCTCGATCCAGCGATTGATCATCGAATAACTTGGCTGATGGATGAGGCATGGCGTGCCAAGCTCTTCGAGAATAGCTGCCGCCTCGCGCGTGCGGTGGGAGTTGTAGGATGAAATGCCAATATACTGGGCCCGGCCGGACCGCACGATTTGATCCAGCGCCATCATCGTTTCTTCGAGCGGCGTATCGGGATCAAAACGATGCGAATAGAAAATGTCGACATAGTCGAGGCCCAGCCGCTTCAAGCTCTGATCACAGCTGGCGATAACATATTTGCGGCTGCCCCATTCGCCATAAGGCCCGGGCCACATGTTGTAGCCCGCTTTGGAGGAGATGATCAGCTCATCGCGATAACCTTTGAAGTCATTGCGTAAAATGTCGCCGAATGCTTCTTCCGCAGAACCGGGAGGCGGACCATAATTATTGGCAAGATCGAAATGCGTGATGCCGAGGTCAAAGGCTTGACGGCAGATCGCCTGCTTGACGTTGTGTGGGGTGTCGTTGCCAAAATTGTGCCAAAGCCCAAGAGAAATGGCCGGCAGCTTGAGTCCGCTCCTGCCGCAACGGTTGTATTTCATGGTGTCGTAGCGCTTGGAGTCCGGTGTCCAGCTCATGGTATTCGTCCTGCTCTTGTCCATACATTATTGCCGCGGGAGGCGACTCCACGCGCGCCGGACTATGCCCCATACGCATGGTGATGTCATGACATGAATTGGCGCGTGGTGTCGCAGATCACCCGACGAAGAGGGTTGCCATTTGCCACGTGCCTCAGGCTTTGATGACTTGGCCTTCATTGTCAAACCGGTAGGTCCGGCCCGCATCCGGAGTGGCATAGAGCACGCCATCCACATCGTAATTGTGCTCGCCAAAGAGGCGAACGGTCAGTGGGCCGAAATCAGTCTGGAGGTAAATGATTGTATCCGCGCCAAGATGTTCGACATGGATCACAGAGCCTTTCCATTCGCCGGATGTCTTGCTGACCTGAATGTGCTCTGGACGGATGCCGATGGTTTTCGCACCGCTCTGGCCGAGCTTGGTTGCATCGATCAGGTTCATTTGCGGCGACCCGATAAAACCGGCGACAAAGACTGTCTGCGGCGAATTATAGAGCGCCATCGGTGAGCCAACCTGTTCAATCCTGCCTCGGTTCAACACTACAATCTTGTCGGCAAGTGTCATCGCCTCGACCTGATCATGTGTCACATAGATCATGGTTGCCTTGAGTTGCCGGTGCAGACGCGCGATCTCGATACGCGTGTTGACACGTAGCGCAGCGTCGAGATTCGACAACGGTTCGTCGAAAAGAAACAATTGCGGCTCGCGAACGATGGCACGTCCAATGGCGACGCGCTGGCGCTGGCCACCGGACAATTCCGCCGGACGGCGTTCGAGATAATCACCGAGCGACAGCATGTTCGAGGCGATCCCGATGCGCTCCTTGATTTCGTAGGCTGGTTTACCTGCCTGCTTCAGGCCGAGACCCATGTTGTCGCGCACCGAAAGATGAGGATAAAGCGCATAGGTCTGGAAAACCATGGCAATGCCGCGTTTCGCAGGCGGCGTGTTGTTCACCTTTTTGCCGTCGATCAATATGTCGCCTGAAGTGGCATCCTCAAGCCCTGCAATTACCCTCAGCAATGTGGATTTGCCGCAACCGGACGGCCCGACAAAAATCACGAACTCGCCATCCTTGACCTCAAGGTCAATGCCTTTCAGCACATCGACCTGACCGAAGGACTTGCGGATATTTTCAATTTTCAAAGAACCCAATGTCTTGTTCCCGTTTCTTGATTCAAATTCATAGATTAACTGGTTGACCGGTCCGCACGCTTTCATCTGCTGCCAGGCAGACGCTGAGCGAACGTACGGCGTCCTGCATATGCCGGTCGAGGTCGAGATCTTCGTGGATAGCTTTGAGGACAAACGCCTGCTCCAGATCGCAGAGCTCCTGATGTCCAGGTTCGCCAGCCATACTCAAAAGCTCGTCGGGCTTTGCGAAGCGGCCATCCGGTCCAAGCTTTGCCGAGTGCAGACGAATAGTCGAAGTTTTGGTGTGAGAGTCGATGTCATCCGATTTGGCGTTTTGGTCCATGACGATCGAGACGCAACCGTTAGGCGAAATCACATCCTTAACGAAGAACGCCGTCTCCGACATCATCGGGCCCCACCCGGCCTCGTACCAGCCAACGGTGTTGTCATCGAACAGCACTTGCAGGTGGCCGTAATTGTACATGTTCGGGTCGATCTCATCGGTGAGACGTACACCCATACCGCGCACCTGAACCGGCTTGGCGTCGGTGATCTGCAGCATCACATCGAGATAATGAACGCCGCAATCGACGATGGGCGACGTGGTCTTCATCAACGACTTGTGCGTTTCCCAGGTAGCCCCACTCGACTGCTGATTGAGGTTCATGCGGAAAACGTAAGGACCGCCCAGCTTGCGGGCTTCTTCGATAAGCCGCATCCACGACGGATGGTGGCGCAGAATGTAGCCTATCACGAGCTTGCGCCCATGTTTCCTGGCGGCAGCAACGACCCGCTCCGCATCGGCCACCGTCGTAGCCAACGGCTTTTCGACGAAGACATCCGCGCCCGCTTCCATGGCGGCAATCGCATAGGCTGCATGGCTGTCAGAATATGTGTTGATGGAAGCGAGGTCAGGCTTCAACTCGGCGAGTGCCCTGTCGAAGGAGGGGTGGATCGTGTAGGCGCCAAGCTCTTCCGGCAGGGGCACGACAGAGCGATTGACCAGCCCGACGATCTCGAAACCGGGATTGAGGTGATAGGCGAGCGCATGGCTGCGGCCCATATTGCCGAGCCCCGCCACAAGAACCCGCACTGGCTTTTGAGCCATCATTTGACCGCTCCCGAAGTGATGCCGCGGATCAACTGCCGCGAGAAGATAAGATAGAGAACGAGGACCGGAACAATAGCCAGTGTCAGCGCGGCCAGCACCGCATTCCAGTTGGTGACGAACTGCCCGATGAACACCTGCGAGCCGAGCGTCACGGTCTTGGTGGCATCGCTCGGGGCAAGGATAAGCGGGAACCACAGATCGTTCCAGATCGGGATCATTGTAAAGACGGCAACTGTCGCCATCGCGGGCCTCACCAGCGGCAGCACCAGACGGAAGAAGATCGAATATTCCGACAGGCCGTCAATGCGTCCGGCATTCTTCAGATCATCCGAAACGGTTTGCATGAATTCAGTGAGAATGAAGACCGCGAGCGGCAGACCCTGAGCGGTGTAAACAAGGATGAGCGCGGTGAGCGTGTTGACCAATCCCGCAGCAACCATGCCTTGCAAAATGGCCACCGTTCCCAAACGGATCGGGATCATGATGCCGAGCGCGAGGTAAAGGCCCATCAGGGTATTGCCGCGGAAGCGATACTCCGACAGCGCAAAGGCCGCCATTGCTCCGAACAGCAGGACGAAGAAGATCGAAACGCCGGTTACGATGAAGCTGTTCTGGAAATACAGAACGAAATCCCCCTGTCCAAGAACCGTCTGATAGCCGATGAGACTGAACGTCGACGGCGTTGGCAGACCCAGTGGATCACGGAAGATCGAACTCCGGTCCTTGAAGGAATTGATGACGGTCAGGAACACCGGAAACAGCGCGATCAGCGTATAGATGATGAGCGCCAGATGGACGAGACCGGTGCGGACGGGCGATGCTGTTGGCTTTGCCATGGATCGCTGCTCCTAGAACTGGTAGCGGCGCATACGCCGCTGGATCGCGAAAAGGTAGAGGCAGACGCCTGACAGGATGATGAGGAACATCACCGTCGCGATCGTCGCGCCCATGGATTTGTCGCCAATCTGCAACTGGAAACCGAAGAAGGTGCGGTAAAGTAAAGTACCGAGAATATCCGTCGCGCCGTCCGGTCCGGCGAGTGCACCCTGCACCGTATAAACCAGATCGAACGCATTGAAATTGCCGACGAAAGTCAGAATGGAGATAATGCCGATGGATGGCAGGATTAGCGGCAGCTTGATCTTCCAGAACTGGCTCCATCCGGTCACGCCATCGCATTCGGCCGCTTCAAGAACTTCTTCGGGAATGTTGAGCATTGCCGCATAGATCAGCATCATCGGAATGCCGACATATTGCCAGACCGAGATCAGCGACACGGCGATCAGCGCACTACCCGGCTTACCTAGCCATGGCGAAAAGAGAGATTTCAACCCAACCAGATCGAGCAGGAAAGGCGAAACGCCCCATATTGGCGACAGGATGAGCTTCCAGATAAAGCCGACGATCACGAAGGATAGAAGCGTCGGCAGGAACATCGCTGTGCGATAGAAGGCACCAAAGCGCAGCTTCGGCACGGACAGCAGCGCGGCAAGTGCCACACCGATGGGGTTCTGCACCAGCATGTGGATCAGGAAGAAAACGAAGTTGTTGCGGAGCGCATTCCAGAAACTGGCGGCCCAACGCGGATCGCCGAAGAGCACCTGGAAATTGGCGAAGCCGACGAAGATGCTCTGGTTGTCTTTGACGTTGAACAGGGAAAGTCGCAGCGTTTCGATGAGCGGCAGGATCATCACAGCCGTGTAGACGAGCAAGGCGGGCGCCAAAAACACCAGAATGTGCCAGCGCCGGCGGTGTCTGTCCTCAGCTCGATCGATCGATACTTCTGCGACTGTGCTCATTGAAAACTAAGACCCCTGCTTATGATTTTTGGCCGCAAGGAAAGCGGCCTGCGACTGCCGTTTTTAGCAATGATAGCGCAACAGCGTACCTTGCGCTGAGATAAAGAAATAGCCGGGACGATCATCCGAACGCCCCGGCTATCAATCACTTACTTGGCAGGCTTGTACCAGCTGTCGAGACCATCCTGCAACTTCTTGGCTGCAGCTTCCGGTGTGTCGGTGCCGTTGATGACGTTAGCCGATTCAACCCAGGTTTCGTTCTCGAGGTTTGGCGTACCGCGCGACAGGATCTGGTAGGTCGAGCGGATTGTCGGTTTGCACTTCTCGCGCCATGAGACGAATTCCTGTGCCAGCGGATCCTGCATCTTCACCGGTGTTGAATTCAGGCTGAAGAATCCTGGCAGCGCGTTGGCGTAGATCTCTGCAAATTCCGGCGAAGCAACCCATTCCAGGAACTTCTTGGCTTCTTCTGCGTGGCCACTTTTGGCATTGAGACCAACACCGATGTCGTTGTGGTCGGAAATGTAGCAGGCGTCACCGGCATTCTTCACAGGCGGCGGGAATGCTCCCATCTTGAACTGGGCCTGTGTATTGAACAAACCGATTTCCCACGAGCCGGCTGGGTAAATCGCAGCACGTCCGAGAGTGAACAGATTTTGGCTGTCCGGATAGGTTTGGGCTTCGAAACCATCGCCGAGATAATCCTTCCACTTGAGAAGAACCTTATAGGGCTCGACCCAATCAGCGTCGGTCAGCTTCTCTTCGCCCTTGATCAGCTTGGCGCGGCCTTCTTCGCCTTTCCAGTAGGTCGGTCCGATATTCTGGTAACCCATAGTCGCGGCTTCCCAGAGATCCTTTGTACCCATGGCCATCGGAATATAGGTACCATCGGCCTTGATCTTGTCGAGCGCGGCGAAAAACTCGGCTTCCGTGGTCGGAATAGCAATACCGAGCTTGTCGAAGGCGTCCTTGTTGTAGATGAAGCCGTGAATAACCGAAGCCATTGGCACGCAGAACGTGTCCTTGCCATCGTCGGTCGTCCAGGCGGACTTTGCTACGTCCGAGAAGTTCTTCATGCCCGGAAGATCATTCAGGCTCGCCAGATTGCCGCGCTTGAACTGCTCCAGCGATTTGTCGAAAGGACGGCAAGTAATGATGTCGCCGGCACTGCCCGCATCGAAGCGCGCACCAAGAGCAGCATCATATTCCGTCGGAGGCGTCGGAGCGAACTTGACTTTGATGCCAGGGTTCTTGGCTTCGAAAGCCGGAATGAGCTTTTCCTGCCAGACGGCCAGATCGTCGGTACGCCAGCTTTCGAGCGTCAGCGTGGTATCGGCGGCATGGGCAAAACCGGCCGTAGCCAGAATGCTTGTCGCCATAAGCAATGTTTTTAAAGTCGTGCTTCCCATTTTAGTCTCCTGTTGCACCCTTTTGAGCAGTGCCGTTAATAAGAGCCCCGGTTCCTAGCGAGAACCATGACTCTCTTTGAGTTCCGAAAGCGCCGGGCGAAGCCTCTGTTGATTGCTTTCGAGAAGGTTTGATGCATTTTCAGCGCTTGTCGCTCCAGCGGCGAGCAGGATCGCTGACTTGACCGAGCCACCACTGGCTTCGAGCAATTTTGCTGCGTCGCTCATATCGCAGGCGCTGATCGCCGATACGATGCGCGCTGCGCGCTCGCGTAGTTTGATATTGTCCGCGACGAGATTGACCATGTACCCGTCATGCACGTGACCAAGCCGGATGGCCATCAAAGTGGACAACAGATTGAGCGCGATTTTCTGCGCGGTGCCCGCCCCCATTCGCGTTGAGCCCGCCACCATTTCCGCCGGTGTTTCCAGCGCAATTGCTACGTCCGCCTTTTCAAACATCGGAACGTCGGGATTATTGGCGATCGAAATGATCTTGAGACCGCGCTCCTTCGCTTCGTCGATTGCGGCGAGTGCATAAGGCGTTGTGCCGCTGGCGGAAATCGCGATCAGGCAATCATCAGCCATCAACCCTGCCGCCGCAATGTCGCTTGAGGCCTGGCTCACATCATCTTCGTAAGTGCCGGCCAACCGGCTAAGACTGGCGACACCGCCAGCAAGCAGAATGACGACACGGTCGGGAGCAATGCCGTAAGTACCGGGTATTTCCAGCGCGTCCGCCATGGCCATCAGCCCTGAACTGCCCGCGGCTGCATAAGCGAGACGCCCACCCGACGCGAGCGTGTCGGCAGCAAGCAGGGAGGCTCGTGCGATGGAATTCATGGCGCGCGCAACCGAAGCGGCAGCTTCAAGCTGCGCTTCATGCAGCAACCGCAAAACATCTTCTGGCGACTTCTCGTCCAGTCCCAATGCGTTCTCGTTGCGCTGCTCGGTGCGGGTTAGTGCCACTGCTCACTCCTCGTTCCGATAATTAATGCCAAAAAAATACCACTTGTCCAGCAATTCCTTAAAAAATTTACGCGATCATTTAGGACAATAGATTTTATTCAATGATTTCAAAGATATTGAGAAAATCCCGACGAGATATAAATTAACGCTTGGCTATTGGTATTTTATTGGTATTCTGAATGCTGGAGGACGATTGAACGTGACTTATCTCCTTGGAATTGATGGTGGCGGCACAGGTTGCAGGGCGGCATTGGCTGATCTGAGCGGCAATGTTTTAGGCACTGGCAAGAGTGGTTCGGCCAATATCATGACCGACATGAATACAGCACGTCTGAACATTCTCGATGCAACTGAAGCAGCATTCAAAAAGGCTGGAATCGACGCTGGCCAGACCAAAAGGGTCTTCGCGGTCCTCGGCCTCGCCGGCGCCAATGTCGGCGGCAATGGTGCAAAGCTGGAAGCTATGCTGCCGTTTCAAAAATCGCTTGTTTATTCAGACGGCGTGATCGCGCTCCAGGGGGCACTTGGTGATCATGATGGTACCGTGGTGATCCTCGGCACTGGTTCCGCCTATGTTACCCGGCTCGGCAATGACATTCGTTTTGCCGGCGGCTGGGGCTTCAAGGTTAGCGATCTCGGTGGGGGTGCGCGGCTTGGTCGGGACCTGCTCGAAGAAACATTGCTCGCCTATGACAAATTTCATCCTAGCTCGCCGATGACAGCGGCAGTTATGGAACGGTTCGGAGGCAATCCGCATCGGATAGTCCAATTCGCCCATTCGGCGACACCGAGTGATTTCGGCACGTTTGCGCCAACCGTCTTCGAGTATGCGTCGAAAGATGACAAAGTCGCCGTTGCTCTTTTGGACAAGACCATTGGCCAAATCGAGGAAGGGCTCGACGCCATCATGTCTCCAGCCCCTATGCGTCTTTCCCTATTGGGTGGTCTTGGTGCTTTTTATGGTCCGCGCCTTTCACCTCGCTATCGGGCAATACTGCAAGCACCGTTGAATGACGCTCTGACAGGCGCAGTCCAACTGGCAGCACGCAATTTCGCTTCGTCATCGGCGGAGGTTAGCAATGGGTGATGGTTTGATCGATATTCTGCCTTCGCTCAACGACAGCTCTGCTGTCGGTGGTCCGCTTTACGTGAAATTGCAGCGGCTGATCGAAAATGCCGTTCGTGAAGGAAAACTTCTACCTGGAGATGCATTGCCTCCGGAGCGAGAACTTGCTGCGATGGCGGAGATCTCGCGCGTAACTGTTCGCAAAGCCGTCCAGGGTCTCGTCAATGACGGCCTGCTCGTCCAGCGGCATGGTTCTGGCACATTTGTGGCACCGCGTTCCGCACGCGTCGAACAATCCTTGTCGCATCTCACATCCTTCACTGAAGATATGGCACGGCGCGGGATGATTGTCCGCTCGACTTGGCTCGACCGCGGCGTCTATGCGCCTTCCCCTGAAGAAATGGTGACGCTCGGACTGTCATCCGGCGAAAAGGTGGCGCGGATCAGCCGATTGCGCGTGGCCAATGACACGCCCATGGCAATCGAACGTGCCGCCTTGTCGATTCATGTGCTGCCAAATCCGGAACTTGTCACTTTATCGCTCTATGCGGTGCTGGCGGAGAGCGGCAATCGTCCGGTCAGGGCGATACAGCGCATTTCTGCGGCCATTTTGAAAGAGAATGATGCTAAACTGCTCCAGGTTCCGGCGGGTTCCGCCAGCTTGAATATCGAGCGGATATCCTACCTCGAATCCGGAAAGGTTATCGAATTTACCCGATCGATCTACCGTGCCGACGCCTATGAATTTGTCGCCGAACTGAAGCTCGGCGAGTCTTCGGAAATTTCAGGAGCAGTGCTGTGAATACCAGAACGACCCTCATGCGGGAAGAAATACTCTCAATTCCCGATGTGACAGCGAAGTTTCTTGACGCCTCCCGCGCAACGCTTGCTGCAGCCGGTGCGAAGTTGCGCGAAAAGAACCCGCCCTTCCTTGCGTCGATTGCTCGTGGCTCGTCGGATCATGTCAGTGCCTTCCTGAAGTATTCGAGCGAGCTCACTGCCGGTATTCCCGTTGCTTCGCTCGGGCCCTCCGTCGCATCGATCTATGGCGTGAAGCTTAAACTTGGCTCTGCTGCGACACTATCCATCTCACAGTCTGGCAAGAGTCCAGACATAGTCAGCATGACAAACGCCGCCCGTGAAAGCGGTGCACTGACGATCGCCATCACCAATGTCATCAAGTCTGACCTCGCACATGCCAGCGACTTTGCTATCGACATCCTGGCCGGACCAGAGCGCAGCGTCGCCGCCACAAAGTCGTTCATTAGCTCGGCTGTTGCCGGTCTCGCGCTGATCGGACATTGGACCGAAGACAACAAGTTGCTCGCCGCAATCGATGATCTTCCAGCCGCGCTCGCCAAGGCCGTCGCCTGTGACTGGTCAGCCTTCGCGGGCGCAGTGACCGACGAAAACTCGCTGTTTGTTCTTGGACGCGGACCATCTCTGGCAATCGCCAATGAAATGGCGCTGAAATTCAAGGAAACAAGTGCGGTTCATGCGGAAGCCTTCAGTGCTGCCGAAGTCATGCACGGGCCAAAGGCTATTGTCGGCGAAGGCTTCCCGATTCTCGTGCTCGCCGCACGCGACGCAGCCGAAGATTCGCTCGTGGATGCTGCCAATCGCCTGGCCGACCAGGGCGCTGCGGTGTTCCTCACATCGTCCAAACCATCACATGCTACGGCCCTGCCCTTCGTGGCTACGTCCCACCCGCTGACTGACCCACTGGCACTGCTTGTCTCCTTCTACTCTTTCGTGGAAGGCTTTGCCCGCAGCCGTGGATTGAACCCGGATGAACCGCCGCACTTACGAAAAGTGACTGAAACCCTATGAGCACTATCTATACCCTTACTGGCGCCGAGATATTCGACGGCGAAAGCTGGCACGCCGATTCAGGCCTGGTTGTCGATGGCGATGTGATCAAGAGTATCACGCCGTTGTCGGATTTGCCCGGTGACGTCCGCCGGGTCGAATTGAAGGGCGGTAAGCTTGTACCGGGCTTCATCGATGTACAGGTCAATGGGGGCGGTGGCGTACTCCTCAACGACGGTCCAAGCATCGATGCAATCCGCACCATATGCGATGCGCATTTCGCCTTCGGCACGACTGCCTTGCTGCCAACGTTGATTACCGATACGCCGGAAATAACTGCGGCGGCCATCGCTGCAGGCAAGGCCGCGGCGCAAGAGAAAGTGGCCGGATTTATCGGCTTGCATCTTGAAGGTCCGCATCTGTCCTTGACACACAAGGGCACGCACGACCCGAAGCTGATCCGGCCGATGGACGACGCTGATCTCCTTGCCATCATCGAAGCCGTGCAGGAATTGCCGGTTCTGCTGACCACAGTCGCACCGGAAACGGTATCGGCTGAAAAGATCCGGGCGATGGTCGATGCCGGGGTGATCGTCAGCCTCGGCCATAGCGGCGCATCCTATGAAGTCGCGCTGGCAGCCAAGGATGCGGGTGCAACTATGGTGACACACCTGTTCAATGCGATGAGCCAGCTCGGCCATCGCAGTCCCGGCGTGGTTGGCGCGGTGCTTGAATCAGGTGAACTGTCCGCGGGGTTGATCGCCGACGGCTTTCATGTCGACAAAGCCTCAATGGCCATCGCACTGCGTGCCAAGCAGGGTCCGGCGAAGATATTTCTCGTTACCGACGCAATGTCCACGATAGGCACCGATATTACAACTTTCACGTTGAACGGACGCAGGATCACACGTGCCGGTGGACGTTTGACACTGGACGACGGGACACTGGCCGGTGCTGATCTCGATATGATCTCGGCCGTTCGTTTCGTGCATCGCGAGCTCGGTCTGTCTCTCGATGAGGCACTGCGTATGGCATCGCTCTACCCAGCCCAGAGTATTCGTATCGATCACCACTATGGACGCCTAGCGCCGGGCTATATCGCCAATATCGTGCATCTCGACGAGAAGCTCGATGTCAATCATGTCTGGATCGGTGGCGACTCGCACTACGCACGTTGACGGAACAGTTCGGCTGGTCATACTAGAGTCTTCACCTTACTGGAGAATCGAGATGGCCAAGGACGCGCTGATCGTCGTCGATGTGCAGAATGACTTCTGTCCTGGCGGGGCGTTAGGAGTCGATGGCGGGCATGAGATCGTCCCGATCATTAACAAGCTCATGCAGCGTTTCGATCGCGTCGTCCTTACCCAGGACTGGCACACACCCGGGCACTCAAGTTTTGCATCGTCACATCCCGGCAAGGCGCCGTTCGAAACAATCATGATGCCCTATGGTGAGCAGGTCCTCTGGCCCGATCATTGTATCCAGGGATCGGCAGGCTCAGAATTTCATCCGGATCTGATCTGGACAAAAGCCGAGTTGGTGGTCCGCAAAGGTTTTCATCCGCATATCGACAGCTATTCGACTTTCTACGAAAACGACCGCAAGACCCCTACGGGACTTGCCGGTTATTTGCGCGAGCGTGGCATTACCAATGTGACTTTCGCAGGTCTCGCGACTGACTATTGTGTCGCATATTCCGCGCTCGACGCTATCGCGCACGGATTCACCGCCGAAGTGCTGCTAGATGCTTGTCGCGGGATCGATCTTGGCGGCTCACTCGTCACCATGATGACAAAAATGCGCGAGGCTGGCGTTGTGCTCGTTTAACGGGCCTCTCAAAGTGAACAGCTGAGCATTTTTCCACAGCCTTGAACCAAGGTATGAGCTTCCAGTCATAAAACTGTTGTTTCCCTGTCACATAATGACGATACTGCCCTCAAGCGCACTTCAGATGACGCCTTATGTGTATGGGAGATTCACATGACTTTTCGCGGCACTTCACTGAGCCTTGCTCTCGGCATTGTCCTCGCCTCATCCACCTCGTCTTTCGCCGTCACCGAGATCAGCTGGTGGCATGCGATGACTGGCGCCAATAACGAGGTCGTCAACACGCTTTCCAAGGAATTCAATGAAAGCCAAAGCGACTACAAGGTGGTTCCGGTGTTCAAGGGCACGTATCCTGAAACGCTGAATGCCGGCATTGCCGCCTTCCGCGCCAAGCAGGCGCCGGACATCATCCAGGTATTTGATGCGGGCACCGGCGTGATGATGGCCGCCGAGGGTGCGATCAAGCCGGTCGCCGACATTCTTTCGATGGGCGGCGCCAAGTTTGACAAGAGCCTCTATTTGCCTGGAATTGTCGCCTATTATTCCAAGCCCGACGGCACGATGCTGTCCTTCCCGTATAACAGTTCCTCGCCGATCCTCTACTACAACAAGGACATCTTCAAGAAGGCCGGACTCGACGAAAACAAACCACCCAAGACGTGGCCGGAAGTCTGGGACGCTGCGAAGAAGATCAAGACAAGCGGCGCAGCCAAATGCGGATATACCTCGGCCTGGCTGACCTGGATCCACACGGAAAACTTCGCCGCCTGGAACAACCTGCCCTGGGGGTCGAATGAAAACGGTATCGGCGGCGTCGATGTCGAGTTGAAGATCAATGCGCCAATTTACGTCAAGCATTTCCAGGAACTCGCCGATCTCGCAAAGGATGGTACTTTCCGTTACGGAGGTCGTACGTCCGAAGCCAAACCGCTCTTCCTTTCCGGCGAATGCGGCATCTACAACGATTCATCGGGCGGGCTCGGTGACGTGATCAAATCAGGTATGAACTACGGAACAGGTCCGTTGCCCTATGACCCTGAGTCTAAAGATGCTCCGCAGAATACGATCCCAGGCGGCGCCAGCCTCTGGGTTTTTGCGGGCAAGAGCGACGAGCAATACAAGGGCGTCGCAGCCTTCTTCAACTTCCTCTCCAAGACCGAAATTCAGGCGCGCCTGCATCAGGTGTCGGGCTATTTGCCGGTAACGTTGGCCGCCTATGAAGAAACCAAGAAGTCCGGCTTCTACGACAAGAATCCCGGTCGCGAAACGCCGATCCAGCAGATGATGGGCAAGGCACCGACTGAGAACTCAAAGGGTGTCCGCCTCGTCAACTTGCCCCAGGTTCGCGACATCCAGAACGAAGAGTTCGAAAACATGCTTTCGGGTAAACAGACTGCCCAGCAGGCTCTGGATAACGCCGTCAAGCGTGGCAACGCTGCGATAAAACAGGCAATCGGCCAATAATCTTCATTTCATGTGACAGCCTCGTCCGCAATCTACGGACGGGGCTATTTCAAAACGAGGCATTCATGGCATCGTCAACGCGCGTCACTTTTCCAAACAAGTTTTTGCCCTATCTGCTGCTGGCACCGCAACTCGCCATCACCGCAATATTCTTCTATTGGCCCGCATCGCAAGCGATCTATCAATCCGTCTTGCGCGAAGATCCCTTCGGGCTGTCGACGCAATTTGTCGGTCTGGATAATTTCCGGCGCGTCCTCGGAGATCCAAACTATCTGAACTCGCTTCAGGTCACGGTTATATTCTCTGTAGCCACAGCGCTCATCGCGATGGCGCTTGCCCTTCTGTTAGCCGTCATGGCGGATAAGGTTATCCGCGGCAAAGGCATCTACAGAACGCTTTTGATCTGGCCCTATGCGGTCGCACCGGCAATCGCCGGCATGCTTTGGCTTTTTCTGTTCAATCCATCGATGGGAACGCTTGCCTATCTCTTCCGCTCGACAGGCTATAATTGGGACCCACTGCTCAACGGCGATCAGGCAATGGTGCTCATCGTCTCAGCCGCAGCGTGGAAGCAGATCAGCTACAATTTCCTGTTTTTCGTCGCCGGTCTGCAGTCGATCCCCAAATCGCTGATCGAAGCGGCAGCCATTGATGGCGCAGGCGAAACGAAGCGCTTCTGGACCATCGTTTTTCCGCTACTGGCTCCGACGACCTTCTTCCTGCTCGTCGTCAACACGGTCTATGCCTTTTTCGACACGTTCGGCATCATCCACGCGGTCACGGGGGGCGGCCCCGGCAAAGCTACGGAGACGCTCGTCTACAAGGTCTACAATGACGGCTTCGTCAACCTCATCCTGGGTGACTCCGCCGCTCAGTCGGTAATCCTGATGATCATTGTTATCGGCTTGACGGCTATTCAGTTCCGCTATGTCGAGCGCAAAGTGCACTACGGCTGAGGATAGATCATGATTCAGAACAATCCTGTCGGCCGTCTGATCGCCCATGTGATATTGATCATCGGTATATTGATCGTGGCCTTCCCGATCTACTACACCTTCGTCGCCTCGACGCAAACGCTCCAGGAAATATTGCGCCCACCCCTATCATTGCTGCCAGGGGGACACTTCTGGGAGAACTATTCCGCAGCGCTCTTCGGAGGCGTAGGCCGTATCGGCGGTGTGGGCGTAGATCGGCTCCTGTTTAACACGCTGGTGATGGCGCTCGGCATTGCCATCGGAAAGATCTGTATCTCGATCCTTTCTGCCTACGCGATCGTCTTCTTCCGTTTTCCCGGGCGCATGGTCTTCTTTTGGCTCATTTTCATAACCCTGATGCTACCGGTCGAGGTTCGCATCCTGCCAACCTACAAGATCATGGTCGACCTTGGTCTGATCGATACCTATACGGGGTTGATCCTGCCGCTCATGGCGTCTGCAACCGCCACGCTGTTGTTTCGGCAGTTCTTCATGACCATCCCCGGCGAACTTGTCGAAGCTGCCCGCGTCGATGGCGCAGGACCATGGCGATTCTTCAAGGATATCCTGCTGCCGCTATCCAAGACCAACATCGCGGCCTTGTTCGTGATCCTCTTCATTTATGGATGGACGCAGTATCTCTGGCCGCTCTTGATGACAAACCGCAACGACATGTCGACCATCGTCATTGGTCTGCGCAAGATGATTTCCTTCGCCGATGCCGATACCGAATGGCACTTGGTGATGGTGACCTGCATTCTCGCCATACTGCCCCCAATCGTCGTTGTCGTTCTCATGCAACGCTGGTTCGTGCGCGGTTTGGTCGAAACGGAGAAATGATACCGATATGGCAAATGTAGAATTGACCAATGTTCGCAAGGTTTATAGTAGCTCCGTCGAAGCGGTCAAAGGCATCAACATTGCCATCGAAGATGGCGCCCTGTGCGTGCTGGTCGGTCCATCCGGCTGCGGAAAGTCCACCTTGCTGCGTATGATCGCGGGTCTGGAGTCTATCACCGACGGCACAGTTAAAATCGACAACAAGGTGGTCAATGAACTCGGACCTGCCGAGCGCGACATCGCAATGGTATTCCAGAACTATGCGCTCTACCCGCATATGAAGGTCTACGACAACATGGCCTATGGCCTGCGCAACCGGGGTATGCCAAAGGATCAGATCGACAAACGTGTAAAAGACGCGGCTCAAATCCTTGAATTGACTCAGCTTCTGGAACGTCGTCCGAAGGAACTTTCGGGCGGTCAGCGTCAGCGCGTGGCCATGGGCCGTGCCATTGTCCGCAGCCCGAAAGTGTTCCTTTTCGATGAGCCGCTCTCCAACCTCGATGCCAAGCTTCGTGGGCAAATGCGTGTTGAAATCAAGAACCTGCAGCGGCAACTGGGTGTGACCAGCGTCTATGTTACCCATGACCAGCTTGAAGCCATGACGCTCGCCGATATCCTTGTCGTCATGAACGCCGGTTCCGTAGAACAAATCGGCGCACCGCTCGATATCTACGAGAAACCGGCCAGCACCTTTGTCGCAAGCTTCATTGGCGCGCCGCCCATGAACCTTGTGCCGGTCACGGCCGACCATTCGGGACTGGTTCTGAAGGATGGCACACGCATCGGTGCAGAGGGGCTATCCATTCCAGCGACGGGATCCTTGATCGGCTTCCGTCCAGAAGATCTTGAGGTGTCCGCTGGCACCGATACGCATATCGGCGGACTGGCGCTTGATCTCAAGGTTCAGGGTGTAGAGCCGGTCGGCGCCGAAAGCTATGTGTATGGCACCATCGGCGGAGAAAGGGTTGTCGTGCGCGTTCCAGGGCGGTCAACATCGAACACCGATGATCAATTGCGCGTCATTATCCCGAAACAAAAACTGCATCTGTTCGGCGCGGACGGCAAGCGAATCTAGTCGATCGCCGCCCGCTGTTTCTTACACCTCGCATTGCGATGGCGTTCGCTTGCTGGCATTTACCAGCTTGGGACGGCCGCACCCTTGTACTTGTCGAGAATGAACTGCTTCACTGGATCCGAATGGTAAGATTCAATGAGTGTCTTCACCCAGGGCTTGTCCTTGTCAGCAGTACGGACAGCGATGAGATTGACGTATGGAGCCTTTTCACCTTCCTTCAGGATCGTACCGTTCATGGGATCAAGCCCGGCCTCAAGCGCGTAGTTTGTATTGATTGCTGCGGCATCGACGTCATCAATCGAACGCGGTAGCTGGGCGGCATCGAGTTCAACGAACTTGAAGTTCTTCTTGTTTTCGGTGATGTCGGCAGGCGTGACCTTCAGGCCGGCACCGTCCTTCAGCTTGATCGCACCCTTATCGGCGAGAATGAGCAGGGCACGGCCGCCATTGGTCGGATCATTCGGAATCGCAATCGTAGCCCCATCCGCTAACTCGTCGAAACTCTTCACTTTTTTGGAATAGACGCCCATCGGAAAATTGACGGTATAGGCCACATCGACGATGTCGAATTTCCGGTCGGCGATCTGATTGTCGAGGTAAGGTTTGTGCTGGAAAGAATTTGCATCGAGCTCGCCATCATTCAACGCCTGGTTTGGTACCACGTAATCAGAGAACTCGAGGATCTGGATATCTAGGCCCTTTGGCTTGGCGACTTCCGCGACCTTTTCGAGAATCTGCGCATGCTCGCCCGGCGTAACCCCGATCTTGATCGTTTCGGCCAGCGCACCAGTCGCGCCGAGGATCGCCGCCAAGGCTGCTACACCAAGTATTTTCTTCAACATTTCATTCTCCTGCTTTTACAATAAATTCAACGAGGACGGCTGCGCTTGTCGAATTGCCGCGCCAACCGGTCACCGGCGCTCTGGACAAGTTGAACGAGCACGATCAACACCACAACGACGACGGCCATGACATCGGGCATGAAGCGTTGATAGCCGTAGCGGATGCCAAGGTCGCCGAGACCGCCGCCGCCAATCGCGCCAACCATTGCCGCATAACCAATCAGGCTGACGATCGTCAGGGTCAGTGCAGAGGTAATTCCGGGCCGCGCCTCGGCAAGCAGCACCTTGAAGACGATCTGCATCGGGCTTGCACCCATTGCGCGCGCTGCTTCCGTCAGACCAGGATCGACCTCACGAATTGCCGTCTCGACCAGACGAGCAACGAAGGGGATTGTCGCAATCGTCAACGGCACTATCGCAGCAGTGGTTCCTATTGATGTGCCTGCAACGATCCGGGTGAACGGGATGATGGCAACGACCAGAATGATGAACGGCGTCGAACGTGTGGCGTTGACGATGGCGCCAAGCACCTTGTTGACCCAAGGCGCCGCGAAAAGCTCGCCTCGCCCGCTCGTCGCCAGAAACACGCCGAGCGGAATACCCAGCAATGAACCGATCAGTCCAGCGACCGCGACCATATACAATGTCTGGCCCGTCGCCTTGACGATGAGAGCAATGATATCAGCGGACATAGCCGACCACCTCCGATGAAAGGCCGTGATTGGCAAGGAACTGCCGGGCTTCGGCAATTTTCGCTTCATCGGAACGCAGGGAAACCACCAGCATGCCGAAAGGACGCCCCGCGATTTCGTCGACTGCTCCGGCCATGATATTGACCTCGATGCCAAGATCGCTTCCAAGCCGCGCCAACATCGGTTCCGTGGCATTTTCACCCTTGAATATGACACGAAGAATAGTCCGGGAGCCGGGCTCCGGTAGCTGCGACATCCGGCTAGTCAAGAACTCCGGCAAATGCATGCCTGCGAGGCCACCGAGAAGCGCCTTGGTGGTTTCGTGCACATGCCCGGTGAACACGTCGAATGTCGGGCCTTGTTCGACGATGCGGCCACCATCAATCACTGCCACATGGTCGGCGATGGCCTTCACCACTTCCATCTCATGGGTAATCAGAAGCACGGTCAGACCGAGCTCCTTGTTGATCTTCCGGAGCAGGGCAAGGATCGAGCGCGTGGTTTCTGGATCCAGGGCCGATGTCGCCTCATCGGAGAGCAGCAGCTTTGGTTCGGTTGCCAAAGCGCGCGCGATGCCGATGCGCTGTTTTTGGCCGCCCGAAAGCTCGGAAGGATAACGGTCGCGCTTGTCGGAAAGGCCGACCAGATCAAGCAAGGGCGCCACGCGCTTTTCGATGTCCTGCGTGCCCATGCCGGCAATTTCCAGAGGCAGTGCAACATTGCCGAAGGCAGTACGCGAGGAGAGCAAATTGAAATGCTGGAAGATCATGCCGATCGAGCGGCGCACAGGGCGTAGATTCTTCTCGTCCAATCCGGCGATGTCCACGCCATCAACGAGGATGCGGCCAGAACTCGGCTTCTCGAGCCCGTTGACGAGCCGGATCAGCGTCGACTTGCCCGCCCCCGAACGGCCAATGATCCCGGTTACCGATCCACGCGGCACGACGAGGTCTATATCGTTCAATGCCACCACTTCGGCGCCGGTATTCCCTGCCGCAAAGCGCTTGGCAACGCCTTCGAATACGACCATGGGATTGGGCGCGTCATTGCCTGGAAGCACTTGCGGCGTACTCGTTGCCGTATTTCTCAAAACTGCCATGTTCATTTGCGGAGCTCGCACGTCCGCCCTGTTGCCTTTTGAGGGCGGTCTATACAGACCATCTTCGCGTTTCGATAGACCTTGACGACAGGCATCAACATTTTCAGCTCTGTTTGAGACATCTTGGGTGGCCGGAAGGCCTCGGCAGAGATGACGATACGCAATGTTATCGCCCGACGACACGCAGCCGGTTTCATATTTGTATCAATTGCGGGAATGTCTTTCCAAAACCGCCGCATCGGTCAGCACATCGGCTCTGTACCCTTCATACAGGGGAAAATTTCGACTCTGAGTGCTTGAAATTTGGCCGATAAGAGCTAATTCTAAAGAACTACTTACTTGACTGCGTAGCAAATCGAGTAGATTGATCGACGGAATACATTTGAATAGAAAAAAATCACTTTAGAAATATTACTTTTGATTTTATCGTACAGATTAAAGATATACTTTCGTCTAAAGAAATATTCGGTATTTTCCTGCACTAATACCCTGTAGTCATAAAATTTCATCTTAACCACAGTGCGACACTGGGACATAAAGACATTGGTAACTAATAGAAAAAATGCTAAGTATATTAACCAATGCCGAACGTAAAAAAACTAA
>NZ_JAIQWW010000070.1 GCF_020164455.1 Phyllobacterium chamaecytisi
GCACTCGATTGAACCGTCAGCCAATGCGCAGATAGTTCACCCGCCACTATATAAGGCTGCTGCGCTTGCAACGTCGCAAGAGCGTTACGCAACAGTTGAACACCTAATTGCACCTGTCCTTCTGCAAAGATCAACGCATCCGCTGGCTTAGCATCGGGTATTCGCGGCAGCAGTAAATCTGGCCAGTCGACGGAGCGAGATGAATCCATCGAGCTAACCTTCGCAACGAAACAATACCCGCGTCCTGGAACACTCACTATGTAACGAGGTCCAGTCTTCGAATCCCCCAACGCTTTTCTCAGATTTGCAATGTGCACGCGCAAATTCGTGTCCTCCACTACAACGTTGGGCCATGCCCGATTGATTAACTCTTTGTGAGAAACAACTTCGCCCGGTCGCTCAACGAGGGCCATCAGGATTTCGAGCGCGCGGCTACTGATGGAAAGCGGCGTCCCGTTTTGCTGAAGAAGCCTCTGGTGCGCGGAAAGTTGAAAGGGACCAAAAACGAAAACGTTGCCTGCCGAACCGCTTTTAGACGAACTGATGGCAGAATTCTGCGTCATTGCTCCGGTCTCCTTTTTCTTCGCAAAAGCGGTTCACCTCCACGGCAGGACATGAACAGGTCACCCTTAGGGCGCAGCTGCTAGGTCACCATCGC
>NZ_JAIQWW010000071.1 GCF_020164455.1 Phyllobacterium chamaecytisi
ATGGCTAAGAGCAAGTTTGAACGTAACAAGCCGCACGTCAACATTGGCACGATTGGTCACGTTGACCATGGCAAGACGTCGTTGACGGCAGCGATTACGAAGTATTTCGGAGAGTACAAGCCGTACGACCAGATTGACGCAGCGCCGGAAGAAAAGGCGCGCGGCATCACCATTTCGACGGCACACGTCGAATATGAGACGCCAGCCCGTCACTATGCGCACGTCGATTGCCCCGGCCACGCCGACTATGTGAAGAACATGATCACCGGCGCGGCGCAGATGGATGGCGCGATCCTGGTTGTTTCGGCTGCCGACGGCCCGATGCCACAGACCCGCGAGCACATCCTGCTTGCCCGTCAGGTTGGCGTTCCGGCGATCGTCGTGTTCCTGAACAAGGTCGACCAGGTTGACGATGCCGAGCTTCTCGAACTCGTCGAGCTCGAAGTACGCGAGCTTCTGTCGAAGTATGATTTCCCCGGCGACGACATTCCGATCGTCAAGGGTTCGGCTTTGGCAGCACTTGAAGACTCAAACAAGGAAATCGGCGAAGACGCCGTTCGTGCCTTGATGGCGGAAGTCGACAAGTACATTCCGACCCCAGAGCGTCCGATCAACCTGCCGTTCCTGATGCCGATCGAAGACGTTTTCTCGATCTC
>NZ_JAIQWW010000072.1 GCF_020164455.1 Phyllobacterium chamaecytisi
TCTCCCAGGGCTTGGTGATGACTCTCTTTAATCCTCCGGAGAAGAAGGCGTTCCATCGGCCAAGGATTTTCTTTCGCTGGCTTGTGCACGGCGTTGCTGCCATGCCTTTGGAACACGCAACTGGCTGGCGCGTTTCAGTCCAACCAACAAGGAGATCTGTCATGGACTGGAATCGCGTGGAAGGCAATTGGATGCAGGTGAAGGGCAAGATCAAGGAACAGTGGGGCCGGTTGACCGACGATGACCTTGACGTCATCGCCGGAAAGCGTGACCAGCTGGAAGGCAAAATCCAGGAGCGGTACGGCAAGGCAAAGGACGAGGCCAGGCGCGAGATCGACGACTGGTACAATAACCAGACTTGGTAGGAAAAAAATTGCCCGAACTGTGTCGAATTGCAGGCCGCTTGTGAACAAATTTGACGGCCACGTGCTCTAGCGCGACCGTCGCGAGCGACTTCAATGGACTGGAGCTAGACATGCGAGGCACCAATCAACTTGTCATGTCCCGGCGTGATTTGCTTATCTCGTCCGCAGCAAGCATCGCGCTTGTGTAGGCCCGTATCAAGTTCTGAGCCAGCTCAATCATCAGGAAATGACATGACCGGAACCACGAAAGTATCATTGGTTGTCAATGGAAAGGGACATAGTCTCGAGGTG
>NZ_JAIQWW010000073.1 GCF_020164455.1 Phyllobacterium chamaecytisi
CCATCGTCGTTGTGCGCCGCAAGCAGGAGACTTGCGATTGACCCGCGCACCTTGACGGACGGTTCATAGCCAATGACCGCGAAGCTTTCGCTGTTGCTGCATTTGATTTTGAGCCAGTCGCCGGACCTCCCGGAGCGATAGGTGCTGTTTCGATCCTTCGCGATGATCCCTTCAAGGCCGTGCATACACGCGTTCCGCAGAAGAAGCGCGCCATCTGTATTGAATTCCACCGAAAGCCGGATTGCACCTGTGGCATCCGCAAGCAGGGTGGCGAGCATCTGCCGCCGCGATGACAGCTCGATGCCGGTGAGGTCGTGACCGTCGAAGTAGAGCAAATCGAATGCGTAAAGGACTGCGTTCTCTGCCGCGCGTGTCGCCCGTCGGCCGCCGAGATCCTGTTGCAGCAGTCCAAAGTTGGGCAGGCCCTTTTCGTCAAGCACAACCGCCTCACCATCCAGGATCATGGTTGCAGGGCCTAAGTCCTTTGCAGCGGCTGCAATGGTCGGGAAATACGATGTCCAGTCGTGGCCACCCCGGGTGATAATCCGGGCTCCGCGAGGTTCAACGTGGATCGCGAGACGATAGCCATCCCATTTGACTTCGTAGGCCCAATTGTCACCGCTTGGCGGCTTCTTTACCAGCAGGGCGAGGGC
>NZ_JAIQWW010000074.1 GCF_020164455.1 Phyllobacterium chamaecytisi
GAAAGGTATCGATACCGATGCGCCTGTTACTGATCGAAGATGACGTGATCCTTGGATCGTCGTTGAAGAAGGCGTTGGAGAAACATGCCTATGGCGTGGATTGGATGCAGGACGGGGAATCCGGGCTTGCTGCGCTTGAGGACCTGATCTTCAGCGTCGTCGTACTCGATGTCAATTTGCCGAAGCTCGACGGAATCAATGTGCTGAGAGCAGCGCGGCAAAAAAAGAACATGGTTCCGATCTTGCTGCTGACGGCGCGGGATACTCCGCTACAGAAGGTTGAAGGCCTTGATAGCGGCGCTGACGATTATCTCGTCAAGCCCTTTGATCTCGATGAGCTGCTGGCACGGCTTAGAGCGCTGATAAGGCGGCGGGACGGACGTTCGGATGTGGTCCTGAAGTGCGGAGATGTTGAAGTCGATCCTGCCGCCATGGTGGTGCGCAGCACATCGGGGCAAGTCGCGATGACGGCCAAGGAGTTTCAGATGCTGAAGCTCCTCATGGAACGCGCTGGCAAGTACGTTACAAAAAGCGATATCGAATATGCGCTTTATAGCGCTGAAAGCGCTGTGGAGAGCAATACGACGGAAGTCGTGATCTACAATCTGCGGAAGAAGCTTGGCAGCGACTTCATCAAGTC
>NZ_JAIQWW010000075.1 GCF_020164455.1 Phyllobacterium chamaecytisi
AACATCGATCAGATGGGTCGGCGTTTCGATCTCGAGCTTCATGAGATCGAGAATATTGGTGCCCCCTGCGATGAACTTTGCATCGGGATTGGCCGCCGCCGCCTTTGTGGCTGCCTCAATCGAAGCTGCGCGCTCGTAAGTGAAGGCTTTCATGCTTTCCTCCCCGAGACTTCTGCAATGGCATCGATTATGTTTGAATAGGCGCCGCAGCGGCAGATGTTACCACTCATGCGTTCTCTTAACTCCCCGGGGGTAGCCTCAGCTTGCGCCGTCAGGTCGCCGGTGACGTGACTGGGGATGTTCGACTTGATTTCTTGCAGCACCGCGACCGCGGAACAGATCTGTCCAGGCGTGCAGTAGCCACATTGGAAACCATCGTGTTTAACGAAGGCAGCTTGCATGGGATGTAAATTTCCGGGTTCGCCGAGGCCTTCGATCGTCGTGATCTCGTTCTGCTCATGCATCACGGCGAGTGTCAGGCACGAATTGATGCGTCTGCCGTCGACCATCACGGTGCATGCTCCACACTGACCGTGGTCGCACCCTTTTTTTGTGCCAGTCAGATGCAGGTGCTCGCGCAGCAGATCCAGCAGCGTGGTGCGATTGTC
>NZ_JAIQWW010000076.1 GCF_020164455.1 Phyllobacterium chamaecytisi
ATTCGACGACGTTCCTGTCGATCGATCTCGTCAAGATGGCGGTCGGCCAGTTCGACCTCGGGCCTGCCGCGGCCATGTCGATCATCTACTTCCTGATCATTCTCTTGCTGTCATGGGTCTTCTACACCGTCATGACCAATTACGATGCGGAGCGCTGATATGAGCGTGCAGAACGACACACTTGCACGAACGAGTGGGCGGCCCGAAGCCGAACAGCGCCAGATTGACAAGGCGCTGGCCCGTCGCATGCGCAAGCGCGGCGATGAATCGAAGTTCTGGTGGCTGATCCCGACGCTGTACATCATCTTTTTGATGCTGCCGATCTACTGGCTCATCAATATGAGCTTCAAGACCAATCAGGAAATCCTCGGCGCTTTCTCGCTGTGGCCGCAGAACCCCACTCTGAACAATTATGCGGTCATCTTCACCGATCCATCCTGGTACAAGGGTTATATCAATTCCATCATCTATGTGGTGATGAACACGGTGATCTCGGTGCTGGTGGCCCTGCCTGCAGCCTATGCCTTCTCGCGCTACCGGTTCCTCGGCGACAAGCATTTGTTCTTTTGGCTGT
>NZ_JAIQWW010000077.1 GCF_020164455.1 Phyllobacterium chamaecytisi
GCAGCCAAAAGAACAAATGCTTGTCGCCGAGGAACCGGTAGCGCGAGAAGGCATAGGCTGCAGGCAGGGCCACCAGCACCGAGATCACCGTGTTCATCACCACATAGATGATGGAATTGATATAGCCCTTGTACCAGGATGGATCGGTGAAGATCACCGCATAATTGTTCAGGGTCGGGTTCTGCGGCCAAAGTGCAAATGAGTTCATGATCTCATTGTTTGTCTTGAAACTCATATTGATGAGCCAGTAGATCGGCAGCATCAAAAAGATGATGTACAGCGTCGGGATCAGCCACCAGAACTTCGATTCATCGCCGCGCTTGCGCATCTGTCGCGCCAGCGCCTTTGCGATTTTTCCTTGCTGGATGTCGTCATGCCTGGATGTCCGGGGAAGGCTCGCGTCGTTAACATTCATGTCAGCGCTCCGCATCGTAATTGGTCATGACGGTGTAGAAGACCCATGACAGCAAGAGAATGATCAGGAAGTAGATGATCGACATGGCCGCGGCAGGCCCAAGATCGAACTGGCCGACCGCCATCTTGACGAGATCGATCGACAGGAACGTCGTCGAAC
>NZ_JAIQWW010000078.1 GCF_020164455.1 Phyllobacterium chamaecytisi
CGCCTTGTCGAGGGTTGCATCGGCAGCCATCATGCCTCTCCTTCAGTCGTTTTAGGGGCAGTCTTTGCTGCAGGCGATTGGGCTGCAGGCGATTGGGCTGCAGTGGATTGGGCTGCAGCGGGTTTGGCAGCAGCGGTCTTGGCGGCTGTCTTGGCTTTGGGTGCTGCAGCCTTCCCGGGGGCCGCCTTGGCCGTTGCCGCCTTTGCGACGGGCGCTTTGACTGGCTTGGTTGCCGCTGGCTTGGCAGGAGCAGCCTTCTTGACGGCGGCGGGCTTGGCCACCGAGGCTGCAGGTGCTGGCGCTGCCGGGGCACCAGCGAAGTTCGGGTGCACCACCTTGCCGCCATGGGTCAGAACGGTGGCCTTGACCAGTTCATCGTCGAAATCGATCTTGACTGTCTTGCTCTCCTTGTCGACCAGG
>NZ_JAIQWW010000079.1 GCF_020164455.1 Phyllobacterium chamaecytisi
TGCCTTGTCGAGGGTTGCATCGGCAGCCATCATGCCTCTCCTTTTGTGCTTTTAGCGGCAGTCTTTGCTGCAGGCGATGGGGCTGCAGTGGATGGGGCTGCAGCGGGTTTGGCAGCAGCGGTCTTGGCGGCTGTTTTGGCTTTTGGTGCCGCAGCCTTGCCGGGGGCGGCCTTGGCCGTTGCCGCCTTTGCGACGGGCGCTTTGACTGGCTTGGCCGCCGCAGGAGCAGCCTTCTTGCCGGCGGCGGGCTTTGCCACCGAGGCTGCAGGTGCTGACGCTGCAGTTGCGGCACTGGCGAAGTTCGGGTGCACCACCTTGCCGCCATGGGTCAGAACGGTGGCCTTGACCAGTTCATCATCGAAGTTGATCTTGACTGTCTTGCTCTCCTTGTCGACCAGT
>NZ_JAIQWW010000008.1 GCF_020164455.1 Phyllobacterium chamaecytisi
GGCTTCCGACGAACCGCCAAAATAGAGCGGTGGGTGAGGCGTCTGATGCGGAGGAAAGAGCAGCCGCCCATCCTCGATTTTGAAATGCTTTCCCGTAAATTCCACTGTTTCGCCGCGGAGCACAGCTTTGTAGATATCCAGGAACTCGCGCGTTACTTCATAGCGTTCGTCATGCGAGAGGAAGATGCCGTCGCCCTTGTTCTCCACCGGGTCGCCGCCGGTGACAACATTGATCAGTAATCGCCCCGCGGAAATGCGATCGAGCGTTGCTGTCATGCGCGCTGCCAGTGTCGGCGATTGCAGGCCGGGACGCACGGCAACCAGGAAGCGCAACCGCTCGGTCAGTGGTACCAGGGCCGAGGCGACAACCCAGCTGTCCTCGCAGCTGCGGCCGGTCGGCAACAGCACACCATAGTAGCCGAGTGTATCGGCGGCCTGCGCTACCTGTTTGAGATAGGGAAGGTCAACGGCTCTGCCTCCCTCCGAGGTGCCGAGATATCGGCTGTCGCCGTGGGTGGGCAGAAACCAGAGAACCTTGATTTTATCTGAAACAGCGATGGTCATCGTCAATCCTTTGGAGCTTCAGGAAGCAATCTTGTACGAGGTGGGTGGAGTTGAGCGAGCCGAACGTGACCGAAATCATCCTTGTGAATTAATCGCCCGTCCGATCGCGACCCGAAACGAAAGGATAAGTTGGCAGCGAGCGGCGAAGAAGAAAAGATTTGCTAATCTCTTGGCTTGGGCCGAATTCCAATTTTCAAAATGGCGACAATACTTGAGTCCCGAAAATCCTTACAATTGATCCGGATCGTGAGGGTGCAGAATTCGATTCCCACCGGCTGAACCGGCCCAGGTACATAGAAACTGGTTTGAAGGTCAGTTTTATCGTCGCTGCGCGCTGAGACAAACCAGGCTGCCAAACCAATTCAAAACTCAGCGCGCAACCCACTCTTCTTAAAGCCGCGACGCCAGACCATCAAACCCGCGACGTGATGCGGTGCTGCGCTGCCGAAAATGGCTCCGCACCGCAGTCCGCCGCTACCGACCCAAACACCGCTGAAGAACTCAGAATAGAATAAAACCTTGGGGGCATGGTCGATCCCGGGAGCTCAATTGAATCATCTGTTGCTAATCGGCAACATGCGCGCCCGTTAATCAATGAGTTCTTCACCACCCAAGTCGACGCGCGTTCTAGCCCAAGCAGGCTCGATCGCTGCCCGCTATCGGATCGTCATGTTGACCCTGCGACGTCGTGCGAAAGAGGAACGGACAGACGTGGCGGGTTGAACAACTTCGGCTGAGTGCCGATTAGCGCGCACCTGGACGAGCACCCCGAGTCACTAAGGCGACAGACGGGATAACGTCTGCAAAGTGCGAATGCAAAGGAGGGCCGCCGAGTGACTTGCAGACCAAATTCCGAAGACCTCAATAGGGAAATCGGCCAACGACTTCGGGAGCTCCGGTTACTCGCTGGCATGACCCAGCAAGGACTCGGAACCGCAATTGGCGTTTCATACGTGCAGATTCAAAAGTATGAAAATGGCGAGAACCGTATAGCGGTCTCGACATTGATCTTTATTTGCCAAGCGCTGAATTCGGATCCTATGGATTTTATTGGCCGCTACTTCGAGATGGATAGATGCTGAGGGGCGGGGATAACTACTCATCCCCAGTTCGCGGGTTACCACTTCAGTGTGACTCAACTCTACGCAAGAGTGTGAGCGAGAGCGACAATTTTTTAGTCGCAACAGCTTTGGCAACTGGGATCACTGGGAATCGAATATGATCTGGAATCACCGTCTTCTGCGCGTCGCCGTTGGGCTATTGCTCCTCGGACTGGTGCTTGTTGTTCTGTTGCCTGGCCTCACCGGTTATACAAGCCTCGATGGAACCGTGAATGCCCGTTTTGCCATCATTAACGCGCCCATTGACGGCACGATCGCCCAGGCAACGCCGAAGGTCGGTACGCCGCTTGTCGAAGGAAGGCCACTTCTACAAATTCATAACGAGCGCGTAAACCGAGCGGTCCTGGCCGCTCTGAGCGCCGAGCGCAAGACCGCGCTCGACCGGGTCACAGCGCTTCGTCGCGAACGTAGTGAGTTGGCACAGCTTCGCGACGATTTGTCCACCCGCCTGGATATTTATAAAGAAGCGACAATAGCGAGTATCCAGCAGGATATTTCGATCCTGCGCAAGCGCGTCGAAACCTCAGAGGCCCAGAATGTCGCAGCGCAAGCTGATCTCAAACGTCGTCGCCAACTAGGATCGCAGGGGATCGTTTCTAAAAATATCGTTGAACTTGCCCGGGCGGCAGAAATCACGGCAACCGGACAAGTGACGATTAGCAACATGAGCGTCGAGCAGCTCGAACAGAAGCTGGAGGCCTTACGGAAAGGCGTTTTCGTCGCGGGCGATGGCCAGAACGACGTACCGTATTCACGCCAGAAGCAAGATGAAGTCATCGTGCGCATCGGCGATATCGATACGCGCATTGCGGAAAACGAAACCCGGGCTGCGCAGATTGAGAAACAGATGGTCGAGGAAGAAAAACGTGTTGAGAGCCTCGAAACCGCAATCGTCCCTGTTCCCTTTGACGGCGTTGTCTGGCGCAGCAGTGTAATCAACGGCTCCAACGTCATCCTCAACAATGAACTCATGCGAATCCTCGATTGCCGTGAGCTGTTTGTCGACATCCTCGTTCCTGAAATCGACTACGATGAGATTTTTCCCGGACGGGAGGCGCAAATACGGCGTCTTGGACGTGGCGATGTCTTGAAGGGCACGGTCCTGTCGGTACGCGGTAGCGCAGCCGTCGTCGAGGAAAATGCTCTGGCGGCGAATTTGCCGGCAACCAAAGAGCGCAATGCTCGCATCAGGGTTGGCCTGGCTCCATCGGCTCTCAACACCGACTCGGCTAATTTCTGCCAGGTTGGGCGCTCCGTCCAAGTGCGTTTTGCCAAACGCAGTGTCAAATGGACACGCTGGTTGGAAGGCCTATGGTTCAGCATCTCGTAGTCCTTGCACCAACCATTCTCGTGGTTGCTTTTTTCCTGCTCGGCCCTTTCAACTGGTCGCGCCACCATACGTGGACCCGGACAGTCACATGTATTTTCGTATTCGCCGTGGCGGCCCGCTACTTGTGGTGGCGCTTTACGGAGACCGTTCTGCCCTACCCGAACGATGGCGGCAATTTTTACTGGGTCTGGTTTGTCTTTGTCGTTGAAGTTCTGGCTTTTTCCGAAGTTATCCTGTTCCTCATATTGATGAGCCGGTACGTGGATAGAAGCGCCGAAGCTGACGCGCTTGCACCAGCGTTCTTTGGCGGACATCAACGGGATTTGCCGACAGTCGATGTTTTCATTCCAACGTATAATGAACCGTTGGACGTCCTGGAACGGACGATCATTGGCGCGCTTGCCCTCGACTACCCCAAAGACAAACTGAGGGTCTACGTCCTCGACGACATGCGCCGCGACTGGCTGAAAGTCTATTGTGAGGAAAAGGGGGCTATTCACATCACACGGCCTGACAACTCCCATGCCAAAGCCGGCAACATGAACAATGGCCTGAAGGTCAGCTCAGGTGATTTTGTTGCAATATTCGATGCGGATTTCGTCCCCTACCGTCACTTTTTGCAGCGCACATTGCCTCTATTTATCGATCCGGGCATTGGCATCGTGCAAACCCCACAGCACTTCTTCAATGTCGATCCGGTACAATCTAATCTTGGCCTTGAGAACATCTGGCCGGACGAGCAACGCCTCTTTTTCGATGAGATGGCGCCAAGCCGCGATGCCTGGGATGTCAGCTTCTGTTGCGGATCGTGCTCAATTGCACGACGTGAGGCGCTGGACACCATTGGTGGCTTCCCAACTGAATCGATTACGGAGGATTTGCTGAGCACACTCTCCATGCTCAACAAGGGCTACAAGACGCGTTATCTTAACGAACGCCTGTCGATGGGACTCGCCGCAGAGAATTTGACAGGCTATTTCATTCAGCGCGAGCGTTGGTGCCAGGGAGGTATCCAGACTCTCTATCTTCACAATGGTCCCTTGCGTGGTCCGGGATTGTCGCTGTTTCAGCGGATCATGTTTCTGCCAATGTCCTGGATTGTTCAGTATCCCGTGCGCTTGACCATATTGATTGTGCCGGTGGTCTATCTCTGGATCGGCGCCCTTCCCTTGTATTTCACCAGCGTTTCGGAATATCTGTCGCATCAGCTACCAGTTCTCGCCGCCTATTTTCTGCTGATGATATGGATTACGCCGACGCGCTATTTGCCTGTCGTATCAAGCGCTATCGGCACATTTGCAACCTTTCGCATGCTGCCGACTGTCGTTTCCAGCCTCATTCGGCCTTTCGGCAAACCCTTCAAGGTTACCCCCAAGGGCACCGGCAATGAGGAAAACCGTTTTGACAAATACACCTTCGCCTGGATTGCTGCCCTGCTCGCCATTACCGCTATCGGTCTTTTGCTGAACATCATGCCTGAATGGATTGACAGGGGTAGCCAGTTTTCCCTCGTTGCAGGCTGCTGGTCAGTCATAAACATTGTTGTACTCGTCATTGCTTCCCTGATCTGTTTCGAAAAGCCGCGCCGGCTGTTCCACGCGTTCAAGGTGGAAGAGACTGTGCGCCTCGATGGCGTTTCCGGCAATCTGGTCAGTCTCGCGCTCGATAAAGCCGTCGTTGCGGTCCCCGGTGGGACACTCTTCGCATCAAAGGCGATCACGCTTGCGCTCAACGGGTTTGAGGCTTTCCAGGTGGAACTCAGGCAAATTACACGGCGGAGAAGAGCCATAAGCCGTCCTGGCGACAAGCTGAAAGACTATCTGCATCTTCATTTTGAGCCAATCGGGTCGACACGCGATCAACTCATTCTCAAGCTCTATACGGGTAACTATTCTCAGGACGTGCCCGAAATCGACAAAACGGCCGTATCTCTCGGCTTGCTGCTCCGAGCTTTCGGACGAACACGATCCTTTAAAACATAATATACCAGCCGATAAGGGCATTGGTCGAAGACAGGAAAACCGCACGGAAAAATTTTAACTCTAAATGGCCCAGTTTTACGGGATCAGATCAAAAACCGCCGCGCCTCTGGTCGCTCCTCGATGAAAGTTCAGTGGCAGGTCAGTTCCGAGCGTGTCGTGCCAGGTGTGTTGGTGGCCAACACGGCCATGCTGAGCCCAGTCGCAGCGAGGATCTGGCTAAGCGTCGGCACAGACATCAGTCTTGCACCGCTTTCCAGGTCGAGCTTGCGCAGGAGCACGGCGTCTGACGTATCGATGTAGCGCGGCGGTTTAACAGACCGGTCGATGTACTGGTTTCCCACCATGCCATGGGGCCCTGTCGTGGCACCGGTAACAAGACTAGGGAAGGCCGAGCGGGTTTCGCTGGGGTAGATCGTCCGATGCTCCGACAGCGTAGCGCCCAGGGACTGTAAGCGGCAGAGGTTCGGCGTCAAGTCGGAAGAGACGAGGTCGGGGCGCAGGCCGTCGAAGCTGATGATGAGAAATCGCATGTTGTGTTAACTCTTGTTGCCGAGGTGGTTGCGTAGGAATGCGTCAGTCGCAAATCAACAGTTCGTGCGACAATGTCCAACCAGCGTCCACTGATTGCGCCGACAGTAAACTGGTCTTCGAGCTTGAATGCGCCGAGGCCGCGAATATACCAGAGCACTCATACCGCCGCCGAGAGCTCGTCTGCCGCGGCCGAGGCGGAAAACCGCGTCGGTCTGTAGGCCTCGAAATCCGCCGACGTTTTGCCATGCAGGATTTCTTGTACTGCGGCGCGGCCGTCCAGCGGGCTCAGCGAAATTCCGGAATGCATGACCGCAAGATGGTAGCCAGCAACACCCGGCAGGGAGCCAAAAACGGGCTTTCCGTCGGCAGGATAAGGTCTGACGGTGATCCTCACCGACGCGATCCTGACATCCCGCACGGTCGGAAGAACGGTTTCCACCAATCTTGCGATTTCCTCAGCGCCTTCCTTCCCCGCATCCGGCGCGTGGATATCATTGAGCATCTGATCAGCGGACTTTGCATGTAGAAGCAGACGGCCCGCGCCCTCCGGCTTGATATAGATCTTCGGCGCCTTGATGACCCTGCTGATATTGCTGCGGGTCACGTCTGTGGTCACAGTCATTCCCGGTCGCCAATCCAGCGGGACGGAATATCCGAGGCGAATTCCAATGGCGTTACATGCGCGGCCGGCGCAATTGATGACATAGTCGGCTTCCAGTTCGAGGCCGTCACCAAGCCTTACACCTGCGACCCGACCCGACCGTTCCAGGAGATCTGCGACTCGGGCTTCGACAAGGGTCGCCCGCGGCGCTCGGCTTCGCGCATAAGCACGTGGCGGTACACGGCGGTATCGACAGCGCCGTCCGTCGGATAATAAACGACTTCGCAGCCTTCCAGACTGGATCGGGAAACGTCCGGCTCCAGGGCAAGCACCTCGTCGGCACTCAACACCTCGATCGGGTGGCCGTATGAACGCAGCCGATCGAGGCGTGCGGCATGGTCCTTTGCCTTTTCGGTATTAGCCGGCCACCATTCGAGAGCTCCGGTGAGCCTTAACCAGTTCGCATGGCCGATCTCGTCGCCGAGTGCACGATGAGCCGCGTTTCCACGCATCACGAAACGGTAATAATCCACGGGACTTTTGTCGTGGCAATTCAGCCAGGCAAAACTGGCTAGGGTCGCTCCACCCCGCAACTCCTCGGGATCAACGACCGTAGCGCTCGCACCCTCTTTGGCCAAATGATAGGCAACGGAGCAGCCGATTGCCGCCGCTCCGATAACAATTATTCTCATTTGTGAAACCCTGCGATCTGTTTGATCCTCTTGCCGCTGATACGGCTGCAGCCTCCGCTGCGTTCCCGCATCACTGCAGTCCCTTGTCCAGCCGGTCGCGCAGCCAGTCGCCCAACAAACTGATCGCGAGCGTCGTCGTGACGATCAGCACAGCAGGCGCAAACATGATCCAGGGCGCACGGGTCATATACTCCCGGCCATAGCCCACCATATTGCCGAGGCTCGTCAGCGGGGGCTGAACGCCAAGGCCCAGAAAGGACAAACTGCTTTCCATGAGGATGATCTCCGGGAAGGTCAGCGTCATGGAAACAATGAGCGTCGATGAGATATTCGGCAGGATATGCCGCAGATATACCCGCGTCGGACTCGCGCCCAATTGACGGACAGCGCCGGCGTAGCCTTGCGCACTGGCTGAGATCGCAAGCCCGCGAGAGATCCGGGCATACCGCTCCCAGCCGTAGAATCCCATCAGTCCAATGAACAACGGTAAAGCGTTGCCGAAAAACGCAAGCACCGAGAGCGAAAGGATGAGGAAAGGCATGGCCGCCTGGAAGTCGGCGAGCATGAGGATGAACTGCTCGATGCGACCGCGAAAGTGAGCCGCAGCAAAGCCCATGGTCGTGCCGAAGCAAGCCGAGATCAGCGTTGCCCCCAAAGCGACCAGAACCGAGATACGAACGGAGACGATCAGTCGCGACAGGATATCGCGTCCCAGTTCGTCCGTTCCAAGCAGATGCTGCGGGTGGAATGGCGAGGCCAGCCGGTTGGGTAGATCAAGAGCGGTGTACTGATACGGGGCGATCTGGTCGGCGAGCAGCGCTACACCGACGACAAAAACAATCCAGAGCACGCTGGCGATAACCAAGAATGGGATCCGGCGGTTGGTGTTCTTCCGCGTGCCAGCTGCCGTTTCGCTCACTTTTTCCATCATGATCATTCTCAGTGTCCTCCGGTGGAGTTGGCTTCGGCCAGGCGCGGGTCGAGGAAGCCGTAGAGAAAGTCCACGATGAGATTAGAAAGCACCATTGCGACGGCGACCAGCAGGAGAATGCATTGCACGACCGCCAGGTCGCGCGCAGTCACCGATACCACTAGCAGATTGCCAAGGCCCGGCCATGAGAACACGCTCTCGACCACGACTGCACCCGCGATCAGATTGCCAACCATGAAGCCGACAATGGTAACGGTAGGAATTGCGGCGTTCGGCAGGGCGTGACCACGCACCACCGCAGCCCAGGGAATTCCCTTGGCGCTGGCAGTGCGGATATAGGGCTGCCCCAGCACCTCCAGCATCGCGCTTCGCACGAAGCGGGCGAGTACGGCAGCGCCGCCAACGCCGAGAGTGATGATCGGGAGGATGAGATGCTGCAGGCTGCCCGTCCCGCCGGTCGGCAACCACGCAAACCAGATTGCAAGAACTTGAACCAGGACGAGGCCGAGAACAAAGCTTGGTACGGTATAGCCTGCGACCGCCGTGACCATAACGGCGCGGTCGATGGCGCTGTCCCGGTGCAAAGCGGCATAGATACCGGCTGGAATGCCGATGGCCAGCTTCATCAGAAGCGCAGGCAGGGTCAGCATGAGCGTTGCCGGGATGCGTCCCAGGACAAGGTCTAGCGCGGGCCCGCCGCCACGCATCGAGCGCCCGAGTTCGCCATGAAGGATCGCTGCGAAGTAATGTAGATATTGCGCCCAGAGAGGCTGATCGAGACCCCATTCCCGGCGAAAGGCGGCCATGGCCTCGGGCGAGGCGTCGTCCCCCATGATGCTGCGCGCTGGATCTCCGGAAAGCCTGAGCACGAGGAAGGCAAATGTGACCACCAGCGCGATTGTCAGAACGGCACGGAGGATACGGATAGCAGCGAACCGAAGCATCAGATTCCAACCTCCTTGGTCGGTTGGGCGGCATCGACGGCATGGCAGGCGACGGAGCGTCCGTCCGGCAGAGTTGAGAATGTGGGGGAGACGCTAACGCACTCCGGCCGCACGACGGGACAGCGAGGGTGGAACGCGCAGCCCGTCGGACGATCTGCGGGGTTGGGTGGTTCGCCTTTGAGGATGATGCGCTCGCGTGTGCGCCGGCCTGCAACAGGGACTGCCGAGACCAGTGCCTTCGTGTAGGGGTGGGTGGGGTTCGAAAGCAGAAGATTTGTCTCGCCATATTCGACGATGCGACCGAGATACATCACAGCAATACGCTGACTGACCTGGCGAACCACTTTCAAATCGTGACTGATAAAGAGAAGACTGAGACGCAGGTCCTTTTGGAGGTCCATGAGGAGGTTCACGACCTGGGCCTGGATCGATACGTCGAGAGCCGATACCGGCTCGTCGCAGACCAGCAACGCCGGTTGCATGATCAGCGCCCGGGCAAGAACAGCACGCTGACGCTGCCCACCTGACAGCTGATGCGGCAGGCTTGAGGCATAATTCGCATTCAGGCCGACCGCGTCAAGCATAGCCAGTGCTTTGTTGTTCCGCTCGGATGCGGAACCGATGTCATGAATATCGAGTGGCTCGCGGACCTGATCGAGGATGGACAGCCGGCGGTCCAGCACGGCGAGCGGATCCTGGTAGATCATCTGCATGTGCGTGCGCATTCGGCGCCACGCCGATGTGTGGGCGGGCGGCAGTTCCGCCCCGCGGAACAGCACATGTCCGCTGTTCGGCAGTTCAAGGCCGAGCGCTATCCGTCCCGTGGTTGATTTGCCCGAACCGGATTCGCCGACGAGCGCCAGCGTCTGGCCCGGTTGCAGCGACAGTGATACTTCGTCGACCGCGTGGACAGGAACCTTTCTTCCAAAGAGACCCTGCCGCGTCGAATAGGTTCGGGAAATACCGTGCAGTTCAAGAATATTTTCAGTCATGCGAGCACGCTTTTGTGGACTTTCAGGGATTGCCGAGCCTCCGTGACCGCTCCGGCAATGCAGGCGGAGAAATGGCCGGCTTCGGTTTGCGTGAGTGGCGGGATGGTTTCTTTACAAACCGTCATACGTTGCGCACAACGGGGCGCAAACGGGCATCCCGGGGGCATGTTTGCCGGCTCCGGCACCTGTCCTTCGATGGGAATGAGCCGATGCAACGCGCCGTCGAAAGGCGGTAGTGCTGCAAGCAGACCTTGCGTATAGGGATGCTGCGGGTTTGCAAAGATCGAGTCTGACGGCGCCGCCTCGACGACGCGGCCGCCATACATGACCATGATGCGTTCGCAGGTCTCGGAAACGACGCCGAGATCGTGGCTAATGAGAACGAGGGCCATGCCCGTCTCCCGCCGGATAGTGGTCAGGAGGTCGAGTATCTGAGCCTGGATCGTAGCGTCGAGCGCGGTTGTCGGCTCGTCGGCAACCAGGACGTCCGGTTTTCCGGCGAGCGCCATGGCGATCATGACTCTCTGATTTTGCCCGCCAGACAGTTCATGGGGATAGGCGTCGAACCGACGTGCTGCATCCGGCAGGCCCACGAGGTCAAAAAGACGTTTCGTTTCTGCTCGAATATTCGCGCCGGACACCCCCTGATGTCGTGCGAGAACTTCGCCAACCTGTTTCCCAATCCGGATGACAGGATTGAGCGCGCTGGACGGATCCTGGAAGATCATTGCCACGCGCCCGCCTCTGATCCGGTCGAGCCGCGACGCGGCTACGCCAAGCATTTCTTGCCCGTCTAGCTGGACGCTGCCCGACACGTTAGCTGTGCGGGGCAGCAGCCCGAGCGTGGCAAGCCAGGTAACGGACTTGCCGCTACCGGACTCGCCCACAATACCGAGCGACTCGCCCCGTGACAGCGTGAGGTCGATCCCCCTAAGAACTCGAACACCGCTGAAATCGACGGTCAGGCCCTCGATCGTAAGCAACGCTCCCGACGATGAAGTCGCCGGGAAAGCGGATGCTGGTGCGGTACCGACGAGATCTGCCATCGCCGTCCCTCCTCGGGTGGTCATCAGTTCTGTGTATAGGCCGCGTTGAAAGGACCGAAGTTCAGATCAAGTGTCTGCCCCGGGACCCAGGCGATATCCTTGCGCTTGCCATAGAACTGACCGGAGCCGTGCAGGATCACGCAAGGCGGATCTTCCCGGTCGACGATCTCGAGCATCCGGCGGATGATGGACCGGCGCGCCTGTGGATCAGCTGTTTCCTTGAGCTTTTTGCCAAGTCCAAAATATTCTTCGTTGCCCCAGATACCCTCTTTGACGTTCGCCCCGGATGATCCGAAGACGCGCCAAGCGTGGCCGAGCGGGTCCGGGAAGGTAGCGGTGTTTGAATCGTCGTAAATTGCGTTGATCGGCTTCTTTTCGATCTGGGCCCAATTCTCCATCATCTGGATTTCGACATTGATGCCGACCGCTCGCCACATTTCGACCATTATCTGCGCGCCGGCAACCTGGTTGGGATAATAGTTGTTGAGCAATCGGTAGGTGACGGTTTCGCCCTTGTAGCCGCTTTCGGCGAGGAGCTTGCGCGCCAACTCGGGGTCGTATGCGAGACCAGGGAAGTCCTCGATATAGGCATCGCCGAAGCTGGGGAGTTGGTAACCGTTGGGAATGAGCAGCCTGTCCTGCCAGAGTGCCTGGACGATAGCCTTGCGATCGAGGGCGAGGCTGAGGGCGCGGCGGACGCCTACCTTGCCGAGGATCGGACCGGTCGTATCGATACTTAGTGCGCGGATATTCTGAACGGGGCCGCCGGAAACTTCGAGTTTGGGGTGCTTCTCGATTTCCGAGAACATGTCGGGAGAGAGATCCGTGATGAAGTCCACTTCGCGTGCGATGAGCGCGTTCACCCGTGAAGCCAGTTCCGGGATGATCCTGAAATGAATCCCTTCCAAGGGCGGCAGCCCACCCCAGTAGCCATCGTGCGCAGCCAGAACGACTTCGACATCAAGAGATTGGCTGACGATCCGATACGGGCCCGTTCCGATCGGCGCAGCCGTCCAGGCGTCCCAGGAACCTGCCGCTACGAAAGCACGTTTGCTGACGATCTCGGCGCCCCACGACGCCAGCCGCTTCTCAAGCAATGCATCGTCGCCCTTGGCATGAACGATGACGGTGTGGCTGTCGACGATGTCGACCTTGTCGATCGTGTCCAGAGTCTCCATGGCGGTGGCCTTCCCTGCCATGTCGGGGCCAAGCAGGTGCTCGGGGCTAAAGCTGAAAGCGACATCCTCGGCGGTAAACGGACCGCCGTCGTGGAACGTTACACCCTTGCGCAGGAAAAGACGAACTGACTTGCCGTTCACCCGTTCCCAATGTTCTGCCAGGGCTGGGCGCAACGCCATGTCGGGTGTTTGGTCGAAAGCGATCAGAGTGTCGAACATTTGCGGTGCGATGCGTCTTGTCGCGGTATGAGCATATAGAACGGGCTCGACGGCGGGCGGGAAACCGGACATGCCCACCTTGAGCGTACGCCGATTGTTTCCCTGCGCAGCGGCGAAACGCAATCCGGTCACGGATATCAAACCCCCTGCCGCAGCGGCGGCCAGTATATTGCGCCTTGTAAATGTTAGATCACGCATATTGTCTATTCCCATCTGAGTTTTTGCCGCACAAAGCTTGGCATGTTGAGGACGCTCTGGGCACTTCAATGAGGTGCGCCGGTGTTCGGTCGGGACCATCCGCCGCTTTTGTTACGGAGCGATGACAATCATCGAATAATGCGATAGCAAAGGTGCGTATCTGGATGGTTCGAATCATGTTGAGGAGAAACAGGCTTGGCCTACGAAAAGGATCTTTCACTCAATGCGGTGCGGGCGTTTGTACAGGTCGCACGAGACAACAGCGTCACGCGGGCATCGAAGACCCTCGGCATTACCCAGAGCTCGGTCAGCCGCCATCTTGCAGTGCTGGAGGAGTATTTCGGGGCGAAGCTGATCGAGCGGCGCGGCCGTCAGAGCCGGTTGACGGACTTCGGACGCCTGTTCGCCGATGCCGTCGCCGAGCCGCTCGATACGATCCTCTTCACAAGCCTGATCACGATGACCCAGCATCTCGACATGCTAAGGGCGATCGCCGGTCAGTCCTCTCTGCCGATCGTCGCCGATATCGATACGGGTTATGGCAACGCCTTGAATGTGATTCATGCCATCCGCGAATACGAAAGGGCAGGGACAGCTGCCGTCGTGATCGAGGACAAGACCTTTCCGAAGGTCACCAGCCTTGCCGCCGATGGTCGTCAGGAATTACTTCGCATCGAGGAGTTCCAGGGCAAAATCGAAGCCGCGACTTCCACCCGCAGCGATCCTGACTTTCTGGTCATCGCGCGCACGGAAGCCCTGATCGCAGGGCTGGGACAACAAGAAGCTCTGAAGCGTGGCATGGCCTATGCCGAGGCCGGTGCGGACATGATCCTGATTCACTCCAAGCAAAAGGATCCGACCGAAATCGAGAGCTTCTCGCGCGCTTGGAACGGGCCCGTTCCGCTGGTCATCGTTCCCAACGCTTATCCGGAACTCGACGCCACGCGCATCCGCGCGCTCGGCAACATCAAGATGGCCATCTACGGCAATTACGGTATCCGCGCCGCGACCACAGCGATGCAGGATGCGTTCCGGCGGATCATCGCCGATGGCGGCGCCTTCGAACAGGATCTTCATGTCCTCGACGCTGTCGATCGCAACACCCGCCTTGCCGACGTCGCCGACGACGCGCGGATGATCGCTGTCGTAGCCGCGATGGGTGGCGAGGTCGAAGGCGACGGAAACGCCCTGCTGGCCCGCGGCAAGCGCCTTGCGGTAGAAGGCGTTGGAAGCCTCCGCGGTCGAGAAGCCGGCATATTGGCGGATCGTCCAGGGGCGACCGGCATACATGGTGGCGCGCGGCCCACGCACGAAGGGCTCGAAACCGGGCAGGGAGCCCAGATGCCCTGCACTGGCAAGATCATCGGCCGTGTAGAGCGGCTTCACCGCAATGCCCTCCGGCGTATTCCAGGTGAGCTTTTCCGGGGAGTCCTTGAGTTCCCTTTTGGCGAGAACCTGCCAGTCCTTGATGGTCTTGTCGGGCATTACTCGAACTCCATGATCACTTCGTCGACGGCAAGCGAGTGACCTATCTGTGCCTTGACAGACTTGACGATGGATCTCTTCTCGGCCTTGAGGAGGTTTTCCATTTTCATTGCCTCGACTGTCGCAAGCGGTTGTCCCGCTTCGACCTGTTCGCCCTCAATGACCAGGATCTGGGTGATTACACCCGGCATGGGGCACAGAAGCTGCTTTGAGGTGTCACGCACCTTTTTCGCAGGCATGAAATGAGAAAGTTCGAAGATGCGCGGCGCCATTACCTTCAGGATCTGGTCGATGCCCTTCCAACGCAAGCGCCAGCCGGACTCAGCCTTGGCGATCTTGATCCCCAAGGTATGGCCGTTGACTGTGAAACGGCCATGCGGTGCCCCTGGTGTCCAATCTGATGCGACAATATGTGAAACACTTTCCTCAAAGCGAATGCCGATGCTGTCCGCCTCACACATCGCGGTGATTGGCCAATCGTGTTTGCCCGCCACAACCACGTAGTCGGTGCCAAGCTTACGTGTGTGATTGGCGAGCGTACCGGATATTTTGGTCT
The DNA here is from genome assembly GCF_020164455.1 of Phyllobacterium chamaecytisi. Taxonomy (GTDB): domain Bacteria; phylum Pseudomonadota; class Alphaproteobacteria; order Rhizobiales; family Rhizobiaceae; genus Phyllobacterium; species Phyllobacterium chamaecytisi. Next base: position 14,371 of record NZ_JAIQWW010000008.1, read on the forward strand.
TGCGGCTATCGTCGGCGAGTTGCGCAAACGTGGCCACAGACGCAAGCAGCCGTGACTGATCGTTATCGGGTTCGACCCCATGAAAACCAAGGGGCCATTCCTCGGCTATGAAAGCGGTCGTGATGTTGCCTGTCAGAAATCGTGGGTGCGCCATGACCGCCGACAGGAACGGCAAATTGTGTCCGATACCGTCGACCTCGAAGTCGTCGAGAGCGTCTTCCATCGCCGCGATCGCTTCACCGCGCGTCGGCGCCCACGTGCAGAGCTTGGCAATCATCGGGTCGTAATACATCGAGATCTCGCCGCCTTCCTCGACGCCGGTGTCGTTGCGGGTGATGGTGCCGTCAGGCTGGTGGCCCTCCTGCGGTGGACTGTAGCGCGTGAGCCGGCCGATGGATGGCAGGAAGCTGCGATAGGGATCTTCGGCGTAAAGCCGGCTTTCGATCGCCCAGCCATCGAGTTTAACATCGTCCTGGCTCAGCGCGAGTCTCTCACCGTTCGCGACACGGATCATCTGCTCGACCAGATCGATGCCGGTGATGAGTTCAGTGACCGGATGCTCGACCTGCAGGCGCGTATTCATCTCAAGGAAATAAAAATTGCGGTTGCCATCGACAATGAACTCGACCGTGCCGGCGGAATAGTAGCCAACGGCCTTGGCAAGATGCACCGCCTGTTCGCCCATGGCGCGCCGCGTCGCCTCGTCCAGAAAGGAGGAGGGGGCCTCTTCCACGACCTTCTGGTTCCGGCGCTGTATCGAGCATTCGCGCTCGCCGAGATAGACAACGTTGCCGAACTTGTCGCCAAGGACCTGGATTTCGATATGACGCGGCTGGTCGACAAATTTCTCAATGAAGATGCGGTCGTCGCCAAAGGAATTCATCGCCTCGTTCCTCGAAGACTGGAAACCCTCGCGCGCTTCCGCCTCGCTCCAGGCAATCCGCATGCCCTTGCCCCCACCGCCGGCGGACGCCTTGATCATTACGGGGTAACCGATATCGCCCGAAATTCTTACTGCCTGGTCAGCGTCAGCGATCAGGCCCATATAGCCGGGCACAGTAGAGACACCGGCTTCGGCGGCGATCTTCTTCGAGGTGATCTTGTCGCCCATTGCCTCGATCGCGCCGACGGGTGGGCCGATGAAGGTGACGCCCTCCCTCTCCAACCGCTCGGCAAAGCCGCGGTTCTCCGAGAGAAAACCATAGCCGGGATGGACGGCATCCGCGCCCGTTTGCCGAAGCGCATCCAGGATCCTGTCGATCACCAGATAAGACTGTGCCGATGGCGCCGGGCCGATGTGCACTGCCTCATCGGCCATTCTGACATGCATGGCGTCACGGTCGGCTTCGGAATAAACGGCAACAGTGGCGATGCCCATTTTCCGGGCGGTGTGGATAACGCGGCAGGCGATCTCGCCTCGGTTAGCAATAAGGATTTTGGTGATCATATTTGCCTAATCTTCAATGATGTATGTCTTTGAAGCCTCAAGATGCTTCCATTCTAGACGAGCGCGGTCGAGGCTGAGGGGTACATCGATCACACAAAGACACCAGTCGAAGTCGTCCTTCCGCTCTCGCCAAACCAGGTTTGCTGGGGAAGAAATAAGCGAGCTGAGGACCCCAGGCGTCTCATAAGTACGGCCCCGATAGATCCCTGTGCTGCACATTGGAACCGTCACAGCGGCATTGTGTCATGCTTTCGCCAATGGCTTTCCTGCTTTTTGGAGCGGAGCATGGCGAAGGCGCGGGCGATGCGTTTGCGCGAGGAATGCGGCATGATCACCTCGTCGATGAATCCGCGCTCGGCCGCGACGAAGGGGTTGGCGAAGCGTGCTTCATACGCCCGCGTGCGTTCAGCAATTTTTTCAGGGTGCTTGAGCTCGGAACGATAGAGGATTTCGGTGGCGCCCCTGGCGCCCATCACGGCGATTTCGGCAGTCGGCCAGGCATAGTTGACATCGGCGCCGATATGCTTGGAGGCCATGACGTCATAGGCACCCCCATAAGCCTTTCTCGTAATCAGCGTCACCATCGGCACGGTTGCCTGTGAATAGGCGAAAAGCAGCTTGGCCCCATGCTTGATGATGCCGTTATATTCCTGCGCCGTGCCGGGAAGAAAGCCGGGAACGTCGACGAGCGTCAGGATAGGAATATTGAAGGCATCGCAAAAGCGGACAAATTTGGCGGCTTTTCGTGATGAATCGATGTCGAGGCAACCGGCAAGCACGATCGGCTGATTGGCAACAACGCCCACCGTCTGGCCCTCGATGCGGATAAAGCCGGTCAGTATATTGCGCGCGAAGGCTTCCGAGATCTCGTAGAAATCGCCCTCGTCGGCAATGGCGAGGATGAGTTCACGCATGTCATAGGGCTTGTTGGCGCTATCGGGAATTAGCGTATCGAGCCGCTGTTCCAGCCGTGCGGGGTCGTCAAAAAAGGGCCGGACGGGCGGCTGCTCGCGATTATTGAGCGGCAGGAAGTCAAACAGGTCGCGGATTTTCAAAAGCGCCTCGATATCATTGTCGAAGGCACCGTCGGCGACAGAGGATTTGGTCGTGTGCGTCCGGGCGCCGCCGAGATCCTCAGCTGAGACGATCTCGTTGGTGACGGTCTTCACAACATCCGGGCCAGTGACGAACATGTAGGAGCTATCGCGGACCATGAAGATGAAGTCGGTCATGGCGGGCGAATAGACAGCGCCACCCGCGCAGGGCCCCATGATGACCGAGATCTGAGGAATCACGCCGGAGACCTCGGCATTGCGGCGGAACACCTCTGCGTAACCAGCGAGCGAGGCGACACCTTCCTGGATGCGTGCCCCGCCGGAATCGTTCAGACCGATTACTGGCGCTCCATTGCGGGTGGCCATATCCATGATCTTGCAGATCTTCTGGGCATGCGTTTCCGACAGGGAGCCGCCGAGCACCGTGAAATCCTGGCTGAAGACGTAAGTCAGACGCCCGTTGATCGTGCCCCAGCCGGTCACCACGCCATCGCCCGGCACCCTGTTCTCGGCCATGCCGAAATCGGTGGCGCGATGGGTGACATACATGTCGTACTCTTCGAATGAGCCCTCGTCGAGTAGCACGTCGAGCCGCTCACGTGCCGTGAGCTTGCCTTTCGCATGTTGGTTAGCAATGCGAGCTTCACCGCCGCCCAGGTGGGCTGCATTTCGGCGCAATTCAAGTTGATCGAGTACTTCCCGCATTGTTTTCGGACCTTTCTTGTTTGTCTCCCATACCATTCGAGATGCGTTGCAAAACATCGATAGATGTGTGCATGTGAAAGTTTCCAAATTGAAGTTTGAGTTTTGCAAAATTGCACATATGGCGGTAGGAAAGCTTTATATCGGCAAAAAGGTGCGCGATTTGCGCCTGACAACTCATGCCACTCAGGCCCAGTTCGCCGAGCGCCTTGGCATCTCGATCAGCTATCTCAACCAGATCGAAAACAATCAGCGACCCGTATCTGCCGCGGTGCTGCTTTCACTCGCCGGCAAGTTCAAGATTGATCTTTCCGATCTGTCGGGAGGCGAGGGCGACCGGTTGCTGTCGGCACTGTCGGAAGCGCTAAGCGACCCCCTGTTTGCGGCCTATACGGTCAACTTACAGGAGTTGAAGCTCGTCGTGCATAATGCCCCTGGGATAGCCCATGCACTAATAGCCGCTCATCAGGGCTTTCGCCACAATTCAGAGCAACTGGCGAGCATCGACGACACGTTGGGGCGAGCCTCATCCATCGCAGAAAATACTCCTTATGAGGAGGTGCGTGACTTCTTTCATTTCGTCGACAATTACGTCCACGAAATTGATATGGTGGCAGAAGAGCTGGCGCAGGAAATCGGTATCGGCGAACAAGATGCCTACACATCCTTGTCCAAGTATCTTGAAAACACCTTTGGCGTGCGCATAAGCCGGTCCAACGAGGATGACGATCTTATGCGGAGCTTCGATAAGGATACGCGTATACTGACGCTCAATCCTTATCTCCCTCCGGCGACGCGCGATTTCCAGATCGCACTGCAAATCGCACAACTTTCAGCCGGGCAGCTTGTTGACCGAGTGGCGGGCAACGCCGCATTTCGAACCAAAGAGGCTTATGAGATCTGTCGCATCGGGCTACACAACTATTTCGCCGGTGCACTCCTTCTGCCCTATCGACAATTCATGGAGACGGCGCGGCAGCTTCGCCACGATCTCGACCTGCTGGCAGTGCGTTTCGGAGCAAGTCTGGAGCAGGTCTGCCACAGACTGTCGACCTTACAGCGGCCGGGGCAAAAGGGCATCCCCATCTTTTTTGCACGCATCGACCGGGCCGGCAATATCACCAAGCGGCATAGCGCCGCCAAGCTGCAGTTCGCGCGTTTTGGTGCTGCCTGCCCGCTCTGGAATGCCCACCAAGCATTCGAGGCTCCCGGGCGCATCATCCGTCAACTCGCACAGACGCCTGATGGTGTGCGTTATCTCTGTCTTGCAACGCAGATAACGAAGGGCGGGCGTGGTTTCCACTCTTCCCGACAGCACTACGCGCTGGCGCTTGGGTGCCAGATATCATATGCGGATCAATTCGTTTATGCGGACGACCTAGACCTTGGCAACCGCACAGCGTTTGATCCTATCGGCATTTCCTGCCGGATTTGCGAGCGAACACATTGCGCAAGCCGTGCCGTTCCCCCAATCAAGAGTCAACTGGTTGTTGATCATAACAGCCGCAGTCCCCTGCCGTATAAGATTCGTTCGATCACTGAGTAGTTGATCGCTTGCCCGACCTCATTGATTTGCTTGGCAGTAAACCGTTGATGCCTCGAAAGCTCATGCGGCCGAAGAGTCCAGCTTGCATGTTTCCATCATGCTTCTCCTACCACAGACAATCTTTCTCAGATGTGCGAGCGGAAGTCGTGTCACTCTCGTCCGGAGCGACGTCAGGGCCGACAGCCGTCTCAAAAAGGCGCCGGAGTATTCCAACCGCTTCGGAGGTGTCGCCCACTGCACCGAGCAGCGCGTTAGGATCTCCACCTTCCTCCGCAGGACATCGGCGGCAGTTAATGACAGCCGCTGACACCTCAGGCGTGAATCGGGTGAAGCTCCCGTAGCCTCCCAAGGCAACGTGGCAGTCTTCGAAGAACTCGGCGGCAGTCACTTTCTTCGGATGGGCATGCAAGAAACTTTAAATCTTCGGTCTCGCTGATAAAGCGCGATGGGGGTCGATTTTTTGAACCTAATTCTGTCACGTGATCCGTTATTGTCACGCCGTTGACAAAACTTGCGTAACCGCGCATTTCCCTGCACCTTTTGCCGTTGAGTGCTCTGATGCATGAGGTGTCCACCAAAATAGGTGGACACCAAATCATGGAAGAAGATGATCAAAAGCTGCGTGTGAGGCTTGTGGGCCGTGACGGACGACGTCGATATGACCTCTGCTCAAGAGACCGCCTTGTGGCAGCGTGCCTTGAACCGGGCGTCTCGGTATCGCGCCTCGCGCTTGAACACGGGGTCAACGCCAACCTCCTTCGGAAATGGATAAAGAAGGCGAAGGAGGTCCGTCCTCTGCCGCCATCGTCGATGTCGGCGTTTATTCCAGTTCAGGTAAGCCCGGATCGTAGCCTGCCAATACAGAACAGCGCGTTGGATAGGCCTGACGAGCTGCTTACAAAATCCGAGAGGCTGGGCCCTTCGGTCTCCCCAGCCAAGGTGAGCGCGTCACTGCCGAACGGTGTGCATCTGACCCTGGAATGCGGTGATTTGGACGCGTTGGCAGCCATAATTGGAGCGTTGGGTGATGTTCAGACTGGGCGCTGATATCAAGGTCTACCTGCATCGTGAACCGATCGACTTTCGGGCCGGCATCAACAGCCTTGCAGTTCTGGTCCAAGAGACGATGGCGTTGGACCCGTTTGCTCCTGCGGTTTTTGCCTTCTGCAATCGCCGTCGTGACCGGATGAAGCTCCTGTTCTTCGACCGCTCGGGCTTTGTGCTGGTCCTGAAGCGGTTGACCGAGGACAAGTTCCGGTGGCCCCGCCGTCAGGAGGCGGTGGTCACGCTAACGACCGAGCAATTACACTGGCTACTCGACGGCATCGATATCGATGCGATGGTCCGCCACCCGGTGCGGCAGTATCAGGTTGCTGGGTAGCGGCGGCGAATTCTGCGGTTGACGCGGCGGGACGGTTCAGATTCAAAACTACGATGAATCGAACCGGCGAACCGAGCGTTGCAGAGCTGATGGCGCAGTTGGCGGCCAATGCTGCCGAAATCGCAGTGCTGAAAGCCGAGAAGGACGCGCTTTCGCAGCGCGTCATCAAACTCGAGGAAGAGCTGGCGCTTGCGCGACTGCATCGATTTGCACCTCGTAGCGAAAAACACGTTGATCGCATGTTCAATGAAGCCGAACAGGCTGCGGATGAGGATGAAGCCGACAGCCAAGAGAACGATGTCGTCGACCTTCCGGACACAGGTTTGCCATCCGTCGAAAGTACGACGGGAAAGAAGCGCGGCCGCAGACCGCTGCCGGAAAACCTGCCGCGCGAGCGCGTCGAGTATGACCTTCCCGACGATCAGAAGGCTTGTCCTTGCTGTTATGGCCAGATGCATCGCATGGGCGAGGCCATTACGGAGCAACTTCATATCGAGGTGAAGGCGAAGGTCTTACAGAATGTGCGCTTCAAATATGCTTGCCGTCATTGCGACCGCACCGGGATCAACACGCCTGTTGTGACCGCGCCGATGCCGACGCAGCCCTTGCCGGGCAGCATCGCTACGGCCTCGACGCTGGCCTTTGCTCTTGTTCACAAATATGTCGATGGCACGCCGCTCTACCGCTTAGCGCAAACATTCGAACGTGCCGGTGTTCCTGTCAGCAGAGGCGCTCTGGGTCACTGGGTGATCGGGTCGAGCGAGAAGCATCTGCATCGCATCTATGACGCGCTGAAACTGCGGCTTCGATCGCAATCCCTCATCCACGGCGACGAGACGACGGTCCAGGTGCTGAAGGAAAAGGACAGAGAGGCCACCGACACATCGTATATGTGGGCCTATCGGAGTGGCGAGGACAGTGACGAGCCGATCGTGCTTCTCGATTATCAGCCGGGCCGCGGTCAAATATACCCGCAGGCCTTTCTCGGTGATTACCGCGGCATACTGATGAGCGATGGCTACACCGCCTGGCGCACGCTGGTGGGGGCAACCCATCTTGGATGCATGGCCCATTCCAGACGGCGCTTTGTTGATGCCCTCAAGGCGAGAAAGAAAGGTGGCGGACCGCCGGAGCAGGCTCTCCGGTTCTTCGAACAGCTCTACCGGGTTGAAAGGCAGGCGCGGGACAAAAAGCCGGAAGACGGAGAGATGCAGACTGACAGCATTCGCCGGTTCCGCCAGCAACACAGTGTCCCCATCCTCAATGCTCTCAAGGAATGGCTCGACGAAATCGCCCCAAAGGTCTTGCCCGACAGCAAGCTCGGTGACGCCGTATCCTACACTCTGAACCAGTGGGATTATCTGACGCGCTACACGGAAGATGGCAGGATGCCGATCGACAACAACCTTCTGGAGCGCGACATCAGAATCTTTGCAACTGGCCGGAAATCTTGGTTGTTCAGCGATACCGTCGACGGAGCCAAGGCCAGCGCCGTTGTCTACAGCCTGATGCTGACCTGCCGCGCCTGTGGCGTCGAGCCGTTAGCATGGTTGCGCCACGCCCTGACGGTATTACCTCAACGCGCTGTCGACGCTGATATTGAAGACCTGATGCCCTTCAACTTCACCAAAACCGCCACTGCCTGATCAGGCCAGATGCCGTATACGAAAGCGATCCGTCGAAATCGCGGGCGTCAACGTGCAGGGAAATGAGCGTTTACAAACTTGCCGCGGGCGAGGCAAGAAAAAGTGCTGCCGGCGCGAGTTCTTTCGGTCGACCCCACCGCTGCAACGGAATACGGATGTTGACAAAAACCTGGATCTTTGGATCGTCTGCAAGTGCCTGGTTAGGTTCGGTTGGGAACCAACCGGGCGCAATCGAATTGGCCCGCAAGCATCAACCCGAAGGATCAGTGGTAGCCCGCTGCTAACCTCAGCGTCAGCCATTGTTTTCAACCAGGCGAGAGTCCCTGAGCGCGCCGGTTTGCTTGAGGATGGGATACGCGATCGCCGCAATATGAGCGTTGATGCGCTTGAGGTCTCGCAGGATATCTAGGTGAAGCGATGACGTCTGCATGCTCGCGATCTTGCCGTAGCGCAAGCGGGTCATGTGGTTGGCGGCAGAGCTCTCCTCGAGATGACGGATTTCGAGTTTTGCCTCGACCAGTTTGCGCGCAAGCTGCTCGTCGCCAGAGACGAGGACGCTCTGCGCAATCCTCAGGTTCTCAATCGTCACTCCATAAAACTGCTCGATCTCGGCCAAGCCCTCGTCCGAAAACGTTAGATGATGCTTGATCTTTTTCTCGACCAGTTCACGCAAACTCTTGTCGATGATGTCACCGATGTGCTCGAGATTGGTGGCATAGGAGACGATCTCAGCCGAGCGCCTCTCATCCTTGTCGACAAGGGCGGTGCGGCTTAGCTTCGCAAGATAGAGTTTCACTGCACTGTTGAGCCTGTCTACTTCGTCGTCCATGGCGGCAATGGAGGCGCACCGCTTTGTATCGTTCATTTGCAAGGCCTGCAGGTTGCTTTCGAGCATAGAAGCTACACAATCACCCATGCGCAGCGTCTCCCGCGCCGCAGCCGCGAGCGCCATGGTCGGCTTGTCCAGGATGCCGGCGTCGAGATGACGAGGGCCGTCATCGGGTATTGAGCCTTCCGGCAAGATACGACGCATGAGGGATGAAAAGGGGCCGAGCAGCGGCAGCATGATCGCAGAGAGCAACAGATTGAAGGCGATGTGGGCGTCCACGACAAGCTGAGCGGGCGTACTATCAATGGCCATGAGGCCGGAAGCCGCCTGTTCGGCAAAGAGCAGCACAATGCCACTCCCCATAGCACGGACAAAGAAATTGCCGACGGTAACGCGCCGCGCGAATGGTCCGTGCCCAAGGGTGGCAATTACCGGCGGCACAGCGCCGCCGAGATTGGCGCCGAGCACAAGAGCGACGCTAAGAGCGGGTCCAACGGTCCCATTGGCAGCCAGAGACATGGTAAGAAGGACCACCATGAGACTGGATGATGAAGCAATCGCCAGTACGGTTGCAACGATAACTGCAACCACCGGCACGGCGTCGAGGGATGCCATCAAGGCGAGCAGGACCTGTGAATGCCGCATGGGCTCCGTTGCCTGGCCAAGCAGGTGTAACGACAACAGCATCAGGCCGAGGCCGATGGCAGCGCGTGCGATTGCCTTGCGCGGCTCGGCTTCGCTGATCGTGAACAAGATGACGCCCGCCGTGATCAGTAGCGGTGCCAGCCAGTGAATGTCGAAGGCGAGGATACGGGAGACCAAGCTGGTGCCGACATTAGCGCCGAGCATGATTGCCTGAGCCATCGCCGAATTCATGAGGCCACTGCCGGCGAACGCAGCCGTCATCAAAGCTGTGGCCGTGCTGCTCTGTAAGGCCATGGTGGCGACAAATCCGACGCAAAAGGCCAGTATTCGATTGCGAGTGCCTGCCGCGATCCAGCGGCGAAGCTGTGCTCCAAACGCCCGGGCCACGCCGGTCTTCACCATGCGAAGCCCCCAAAGAAGAAGCGCTACCGAACCGACAAAGTCCAACATTTTTGAGTATCCCAACGCGTTCGATAGGCTCGCTCAATCGCTCATGAACCGATCGCGAAGATACAGTTCAGACAGGGCGACAGTTTGCTCGGTGAATGTGACGCCAATTTCCTTCGCGAGCGGTATTTCACGGTGAGAGGCGAGCCACGCCATCAGCAATATGCGCCGCGCGAGAACCAGCGTGGATATAGCCGCGCGATCCTGAGACGTGATGTGACCAGCTTTGGAGTATCCCTCAATCCAGGCGTCTCTCAGTTCAGGGATGCTCGGAAGATGTTCGATAAAAGAGACGGCGGCAGCAAAATCATACATATACCAAGTGAAGCCACTATCATCGAAATCAATGACCTTGAGTCGATCGCCATCGACCAACAGATTTGCGAGCCGCAAATCGGCATGTACGAGTCCGAAACGGTCGGCGCCTTGGCCATAGTCTAGCAGAGCGCGGTGAACCTTATCGACAGCCAAACCGACAGTAGCTTTGCCGTCATTATGAAGACCAATGCCGTTTTGCCATGCACCCCAGAGATTTCGCTGACCGTGCATAGCGTCAGCATCCCAGGTATGACGCACGAACCCCTTGGGAGGAATCCAGTTCATTGAATGCCGGTGCAGCCGGGCAGTGACCTCGCCTAATACTTCAAACCAGTGTGCGAGGTTCTCCTCCGGCGACGGTGATTTGCCGGGCAAATAGGAGAACATGACAGCGTGACGGGCGGGAATGCCGCGTCCGGCTAGGAGCGTTTGAATTGTGGTGCCACGCTCATCGGGGACGGTTGACGGCACTTCAACAATTCCGGACCTACGGATGTCGTCCATCCATGAGAGTTCAGAGGATATCTCGTCGAACGTATGATAACCCTGACGATGCACACGCAGGATTGCGCGGCCGTCTCCGCTGCCTATCTGAAAGGTCGCGTTCTCCGATATATTCAAGAGAACCACTTCCGTGTCGGAAGAAAATCCGTAACCAGGAATGAGGTTACGCACTTTCTCAATCATATCCTCCAGAACTTGCTCTGTATATTCTAGTCCAGCTTCAGACATGATATTCCCTTTCGCTGAGCACGAACTGAGAGCTTCCCGCATGCTTTCAGAAGACTACTGAGCTACGTCAGTTACTATTGTGCCGTTAACTGTGGTCGCGACCTTTAACATGAGATAATACTGTTTCGATATGCAGTAGAGCTCGGTCCACATCATCGGGTTTACCCGACATATAAACTCGGCCCGCCGCTCCGATCATCTGAACGTCCACGAGGGTCAGTCCGGGGCTGACCTTTTCTGCCTCGTTCGCCGCCAGCGTCGCGAAGAGCGCCGGAACCATTTCGAAGACGAGCAACGTTTCACCCGGCAGAGCCATTGAAGCCTGTCGATTTCGATTGATAATAATCGCGTGCTGGTCCGCTATATTTTCGATTTTGTCCGTATAGAGAACACGCGGCCGCAGTTGTTGCTCGGCCAAGAGTCCCAGGCCGCTGAGAATTGCCTGTCCCGCCCGCTCCAACCTTGCACCGTCATCGCCGTGGATCTCGAGAACTCCGAATTGGCGTTCGACGAAAAGAATCCCGGGCTCGAGCTCTGGATCCTGCTTAAGCGCGAGATCGATCACGCGCTCAATCATAAGGCCAGGAGCGACTTCTAGGATCAGGGAGTGCTGTCCGGCAAGGGCTGGATAGCCGCGAGCACGTGTTGGAGTACCCAAATACGCGGCGAACTGCGGCTGTAGATTCTCCAGCATGAGATAGACGCGCAGGTCGCCACCTCGCACGGGAGCCGGCGGCTTCGAAGCGTCGTTTCTAGGTCGGGTAGCCTCAGTGGTCGTGCGTGGCGTTTTCACGGCTTTACCCCAGTCTATTTCGTGGGCGTGGCGAAGAACTTCGTCACGTCCGCATGCGGGCGTGGAATTACGTGAACGGAAACCACCGTCCCGACCTGACCTGCAACCTCGGCCCCGGCTTCTGTCGCGGCCTTCACGGCGCCCACGTCACCATTGATGATAACGGCGACAAGCCCGTCGCCGACTTCCTCGCGGCCCACGATGGAAACGTTAGCGGCCTTCACCATCGCGTCCGCGGCGGCGAGGGCTGCGACGTATCCCTTTGTTTCGATCATTCCAATTGCGTTCGACATGCTGTTCTCCAGTCCTTTGCTTGGTTTGAATTGTTGTGAAGGCGTCCGCCGGTTGACATGGCAACCGACACGTCACGTTAGATCTCGGATGCAGTTTCTTCGTCTATGGAGCCGATGATGAGTGCATCGATCGGTGGGTTTGCTCCTTTGAACCACCCAGCGGCGACCGAACCGGTGGCGATGATAACGCGTTCCCCCGCCCCGCAGCCAAGCGGGTCGAATGCGAGCAGACGAGCCCCGGCGTCGACTTCAACCTCCAGTATCGAGCCTGCGGGGATTTCATCGAGGCGCTTTGTGGACCAGACGCTTCCGACAACCGTTGCCTTCAACATGTTTGACTCCGGATCAGGGATATGCCGCGTTCGCGGGCACGGTCACGAGCAATCGGCGTGACGACGGCGTCGGGGCCAAGCACCAGCTGTTTCCCGTGAGCGGCGCCATTGATGATCTTCTCACCGACAATTCCGGAGAGCGGTGACGTTTCGTTCGTGGCGGCCGGCTCGGATCGGGCAGCCGGGCCGTCGCTGCGATCGAGATCCAGTTTGAACGCAATTTTTCCGGAGCTTAGTTGCGCAGCTGTAATGGGATTCTCCATCAAGGTAACGACTCGGCTGACCAAGCGCTGTAGATCGGCGTCGGTCGCGATCGATACCACTTCCGGACTCGTGGAACCCCGGTCAGCGAGTGCCTCGCGGACAGCTTCGCTGACAAGTTGCCGAAGGAGATTGGGATCGATCGCGCCCATTACGCGATCTCCAGGGCCGCTTGCGCGGCCGATGCCGCCGCCTGCACACTTGCCTCGGTGCCAGACAGATACACCCGTCCGGTGGCCCCGATCATGCGGAAATCGATAACCTTGATGTCGGCTGCTTTCTCGGCCTCGTTGGTGGCCAGAATTGCGTAGGCCGCCGGTTCCATCTCCAGGACGAACAGCGTCTCGCCGGCAAGGGCCATGGAACCGCCCTTGTTTCGGTTGATCAGGAATGCGTGCAGCGGATCGAGGCGCGTTACGATGCGCGACGCCAGAACCTTTGGTTTCATGGCTTGATCGCTCGACACCTGAATATCTCTGAGCACTGCCGCGCCGGCCGCTCGCACTGCGGCGGTCGATCGCGAGTGGATCTCCAAATAGCCGAACTGGCGCTCCACGACGAGAATGCCGGCCTGTACCTCGGCTTCCTTCAGCGCCACATCGGTCAAAGCCTCGATGTCGAGACCGGGAGCTACCTCAATGATTTGAGCAGCCATATTGGTTCGCGGCAGGGAGCCGCGAACCCACGAGCCCATGAAACACATGGTCTGCGGCTGCAACTGATCGATGAATATAAAGGAGCGCAGTTTTACCATGGTTTATGTCCGACCTAGTGCTGATTTGAGCTCGTCGCGGACGAGAGAGCGGATCTGTTCACGCAGGAGCGCCAGTTCGTCGAGTGCAGGCACGGATCTTGCGAGCTGCGACGGGACTGAGACTATTGAATTTGGCGTCTGCCACGGCGTCAGACCCTCAAAATTGCCGAAGGGCACACGCTCATCGGTCGGGTACGCAATGCTGCTCCAGTTCATGAGCGAAGCCGGCGTGAGATTTTCGCCAAGCGCGCTGCCGCCCATGAAACCTGTCCCGATCGTCATCGTCGGGCCCAGATTGGTACCGAAACCGGCGGCGCCCTGAGAGCAAGGCGCATTCACAACCGTGCGAAGGGCGGACACCGCTGCGGCATAGGTCATAATCGTCGTTTCATTCTGAGAGTGGATCGCCGCCGAATGGCCACCTCCAGATTTGCGGGTCATCGAGCGAGCGGCACGAATTGCTTCATCCACTCCACCCACAGGCGCGAACCCGAGAACCGGACAGAGTTTCTCGCGTGTGAAATGCTCCTCGGGCAGAAGTCGATCGATAGGCACTAGCAGGATCTTGGCATCGCCAGCGATCGTAAAGCCGCAGGCTCTGGCGATGACCGCGGCATCCTTGCCGATGGCGCCGACATTGAAACCCTTGTCGCTCCAAAGGAAGGCACGCAGGCTCTCGCGCTCGCCGGGAGAGCAAACATGCGCTCCAGCCGCCCGCAGTGTGTTGAGAAGCTGATCGGCGATGGCGTTCTCAGCGAGCACCACCGATTCGTTGGTGCACAGGATAGAATTGTCGAACGACTTGCTTTCAACAATCCGCGCTGCCGCAGCCGTAAGATCCGCGCTAGAGTCCACGTAAACCGGTCCGTTCCCCGGTCCTACACCCAGCGCTGGGGTGCCGGAGCGATATGCGGCACGAACGACCGCGGGGCCACCCGTCGCGACGACGAGATCGACGCGTTCATCGCCCATCAGACCTTCGAGAGCTGGAATTGAGGGCTCCCGCACAACCTGGATTACTCCATCGGGGGCACCCGCCTTCACCGCTTCGGCCGCAAGCAGGTCGGCTGCATCGGCACAGCACGCTTTTGCAGCAGGGTGCGGGCAAATGATGATCGCGTTGCGGGTGAGAAGGGCAAGGATCGTCTTGAAAAACACGGTTGCGACCGGATTTGTCGATGGTGTCAGCGCGAGAATGACGCCAGCAGGTCGGCCGATACGAACCAATTTGCGATCACGGTCGATCGTTGGGCCAGTCCAATCCGTGTTCTTGTGCGTCTCGAATATTCCAAGGGAGCACAACTCGTTCTTCAGGCGCTTGTGTCCGACAACTCCGAAGCCGGTTTCCCTTACCGCCCATTCAGCGTAGCGCGCTGCCTGGCTGTGCGCAGCTTGCGCCACGGCTCTGGCGATCTTCAATGTCGCCGCTCGGTCGTATCGGGCGAATGTCGTCGCGGCCCATCTGGCGCGATCGAGCATCGCGCCGTGAGTGTCGCTATGTGATGTAAAATTCAGCTTTGCTGTCTCGGTAGCCATTGATCACCTAAGCGGCGGAACGCACGGAGGGGGCCTGCGCGATGAGCTCGCGCATGCGTGGAAGGGCGACGCGAAACCGATCCACGACCTCTTCTGCCAGGGCGTATGACATCAGCACGCCGGGCTTGAATTGCAGAACGCGCTTGTCGAGAGACGAGAAGATCGCCCAAACACCATTTTCGTAGAGCGCGCGTGAGGCGTGAACCGCGCCTTCAGGATGAGCGAACTCCACTCCCATGACCACTCCCTTTTGACGCAGACCCACGATAACGTCGCCATCACTTTGGACCATGTCTCGGAAAGCATCCCCGAAATACCGGGTGAGATATTGGACATTCGCGCGGACTTCGGGCCGCTTCAGAATTTCGAGTACCTTCAAAGCGACGAAACAGCCGGGCTCAGCACCCCCCGATGTTGAAATATGTGCTGCGCCGTCCTCTTCCATCCAAGCACCAGTTCGCTTGGTGAGCATGGTGATGGCGAATGGATAGATGCCACCACTGATCCCCTTTGCGTTGACAAAGATGTCAGGCTGCACGCCGTAGGACTGCCAACCCCACATCTCCCCGGTGCGCAGCAGGCCGGTCTGGACTTCGTCCGCGATGTAGAGTGCCCCATATTGTTCGCACAGCGCCTTAACCGACTGATTGTACCCGTCATGCGGCATGGGAAAGCCGTAGGTGGCGGGAATCGTCTCCAAAATCACAGCTGCGATATCTCGCGACGACAGGGCGCGTTCCATCGCTGCAAGATCGTTGAATGGCACTTGGATGAACTCGTCGGGCCGATCCGACAGGAATATCTTTGAAAAGCGCGCATCCCCAGTCGCCATCGAGAGACCGGAATGACCGTGATAACCTTTGATGATCGATATTATCTTGCGTCGTTGGGTAGCATAACGGGCCGATTTGATTGCCACATCTATCGCTTCCGCACCGCCTGGCGTAAAGAAGGCATAGTCAAAACCCGGACAGACCTTCACAAGCGCCTCCGCCAACGCCGTACGAGCGACAGACGGGAACCAATGATTGCCGATGTCAAAATGGTCGAGCGCGATCTTCAGCGTATCAATCAGTTCAGTGTTGCGATGGCCAAAATTGAAGGTACCGCCATTGATGTGAAGATCGATCAAGCGCTTCCCGTCCATATCATGGATGACGTAGCCTTCCCGTTTGTCGATGACGAGATCGATGCCTGAATCCCTCCAGAACTTGGTCTTTCCGGGATTCCAGTAGGCGATCGACTTCTCGATCACCTCCTCCTTCGAAGAAAACTTAAACATGCCGTAGTCGAACATTGGCTTCCAATTCGTGGGAGGGATTAAGCCGAAGTGGCCACTAACGATTTAAAACAACATTTCCAACATTTCCAACATTTCAGTCAGCATGTCAATCCCCATTTGAGACAATTCATCGCTCACTTGAGGGAAGCCGGCCTCAGGTCTGCGGGTGGCCGTTGCGCGTAATCGCTCCGAGGACCTGCGGAATGGCCATTGTGTGATTTCGTGGTATGAATTAAGAAAATGCCACAATGTCCACAAACTACCGACAAGATGAGATTCGGCGGCAGCTCGCGGCAAATGGCCGTGTGCGGGTTGAAGCGATTGCACGTGCGTTGGATGTAAGCACGGAGACCGTTAGGAGGGATCTGACGGAACTTGAGGGGCGGGGGCTCCTGCGTCGAATCCACGGAGGCGCAATCCCTTTTCATGTCCATCAGGAACCGCCCCTCGCCGAGCGTGCGCGT
Source organism: Phyllobacterium chamaecytisi (assembly GCF_020164455.1). Classification (GTDB taxonomy): domain Bacteria; phylum Pseudomonadota; class Alphaproteobacteria; order Rhizobiales; family Rhizobiaceae; genus Phyllobacterium; species Phyllobacterium chamaecytisi. The sequence goes on from NZ_JAIQWW010000008.1 coordinate 30,834, forward strand.
GTCCAGGTCCGCGCAAAGACCCGCCTCGGTTTGGTCGCGGCCGACCTGGTTAAAGATGGAATGTCGATTTTTATTGACTCAGGTTCGACGCAGTCGGCTTGCGCTCGTCACTTGATTGGTCGAACCAACCTCACAGTCACCACGAACTCGCTGGATATTGCGATGAACTTGTCTCGTTCGCCCGAAATACATATCCGCCTTGCCCCGGGGATTCTTCGAAAGAGCGACAACTCCACGGGCGGTCAGGATACTGTGAACTACATCGACCGCTTTGCCTTTGATCTTGCGCTTGTCGGCATCGGAGCATGCGACGCGGAACTCGGATGGATGGATTTTGATGAGGACGAAGCCAATCTGCGGCGATTGGTTCTAAGGCGAGCCGGCAAGTTGGTGATTTTGGCAGATAGCAGCAAATTCGGTAAGCGAGCTGCAGTGCAAACCTACCCAATCAGTCAGGACCTAACGATTGCGACAGACCGGTTTCCAGTATCGCCGTTTGCTGAGCTTCTAAGCCGTACCGGCATCGAACTGGCTATTCCGGATACGGCTTGATAATATGAACTCCAATGTTGGCCGGCTCCAGAGCAATGCCCCGTGAGGATAGAACCCGGACTGCACCAAACCTGTTGGCTAAGAAAGTCAATTAACCCGGTAACCAGCGCATTATCAGGGATGTAAATCTGTCCGATGTGTCGGGCAGCGGGAGAACTCGCTGCAATCGCATCTCTGCCTTAGTCTCCGCCGACTAACAGATAGTCCGGGTCGAATACCGGCACACCTCATCGGGATTGCCCGAGGCGATTCTCAACTCCGAAGCAAAGCCGCTGGCGCTGGTACGGACAGATGACAATCATCGAATAATGCGATAACGTGGATGCGAATCTTAGTGGTTCGCTAGTCGTACCAGGAGACAGGGTTGGCAGAGGAAAAGGGTCTTTCATTCAATGCGGTGCGGGCCTTCGTGCAGATCGCACGAGACAACAGCGTCACGCGGGCTTCGAAGACACTCGGCATTACCCAGAGTTCCGTCAGCCGCCACCTTGCGGTGCTGGAGGAGTATTTCGGGGCGAAGCTGATCGAGCGGCGCGGCCGCCAGAGCCAACTGACCGACTTCGGACGACTGTTCGCCGATGCCGTGGCCGAGCCGCTCGATACGATCCTCTTCACCGCAAAGCGGATGCGTCGCAGCGACAGGAAGGACGCCAATCGCCTCGTGGTGCGCACGTCTTTGGCTACTTTCGCCTATACGGTGCTCATCCCCAATTTACGCGAATTTTCGAAAGAAATGAGCGGCGTCACGGTCGACGTGATCAGCACTCTATCGGCACCCTCTTCGACCGACAGCTTCGACGTGCTGTTGACCCGAGACCTGTTGTTGTCCGAGCCCGCCGACCGCTGGGACGTCTATGACGAGCAACTCGTCTGTGTTGGCGCGCCAGACTGTGTCCGCAGACGGGGGCTGACGGCTTTGCGGACCACGCCTGTCATCGCCGTAACCTCGCGGCCCGATATTCTGCCGACCTGGCTGCGCGGAATGGAGCTGAAAACATCGGACATCCTATCAGGTGCGCGCTACGATCATCACTATCTCGCCCTGCCGGCGGTAACGACCGGACAGAGCCTGCTGGTGACGCCGCATATTGTGGTGGCGGAGCTGATCCGGCAGGGCCTGCTGGAAGTGCTTGCCGGGTCACGCGCGCCAAGCGGCATGCAGTACCGTGCCTATGCGATCGATCGCAGCGACAACCCGGATGTCGCCCGCGCCTTCTGCCGATGGTTGACGCGGCTTTGCCGCAAAATGACGGAGGAAGGCGTCCCAGCGAAATAGGTCGCGCTTCTGATTGCATCGGGAAATGCGATCGCTAGGCTCGTTTTGTGCGATGCCGCAATTGGCGAGTTGCGATTACCTTGGCTAGTCTTGGTTCAAACCCGTGTTTCGAGGAGAGTTGCATTGTCACTCATCGCCAAAAGACTACAAGCCGTCCGTCCCTCCCAAACCAAGGCCATGACAGCCGCCGCCGCTGCCCTGAAGGAAAAGGGCATCGATGTCATTACGCTCAGCCAGGGCGAACCGGATTTTGACACCCCGGAAGCGGTTCGCAATGCAGGTATCGCCGCCATTCGCAACGGCAGGACACGCTACACGCCGGTCGCCGGCGTCAAGCCGTTGCGCGAGGCGATCCGTCAGAAGCTGCTCGACGACAACGGCCTCGACTACGACATCGACGCGATCACCGTCGGCTGCGGCGCCAAGCAGGTGGTCTTCAATGCGCTCTTCGCCAGTCTCGATCCGGGCGACGAGGTCATCATCCCGACACCCTGCTGGGTGTCCTATCCCGACATGGTGCGGCTTGCCGGCGGCGAGCCGGTTCTCGTTGCCTGCCACGAACGTTTCGGCTTCAAACTGAAGGCGGAAGATCTGGAGGCGGCGATCACGCCGCGCACCAAGTGGCTGATGCTGAATTCACCGAACAATCCGACCGGTGCGGTCTATTCCAAGGCCGAGCTTGCTGCGCTCGCCGGTGTTCTTCGTCGCTACAGTCAGGTGCACGTGCTTGCTGACGATATCTATGAGAAACTCGTTTACGGCGTGCCATTCGCCACGATGGCCGAGGCCGCGCCGGACCTCATCGATCGGACGCTGACCGTCAACGGTGTTTCCAAATCCAGCGCCATGACCGGATGGCGCCTCGGCTATGGCGCCGGGCCGAAGGATCTGATCAAGGCGATGAACACGATCCAGGGGCAGACCTCGTCCCACACCAGCTCGATCTCGCAATATGCGGCGATCGAAGCGATTGCAGGCGATCAGGACTATCTCGGCGACTTTTTGTCAGAATTTCGCAAGCGGCGCGATCTCGTGGTCGAGAAGATCAACGAGGCTCAAGGACTCAAATGCCGCACCCCCGACGGCGCCTTCTATGTCTTCGTCAATTGCGCCGGCGTGATCGGCAAGATCACCGCTAAGGGCAAGGTGATCGACACCGACATGGATTTTGCCATGTATCTGCTGGAGCATTTCGGCGTCGCCGTTGTGCCGGGCAGCGGCTTCATGGCGTCGCCCTATATCCGCATTTCCTACGCCGCGTCGGTCGAAGAGCTGCAGCACGCCTGCGGCCGCATCCTTGCCGCCTGCGAAGCCCTATCCGAAAGTGAGAAGATTTATGAGCAAAGCAAAGCAACTGCGTGATCGCATGGCCGAACGCGGCCTCGTCCACATCATGGCCGCCCATAGCCCGCTTTCGGCAATTCTCGCCGAAGAAGCCGGTTTTGACGGCATCTGGGCCTCCGGCTTCGAGCTTTCGGCGCTTTACGGTCTTGCCGATATGAGCCTGATCACGATGACCCAGCATCTCGATATGCTGCGGGCGATCGCCGCTCAGTCCTCGCTGCCGATCGTTGCCGATATCGACACGGGCTACGGCAACGCCTTGAACGTCATCCATGCCATCCGCGAATACGAAAAGGCGGGCACGGCCGCCGTGGTAATCGAGGACAAGACTTTTCCCAAAGTCACCAGCCTTGCCGCCGACGGCCGTCAGGAATTACTGCGGATCGAGGAATTCCAGGGCAAGGTTGAAGCTGCGGTCGCCACCCGCAGCGATCCGGATTTCCTCGTCATTGCCCGCACCGAGGCCCTGATTGCAGGCCTCGGCGAAGACGAGGCGCTGAAGCGCGGCATGGCCTATGCCGAGGCCGGTGCGGACATGATCCTGATTCACTCCAAGCAAAAGGATCCGACCGAAATCGAGAGCTTCTCGCGCGCTTGGAACGGGCCCGTTCCGCTGGTCATCGTTCCCAACGCTTATCCGGAACTCGACGCCACGCGCATCCGCGCGCTCGGCAACATCAAAATGACGATCTACGGAAATTATGGTATCCGCGCCGCGACCACAGCGATGCAGGATGCTTTCCGGCGGATCATCGCCGATGGCGGCGTACAGAACGTCCACAAAGACATCTTGCCCGTGGAAGAGATCTTCCGGCTTCAGAAGATGGACCAAGTCAAGACTGACGAAAAAAGGTTCCTGAGATAGGTGGGCACCTTGCGGCCAACGCCCGCCGCCAATTCGGATCGGCCGGAATTTGGGATCGCCGTCGTCGAAGACGGAGATGCCGTCACTTTGCTTTTCAACCTTGACCAAATTTCATCATTTCGCACCAAATTCGGAGACAGAGTCTTCGTTGAGGTCGCAACACGATATGTAGAAGCCAGAGCCGAGGCGCTGTCTGCCCATGAGGAGCTCTGGCTTTGGAAGGACGCCGTTATAGCGCATGTTATGGTACCGGCCGGTGGCGGTAACGGCGATGACGATGGAAAGGCTTGATCCCCCCAAAATCGGAACTTCTGGCGGACCACAAAGCACGCTGTATTACAAGTCGGCCACTTTATAGGCGGATTTGCTGAGACATTATAGCTGCTCTGCTACCGGCATGACTGCCAGACGGCGGTCGCCATGCTCCAAGACTGACGGTTCCGATGCATGGCGCGCATTGAGGTTGTCGATTACCTAGTTCACGTTCTTCGCGAGATGACGTCAACTGACAGCTCACCTGCAACCTCCAGGGCTCCCGAATTATCGATCTCGAATAAACTTAGGCTATCAAAGCGGATCTGCTCGCTTCTTTTGAGACGTAGCTTGATTTCCACCTCGTCTTCTCGCCCTCAAGCGGCGAGCCGTAACGCCAGTATATCGTCAGTCACTGTATATTTATTGCGATTAGATTGGGATATCGCTCCTTGACCGACACGAGCATGGTTCTTGAGCCATTCGCTACTACTGTCTCACAGCTTCAAGAAAGTCATCGACGCTTCTTGGGATGCCGTACCGGTGGCCGTGCGCATTCCAGTGCAAGGCGAACAATCCCTTGCTGACGCGCTTCTCGAACGCGCTGTCGTCTACGGGCCCGTGAATTTCACCCGTTGTTACAGGCTGGTTGATGAACCTTTTTATGAAATGGATCTTCGGATCCCCGCTCAGACTAGTCCGGTCAAAATCAATCAAGGTGTAGCTGGTCAGGGCTCGCATGCGGCAACGACGCAGGCTTCAGACGCCAAATTTTGGACCGAATTGCTATTTCAGATCGACATTGCTCCACTGTAGCTTTTAGCCGACGCTTGGGAGGCGAATGAAGATTTGTATGAGGAATGCAGCGGATCTCTGAGGAGCTCTTCCACCTCCAGTTCGGCTTGACAGAAACAACATTGGTGATGAAAGCGTCACGCGAATGGGCCGCACGGGTCGCATGCCAAGTCAATGTATCGTTTCTGCAGCGCCGTAGTAACTTCTCCTCTTTTTCCGTCGCCGACAACAGTCCCATCAATCCTTGTTACCGGGACAACAAAAAAAGTTGCGCCGACCAAGAACACTTCCGAAGCGGCCAGCAGTTCACCAACAGTAAACGTCCGCTCAATCACCGGTAAGTTGCCACAGTCACAGAGATCGAGAATGGCTCGACGTGTAATGCTCGGAAGAACCTCATTGCTCAGCGGCCGCGTAATGAGGGCCCCGTCTCCATTCACTATGAAAACGGTTGTGGACGCACCTTCCGTAACGAGGCCATCGTCATGAAGGATAGCCTCATCACAACCTGCACGGGATGCTGCCAGCTTTGGCAAGACCTGCGCCACGAGGGAGGTGGATTTAATGTCCCGGCGTTTCCATCTTAAGTCAGCGACCGTCATTGCTGATATTCCCCGCTCAAGGCGAATGCCGGAACACAATACCTTTCGTTGAGAGAACGCTACCGTCGTTTGAACTATACCTTGTGGAAATACGAAGTCCCTTTCGGCAGTTCCACGCGAAATCTGAATATATACAATGCCCTCCTGAAGCTGATTCTCCTGAATCACACTATCTATCAACTCGTGCAAGTCTCCGGAACTGTATATCAGGTCCAGTTCAATTTCCTGTGCAGAGCGTAATAATCGTTGTATGTGGCGTTCTCTATCAACTGGACGACCGTTGACGACGGCGCATACCTCATATATTCCGTCGCCAAATAGAAATCCACGATCCATTACGGAGACCGTGGCATTCACCTCATCGTAAAAGGTGCCATTGACAAATATCTTTCGGGACATTGTTATTTCCTCAATATAACTAGCTATCTTGTCTTCGCCACAGCCATTCTCGTGTTAATGCCGCCACAGCAATTTCAATACCGGACGCCAGCCTGCTCTCGATAAAAGCACGCTTAGGCTAAGCGGTGGGATCGTCCTCAATCCACTCCGCGTCGAATAATTGCTTTGGCTCAATGTTGGAAAGATAACCGTTACAGAATTAATTCTGTCACGAGTTGAGTTGGCGTCTTTTAGCCGCGATGACAGATTTTGGAGGCAGGTTTCAATCTGCTTGGCCATGCTCCCTTCTCTACTAGTGGGTGTTGCCACCACCGTCGCAAAACCACCTCCACTCAGGCCAACGCAGCGGCCCAGGGAACTTCCTGGCACCTGATGTATTCCGTTTGAGTTGTTCATTTTTCTCTCAACTCCAATTTGGTATCGATAGAGATCGTTCTTGAATGACGCCAGAAAGTCGCCGAAGAGATGGGATGCCTGAGAGTTCTTGCAAGCTCATTCGCCCGCTGAAATTACAGGGGGCGGAGTTTAAAAAAACTGTGAACAGATATGGATCCATTTCGACTCTGGCATTTCTTGCTGGACATATTTCCGCGGAATGCGAAATCGTCAATAAACTCGTACTGCTAGTATGAGCCAATGCCGCATCATCATGATTTTTTTTGATGTAATATGGCAGATGCAGCAATTACGTGTTTGCTGCCATGGTTGCCGTCCGACAAGTTCGGATCATCCACCGGCAGAAAGAGCGTGCCAATTCAAAGTTGGCGCCTCTATCAAGGCTGTATGCATGGTATTGCATCCCGCTTTTCGCTCGCGAATTCGGCACGACATCCAGAATCTCTTGTGTGACGAGATCCGCAACAAGGATTTCCGGTACGATAAGCAGTCCTTGCCCAGTAACTGCGGCCGGGATCGCCAGGAAGTGATGATCGTAGCGAGGTCCTTTGGCAAACTTATTGAGCGGCAACCCAAGTGCGTTCGACCATCTCGGCAATATGTCAGGTCGTGAGGTAACCGAGATAACCGGCGCGTGCGTGAGAAGGTCAATAAGTGACTTATTCTGGACGAGTGCTCTGGAGCCAACGCAAATGATATTCTCCTCCACCAAAAGCCATTGCTCAGTCGCGCCTCGTAGGTCCAGGTCCCTAGTGATTAAAACGTCGAAAACATCGTTTGCCTTCGGTGGAGCAAGTGAAGTTACAATATCAACCGAGGCATCGTGTCGTTTGCAAAAATCCTGGAGGTTAGGGATCAACGTGCTGTAGGCGAACGTGGGAAGGGACGTTCTAACGACAAGCCCATTCAACGCATCGCCCTTCTGACGCATTCGTCGACTTGTAAAATCAATCGTATCCAATGCATCGGCAGTCGCTTGACCAAAGAGCCTTCCGAGTTCTGTCAGCTCAATTTCTCGTCCACGACGTGTGAACAGCCGCCCGCCCAAATAGTCTTCAAGCACGGCAAGGTGGCGGCTCGCTCCGCTCTGGGTTATCCCCAGCGCCGCCGCACCTTTAGTGACGGTACCCTCCCGTGAAATCGTAAGAAAGACACGAATCGAATTGAGTGGGGGAAATTTATCGTCAGGTGGCATCTGAAAAACTCATGGGGAACTCATAGTTTATAATACCAACATGCTGGTACGTTTGAACGTTACCGCAGAACCATGTATCAAACCATAAATAAATGTGATTGTGAAATGCGGATGCGCTGTCCAGATTGGCCGCAATTACCGCGTTGATCGGTCAAAGGGAACGTAAGGCACGAGCAGGTTTCAGGGTTCGTTGTTTCATCAGAAAGCCGAACACACTGAGCTGTTCACATTTTGGGCAATCTAGTCGGATTGAGCAAGGAGGAGCGTAACAGATGCTGCACACACTATCTAGGCGAACGATTTTGAAGGCAACGGGTGCGACTTTGATGACGGCAGTAATGCCAAGGGGCGCATTCCCGAATGACACGTCGCGCGTAACTCTTAAAATTGCCGTCCAGGACTTCCGTCCAATCCTCGAGCCTATGCATTCCCAGTCGGCAGCGAACGTCGCCTACCGCATAGAGGAAAGCATCTATGACTCGCTTCTAACCCTCGACTATTTTGGAGACTTTGGCGTGAAGCCCGCTCTGGCAGAGAGCATTCAGCGAACGGACGACACTACCTATATCGCTAAGCTCCGGTCAGGGGTCAAATTTCACGATGGAAGCGTAATGACGGCGGATGATGTGGCGTTTTCATACGGCCGTGATAGGCTCCTTGGCGACGCGGCGCCTGGTCTCCAGATGAAAAATCGGTTCCTCCCATTGCTTCAGTCGGCTGCTGCAATCGACGATCTCACAGTAAAGATCACTACAAGTGCTCCAGACCCTGTTTTTGAGAAGCGGCTGGCATCATGGGGCGGCCAAATCATCTCGAAAAAAGCTTACGAAGCGGCCGGCTCCTTCGACAAGTGGGCGCTAAAGCCCATCGGCACCGGGCCATTTCGTGTCGCTGAAGTAAGGGAGCGAAACTACATCAGCCTTGAAGCACACGATGAATATTGGGGCGGTAAGCCGACGGTCGCAGGGGTCAAATTCATTTTGGTGCCCGAACTGTCCGCTCGCATCGCAGGCCTTCTCGCCAGCGATTTCGACATCATTACCGATCTTACTCCCGATCAGATAGAAACCGTATCAGCGAGCAAGGGGTTCAAAGTCCTTGGTGGTGATGCGGCGGTGCTGCGCAATGTGAACTTTGACATCGAGCATAATCCGATCCTCAAGGACGTAAATCTGAGGCGCGCAATGTCATTGGCGATAGATCGGGACGCACTTGTAAATGGCCTCTGGGGCGGTAAAGCAAGCATTCCCAACGGAGAGCAATTCAGGTATTTTGGCGATCTTTACGACCAAGGGCGTGCGAAGCCCCTGTATGATCCCGAACAAGCTCGTCGATTACTCGCTGCCTCAACCTACAAAGGAGAGCGCATCCCATATAGAATGCTGAGTGGTTATTATACCAATGAGCTGTCGACGGCTCAAGTGCTCGTTGAAATGTGGAACCAGGTTGGGATAAACGTCGATATCGAAATAAAAGAGAACTGGGACCAAGTATATCAGCAGCCAAATACCGGTATGAACAATGATTCGTGTCCGATGGTTTTCCCAGATCCACTTTCAACAATTTGGCGCTGCTATGGAGACGCGAGCAGTTACCAAGCAGAAGAGAAAGCGTGGTCAAATAAGGAGTTCAATGAGCTGGGGAAGGTATTAGAATCGAGTTTGGACAACAATGAACGCAAGCGCGCGCTTGCGCGGATGTTTGATATTTTTGATCAAGACGACCCGCCGGCAATTTTGCTCCATACGATGGCCGCTTTATATGGAGCAAGGGAGGATATCGAATGGAAGCCATATCCGGTGGCGAATATGAGCTTCCGGCCCGGCCAAGTCTCTGTGCGTCGTTAGTCAAACGTCATGTCAGCAAGTACTGGAATATGCGAATCTGGCGTCAAGTTGGATTCGACCGAGAGCCAGAGTAGCAAAGACAGTCCTGCACACTGCGCGCAAAAGGCGGTGACTGCGGGAAGCCTGTCGGTCAGAAATTTGACTGTGCTACTGGGCAAGAACGGGCGTAGCGTGCCGATCGTGCAATCGCTTTCGTTTGATATCAAACGAGCCGAGATGGTCGCATTAGTCGGCGAAAGCGGCAGCGGCAAGAGTGTTACTTGTCGGGCGATAATGGGGCTCCTTCCTGGTTACATGCAACGGACGGGCGAGTTATTCCTCGGCGGGGCTGAAATCCCGCAAGGACGCGTCTCCGCTCAAACGGCGATGGTTTTCCAGGATCCAGTCGGAACGCTGAACCCAGTGCGCACCATCGGATTTCACCTCAAAGAAGTGCTTAGTTTGAGAAGGTCGATCCGAGGCGCGCTTGCTTACGCTCGCGCCGTTGAGTTGCTCCGCCAGGTAGGACTCCGCGAACCAGAAAGGGCGATGACTTTATACCCTCATCAGTTATCTGGAGGTATGAATCAAAGAGTTGGCATCGCATTAGCTCTTGCTGGCAATCCGAGTCTGCTCTTGGCTGACGAACCCACTTCGTCTCTTGACACGACGACGCAGGCGCAAATTATGGATTTGCTCGCCAAAGTCAGAGAGGAAGCGGGCTTGGCCATCCTATTCGTAACACATGACCTCGGGCTGGTTAGCCAGAGAGCAGACAGAGTGATCGTGATGTATGGTGGCCAAATGGTGGAGTCCGGTACGCCGCGCGATCTCTTCGAGAACCCAAGACATCCGTATACGGCCGCCCTCATCGCATCGTTACCTCGAGTTGGCGGAGAGCATGGTCAATTGCGGAGCATTCCCGGCAAGGTACCGCCCCCTGGTGAAGGGCCAGCATTTTGCCGCTTTGCGGACAGATGTAGTCGGGCCGATGAGACATGCCATGCTATCGCACCCCCTTGGATCACAATCGATCCCAATCATTTGGCCCGATGCCATCACGCAGCGAGGTAACAGTCAATGGAAAACATCAATGGCGCAAATCCCGAGCGCAATTGCACAGGCGAACCGCTGCTTGAACTGAGAGACGTATGCTTTTCCTATCAATCGCAAGGCAGTCGATCGATTTCAGAAGATGGTGCCGCAGCAGGCACCATCACTGGGATCAATCTGAGCCTTCGATCGGGAGAGACACTCGCGCTTATAGGAGAGAGTGGCAGTGGCAAGTCGACCATAGGACGTCTAATATTGGGCCTGCTGAAGCCGGAACGCGGGTCCATTCTTATTAAAGGCGAGGACGTGACGCGCATTAAGAGGAGGAGGCGAGCGGATCTGCTTCAATCCATACAAGTGATATTCCAGAATCCATTGGACGCGCTGAACCCCCGCATGCGTATTCTCGACCAGATTGCCGAACCAGCCGTATCACTTCTCGGGGTCGGCTGGACTGCTGCGCGAGAAATCGCGGCGGAAGCAATGAACGCTGTCGGATTGCCCGCTGGTGTCGGTCAACGTTATGCTATTGAAGTAAGTGGCGGGCAAGCGCAACGAGTAGTTATAGCTAGAGCGATATCCCTCAAGCCGGCATTGATCGTATGTGATGAGCCAGTGTCCGCCCTGGACGTTTCGGTACAGGCCCAGATTCTAAATCTGCTGCGAGATCTCAACAGACAGATGGGCGTCGCGCTGCTTTTCATCACCCATGACCTTCGGATTGTTCCGTATGTCTGCAAGAGAAGTGCTATTATGGAGCGAGGCGGGATTGTAGAAACTGGCCTTACAAATGATTTGTTCTCGAGGCCAAAATCAACCTATGCGGCAGCTTTGCTGAACGCCGTTCCGGGTTTTTTGTCATCGGAACGAAATATCGATCGTGCCAGGAATGGTTATGATGAGATCTAAACTTTTCAGCTATATCCTCAGGAAGGTTTTTCGCGCGGTTTTTACGCTACTCCTTCTCTCTACCCTCGTTTTCTTTGCGCTCCGGCTTTCTGGCAATCCGGCGAGAATACTTCTTTCGCCCGATGCGCCGCCCGAAATGGTTGCGGCATACGCAGAGCGTTATGGTCTCAACGCGCCATTGGCAGAGCAGTACGTATTGTATCTTCGAAACTTGCTTTCAGCTGATTTTGGAAGCTCGTATATAAACTCTAAGCCTGTCGCCGCAATCATCATTGATCGCTTGCCTGCGACCCTCGAACTCGGCCTGTCGGGCATCGTTCTCGCAATTTTCATCGGTATCCCACTTGGCCTAATGGCAGCCCTCGATCGCAGTGGACCGATCGACAAGTATGCAATGACTCTCGCAACGCTGGTTTACAGTGTCCCGAGCTTCTTTTTTGGGGTGCTTCTAATGTTGTTATTTTCGGTTGCGCTCAGATGGTTGCCCAGTTCTGGCTCCGATACATGGCGTAACTTGATTCTGCCAGCGATGACGCTTGGTATTGGCAATGCTGCATTGCTTGCCAGATTCACACGTTCTGCTGTGGCCGAAATAATGCAACAACCTTATATACTCGCCGCCCGCGCTAGGGGTACGCCCCGCTCCCGCATCATTGTTCATTATTTATTGCCCAATGCAGGTATAGCGCTTCTAACGGTTATAGGGCTAATGATCGGAACGACAATAGTGGGAGCTATCGTTACCGAGACCGTATTTGCATGGCCTGGGCTCGGTAGTCTTTTCGTGTCGTCCGTCTCCAGCCGGGATATCCCTGTCGTTCAGGCCATTGTTATTTTATCGGCGGCAACAATGGTGACAACAAACCTTACGGTTGACTTTCTATATCGGGTCGCCGACCCGCGCATAAGAACAGCTCAACGATAACTCCTGGGGTATGGCAAAACGATGACAAGGCAAACTCGCATGGCCCGAATTGATAACCCCATACTGTCGCTCAGAGTACGCGCATTTGGACGTTCCGTGGCACGATGGGACACTGCAATCACGCTATCAACTCTGTGGTTAGCAGTGTGTGTGTTTATTCTGCTATTCGGAGTCGAGTTCGCGCCCTATAGACCGACCTCGATCGACTTGACGCACCGGCTTGCGCCCCCAGCATTCGCTGGCGGAACTTGGTCGCATTTCCTTGGTACTGATGATCTTGGTCGTGATGTATTGAGTCGTTTGATATATGCGACCCGTATAAGCCTGCTAGTGGCAGTTATAGGGGTGCCGTTGGGAGCCGTCATTGGAGCTCTGATAGGTTTCTTAGCGGCATATATGCGAGGGTTGGTTGATGAGACCGTTACAATGCTCGTCGACGCACAAGCAGCGCTACCATATATGATCGTCGCTCTCTCGGTTATCGCGTTTCTTGGAAATAATGTCGTTCTTCTGATGATTATAATTGGGTCCTATGGCTGGGAACGCTACGCCCGGCTGTCCCGGAGTCTTTCAATGTCGTTGTTAGAGCGCGGCTTTGTTGTTGCAGCTCAGACATATGGTGTGTCGGGGGTACCGCTCTTTGTGCGGCATATTTTGCCTAATGCACTTGGAATTTTTTTTGTGAATATGACGATAACTTTTGCCGAAATTATGCTTCTGGAGAGCTCCCTCAGCTTTCTCGGCCTTGGCTTTCAACCTCCTGTGGCGAGTTTAGGCAATATGATCGGGTTGGGCCGAGAGTACATGCTCAGCGCGTGGTGGGTGGCTGTGTTTCCGGGAACGGTTATCTGCCTAACGGCACTTTCAGCGTCACTCATAGGAGATGGACTGAGAGATCGCTTCGATCCGTCGGCAAGGGAAGCCGCCAGATAGAGGCTAGTGGGCTGGTGCATTCATGTTGGAGATCTGTTTACTGTCGGCCACCAATCAGCTGACGCTTGATGGACATTGTCGCGTGAACTGTTGATTTGCGACTGACCCATTTCCTACGCCCCCAATCTCAGCAACAAAAGTTAGATATCATGCGATTTCTCATCATCAGCTTCGACGGCCTCCGCCCAGACCTCGTCTCTCCCGATCTCACGCCGAACCTCTACCGCTTGCAGTCCTTGGGCGTCACGCTGTCGGAGCATCGGACAATCTATCCCAGCGAAACCCGTTCGGCCTTCCCAAGCCTTGTCACTGGCGCCACCACCAGGCGCCATGGCATGGTGGGAAACCAGTATGTTGACCGCTCCGTTACGCCGTCGCGCTGCATCGATACATCTGATGCCGTGCTTTTGCGCAAACTCGACCTCGAGAGCGGTGGACGACTGATGTCAGCGCCAACACTTGGCGAGATCCTCGCTGCAGAAGGACGCAGCATGGCCGTATTGGCCACGAACACACCCGGCACGACACGCTTCTTCCATCACAAGGCAGAGAATTTCGGCCATGTTCGTCTCTCGGGACATTTTCGCGAGGCCTGCACCCCCAATGACGTGTTGGCGGACGCTGAAGCGCTCGTGGGCCAACTGCCGCCGGAACCGCCCAATGGCGAGCCTGACAACGCCGGGCAGGAGTGGATTACCTCGGTCTTTCTCGACCTGATTTGGCCAAAATACCGGCCGGACGTCACGGTTCTTTCCTATGGCGAACCCGACACCACCTCTCATTTTCATGGAACTGGAGCCGCCGCGACGCGCGGTATCATCGCCCGTTGTGACAGCGAGTTTGGACGCGTACTTGACTGGTGGGAAGCGGAAGGGCGCGCAGAAGACGTGCAAATCATTGCGATCTCTGACCATGGTCACATCACGGGCCATTCACGTGGTTCGGTGATCGACAGTCTGCGCGAAGCCGGTTTCCGGCCTGGCATCGTACCTGCTTCGGATGTCGATGTGGTGGTCGTACCGGGACAGGTCGGCGCGCTCTATCTCGCCGATCCAAGCGACAGACAGATCGCCCGATTCGTGGCGAGGATCATGAGCGAGCCCTGGTGCGGGCCGGTCTTCACGCGCGCAAAGAACGAGAAGGAGGGCATCGCCCCGGGAAGCCTGGGCAGTCATCTGGTCTTTGCTGATCATGCGCGTGCACCAGACATCTCCTTCTCATTTCGAGCCGATGATGGTGTCGACCCGTTTGGGCTCATCGGCAGAACGTTCTATGATAACGACCGCCGCATCGGACTCGGCGTCCATGGCGGATTGCATCCCAAGGAGCTCACCGCCCTTGGCATTATCGCCGGCTCGGCAGTCGCCGCGCCGGGTTCTGTCTCCACGGTCCCCTCGGGAATCTGCGATTTTGCTCCGACCATTCTTCACCTTCTCGGGATCGCCGAGCCAAACACAATGACGGGCCGCGTCTTACATGAGGTGCTTGAAAATGCATCGCAGGCGATTCCTTACGTCCGGACCGAAGCCTCCGAGGCTACGCTCGGCGGATTCCGGCAGGTTCTTCGGCGTGTTCAGGTCGGAAACGCTACCTATATCGAGAGCGGCACGGCGGAGAGTTAGTCGACGTCGCTCGTGTTCAATCGAACTTAGGCGACAGTGGGGCTGTTTTCAGCCGTCTTTTTTCCTCCGCCATAGGCTGCACATGACTGGTGTGGCGGTACGACACTCGGACAGGCGAAGAGCATAATGGAATAAATTTGCGCGACCATTTGCGAGCCCTGCCTCTATCAAAACGATATTTTCATTAGTGGAGTTATGCCATGTCGCAACTAGATGCCAGCCAATCCGGGACACCGCCGAATGCCGTTCCTTGACGTTTTTCGAGACTTCGTAGGCAGTAGACATGCCTCGATGGCCCGTTTTTCCAATCACAAGATGGCGGACTATATTACTTGTGGCAATTTGTCGGGATTATCAGACGAGAATATGGGTGCACCATGGCCGCCCTGATCGTGTTATCATTGATGGCAGCCAGACAAACCGCGAAGCGATCATCTTCTCGACGAGCTCACCTATCCGGACGCCCGCGCTTCCCGACAAAATGTTGAGGATCTTCTGATGTCGCGTAGAGCTGAATGTTATTTGGTGTCTCGAGTCGTCGGTTTGATCTGTCATCGGATATTGCGCAAATTCTAACCTGTTTTGTCAGCCTCGGTTTCTATCGCAAAGAGCTGACCGGTACCACCTCAAACGACTTCGTTTCAGCAATCACCACAGTACCGATGTACCGCAAGAAACCGCACAGCCGCATAGCTGAAGTGATTTCGAGTTCTCATCTGACAGACATCCCCGATGTTTGCCGCCGACACGCTGATTAGTCGTATCGACACGCAGTCGCTGCTGGGGCCGGTTACTTTCTCAGGGTATTCCACCACGCCGACATCGGTACGCAGCAAGGTGGCGTTATCGGCCCACTGCTCGCCAATATCGCCTTGCACGGCATAGAAGCCACGGTTGGTGTGAAATACATCAGTCGCGGCGACAATGTCGGCAAGCGGTGGGCAACCATGACGCACAATCGTCGACGTCACCAAGGACACGACCAGGCTTTACGCCAGCGACCATGACGTTTTCCTGTTTCTGTTGGATGACACCCACCCGATCGAAACGGGGCGACTGCCGAATGGAGAGCCGGGCCCTTCCAGAATTATCTCTTTCGTCGCTGGAACGAAGGATGTCACAACGGTCGACAGCTTATGTCGGAGGTTATAACTCAGGGGTTCAAAGGGAGCCGTGCGACCGTTACCGATGGACCGTAGCCCTGAAGAAGCGGCTCTCACGAGATGCTCCTAGGAACGACCTCTGCAAAATCGCCTATCTGCGGCGGTAGGCAATTTATTGCACGCCCAACAACAATGTAGGCTTGGCGCCGTGCGGTCAGAAGCCACGGACCCTATGCTCGATCGAAATCGCAGATGGCTTGCACCAAATGTTCGCCGCCAATTTGAGGCGCCCTGGAATTGTCGATCTGCAAAGCCCTTTCGCCATTGACCGAAACTTGACTGTTTCTCAGAAGGCGCAGTATAATCGCATCTTTCGTCTCGCGGCCCCGTGCCGCAAGCCTTTGAGCGCGAATTGCGGGTGGAACTGTGATGCTTAGGACGAGTAGGTCTGGATAGCGTTGACGGGCCACTTCCAGCATGGCGCGCGAGACGTTGGCGACAACGACATCGCCGCGTTCCAGCCATATGTCAATTTCTGATGATATGCCGTAGCGGTGACCATGGGCTTGCCAGTGGAGAGCAAACCCTCCCCGGACGACACGCCTTTCGAATTCGTCGTCTTGAACGGCCTCGTGGAATTCGCCTGTTGTCACCGGGCGGTTGATGATACGGCGAACAAAGTGAACGCCGGGATCATCTCTGAGGCGCATTCGAGCGTAATCAATCAGAGTGTCTTTGCCCGCGCCGCTCGCACCGACAACCAATACCAGCTTTCCAGCGATCGGGCTCATAAGGCTTTCCCATGAACCCGCTGGACGGACAATTGTGGTCCTCTGAGTGGGAAGGTCAATCGCACATAAAACACGGATGTCGGGTTGTCCTGGACGAAAAGTGACAGGGTGTTCAACCTGTAGTCCTCATCGAGATGGGTTTTAAAGATCGCGGTAAGACGCTCTCGTGTTTTGGGCTGAAGCGCCGCAGACAGGCGATCGCTCAGGGTCAGATGAAACCTGAAGCGATCAAGGACGTATGGGTAACCCCAACACACGAGGTTGTTGATCTCGATCTCGTCCAGGGACCGATCCATGCGCCGCTGAAGTTCAGCCTCGTTCATCGGAGCCCTGAAGCGATCGAACTCCTGGACAACGCGCGAGGCGAAGCCACGCAGGGCCGGCGACGGAAAAGCTGGAACAAGAGCAAAGAAGCCATCGATCAGACCGATCCGCAGCGGGCCGATCGGGCATGAGGGGCAGACGGCTGCGAAAGTTCGCAGAGCGTCTTCCAATGCCACGAGCGAGCAATCGCTTGCCAACCGGAAGGGGGCCTTCAACGTCGCATGGAAGCCGTAGCGGTAGGGCTCGGACACTGGTTCTGTATATGCCTTAAGCGCGCTCGGGTTGGTGCTCTTATCAAATGCGTCGCGCCCGAGCCATTCAAAGGCAGCCTTCGTCAGCGGGTGGTTCCGGCCTGGCGTATAGTAGATCGCATAGCGAGGGGAGGGAGCGCCAGGCACTATAGCCCCCTGACGCTGCCGTCGGACCAGATCTTGCGGCCGCCGCGGATTGTTGCGCGTAGGCGCGGCATGCTGCCCCGCTCGGCAACGACCAGATCGGCACGTAAACCTTCGGCGATGCGGCCGCGGTCGGCAAAACCAAGCGCCTTAGCTGGATTGGCCGTTGCCAAGGCCACGGAGGCGGGAAGCCCGCCGCTGCCGATGTCGCTGAGCGCCAACAGGGCCGGAAGAATAGCGGAGGGATGGTAATCGCTGGCGAGGATATCGAGGACGCCGTGTTCATAGGCTTCGCGGGCCGACAGGTTGCCTGAGTAGGAGACGCCGCGCAGCGCGTTAGGCGCCCCCATGGCCGTCGCCAATCCCTGCCTCCTCGCTTCGGCGGCGACCTCGAACGTAATCGGGAATTCGCTGATCGCCGCGCCAAGACCATGCATCAGTGCCACCTTTTCGAGCGTGTCATCATCGTGGGATGCCAGCGGTACCGCGCGCGTTCTTGCCAGGTTTGCGAGATCCGTCACCACATGCATACTGTCGCCGCCGGCGGCGTTGTCAGACATACGCTTCCTGACGAGCTCTGCCGCCGCGCTTTCAATGATCCCATGCTGTTTCGCCACGTGGGCAACATGTTTTTCGATGTCGCGATACTGACCTTGGCCAGGTGTGTGGTCCATCAAAGAAATCAGTCCGACCGCACCGGCGTTCAGCAGCCGTTCCACTGTGGGCAATGCAGATGGAAACGTGACTTCAATTCGCGCATGGACATGGTGATCGACGAGAAGCTCATCTCGCATGCCAGTAAGCGCACCAATCATCGCGCACGTGTGTTCGATAGAGCGAATATTTCCATAGATCTCCGGCTGAAACGACAGCGCCGCGAAGGCAGTCGTCACACCGCAGGAGGCGAGTTTTCGGTCGAGATCGTAGATCCCGAGCGCGAGCGGCATGCGCACGTTGACGCGTGGCTCGACTTCCTTCTCTATCATATCGCCGTGCATATCGACGAAGCCGGGCAGTAGAAGTCTACCATTGCCTTCGACGGCCGCGTCGGCAACCGGCCTTTCCTTGATTTCGGCGATGACCCCGCCTTCGATCCTCAATGCGCCTTGCTCGATAACGCGATCTTCAAGGACGATCTCAAAATTATTCAACCACATGATCTTGTTCCGTTGCTGGATGCACGAAGCTGTCACCGACCTTGTCCCGACCGTCGGCAACCAGCTTCCTTGTTCAGGCGAGAGGTTCGCGCGCTTCAGCGCTCGCCGTCCTCGACCCTGATGGCCTTCAGGTGGATTTCGCGGTCGATGAGGTCGGCCACGTCTTCCGGGTGGTGGAACACGCCAATCATTGCGACGCCGGCTGCCTTGAGTTCGGTTAGCCGGTCGACCAGTGCTCTGCGAGCGTCGCGGTCAAGCGACGCGGTCGGCTCGTCGAGCAGCAACAGGCGCTGCGGCAGGATGAGCGCGCGGGCGAGGTTGACCTTCTGCTGCTCACCCCCGGAGAAGGTTGACGGATAAGCGGCCCAAAGCTGCTTCTTCACACCGAAGGCATCCAGCCAGCGGCGTGCCTCGACAAGGGCTTGCGCATGCGGGGTACCTGCCTGCCTGAGCGGTTCGGCGACGACCTCTTCGGCCGCGACACGTGGCCGGGCATTGAGGAATTGGGTGACGAAGCCGATTTCCCGGCGACGCAACATGGCAATATCGACATCGGCCGCCGAGGCAAGATCGATGATGCCTTCGCGGGTGTGATAAAACACGTGACCGGCGCGCGGCAGGTAAGAGCGATAGAGCGTACGCAGCAGCGTCGACTTGCCGGCGCCATTTTCGCCTTTCAGCAGGATGAATTCACCTTCGCCAAGTTCGAACTGGATGTTTTCGAATGCGAAGAGCGTACGCTTGAGGTGATGCATCTCGAATTGCTTCGAGAGGCCGTCGACACGGAGCACAAGCGCCGATGTCTTGGGAGTAGAAACCTGGATGTTCATATCGATGTCTTCCCTCAAAGCTCGGCGTGAACGAGCTGCTGGGTGTAGGCGTGTTGCGGATCCTGGAAGATCTGGTCGGCCAGACCTTGTTCGACCACCAAGCCGCGGCGCATTACCATGACCCGGTCGGCCATGGTGCGGATGACGCCGAGATCGTGCGACACCAGCACCATCGTGATTGCCCGGTCGCGCTGCAGCCGCTTCAGCGTATCGAGCACAAGCGCCTGAACGCTGACGTCGAGGCCGGTGGTCGGTTCGTCGAGCAGTAGCACAGCGGGCTCCAGTGCAATGGCCTTGGCGAGTTGGACGCGCTGCTGCATGCCACCGGACAGTTCGCACGGCGTGGCATCCATCCGTTCGGTCGGAAACTCCGACGCTGCGAGGGACTGGCGTGCCCGTTCGCGCAGCTCGGCGAAGTTACGATTTCCGGCAATCAGCAGGCGTTCGGCGACATTGCCGCTGCTCGTGTGGTTCATCAACAGACCGAGATGCGGGTTCTGGTAGACGATTCCGATATGATGGGCGCGCAGCATGCGCCGCTCGAAGCGGTCGAGGTCAAAGAGGTTGCGATCTTGGTGACCTGGCAGCACAAGGTTATAGGACCCCGTATCCGGCGTGTCTTCCAGGTTCATCATCCTGAGCAAGGTCGACTTGCCGGAACCGGACTCGCCGACGATCCCAAGCACCTCGCCGGGATAGACCGTGACATCGACGCCACCGAGCGCCTTGACGTCGCCGAAGCTCTTCGAAATTCCGCGCATGGTCATGATCGGCTCGGCCAGCATGAGCCGCGGCGGCTGGCGTTTAGGAACCGCCGGAGTATCCACATTAAGCGCGGTCATCAGTCATCCTTCCGTTCTTGTACCAGGTGTCGCCGATCTCGACCGGCTCGCCTTCCGCCTTGCGGATGTGCTTGATGCCGAAATGGCTGTCGGAGAGTTCATAGGCCGAGGAGCCGTCTTCCTGCGGCAGCTCATTCACGAAGTAGCCAGTGACATTGCTGCGGTAGCAGGTCTTGTCGTGGTGATCCTCGACGCGATAGGGCACATCATCGAAAACAAGCGGTTCGACTTTTGTGTAGGGGGGGACGGCGTAGAGCCGTTTCTCGCGTCCGGCGGACAGGATGGTGAGGTGGTCCGCCTGATTGAGCTTCGGCACATCCCAGCGCGGGATGGGCGAGGGCGTGATCACATAGCGGCCGTTGACGAGACTGGGATACTCTGCGCCCTGCATAATGCGCCCGGACTTGACGAGCTGTTCGTAGAGGACGAGCCAGAGCTGGCCGTAGTCGGCGTCGCCATGCATGTCGCGTGCAATCGATATGTCCGGCTGCACGGGGCGTAGCGGCTCCGGATTTGGCACCTGCAGCACGAGCACCTGATCCTCCCGGAGCTTTTCCTCCGGAATGCGATGGCGCGACTGGACGATCGTGGCTTTGCCCGTGTCCTCGGTTTCGACTACGCCCCCGACGCGACCGAAGAACTTGCGAATGCTGCTGGCATTGACGGAATCGTCCGCACCCTGGTCGATCACCTTGACGACCGAAGCCGGTTTCAAAAGCGTCAGTGTCACCTGCAGACCGCCGGTCCCCCAACCGCGCGCCATCGGCACCTCGCGGCTCGCATAGGGTACCTGACAACCTGGAATGGCGATGGCTTTCAAAATGCGCCGGCGCAGTTCGCGCTTGGCGGATTCATCGAGGAAGCCATAGTTGAAAGCAGCCCACGGCTTGGTCAGTTCTTGGAGCTTCACAGCGCCACCTCCTGTTCTTTGGTTGGCAGTTTCTTTGCGCCGGTCGCAGCGGTTGCAGCGTTACCGTTCGCCTTGGCGTCACGGATTGCGTCGAGAGCCGATTGGAACGTGACGTAATGCGGTAGCTTGAAATGAATGCAGAAGCCTGAGCTTTCGACCGGCTCGGTGTGGTAGAGCACGAATTCCTCGGTGGAGGCGGGATGAGCATCAGGCCGGGTAGAGGCGAGATCGAGGGCCGCCGCGGCAATGACCTTGACCTCGTTCCAGCCGAAGGTGGCCGAGAAGCCAAGCTCCAGGCTCTTCGACTTGGAGATGATCTCGGCCTGGCTAACACGCACGCGGCCAGCGCTGAAGACTGTGCCGCGCGGGTGGCGCAGCCGTACCGGAGCTTCGCCAAGACGCAACTCATTGACCGTTGGGTGGACATCGCCATAACCGCGCATGGTTGAATAACCAAGCGCCAGCGTGCCGCCGGTATCGGCTCTCGCCAAGCTTTGCAGCTTATGGGCTCGGGGTGCTGGGAATAGCAAAGGTTCACGCGTCAGATCAGGGATTTTTTCTGGCGAGACTGTTTCGACCGGGTGATCAGCGATCAGCCCTTGCGCCTTTTGCCAGTCCGTCAAGGAGGGTTGCGTTGCGGGTGCAGGTTCAGCGGCCGGGATGACCGGCTCGGGCGTGTAATCTTCTCCCATCAACACGTGGACCTGCAGCAAGCGGTGCGAATAGTCCAGGGTCGGCCCAAGGATCTGGCCACCCGGAATGTCCTTGAAGGCCGCTGAGACGCGACGAACCGTGAAGAGGTCCGGCTGCGTGACGGGCTCGGCGATGGCGATGCGCGGCTGTGTCGTGCGGTAGGCACGCAAGAGCAGGACTGCTTCATAAAGGTCGCCGCCCGCCTGGGCGAGCGCAAGTGCCGCCAAATCCGGTTCGTAGAGCGAGGCTTCGCCCATGAGGCGGTCGACAAGATAGGGAAAATTGTCACGAACAGTCTCGACTCTGTCCCTGGTAATGGTTCCGAGATCGCTGCGGAACAGCCGCTCCGCCTGTTCGATAGCGTGTTCTCCGCCACGGGTTGCCACATAGGCCATCAGAGCACCTCGATTTTGGTGGAACGGGGAAGGCCGATGACATCGTCGCCATCGACAAGATAGACGTCAAAGCCAAGCGGGTAGCGGATCGCCCTCTCGCGCATCTGCCAGAACGAGGGATCGATGCCGTCAACGGCGATCGTCAGGCTGTCTTTGATGCCGGGGCCGGTCAGGCGCAGTCCCTGCCCGAAGCCGAAGCGGGCCGGTGCGAATAATGTGGCTGCTTCGTCCGGATAGGCGAGCGTGCCGGTGCGCAAGACTGCGTGCCTGGAGACCTTTTCTTCCGTGTCTATCACGGTGAACACATATTCGGCTTCACTGAGCGAAACGGCACGCGCGCCACTCCGCTTCAAGGCGTGTTCAAATTCGACATCGTCTTCGACATGGAATGAGCATTCACGATCGATCAGGCTTTCGGCCATTGCTGCCAGTCCGCCGGCGGGCAGCGTGCGGACGATACCGGGGCGGCTGAGCGCCCACATCATCTCCTCGAAGGTGGCATTGGTCCGACTGTCATCCGCTGTCGGAAGAAGAGAAAGTGTCATTAGAATGTCTCCATCTGCACGCGGGTCGCCTCGACCTTCCTCAGCCGTTCCCGGTCGCAGTCCGCGTGGTGGCGCTGCTCCGTCTGAAGAAACTCGAGGATCGGCTTCGCTGGATGGCCTGCGGCGATCGCGGCATCGATCACCGCCATCGCCATGGCATGTTCGAGATCGTGGCCGACAACCGCACCGTAACCTTCCACCCCGCGGCCTGGCACTTGTATGTGCGCTTCGGCAACGAGGACTTCGCCGAGATGAAACGCAGTGCCTTGGACCGTGTCCTGATAGGGCAGCATGGCAAGCCCCGTCCGGTTGTTGATGACGGCGACGTCGCCGATGTCGTCGAGGATCTGCTCGGCGACGGCCTTGATTTGAGCCGGGCGGCTGGCGGCGAGAATCTCGAGCGCCTGGCCGTGATGATAGTTTCCGATGACCGGATTACCGGCCGAGAGGTCAGTCATTGCTGGGTCCTTCTTCAAGGTATGTCGTCGGCGCCGTCGTTGACGTCGGTTGGAATGGCATCCCCCGCGAAGGAGGGAGTAGAGCAGTGAACGTCTCCCCAATCAGCACGCCGCCGGCTAAACAAGAACCTGATCGGGCGTCGTGTTGATCATATTCGTCACGGAGAAGCCAACCGCGATGCATTCGGATAGGCTGGAAAGACATTCGAATGTTTGTCGTTTACCTCGCTTACATGACAGCTTTGTGTCAAGCCGAAAAAATTCGCACTCTCCCTATTTTTCGGTTAAAGACCGTAGGCGCAGCGGTAATGTCGGGCTCCTGTACTTGAAAGAACGTCCGAAAATCGCTATGACATTCGAATGTTTGAGGTAATCAGGCGGATGGATATGGAAAAAAAACTGCGGCATGGACAATGGCAAGAAGTTGAAAGTTCGCTCGCCGAGGACATCTTGACAGGCCGCATGCCGCCAAAAGCGCAAGTTCCCACAGAGACCGATCTGATGCAGCGTTTCGAGGTTGGGCGTCATACCGTGCGACGCGCGGTCGCAAGCCTTGAGCGCCGGGGTCTGGTCCAGGTGGAGCGCGGCAGAGGCACATTCGTGCGGGACGCGCGCCTCGACTATCGGCTTTCCGATCGCACCCGTTTTTCTCAGAATCTTCTGGATCAGGGCAGAGAGCCGGTTGGCCAGGCGATTCACGAGGAGATTGTTGCCGTATCGGCCGCAATCGCGGAAGCTTTGAGGCTACCGGTTGGCGAACCCGTCTACCATATCGTCCGACTGGGATTTGCCGATGAAGAGCCCATCAACTATTCGCATGCCTTTTATCCCGTGCAGCGCTTTCCTGGCTTCGACGAGGCCCGGCGGAGCGGACGAAGCGTCACCCATATTCTCGCCGAATATGGGGTGCCGGACTATCTTCGGCTGCGCACCGACCTCATCATCCGCCTGCCAACGAGGGAAGAAGCCCGGCAGCTGTCACAGTCCATAACCCAGCCAGTCGTCGTGACCAAGAAGACCGACGTTGATCTGAAAGGCGTTCCCGTCGCTTATTCGGAGTCGGTATGGCCAGGCGAACGCGTACAGTTCTCCATCGACAATACCAGCAAGCTTCTCGACATATTGGCGCGCAACAGCAACGACTGAGGCGATGGCCGGACGGCCCAATGACGGCCGACATATTGGCGGGGCGCCCGTGCTCGGTGGCGTCGTCGGCGTGAGTGTCATTGCCGCCGAGGCATCATCATGATGCCAAACAACTGTCGAAAACGCCAATCTCCGCGTGCCTCTCGACTGCCAAATTTTTCCAGGCTTGTCTGAGGCTTAGCTTTGTCGCGCAAACTGTCAACGGTCTGAAGATCGTTCTCGCCATTCCCACATAGTCAGCCATAAGTGGGCATCAATTCACACAAACACACAAAACCTGTCATCCGGTTGTCATGGAGCGCTGCCAAAAGGTCACCAACTCTACTGGAGGTGACGATGACCAAGTTTGAACTGACAAGACGTAACGTTCTGGCCGGCGCACTCGCTGCAACTGTCTCGGCGAGCACAGGATTTAAAGTCACGCAAGCCCATGCGGCCGGAACCGCCCGAAAGGCTTTGCGTGTCGGAATGTCCGGATATCCGCGCACGCTTGATCCCGTGATTGCCACTGACACCGCAATCCGGCGTGTCGTGCCGCAGCTCTTCGATACGCTGATCACGCGTGAGCAGAATGCCAGCATGGCACTGAAGCCAGGCCTTGCGGAGCGTTGGGAGCGCATCGATGCGCAGTCCCTGCGATTCTTCCTACGTCAGGGTGTCGTCTTTCACGACGGTGGCCCGTTGACGGCGGACGATGTTGCCTTCAGCCTTGGGCAGGATCACTTGCTCGGCCCTGGCCGCAAGGGCGCGACGGAAGCACTCGCCATGCTGGATGGCATTGATCGCATCGATATCGTCGATGCGCACACGGTGATCGTGCGTACGAAGGGTCCGGATGCCCTTCTCGAGCAGCGTCTGGCGGCCTGGGGATCGGAAATTGTCTCCAAGCGCGCCTTTGATGCGGCGGGTTCCTGGGAGAAGTGGACGGCGGCGCCTGTCGGTACCGGCCCCTATCGCTTCGTCAGCCAAAAGCTCGATGTCAACGTGGTCCTGGCGCCCCACGATGCTTACTGGGGTGGCCGCCCCAGCTTCGAAAGCATCGAATACCGCATCATCCCCGAGCTTGCGGCCCGCGTGAACGGCCTTTTGGCCGGTGAGCTCGACCTCGTCACCGATATTCCGCCGGACCAGTTCGCCGATGTCCGCAAGCGGGCTGAGCTTGAGATCACGGGCGGCCCGGTTCAGAACATTCGCACGCTTGTGCTCGACAAGACCGATCCGATCCTGAAGGATCCTCGCATCCGCAGGGCAATGAGCCTCGCGATTGACCGAAAGCTGCTGGTCGAAACCCTGTGGGATAATGCGCTCCCAATTCCGAACGGCTATCAGCTGCCGACTTACGGTGCGGGCTACATTGAGGATTTTCCAGCCTTTGCCTACGATCCGGAAAAGGCTCAGGCGCTGCTCAACGAAGCAGGCTATAAGGGTGAAGAGATCACCTACCGCCTCCTCAACAACTATTATCCGAATCAGGTCTCGGGCGCCCAGGCAATGATCGCGATGTGGCGCGAGGTTGGCCTGAACGTAAAGATCCAGATGATGGAGAATTCGGGGCAGCTTAAGCAGAAGCCGGTTCACGCAATCTTCGACAGTTCCAACACTGCCTTGTTTCTCGATCATCTCGGTCACCCGTGGTGGGAGTATGGGCCGTACGGCGCCTGGACGCAGGCCGGTGTATGGGAAAACCAGGAGTATTTTGCGCTCGGCGCGAAGCTTAGGGAAACCGTTGAGCCGGAACAGCGCCGACCGATCATTCGCCGGATGCTCGAGATCATCCATGACGTGGATCCGCCGAGCATCGTCCTGCACGTTTCAGGGCAATTCTATGCGAAGCGGAAGGATCTGCCCTGGCTGCCGGGGCAGACTCTCGAGCTCAATTTCGGGCCTTCGAACCCCGGTCTGACGAGGACGTAAGGCGGATGACGGACGATCGCATAACATCGCTCACCGAGCGGGGCGCTTCCAAACTGGGAGCGGCCCGTCACCAGAGCATCCTGGCGATGATCTCCCGCGGTGAAATCCTCGCGGTCGGTGAGCTTGCGAGCCGCTTTGGCGTCTCGCAGGAGACCATTCGCCGCGATATCCGGGCTTTGGAAGACGCCGGAATGCTCAAGCGCATCCATGGCGGGGCGGCTCCGGCGGGAGCCGTCGACCTGACGGCGCGGCGGCCGGTCATGGAGAGGCTGTCCGTGGACCGCGAGGCAAAGGCCCTCGCGGCCGTAGCGGCGCTACCGTTGTTCGAAGAGGGTATGAATGTCTTCCTCGGCGGCAGTTCCACCATGGCGTTGCTCGCTGACGAATTGGCCCGCAACGGACCTGCAATGTCGGTAACCACGAACATGATCGATATCGCAACCGTTCTTTCCGCCACCGAGCGCTTTGCCGTTACCCTTCTCGGCGGCGTCATGAATGCCATGACGCGGACATTGACCGGACCCGACATGTTACGCGGTCTGGAAACGCGCGTCTTCGACCTCTCCGTCTGCGGTGCGAGCGCAATCAACCCCAAGCATGGTTTCCTTGGACCATCCGAAGGCCATACCGCCATCGGCGCGGCTCTTGCCTACCGTTCCAGGCGGCTCGCCTTTGTGGCTGATGCGGGCAAGTTCGCGCGCCTCGATGCACATGTCATGCAGCCGCTGAACAAGGTCGATGTCCTGGCGACCGACCAACCACCTCCTGAAGAGGCGGCGGCCGCGCTGCGCAATGCTGGAATTGCAGTGTTGCTGCCGCAGGAACTGGATGAAGCCTTAAACGACCGGAAGGAGCAGCGATGACTTTCCACGCCTTTAACCCCTCCAACCCGCCGATCGTCGAGATTTCTGATCTGCGTGTTGCTTTCGATGCGACGCCGGTTCTGCGCGGGATCGATCTGACCATTGCCCGTGGCGAGGCAGTCGGCATGGTCGGCGAAAGTGGCTGTGGGAAATCCGTGACCTGGCTGGCCGCGCTCGGTCTTCTGCCGAAGCGCGCCAGTATCAGCGGCAGCGTTCGACTTGACGGTGAAGAACTGCTTCATGCCCCGAGGCGGCACCTGGAACAGGTGCGCGGCGGTCGCATCGCCATGGTCTTCCAGGATCCCGTGAGCGCGCTGAACCCGGTCCATAAGGTCGGCGATCAGGTGATCGAAGCGCTCAGGCTTCATCGCGGCCTCAAGGGTGCGGCGGCCAGGTTTGAGGCCCTGCACCTGTTCGATCAGGTCGGCATTCCCGACTCCGCCCGCCGCCTTGGAGCCTATCCGCATGAACTTTCCGGCGGCCAGAACCAGCGTGTCATGATCGCCATGGCGCTTGCCGGGCAGCCGGATGTGTTGATCGCCGACGAGCCGACGACCGCTCTCGACGTGACCATCCAAGCGCAGATCCTCGACTTGTTGCAGCAGGTGCGGCGCGATACCGGCATGGCGCTGGTCCTGATCTCGCATGATCTCGGCGTCATCGGCGAGGTGTGTGACCGCGCGCTTGTCCTCTATGCCGGCCAGGTTGTCGAGGAAGCGCCGGTCGACCTTTTATTCTCACGTCCTTCGCATCCCTACACAAGCGGACTTCTCGCCGCCCTTCCACGCATCGATGGCCCGCGCAAGACTCTTGCGACCATCCCCGGGATCGTCCCGCATCCGAGTGAGTTGGCGTTCGGCTGCGCATTTGCACCGCGTTGTCATCAACGCGCGCTGATCTGTTCAACAACTGAGGTCAGACTTCCCGTCGGCGGGCAACAACTGCGGCATCGGTCCGCATGCCTGCTCCACGGCTCGACGCCGGCGCGACCCGAGGTCGCTCTGGCATGAGCGCCGCCGCGATTATCAAGGCGGACGGGCTGGCGCGCCGCTACACGAAGCAACGCGGCCTGTTTCGGAAACCGCAACTGGTTACGGCCGTCAAGAACGTTTCGTTAAGTCTTGCGCGCGGCGAAACCTTGGGACTTGTCGGCGAATCCGGTTGCGGGAAATCCACGACCGGACGTCTTCTGGTTGGCCTGGAGCAGGCCGATGCCGGTTCGATCGCGTTTGACGGTGAACGGCTCCCGCAAGCCTCCGATCAGGCCTGGAGACGGCTGAGGATGCGAATCCAGATGGTCTTCCAGGATCCGCTCGCAGCACTCGACCGGCGTTGGACCATCGGCGCCCAGGTTGGAGAGCCGCTTGACATCCACGCCATCGGGAAAAAGGGCGATCGTCCCGATCGTATCAAGGCACTCTTGGCGGATGTGAGACTGCGTGCCGATCATGCCGCACGTTATCCGCACGAGCTCTCTGGCGGTCAGCGCCAGCGCGCGGTGCTGGCGCGCGCGCTGGCAAGCGATCCCGATCTTCTGGTCTGCGACGAGCCGGTTTCGGCTTTGGACGTCTCGATCCAGGCGCAGGTGGTCAACCTCCTGACTGAGCTGCAGGAAAAACGAGGCCTGGCGATGGTCTTCATCAGCCATGATCTGCGTGTCGTTCGTCAGGTCAGTCACCGCATCGCGGTCATGTATCTCGGCGAGATCGTCGAAGAGGGCTTGCCCGACGATGTTCTCCACGAACCGTTGCATCCCTATACCCGCGCGCTGGTCTCCGCAGTTCCGCAAGCGGTCAGGCGCTCCGAACGCATAATCTTGCAGGGTGACCCGCCGGACCCGGCGGCAAGACCGAGCGGCTGCCCCTTCCATCCGCGCTGCCCTGTGGCGCGTCCGCTCTGTGCCGAGCAGGCACCGGAATTGCGCGATGTCGGTGGTTCAAGAAATGTCTCCTGTCACTTTGCCGAAGATGACGCCCGGAAAGTAAGATAATGCTCCACTTCATCCTCATACGCCTTGCGCGCGCGTTGTTGACGATCCTGATCATGGTCACCTTCGCATTTGTTGTCCTGCGCGTGTCGGGCGACCCGGTGCTTGCCTTATTGTCACCGGAAACGCCTGCCTCGGTAGTCGAAGCCTTCCGACAGAGCTGGGGACTCGATCAGCCCCTATGGGTGCAGTACCTGCGCTATCTGCTCGCAATCGTGCATGGTGATCTCGGTCAATCGATGCGCGACGGGCGTGCTGCCGTCGTCGTCGTGGCTGAGCGTATCCCGATCACGCTTCTTCTCACGGTGCCCGCCCTCATCCTCAACATCGCAATCGGTATTCCTGCGGGTATTCTCGCTGCACTGAAGCGCGACAGCTTTGTCGATCGAGCTGTCATGACCAGCGCAATCGCCGGCTTTACAGTGCCGTCCTTCGTGCTCGGCCTGCTCTTGGTTCTGGTGTTTGCCGTCGAGCTTCCCTGGCTGCCCTCAGGAGGTGCCGGTAGCATCCAGCAAATGATCCTGCCGGTGGTGACACTCGGCGTCGGCGGTGCCGCCGTTCTCGCGCGCTTTACCCGCAGCGCCATGCTGGAGGTGCTGGGCGAAGCCTATATCCGCACCGGTAGCGCCAAGGGTGTTGCGTGGCGGCGTGTCATCAGTGGACACGCCTTGCCGAATGCGGCCATTCCGATCCTCACCATCATCGGTTTCATGATCGGCAATCTCATCGCCGGCACTGTGCTGGTCGAAAGCGTGTTTTCCTGGCCCGGGCTCGGAAGCTTGCTTGTGGTCTCGGTCATGAGCCGCGATCTTGCCGTCGTGCAGTGCATTTTGTTGTTCGTCGCAGCAGCAATGATCATTGCCAATGTTCTCGTCGATCTCCTCTACGGAGTGCTCGACCCACGTCTGCGTGGCACTGGCCGTGCGTCCGGAGGTGCTTGAAATGTCTGATCTCTCCATTGGCACGGGAACGACGCCAAAGGCGCGCAGCAAGCGACGCTTGAACTGGGCGATGCCCGTGGCCGTCAGGCTGGCACTATCCTGGATTTGCCTGATGCTGCTCGTCGGTATCTTCGCAAACTATCTCACGGCCCACGATTTTGCGGCACTCGATCTTCGCCATCGGTTGGAGCCGCCCATCGGCTTTGGTGGTAGTCCCGCCCATCTGCTGGGTTCTGATGAACTCGGCCGCGATGTCCTGGCACGTCTCGTCATCTCGATCCGGATGAGTCTTCTGATCGCTTTCGGCGCAACGCTTATCGGGGCTGTACTCGGAACCACGCTTGGTTTTCTTGCGGCGCATTTTCGCGGGTGGGTGGAGCAAGCTGTTCTGGCCTGCGTTGATTTCCAGGCGAGCATGCCCTTCCTCATCCTCGCGCTGGCAGTGCTTGCGTTTTTTGGCAATTCGCTGCCGCTCTTCGTCGCCCTCCTTGGCCTGCACGGATGGGAGCGTTATGCCCGTATTACCCGTGCGTTGACGATCAGTGCCGGTGCGCAGGGTTATGTCACTGCGGTGCGTCAACTCGGCGCCAGTCCATGGCGCCTCTATTTGCGCCATGTGTTGCCGAATATCGCCTCAACGCTCATCGTGACAATGACGATGGCCTTCCCCGACATCATCTTGCTGGAAAGCGGTCTGAGTTTCCTCGGCCTTGGCGTGCAGCCGCCTCTTACCTCGCTCGGCAATATGGTCGGCTACGGCCGCGACTATCTGACCCGTGCGCCCTGGATCCTGGTCGCGCCGGCGGTAGTCATCTCCATGACGACACTTTCTATTTCGCTGGTCGGCGACTGGTTGCGCGACCGGCTCGACAAGACAATCTCGTGAGAAAAATCTATGACCCATTCGACCGATTCCCGACGCGTTATGCTCGTTAGCTTCGATGGCCTTCGCGCCGATCTTATCCGTCCGGACACAACACCGAATCTCGTCAAGCTGCAGCGCCAGGGCGTGACGCTCGCGCGGCACCGAACCGTCTATCCGAGCGAAACCAGGGCGGCGATGCCGAGTCTTGTGACCGGGACTTGGCCAGGGCTTCACGGCATGGTCGGCAATGCCTATCTCGACCGCTCAACCCTGCCATCGCTTTACGCTGATACGTCAGATGACAGGCTGATCGAACAACTGGATCAGGCGAGCGGGGGAACGTTGTTCGGTGCGACATCGCTCGGAGAAGTCCTTGCGGCCAATGGCCGGACGCTTGCGGTCCTGGCCTCCAACTCCGCCGGCACGACGCGGCTGTTCAATCACAAGGCGCGTGCACTCGGCCATCTGACCGTTTCAGGGCACTATCCTTCCGTGTGGTCTCCGGAGACGCTTCAGGAGGATTTCGAACGCCGCTTTGGGCGGATGCCACCCGTGCCACCGCAAGGCACGCCCGACTTGCAGGCTCAGACCTTCTTGACATCGGCTTTGCTTGAAGCCGTCTGGAAGGAGACCGCGCCCGACGTTGCGATCCTCTCGTTTGGCGAACCGGACATTTCCTCTCATTATTGCGGCACAGCGGAGGAAAGAACACTGCAGGCGCTCGCCTGGACAGACCGGGAGTTTGGACGAGTGCTGGATTGGTTCGAGAGCGAGGGAAGGGCACAAGGAGTGCACCTCGTCGCCGTCTCGGATCACGGTCACGTCAGTGTCCATCAGCGTGCGGACGTGCACGAGGTGCTGAAAAGCGCCGGTTTTCGCAGTGCATGGGCGCCTGCGCGTGATGTGGATGCGTTGGTTGTCCCCGGTCAGGTGGGAGCGATCTATCTCGCCAATCCGTCGGAGGAGAACATCCGTCGGGTTGTGGCGGCGATGACCGAATCTCCCTGGTGTGGTTCAATCTTCACGACCGGCCGTAGTGAAGTAGAGGGTATTGCACCGGGTAGCTTTGCGCGCAGCCTTGTCAACATGGAACACGCGCGCGTGGCTGATATCCTGTTTTCCTATAGGGCCGATGACGAGATTGATCCTTTTGGTCTTATCGGTCGCACCTGGAGTAGTGATGGGCCGATTGGGCTTGGCGTTCATGGCGGGCTCCATCCAAAGGAAATGCAAGCCGTCTGCATTCTGGCGGGCGAGGCTTTCAAATCCGACGCGGTTTCCGATACGCCGTCCGGTATTTGTGATGTTGCACCAACAATTCTCGAGTTGATCGGCCTTGTTCGACCCGAAGAGATGCAGGGGCGTGTGCTGGACGAGGCATTCTCGTCGTCACAAACCGCTGAGCTAATCGCGTTCAAGGAGACCATCCGAGAAGCAGGAACTCGCGGATACAGGCAGTTTTTGCGCCATCTGCATGTCCGCGGCACGACATACGTCGATTCAGGATGGGTTGAAGCTAAAGGTATGATTTGACGCGCTTCTGACGGTTGATGGCCAGTCCGGCTGCGGGTTTCGGTAATTCCCGTGTGTGGACACCTCCGGGAATGCAAGTAAATTCTTTCGCTTTGGCAATGAGCATGCGACGGTGCGGCCTACGTTGACGCCTTTGGCGCGAGAGGCAGATTGTGCGATCGCGACCCTTGCCACAGAGATTGAGGACCCTCTGGAACTTCTCGCACCCCAAGTCGTGAAGATAGCTCTGGCGATCCATCCGGGTGAGACAATCGGGCGAGCCCTGTGCTTTAGCCGTGCTGCAATTCCTGCGGGCACCGGCAAACACTATCACCATGTTGGCATGTATACCTATCGGCGGGAGGCTCTTGCCCGGTATGTCCACCTACCACGCGGCATACTGGAACAGCGGGAGAGCCTGGAGCAGCTCCGCGCCATCGAAGCTGGCATGCGGATCGATGCAGCGGTTATTCAGACCGAACCGTTGGGCGTCGATACGTTGGCTGACTTGGATCGGGCACGAACCCTTCTTGCTCGATAGTCGTGATCGATGGCGCTGATGAGTTTTGACAAGCTCTGCTAAGTTTTTTGCGACAAGTCGGGCAAAGTTAGCTCACCAGTTGCTATTCGACCTATCGTCTTAATGAGGAGCTTGTATTACGCGACGCTCGACGGCCACTATATCGTCTGAAGGCTTCACAGGAATTTCATCCATGACGCGATCAAAGGTTTGGGCGCCGCGCTCTATTGATCGGTAAGGCCTGGATGCTTGGTTGTTGTGAGATTGGAATTGGCGAGGGTTACCGGCTCTGGGGATGAGCTTGTGCGCCTAGCCGGGCTTGGTATCCGCAAGAGCGCAACTCAGACTGAAGTCTGTCGAGAAAACATTGTTCCCCCTTTTCCGGATGTCTCCCACGATCATCCCGTCGACCCCAGCCGTGCGACCGCCCTTATTGGAGGCACGCGATGCCAAGCATGACGCAACCTGCGCGAGTCTGTCGGCCAGCCCCACAGTGTCCCGCCACCGATCGTCGGGTTTCGCCTTACTCCACTGATACAGTTGGCGCTGAACGTCGAGTACCGTATACACAAATTATGTGTGGGATTCGCCGGGTGTGGCCGCTTGCAATTCCTGATCCGGTATATCGTCGAATGACGAATAATTGAGATTGTACAGCTTGGCGTAAAGCTTGCCATTTGCCATCAGCTGGTCGTGGTTTCCCATCTCGATCAACTGCCCGTTCTGCAGCACGATAATACGATCAGCCTCGCGGATGGTCGCGAGACGGTGGGCGATGACCAGCCCCGTGCGGTTTTCCAGCAGCTTGACGAGTGCCTTTTGGATCAGCATCTCGGTATAGCTGTCGATGTTGGCCGTGGCCTCATCGAGAACGAGGATTTTTGCATCTGCTACCAGCGCCCTGGCAAAGCTGATGAGCTGCCGCTGACCGAGAGAGAGGTTTCCGCCGCGTTCACCAAGTTCGGTATCGTAGCCCTCGCTCAACGTCATAATGAAATCATGTGCACCGACGGCCTTTGCCGCTTCGACGACATCCTCGAAAGTCGCCTCGCTCTTGTGATAGCGAATGTTCTCGAAGACGGAGCCGGTGAACAGGAACGGTTCCTGCAGGACCATCGCGATCTGCTGGCCAAGGGAATCCTGCGTGAGTTCGCGCACATCATGGCCGCCAACCAGCACCTGACCGTGCTGGGTGTCGTAGAAACGGTGGACCAGTGCCATGGCGCTTGATTTCCCAGACCCTGTCGGCCCAACCAGAGCTACGGTCTCGCCTGGCTTGACCTTGAAGCTGATGTTCTTAAGCACAGGATGTTTTGGATCATAGCCGAAAACGACATCGCGGAATTCCACCGATCCGTCCATGTCAGCAGTCAGGCTCCTTGCGTTCGGTGCATCCGTGATATCGACTGGTACATCCAGCACTTCGGTCAGGCGCTGACCCGAGGCCATGGCACGCTGCATAACCGAATATTGCAAGGTCAACGAACGGATCGGGTCGAAGAAGCGCTGAATATAGAAGAGGAATGCGACCATAACGCCGACGTCCAGCTCTTGATTGAGCACCCGTGATCCGCCGACGACGATGACGAGGGCCATGGCGACGCCGGTAAGTGAATCGACGATGGGCACCATGACCTGTGCATATTTTGCCGCTGTCAAATGCGCCTTCAAATTGGCATGGGCCTTGTCATCATAAAGTGTGAAATTGATGCTTTGGCGGTCCATGCTCTGCACTGCGCGCACGCCATGGATGGCTTCAGCCAAGGCGCCGTTGGTCACCGAATTGGTCTCGTGCGCTGCCACGAACGCTACACGCGCCCGCGGGAGCCAATAAATGCGAACGATGAACAACACAGGAAGCACGGCCAGGGTCATAAGGCCCAGCCGGAAATCGAGATATAGCATCACGCCGACAATGCCGAAGAGCAGCGTGATATCGCCGACCGACAAGACGGATGTCTCGAGGAACTCCTGCATCGAATTCACATCGCCCTGCAGCCGCGACATCAGCCGGCCAACTTCGGTCTTGTCCATGAAGGACAGCGAGACCCGTTGCAGGTGCGAGAACATGGCACGGCGGATGTCGAAGAGCACGTCTTCTGCAACGCGGCCGACGATCGTTTCCTGCACGTAGCTGGCAGCGAAATTGATGAGGATGGCAATCGCAAAGGCTATGATAGAGTGGAGGAGCACAGCATTATTGGCGCCATCGGTCGCAATGCCGTGATCGATGGCATAGCGAATGATCAGCGGGATCATCAATTGCGTAGCCGTGAATGTCAGAACCGCAAAGACCGCGATGAGCATTTGCGCCTTGTAGGGTCTGACGAAGGTCCAGATACGCCCGACGATGTTGCCATCGAATACCTTGCCGAACATTTCCTCTTCGATGCGGTGCGATCCAACGACCGCGCGGGGAGGGCGACGGCCATCTTCGCGTACGTCATTGCGTTCGGTTTCAATCTCCTCGGTCATGCCTGTACGTCCTTCTTCACCGCCACAGGAACGGTGTCACCCGGCCGAACCTGCAGATCGTAGAGGGCTCTGTAGCGTCCACCTGCCGCGAGCAGGTTTTCGTGGGTGCCGCGTTCAACGATCTGACCGTCCTCGACAAAAAGGATCTGGTCGGCATGCATCAGTGAACTCAGGCGATGCGCGATGACGATGGTGACGCGATCCTTGGCATAGCGGCGCATGGCTATACGGATGCGCTGCTCGGTGCCGGCGTCGATCGCTGCGGTGGAGTCATCGAACACCATAACAGCGGGCCTGAGCATGAGCGTCCGTGCGATCGAAAGCCGCTGCCGTTGGCCGCCGGATAGCGACACGCCGCGCTCGCCAACGACGGTGTCGTAACCCATCGGCAGGCCCAGCACATAATTGTGCAGCTGCGCCGATTCGCTCGCACGTTCGATGCGTGGCTCCTTTGCCCAAGGATCACCATAGGCAATGTTGTTCTCGATCGTCGTGGTGAAGAGGAAGGCGTCCTGCTGCACCACAGCGACGGCCTGGCGCAGCGAACGCAGCGTCGCGTCGCGGATATCCTGACCGTCGATGGTTATCCGGCCGTTGGTTACATCATAAAAACGCGGAATGAGGTGGGCAATGGTGGATTTACCGCTCCCGGGTGGTCCGACGATGCCGATGGTCTCGCCGCGCCGGGCTTCGAAGCTCAGATGCTGCAGCACCGGACGGCCCGCCACCTGCGGATAGGCGAAACCCACATCTTCAAAGCGCAGCAAGCCTTCGGAGATCTTTAGGTCCTTGGCGTCCGGTGCATCCTTGACGGCAATGTCGAGATCAAGCAGGGCGAAAAGCCGCGTTCCGCAGGTAGAGGCGCGGGCATAGGAATTGACCATAAGGCCGAGCTGGCGCACCGGCATCTGCAAGATAGTCATGAATGTGAGGAACGATGTAAGCGTACCAACTGTAATTTCACCAGCAATCACCTTGCTGCCGCCGACCCAGAGCACCAGGCCCATGGCGGCGAAAAAGGAGAGCGTCATCGCGCTGGTGTTGGTTACGCGAATGCCGACACGTTTATGCGCGAGTTCAAGTGCGCTATGCGAGGCTTTATCGAACTTCAACAGCTCATAGGTTTGAGAGGCGAAAGCACGCACGACGCGGATACCGCTGAGATTTTCCTCCATCACCCGGGTCAGCACAGAAAGCCGTTCTTGCAGTTCCAGCCAGGTGGCGCGCAGCCGCAACTGCGTCACTGAAGACCGCCAGGCGACAAAGGGCACGAAGCTTAGGGCCACCAGACCTAGCACCAGGTCGGTGGACAAAAGCATATAAGCGCCGAGGCCAATCAGCATGGTGAGCAGAATCGTGCGCACCAGAGCCGTCGAGAAATACATGCGAACGCCCTCAAGGTCGAGCATGCCGATGGTGATGAGATCGCCGGAATGGACGCTGTCGTGGAAGCTGAAGCTGAGCTGCTGGATCTTTTCGTAGCAGGCAAGACGCAGCTCATAGCCCATATGGTGGCCGACCGCCTCGCTGTAATAGTTCTGTATCATTGTGAAAAGGCCGCGCAGGATGCTGACGGCCAAAAGGATGAGCGCCGTCATCAGCAGCGCAGTTTCGGCAATCTTGCCAGCTGCACCGCCCGCCATGGCCGTTTGCGTCTGATCGACGGCATGGCCGAGCAACTGCGGGATCATCAGTTGCAAGCTGGCGGCGATTAAGGTGGCGCCGATGGCAAATGTTGTCTGCCAGGGATGACGAAGTGTCATGTGGGTAATTCGCACCAGGGTGAAGAGACCTCGACCCCAGCCTGCTGCATTCACGTGCGCCAACGAATCGGAATGATTCGCCGCACGCTTTAACGCATCGCTGCTCACGGTATTTTCCAGACCAACTGATTGTGCAAACATTGGCCGCAGATCAGGGCCGTTGTGCAAGGTGTATGATTACGGATGAAACTTCGCCGATTCCTGGTCCTAATTCAAGGGAAACGCTAACCTGTAGACAATAAAAACCTGCCTCTTTCAGAACATACTGCTGCGAACCCTTTCGAAGGCATTATTAATCTCGCCAAGCATATTGTCCGTTTTCGAGCACTACATAAATGCCGCGC
Organism: Phyllobacterium chamaecytisi; assembly: GCF_020164455.1. GTDB lineage: Bacteria > Pseudomonadota > Alphaproteobacteria > Rhizobiales > Rhizobiaceae > Phyllobacterium > Phyllobacterium chamaecytisi. The sequence continues at coordinate 68,551 of NZ_JAIQWW010000008.1, forward strand.
TTGTGAACGTCCTGCACGTTGAAAATGGGCAAAACGACCAGAGCGGGTTCCGTTGCAAATTTTCGGGCCTTGTCGCAAACAATTCTGCGGCCTGCAATTCAATGGGGCTTTCGGGCCAATCTTGGCTTGCCGAGCCTCGTTAGTCTCGGTAGGGAACGCCACTCCAGGGTTGGCTGAGCATTTATATAAAATGTACGCCTGTGGTCCGCTGCTCCTGTGGTTCACAGCACGGAAAGAAACTCAGAAGTTTTCTTTCGTCATTCCAGGGTGAAGTTTTTCGCGGCCTGAATTTGGGTGATTTATTTCTGAGGTTGGTCAGAATTTTAGCACGGCTTTCTTTGACGATGAGCCCAATACGGGAAAATCTGGGTGCCTCTGACACGAGGCGTTCATCCCATCGCGATTGAGCGCTTTCACCCTTACGGAGGCGATTTCTCAAAATGGGTTATGCACTCAGTCTGCTCGACAAGAGCCCGATTTTTGACGGCGAAACAGCGAGTGTTGCGTTAAAACGCACGGTGGCACTCGCCAAACGGGCCGAGAAATGGGGTTTTCACCGGTTCTGGGTTGCCGAGCACCACGATACATCAGGCGTTGCGAGTTCGTCACCTGAGGTGTTGATCGCTTTTCTGGCGGCAAATACATCACGCATCCGTATTGGTTCCGGCGGGGTGATGCTGCAACACTATAGCCCCTACAAAGTCGCGGAAAATTTCAATGTCCTGGCAGCTCTTGCCCCTGACCGGATTGATCTCGGTGTCGGGAAGGCACCTGGCGGCTTGCCATTTTCGACCCGTGCGCTGCAAGGACTGCTCGCCCGCCCTGAAAAGCTGGATTTTGGCGCCCAGCTCGCCCAGCTCAGTGCATTTCTCGACGATACCCTGTCATCGGTTCATCCGCTAGCAGGCGTGAAGGCTACCCCGGTGCCTGCTGTTTCGGCCCAGCGTTTCCTGCTTGGAGCGAGTGTCGACAGTGGTGAACTTGCCGCAGCGCAGGGATGGTCCTTCGTGTTCGCCAGCCATCTCAACGGGGACGAAGACGTCTTGAGGCAGACATTGGATGCCTACAGGCAGAAAGCGCCTGACGGCAGACCAATTCTTGCTGTCGGTGTGGTGGCCGCGGAAACGGACGCTGAGGCAGAACGGCTTGCGGGCGATCTTGAGCATTTCAAGGTTCATGTGAATGGTGGGCAGAGCGTGACGGTTGGCAGTGTCGAGCAGGCCAAGGAATATGCCCGGCAGTCCGGAACGCGCGATTACCGCATTGAGAAGAAAATTCCCAACGTCATTCGCGGTTCTGCACGCAAGGTCATCGCTGACCTTGAACACCTGCACGAGCGCTACGGCATCAGTGAATTCATCATCGACACACCTATCAACGATGCGGCGCGACGTCTCGCGTCGATCGAACTTCTGGCGCAGGCCCAATATGCGGTCGCCGCGTAACTTGGAGAAATCAGATGAGTAAAAAATCTGTTCGGTTCGGGGTGATGCTGCAAGGCCCCGGCGGCCATATGAACTCATGGAAGCATCCGAGCTCGCCGCCGGATGCGAGCGTCAACTTCAACTTCTATGTCGAACAGGCCAAAAAGGCTGAAGCTGCCGGCATTGCCTTCGCCTTCATTGCGGATGGGCTCTATATAAATGAAAAGTCCATTCCACATTTTCTCAACCGTTTCGAACCCATCGCGATCCTGTCGGCGCTCGCCGCCACGACATCGAAACTCGGCCTGGTCGGCACGTTGTCTACTTCCTACAGCGATCCGTTCACTGTCGCACGGCAGTTCGGATCGATCGACAAGATCAGCAACGGACGCGCCGGGTGGAATGCCGTGACATCTCCGCTCGAAGGATCAGGCAAGAACTACGGTCGCGATCATCCCGACCATGCCCTTCGCTACGAGATTGCGGAAGAGCATCTTGACGTGGTCAAGGGCCTTTGGGACTCATGGGACGACGATGCCTTTATTCGCGACCGCGCCACCGGTCAATTCTTCGACAAGTCCAAACTGCACAAGCTGAACCACCATGGCCGGTTCTTCAATTCAGAAGGACCGCTCAACATTGGCCGCTCGCCGCAGGGCCAGCCGGTGGTTTTCCAGGCTGGATCCTCGGATGATGGCATTGATCTGGCCGGCAAGCACGCCGATGTGGTCTTCACCAATCTTGTGCCGATTGAGGACGCACAGATCTTCTACCGCCGCATCAAGGAAAGCGTGAACGCGCATGGCCGCAACCCCGATGAAGTCCTGATTTTCCCGGGCATCTCGCCTATCGTTGGCGCAACGGAAGAAGACGCCGATGCGAAATACCGCGAAATCCGCGATCTGGTTACAATCGACGAGGCGCTGGCTTATCTGGGGCGTTTCTTCGATCATCATGATTTCAGTGCCTATCCGCTCGACGCGCCGTTTCCGGAACTCGGCGACATAGGCAAGAACAATTTCCGCTCCACCACCGATCGCATAAAACGTGACGCGAAGGCGAAGGGGCAGACCTTGCGTGAGGTGGCGCTTGAGGTCACGACACCCCGCAATTCCTTCACCGGCACGCCGGAAAAGATCGCCGAGGAACTGATCCGCTGGATCGACAATGACGCTGCGGATGGCTTCATCCTCGGTTTCCAGATTCTCGCGGCAGGGCTCGACGAGTTCGTGCGTGACGTGCTGCCCATTCTCGAAAGCCGCGGCTACCACCGTTCTGTCCTGCCGGGAGCGACCTTGCGCGAAAATCTCGGACTTCCGTTCCGGGAAAGCCGCTATGCCGGAAAGAGCGCATTGGGCATCAATTCACTTGCAGAACAGGTGACTGTCTAGCGATGACGCATCATCCGGACAAGGTGGCGGCGGGCCTTTATCGATTTCTCGACGAGGCGATCGCACTTCGACGCGACCTTCATGTCCACCCTGAGCTCGGCTACGATGAACATCGCACCAGCCAGATCGTCGCCGACAAGCTCAGCTCCTGGGGATATGACGTTGCCACTGGGATTGGCGGTACTGGCGTGGTTGGTACGTTGCGCAACGGTGACGGTTCAAAACGCCTTGGCATTCGCGCGGATATGGATGCACTGCCGATCACTGAAACGACCGGCCTTTCCTATGCCAGCAGCACCCCGGGCCAGATGCACGCCTGCGGTCATGACGGCCATACAACCATCCTTTTGAACAGCGCCCGCTATCTCGCCGACACGCGAGATTTCACCGGCACTCTCAACCTCATCTTCCAGCCGGCGGAAGAGGGAGGCGCTGGTGCTCTCCGCATGATACGGGATGGCCTGTTTGAGCGTTTCCCCTGCGACGCCGTGTTTGGCCTGCACAACTGGCCGGGCGTAGCAACGGGGCAATTCGGTTTCATTGCAGGTCCCGCCATGGCATCGGTTGACAAGGTGACGATCCGTATCGTGGGGAAGGGCGGTCACGGAGCGCGTCCGCAGGAAACGGTCGATCCGGTTGTCGCCAGCGCTTCCCTGATCATGGCGTTGCAGAGCATCGTCGCACGCAACATCGACCCTTTGGACGCGGCGGTGATTACTGTCGGTACAATCCATGCGGGCATCGCGCCGAACGTCATTCCCAATAGTGTCGAACTCGAGCTGACGGTCCGGACCTTTCGCGAAGAAGTGCGTGAAAAGATCAAACACCGCATCACGAACCTGTCCAAGGCACAGGCTGAGAGCTATGGAGCGACCGCCGAAATCGACTATCCGAGAGGCTATCCGGTGCTTGTCAACCACTCTGACGAGACGGAATTCGCACGTCAGGTCGCCGTCACCCACTTTGGCGAAGAGAGAGTTGAGAGCAATTTCCGGCCGATTTCCGCAAGCGAGGATTTCGCCTTCATGCTGGAAGAGTTGCCTGGCAGCTACCTCTTCATAGGCAATGGCGACAGCGCGCCACTGCACAGCCCGCGTTATGACTTCAATGACGAGATCATCGCCCCGGCGTCCCGCTACTGGGTCAAGCTGGCAGAAGAATATCTTGCCAAGAATCCATCCTGAATTGTGAAAGGAAACGAGACAATCATGACTGATGTTTTCGTCTACACCATTCCCCATGACGAAAGGGCACGCCCCCTTATCGAGGCGTTGGTTGAAGAATACGAAAGCCGTTACGGCAACTACTTCGGCGAACCGGCACGCAATGAACTGAGCCGTTATCCAGCCGAATATTTTGCGCCGCCACACGGTTCATTCCTCCTGCTGTTGCGTGACGGATTGACCATCGGCGGCGGCGCGTTCAAGCGCTATGATGAGCGAACAGCCGAACTGAAGCGCATCTGGACCCATGCTGATTTGCGCCAGCAGGGACTCGCACGGAAGGTTGTCTATGAGCTGGAGGCGCAGGCAGCACGCCAAGGATATTCGCGCATTTATCTGACCACCGGATTCAGGCAGCCGGAGGCGACCCAGCTCTATCTGCGTTCGGGGTATACCGCGCTCTTTGACGTCGATGTTGATCCGGAAGTCTATGGCCATCTGGCCTTCGAAAAAGACATCAGTAACCTTGCAGCCCAAACGTCATCGCAGGCCGGAGAAGCCGGTAAGCTTTCAACACATGCGGCTTGAATGGAGCAAAATACCGCAATCCTGACGCCAAACACGCCATGGGATTTAATACTCAAGAAGCAGCAATTTTTGCAACAATGCTTCCGATAAACCCCATGATACGCAGCATCTATCTTTGACTGTTTCTTCTAAACACTACTAAATCAGTCGAGTAAAATTATACCCGGAAAGTATCAGGCCAATCCGGGATAGCTCGATGACACGTATTGCGAAGAGGATCCAACAACATGGCGATTGCGACAGATTATTCCGATGCTCATTCTCTGCCGCAATCTTCCAGCGGAAGTGAGGATTACACGCACTACAGGATTGTCAAGGCAAAGTACCCTGCGCGTTTCTTCGGAACACTTTTTGCAGCATTCGTCGCTTTCGTCACCTTGCAGTCTATACTCACTAACCCGAAGTGGGGCTGGGGCGTTTTTGCCGAGTGGTTTTTTGCTGCGCCCGTCTTGGCTGGCCTCGCCCGAACCCTTCTTCTGACCGCCTTGGCGACGGTGCTTGGCTTCGCGCTTGGCACGGCTCTGGCTCTGGCCCGGGTTTCGAAATCGCCACTGCTGGGCGGGCTTTCCTGGGCCTATATCTGGCTGCTTCGCTCCATCCCACTCATCGTCCTGCTATTAATACTCAATAACCTCGGCTACCTTTACGCGACCGTCCGGATCGGTGTTCCCTACACGGATATTCTCTTCGCCGAATATCCGACGATATCGATCTTGAGCCCCTTTGCGGCAGCCCTGATAGGACTCAGCCTTAACCAGGCCGCCTTCTCTTCGGAAATCATCCGGGGTGGGATCCTGTCGGTCGACCCGGGTCAACTCGAGGCAGCGGCGGCTCTCGGTCTCCCACGCAGGCGGCAGGCCTTCCGGATCGTCCTTCCTCAGGCGATGCGCACCATCTTGCCGACAGGGTTCAACGAGATCATCAGTCTGGCCAAGGGCACGTCCATGGTCTACGTGCTCGCCCTGCCGGAACTCTTCTATACGGTGCAAGTGATCTATCGCCGTAACCTTGAAGTTGTGCCGTTGCTCATGGTCGCGACCGTCTGGTACCTGATCATCATGACGGTCCTTTCCGTCGGGCAATATTATATCGAGCGATATTTTGCCAAAGGCGCGCTGCGCAATGCGCCGGTCTCGCTGTTTGGCCCTACGCTGCGCCGTCTGTTCGGTGCACCGATCCTGGCGCGGCCGCAAATCGCGCCTCCGTCTCTGGTCAATTCGCACGGCCAGCTTCCGCCACTACCGAAGACCGGCACGCAAAGGGAGACATTCGGGCAATGGCGCGCACCGGGATCGGTGAAAATCCACGGCGTGTCAAAAAGCTTTGGACAATTGAAGGTTCTGGACAATATCCGTCTCGATATCAAAGCCGGAAGTGTCACGGCAATTCTCGGTCCATCAGGCTCGGGCAAATCCACCCTCCTGCGTACGATCAACCATCTTGAGCGGGTGGATGATGGTTTTATCACTGTCGACGGTGAGCTGGTCGGATACCGCAAGAGTGGCAGGACACTTTATGAGCTGAAGGAGAAAGACATCCTGAAGCGCCGCGCCGAAGTCGGGATGGTGTTCCAGAGTTTCAATCTCTTTCCTCATCTGACTGTGCTTGAGAATATCATAGAAGCGCCGGTTTCGCTGAAGCGGCTGAGCCGTCCTGAAGCCATCAACCTTGCACGCGACCTGCTTGCCCGTGTCGGCCTCGGCGACAAGATCAACACCTATCCCCGGCAGCTTTCCGGCGGCCAGCAACAGCGTGTTGCCATTGCACGAGCGCTCGCGCTTCGTCCCAAAGTACTGTTGTTTGACGAGCCGACATCGGCACTCGATCCCGAGCTCGTCGGCGAGGTTCTGGATGTCATCAAGGAGCTCGCGCGCTCCGGCACGACACTGATCATAGTGACACATGAAATCGGTTTTGCCCGCGAAGTTGCCGACACTGTCATCTTCATGGATGCCGGGAAGATCATTGAAACAGGCTCACCCGATCAGATCCTGAACCGTCCCGCAAACACCCGGACTGCCGAGTTTCTGGCCAAAGTTCTCTGAGCAAGGGAGCTGCGCCTTGAGCTCCCATACGAATTCCAGCCGCACGAATACCTACAGATTCTTTCCGGCTTCGTCGAACCTATTGCGCCGGAACTTGGCTGGAAACGACCACCAGACGTCAACCCAACACCCAATACTTTTGAAAAGGGGCCAAGCATGACAAAGAGAATAGCACTGATATCGGCAATCGCCGGCGGTTTAATTGCCGCCACTGCGGGGCTGGGATACACGGCAAGCGATGATTTCGACCTAAGTCCTCAGCAAAAGGATCGTGTCCGGGCGGAGAAAAGCGAAAAGGCGATCGAGGCCGTTTCGAAAGACTTCAAGTTTATCAGCGATGGCAAGCTCACCATTGGTCTGAACCCGGGGAATCCTCCACTCAGCACCTATGCAACAGATGCGACGACGGTGGTTGGATATGATGTCGATCTCGCACAACTGGTCGCAGATAGCCTCGGGCGCGAACTTGTTCTCGTTCCAGTCGCCTGGGCCGATTGGCCGCTTGGCTTGCAATCCGGGAAGTTCGATGCCGTCATTTCCAATGTGACGGTCACCGAGCAGCGCAAGGAGAAATTCGATTTCTCAACCTATCGCAAGGACGAGCTCGGCTTCTACGTCAAAGCCGATGGCCCCATCAAGTCGATCAAGGAGCCAAAGGATATCGCCGGTCTAAAAGTGATCACGGATCCGGGCACAAACCAAGAGAAAATCCTGCTTGCCTGGGACAAGCAGAATGTCGGCAATGGCTTGAAGCCGATCGAGGTGCAATATTACGATGACGAGGCGGTCAAATACCTCGCTATTGAATCTGGACGTGCCGATGCAGTTTTCAGCGTAAATGCGACCCAGGCCTACAAAGCGAAGATCAATGGCAGGACCAGGCTCGTCGGCACGGTGAGCGGCGGCTGGCCGATCACGGCGGAGGTTGCCGTGACAACGCGGAAGGGAAGCGGTGCCGCCGACGGCATTACCGAAGCGCTCAATGAACTCATCGCCAACGGGAAATATAAGCAGGTTCTCGACCGCTGGAATCTCGGTTCCGAGGCAATTGACAAGGCTGCAACCAACCCTCCCGGACTGCCGAACAGCTGATTTTCGTTTGCTCGGGAGAAGCCGCGCCCAAGATTTGGACGCGGCTTTTCATATTAAGAACAGTGTGCTGCGGCACCTGAAGCGAGGCTTTATTCGTATCTGATTTTGGGGCCGGACCTGGCCGACGACCAGTCCTTTAGGAAACCGACGAGATGCAGAGAATGAAGCTCATGCCGGAGGCCCGCCCGGTCGACAGGGTGGGTTTCGATGGCAAGATTGCTGCCATGGTAGAGAAGTCCATCAAAAACGTAGATGGTCTCGCTCGCATTGGCATTCATAGCAATGATGTAGAAAGCGCCGTACCGGTCGGATATGAAGTGATAGAATTTGGCTCCTGGGTCGGATCATAGCGGGCGTTGAGATCGCCGATCGCCTCGGCGTGGCCGCCCGCCGGAAAATACTGGCCGTCGGAGGATGACGTTGTTTGATCGCCCCACAAGCTTGCCAGAGGCAATTGCCTCTGGGCGTTGACAAGAGTGCGCGACCGGGAACCTTTCTTGCGAATATGCCAGTCGTGCGAAGGAAGCTGATATATTATATACCGGTGAAACGTCCGCCATTCTGGTGAGAACGAGAGTTGATGCCGTTTGCCAGGATGTCGGTAAGGAGCGCAAGATTGTTGTCGGTCAGTAATGGCCATGCAGCTTGTGAAGGTTACACAAGCGCATCATTGGGATGCGTATCACAATATTAGGTACGTGTTGTACGAGAAACGCGCTCGCGGCGGATACCCAGCTGGTTCTGGGCTCGGCTGCGACCAGGAAATAGCGCACATGGCGAAACTCAATATGGTGCGCCTTCGTCTCGGACGGCTCCTCGCAGGGTCTCGCCAACTTGCGCGGTGAGCACGGCAAGGAAGAAATCTGCGGCAATCTCCGGCAGACCGGAGTTGTCGATTTGCACAATATCAATACCTTCGACCGGATGTTGGTCGCCCCGGATCAAGCGCCGCCGGATGCTTTCCTGATTTTCGCGTCCCCGTTCGACCAAGCGCTTCGCCAATACCTCCATTGGCGCGGTGACGTTGACCACGAGCAGTTGCGAGTATCGTCGCCGCGCTTCCGACAGAATGGCGCGGGAGCCATTGGCCACCACGACATCGCCGCGTTCCAGCCACACGTTGATTTGTGAGGGGATGCCATAGGAAAGGTCATGCGCCTGCCAGTGCAAGGCGAAGTGGCCATCGAGAACTCGCTGTTTGAAATTTTCCTGATCGACAGCTTCGTGGTCCTCGCCAGCACCGGCCGGCCGGCTGACAATGCGGCGCACGAAATGAATGCGCGGATCCGCCCGAAGCTGGTCGCGCGCATAGTCGAGGAGGGTGTCTTTCCCCGCGCCGCTGGGGCCGACGAGAAGAATAAGACGGCCAGGCGATTCCACGGGCATCACACCGCCGCCCTGACAGTGGCTCCGGCCTTTAGCGCGAACTGCGAGCGAACAACGAAATCGGCATTGCGGTGTTCCTGCACGAACAGCGACAGGGCATCAATCGAATAGTCTTCGGACAGATACGGCTCGAAGATCTCCTCCAGGCGGGCCCGCACTTCCGCGCGCTGTTTTTCCGGGATGCAGTTGGTCAAGGTCATATGAAAGCGGAACCGGTCGGAGACATAAGGGTAACCCCAACTGACGAGATTGGTCATCTCGACGTCGTCGAGATGACAGCTCATGCGCCGCTTGAGGTCGTGTCCATCTATCGGTGCCCGGAACTGATCGAACTCCTCAACGACGCGCGACGCGAGGCCCCGCAGCGTTGGCCAAGGGTGGACCGGAACGAGAGCGAAGAAGCCGCCCAACAGGTCGATCCGCATGGGGCCGATCGGGCAGCCTGGCGTCTTTGCGGCAAAGCCGCGCAGAGACCGCTCAAGCGCTTCGACGGAGGTTCCTTCCTTCAGCCGAAACGGCGCCTTGATGGTTGCATGGAACCCATAGCGCCGAGGCTCGGATATGAAAGCGGCCTCTTCGGCATCAGAGGCGCCCGTACCGGGCGCGAATGCGTCGCGCCCAAGCCACGTCCTTGCTGCGACCGTCAACGGATGTTCCGGTGCCGGGGTGTAGTAGATTGCATAGCGGGATGTGAACGGTTCCGGCATCAGACCGCGACCTTCCGCTCCGCCCACTGAGGCAGCGCGTCGCTCGTCGAGGCATTTCCGACCTCAAACAGCCTGTCGGCAACAGCATTGCGGACTTCCTCGTCGTGGAAAATACCCACGACCGCGGAGCCGCGCGCCTTGGCCTCATTGATCAGATCGATGACGGTCGCCCGGTTTACGGCGTCAAGTGATGCAGTCGGCTCGTCCAGCAGCAGGATCGGGTAGTCGACTATGAAGCCGCGGGCGATGTTGACGCGCTGCTGCTCAGAGGCGGTGCAACTCGCATTCGGCGCCAAGAAAATGAATGTCGCATTTTTTGGTAATTCTTTTGCCCACGTGCACTGGAACATCGTTCCACGTTACGGCACAGATCCGCTCCCGGAGGACTCGATCTGGACGCTGGATCGTAAAATGATCGAGTCGTATTTCCTCCCCAAGGAAGAGTTTTCAGAGGTGAAAGCCACGCTTCGCGACGTTCTTACGAAACTCTCCGAGCGAGATCAGTTTCCCGTCTCGTTCGATTAAATCAGTCCGAAAAACGAGCCTTTGATCGTCACCAAAGCAGCGTCGGCTGCTGTCTTGCCTACTAGGCGTGATCAGACGAGGCGGTTCAGCGTTCCCAAGGATCACAGAAATGAACAAGATATTTATAAAACAGATTTCGAAGTCCTTTGGCGCGACGCCCGTCCTGCGCGACGTGTCGTTGTCAATCGCCGACGGTGAATTCCTGACCCTGCTGGGGGCGTCGGGCTGCGGGAAGTCGACGCTTTTGCGGATATTGGCCGGCCTTGAGCTACAGACCGGCGGGTCGGTGGCGATCGGCGAGCGGGTTGTGGACGGCGTGCGGCCGAAGCGGCGCGATGTAGCGATGGTGTTCCAGTCCTATGCGCTTTACCCGCATATGACGGTGCAGGACAACATGGCCTTGCCCTTGCGCATGCGCCGGCTGTCTTCCTGGCAGCGGTTGCCGCTCGCCGGCCGGTTCATGCCGGGAACGACTGCGACGACCGCCGAGATCGAACGGGACGTCACCCGCACCGCCAAGGCGCTCGGCATCGGTCATCTGCTCGCCCGAAAGCCCGGCCAGCTGTCGGGCGGCCAGCGTCAGCGTGTCGCCGTCGGCCGCGCCATGGTCCGCCAGCCGGCCGTCTTTTTGATGGACGAGCCGCTCTCCAATCTCGACGCCATGCTTCGGGTGCAGATGCGCGCCGAGATCAAGGAACTGCACAACCGGCTCGGCGTCACCTTCGTCTATGTCACCCACGACGAGTCCGAGGCGATGACCATGTCGGACCGGGTGGCGGTCATGCTCGACGGCGAACTCTTGCAGGTCGCCCCGCCGCAGGAGATCTATGCTGATCCCGACGACCGGCGCGTCGCCGAATTCATCGGCTCGCCGAAGATCAACATGCTGGAGGCAAGGCTGCGCGACGGTGGCCTCGCCGATGCGGCCGGCACCAGCTTTGCCGTTGCCGCGAATGTCGCGCACGGCACGGCCTTGACGCTCGGCATCCGTCCGGAAGCCTTCCATCTCGTCGATGCCGGCGGCGCGAATATCCTGACCGGCGCGGTGCGCTTGGTCGAGCATATGGGCTCTGACCTTTTCGTGCATCTCGATGTTCCGGGAACCGAGCATCCGCTCATCGCGCGGCTGCTGGCCGAACGCGCACCGCAGATCCTCACAGGCCAGACCCTGCATCTCGGCGTCAAGCCGGAGCGGCTCTTGCTGTTTGCCGCCGACGGCAAACGGCTTCGTCCGCATAACCATCGTAATGGAACCGTATTGCGGATGAGGGAGCTCGCGCAATGAGCCTGGCCACCTCGACCGCACCAGAGCCGGCCGCCTCTTCGACCGACAGTGCCGGAGGCCGCAAGGCGCTGCGCCGCCAACGGCTTGCCGAAACCATTACCGCATGGTCGCTGGCCGGACCGGCGCTCATCCTGCTCGTCACCCTGTTCTTCCTGCCGGTCTTTGCCGTCTTCGCCATTGCGCTGACCGACTGGCAGTTCGGCGCCAGTGACCTCGCCTTTGTCGGCCTTGGCAACTTCAAAGAGGTTTTTGCCGATGAGGGCTTTCGCGCCTCGCTCGTCAACACGATTGTCTATGTCGCCATCGTCGTGCCCGGCACGATCAGCCTGGGGCTTGTGATTGCGCTTTTGATCGAGAGCGGCAAGTCGTGCCGCGCCTTCTACCGCGCCATCCACTTCCTCCCCTTCATGGCAACGCTGACGGCCATGGCGATTGCCTGGGAGCCGCTCTTGCATCCGACCATCGGCCTTGTCAACCAGACATTGGCGAGCCTTGGCCTGCCAACGGCCAATTGGCTGCGCGACGAAGGGACGGTGCTGCCGGTCCTGGCCGTCATCGGCATCTGGCAAAACCTCGGCTACGCCATGGTGCTGTTCCTCGCCGGGCTGAAGTCGATCCCCCAGGACCTTTATGATGCCGCCGACATCGACGGTGCCGACCTGTGGTTCGACCGGCTTAGAACCGTCACGTTGCCGATGCTCGGCCCGGTCTCGATGTTCGTCTTCATCGTCGTGGCGCTTCGAGCCTTCGAGACCTTCGATACTGTACAGGTCCTGACGCAGGGCGGACCCGGCCACGCCTCCGAAATGCTGCTCTTTACGCTTTACCGCGAGAGCTTCCAGTACCTGCGCACCGGGTATGGCGCCGCCGTCGCTGTCGTCTTTCTCTGCATCGTCGTGGCGTTGACGCTGATCCAGGCCCGCGTCCTGGACAAAAGGGTTCACTACCAATGAGCACGCACAGCCCCCAGGGCCTCTCATCTTCGTCGGCGGTGATGCGCCATGCCGCCCTTCTGATCACAGGCGCGCTGATCCTCATTCCCTTTGTCTGGATGGTCTCGCTGTCGATCAAGCCGCCGGGCGAGATTTTTCGCGCCTCCTTTTCCTTCTGGCCGCATGAGTTCTACGGGATCGAGAACTACACCAAGGCGCTGACCGAGGCGCCGCTGCCGCAATATATGCTCAACGGTGTCTTTGTTTGCGCCTCGATCGTTATCCTGCAGATCCTCATCTGCGCCCCGGCAGCCTATGCACTCGCCAAGCTCGACTTCCCCGGCAAGAACCTGCTCTTCGCCATGGTGCTGATCGCGCTGCTCCTGCCGCATGAGGTCCTGGCTTTGCCGCTGTTCATCCTCGGTTATCAGATCGGCATTCTCAACACCTATGCGGCGCTGATCGTCCCCTATGTCGTCTCGCCCTTTGGCATCTTCCTGTTCCGCCAGTTCTTCAAGACCATCCCCGACGACGTCATCCATGCCGCCCGGCTCGACGGGCTATCGGAACTTTCCATCGTCTGGAAGATCATGGTGCCAATGGCGCTGCCGGCGATCATCGCCTTTGGCATCTTCTCGGTCGTCGGCCACTGGAACAGCCTGTTCTGGCCGCTGATCGCCGTTCGCGACCAGTCGCTGATGCCGCCGCCACTCGGCATCATGGCCTTCAAGAACGAAGAGGCCGGCAACGATTACGGGCCGCTCATGGCCGCATCCACCATCGTCGTCCTCCCACTCATCATCGCCTTCCTTTCCGCCCAGCGCTGGTTCGTCGAAGGGCTGACCGGTGGCGCGGTGAAGTGAGCCTCGAAATGAACTTGCGACGGTTTAACGAGAAAATCGTCGCTGATTTCGCGGTTTGAGCCTTCACTCTTTTTCTCAAGGACTTGTTAGAACCCATGAATTCCACTTTTAGATTGAACATTGACCTGGATGTGGATGGCCGCCACGATGGCTATCTCAACGTAAAGAGGACCACTGAGCTATCGCCGTTCGGATGCTCCATGATACCCATCAGTTCCATCCGCAACGGGGACGGCCCCTGCGTCGTGGTTATAGGTGGCTGCCATGGAGATGAATATGAGGGGCAGTTCCTAGCAAGACGATTGCTCGACACGGTCGAGGTCGAAAGTCTTTGTGGACAGTTGATCGTACTTCCTGCAGCGAATGCAGAGGCAGTCAGGGTGGGCCAGCGGTTTTCTCCGGCTGACAACGGAAACCTCAACACCGTGTTTCCCGGCAAAGAAAAAGGCACAGCAACCGAGTGCGTCGCGCACTTCATCGAGACGGTGCTGATGTCGCGAGCGGAACTCGTTGTAGACATTCACGGCGGTGGTCGACACGTCAATTATTTCTCCTCGGCAATGATTTCCGGGGCCGTTAGCGGCGACAGGCGTAGCCGCGTTATCGAACTCACCAAGGCGCTAGGGCTTCCAGTAGCGTTTTTCGTTGACGAGGAGGACTACTCCTCTTCGAGCCTTCTCGGGGCATGCGACCGTGCCGGGGTCATGAATATCTCAGCCGAGATCGGTGGCGGGACCGTGGACGTACCGACGCTCGATGAGGCACACAAAGGCCTCATGCGCCTACTGCACCGCGTTGGTGTCCTCTGTGACGCCCCCCAGAGGCTGCTTCAGACGTTGCCTTCCTGCGTCGACTGCCGGTCAGTTCAACCGTTTTCTCGCCAGCGGGCGGTCTGTTCGAACCGCGGGTTCGAGTCGGTGACAGTGTCTCGAAAGATCAATTAGCCGGGCTTCTGCATTCGATCGAAGTACCCTGGTCCAAGCCGATCCCCGTCTATTTCACCGAATCCGGGTTTGTACTTTGCGGTCGAGTGGAGGTGGCAACGCAGATCGGGGATGGCCTCTTCAAACTTGCGGTACCAGTCAACGCGTAAGCAACGCCGCTCTCGGTCTTACGTAATCATACGTCGAATCACACAAGCATTATGCAAAAGCCAAGTTCCACTCTTTCAAAGCAATCTGAAATCTAAGAGGGCACAAAAATGATGATCACTCGCAGAAAAATTTTGGTCGCCGGGATTTCCTCGACGGCTATACTTGCGGCGCCGGGTATTATTAGAGCGGCTCAAAAAACAATGGTCGTGATTTCTCACGCCATGCCAACCTACCAGGCTCTACTTTCTGAGTTGAGCGGGCAATTTGAAATTGACAACCCATCCATGTCCATCAAGTTCGTAGCCGATGGCGACAACTGGGATCCGCTTCTCAACAACACAATTCGAGCTTCCCTCGTAAATTCACTACCCGATGCATCCTGGCAAGTCGTCACTTATGCAGCCATTCTTGCCAACAGGAAGATCGCACAGCCTCTCAATCAGTTTTTCGGCAACGATCTGGCAAGCCTTGAACCCCTGGGGCTCTCAAAGGCTATCAGCGAGGCGATAAAGGTCAATGGCGACGTCTGCTGCGTTCCTTATGGCACGACAATTCCGGTCATATACTGCAACATGGACCTCCTGCGTAGAGTCGGCTATTCCAAGCAACAACCGCCAGCTTCGTGGGAAGAAATCCATGAGATCGGGCTGAAGGTCAAGGCTCTGGACGATAACTTAAACGGCGGCTTCATTGAATATACCGCAAGCAATGCCTGGATGTTCCAGACCCTGCTGGCATCGTATGGTGGGCAAATGATGAACCCGGCGAGGACATCGATCGCCTTCAATGGAGAGGAGGGGCTTCAGGCGATCACCACTCTTGCGCGTTTCGGCGAGACCGTCAGGACGGATATGTCGACGGAACAGGCGCGCCAAGCGTTCAAGGCCGGGGCTACGGCGATGCATATCCAGTCCGCAAGCGGAACGACCTCAACCGCAAAGGCAGCCAATGGACGTTTCAAACTCGCGGTCGCCCAGATCCCCGTCGCCAACCCCCAGGGACGTATGGCTGGGGCAGGTCACGGTTTCTTCATGTTCACCAAGGATCCAATCAAACAGCAGGTCGTGTGGGAGTTCATGAAATTCGCCGCCAGCCAGAAGGCCCAGATGATCCTGGCGATAAACTCGGGCTACATGCCAATCAACTTGGTGGCACTCAAAGACGCAGCGTTCCTCGACGAGTATCTGAAAATCAATCCTCTTCATCGAGACATCGTCGGGCGCCTGGCAGTCACGGGTGACCAATTTTCGTTTCCGAGCGACAACACCGTCAAAATCGTTCAGATGATGTCTGAAGAAATGCGTGGTGTGATCTTCCAGCGCACCACGCCGGAGGCGGCACTCCAGAACATGACGAACCAGACGAAAGACCTGCTCGGGTAAGTTTGATAACAGGGGGCGAAGGCTCAGCAGGTTCGCCCTGCCTCGTTCATATGGCACACCTTGTGAGGTTTGAAGTCATCCTGAGAATGAAGGCACCTTCGACAAGACGCTCTATCGCCAACGACACAAAGTCTCTCTTTGCTGGAACGGAAGGATAAGCAGTATAGCACGTCGCGCTACGATCGATGCGCCCATACCTTCTTCTTTGCAAGCATCGTCGCAACCATCATCTTTGGCTTTAAGCTACGAGAGTCGTGCTCACGATTTCTCCACCGGAAAGAGGAGAAATCGAGGTTTGGTCGTCGGCCTCCGAAATACCTCTGGAAACAGGGTGCAGGCTCGAGGGTCCATCTTCCTGCTCCAGTGGGCGTCAGGACTGAACCTGCTGATAGCGCCATCATTTTCTCAAACCGGCTTTCGCCGAACTTAACCGGGAAGGCATTGCGACGTTGCCTGGCGTCAACAAGCACATCACCCCGATCGGGGACGGCACGTCATTCTCACTGGCGATTATATCTGGACCCCGACAGACAGCGTTACGGCGCGAAACATCCATTCTTTTCAGCATGATCACCCTAAGTTCTTAAAGTCGGACAGATACATCACTTTCGTGTGGTGACGCCAAGAGCGGCTCGGATTCGTATAAATCACTCCTGCCTTGATTATTCTGATTTTCTGAACCGCATTGAACGCGGTTGCGTTTCCGAGCACACTCGCTAAAGATATAGATAATTATTGATTCTATCTATAATCATAGAGAAAGTTCCCGTATGTCAGAAGCGCCAGTGCTGAAATCCGTCGATTCAACTGCCTCGATCGGCGCAATATGGCATTTTTCTGAAGCCAAAAAAATCTATAATTTGCCATTTAATGACTTGCTGTTTCGGGCGCACACCGTGCACAGGGCGCAGTTCGACCCCAACGCCGTGCAATTAAGTAGGCTTTTGTCGATCAAGACGGGTGGATGTGCGGAAGATTGCGGCTATTGCAGCCAGTCGGCGCATTATCCCACCGGTCTCAAGGCCTCCAGACTGATGGAGGTCGAGAAGGTCGTCACTGAAGCGCGAAAAGCCAAGGAGGGCGGAGCGACGCGCTACTGCATGGGTGCAGCTTGGCGCAGCCCCAAAGACCGCGACATGGACAGTATAGTCGCCATGGTCGAGGGCGTCCGGGCGCTTGGCATGGAGACTTGCATGACGCTTGGCATGCTCTCGCCGCATCAGGCGAGCCGGCTAGCCGACGCCGGCCTCGACTACTACAATCACAACATCGACACGTCGGAACGCTTCTACCGGGAAATCATCACCACCCGTACTTTCGCGGATCGTCTGGAGACGCTCGCCAATGTGCGCGAGGCAGGGATCAAGGTCTGCGCGGGTGGCATCCTTGGCATGGGTGAGACGAGCGATGACCATATTGCCATGCTGGTGACGCTCGCCAATCTCCCGGTTCCGCCGGAGAGCGTGCCGATCAATATGCTGATCCCGATTCCCGGATCGAAGCTTGCCGATGCTGCACCGGTTGATCCTATCAACTTTGTCCGCGCTATCGCGCTGGCCCGCATCCTGATGCCGCAAACCCATGTGCGTCTTTCGGCGGGTCGCACGGCAATGAGCGACGAGATGCAGGCGCTGTGCTTCTTTGCCGGTGCTAATTCCATCTTTGTCGGTGATACGCTGCTTACCGCCGAAAATCCCGGCGAAGACGATGATGCCGGGCTGTTTCGCCGTCTCGGTCTGAAGCCGATGACGCTGGATGCAGCGGAATGATGCCCGAGCGACTTGCCCGCTATGCGATGACGCTGAGCGGGCTGGAGAGGAAGGGGCGGCGGCGTGAACTGGTGCCGCAGAATGGCATCGATTTCACGTCGAACGACTATCTTGGTCTTGCCAACTCACCGCGCATCCGCTCCGCCATTGCCGACGCCCTCGAGCGCGGTGTTGCCGTCGGCTCCGGCGGGTCCCGTCTGCTGCGGGGCAATCATCCGGAACATCAGGCGCTCGAAGCTGAGGCTGCCGCCTTCTTCGGGACGGAGAGGGCGCTCTATTTCTCCAGTGGTTATGCCGCCAACGTCGCGCTGTTCTCGACCCTGCCGCAACGCGGCGATCTTATTGTCCATGACGCTCTCATCCATGCCAGCACCCATGAGGGTATCGCGGCGAGCCGGGCAGAGGCTGTTCCCGTCCGCCACAACGACGTTCAGCATTTCGACGACGCAATCCGCCACTGGCGGAATGCAGGTGGCATGGGCCATCCATGGATTGCTGTCGAGAGCCTTTATTCGATGGACGGGGACTGCGCCCCGCTGGAGGAACTTCTCGAGTTGGCAAATCGCCACGATGGCTTTCTGATCATCGACGAAGCGCATGCGACTGGTGTCTTCGGACCAAATGGCCGTGGTCTTGCTGCCGGGATGGAGGGCCGGCACAATGTCGTCCTCCTCCATACATGCGGGAAGGCCTTGGGTGTTGCGGGCGCGCTTGTCGGTGCGAATAGCGTCGTTTGCGATTACCTCGTAAACCGAGCGCGCGCCTTCATTTACTCCACGGCACCTTCGCCCGTAATGGCGGCGGCGGTTCGCGAGTCCCTGAAAATACTGGCGGATGAGCCGCAACGCCGCGCGCAGTTCGAACAACTCTGGACTTTTGCCAATGCGCAACTGTCTGGGGTGCTTGGGCTCGAAGGCAGCGGCTCGCAGATACTGCCGGTAATGGTCGGCGATAACGCTCGCGCAAGGCGTATCGCCGCACGCATGCGCGCCGAGGGCTTCGATCTGCGGGCGATCCGCCCGCCGACGGTACCCGAAGGGACGGCCCGGTTGCGGATTGCCATCACCCTCAACGTCGATCGGGCTGCGATTTTGCAAATGCTCGACCACTTGGCAGCCGCATCTTCTGAGGAGGCTTTCGCGCTTTGCTACATATATCAAGAAGGTAAGACAGCATGACACTCCGTTTTGTGGTGACCGGTACTGACACCAACATCGGCAAGACCGTGTTCTCGGCAGCGTTGGCCGATGCGCTTGGTGCTGCTTACTGGAAGCCCGTCCAATCTGGCCTTGAAGGAGAAACTGATAGCGAGGCTGTCCAGCGTCTCGGACGGATACCGCCTGAACGGATCGTCCCTGAGGCGTGGCGGTTGAAGACGCCGGCCGCGCCGCATTTTGCTGCAAGAATCGATAAGGTCCGGATTGACCCGGAAGCACTGTCGCCTCCGTCGACGGAGTCACCGCTTGTCATCGAAGGGGCGGGCGGCGTGCTGGTCCCTTTGACCGAAGATGAAGTGTTCGCCGATGTCTTTGCCCGCTGGCAGATGCCGGTCGTCATCTGCGCCCGCACTGGACTTGGAACGATCAATCATACGTTGCTTTCACTCGAAGCCTTGCGCCACCGCTCCATTCCGGTTTTTGGCCTAGTCTTCATCGGCGACGAACAGGCCGACACGCAACAGATCGTCGCGAATCTGGGCAATGTGAACTGCCTCGGCCGCTTGCCGCGGATCGACCCGCTGACGCCCGACACCTTGCGCCAGGCCTTTCGTGTCCATTTCGATATTTCCTGTTTTCAGAAAGGGATCTGGTGACCCGCTCCGCTGTTTGGCATCCATTTACCCAGCACGCACTCGAACCGACAATGAAGCGTATTGTCAGGACAGACGGCGCCTATCTCTTCGATGAGCAAGGTCACGCTATCCTTGATGCCATCTCTTCCTGGTGGGTGATCACGCACGGCCATCGGCACCCGTTGATCACGGATGCGATCTGTAAGGCGAGTGAGATCTATGACCAGATTATCTTTGCCGAATACACTCACGAGCCTGCGGAAGAACTGGCGACAAGCCTGATTGCCGTCGCCCCTGCCAGTCTCGGACACGTGTTCTATTCCGACAGCGGCTCGACCTGTGTCGAGGTGGCGTTGAAAATGGCCTTCGGCTTCTTCCACAATCGGGGCACGCCACGCTTCCGCATTGTCGTGATGGAGTATGGCTACCACGGCGACACCATCGGGACGATGTCAGCCGGCGAACGGGGTGTGTTCAATATGGCCTATGAACCCATGCTTTTCGATGTGGATAGGCTGCCGTTTCCAGCTCCGGGCCGAGAACAGGACACGCTCGACGCCTTCGAGGCATTTTGCCAGGGCGGACAGGTCGCAGCGCTGCTGATCGAACCACTAGTGCTCGGAGCAGGGGGCATGCTTATGTACCCAGCGTCGCTTCTGGCCGAACTGAGGGCGATCGCGACCAAGCATGGCAGCTTGATGATCGCCGACGAAGTGATGACCGGGTGGGGCCGCACGGGCACTCTCTTTGCCTGCGAACAGGCGAACATCGCACCGGATATCCTGTGCACATCCAAAGGTTTGACCGGCGGCTCCCTGCCTCTGGCGGCAACCTTGTGTTCGGCGGAAATATTCGATGCGCACCTCTCCACCGATCGAAGCCGGACCTTCTTCCATTCGAGTTCCTACACCGCCAATCCGATCGCCTGTGCAGCAGCGCTGGCCAACCTTGACGTCTGGAAGACGGAGCCGGTTGCGACACGCATCCAGTCGCTCGTCGCCATGCATGGCGCAAGGCTAGAGCGGTTCAAGGCGGACGCCCGTTTCGGCAACGTGCGTCAGGCCGGGACGATCGTTGCGCTTGACGTCAATGTCCCGGCTACGGGTTATCTTTCCAATGCAGGGCCGAAGCTCCGGGCATTCTTCAAGGAAAGAAATCTCCTGATTAGGCCACTTGGCAATGTGATCTACCTGATGACGCCCTATTGCGTAATGGCCAACGATCTCGACCGGATCTACGATGCCATTGATAAAGCAGCGGACATGATTGCGCAAGGCGGCGACCTTTGAGCCCGGTCAAGACAAGCCGTATCGCCGGGTTTGGCCATTACGCTCCAGGGCGCCGTGTTGAAAATGCCGAGATCGAAAACCAGCTCGGACTCGAACCCGGCTGGATCGAGCGCCGGACCGGCATCCGGGAGCGGCGCTGGGTGGTGGAAGGAGAACTGCTTACCGATCTTGCAGCAAGGGCTGGGTGCGTTGCCCTTTACGATGCAAACGTAAATCCCGACGACATTGCATTGACGATCCTGGCCACGTCAACCCCGGACCATCTGCTGCCGCCCTCAGCACCGTTGTTAGCGCATCATCTCGGCCTGGCCAATTCCGGTGCGATCGATCTTGCCGGCGCCTGCGCAGGGTTTATCTATGCACTAACCCTCGCGGACAGCTTCGTTAGAACCCAAGGCAAGCCTGTACTCGTGGTGGCAGCCAATATCCTCAGCCGGCGCATCAACCCGACGGAACGTGCCAGCGCCGTGCTCTTTGCCGACGCGGCCGGCGCTGTGGTTCTGGTCCCATCGGGGGATCAAGAAGCGGGCGTTCTCGGTATAGAACTTGTATCTGACGGAAGCCGCTATGATCTGATTTCTATTCCGGGGGGCGGCTCCAAACTACCATTTGCGGAGGGCATGGCCGTAGAGGAATGCCTGATGACCATGCGCGACGGCAGGGAAATATTTGCACAGGCCGTGCAAATGATGACCACTTGCGCGAGACGGGCGCTGGCAAGCGCTGAGCTTCAGCCTTCAGACGTGACGAGGTTTATCCCGCATCAGGCCAATTCTCGTATCTTCGAAATTGTTGGCGAAAATGTTGGTATCCGGCCCCACAGGATCGTTCGCACGATCGCTGAATACGGGAATTCTTCCGCTGCAACCATTCCGCTTTCGCTGTCGCTTGCCCACCAGGCCAGGCCATTTGTCTCGGGAGAAAAGCTGCTGTTGACGGCAGCCGGTGCCGGCCTGACAGGCGGGGCGGTTGTCTGGGGTGTATAGCGGCGCTTGCGGATCTTATTCGATTCAACTAACTCCCGAATGCATGGTGATAGGGGTCTATAAAAAACAAAAAGTGTTTGAAATAATGCGAAAAATAGTCGCCGGAAAGCTGCATGGGATAAACCTTACAGAGGCGAACCTCAACTATCACGGTTCGATAACCCTTGATCCCCGCGCACTGCCAGGAAGCGGGCATTCTGCCAATGGAGTTTTTCACTAAAAAGCGCCCCCCTTAGGTCGCTTATCAAGGTCCTAACGATCGTCTGAAACAGATCCCGTCCCTGATGAATTGTGTAATAAGGCAACCGAAGGCTGATCATGCCGACACTAAGTTATAACTAAGTGAAGGCATGCGGTTCTTTAGCGTCCTCGATCGCATCCATGCTGATTTGAAGTGTTAAGGATTCCAGATCGGCATGGTTGCGAACGACCTGGCGACGGCTATTACGCTTGATTTCAGCGGGACAATAGATGTCGGGGGAGGAGCAGACGCAATCTTAGGCCATCAGCGAGTCAACAGAGGAACGGCGTTCCGATCCATACACAGTCCGGCGAGTTGCGTTTAGCGGGTTCTCTACGATCTCCTGCTGGATGCTTCGCAAGAGTGGCTGGATACTTGGGATCATAAGGATTGCCGACACGGCTCATGCTTGCCTGAATGTCCATGTCTGGAATCGGTTGTCGTTGGCACAAACGGCCGGGTACGCAGATACAGAAGATTATCCTCCGCATAATACGTAGCACCGCTTGTGGTTGGCCTGCCAGCCATCGCGGCCAAACAAGGCACCGATACGGCGATAAGCATAGCGCCGGTGCGGCAGGCCAGCTGCTGAATGGCCTCCCGCAAGCTAGTCTCCTCCTGGCATAAGGCAGATCGTTGCCAGTGCGGATAGTAGCCGGTGCGACTGACCCCACCAGCCGACACATCTGTTCAATTCCTAATGCGCCTTGCGACGAGGATGCCGTCATTTCGGATGACCGTGTAGATCCTGTCCCGCCAGGTTGGTCGCTCCTCTGGCGAATTTCCTTAACGCGCCGCAAGGCTTGTTGAAAAAAATCGAGCTCCAGCTCTTGTTGCCCCACCTTCCGCTCGAGTTCAACGATACGCCGGCGAGCCTTTGCCAGTGCGTTAGACTTAGCGCGCTGTCTGTTCTTGTGTTTGGCCGAGGCCAGGAGGTCAACTTGCTTTCTTTGACGGTTGCCCGCGCCGCTCTGGCTTCAGCACTTCAAACAGGCGAAGCCGATCTCGCACGGGTAAAAGGCGCTGGCGATGCACGCCCAACTTTCGCGCCAACTGACTGGCTTTCTCGCCAGCCTGCATGTGCACAAGGGCAGCGAATTGCTCAGTGAAAATCTTCTTCGTACTATTCATCAACAGTTCCCATGAATGAGGAGAACTGTCCGATATTTTACTGTCTCATTCTAGGGGTGCACTCCACACCCGTGCGCCCATGGGGGTGAGCACTATTGGTCAAAAAAGCCTGTCAATGGCGTCACCCAACTTCAACAGAGCTGGTTGTTCCCCGATCCCCGCGTACCGCTATCTCAGGATACGCCGGACGCCTTCTTGAGTCTTCAACAGAGCAGGAAGATACCGCGTGACGAGTTCTTCCGGCGTAGCTAAGAAAGCGGCAACGCCGGTGCTGAGTGCGGCGACGATCCGCCCACGGGCGTTGTAAACCGGCACAGCAATTGCTCGCAGTCCGATCTCGAGTTCCTGATCAACGTACGAATAACCATCTATTCGAATCTTGGCGATGCAATCCATGATTTGCCCGGCATCCGTCAGGCTTTGTTGCGTGCGAGGGCTTAGGTCAGACGCGTCAAGCTTCGCCCGAGCTTCGGCGTCTGGTAGTGCCGAGAGCAATACCCGCCCCATCGCGGTGCAGTGTGCAGGAAGCCGGGAGCCGGGCATCATTCCGACCGACATGACCCGACGCGGCGCGGTATGTGCAACATACACTATCTCGGTCTCATCCAGGACGCAGACAGAGACGGGTTGATCAATTTGGAGGGAAAGCTGGTCAAGCCAAGGCTGCATTAGCCGCACAAAGGGCATTGCGGCTAATGCCCCTGTTCCGAGGCGCAAGATCCGAGGTGTAAGCGTGAAGAACTTTCCATCGAAGTCAGCGTAGCCAAGCTGGTGAATTGTTAGAAGACAGCGCCTGGTCGTGGCACGATCAAGCCCCGTTTTCTCTGCAGCATCCGAGATCGTGAGCTGAGGAAATTCGTCGCGAAAGGCCTCTATGACCTTAAGGCCCTTCGCAAGGGAAGCAATGAAATCCGTTTTGGTTACCATCCGCACAATATCTTCCACATTTTGAACAAATGTCAACATGCGCACAAAACAGCTTTGCGACGCAGTAATTCGGCGCTTATACTTGGTGCCAATCACCACGAAGCAATTCGATGGAACGTGCCTTTAGAGGCAGGAATCTTTGTGACGGGCGCCGGCTCCGTAACAAGGTCGATATTTCGCTTGTGATGTCGGTTGCGCTGGCAGGGCTAAGCAACTCGCCTGCGTATGGAGATCTTCTTTGGTCAACTGGGAGGAATTTGTCTTGCATATCGACCGCATTGATGGCCGCATACTGGCCGCGCTACAACTAGATAATCGGCTGACATCGGATCAACTGAGTGAAATTGCGCACCTCTCTCCAACCGCTGTGCAGCGACGCTTGAAGCGACTGCGCGCAGGCCGCGTAATTGTGGGCGACGTCTCGATTGTATCACCTAAGGCTGTAGGTCGCCCGATCACCACGCTCGTTTCCGTAACATTGGAGCGCGAGTGTGCGCAGATTATCGACCGCTTCAAGCGGTCGATTCGAACGACACCCGAGATCATGACCGGCTACTACGTTACCGGAGAAACGGACTTTGTCCTGGTAATTACCTCTAAGAGTATGGACGACTATGAGGACTTCACACGGCGCTTCTTCCTCGAGAACCCCGATATTAAGTGCTTTAAGACTATGGTTATAATGGACCGCGTCAAAAGCGGGTTCGCGATTCCGATTGAAGTCGACGAGTTAGAGGACGCCTAAGGATGGTGGTCCAATTTGTCTGAGTCAGGGTCTAAGGGAGCCCCTTACCCAATCATCGATCATTGCTTCGGACTAACGCTGGCCAGTTTTCTCCAAGCCGCACACGCCCGGGGAGTACGCTGATCACGAAGGCGCACCTAACCGAAATGTGCTTTAGACCTATGATCGTGGCACCGTGTCGTTTCTTTCAACCAAAGATTGAATTGGCGATGTTATTTTCGAAGGATTCCAAATGACGGTTCCCGATTTTGAATTGGCCAGAAGAGCCACTAGCGAAGCGCTTGACACGTCGCTAGCGGACACAGCACGCCGGGTCATCGCGTATTTCTATCCATCTTGTCGAACACTCCGACGGTATTCTAAATTCCGCAGCATGCGCTCCACGGGGCATGTCAAACTGCAAGTTTCAGACAAAGAAAAGGAATCTGTCACCATTTTGGGACGTTCTTAAGTGCTGCCGTTACAAGTTTCGGGCTGATAGTTTATGGAAGATGTAACTATATGATACCGACAGTGCTATTTCTTCCACCTCGCACTCAGAGATGGCTAATTATCAAGAATTGTACGCCACATTTTCAAATGTCCCTGCGCCGGCTCCTTGCGGGCTGTTGTAGCCACAGTTGAAGCTACCCGCTACATCATCATAACCATCAATTACGATGACGGATAAAAGACGAAGCGGGGATGGAAGGCGCGAAGTTTCACGCGTTCACACGATGAGGGAGATCTCTAAGTTTAGCAAATGCTCACGCTCGGCGCACGTGCACAGTAAGTCAACAATAGCCCAGTTTTGCGTTAGGCAAGTCGCGATATTTGCAAATGACGGCACGACGGATCACACTCCAATGCAGCCATATTTGATGTTCAAATAGTCCTCAAGTCCGTATTTTGACCCCTCGCGGCCTAGGCCAGACTGCTTAACACCCCCGAAGGGCGCAACCTCCGTAGTTATTACACCCGCGTTGATACCCACTTGACCGTACTGAAGCCCCTCCAAGATCCGGAACGCGCGGCCGACGTCCTTGGTATAGGCGTAAGCCGCCAGGCCAAACTCGGTGTCGTTTGCAATTGCGATCGCCTGCTCCTCCGTCTCGAAGCGAAAAAGCGGCGCCAGTGGGCCGAAAGTCTCCTCCCTCGCGACCTTCATTTTGGATGTAACCTCGGTCATAATAGTGGGCTCGAAGAAGGTTAAGCCGAGAGCGTGGCGCTTGCCGCCAGCCATGAGGCGTCCGCCGTTTTCGAGGGCGTCGGCGATATGCTCCTCGACTTTCGCAACCGCGTTATCATCGATCAGCGGACCTTGGGTGACGCCCTCCGCAAGGCCGTTGCCGACTTTGAGGTCGCGCACAGCACGCGCGAACTTGGCGGCGAATGCGTCGTATACACCGGTTTGAACGTAGAAGCGATTTGCACACACGCATGTCTGGCCGGAGTTGCGATATTTCGAGGCAACGGCGTCTTCCACCGCACGGTCGAGATCAGCGTCGTCGAAGACCAGAAAAGGAGCGTTGCCGCCAAGCTCCATGGAAACACGCTTCATCGTGCTTGCCGCTTGAGCCATCAGCAGCTTGCCGATCCCGGTGGAACCCGTGAATGTCACCTTTCTAACGGTTCGATTGGAGCTCATTTCGCTGCCAATCTGAGTGGCCGACCCAGTGACGATGTTGATGACGCCCGAAGGAATGCCGGCCTCCTCGGCCAAAAGACCCCAGGCAATAGCCGAGTAGGGTGTCTGGCTGGCGGGCTTGGCCACAACCGTGCACCCTGCCGCAAGTGCTGCGCCTACCTTGCGGGAGAGCATGCTCGACGGAAAATTCCAAGGGGTGATGGCCGCAACCACACCGATCGGCTCCTTTGTGACCAGAATACGCCGATCGACCCAAGGTGACGGTATGGTATCGCCGTACACCCGCCGCGCCTCTTCGGCGAACCACTGCACATAGGCTGCGCTCATGCCAATCTCACCGCGAGCTTCCGACAGCGATTTTCCCTGCTCGGTGGTTAAGAGAATGGCGAGGTCTTCCTTGCTCTTTTCGATGGCGGCGGCAAGCTTGCGCAACTTGCCCGCGCGCTCAGCGGCGGTTGTATGACGCCAAGTTTCGAAGGCCACGTGCGCCGCCGCTATCGCGCGGCGGGTCTCCAAGGCGCCGCAGTTTGGAACGGTGCCGATAATCTCGCCGGTAGCCGGGTTCGTGACTTCGATCGTTGCACCGGAATCCGCCTCCACCCACGCACCACCGATTAGGTTCCGATCTCGCTGAAGGGGAAGGGTATTAGGCATCATTGATCTTTCATTATTGCGTGCATCATTTTCGCACCCACATGCACTCGCTAAGTGAAGCTGCTAAGCAACTCCGCGCTGGAGAGCAGCGCAGATTTTGTTGGGCGGTTTCCGGCAAATTAGCCTGCGGAGAATCTAAAGGATCAGGCCTCCGTCTATAATTATCGTCTGGCCGGTGATCATGGGCGCTCCAAAGCCCAGATACACGATTGTCTCTGCAATTTCCTCGGGCGTGCAACGACGTCTTAAAGGTGTGCGGTCGATTGAAGATTTGCGCTGTTCTTCGGTCCATTCGATCTGCCACGAACTGTCTACAGCACCAGGGGCGACTGCGTTCACCCGGACTTCGGGGGCTAACGAAACCGCCATGTGGCGGGTCAACGTTATAACGCCCGCTTTACTTGCGGCGTACGCCATACTTGATCCACGTGAGGATAGTGCTGACACCGATGCAAGGTTGACCACCGCACCCCCACTTTGACGAAGATAAGGCGCCATCGCCCTGGTAAGTCGGAACAGGCCTACGAGATTGATATTAAGCACCGACTCCCACATGGCGTCGCTGACAGCATCGAGATCGGCGGGGTTCAGTGCCCGACGTCCTCCGGGCGTTCCGGCATTGTTGACAAGCAAATCTAACCCGCCAAGCGCGCCAGCAGCCTGGTCTGCGAGTGCGGCTTCCTGTTGGTCGCCGATCGAGTGTGCAAGGGACTCCACATGACAGCCCTCACGGCGTAGCCGTTCCGCATGATCCGGTCCCAGCGGATCACCCGGCAAATGGTTTAGCACCACCTTGCACCCAGATCGAGCCAACCGCTCTACAGTAGCAAGTCCGATACCAGAGGCCCCCCCCGTCACAAGGGCACATTTGCCCTCGAGGGCGTAATTGACCATCATCGCGTGTCGCATTTGAATCGCTATCCTCTATTATTCACGGCTTCCAGGCGACGGGTGCACGTGGCTCGATATCCGTCACCACATCCAGCACGACCGGACTCGTACCCCGAAAGGCCGCGTTCAGCGCAGGCCGGAGGTCTTCCGAGCGTTCGATCCTGTGGCCCTCGACCCCGAACTGGCTGGCGAGTTCAGCGAAATCCAACGGTCCGAAGAGCCCCAGTTCTTCCGGCGTTCCCGGAGTGTCGCCCTGAATGGTGCGGATGTTCTGGATACTTTGCCCGAAACCGCTGTTGTTGTTCACAATCAGCACAAGAGGGATATTGTAGCGCTTCGCCGTCTCAAGCTCTGGAAGATGATAGTAAAGTCCTCCGTCGCCAGTAAAGCAAACGACGCGACGATTAGGGTCTGCACACTGGGCACCAAGGGCGGCCGGGAAGGCCCAGCCCAAGGAGCCCGCGGCCCGAAGATAGGTCTGTCCGGTGCCGTTGAGTTCGATCCCTGTGCATGTCCAGATAGACGCAAAACCAGTATCCGCAACGACAACGCCTGTTTCGGGAAGCGTATCGGTAATCGCCGCACAGATTGCTTCCACTGGGACAGCACCGCCGGATCCTGCGGCGCGGATATTGAACTCTTCACGCCATTTGGCAACTTGCTCAGTTGCCCGCTTTGCATAGCTTCCGTCTCGCGGTTCGCCCGCAGCGACGGCCAAGTCCACTAGGCGCCCCAAGGTGCGCTTCGGGTCGCCGCATATTCCCACCGTGTCGGGATAGCTGCGTCCGATTTCGGCGGGGTCCGAGTCTAGCTGCACAACACGCGTCTTCAATCCTGGCACGCGCCAGTCGAGGGTCACTTGGTCGCCCGTGCGACACCCGACGTAGAAAACCACATCTGCCTCCGCCACTACCCGGTTTGCGGGCGGCGCCGAATAGTTGCCCACCGTTCCAATTGAGAGCGGGTGACGGGTTGGAATGATCCCTCGCGCACCCAACGATGTTGCCACCGGCGCTTTAAAAAGCTCGGCGATGCGCAGAATTTCGGAGCCTGCGCCAGATTGCATTGCCCCGGTACCCGCTACGATTGCGAGGCGCGCAGAACCTTTAAGTCGCTCCAGTGCGGCAACGATTTCCGCTTCTTCGGCCAGCGGACGATGCATTGGCAATCGCCGCTCCGGAATACCTGCGGCAATTTCTGCGGAAACTTCTCCTTTCTCAAGGATTTCGCCCGTGTGGCCGGCAACGTCTATATGAACCGGACCCGGCGTTCCAGTGAGTGAGGTTCGCCAAGCATGAGCCAAGAGCCGTGGCAGTTCCGGGGCATCGTTAACATCCAAGCTGGTCTTGGTGACTGCTTCGAAAAGCGGCGGATGCGAAACTTCTTGGTAGGAATTGCGATGCTGATAATTCAGCGCTTTGCGACCGGTGAAAGCGATTACGGGGGCCTGTGCAAGAAAGGCATCTTGGATTCCTGCAGCCAAATTTGCTGCTCCCACCGATTGCGCGAAACAGATGCCCGGTCGCCCCCGAATTCTCGCGTATCCGTCTGCCATATAAGCCGCCGCCTTTTCACTGTGGACTAGGACGCGGCGGATGCCTTCATGTTCCATTTCGACCAGGGAACGACGCAGTATGGCATCAATAAAAAATACGTGATCAATGCCACGCGCTGCCAGCGATTTTGCGAGCCAGCTTGCGCCGGTTTTATTATCTGTCTGACTCGTATTTCCCATCAAAACCTCTCCACTTCGCAACGAGCGATGACTGCGCGCCACCAGCACTTGCATCAATTTCATATGCGATGGAAGATAACGCTCCTTGACGCCGATTTTTGCTATTGTGAATGGCCATGTAGCGGAAATCTGCGTCTAACGGAATAAATGGGAGAGGACCCTGCGCTGCTAGGTGTTTGCACCGCTCTGCCTTCACTTTCTTTGCGGCACGAGTAAAAATCTGATGGCCGCCGTACTCTCCGCGTCGGCCGTCGCATTTGGCCGATCGCCCTTACGCATCTTGTGCCGCCGAGCGGCGGTACCAAGGTACTTTGTCAGCATCGCCCGTCCTCGTTGATGCTACTCCAGCCTTTCAGCCGAGCCTGTCAGATGGTTCGCAACTCGAGCCAACACTATAGCCCGGCGATGTCCTCGTCCTTGACAATGTTGACTTCCACAAAAGCAAGCGAGCCGAGCAGAGGTAGATGGTTGCTGAAGTGCAAGTGCATCGCAGAGCGCTTCTTTCCTTTTACTCGGGAGCCAATATCTAAAAAAGCAGCGGCTTCGTACCGCAGGCGTACTCGTTGCTGTTGTCCATTGTGTCGCCCAAAGCGGTGGCCGTCCGATATCAATGATTACCGCTTCAAACAGGTCATAGGTGCCGAACCCGAGATCATGAGTGGGTATTATGTCGCCGGTGAAGCGGACTTCACTTGGTCATAAACGCGCAGAGCATAGACGACTACGAGGAGTTCACTCGCCGATTCTTTTACCAAAACCTAATATCAAGGACTTCAAGACCCTTGTTGTGATGGATCGAATCAAAAGTGGTTTTGTGGTTCCGGTCATGGCCACCACCGAGGACGAGGGTTGGTAGGGCCCGCCAGCGCTGTCCGGCCGCGTATCTCGCTGCGCCTTGCAAACAAAGACTGAGGCTTGTGTGTACAGATCATGCCTCGTTAGGGTGCGTCCCACGACGAGCCCCCAGTGGGCTGATGCCTGTGCGGCAATGTTAGCCTTCCGTGTTTGAAGATGAATCCCGACCTGGAGCGTGGGCATTCAATAGGCTCTACTGAAATAGCACTTTCATTTGCGAGGAGAAGAGATTGTCCGCGAGCCCACCAGCGATATGGCGCGTTGAATGCGCTTAACCGCGCTCGCTGACACAGTAGCGCTTTGAGTTTTGATAAGCGTTCTCAACAGGACTGAAATCGGGCGAGGGGCGACTTGAAGCAGCCCGCGTTCGGTTGGTGACTGCCTATGCGATCTGAGGACAGTAATGAAGGTCTGCGTCTTCCACGAATACAATACGCATGAAAGCGCTGGCCCTTTGGGTGACCCAGCCACAGCGCTTGGCCAGTCTGGTATACATCAAGGTCTCTCTCCGCGCTGATGTTCTCGTGCCTACAAGCTTCTTTCGACGACCGAGCTTGATCCGAAGGAGAAGACGGCCAAGGCGTGGAGGGGCGCACAACAACGCCGCACAAGCCGACACACAGTTCCGGCCAGATTGCCTTTTTCCAACTAGGCGCCCGCGGACCCGATCGCCATGAGTGCTCAGCTTGCGACGCGCCGATGGTTTCTTCACTGCGGTGCCAGCAATCCATCGCGCGCTTTGTCGACGATCGCGGCGAAAATCCCGAACTGCTGGTTGCGCAATGCAAGTGGATGCGATGGCTTATCGTTCCGATTTCAAGGGCGCGCAATAACAGCCAGTCCGATTTGAAAAAAACGAGACGCAATTCAACATGGTGCTTCATCGTGGACCTGCAGGCAATTTTTTGCTGACGCCGAAAGCGAATTATTTCGCCCAGATGCGGGTTACAAAAGCTGGTGATACATCTCGTTATTCGGAGACAGAAGCGATCATCATGCGGCAAAGGGTCGTGATGTCATAGACAGGCAACTTGGTAATTTGCCGGACTTCTGACGCAACCAAAGGGAAAGCAGTGCATTCGAGCAAGATGGCTCCGATTTCCGAATTTCGAACGCGAAGTTTTTCAAAACAATCGAGCACTTCGGCCTCAATGACAGATACGTCAGTCTGTTGGGGCGGGCGCTTCATTTCGTTTCGCCACATCTCGCCACCTTCGACGCCCCCGATCACGATCCGCTCTCGGTCTGCCGGGTCATCAATGCCAAGCAGATCCGCGGTCAATTGTGTGGAATCTGCGGTTAGTACTGCTATCTTGGCCTGCACGGGCAATTGCCGGAGCAAAAGTGGGAGGAGGAGTAGACTCGAGGTTAAAACAGGAACCTTGACAGATGCAGACACTGCTGCTTGGTGCCGAATAGAAAAACCACAATTCGCGGTTATCACAGCAGCGCCCCGCTGGGCGAGACGTTTGGCAGCGGCCACATAATGGACTTCAAGCGCTGGATCGCCCCGAATGACAATTTCCGCCCATGCACCCGAAACAGTTTCCAAAACCACTGGCATGTTGTAGGACGCCGGGTTCAGAATGGAGCCCGGCCGTGGAGGCGGACGCGTCGCACCCGTTACTAATCCACATTCAAGATCGAGGATACCAAGAAATGGCTGAGCGTTTTGTTTCATAGAACTACAATATAATAACCGAAGGCAGCATGCCGTTAAGTTATTTGCGTTCTTGCATTTATCCTGCGCCAAATCAGAATCGTGCAGCGTCGAACAGCCGCAGACCGGCCGATCCGGGGACAAGACTGACAGTTTTGCACAAGACTTGGCTGCAGCATAGTTCCCGTAGTACGGGCCGAACGGTGCCCTCCCGACGTGATCGCCGCCCGCTCAGCCTAGTATGCCGTCGCTCCTTCTTGCTGTAGGCGGCTCGCAATCGCCCGCGGTGTTCCAGCCAAGCCTCAGCCCGGGGTTCGAGTTGAGCAAGCAGGACATTCGCGAGGCCACCGCCTACAACGGCCCTGATACAACTGGATGAATGTCGCATCGCCATGCCATTGTCCTTTTCGTCGAGGAAAAGAGCCAATCCAGGCGCTCGAACGGACGCAGCCTGGCCGCCCGTTAAAGAAGGGCCAGGGCGGCACGATGACCGATGATTACAAGCTCCATGGCACCACCACCCTGTTTGCTGCCCACAAAAAGGTTCTCGAAGGTTTGGTGATCGGCCGCAACATGCAGCGTCACCGGGATCAGGAGTTCATCCGTTTGCTCAAAGTGATTGAGGCGGAACTGCCGCAGGATAAGGCCGTCCACGTCACTCTCGACAACTACGCAAAAGCAGCAGCCGAAGGTCCGTGCCTGGCTGGCAAAGCATCCGCGATCGACGTTCCACTTCGTACCGACATGATGCTCTAGGCTGAACCCCGTCGAGAGCTTCTTCGCAAAACTGACGCGCCGACGTTTGAAGCACCGCGTCTTTCACTCCGTTGTCGACCACCAGACAGCAATCAACCGCTTCATCAAGAAGCACAATTAGCAACCACGGCCGTTCGTCTGGAAAGCTGACCCGGAGGAGATCAGCCGTCAAACGTGGGCGCCAAGCGTTGGAATCAATGCACTAGAGGTCGAATACGCACAACTCCCTCGTTCGGGTTTCAACGGCCATCATAAAGGTACCCTATTTCGGTCGCGTTCTTGACCCAACCGAATGCCCCGGCCCATATAAAGAGCTTGGCTCGGACGCTGATCGCTTGGCGGAGCAGATACTGTCCGGGACGTCCGAGCTGCACTTAGTTACGTTTTGGAGCGTACTGACGGTATTTACTTTTCGAAGGTATTGCCACGCAGCGTCACCCATAAGCCACCCGCCATGGAATGGCCGGTACTGGTCACCAGGGAATTGTCTTACCTTGGTAGTCTTGGAAGGAACCGCTGGTCGCCGGTGTGAGGTCCCCTATCCTGGAGATCAAGCCGCGGGCACTATCTTCCGCGGAGATTGAGGCAGCGGAGGCAGCCCCTCGTGGGCCGGTCATGTCGGTTCGGACAAAGCCGGGGTTGAGCAATCCGACAAGAATGCCGTCCTCCGCCCAGTCCCGTGAAAGAGCACGCATGCCGCTGTTGAGGGCGGCCTTCGATGCCCGGTATGCATATCTCTCGCGAGCATTGGTGGTAATGGGCCAATCGATGCTGACGGATCCGAAATCGCTGGTGATCGCCACCAGCTTTTTCTCCCGTCCGCGCAACAGATTGCCTCGGAGCGCCTGGGCTATGAGCATTGGCGCAAGTGCATTGACCCGCAATGTGGTGAGCCAACTCTCGGGGTCGATGCGCTCGGGCGTTTGGTCCTGAGGTGTGCCATTGATCCCCGCATTGTTGATGACGATGTCGATCGGTTGATCGCCCAGCGCACGCTTAAGCGATGCAATCGACCCTTCGTCGCTCACTTCGAGTTGCACAGTGCGTACCTGATTGGCGGCGGAGACAACGAGATTCTTTAGTTCCTCCGCCCTTTCCGGATCACGGCAGCAGGCAATGACCTCCGCCCCATTCGCCGCATACTGCCGAGCTAGAGCAAGCCCGAGCCCTCGATTTGCCCCCGTGATCAGCACTGTAGTCATCTGTTGAAATCCCAAGTTGTTCGTTGTTAGGGCGGCCGTCGCGGAAAGTAATTCTTATGCGGCCTGAGCAGCGAATTGCGCAAAGGCGCCCTCACCAAGTCCTTTCCGGCATAATAACAGCAGGGGCGACGCTCACAGGCAGCGAACTACCACTACCGGTTGGGTATTTTCTGCGCGCAATGGAGCACCCGCGCTGAATGTCGGCTTTTGGCCTTCCTAGGAAGCTCGTCGCTTCCTTGTTCTTGCCCGCAAAAGTCGATTTGGGCCGTGCATACCGCCACGCACCCTTAACTAGGCGCTAGGCCAACCAACTGCCTTCCGGGGCGGAACGACCTGGGCAATGGGTTCAGCGACCGACGCTTGCCGACAATCTGGGCTCTCCCACAAAGAGGGACTCGGAGCCGATCTGCGATTGGCAGCTTTAGTTGAAAGCATTCTAACGGTGGATTCCTGCGCCAAAATAGCGTTCCCAAGTCATTTTAGGAGGAATCCGAGCAATCGTTTGCGACACTCCTCCTCAAGGCAAGATAAGCTCACTCATTGTCATACGTGCGAATAAGGAATTACTGGAATGAACATACCGAGCAACAGCGTTCTTTCAGATGCCGAGGCGACTGCTGTGATCGACTTGCGGCATGCGATGCATCGCGAACCTGAGCTTTCCAACGCAGAATGGAAGACGCAGGAGCGGATCCGCAACATCCTCCAAGAGTTCGGCCTCAACAAACTCACTATTTTCCACGACACAGGCCTCTATGTCGACATCGAAGGCAACGCCTCCGGCGCGAAGCGGTCAATCGCAGTGCGGGGCGACATTGATGCATTGCCAATCAATGAGGCACGCGAGGATTTGCCCTACAGGTCGCAGATTAACGGAGTCATGCATGCGTGTGGGCACGACGTGCATGCCTCGATCGCACTCGGCACTGCACTCGCGTTCCACAGACTGCGGGACATCTTCGCCGGCAAGGTGCGCGTGTTCTTCCAGCCAGCCGAAGAATCGGAGCCGCTTGGTGGGCGAACGGTACAAAACGAGAAGTTGCTGGATGGCTTCGATCACGCCGTCGGTTTCCATATCACTCCCGAGATTCCGGCAGGCATGTTTGGAGCACGCGAAGGCGCCGTAGGCAAATCTGCGGATCAATTCAAGCTGACAATTGCCGGCAAGATGGCGCATGGTGCTTCACCCCATAAGGGCGTGGACGCGATCACTATCGCCGCTGCGTTCATCAACGAGGTGCAGAAGGTGGTGTCGCGCGAAATGCCGGTCGACGATGGCGCGGTTGTCACGATCGGGACCATCCGCGGTGGCGAAGCCACCAACATCATCTGCCCCTCCGTCGAGATGCAGGGAACGATCAGAACCCGCAGCCCGGAGCGTCGGGAACTTCTCTGCCAACGCG
This sequence comes from Phyllobacterium chamaecytisi, assembly GCF_020164455.1. Taxonomy (GTDB): domain Bacteria; phylum Pseudomonadota; class Alphaproteobacteria; order Rhizobiales; family Rhizobiaceae; genus Phyllobacterium; species Phyllobacterium chamaecytisi. The sequence continues at coordinate 104,091 of NZ_JAIQWW010000008.1, forward strand.
TGCGGGAAGTGGCCGAAGGCGTCGCTACAATACACCGTGGACACGCAGAATGCGACATTCGCAAAGGAGAGCCGCCCGTTGTCAACGAGGCCGAAATGGTGAGACGCTTCCGGCAACTCGTCCACGACGCGGCTGGCCGCGACGCTTTCTTTGATGGTAGGAAGGAGACCGCAGGAAGCGACGACTTCGGTTTTTATGCTGCGTGCGTACCTTCGATTTATTTCTGGATCGGGAGTTGTACCTCAGAGAATCAGTCGCATTTGCATACGCCGACATTCGGAGTTTCCGATGACCTCGTCGTTCCAGCCACCGAACTGGCTGTTCGATACATTCTTGATCTGCTGAATTGCTGAGACGGCGTTGGCAACTACTGGCGATGAGAGGGCTTTGCGACAACAAAAAGTTGGCAAGCCATTGGGCGCTTGTGACATAGTCGTTCGCGAACGATGTGGGTTGACGGCTGCTGTCTAAGTACATCAGCGCCATGAAGGTGACACGAGATCGTTGCCTGCCACGCAGGCAAGCCCGTTCGTTCTGGGATTGGACGCAGCTCTCGGCAATGGCGCTCCCGGGATAAAGCGGCCGCGGTGCGCCAAGGTGTTCATTCACAGTTAGTAATTCGGAGAGAGCATGAACGTTCCTGGCAGCGAAATTATCCTCGATCCCGGTAGACCGATTATCGATCCGCACCATCACTTGTGGGATTCGCGAAGACGCGCGTTGCGTGTGCCGGTATCGCAGTATTCTTACGAAAATGTCTTGCGTCGCACGCCGCGCTATCTTGCCGACGAATTGCTGGATGATTTGGATAGTGGGCACGACGTTCGCGCTACGGTTCATCTGGAATGCGGATCGATGTACCGGAAATTTGGTACAAGCGAAATGGTACCCGTCGGGGAAACGGAATTCGTCAACGGCGTTAGCGCTATGGGAGCCAGCGGCACCTATGGTAATCGACAGCCCTGCGCTGGAATCGTCGGCCATGCCGATCTTACACTCGGATCTCGGGCTGCGGCGGTGCTTGAGGCCCATGTGGCGGCTGGCGCCGGACGATTTCGCGGCATTCGGCAAAGCGCGGCCTATGATGCGGATCCAAGTATCTTGGAACCTTCCTGGCAAAGGCGGCAGGGGCTCTATCGCGACGCTCAATTCCGTGAAGGATTTGGACGCCTTGCTCCGCTCAATCTTACCTTCGACGCCTGGCTTCTCGAACCGCAACTTCCGGATCTAATCGATCTCGCGCGCGCTTTCCCGAACACGCTGATTTGCCTTGATCACGCCGGCACACCCTTGGGGATCGGTGCCTATGCCGACCGACGTATGGACCGCTTTCCGATCTGGCGTGCCAACATCGAAGCATTGGCCAGATGTCAAAACGTTTACGTCAAACTAGGCGGGCTCGGTATGCCCTACCCAGCCTTTCCCTCATTTATGGCGGAGCCATGCGCATCCTCGGCTCAGCTTGCGGAAGAATGGCGACCTTATATCGAGGTGTGCATCGAGGCGTTCGCGCCCTCACGAGCGATGTTTGAAAGTAATTTTCCGGTGGATGCGTTGACATGCAGCTACGCAACTGTGTGGAACGCCTTCAAGCGCTTGGCCGAGCCGTATTCGGAAACTGAAAAACATCAGCTCTTTTTCGCTACTGCAGCCCGCTTTTATCGCCTCCAAGTTGAAGCAACGCGGTGATGGGAACCGCAAACCCTCAGTAGGTGGGCTGAAGCTCCAATTCGTCGTAATGCGCCAGTCTCTCGCAGTTTTTTTTTGGTTTGGAGGTCGATATTAGGATTTTGGAGCGTCAATACGGCCTATAGTGGCTAACCAAGAAAAAATGCTAACGACTAAAAAGGGGAGGAAATCGTGAAAAAAGATGATCCGTGCGGCCGTTTAATACATGGGCTTAGCCGACGCTCACTTCTTCAATCATCCGCGGTCCTTCTAAGCATGCCGCTCATCGCCAAAGCGACCAGCGTGTGGGCACAGGAGAAGCTCGCCGGCAGCGGCGAAGTGGTGGTCTTTAGCTACGGTGGGTCGTATAGCAAGGGCATACGCGAACGCGTTTACGACCCTTTCACCAAAGCGACGGGCATCAATGTCATCGATGTTGTCGCCGACATTGCAGAGCCGCAGGTGCGGGCGATGACCAGCGCAGGGCGCATCGATTGGGACCTTGCGTTGATTGACGGACAGAACTATCCCGCCATGCACGACGCTGGCATGTTCATGCCGATCGACTACCGCCTGTGGGACGACGAAGCCCTCAAGGGTGTGCCGGACGTTGCTCGTCGTCAAGACGCCGTGGTCGCATTCGGCTCGACAACGCTGCTCGCCTACGATGAGCGCGCCCTTCCCAAGGGAGGCCCGAAGAATTGGGCCGATTTCTGGAACGCCGATGAGTTTCCCGGTCCGCGCGGACTGAGTTCGGTCGCCCGGCATATGGTTCTGGCGCTTGCGGCCGACGGTATGCCGAACGCAGATCGATGGCCGCTAACTGATGATAAAGTCGACAGAGCGCTGAAGAAGCTCGACGAGATCAGGCCGCACATTACGAAATGGTGGAAAGCCGGAGGTGAACCTGTCCAAGCATTGCTCAACGGCGAGTTCGTGATGACGAGTTGTTATGACGGACGAGCCATATCGGCAATTCGTCAAGGTGCCCCCATTCGGATGGTGTGGAGTGGCGCGAATCTGGTTTATGTCTATTGGACGGTGTTGAAAGGTGGGCCCAATAATGAAAATGCACAAAAGCTGGTCGCATTTTTGAATCGGGCGCAGAACGCTGCAGGCTTTACACTAGCCACAAACCTAACCGGCCCAAACGTTAATCAGCTGCAGCATTTGCCGGGGGATCTTGTCCCGCTGCTCAGCATCACACCAGAAAATGCATCGCAGGTCGTCGTCCAAGATGATACCTGGCTTGGGGCGAAACGTCCTGACGGCAAGACCAACGCGGATCACATACAGGAGCGCTGGCTGGCATGGCGGGCACAGTAATCTCTTCTGCGGTCGATCATTCGGCGGTCGTGCAGGCTTCGTCATCGGTCAGGCCCACACGATGGGCCTGGCTGCTGTTGCCTGGGACGATCTTTCTTGTAGTTCTCTTTATCGTTCCGCTGGCGGGGCTGCTTCTGCTCTCCTTTGGCGTGCCGGACTGGTCGTTGGCAAATTACCTGCGCATCGGCGACAGTCCTGCCTACTTTATCGTGTTGCGCAACACGCTGGAGATCAGCCTTGCGGTAACGGCTCTTGCTTTCGTCCTCGGATATCCCATTGCCTATGCCCTGACCACAGGTGGGGCCGGGTTGCGTACCTTCTTGCTGATTGCGGTCGTGCTGCCGTACTTCACAAGCGTTCTCGCCCGGACCTTCGCCTGGGTCGTTCTGCTCGGGCGCAATGGTGTCGTCAATGAGATCCTGCTCCAGCTTGGCTTGACCTCGCAACCTCTTGCCCTCCTTTACAACCGCGCCGGCGTTATCATCGGCATGACCCACATTGTGATGCCGCTCATGATCCTGCCGATGTTCACGGTCATGTCCGGCATCGACAAGAAGCTTTTGCGTGCCGCGCGGGCGAACGGTGCAAGCCCTCTCGCCGCCTTCCTGACGGTATTCCTGCCGCTCAGCCTGCCCGGCTTGATTGCGGGGATTCTGCTCGTCTTCATCTATTGTCTCGGCTTCTATATCACCCCTGCATTGATGGGCGGGGTGTCGGACATCACGATCACCATGGAGATCAGTTCCCAGGTCACGGAGCAACTGAACTGGAACTTCGCCTCCGCTCTCTCCGTGGTGCTTCTGGTGGCGGTCTTAGCCATATTGTGGATGGGTTCACGCTTCTTTCCGATTGAACAACTCCTGGGATTTTCGAGCGGCGAGGCGAACTCGGGAACAGCTTCCAATCGCCAGCTTGGTACCCAGTACCTGATGCGTATCGGCTCCGCCGTAAACAAGCTTGACCGTTGGCTTCCGTCGTTGGGCGGTCGAAGTGTGCCGATCCTGGCAGGCGTCCTCGCAACGCTGCTGCTCCTGCCGGTTCTGATCGTCGCCTATTTGTCGTTCAGCGATTCGTCCTACTTCGTCTTCCCCTTGCCTGGCTATTCTTTGCGCAACTACGAAAACTATCTGTCCGATGCGCTGTGGATACGCGCAACGTTCACCAGCATTCGCATTGCTCTGTTGGCGGCGGGGATGGCAACCGTGCTCGGCAGCATGCTTGCCTTTGGCCTGGCGCGTGGCGCCATACCCGGCCGCGGAGCAATGGTTGCACTCGTGCTTTCGCCGATCATCATGCCGACCATCATCGTGGCGGTCGCGACCTATTTCCTGCTGGCATGGTGGGGGCTGCAGGGCACCGAGCTTGGATTGGCACTGGGGCACACGGTCCACGCCATTCCCTATGTGGTGGTCATCGTTGTTGCCAATGTGCGCAATCTCAATCCGGCCTATGAGCGTGCAGCCCGCAGCCTTGGCGCCGGGCCTTGGGCAACCTTCCGCACGATCATCGCGCCACTCGTCATGCCGGCTCTTGTCGTCGCCAGCTTCTTTGCATTCCTGAGTTCGTTCGATGACGTCGTCTACGTGCTGTTCCTCGGTATTGGTAGGATCACGACGTTGCCGATGCGCATGTGGGAAGGGATCCGGCAGGACATCAGTCCCACCATTGCAGCAGTAGCCACGCTGCAGATGACGCTGGCGTTGATTATTGTTGTCGTTGGAGAACTGCTGAGGCGAAAAAAGCATAGCTGATGGCCTGCGTGCCAAACAGAACCTCAGTCAGATTTGTCTTAGGAGTTGCAATGTTAATGAGAACCCAGTCCCGATCCAGCACCATCGCTTCTGAAACTGGCGGTATTGCCCTGCAAAACCTCCAGAAGCGCTATGGGGCGTTTACCGCCGTTGACCAAGTCTCTCTGTCCGTGGCCCCGGGCGAGTTCATCTCCTTGCTCGGTCCCAGTGGATCGGGCAAGACAACGACGCTGATGATGATCGCCGGCTTCGAGATGCCGAGCAGCGGTAAGGTACTGGTGGACGGCAAGGACATTACCTACCTGCCGCCGCATCGCCGTGAACTCGGCGTCATTTTTCAGAACTACGCTCTCTTCCCGCACATGACCACCGCGGAGAACGTTGCCTACCCGCTTCGAATGAGAGGTATGGCCAAGGCCGAGATCGAAACCCGCGTTCGACGCATACTCGATCAGGTGCACCTCGGTGCCTTGGCCTCACGCTACCCACATCAGATGTCCGGCGGTCAGCAGCAAAGAGTCGCAATTGCGCGGGCCCTGGTTTTCGATCCGCCTGTTCTTCTGCTTGACGAGCCCCTCGGGGCGCTGGACAGGAAGTTGCGCGAGCATCTCAGGAACGAGATCAAGACGCTCCACAAGGAGGTCGCCAAGACGATGATCTACGTCACGCACGATCAGGATGAAGCGCTTGCCATGTCTGATCGAGTTGCGGTGATGCATGAAGGGCAAATCCGGCAAGTCTCAGCGCCCCAGGATATCTATCGCAGGCCGGAGGATTTGTTCGTGGCGGGTTTTGTCGGCGAGGTCAACCTCGTTCCTGTCAAGCTCAGTTCGGGCAGCATTGTCGGTCCTGCAGGCGAAAACTTGTCCGCTGCGCAATGTCCCAAAGGCGACGGCGATGCAACGCTTTGCGTTCGACCGGAGAACCTGCATATCGAGACGGCAACCCGAGAGGTCTCGGCCGGGATCAAGGGCCACATCACGGGCACGACATTCGTTGGAGACGCCACGATCTTCGAGCTTCGCACTGAAGCCGGCCTACACCTCACCTCCAAAGTGCTGAACATCACCCAGCCCAAAACGCTGCCAGCCGTGGGCGACGCATGTATCGCAACATGGCACCCCCAAGACGCAACAGTACTGACAAAGTAGGTCTAAGCATGGAGTGGCAGCTCAACTGGACGAAAAGCGCAGGCGTGATGCTGAACGTCCAACCCGGGGGTATTCGCTTGTCGGTACCACGGCCCGCGCCCCTGATTGCGTCCGAGAGAAGGGTGCTTAAATACAAGCGCGGTCGACAGTTGCATTTTCATACGCCACCTGCGGCCTCGGCAGTGCAAGAGCGTATCGCGGATAGCACCGGCGGCCCAAACTCTCGACCACAAATGGAATGACTGTTGTGGGCACCTCGACACCAATACCCCTCATTTCGAAACGATATTTGATCCGTGCACTTGAACCTGGATCACATTGTTGCAGTTTAGGAGGAGTGATCGTGATCTTCGGCCTTACAGCGGCCCTGCGTAGGGTTGAGGTTTTCGTCGCTGACTCGAGAGCCGCCGGAACTCACCGGTATGCCAGTCCGTAGAGGAGGGTCATGATGAACGAGCCAAAGGTCGCCAGAAGTAGGTTCCGCTTTGCCTCGCGCTCGCTTCAGGCATTCTACGGCGCACCTGTAGGCATCCTACTGCTCGATCGTACCGGAAGGAGTGATGAGTTTGATCGTCCCTATATCCCCGGGAGCGTTGGTAACTCCAGCACTTGGAGCGTACCTGTCCGCTATAAAATAGTCCCAGGCCTTTCCTTCAACAGATTGATGGCGCCCGATTTTGAACTCTACGCGCCGAGCGTTGCTCGGGCAGCCGAAGAGCTCATGCACGAAGGCGCCCAAATCATTACGGCGAACTGCGGGTTCATGATCCGATATCAATGCGCTATCCGAGCTGCTGTTAGCGTGCCCGTTTTACTTTCCCCACTTCTTCTCTGTCCGCTTCTGGAACGACTGCTTCCGCGCGATAAAGCGCTCGGAATCATTACCGCAAACGCCTGTTCGTTGACTGCGGACGTATTGGAGGATGCTGGGCTGCCTGCCAACTCCGAACGTGTTGTGATAGCTGGCCTTGAAAACTCTCCGTGCTTCGCTGCGGCATTTCTCACTGCCAGCGGGGACCTCGATGAAAACGTCGTGGAGAGAGAAACCGTCGATGCAGCAGTGAGTCTCCTCAATGACCGACCTGACATCGGTATGTTGCTACTTGAATGCTCGGAGCTACCTCCTTATGCAGCCGCAGTCCAGCAGGCGATCGGCATTCCGGTTTTCGACTTTACCTCGATGGTTGAATTTGTGGTCGCCGGACTGATACGCAGGCCATTTGCAGGATTGGACTAGACGGTTAAAAGCTCGTCCGGCGGCCGATTGAATGAGGTTGACATTGTTCTCCAATTGGTTTGGCTGAGACTGTACCATCTCGAGAGCCATTTTAACTGCCTGTCTCACGACAGAGAGGAATCGGTGCGCAGTCTCGCGGCTTTAGCCGATCTTCGCCGATTGGAGCGATTTGCGGGTGTCCAGCGAGGAATTCCCGGGGGGTTGGTGCAGCTTCTTGCGATCGAGACGGTAAGTGAAGCTTGCCTCGCTGGCGTGGACGCTGACGGTCACGAGCCGCCCAGCCGGCCGGAGCCTGGGCGCGCGCGCGGCGCCGAGCTTCATCAGCAGCTCTTTGCGGGTGAGGTTATTCGGGCGAGTTGGTCAGCCACGCCGATAGCCACTTGAGCTGCTGCCGGCGCATCGCCCCCTCCTTGGCGACTCGATCGGCGCCCTGGGCAAGACGTGGACCTTGCGGCGTCCTGTTCGCGCAGCTTGGCCTCGACCCGCAGCCGCGCCGTCCCGGCGATACTGTGTGAGATCGGTCGGGTTGCGAATTTCTTCGCCGACGACTTTGCTCACGCGATAACTTCAGCCTGGGCTGCGCGTGACTTTTGGAAGGACACGTCCGCGTCGCGTCGCGCTTTTTTCGACGCTGCGGCGATCCTCGAGCCGAGAACGAAGGAGATTGCCGCTGCCTTTCGAGCGAGCCGGGCAAGTTTCTGCCCAAAGGCCGAAGGCGAACACCGCCGCTTTCTGGAAACTCTCAGGTGGCATGGCAGCAATGCGGCTCGCCTTTGCGAGCCGGTGGTACTGGATGACAGGCTGAGTCTACTGCCGACGTCGCTCGGTGTCGTTGCCGGCTCCACGCCTCGGAACCATCCAGCAATTCTGAATGCCCGTAGAAATCGCTGCGGCTCTTGCCGTTGGCTGCCCCACCATTCTCAAGGGTTCCGAGGAAGCCCCGAGTTCGGCAGTACAAATCGTCGAGGCGGTTGTGCCCGTCGGCGTTGTCAATCTGCTTTTCGGCGATCCGGCGCCGATTTCCGAGGCGCTGCTTGCCTCACCGGAAATCGAGCTGGTGTCCTTCACCGGTTCGACCGCGGTCTGAAAACATCTCGCCCGGCTCGCGGCAAGCACTTGCAGCGCGGCGTGTTCGAACTGGGCGGTCACTCGTTAGTCGGGCTCTTCGCCATGCGGATATGGACCGTGCCATTTCCAGAAATCTTCAATCATAAATTCGAGTGCGCTCGGCAGAGTTGCAATGCGCCGAGCCAAATCCTGCTCAAGCAGTCGATCTACGCAGATGTTGTCGCGCGCATGGTGGCTGCCGCTCGCGACCTGCGCGTTGGCCCGGCGGATGACCCAACCGCGCAAATGGGGGCCTCTGGCAAACCCGCGCCAGCCGGATGCCATGGTTTACCTGACCGAAGATGCCGTCGTGTGCGTTGCCATACTGCGGAGGGTGGGTGGCGGTTCGCGCGAAGGTTCCTTCTGGCCACCGACGATCCTTACCGACGTGTCGGCAGATGCACTTGTTCTGAGTCAGGAACTGTTCGGGCCGATTCTCACAATCAAGCCCTTCGATCGATGAGGCGATTACGCTGGCCACTCGACGAGCTTCGAACTGCGGATATGTCTTTACTCGTTCGTCCAGGACCGAGGCATTCATGATCGATGGGCTCCGCGCTGGAGCCGTGAGTATCAATCATATGCAAGGCAATCGGACGCGCTGAATGGAGGGATCGGTGTTGGCCGCTACGGCTATGAGGGCGGATTGGTAGGCGTGCGGGAACTCCAAAGTCAAAAGCTGGTGAACCGTATTTGACACGTCGCCCGCGAGATCATTGCGCAAGAAATCTCTCTATGCGCGAGGCGTCCAATCCGGGGAGGTCCGGATGATTGAACAGAACAAGTTTTAGGAACGGCCACAATCATGGTCAAGGACGTCCTTCTCGCGCGTGGATACTGTGCATTTTTTCTACGATGACTAAGCCGCAAACCGGGCCGGCGCGACGAAGGAGGGCTTCCGCTACAGGGTCAGCCAGTCACGCCGGGCCTCAGCGCCATCAGAATACCGGCAACGTCGCTCAGTATCGGGCTCGTCCTGTCGGATGAGGCAGTGGTTTCGGGCGACATGATGGGCCAGGCTCTCCGAGAAGGACGGGCGCGGCTCCCCGCTGGATTGCTGTGCGACCGAACCAGGCGCACGTCCCCCCAAGACCTCAGCGTCGGATAGGATCGTTGTGGAAGAAATCTCAATAACGCCCTTCCATCGGAAGAATCCGCAGAAATCCTGCGCCGTGACGCTCGACATGGGAAAAATCGCTCTGCCCGCGAAGATAAGGTCCTGCAGGATCACAAGCGTGGAGGCACACATGAGGATCGGCGTTCCGAAGGAAAACAAGGTTCACGAATATCGGGTCGGGCTCACGCCTGCCGCAATCGAAGCGATTGGAGGATGTGACAGAGTTTGATTTCTCGGATCGCACGATCCTAGTCACCGGATCAGGCCGGAACATCGGCCGGGCCATCATCTTGGAGTTCGCCGGGCGCGGCGCCAATGTGGTGATCAACGCGCGCTCAAACCGTGAAGAGGCCGAACGCGTATGCGCCGAGGCGCAGGCGTTAGCTGCGCAGGCGCTGGTCGTGATGGGCGCCGCCGACGAGAAGGCCACAATCGAGGCGATCCAGCGCGAGGTCGAGGCGCGCTTCGGCCGGCTCGACATCTACGTCAGCAACGCCGCGCGCCGGCTGCACAAGGATTTCTTCGAAACCACCGATGAGGGGCATCGCCATCTCAACCAGCAGCTGACAGCTTCCTGGTATCTGGCCAAGGCTTTTGCGCCGGCGATGCGCGACGCGGGTTTCGGCCGGATCATCCACATAAACGGTACCGACGGCTACACCGGCGGCTGGACGCGCGTTCCACACTCGACTGCGAAGGGTGGCTTGCGGACGCTCACCAAGTCGCTCGCCGAGGGCCTCGGAGAGTACGGCGTCACGGCGAACGACATCAATCCCGGCTATAATGAGACCGTGCGCGACCTGACCATCCACCCGGAATTCAGCGAGCCGGGCGCCGCCGAGCGATTTGCCGCAACCATACCCATCCGCCGCCCGACCAGGCCAGACGAGGTCGCCTTCGCCTGCGCCTTCCTCTGCTCTGAGCGCGCCGGGCGATCAACGGCTCGATCATCCATGTCGACGGCGGCCGGAAAATGCTGGGGTAGGCCAGAGTGTTCCGGCGAGCCGTTGAGGCGGGGTTATTTGATCCGCTCTTCCGCGCGAAAGCGGGGAACCCAGGTGATTCTGTTCATTTTGGATCCCCGCTTTCGTGGCGACGACCAGTGCGAGGGTCGGGATTTCGCTACAGCCTCGCAGGGGAGAAGGCCAAACCCAAACGTCAGCCGTGCAGAGATCTCGCAATAGCCGCGTTGCCGGCCTGCGTCCCTAGTTAATGGTGCGCGCCGCGAGGATGGTGTCAAATGCCGCCCGCGGCATGCGGTGCCGATCCGTCAGGCTGATAGGATTGACCGGATAGCCGGTCTCTCCTGCCGATGTCAAGACTAACCGGTTAGACCGGTAATCGGCTCTTGGCGGAAGGCACTTGTCGAGCAATCTCCTAACGCTTATTCGTGAGCGCGACGAACGGACCACACTTTATCGCGTTGACTTCACTTGGGGACGTGGGTGGCTCAGGACTGGTTAGTATTTTGCCTCCGCACGTCGCGGCATGAAGTAGCTTCGGATTTTGACGATGGCTTCAGCGACGGCAACGACGTCAGCGTCGGGAATGGGTTTGTTGGCGTAACTTAGCGCTCGAATTGGCGCGATAATGTCGCGGTGACGGCATGGCCGCGAGTGAGGGGCCGCCATTGCTTTTCGGCAAAATCGGTACCCATCAGGAAGCCGCTCGACCAATCGCAACGATCATATGTTTTATCGCCCATGTCCTTGAACTTGGGACGGTGTGTCTTCGGCCGCTCGGCGAGTGTGCTTGACATGCGCTTGTACTCCGCAACAATGGTCTGCACGGCCTGATGTTCGGTGGTTTCCATGGGCGCATTCAATGCTTCGTGACCAGTGAAGAGTGGGATCCACTGGAACAAGGTCGATGAACTTCGGTCCGATAATGAGGGCAGTCAGGTGACCCTCCAGCCCTGTCATAGTGTAGATAGGTGGAAATGGGCGTCGCTTAACAGGAATGCCTCGAATGCCATGTCTTGGAGCTTTGGCAGCGCGGCGGAACCGTGATTGTTATTCTGATCCGTTATGCGGCAAGCCGTCCTTGTTCGGCGCCCCTCGCGCTCTGCCCTCCAGTTTCAGGGAAGCAGCATCTCCAGCCGGTTGGCGGTCACCTTGCCGGAGACGATCCGCTCGAGCACGTCGGAGAGCCAGACCTCGGGTTCAAGGCCGTTCAGTTTGGCTCCTTATGCCGCGAGCGGCATAAGGAGGTTTGTGGCGATCGGTGCCCAGTAACTGGCACAACTGTCGGAACTGGCGAAGAGCTCTTGGCCGCGACTCACCGCTAACCTGCATGCGAGGTGCCTCGGACATCAGCGGAGCACCGTCAAGCCGTTCTTGACCACTGTGACATCGCGGGCCTTCACCTTGGCTTCGAAGGAGATCGCGTTGCCATCCTTCCACATCTCCAGCGTTATGACGTCTCCGGGGTAGACCGGGGCGGAAAACCGCGCCGCATGCCGCAGGAAGGAACTCGGATCGTAATCGGCGTATGTCTGTAAAATAGCCCTGCAGGTAATTCCGTAAGTGCACATGCCGTGGAGGATTGGCCGCGCAAATCCCATGCTCTTTGCATATTCCGGATCAGAGTGCAGCGGATGGCGGTCACCGCATAGTCGATAGATCAGGCCCTGGTCGGGGCGCGTGCTGACTTCGATGATCCTGTCGGGCTTGCGGGTAGGTATCTGATGTGGCTTGGGCTGGTTATTGGGCCCGCCAAAGCCACCGTCACCTGCAGCAAAATAAGAAGTAATCAGCGTAGCCAGCGGTTCGCCGCCGCTGTTTTTCAGCACACTCTGAAAGCGGATGACTGCTCCCTTGTCTCGACCTTTGTCGTATACGCCGACCACCGAAGAGTCAGCGATAATATCAGCGGCGGCTGGAAACGTGTTGTGAAATGTTATGTCCCGCTCGCCATCAAAAGCAATCGAGTCGAGGTTGAGCTTTCCCGGTTCAGCGAATCCAGCAGCCACGGAGGCAAACGTCGGCACAACTTTGAGGGGCCGTGACTGGGCTGCGGCCTCATTGACAAAGGCGAGTTCCTTCTCGTTCGTTGGATCGGCGCCCATGCCAATGGCAAGGGCATAGAGGATGACATCGCGATCTCCATAGCTGTGTCTCTGGCCAACAGTCTTCAGGGCCATGAGCCGATCATAATCAATAGGCATTTGTGGATTCTCCTTGTGCCCATGCCTAGCCAAGTTGGACGATTGACATTCACAACCAAAGATCGACGGTTTGAAGGCCGCTATGGCAGTTCCTCAATGAACCCCGCAACTGACTTAACTTCCAATAATCTTCGTCAGGATCATGGTACATCCAGCGGCGAGCGCTGGCGCTATTTTGCAAGCTATTTGGTTCATCGGCCAATTCCAGGTGTGATCATGCCTACTACGCCGATTGGCTCGCGAATTACAACGGCGCTGCCGATCCGCTCCTCGAAGAGTATAGCTTGAGCACGCTAAGCGTGGCAATCAGATGATCGAGACCTGCCTTCGCGTGTATCTGTTCCGCCATCAGCAGCGGTGCGCCCATCTCGTCAGAGATGGCTTTTGTGCGCACGGGATCGATCCAATCACCGCTGATATAGAATTGCATTCGATTGACCATGTAATCCTCTATATTCGCCCTAACTGGATGGGCTCGCCAAGACGATTGCTATCCCTTTGATGGGTGAGCCCTGGTCTAGCGATATATATTCAACGAGCCTCTAGACTTCTTGTTCGCGGCAGTCGCCTTCGGTCTCGCGGCTCTCGTGTCCATGCATTCGGATGGGTGCTCAGTCTCTCGAAGATGGTTCTCCATGCCGATGAGTCTGAACGACCTCACTGCTCCGAATGTCAGTGTATCTGTCTAAATGTCTTAAGCGCCGATGGTCGTCATTCTTCGCCGCAAATCGCATCATTCCTCTAAAGAACTGCAGGCCACCGCATGTTCTCCGCGCTGCGTCAATCAGCAGGTTAATAGAGCAGCCAGTGCCCAGACAGAGCCCCAAGAACACGCGGCCGACACCGCAGCCAGGTTTTGCAGCTATCCATTTAATTACAGCTGGTAGAAGAGCGGACTAAAGACGTCTCTCTCTTGGCGGACTTCCGTTCACGATGAAGCGTGTACGCGCCCGTAGCGATCACAATTCCAGAGCCAAATAGCGTGCTTAGATCTGGTATATCTCCGAATATAAGATAGCCAAGTACAATGGCCCATAGCATAGCCGTATAGCGGAATGGAGCGATAAATGAGATATCGCCATGTCGGAAGGCGTCGATGATACAATGATACGCCAAGACCAGGAGCACTGCGGCGACTGTAAGCGATCCTATGTTACCGACGGTCATCGCAGACCAACCCCCCAGCGGACCCACCAAAACGAAACCAACAAGAGTGACAGCAAAAGCGGTTAGCAACGCCACGAGTAGAGAAGGTACCTCTTGTTCGATCTGTTTGGTAGCAAGGTCACGGATAGCGGCCAAACAGGCAGCAGCCAACACAAAAAGGGAGGCGGAACTGAATCCTGCGATACCCGGTCTAGTGATGATGAGAATACTCAAGAATCCCACGACGGCCGCAGTCCACCGACGCGGACCAATAGGCTCGTCGAGAAAAATCGCGGCCGTGATAGTGGCGATCAGTGGCGTTGCCAGCATTATGGCCCAGGCATTTGCAAGTGGGAGTTGGACAAGAGCAAACAGATAAAAAGTAGTGGAAGCTACCTCTGCGGTCACTCTAATAGCTACATGCGGGCCTAACGCACTCCGGAAATGCCTCAACGCGCCAAATTTCCACGCGACAAGGAAAATAATTATTGTCGCTACGACGCCACGGACAACCATAGCTTGCCCCAAATTGATTGGGCCGATTACCGACTTCGTCAGCGCATCAACGCAGGTGAATGCTGCGGTGCCGCCTATCAGCGTCAAAGCGCCACGCACATTGTGTGAAGAAGTCAAAAAGCACCCGATCCCAATGGCGAGCCCAGCCGGAGACTTTAAATGGCCTGTGCCGTAGTATTCAAAGCCCCCAGCGTCAGCTCATTTGCTGTTCTAGATTTCGAAGCTTAGTTCACGCAAGCGACCGTTGCCGCCTAAAGGGGGTTGGCGACGAAGTAATCCTGCGACGCTTTGATGTTTTCGCCGAAATTTGTGCGTAGGCGGTAGGTTCGGACGGGTATGTCCCAAGCTTTATTGAATTTCCCTTAGCGACGCTGTCTTTTTCAAGTTACGCGACCTGGATGAAGGGGCCAGACGGTTCCGATGGGCTATCAGTGCCGCTCGAAGGATCGGCAGCCGCTTGTGAGCTTTGAGCTTACGGAAGCGCTTGGCGACTGCCATCATGCCCGCGGCGACCCACCGCAGCGCCATCTTGCAGTTGCGCCAGCGTTTCAATTTGCGGGTGGCGCGGCGGATCTGGCCCGTCATGTTTTCGGCGAAGCTGGATCAAGCCCGATGACGCTGCATGAGCAGCTTCAGGCGGACGACAATGAGGAGATCTCCAGCCCTTCTAGTATGCTGGCGGCACGCCGGCCGTCCCCGTCGAGTTGGTTGCGGATCAGCTTGTCAGCCTCGTCAGCATCTTCGAGTTCCCATTCTTGGCGCAGCGCCCGTCGCATCGGGGCGTCAAGCTCCGTCGGCAACCGGTTGGACAATTTAGCATGTTGTTCCGGTAGGTAGCCACCCCCTGTCGCCTTCTTCGCCTATCCAAACAGCCAAGTCTGCTAACTCCTGAAGACACGGAGGTAGTGACGCCCGCCGACGACGAGGAAGACGTACTTTATGCGCTCGAAAGGATTGCAGACGAATTGAACTCGCCAAAGTGGCGCGCGCTAGCTGCATTTCCTGACCCAACCAGAGATCGAACCACATGGCTCGGTCGGTGCGACTAGCGCGCTGCTGTTGCTCGCGGTGCAGACAGACTTGCGCGTGTCCGAGTTGGGTCAGTCTCGACCGTGACACTATGGCCGCGGCGCCCACGTGGCGCTTTGTCGGGTAACGCTGCCTTGCGCTTCCGTTTGGCGCAGATTTAATGCCGAGAAGAAACGGTAATCGAACAAAACACCCTCAACAAATGTGCAATAGCTATCGGCGAGATGATTCTGAATGCAGTAGCGTCGCATACCGAAGCATGGGTAAAGCTATCGAAATGGGGGTGGGCGACAGGCCAACGACGCGCGCGCCGATGCTTGGGGAGCATACAGACGAGGTCCTGGCGCACTTCGGATTTAGGGACGATGAGATCAATGCGTTAAGGGCGAAAGGGGCAGCAGCTTGAGTTAGGTGGAGATCGACAATTCACATATACGCGCGTTCATTCACTAGAGGACCACGAGCTGATTCGGTGGAATCGCGACTGAAGTGGTTAGCTGACAGGCTTTCGTACCCCTTGAGAATAGCGCGGCCAGTTCCTAATGATGTCACGCTCAGTGTCAGGCCCGCGTAAAAACGACTCTGCGAGGTAAGTAAGAGGCGAACTTGTGCAAATCTCTTGAAGTGAGGGGCGCCATGAACCCGTTTGCTTTCAATACCACACCCCGTCTAACGGTCCTGCCGGGCGCTTCGGCCGAGATTGGACGCCTAGCCGGCTCGTTGCTCGGTCGGCGAATTCTGTTCGTTACCAACCGCGGCATCTGCGCGCTCGAGCTAGAGCGCAAGGCTATTCAATCGCTCGTGAAAGCCGGAGCGGAGGTGCTCGTCTTCGACGGGGTCGAGGCCGACCCGAGGTTAGCTACATTGATGGCCGCACATGATATGGCGCGACAGAATGGCGTCACCGGCGTAGTCGGATTCGGCGGCGGATCGTCGCTCGATGTCGCTAAACTCATCGCGCTGCTGACAGGGTCGGGTGAGGACCTCGATGAAACGTGGGGGGTCGGCAAAGCCAAGGGACCGCGTCTGCCGCTCGTTCTTGTCCCGACGACAGCGGGGACCGGATCCGAGGTAACACCGGTCTCCGTTATCACGGTGGCAGGTGATGAAAAGCGCGGCGTGTCTTCTCCAATTCTGCTGCCGGACATCGCTTTGCTTGACGCCGAGCTGACGCTGAGCCTGCCGGCGCGAACGACTGCGGCGACCGGCATCGACGCTATGGTGCATGCCATCGAGGCATATGCGTCCAAGAGCGCCAACAATAATCCCGTGTCTCGTATGCTGGCTGTAGAGGCACTGCGGCTTATCGGCGGCCATATCGAGCGCGTGATCGCCGAACCCGGCGGCATCGAAGCGCGCGTGGCGATGCTGCTCGGGTCGACGCTTGCGGGGATGGCGTTCGCCAACTCGCCGGTCGCTGCCGTCCATGCGCTGGCGTATCCAATCGGGGGTACGTTCCATGTCCCCCATGGGCTGTCGAACGCACTCGTTTTGCCGCACGTGCTTGCTTCAATGCGGCGGAGACGGTTAACGGTTCGGCTGCGCTCTATGCGGCACTAGCCCCGCATGCCTTCCCAGATCTCGGGCATGAAGGCAATTCCCAGGCCACCTGTCAGGCCTTCATAGAACGGCTAGCGGGCCTCTCGAGGGTCGTCGGCCTGCCAACCCGCCTACGCGACGTCGAGGTGCCGGAGAAAGCGCTCGAGCAGATGGCTCGCGACGCCATGAAGCAGACGCGCCTGCTCGTGAATAATCCGCGGGTCATGGAAGAAGCCGACGTTTTGGCAATCTATCGGGCGGCATGGTAGCCATGGCGCGTCTTGAGCCGCTCCAGCGCAACCATTTCCGTGTCTTTCCCCGGTTGCAGACCCGCTGGGCCGACAATGACATCTATGGACACGTCAACAACGTAATTCATTACGCGCTGTTCGACACGGCTGTGAACGGCTGGCTGATCGATATGGCGCTGCTGGATCTTCGCTATGGCGAGACCGTCGGGCTGGTTGTCGAGACGGCCTGCAGCTGTTTCGCCGAAGTCGTCTTTACGGACGCGTTGGGTCGGAATCGGCATCGAACGGATCGGAACATCGTCCGTCACCTATTCGGTCGGGCTCTTCCGCAACGATGAGGAAAGGGCGGTCGCACAGGGGCGCTTCGTTCATGTCTATGTTGATCAGACGGATCGCCGACCGCGACCGATGTCTAGACGCTGGCGAACGACCCTGGAGAAGCTTCGGCTATGAGCGAGGCTGACTACCGCGGCGCTGTCATCGATCAAGCATCCGGTCGGCCGGCTTATAGCGGTTGCCTCGTTCTCGGGCAGCGCGGTCAGTATGCTATCGGACCACGCTGCGTTCCAATTGCATCGAATTCTCACCGTTCTCCGCAGAGCTGGCATTGATGCGAAGCGTGCAAGACAAGCGTATCTCAAGCGTCGATATCAGAATGGTCGCACAAAGGCGCTGCGCAACCCCGCCCATATCTTGGGCATGATTGGTCATGAATCTTTTATCACCGAGCCGAGCGGCACCATCGACACACGCGATTCACAGTACGCGGCACTGGACGGTCGCCGGGTTTAGGTGACGCGGATGCGCTTCGTCGATGCTGAACGCGCGACCATTAAGGTCGAGGCTCGGAATTCGTCGGTAACCATGGGAAAATCGCGATTCAGGTTCGCTATAAAACTGTCCCAGAACGTTCCTTCAATAAGCTCATCCGATTTGATATTCCCACGGCGATCGTGGCTGAGGCCGCGAATGAACTCGAGACCGAAGGCGGGCGGTTGATTACAGCGAACTACGGATTTATGATCTGATATCAAATAGCCATTCGAGCCGCTCTCAATCCGCCGATGCTCCTTTCCCCACTTCTTCTCGGCACTATGTTAGTGCAAAAGCTTCCGCGCGACAGAGCGATCGGTATTATTACGGCGGTGCGTGATCTTTGACTCCGGATCTGCTGAAAGCGGCTGGATGGGATCTCAGTTCCAAACGCATCGCATAGCCGCTTCGAAAATAGCCCTTACTTCGCCGCCGCATTTGTATCGGCAAGCGGCGACTTCGACATGAGGGTCGTTGAAAGCGAGATCGTCAACGTCGCGGTAGCTCTTGTTGTCCGTCGCCCTGATACTGTTAAAATGCTTCTGGAATACTGAGAACTGCCTCCTTATGCGGCTGCTATTCAGCGCGCTACGGGCGTTCCCGTTTTCGATTTCATCTCAACGATCGTGTTTCTTATTGCAGGGCTGATACGTAGGCCATTCATAGGATTCTACTGACCAACCTATCTCTCGATCTAGCGACCCGGGTAACCCTTTCTGGCGCGTACCGTGGGATAGTGGAAAGTCGGTTAAAACCTGTGTTATCCTAAGCAAGCTCCTTCGATCTGTCTTGGCATGTGCACGAACCGGATCTCTTGTAACTGCTGGTTTCCGAGAGATTGAACCACTCGGCCTTAGTCCCGCACTCTTTGCTATCGCTGCCCTATCTATTGGCTCTAACAAGACTTCAATCTGCGATGTCGTCGCCCTTTCATGCAGGAATACGGCGCCGAGCGGGCGCATTCGAGAGTTTTTCCAAGGGAAGCTCGGGTATATACTGTGCCGCAGGACACGAGCAATTTATGCGATCTTAGGAAAGTACGATGGATCTGAATTTCACGGATGACGAGCTTGCGTTTCGCGATGAGGTGAGGGCGTTTTGCCGCTCCGCCCTACCAACGGATATCCGCGATAAACTGATTGCGGGACGGCATCCAAGCAAAGATGACAAGGTGCGTTGGACGCGAATCCTAGCGCAGAAGGGCTGGGCGGTGCCACATTGGCCCGTTGAATATGGTGGTACTGACTGGAGCCCGGTGAAACAGCACATTTTTTCAGAGGAAGTTAGCCAAACGCCCGCGCCCGAGCCAGCTGGAAGCGGCATCAACCTGGTTGGTCCGGTCATCTACACATTCGGCACTGAAACGCAGAAGGAATATTTCCTACCTCGCATTATCAATGTTGACGACTGGTGGTGCGAGGGGTTTTCCGAGCCGGATGCCGGATCGGATCTTGCCTCGCTTAAGACGCGTGCGGTCCGTGACGGAAATCATTATGTTGTGAATGGGCAAAAGATTTGGACAACGTTGGCGCAATACTCGGATTGGATATTCTGTTTGGTCAGGACGAATCCTGACGGAAAGAAGCAGCAGGGGATATCCTTCCTACTGATCAACTTGAAAACGCCCGGCGTAACGGTGCGACCAATCCAGCTCTTTGATGGATACCATGAAGTCTGTGAAGTATTCTTTGATGACGTACGCGTTCCTCTCGAGAATCGAGTCGGCGAAGAGAATCGCGGTTGGGAGTACGCCAAATTTGTCTTGGGCAACGGGCGAGTTACCATCGCCTGTGTCGGCCTTTCGAAGGAGCGGATAAGGCGGATAAAAGAACTCGCTTCGCACACCAAAGTTAGCGGAGATTTGCTCATTAACCGACCGGATTTTCGGAAAAAAGTTGCAGCTGTTGAGGTGCAGTTGAAGGCACTCGAGATGACACAGCTTCGCGTGGTTGCCAACTCCTCCAAACTCCAGAAAGACGCACAAGACCCTGCTAGCTCGATCCTCAAAATTAAGGGCTCGGAAATACAGCAGGCGACAGCCGAGCTTTTGATGGATGTAGTTGGTCCTTTCGCGCTGCCTTATCAATCAGAAGAAGATTTTAAACACCAAGAGCCTTCAATTGGCCCGGAATGGGCCGGTCCTATCGCGCCTGCCTATTTTAACGGCCGAAAGGTGCCAATTTATAGCGGTTCTGACGAGATTCAAAAGAACATCATCGCCAAGGTGGTCCTGGGACTTTCATCAAAGAGTGCATGATACGGGTCGAGCTAGGTCCACCGGTGAAAGGGTCCGTCGAGGCCCACTTTGAGGAGATGCGTTTAAATGGATCTTAATCTTTCCGAAGAGCAGCGTCTCTTCAAAGACGGCATCGAGCGACTGCTCGGTGATAACTATAGCTTCGCTGACCGCCGTAAGTACTTGGGTGACAAGCATGGATTTAGTGAATCAATGTGGCAACGCTATGCAGAAGTTGGGATTCTTGGACTGCCGTTTTCCGAAACTGAGGGTGGTTTCGGCGGCGGTGCGGTAGAGACAATGATTGTCATGGAATCTTTCGGCAAGGCTCTGATCCTCGAGCCCTATTTTGCGACCGTGGTGCTGGCAGGCGGCGTCCTGCGTTATGGCGCGAGCGACGCGCAAAAGGCTAAATTCATTCCAGCTATCACGGAAGGGAACGTCAAGCTTGCATTTGCCTATGCCGAACCGCAGTCGCGCTACGATCTTTTTGACGTCGAAACACTTGCCAGGGAGGACGCCGGCGGGTGGGTGCTGAATGGCACCAAAAGCCTCGTCCTGCACGGTGAGGCGGCTGACAAGATCATAGTGTCGGCACGAACTGCCGGAGATCCGCGGGACAAGGATGGAATAGGCCTCTTCCTGGTGGACGGCAATGCGCCGGGCCTCAGGCGCCGTGGCTATCCGACACAAGACGCCTTGCGCGCGGCCGACATCACCCTTGAGAATGTCCGCGTAAACGCAGCTGGCGTCATTGGCGATGCGGCAGGGGCATTTCCCATAATTTCGCGCGTCGCGGACGAGGCTAGCGCAGCCTTGTGCGCAGAGGCAGTTGGTTGCTTGGCTGAGATGCTGGCGACTACACTTGACTATCTGAAAATGCGCAAACAGTTCGGCACGCCCATCGGGACCTTCCAGGTACTGCAGCACCGCGCGGCCGACATGTTCATCGAACTGGAGCAGTCCCGTTCCATAACCTTGTACGCCACCATGATGGCCGGCGAAGACGATTCACGCATCCGTGAGCGGGCAATTTCGGCAGCCAAGGCCCAGATCGGTCAATCCGTAAAGACGCTCGGCCGGCAGGCCATCCAGCTACACGGTGGAATTGGCATGACAATGGAATATGCGATAGGGCATTACTTCAAGCACATTACCATGATCGATACGTTGTTCGGCGACGTTGACTATCATCTCTCCCGGCTGGCCGCGCTTGGTGGGCTGTTCGGGGAGGAAGCAATCGAACAAGCAAACTGAAGCGGCTGACGGAATTGGGCGCAAGAATGAAAGGTCCATAAGAATGCTATCTGGGGATTTGCTGCGGGCAACACACAATCCCGCCAGCCAGAACATCATTGCGCCTGGGGGATCGGAGAGGCTCAACTGGCTTTTCCGTCCTGAATCCATTGCGATCGTGGGAGCATCCCAAAAAGGCGGTTTCGCCACAGAGCTTCTAGCGAACATCGTCAAATGGGACTTCCAGGGGAAGGTCGTTGCGGTAAACCCGCGTTACGAGGAGATTGGTGGAGTACCTTGCTTCGCGAGTCTGTCCAGCATACCCCATCCGGTTGACCTCGCCATAATTGTCGTTCCTAGCAAAGCCATCCCGCAAGTTCTCGAAGACTGCGAAAAAGCCGGTGTGCGCGCGATCCAGATTATCTCAAGTGGTTTCGCCGAGCAGGCCGGAGAAGGCGAAGAGAAGCAGCGTTGGCTTGTCAAATGGGCTCAGCGTACAGGTATCCCGGTCGTCGGCCCGAACTGTTTCGGTCTAATGAATGCGGCCAATCGGCTCATGGCGGTACCTTTGGACTTCCACAACATGAAAGCCGGCGGCATCAGCGCGATACTGCAGAGCGGGACCCTTGTATACAGCTTGATTGTTCCTCTATTGTCCCGCGGGATGGGTATCGGTCGCGTGGCGACCATCGGCAACGAAGCCTGCGTCGATTTGGCGGATTTTATCGACTACTTCGTCGACGACGATGAGACGCGAGTCATCACTTGCTACTGCGAGCAGATCAAGCGTCCCTTGGCTTTTATCAGGGCATGCGAACGAGCGGCCGACAAAGGCAAGCCCATTGTCATGATCAAAGTTGGTCGTTCAGAGGCTGCGCGCAGCGCGGCTCTGGCGCACACTGGAGCGATGGTTGGGTCCGATGTCGCTATCGATGCCGCACTTAAGAAACTGGGAGTCATTCGGGTCGATACGATCGATGATCTCATCGAAACCACCGCCGCCTTGTCATCTATGAAGCGACCGAGGGGCCGACGCATAGCGGTGGCATCCTTCTCCGGCAGCGCGGTCAGTCTACTGTCTGACTATGCTGCCTCCAATGGCATCAATTTCCCACCGTTGCCCGCGGACGTGAAGGCAAGGCTGAAGAAAGTCTTTCCCGAATTTGGCAGTTTGAGCAACCCACTCGATCTCACCGCCCAAGGCGATTATGACACGCGTATAATCGATGAGTCCCTCGACGCTCTAGCGACATGCGGTGCCTACGATGTCGTTGTGTGGGCGCGCGGATTTCCCTCATCCCTCGACATGCGGTCGGCTGTCGGCAAGGCACTAACGCGTGCGGGCGCCAGCGCCCCGGATGTTGTTTTTTCCGTGCTCAGTCTTGCGGGCGGTCACTTTCATGCCTCGCTTGACCCAAAAAGTGTGCTTGTTGAGCCAAGGGCCGACATCGACGGTATGCCCTTTCTGCAAGGGATGGAAACCGGCTTCAAAGGCTTGACTTCACTGATTAACTATTCGGAATTCTTACGCAGCCGGAAGCCCGACCGAAAATTGTCCGAACAATACGGGCTTCGCAGCGATCGTTTCCAGGATGCTATGACCATCATCAAGGAGGCGAAGGGCGAACTCCTGACCGAGCGCGAGGGCAAGCGTTTGCTGGCGCTCTATGATATCCCTGTCACCCGCGAAGCGCTGGCTACGAGCGCCGGTGAGGCGGCGCGCTTCGCAGAGGCTCTCACCCTTCCAGTGGCGATGAAGATCGAAGCCACAGAAATCGTGCATAAGACGGATGTGGGCGGTGTTGTGCTCAACATCCCCACTCCCGACGAAGCTGCGGTGACATTCGAGACGATCGTAGCGTCCGTAAAGTCACATCACCCACGGGCCGAAATTGGCGGTGTTCTGGTGCAACAAATGGTGGACCCGGGTGTGGAAGTGATAGTCGGCGCTAATTTCGACCCTCAATTTGGCCCGGTTATCGCTTTTGGCCTTGGCGGCATCTGGGTTGAATCGCTCAAGGATGTCCGCATCATCCTGCCGCCCTTTGACGCGAATGACGTGCTCGGCGAGATCAAAAAGTTGCGGGCAGCGAGTGTCCTGCAAGGCGCCCGCGGGGGAGGTGAACTGGATTTGAAGGGCCTTGCGGATTGTATCGTCAACTTTGGCCGCTTGTGCTCCGACCTTGCCGGGGAGGTTGCCGAAATCGACGTAAATCCGATCATCCTTTCCGCTTCCGGTACGGGACTGACTGCGGTCGACTGTCTCATCAGGAAAAAGACTTCCAAACCAGTTTAATGTTGTCGACAGCGGCCGTCTCTGTGCGGCTTGTCGAAAAAAGTCCAGCGCTGAGTAACATGCCCCTGCTGTGACCGGCATCAAATATAGGAGAAACGAGTGTCAAAAGCACTTTTCGTAAAAGCTGAGGATATGTTTTTCACTCAGGTGCATTCAGATGCCGGAGGTTACGCGTCGAATTGCGAAGTCGTAGGTCCGGCACTCAGCACCACCATGAATGCTGGGGTTGCCATATATGACGGCTGTTCGATTGAGCGCAAAACGAATTATGACGAAACCGCAGTGGTGCTCGATGGCACCTTGCGGATACTTACTGGAGAATCTTATAACCGGGTGATTGAAGCGAAATTCGGCGACGTTATCTGGCTTACCAAGGGTACCATACTAAAGTACGAAGGAGACAAAGCAAAAGTCTTCTACGCGCGCAGTCCTGTCGATTGGCAGACGCGGACTGAGTCCGGCGAGGGCTTCACGCCATTGAATGACATATATCATTTTAGAAGCACTGACATGATATATGCGCAGATGCAGATATATTCCGGAGGTTACGCCTCCACCTGCAGCCTCGTAACTCCAGAAATCAGCAAGACGCTTGGCGCCACCATGGCGACATTTAATGGAAGCTCGGTTGATTGGACGACGGAATACGATCAGATCTCGATCGCCATGGGTGGAGTTATGCGCATCCGAACCGGCGAAAAGTATGACTATGCCATCGAGGCGAAGCTTGGTGACGTCGTCTGGCTGCCAAAAGGGACACCCCTGAAGTATGAGGGCGACAGGGGAATTATGTTTTTTGTGCCCTATCCGGTTGACTGGAGGCTGCGTGGGCAGCCGGTTCGTCCAAAGCCATGGCCTGCATTCGTTCGATAAAGAGTTGCCGGTTCAGGCTAAAATGCCTTGTAAAATAGTGCCGGGGAGGGTGTTCGCGCATTCCATGTATGTTCCCCGCAACGATACTGGAGTTATGCAAAATGACGGCGCGGCAAAGAGAGAAGATCGATACTGGGACCGATGAGCTGCTCGCGGAACGCTGCGACGGCGTTGCAGTGGTCACGCTCAATCGCCCCGCGGCCCGCAATGCCCTTTCTGGGCGCATGAGCAAGGCGCTGGGTGAGTTGATCGGCCGCGTCAATGAAGATCCGGACATACGCTCCATGCTGCTCACCGGCGCTGGAATTGCTTTCTGCGCTGGCGGCGATGTAAAGGGCATGGACCAGAATGCAACTGATGCAACTTTCCAACAGCGCGTATCAGATCTTTGCGACAAACAGGGGGCGGTCTGGGGTGCGTTGGTCGGGCTCAGAAAGCCAACGGTAGCCGCCATTCCAGGTCCCGCAGCAGGCGCTGGCCTAGCTCTCGCGCTTGCGTGCGACATCCGAATAGCGGCACAATCGGCTTTTCTGACAACGGCATATGCACGCGTCGCCTTGTCAGGAGATTGCGGCATAGCCTGGCTGCTGACGCGCCTCGTCGGATTCTCGCGAGCGCGGGAATTGATGTTTCTGGCCGAACGCGTTGATGCCGGTCGGGCAGAGGTGCTGGGGCTCGTCAACCGCGTGGTGCCAGATTCTGAATTGCAAGAAACGGCTTTCTTGCTTGCAGCATCGCTTGCCGCCGGCCCCACGTTCGCGTTTGGCTGCATGAAGAATAATCTTGACCAGGCCGTCACATCCGGGTTTTTGGAGTCGATGGACTATGAAGCCGAGAATCTGGTTAGAACGGAACTCACCAACGACCACAAAGAGGGCGTGCGCGCGTTCTCCGAGAAGCGTAAGCCGGCTTTTCAGGGACATTGACGGTATCTCGAAGCGGTGGCCGGACAACGCACAACCTCGTCCACGTTGCTTCCTTCATGGTACGCTGACACCTGCATCGATTTGATTGTGTTGCCGCGAATATCGGAGTCGCTGCGGACATCAGCGGAGCACCGTCAAGCCGTTCTTGACCACTGTGACGTCGCGGGCCTTCACCTTGGCTTCGAAGGAGATCTCGTTGCCATCCTTCCACATCTCCAGCGTTATGACGTCTCCGGGGTACACCGGTGCGGAAAACCGCGCCGCATGCCGCAGGAAGGAACTCGGATCGTAACCGGCGTATGTCTGCAAAATACCTCGGCAGGTAATTCCATAAGTGCACATGCCGTGGAGGATCGGCCTCGCAAATCCCAAGCTCTTCGCGTACTCCGGATCTGAATGCAGCGGGTGGCGATCACCACACAGCCGATAGATCAGGCCTTGATCGGCGCGCGTGCTGATTTCGAGGACGGTATCGGGCATGCGGGGCGGCATTTGATGTGGCTTGGGCTGGTTATTCGGCCCGCCAAAACCACCGTCATCTGCAGCAAAGAAAGAAGTAATCAGCGTGGCCAGCGGTTCGCCGCCGCTGTTTTTCAGCTCGCTCTGAAAGCGGATGACTGCGCCCTTGTCTCGACCTTTGTCGTAGACGCCGACCACCGAAGAGTCAGAAACAATATCAGCGGCGGCAGGAAACGGGTTGTGAAAAGTTATGTCCCGCTCGCCATCAAAAGCAATCGAGTCGAGATCGAGCTTTCCCGGTTCAGCGAATCCAGCAGCCACGGAGGCAAACGTTGGCACAACTTGGAGAGGCCGCGACTGGGCTGCGGCCTCATTGACAAAGGCGAGTTCTTTCTCGTTCGTTGGATCGGCGCCCATGCCAATGGCAAGGGCATAGAGGATGACATCGCGATCTCCATAGCTGTGTCTCTGGCCAACAGTCTTCAGGGCCATGAGCCGATCATAATCAATAGGCAATTGTGGATTCTCCTTGCGCCCATGCCTAGCCAAGTTGGACGATTTGCATTCGCGACCAAGATTGAGGTGGAAAGGCCGCTATGAAGCTTCTGTCCTAGTTATCAAGCCTGCTGAAATTCTGTCATTTTGCCATACCATGAGTCAGAATACCCCCGGCTCGAATGTCCAGATAACTGTTTAATTGCCTTTAGCGCCGATTGTCGTCATTCTTCGCTGCAAATCGCGTCGTTTCTCTAAAGTACTGCAGACCGCCTTATGTTCTCCGCTGCGACAATCAGCAGGTTAATAGAGCAGCCAGGGCCCCGACAGGGCCGCCAGAACACGCGGCCGATATCTTTTGGATTGTCACCTTTTGTCCTTTACTATGATGCAAGAGGATCAGGGTCTACCATCCTACGATCTTGGGGTTCCCCTCGAGCGAGAATGTCGGGCGAGCTGCGAACTGCTGGCCGGGGACACTTGACCATGTGAGTCAGCGTGTCGTTCTATGGCGGACGGTGCGGTCCTCGTACTGACGTTTGGCGCCCTGCCGTGTCAGCATCGCGAAGTACTGCAGCGGGACTATACTCAGGTTTTACAGCTGTCCATTTTATTGCCGCTGGTAGAAGAGCGAATTAAAGACGCCTCCCTCTTGGCGGACTTCCGTTCACGATGAAGCGTATACTGCGCCCGTAGCAATCACAATTCCAGTGCCAAACAACGTGCCTAGATCTGGCGTATCGCCGAATAAAAGGTAACCAAGTGCAATGGCCCATAGCATAGCCGTATAACGGAAAGGGGCGATAAATGAGATATCGCCATATCGGAAGGCGTCGATGATACAGTGATAAGCAAAGACCAGGAGCACCGCGGCGACGGCAAGCGATCCTACGCTGCCGACGGTCATCGCAGACCACCCCCCCCAGCAGTCCCACCAAAACGACACCTATGAGAGTGACAGCAAAAGCGGTGAGCAACGCCACGAGCAGAGACGGTACCTCTTGTTCGATCTGTTTGGTGGCAAGGTCACGGACAGTAGCCAAACAGGCAGCAGCCAATACAAAAAGGGAGGCGGAACTGAACCCTTCGATGCCCGGTCTAGTAATGATGAGAACACCCAGGAATCCCACGACGACCGCAGTCCACCGACCCAGACCAACGGGCTCGTCGAGAAAAATCGTGGCCGGAATAGTGGCGATCAATGGCGTTGCCAGCATTATGGCCCAGGCATGGGCAAGCGGCAGATGGATAAGAGCAAACAAATACAAAGTAGTGGATACTGCTTCAGCCGCCACCCGCAGCATTACGTGAGGACTCAGCACACGACGCAATTGACTCAACGTACCGAGGCGCCACGCGAGAAACATAATCAAGAGCGTCGCAAAGACGCCGCGGACGATCATTACCTGTCCCAAGTTAATTGGGCCGATAACCAATTTCGTAAAGGCGTCAACTCCAGCAAATGCAGCCGTGCCGCCGATCATCATTAACGCGCCGCGCAGATTATGTGAGGTTACCAAAAAGGCACTCCAGTCTTTTACATCGCACGGCGTTGATGGATGAAATGATCTGAGCAGGGGCGATAGCGCAGCTTCAACCGTTTGCAGATTGTGGTTTCGAGTTTAGTCACGCCCGGCGATCAATTTTGCCAAAACGCAAGATACTAAGGTTGGAATCCTGCGCAAACGTCGCCATTTTGCTATAATTTGTGCGCGGTGTCGGGCGAAATGAAAAACTGCCCCCTGTTGACTCGTCAAAGAATGTTACCCAACGATTTGGCGGATGTTAGCACCGGGGAGATCGTCATCGATGATCTCAATAGCCGCCTCCTTATGCCAGGCTTTCACGCTATTTGCACCGTCCGCAGGCTTTTGTTCGTGAACGGTGTCTGGTAGAAGTTCATCAGCCGCTGCAGCAAGAGGGCTGCTGCGTAGCGAGACAAATCGTCCGCTCAGCTGCTGTCAGCGTGCGCTCTCCCGGTCCTGCCGTAAAAGCGTTCATGATCAGACGGAATCTTTACCCCAGGTTTGTTTCGCTCCCGTTATCTTTCTGGTCAGCTCGGCAAAAACTCGGGACTCCAGCTTTCGCTTATTGCACCCGCGACGATCAATGCATCTATGTCGGCCTCGGTGTAACCCAAGCTGCCTAGGACCTCCCGTGTTGACGCGCCGAATTTTTCGGAGGGAGGAAGTGTGTAGACGTTTCCGACCGCTGGGCGTACGGCATATTGATCAACGTGGGTCACGCCACTAGGATGGTTGAACACGGTCGAAAAGGAGTAGCTGCTCTGTTCGATTCCCGGAGCACCATCCGCAAGTCTCGTATTTGCCGATCGTACCGATTCGAGCGTGTCGCAGATTGCGGCACCGATATCGGACGCGTGGAGCCTCGACAACCATTCCTCGGCGGAAGCCTTTCGAAAAGTGGTGGCGAGAAAGGAGGTCCGGTCGTCTCTCGGCACATCACCAAGCCCATCAAGTCCCGCGACTCCGACAAGGCGAGGCAGATCGCGCTCTTCTGCGCTGAGCATCAAGGTCCGGCCGCAGGCCGCCTTATAGAGATGCGTCAGAGCGCCATAGCCCTTCGCGCTTGGTCCCGCAGGCTCGTCGAACGGACCTCGCCCTTCATAGTCGTACCATAACGGGACCTGCAAGAGGCCGGAGACTGCGGACAGCGAAGTCCGGGGTCTTCCCGCACGGCCGGTTCTCGCCTTCTGGTACAACGCAGCGGCGATGCCCAGCGCTGCCGCGCACCCGCCAAGCAGGTCAATGGTGCCGACATGCGCATGCTCCTCGGGTGTTTCCATGGAACCGCCGAACCGTAACATGATGCCGCTCGTAACCTGGACGAGGTCATCGTAGCCTAGCTGATCGGTGAGGGGGCCGCGACGGATACCCCCGAAGCAATCGAGCTTGCAGAAGATCGCATGGGGGTTCAGCACTTTCAGGCCATTCGGATCAAGCCCCATGTTGTGAACTTGCCGATCGGTCCCATTCCAGACCACCACATCAACGGACTTCACGAGCCTGTCTAAAATGTCACGACCATCAGGCGTGGTGATATCCACGAGGGTCGATTGCTTGCCGCGCGGACAGATCATGCCCGAGGTGACCATCCATGGGCCATAAAGTGGGCTTTACCGGGTCGAGTTTGATGACCTCCGCACCGAAACGGGCGAGATATGATGTCGAATGCGGGCCAGCTAGGACATTCGAAAGGTCGAGAATTCGTATTCCGTCGAGCCATCCGCCCGAGGTTTTGGGCGGTAATGAAACCCACTCCGCGAAAGGTGTGGCTGAGAGCGTGGTGAGCGCATCGTCGAAGGAAACCGATTTCCGCGGGGTGGGCGCAAGCATTGCCTCGCGCTCTCCTCCAGCCAAGCAAAAGCTCCGGGCTGGATCATCCGCCCATACACCCGATCGTCAACCTCGATTACGAGGCCCGCACTTCTGGTGTGGTCATCCTTGAGCCACTCCTGCAGCCACTGAGCAGCGCCGGCGACTCGCCATTCGCCGAAGATGCGTTCCCACTCCTTGGCAGTGCGGGTCAGGAACACTGCTTGCATCCGCTCGACGATCTTTTCGCGCCAACCTTCCGGCCAAGCACCGAGTCGCTGCTTCGAAGGCCATGCGCTCATGGGCAGCCAAGCGTTGCCTTCCAAGAGTCCCTCAGCCACCAGTTGGTCGTATAGCCCAAGTAATTGCAACACGCGCTTCGTATGAAGCTTGTGGCCCGTGCATACTACAAAGAACCCGCGTCCGTCTTTGCACTCATAGTTGCGGTAAAACGGGTCGGTGAGTTTGTGCACGGCCGGTCCATCGGCAAACTCGCTTCGCGCCGGCGGACGATCTCGATGTCGCGCGCCGATTTGTAGCGGATCGGAAGATCCTCAATCTGGCATGAGTTGTACGCAAGGCCCTCCATCACTGCGCAAGCTAGAGGCACCTCAATCTGATCACCAATGCCGCTCCGCTCCCGCACCTGGAGCGCCAAGGCGGCGGCCGATGCCGCATACAACGTGCCATAGGCGGACGCCAATGGCAGCGGCGAAAAAAATGGGTTCTTACCCATCAGAACGCGGTTCACTCCCATATCGGTGAATTGGCCTGAAGCCGCCGCGATAACTGACTCGAATGCGCGCCATTCACGACGCAGGTGATCGTTGGAAGCAAAGCCTGGAACGGACACGGTGATCAGCTCCGGTCGTTCCTCGCGCAGGGTCGGAAAGTCGATACCTAGACGCGCGAGTACGCCCGGCCGGAAGTTCTCTACGACGATGTCTGCTTCAGCGATGAGGGCCAGTGCCTGCGCAAGGCCGGTCTCTGTCTTCAGGTCGATTTGCACGATCAACTTGTTTCGATTGAGGGTCGCATTGGCTGGGCTGTCCCAGAATGGGGCCGGACGGCGGGTCGACATGTACGACAGTGGCGCCCAGATCGCCAAGAATCATAGCCACTGCCGGGCCGGCAATGTACTGACCAAAATCGACGACCTTGACGCCGGAGAGAGGAAGGGTTGACCGTTGCATCGCTAACATCGCTCCAATTCAGACAAATCGTCGTGACCTACGGGACCCGTTTGTTGCCGACTCGACAAGCTAACTGGGCCGCACGCGTGCCGGACGGAGGTCGATCAACGTGCGAATAGGCGAGAGACTTTATGAGCACTCCCTGACAGAGATTCTTCGAAATTTACTCTCATAACGCCTGAATACTGCGTCAAACAGAACAGATGCGACACTTTCGGCCCGAAAAAGCGCTCAAGCTATTCCCGCAACATTTAACAGTCGTCTTTATCGAAGTGATGACTATGACCGGTTTGCGTCGCGCCAAGACTTCCTGTCCAATCTGACGGGGTGCTATGAGACCGCTCCCTCATGTCCAGCCGCCCTATGTATCACCAAAGGCTAAAGGGTCGAGGTCTCGTAATTACTCACGCCACCGGATCAGCACCTCCTGAGCCACCGAGGCAACGAGGAGGCCGTCGCGGGTGAAGAAGTTGCCGCGGGTGAAACCGCGAGCATGGGAGGCGCTAGGGCTGTCCGTGGCGTAGAGGAGCCATTCGTCTATCCGGAAATCGCGATGAAACCACATGGCGTGGTCGAGGCTCGACTCCTGCAAGCTCTTCGAATTAGTATTTACTCCATGTGGCTGGAGGCTGGTGTCGACCATCCCCCAGTCTGAAGCGTAAGCTAGGAGGCACTTGTGGATTGTCGGATCGTCGGGCATTTCCGCGACGGTCTTGATCCAAGTGTGTGTAACTGGTGGCTGTTTCGGTGGGTTCATGCCGACCAGAGGCTCGACCCGGCGATATTCGATGGGGCGGTCGTAAGGCAAGTTTTCGTGGGATTGCTTTGAGGTCCTGTCTTTCATAGAGCGAGTCGTTTCGATCTCGGAGTGCAGGTTTTCTGGTCCAGGGACCCGAGGCATTTGACATTGATGCTCGAACCCCTGTTCACGGACCTGGAACGACGCAGCCAGCATGAAGATTGGTTTGTCGAACTGCAATGCCACCACGCGGCGCGTGCTGAAGCTAGTGCCGTCGCGCACGCGCTCAACCCGGTAGTCGATAGGGGCCTCGGTATCGCCGGCTCTTAGGAAATGAGCATGGAGCGAATGGATGGCGCGGTCAGTGACTGTATTCGTTGCAGCGACTATGGCTTGGCCGAGTATTTGCCCACCGTACACCCGGCCCCATCCTAAGTCCTGACTTTGTCCGCGGTACGCGTCTTCGCCAATGGGTTCGAGAGCAAGTTGATTAAGCAGGTTTCTCAACACTTTCTTCAAAACTCCGATCCTTCCACAACGACGTAATCAAGGAAGATCATCGGGCGGTGGAGGCGCTTTTTGAATATGGGGCGAGGCGCATAGTCATTTTGTGATATGTTCAGCCGCAAGCGGTACATTTTTGTGCCTTCTATCTTCTTCTTGCGCCGTAGGCTTTGCGGTCTATGCCTGAGCGGCCAGCCAAATTCCGCGTCCAAAAACTAATATCGTAAGCGGGGGCTAGTTTTCGAGCAATATTCCCGGGTGGACTGCAGAAATGCTGCGCCGGAATCCAAAAAACCAGAGCATCCGTATTGATCAAGGGGGTTTTGAGGACCATTTTCGCTGATCTCGCAAGAACGCATCGGCCATGATGATGGCATGATGGGCCGTCAGGGCTGGTTTTCCCGCCGCGAGCAGGGCCTGGTTATTTGGTTTTGAGAACGGTTGAAGTGAGCCGCTACTGGGGCGGGCATGTACAGCGCCTGACGCGGAAGGGCGCGGCCGCCCCGGATCGTGCGACACCCGCGGAAGGCCCCGCTGTCGCGCGCGACCGGAGCCAGGCCGGCGAGGCTAACCAGTTGGCTCTGATCGAGGCCGCGGCGTTCAAGCATCTCTAGAGCAGGCTCGCGGCAGTGGCTTGAGCAATGCCGGAATGCTTACGAGGATCGCAAGGCGTGGGACGAGATCCGCATCCCTTGACACCGGCTCTGAAGCCGGGCGTCTACCGCAGCCAAGTGGTGGGCAATCTGGCGCAGTCGCCGTTCGAGCTCGCGCTGCAACACAGGAGAGTGCACGATCTTCTGCCGGTTGAGAGCGGAGGAGTGGTCCTTGCAGGGCCTGTTGCAGCGCGACAAGGTGAGACGCGCATTGCCTCGCCTGTACTGCTCCCTGAGAATGAGTTGTTGCCTCATCTAAATTGCTCCCGACGAATGAACCTCGGGAGCTGTGATGAGGAACGTAAGCGAATTGGTGGCGGCGTTCAGTTGGCGCTATGAGTCAGGCGGGCGGGCGGGCCGAGAAGGCGAGGAGTTTGAAGAGTTCGTGGCGCTCACGGGCTTTCATCGCAAGCATGCGATGCGACTGTTCCGAGGAGACCGCGAGACAAACTTTGAGCTGATCTAGCAACGTCGATACCGGCGATTTGTTGTAGAGAATGATGCATCTTTTCCGCGTCCTTGGCTTGTCATCCGGGCCATAAGGCCCGCGTACCCGTTCAGGCCACGAGGAAAAGAGAGGCGGCGGACTGACTCTAGCTTGACGCGCATCGGTCTCCATAGGTACGACCC
Organism: Phyllobacterium chamaecytisi; assembly: GCF_020164455.1. Lineage (GTDB taxonomy): Bacteria > Pseudomonadota > Alphaproteobacteria > Rhizobiales > Rhizobiaceae > Phyllobacterium > Phyllobacterium chamaecytisi. Next base: position 137,483 of record NZ_JAIQWW010000008.1, read on the forward strand.
GTCCCGCTATCAGCGAGCTCGCGATGCGGTGGCGGTATCGTCATCTTGCTCGATCAATACGGGAAAACCATAAGACAAGCATCGGAGGTTAAGCCGCCTCCGTCACCTTCAGGCTGCCATAGCACAACGCCAACGGTAGTAGATCTGCTCTGGTATCCCAAACGCTCGGCAGATTGCCGCGGCCTTGTTGCCGTGCGAAAGCCGAATCTCCGCCTCCCGCAACACCCCAAGATCTGCCTTCCGTATAACCCTTCCGCGCGATTCGGTACTCCTTTCAAGCCCAACGCAACAGAAATGCTAACGCTTAAACCGTACCACTTTCAGCGAGCCTCTCTCCCAGAGAGATTAACTTCTCTTGAAGTTCAATCAACTTGAGCACCGCCTTGGCGGACGCAAACGCCACATGACTTGGTTTCCGTCAATGCGGCAACGGGAACGGCTTACGTTGGGTCACGTGACAAAAGCCAGGCGAGTCGCGGTTGTCTTAACAGGATAACTGGAAAGCTTCGCTTCCTGCTGCTTAGCCGCAGAATTACTGCTCTACGACTGGCGAGATCGCTTAAATACAGCCGAGTGAGCCCATTACATTTACTTGAAAAGATACTTATGGCCCGGATTGAACCGGGTCAGATTTTGAGCAAGGAGCAGTTGGGATGATTTCTGAAGTGTTCATCACCTGTGCGGTGACAGGAGGCGGCGGCGCGCCGAAGCAAAAGAATGTGCCAGTCACCCCACGGGAGATCGCTGACTCGGCGATCGAGGCGGCGCGGGCCGGGGCGGCGGTGGTGCACCTTCACGTGCGTGATCTCAAGACCGGCCAGGGCGTACTGGATCTTGGGCTGTACAGGGAGACTGTGCAGCGCATACGGGAATCCGATGCGAATCCGGTGATCAACCTCACTACGGGAGAGGGTTGCTACATTGTTTTGGGCAGCTCGAACTCTCCGCTGCCGCTTTCAGCGGAGACGGACATGCTTGGCGCCCTCGAGCGGCTTGTGCACATTGAAGAGTTGCGTCCGGAGATCTGCACGCTGGATTGCGGCTCGATGAGCGCTAGGGGCACGAGTGAGGGTGCCATGATCAACACCATTGGGACCCTACGCGCGATGGCGGCACGTTTGCAAGAGCTCGGAGTGAAGCCTGAGCTTGAAGTATTCGATACCGGCCATCTGAAGATGGTGAAAGATCTCGTCAAAGAGGGACTAATTGACGATGTGCCGTTGATCCAGTTGTGCATGGGCGTCGGCTATGGTGCACCGGCGGATTTGACCACGCTGACGACGCTGGTGCATCAGCTCCCGCCGGATGCTGTTTATTCCACCTTCTCGGTTGGGTCGATGCAGCTTCCGTACGCGGCGTTGGCGCCAATGATCGGCGCAAACGTGCGGGTCGGACTGGAGGACAACCTTTACCTCTCCCGCGGGCGGCTGGCAACCAATGCCGAACTCGTACAGCGGGCAGTCGAGATCCTCGATCGGCTCGGGGTCCGTGTGCTTGGGCCGAATGAGGTGCGCGAGACGCTCAAATTAAAAGTTCATGCCTGAGGAGTTGAAAGGCGATGCTTGATAAATCGAAGTTTACCGAGAAGCGGCCACGCGAAGTCGGGCTTCTCGGGGGCGGTGTGATCGGCGGCGGGTGGGCGGCGCGTTTCATTCTAAATGGAATCGACGTGCGACTATACGATCCGGCCCCGAACGCGGTCGAGCATGTGCAAAACGTGCTGACGAACGCCCGACGGGCATATGGCCAACTAACACTGGTCCCCCTTCCTCCGGAAGGGTCGTTAACGATAGCAGATTCAGTGGCGGATGCCGTCCAAAGCGTGGATCTGGTGCAGGAGTCCGCGCCAGAACGCCTGGAGCTAAAGCAGTCCTTGCTCGCGGACGCCAGTCGCGCGGCAGCGCCCGGGACCCTGATATGTTCCTCAACCTCCGGTTTTCGACCGTCATTGCTGCAGGCAAAGATGGAACGACCAGAATGTCTGCTCGTCGCGCACCCCTTTCAACCTGTGTATCTGCTTCCGCTTGTTGAATTGTGCGCTGGGGAACAAACGGTGCCAGAGGCGTTGGAGCGAGCGGCGGCGATTTACCGGGCAATCGGGATGCATCCTCTTGTGGTGCGTAAAGAGGTGGACGGGTTTATAGCGAACCGGTTGCAGGACGCGGTGTCGCGCGAGGCGTTGTGGCTGGTGCACGACGATTTGGCAACGCTGGAAGAGATCGATGATGCCGTTCGCTACTCCTGGGCATTGCGCCGAGCGGCCATCGGATCCTATCGCATGGCCAATGGTGGAGCCGGCATGCGCCAGAGCATCGAGCAATGGGCATTCAAGTGGCCGTGGTCGAGGCTCACCGATAAGCCCGAAATTGACTCAACCTTCCTGGACAAAGTGGCTACGCAGGCAGACGCGCTGGCGACGGCCGACCCCTTGCCCGTATCCACCGAACATAAACGAGATGACCTTCTCGTGGCATTGCTGCACGGGCTGCGCTCCCAGGGCTACGGACCGGGCGAGACGCTCGCGCGATGGGAGCAGGGGCTCCGCGCTCGCGCTCACCTGCCCGCTCAGGATTCTGGCCCGTTGCGGACGTTGCGAGAAATCCCGTCTAATTGGATAGACGGTAACGGACACGCCGCTGAGAGCACTTATCTTCAGCTCTGCAGTGACGCCACCAGCACCGTAGGGCGCTACATCCGCGAGAGTGGCACGGACCCGGAAAACAGGGGGACTTATTACACGGTCGAGACGCACCTATCGCATATGGATGAACTTCACGCCGGCGACCGCGTCGAGATATTTACGCAGGTTCTCGGCGCCGACGACAAGAGATTGCACCTCTTCCACGTAATCAAGCGCGAGGGTTGCGACAAGCCAGCTGCGATGGGCGAGCAGATGCTGATTCACGTGGACGCTAAAAGCAGACGCAGTGCACCGGTGCAGGGGCCTCTGCGCGAGCGAATGCTAGAACTTGCGCGGCTGCATGCGAAGCTACCCCGTCCGGAGCAGGCGGGCGCAAGCATCCGCATGTCGCGCACACGGGCGTGCGAATAAGTGCTCATGCTTCGTCATCGCTAAATGGTCCTCATCGCAGAAAGGGAATGGAACGATCATGACTAAAACGTCGGGCCCCGAATTTCGGAAAAGTGCCGAGCGCCACGAGCAGCAGCCCCACGTAGGTGGCTGGTCGCTTGAGGGGCGAGTTGCGCTGGTGACTGGCGCCACCGGGGGGCTTGGAAAGGCTATCGTGACCGAGCTGCGTGAACGTGGGGCGGACGTGTATGGTGTGGATATTGCCGGGGATGCCATCTTTCACGCGGACCTCTCCACTGCGGAAGGGAATCGACGCATGGTGTCCCAAGTCATTGAGACGGCCGGACGCCTTGATATACTGGTGTTGAATGCTGGATGCCAATTCGTCGCCCCGCTCCATGAGTTTCCGGACGCCGAATGGGAACGTGTTCGATCTGTGGCCCTGGACGGCCCCTTCTTTGCTCTTAAGGCGGCATGGCGGGAACTGACGAAATCGCCCGGCGGCCGCGTCGTGGTCACGGCATCCGTCTCGAGCTTCACGGCCGCAGTCCAAAAAGCTGCGTACACAGCTGCGAAGCACGGTGTTCTGGGGCTGGTGCGTGTTGCAGCGCGTGAGGGCGCTGCGCATGGTCTGACTGTCAACGCCGTCGCTCCGGGCTGGATGGACACCGGAATGTTGCGCGGTCAACTGGAAGGTGCGGCAGCAAGAAAAGGCATCAGCACCGACGAAGTCATCGCGCAAATGCGCGCGTGGCAGCCAGGTGATCGTTTCGTCGACGTTCGCGAGGTTGCAGCAACCATCGGTTTTCTTGCGAGCCCTGGCGCTTCCGCGATCAATGGTGTGTGCCTACCCATCGATCTCGGGGCAACTGCTTAGCTACCGTTCCCCATCCTAGGCGCATAACTAAGAAAGGAGCATTCTATGAATAGAATACTGATAAAAGCTGGTGCTTTGGCCATAATCGGCTTGGCAGTGGCGAACCTTCCGGCAACGAAACACGCTTTGGCAAGCGACCAGCTGACGATCGTTTCTTGGGGCGGCGCCTATCAAACGGCCTTGCGCAAGGCCTTCTTCGAGCCCTTTACGGAGGCGACCGGCGTCAAAATCACCGAAGACGAATACAATGGGGAGGTAGCAAAGCTCCGTGCTATGGTCGATTCCAATACTGTGAGCTGGGATGTGCTTGATGCTCCCGGATCGATTGGCTGGATAATGTGTACACAGGGCCTCCTCGAGACCATCGATTGGACGAGGCTTGGGCTTGACCGCGCCAAGTTCGGCAATGCCGGCAAATTTGACTGTGGGGTGCCAATCCAAACTAACTCCACGATCGTCGCTTATGACAAGGACAAGTTGCCGAACGGGCCGAAGACCATCGCTGACCTTTTCGACTTAAAGAAGTTTCCAGGCAAGCGCGGACTGTGGAAGAGTCCCTACCCCACTCTAGAATGGTCGCTGATCGCTGACGGCGTGCCGATTGCCGATGTCTATAAAGTCCTGAACACGCCTGAAGGTGTCGATCGCGCCTTCAAGAAACTCGACACGATCAAAAAGGACATCATCTGGTGGACAGCCGGGGCCCAGGCGCCACAGCTGTTGGCCGACGGACAGGTCGTCATGACCGCGGCCTATCATGGGCGGATCTATAGTGCCGCGAAAGAGTCCGGTCGACATTTCGAGATAATGTGGGATGCCGCGCAGGCGGGCACAGGTTGGTTTACCATTCCCAAAGGTAGTGCGCATCTGGAGGAGGCTTACAAGTTTCTCACCTTCGCCGGCTCACCAGCGAATCAGGCGAGCCTAACGCGCCATATCCCTTACGGCCCCCTCAACCAAGATGCGATGGCGCTTGTTGATCCGGCACTGTTGCCAGATCTTCCAAATACGGCGGAGCGTACCGCAATTGCGCTGCATACCGATTATTCGTTCTGGGTTGACAAGGACGATGAGCTGCGCCAACGCTTCACAGCTTGGCTCGCGAAGTAGGTACAACAACGGCGAGAAGGGTTCGTTCTTCTCGCCGCGTGGAACGGAGAGTCTGAGGGATTCGATCGATAATAGTTAACAAAGGTTTTAGATCCTTAGCAGCCGATGAAGCGAACGTATCGATAGGCGGCCGGACAGAGGGCGACTTCTGCAGAGCTTTGAATATACCGAAACGAGGATAAACGCGCTGATCGCCGCGGCAACATAAGCGAGAGCTGGAGTTGTAAGTATTTTTCGACTTCTGTTTCGCCACATATGGTCCCAGAGCCGTAGCGGTGAAATGCCAGATCGCCTATTCGCGCCCGCTTGATTTTGCGCCGGTCGCAAAGACGCACGCGTTGCGGCAACGCGTCGGAAGGGTCCGGTATGACCTGGGTACCAAGGACCTCCAGGCACTGCAGGATTATTTGTTTCATTACTGTGTCGGAAATGCGGGTGAGTCCGGGCTGCCAGTCAAGCTGCGCACCGGCTATCTCGGAAGTACCGGCTTGATACCACTTGCTGGGTTCGCGACAACGCTTCCTATCACTGCCTTCTCCTGCAGGGTTCTCCCGAGACGAGATTCGTGCTGATGCATACGGGCAGGAATTTATCACCCTGGTCACACACTACGCGAACGCGTGGATCGACATGTGCTGGGCATGGATCATATCCCCACGGTGAGAGCCGCCTTGCGGAGGCAGGCTGAAGACGGCAAGTCCTATGGTAGCACTAGAGATAGCCCCATGACGAAGCAGCAGATTGAGGTGATCACGTCGGTCCAACGCCGTCGGCGCTGGTCTCGGCAGGACAACTAACGGCTAGTCGCGGCCTGCCTTGAGCCGAATGCGAGCGTATCAGAGATTGCTCGATTGGCAGGCATCATTCCGGTATCTCACTGCAACCAGCGACGGAATACTGTATCGTGCCGGGTTATGCCGGCCGCCACCAACGTGCTTGTAAGCGCGTAATTTTCGCATTCTGCTAATTTAGTGCAGGATTGTTGCGCTTAAGATCGCCATATCGGTGAAATTCTTCTCCAGAACTCGGTACTTTCTTCGGCAACAATAAAGATCTTCGACGATTTTATTTCGCGGAGTCAACGCGGGGAAGTTGGCCGCTGGCTGACCTCAGACACTCATGCAGGTCTGTCCTGCAATCTAAAGCGAAGTTCGAAAAAGTGAGATCCCATAAAGGCTGCAATCGAGTGCGGTGGGACAGCTCAAAATCGGACGGAAAGGGGCCGATGCCAGACAGTAACAACACCGTTGTGAAGTTCGCCAATATCCAGAAGACCTACGACGGCAATGCGCTGGTTGTTAAGAATCTCAACTTGGACATCGCTCGGGGTGAGTTCTTGACCATGCTGGGCCCCTCTGGCTCCGGCAAGACGACCACTCTCATGATGCTCGCCGGCTTTGAGGCGCCGACACAAGGTTCCATCCTTCTGGAGGGGCGCTCAATTGACAACATGCCTCCGCACAAACGCGACATTGGCATGGTGTTCCAGAACTACGCGCTGTTTCCGCATATGACGGTGGAGGAGAACCTCGCCTTTCCGCTGAAGGTCCGGAAGCTCGGCAAGGCCGAGATCGAGGCCAGGGTCAAGCGGGCGCTCGACATGGTCCGGCTCGGCGCTCATGGCAAGCGCCGCCCCGCCCAGCTTTCCGGCGGTCAGCAGCAACGCGTCGCGGTTGCCCGTGCCCTTGTCTTCGATCCTAAGCTCGTGCTCATGGATGAGCCGCTCGGCGCGCTGGACAAGCAGCTGCGCGAGCAGATGCAGCTTGAGATCAAGCATATCCATCAGGAACTTGGTGTCACCGTGGTCTATGTGACGCACGATCAGAGCGAAGCGCTGACCATGTCGGATCGCATTGCGGTGTTCAACGACGGGGCCATTCAGCAACTCGCCGCGCCCGCCGAGCTATACGAGCGACCGCAGAACGCTTTCGTTGCTCAGTTCATCGGCGAGAACAATAGGCTGCAGGGCACCGTCCTGGCCAGGAATGGCACGACCTGCAAGGTGGAAGTACCCAACGCGGGCAACGTGCAGGCGCTTGCTGTCAATGTCGAGGTGGTCGGACGACCGACCGTGCTGTCGTTGCGGCCGGAGCGGGTGAAACTGAACCCCCCACCGGGCTCTCTGCCCAATATCTTCAAGGCGCAGGTTGCGGAGGTCATCTATCTGGGCGACCACGTGCGCATTCGGGTGTCGGTCTGCGGCCATGACGACTTTGTGATCAAGCTGCCGAATTCGGAAGGCGTGGTGCAGCTCGATCCGGGCACCGCGATCACCATCGGCTGGAAGACTGAGGATTGTCGGGCGCTCGATGCGTCATGACGATGGCCCGGTGCGCTGCTGCGGTAGTTGGGCTTTTTGGCCATGCCGTCCCTATCCTGGGGGTCGCATAACAAGGGAGGAAGCAGTGGATGAGGATGACTTCAATGAACGCTGGAGCATTAGCGGTGATCGGTCTGGCCGGTATGCTGGCGACAGCGGAAACCGCCTTTGCGGGCGACCAACTGACGGTCGTCTCCTGGGGTGGAGCCTATGAGAAGGCCCTGGGCAAGGTCTTTTTTGAGCCCTTCACAAAGGCGACCGGGATCAAACTCACCGAGGATGAGTGGAGCGGTGAGATCGCCAAGATCCGTGCCATGGTCGAATCAAAGTCCGTCAGCTGGGACGTGGTCGACGCCAGCGGGTCGGGTGCATGGATGATGTGTGCCGAGGGCCTTCTCGAGGTGATCGACTGGAAGAGGTTGGGCCTCGACCGAGCCAAGTTCGGTGAAGCCGGCAAATTCGACTGCGGGGTACCGTTTCAAACCAACCCTACAATTGTATACTATGACAAGGACAAGCTGCCGAACGGCCCGAAGGCCATCGCCGATCTGTTCGACACGAAGAAATTCCTCGGCAAGCGCGGCCTGTGGAAGAGTTACTCTCCCAACCTCGAATGGGCACTGATCGCTGACGGCGTGCCGACCAAGGAGGTATATAAGGTTCTGGGCACGCCGGAGGGCGTCGATCGCGCCTTCACGAAACTCGACACGATCAAGAAGGACGCCTACAAGTTCCTAGCCTTCGGCGGCTCACCCGAACCGCAGGCCGACCTTACGCGCTACTTCCCCTTTGGGCCGGGCAACCAGGATGCGATGCCGCTTCTTGATCCGGCGGTGCTGACTGATCTTCCAAACACGCCGGAGCGAGACGCCATTGCGCTTCAACCCGACTACCTTTTCAAAATTGAGAAGGGCGATGAATTGGCTCAGCGCTTCACCGCCTGGCTCGCGCAGTAAGAACAAACAACGGCGAGGGGACTTTCCGTTCTCCCCGCCGCTTTGAACGGAGATCAGAGAGAGTGAGAGAGGTATGATGGCGATTATAGCGGTCCAAAGCGCGCGCAGTTCAAACGGGATGTCTTTACGTATGAAGCTGCAGCGGGTCGAGCGCCGGCATAAGTTCAAGGCTTTCGTCCTCGTTCTGCCGCTTGTGCTGTTCGTCCTGATCACCTTTGTCTTTCCAATCGGCCGCATGATGTTCAGCGCGATCCATGACGATACGCTGTTGACGCTCATGCCGCGAACCACCGCAGCCTTAAGCGCTTGGGACGGCAAGGATCTGCCCGACGAGCGCGCCTATGCCGCTCTCGCCGAGGATCTCAAGCAGGCCTGGGCCCACAAGACCACGGGCGTGATCGCCAAGCGGGTTAATTATGAACTGGCCGGCGCCGGCAGCCAGGTCACGTCGAGCGCGCGCAAGTTGAGCACGCTTTCCGCCGGCCCCTACAAGGCGGCGCTGATAGAAATCAATCCCCTCTGGGGTCAGCACGACGTCTGGAGCCTGCTCAACCGCGGCCGCTCAGCTTATACAGCCTATTACCTGCTGCGTTCGGTCGATTACCAGTATGGTCCCGACAGCCAGATCGTTGCCTCGCCACCACAGTACTCGGTCTTTCGCGACGTATTTCTGCGCACGCTGGGGATCAGCATCGGCGTGACCGCCGCGACCTTGCTGCTGGGCTTCCCGGTTGCCTATCTCCTGGCGACCTTGCCGCCCCAGACCAGCAATCTCTTGATGATCATGGTCGTGGTGCCGTTCTGGATCTCGGCGTTGGCACGCACCACAGCCTGGGTCGTGCTTCTGCAAGAACACGGAGTTGTCAACGACGTTTTGATGGCACTGCATGTGATATCGCAGCCCGCTGAACTCGTCTACAACCGGGTCGGCACCGTGCTGGCCATGACGCATATTCAGCTGCCCTTCACGCTGCTGCCGATCTATAGCGTGATGAAGACGATCTCGCCCAACTATGTCCGCGCTGCCCGCTCGCTCGGCGCCGGCCCATTCTACGCCTTCTGGAAGGTCTACTTCCCGCAAACCCTGCCGGGGGTCGCCGCCGGCTGTCTTCTGAGCTTCATTCTTTGCCTGGGCTACTACTTGACCCCCGCGCTCGTCGGAGGGGCGAACGACCAGATGGTCAGCTACTTCGTCGCCCACTACACGAACGAGGATCTCAATTGGGGCATGGCCTCGGCCCTAGGCGCCATTCTGCTCACGGCTACGCTGCTCCTATACTATATCTATAATAGACTGGTCGGCGTCGACCAGCTCAAGATGGGGTGAAACAATGGCCCGTCACATGTATGCCTCTCCAGTTGAAAAGGGCTGGTACTATCTGCACCGGCTGTTCTGTGGGGTGGTGTTGCTATATCTGATTGCACCAATCCTTGCGATCATCCCGCTATCCTTCAATTCTGTACCCTTCTTCACCTATCCTATGTCAGGGTGGTCGCTGCGCTGGTATGAAGAGTTCTTCCTAACAGACCGTTGGCAGGGCGCGCTGTACAACTCGATCCTCGTCGCAGTGTCTGCAACGCTACTGTCAACCGCGCTCGGCACGTTAGCCGCGCTCGGGCTCAGTCGCCCCACTTTCCCATGGCGCACGGCGGTGATGGGCCTGCTGATATCGCCCATGATCGTCCCGGGCATCATCACCGCAGTGGCAGTATATTTCTTCTATGCCGATATCGGGCTGCTCAACAGCTATACCGGACTGATCGTGGCGCATACTACACTGGCCACCCCTTTTGTCGTCATCGCCGTGACCGCGACCCTCGCGGGTTTCGACCACTCGCTCACCCGCGCCGCCGCCGGCCTCGGCGCGCCGCCGATCACAGTCTTCTTCAAGGTCATCCTACCGCTTATTTTACCGGGTATGATTGCGGGTTCGCTCTTCGCCTTCCTCACCTCCTTCGATGAGGTGATCGTAGCCCTTTTCATCGCCAGCGCCGAGCAGCGCACTTTGCCAAGGGTCATGTTTTCCGGCATCCGCGAACAGATCAATCCGACTATTATCGCCGGCGCCACAGTACTGACTCTGTTCTCCGTCGTGGTGCTGGCGGTGGTCGAACTACTGCGCCGACGCTCGGAACGTTTACGCGGGATCCGCGATACCTGACCTTGCCCTCGCACATGTTGCGAGACGTCCTACGCCCTCTCGGAGCTCCTTTGTTCAATGTCGTCAACCCTTTTGTCCAATTCGTCGCCAGCGACCAGTCTAAGGCGAAGTGCTATGCCTTCTCCGCCGAGCGCGTTGCGAACAATGTCGAAGGCGTCTCCGACGGCAAAGCCACACCAAGTCGAGCGTCCGGCGCTCATCGGGGCCGGCACTATGGGAGGCGGTATAGGGACGCCCTTCTCCAAGGGGCGGAAAAGACAATGACTCTGCCAAACCCATCTCAATTCAGCGAAGCGGCACAGGAGCAAGATATGGCCACCCGCTTCTATTGCCCCGCATGGGTTGCTATGCCGCGCCAAGAGTGTTTGACATACGGGACGGGCGCCCACACGCAGGTCGCCTGAAGATTCTGAGAGCCGCGACCCGAGGTGAGATGACGCCTGACGGCCTCAAACAGATCGGCCACGAAAGGTTTTCCGAAGCACGGACCACACGGGTGGGGACAAGATCGTCTTGTCATTGAGAAGGAAATGAAATGTCTTTGATCCAGCGCTCCGAAAATCTTTGGGAATTTCAGGATGCTTGTAACGTTTACGTTCTGAAGAGTGGCACGGAGTGCCTACTAATCGACGCAGGATCCGGCGCTGTTATACAGCATCTTGCTACGATCGGTGTCGAGCGAGTCGACTGGGTTCTACATACCCATCATCACAGGGATCAGTGCTGGGGAACACCCAATGTGCAAAAGGTCGGGGCAAAAATTGCCGTGCCGGAATACGAACGCCACCTCTTCGACAATGTCGAGGCCTATTGGCAGGCTCGGCGTATCTATGACAACTATAACGACAGCAATACATTTTTCTCATTAGCGGAAAATCTTCCGGTCGATGCCGTTCTCGAGGACTACGGCACCTTTGTATGGAAGGAGTACGAGTTCCGCGTCCTGCCGGCAAAGGGTCATACATACGGCATGGTCAGCCTAATCGTAGAGGTGGATGGCAAGAAGATCGCGTTTACAGGCGATCTGATGACAGCGGGTGGAAAGCTCTATCAACTTCATGCACTGGAGTATAACTACGGCGACCTTCTTGGCATTGAATTTACAATGCAATCAATCCTCGCCTTAAAAAAGGAGGACGTCGAGACCGCCTATCCATCGCATGGACTGCCGATCTGGGAGGTTAAGGCGGATATAGGAAAGCTTGAAACAAGGCTCGAGACACTCGCGAGTATAGGCAGGCTTTATACGTCGGGCCGGGGCAGCGATTTCAACGACGTGCAGACTATCCGCGAAAGCAGGCTGCAGTCAATTTCGGAACATCTACTGTGGGCCGGACCTTATACCTGCTCCAATTTCTACATTGTGCTTAGTGGAAGCGGCCACGCGATGCTAATTGACTACGGTATGGCCTCCGTGGGCCATCTCCATGCAGGGTCCAATCACGATAGTGTGCACGCAGTGCGCTTCGTTCAGCATCATATCGATCAACTTCGCGACGATTATGGAGTGCGGCACATCGAACTCGTCCTTCCAACGCACATTCATGACGACCATGTCTGTGGGATACCGTTCCTGCAACGACATTACGGCACGCAGTGCTGGGCTCTCGATTGCGTTGCTGATGTCATTGCCGATCCCGCTGCGTGGGCAAGCACGCCGTGCTGCTTCCACAAACCCATTCAGGTGCAGCGGATTCTGTGTGATGGGGAGGCGTTTCACTGGAGAGGCTTTGACTTCGAGATTCATCACGCACCAGGCCAAACCGAATACCATGCGATTGTCTTAGGTCATATCGACGGCAAGCGGATCGTCTTCGGGGGAGACAACTTGTTTCTCTTCAATCCTGAAGCCAGAGGGATTGAGCGCGAGATCGCCGTCCAGTCTACGGTCATGCGCAACAGTTTCCAGTTGGAGATGCATCGCGCCTGCGCGGATGTGATACGCGCGACGAAGCCTGATCTCGTATGCCCCGGACACGGAGAGCTGATCACTATGGATTACTCGAGGATCGCCGAGTACACAGACTACATCGAACGGAAGGAAGCAGCCTTCCGTGATATCGTAGGCGAGCCCGCAAACTATTTCATCGATCTATTCTGGGCGCGAATGCTGCCATATCTTTCAGAAGCCCGCCCGAACTGCGAGGTCACATACACGGTTAGGATTCGCAATAACTTGGAGCGCACCGCTGTCTACAGCGCTCGCCTCCTACCGGCATTCGGTTGGGCGTCCCATGGTGAGGCGGGAACCATCACGCTTCAGCCGGGGGAGCAAGGCGATATCATGCTTGAGGCGACTGCGCCGTCTCAAGTCGATCCGCGGCGAAGGCTCATGACCGCCGAGATTTTAATCGACGGTGTATCGCAGGGACCTGTTTGTGAAGCCCTCGTCTCAGTTCCCGGAGATCGACGAACTCCACGTCGCCATGCTGGCGCTGGTCGAACTGCTGCGCCGACGCTCGCAGCGGTTACGCGGGATCCGCGATACCTGACGGTTCCTTCGCATGTTGTTCATGCAGCACAATCGACGGAGAACGTCCGGCCCGTCCCGGCAGCTTCCCACCAATCAAGAGGCAGGGGAAAATGACGAAATCCGACCCGCAGATAAATCAAGTACATTACCGGCTCGACAGCAACGCTCTCGGCCAAAGCGACCAGGAGACAGGCATGAAACGTCCTTCCCTTCCTCTTTCAGGCGTCAAAGTTGTCGATTTTGGTCAGTATATCGCTGGTCCGGCGGTGGCGATGGTCCTCGCCGATCTTGGCGCCATAGTCGTGCATATCGACCCACCCTCCGGACCCCTCTGGGACAGCCCGGCCAATGCAACGCTCAATCGGAACAAATTGATTGTCGAGATCGACTTGAAGACTGAGGAGGGCCTTTCGCAAGCGCAAGCCCTAGTCGCGGAAGCGGACATCGTGGTGGAAAATTTCCGACCGGGTGTGCTTAGCCGCCTCGGAATCGACTTCACGGCGCTGCGCAAGGTCCGGCCGGAGCTCATCACAGTATCTATTCCAGGCTTTGCCTCGAACGATCAACTTCGTCGCGAGTGGCGCGCCTTCGAGGCGGTCATCGCGGCATCCTCAGGTGTGTTCACCGACATGGGGCTTGACCGCGTCTTGATGGGTGTCATTCCCTACTTCTCGCCGCTGCCTCTGGCATCTGCCTATGGCACGATGCTTGCTGCATCGGCAGCGGTACTGGCGCTTCAAGCACGGGAGCGCAGCGGGATCGGCGACCACATTGAGGCGCCTCTTGTATGCGCGGTCATGGAGGCCCTCGCATACAACGCGTGCTTAGTTGAGAACTTTCCGCCTCGCTACACTGGTCATCGTAGTCGCGAGATCGCCCAAAGGCGCGAGGCAAACTTGCCGCTGAATCTCTCTTACCAGTCTGTACAAGACCTTCACGACCCTTTTTATCGGAATTCGGGTTATATGTGTAAAGATGGACGCATGTTCTCCATCGCATGCGCCGGCCACAAAGTTCATATCAAGCGCTGCTTGCAGGCTCTCGGACTATACGATGAGCTCGTGTCCGAAGGGCTTGTAGAGCAAATGGATCACTATCTTGCTCTCCCCTTGCCAAAGTATTGGCATGATGAGATTACCACGCGAATGAAAGCTGTTTTCTTGACCCGAACCTCAGAGGAGTGGGAGCGCATCTTCAGAGAAAGCCGGATCGCGGGTTCGCCGCAGCGCTCCTTGAAGGAATGGATGAGCAACGAACATGCTACCGCTGCGGGCGTCGTGGTGGAGGTCGACGACCCGGTGTTTGGACGAATGACTCAGCCGGGACCTATGGCTTGGTTGGAGGAAACTGGTGAAATGATGTTGAACCCGGCGCCTCGTAAATGGGTCGCCTTCGATGAGGCGATCGCGGCACTTTCGGCGATTCCTGTTAGGCGGCCGCCGGCGCGTCCTGCACGGGCGTCGTCTGGATGGCTCGATGGCGTACGGGTTCTCGACCTGTCCAATGTGATCGCTGGTCCGCATACGGCATATTATCTCGCCCGTTTCGGTGCGGAGGTAATCAAGATCGACCCGGCCCTCCCCCTATACAACTGCTCCTGGACAGTGTCCATGGGAATGGTCAATATGTGCGGCAAGCACTCGGCGTTAGTGGATATTGCCTCGCCAGGCGGCCGGAAGGTCTTCGAACGGTTGGTGAAGTCAGTTGATGTTATCGTCTGGAATGCGACTGACCAGGAGGTCAAGCGTAAGGGGCTCCATCTGGAGGGTCTGAAAGCGCTCAATCCGGACGTGATCTTCTGCCAAGTCGATTGCTTCAGCGGTGTGCGCGGTGGCCCACGTAGCGATGATCCCGGCTATGACGACATTGCTCAAGCGGCGACTGGCATTATGCTCAGATTTGGCGGTTCCCCGGAGTCACCCGAGGAGCATGCACACTACGGTACAATCGACGCTTTAGGCGCGTACAGCGCGGCTCTTGGTATTGCCGCCGCGTTGTACCAGAAAGGAAGAACCGGTCACGTGGGGCGGCCGCGGACGTCGCTGTCGGCGCTTTCCGGTCTTCTGCAAGTTCCCTTCTGCTACGACTATGCAGGACGCGACCCCTTCGATGAACCCGCCGGGCCAGATGCCAAGGGCTACAACGCCTTGGCCCGCCTTTACAGAACGGCTTCCGGCCGCACCCTCATGCTCAACGCCGTTGAGAGCGACTTGCCTCGCCTTGCGCAAGTCGAGGGGCTTGAAGGACTTGGTGACGTGCCAGCCGAGGACCGAGCCACCTTCCTTTCTACGGCTATGGAGAAGGCAAGCGCTGAGGATTGGTTGTCGAGATTGACTGCAGCCGATATCGGCGCAGCAATCTGCGAGAACATAGATGCGATACGTTCCGCAAATTCCAGGCCTGCGGACGGTACGCCAGGGACCGACCGGGGCAGCTATTCCTTCTCAATATATCGTGATCATCCGAGTGGACATACCGTAACTCAGCTCGATCCCTACGCCATTCGCTCGGAGGCCGGGAAGGTCTATGCATTATCCCCCGCCGAGAAATACGGCGCGTCAACCCGGCGACTTCTGCGGTCCTTTCAATATACCGAAGCGGACATAGACGCGCTAATCGCCGCGGGCAACATAAGCGAGAGTTGGAGTCACGAGTATTTGCCTACTTGAAACGGCCATCGAGCAAGAAGAGAGCCTCTGGGGATCCTGGGGGCGACTTTCGAGACAAGAGCGCCGATCGTAGACTGGCTTTATTTGTCGTATGTTGTTCATTTGCCAAATCGGAGCCGACTGACCACGTCTCGGCCGTTCCACCCATTTCGCAGTGACGACCGAGGTAAAAAGGGGAAAATGATGAAGTCCGACCCACAGATCACACAATGGGTTCAGCAGACGCCGTTCGTGGACACCCACGAGCATCTGATCGAGGAAAGCCAGCGCGTGTCCGGCGTAATCGGTCGGTGGCTGCCTTGCGACGACTGGACCTATGCAGTCAGGGACTACGTTGCCAACGATTTGGCGGTTGCGGGAATGCCGAAAACCGAGCTGCAAAGCTTCCTTGGGCCGGATCTTTCGAGCGTGGTTAAATACCAGCTGGTCGCACCTTACTGGGATCGCATCCGCCACACCGGCTATGCTCAGGCCGTGCGCCATACGCTTCGCGGCCTCTATGGTGAGGACGACCTGACTGCCGAGAGTGTGCCTCGCATCGCCGAAAAATACCGCGAGACCATTCAGCCCGGCTTTTACGCTGCCATTTTGCGTCGTGCGAACATCGAGAACTGCCAAGTCAATTCTCTGCAGCGCATCTTCATGGAGACCGAGCAGCCAGCGCTACTGGCGCAGGATTTAAGCATCCTCGAATTTTCCCGGTGCAGCGCTGCGGACATCGCCCGCGTGCATGCTGAAACAGGCAAACAACCGACAACGCTGGATGATTGGCTGGAGATCATCGACTTCTATTTCGCTACGTACGGTCCGAAGGCCGTGGCGGTGAAATGTCAAATTGCCTATTCGCGTTCGCTTGATTTCGCACCGGTCGCCAAGGCACACGCGGCGAGGCTATTTCTGCACCACATCGGCAAGATGCGCCACGACCTAGGTTCCGAGGATCTCAAGTCGATGCAGGATTTTCTTTTCCGCTACTGTGTCGGCAAAGCTACCGAGTGCGATCTGCCTGTTAAACTGCACACTGGTATTGTGGGCGGTCATGGAATGTTGCAACTCGCCCACACTCGCAACAACGCCGCCGATCTGTGTCGCCTATTGTTGGATTTTCCTGATACCCGTTTCGTCCTGATGCACATCGGGTATCCTTACGAGCAGGAATTTATCGCGCTGGCCAAACACTATCCGAACGCGTGGATCGATATGTGCTGGGCATGGGTTCTCAACCCCGCGGCGAGCATCCGTTTTCTGAAGGATTTTTTGCTGGCGGTTCCCGCCGACAAGATCTTCACCTTCGGCGGCGACTACGTCGCGGTGGAGCCGATCTATGGCCACGCCTGCGTTGCTCGCCGTGGCATCGCACAGGCGCTCTCGGAACTGGTCGGTCAAGGCTGGATCGCCCACGAGGAAATCCCCGCCCTCATCGAGCGGATCATGCGCGGTAACGCACTTCGCTTCTTCCAAAAGGGCCAATGACAACATGATGGTTGATAGCCGACCGGGTGATGGTGTCATGGTCGCTTAAGTGGTGCATCCAAGACGAGCACGCTTCCGCCGGCCCCTACAAGGCGGCGCTGATAGAAATCAATCCCCTCTGGGGTCAGCACGACGTCTGGAGCCTGCTCAACCGCGGCCGCTCAGCTTATACAGCCTATTACCTGCTGCGTTCGGTCGATTACCAGTATGGTCCCGACAGCCAGATCGTTGCCTCGCCACCACAGTACTCGGTCTTTCGCGACGTATTTCTGCGCACGCTGGGGATCAGCATCGGCGTGACCGCCGCGACCTTGCTGCTGGGCTTCCCGGTTGCCTATCTCCTGGCGACCTTGCCGCCCCAGACCAGCAATCTCTTGATGATCATGGTCGTGGTGCCGTTCTGGATCTCGGCGTTGGCACGCACCACAGCCTGGGTCGTGCTTCTGCAAGAACACGGAGCGAACAACGTCGAGGACGTCTTCGACGGGCAAAAGACACACCAAATCGAGCGTCTTGCGCGCCGCGAGGCCAGCACCATGCGAGGCAATATCGCAATGCCCATCGTCAAGGGAGAAAATGACTCCGCCAACCTATCTCATTTCAGCAAAACGGCCCAGGAGCGGGATATGGCCAGCCGTTTCTGTTGACCGCATGTATAGGTATTTCGAGCCAAGAGCGTTTGACATACGGGACCGGAGCCGCGCGCAAGTCGCCTAAAGATTCTGACCGCGACCCGGTGTGAGATGACGGACAACGGCCTCACACAGATCGGCCACGAAAGGTTCTCTGAAACACGGACCGAGTGGACGGGAAAACATGATTTTGTCCTTAAGAAGAAAATGAAATGTCTTTGATTCAGCGATCCGAAAATCTTTGGGCTGAAAGTGGACGGAATGCCTACCAATCGACACAGGGACCGCCGCTGTTACACAGCATCTTGCCACGATCGGTGTCGAGCGAGTGGACTGGGCTATACATACCCATCATCACAGGGATCAGTGCTGGGGAAACGCCCAATGTGCAGAAGGTCGGGGCAAAAATTGCCGTTCCAACGCACATATAGACGACCAATCGGCGGAGTACCGTTCCTGCAACGACACTTCGGCACGAAGTGCTGGGCTCTCGATTGCGTCGCCGATGTCATTGCCGATCCCGCTGCGTGGGCAAGCACGCCGTGCCTCTTCCACAAACCGATTCAGCTGCAGTGGATTTCTGTGTGGTGGGAGGCATTTCACTGGAGAGGGTTTGACTTTGAGGTTCATCACACACCAGGATGTCGCGCGGTCAACTGGAACGTGCGGCAGCAAGAAAGGGCATCAGCACCGACGAAGTGATCGCGCAAATGCGCGCATGCCAAACTCCCGGCACGCTCATTAGTCGTCGACAGACCTAGTCACCTCGCGCCATGTCAGCAGGGCGGGATGCAACCTGGCAAACTCCGTTTGCAGCGCGTCTCTGGCGCGCAGCATAGCCTCGCCGATCTTCAGCCTGACGCCAAGCAACGGCCCACGAAGGCTGACAACCCGCATCATGGCCTGCAGCTGCTTGCAGGCCATGAGCAGCTGGGGGATGCTGCGCGCATCCAGCAGAACGACCGCGAACTCGGCCCACACAAGGCCGGCATGCAGCCACTGTGACAGAGCACCGGCCTCAAGGCCGTCAGCAGCAACGCGTCGCGCTTGCCCGCGCCCTTGTCTTCGATCCTAAGCTCGTGCTCATGGATGAGCCGCTCGGCGCGCTGGACAAGCAGATGCAGCTTGAGATCAAGCATATCCATCAGGAACTTGGTGTCACCGTGGTCTATGTGACGCACGATCAGAGCGAAGGGCTGACCATGTCGGATCGCATTGCGGTGTTCAACGACGGGGCCATTCAGCAACTCGCCGCGCCCGCCGAGCTATACGAGCGACCGCAGAACGCTTTCGTTGCTCAGTTCATCGGCGAGAACAATAGGCTGCAGGGCACCGTCCTGGCCAGGAATGGCACGATCTGCAAGGTGGAAGTACCCGACGCGGGCAACGTGCAGGCGCTTGCTGTTGATACTTGCGTAAGGACCCCAACAGCATCCCGGCTTCGAAAAGATCACAAACTCCGAGCATGTGCGAGA
The DNA here is from genome assembly GCF_020164455.1 of Phyllobacterium chamaecytisi. Taxonomy (GTDB): domain Bacteria; phylum Pseudomonadota; class Alphaproteobacteria; order Rhizobiales; family Rhizobiaceae; genus Phyllobacterium; species Phyllobacterium chamaecytisi. The sequence continues at coordinate 156,661 of NZ_JAIQWW010000008.1, forward strand.
AAGCGCGCTCGCCGTCGTTGTAAAGCGCAAGCCAAACTGGAAGGAACCTGAAGTGTCTGGTTACATCCCTGTTCACGATCCACGCTCAATTGAGTCCGTCGCCTGCATCGGCACCGGCACGATCGGAGGTGGCTGGACGGCCTATTTCCTGTCGCAAGGGCTCAACGTGCGAGCATTCGACCCGGCGCCGCAACAGAGAGTGCGGCTTCGAGCAAATATCGAAGCAATCTGGCCCCGCCTGGCACAGCTCGATCTCGCCCAGAGCGCTAGCATCGATAGGCTCGTGATCTGCGAGACAATCGAAGAGGCGCTCGACGGTGTGAGCTATGTCCAGGAGAGCATCATCGAGGATAAAGCACTCAAGTCTGCCCTATTCGCCGAGCTTGATGCAAAGACATCGGCGGATGTTGTCCTGGCGACATCTTCGTCTCAGTTTATTCCATCCGACCTAGCGTCCAACTGCCAATTTCCGGAGCGGGTAATCGTAGCACATCCGTTCGCTCCCACTTACCTCATTCCGCTGGTCGAGCTTCTCGCTATTCCCGGCAAGTCGGACGGAGCGGTACAGTGGGCAAGGGAGTTCCTCATCGCTGTTGGGAAAAAGCCAGTTATGCTGAAAAAAGAAATTAACGGTTACATCGGAAACCGCCTTCAGAAAGCCTACGTCGACGAAGCACGCCGCCTAGTCGAGGAGGGTTACTGCACTTACCAAGACGTCGATGAAGTCATCGTTAACGGCTTCGGCGTTCGAATGGCTTTCATGGGCCTAAGCCAATACTACAATCTTGGTGGCGGCCTGGGTGGTATCGAACACTGCTTCAAGCTGTTCGGTTGGAAGGGCACGCGCGAGGCGCAGGAAGACCTGCGCGCGACCGTGCAGAAATTCGCGCAAGCGTCTCGATGGAAAAACTTGAAGAATGGCGAGACGAGAACATCCTTCGTATCCTTAAGGCACGCCGCATTAAACCTGAAGCGTAAGCACGGAAGACCAGCTCTCGACAATTGCCTACGCCGGCACACAAACAACGGGATCACTATACAATGGAACAAGATGAGCATTGATGTTTCTATCACATGTGCGGTGCGGGTGACGTATCCAAGACGAATCACCCGTCTATTCCGGCGCTCCCGAAGGCAATTGCCTAAGCAGGTATCGAGGCGGCCAAGCATGGTCCGCGATCCCAACACCGGCGTCGGTACACACAATGTCGATCTCTACGGCGAGTGAATGAGCGCATTCGTGACAGTAACGCCGGCGTCATCCTGACCTGACGGGCAGCGGTTTAGGCATGATTGTTGTCGATGACGCGAAGCCGTACGTTCCTGCTTAGCACGGACGTTCGCCCCGCTCACATGCGCTGTCACACGTCGAGGCTCTGCGCCCTGAGATAATGACGCTTGTGCTGTTGCTGTTGACTGGCATGCGTCACGAACACGAGCTCGATATCCGCTGGTGCTGGCCACCAGCCTTGCGAGTGAGCACGTCCCTTTTTGCCTATTGCGTAGAAAACTTGCAAAATCCAGCGACGCCTGAGCACCGTAAAGCCTTTGGCACCGTCGGGAGGCTTGATGATCTCGATGGTCCGATGCCAAAGTGCCGCGAGGGTGTCGCGCAGCTTGTCTCCCGCATAGCCGTCATCGGCAAAGAGGGCAGCCGCGGATAGAACGCCCGGATTGAGGTCAGCACCTCCACCTCACCACCGCGGTCCTGAATGTCGGCGGTGTAAACGCGCAGTCCGACGAGATGCCCTATGTAGCGATGACGATGTGGCGCTGGCGCCCTTGATCGACTTGCCGCATCAAAGCCGCCGCTTTCGGTCGTCTTGACGACTGGCTGTCGATCACGTCAGCCGACGGGCGCGCCTCGCGTATTAGTCGTCGCCGTCTGCCGCGTTGATGCAGGAATCTGGCAACCGGTCAATCGAAATCGGTGAAATTCGTCTCCAGAACCCGGTATTTTTTGACAACGATAACAAGTCTCTGACGACAAAGTCGCGGAGTCCGACATGGGAAATTTTCATTAGTCAATCTCATACCCCTCATCTATCTGGGCGACCACGTGCGCATTCGGGTGTCGGTCTGCGGCCATGACGACTTTGTGATCAAGCTGCCGAATTCGGAAGGCGTGGTGCAGCTCGATCCGGGCACCGCGATCACCATCGGCTGGAAGACTGAGGATTGTCGGGCGCTCGATGTGTCATGACGATGGCCCGGTGCGCCGCTGCGGTAGTTGGGCTTTTTGGCCATGCCGTCCCTATCCTGGGGATCGCATAACAAGGGAGGAAGCAGTCGATGAGGATGACTTCAATGAACGCTGGAGCCTTAGCGGTGATCGGTCTGGCCGGTATGCTGGCGACAGCGGAAACCGCCTTTGCGGGCGATCAGCTGACGGTCACCAGTTCTGGTGGGGCCTATCAGGAGGCGCAGCGCAAGGCGATTTTCGAGCCGTTTGTCAAGGCGACCGGGATCAAACTCACCGAGGATGAGTGGAGCTTCGAGATGGCAAAGATTCGTGCCATGGTCGAAACGAGGACGGTGAACTGGGACGTGGTCGAACCTTACGGGTCGATGGTCTTTCAAATGTGCGAGGAGGGCCTCATCGAGACAATCGACTGGAAGAAGTTGGGCCTCGATCGGGCGAAGTTCATGGGTACCGACGGGCAGGAATGCGGGGTGCCGACGCAAACCAATGCAACGATCCTCGCCTATGACAAGGATAAGCTGCCGAATGGCCCGAAGGCCATCGCCGATCTGTTCGACACGAAGAAATTCGCCGGCAAACGGGGATTGTGGAAGAGCCCCGTAGGCAATATCGAATGGGCACTGATCGCCGACGGCGTGCCGATCAAGGACGTTTATAAGGTCCTCAGCGAGCCGGGGGGCGTCGATCGAGCCTTCAAGAAGCTTGACACGATCAAGAAGGACATCGTCTGGTGGTCCGCTGGCGCCCAACCAGCGCAGTTGCTGGCTGACGGCCAGGTCATCATGACCGCAGCCTTCAACGGGCGTATCTACGATGCTGTCAAGAACTCCGGTAAGCATTTCGAAATCGTGTGGGACGCCGCAGTGGCGGGCTGGAGCTACTGGGTGATTCCTAAAGGCTCCCCACGGCGGGGCGATGCCTACAAGTTTATCGCGTTCGCAGCTTCGCCTGCGGCTCAGGCCAACTTAACACACTATTTCCCCTATGGGCCGGCCAACAAAGATGCCATGCAGCTTGTCGATCCAGCGATCCTGCCCCACTTTGCGAACTCGCATGATCATCTGGCGCTTGCTCTGGAGGTCGACATACCCTTCTGGGCAGAGAAGGGCGATGAGCTGAGACAGCGCTTCAACGCCTGGCTGGCGCAGTAACAAGGAACGGGGGCGAGGGCATCCGTCCTCCTCGTTCTCCTCGAATGACGATTTGAGAAAGAGAGAAAGGGAAGAGAGTCGATGGCGACGATGGCTGTTCACGTCCGAATGGATTGCATCGTTCTCGCCGCCTCTTGCATTGCGCCTTCGGGCAGCCGAGCTGAACTGAAAGCTTCCGAATGAAGACTCGGTCCCCGCCGCGCTTTACACACGTGGACCTGCGGTACCACTTTGCGTGTCCGGTCGAGGCGGAAGATGCCTAGGTCGGTGATTACTACGTCTACCACCGCCTGCTCAGTGAGCGGCAGCGAGCGGGCGGCCGCCAGCTTGGGCGCGCCGGACTTGTCCGGGCACCATCCAGTTGGCCAGGTCGCGGTTCGCTGCCTCCGCCCCTCTAGTTAGCTGAGCGGGTCGTCTCGCACTTCCGATAAGCTGGCGGAGACCACCGTGACCGGAACGTTGGGACCGAGATTGTCAGTCAGATCTGTCAAGCGAAGCGAGCAAATGACCCCTTGGGCGAAACGGAGATTTGACCCCCTCGAAAGGCAGATTGCCCAACTCGTCGATGATGAGCAAGTTCGGCCGGGACAAGATCGTCAACTGTTTGTCGAGCGAGCCATCGTTGTGGGCCAGCATCGCCGCCAGCGTGGCCGCCGCGACGAACTGCTCGTTGTAGTTCTGTCGGATCGCCTCGCGGCCCAGACTCACAGCAAGATGCGTCATGCCCGCACCGGGGGCCCGAGGAATAGCGCCGTGTCGCCGTGAGCAATCCAGCGGCAGGTCGCCAGCTGATGCGACCTTTGAGCGGCTACTGTTTGTTTGGCGGCGTGAACTACGGACCAGACGCAGATTTCCTTACGCTGGGGGTGCACAACGCAGTAACTCGGTGACCTTTCCATCCTAACGTAGCCATCGTAAATGCGCGTATACATCGCGAACGCTACGACAAACGAGGGAGGGAATGGAATGACGCGAATTCTCGGTGCCTACAAGCCACTTGCATTTGGCGAGGGGGAAGTTCTACCCGCTCATCGCTCGACCTATGCAGAAATCCCAGTGTTCTACCGGGGGATTTAATCGCAGAAAGTTGAAATCACAGTAGACCCAGCTGTAGCGCAGACCCATCTTCCGGAACCACTGGTGGCCGATCCGGATGGCGGTGCCCCTGATTGCCTCCTTTAAAGTCAGCCTCTCGTCATATGGACCTTTCAACGAAGCGGGAATCTTGCTTCGTTGCACCCACAATAATGAGCCGGTCCTCTACAATTCGCATTTGTATCTTGACAATGTTGCAGCCATTTGCGGCGGGCGCGAGCGGCGGGGCTGCGCAAAAGAGTTCGCGACGATCAACTTTCAAGACTATGAAAACGTGCGCGTGTGTGAAGTGGTCAAGGAAGGGGCGCTTCTCATGCGCATCTCTACGACATTCGATCGGATTGCTGGGGAGACGGATCTGCTCTCCGCACTACCCCTTTACAATCTCAAGGTTATTCCACGTGCGGATGGGCCGGGCGCGGCTATCAAGCAACTAGTGAGCTATGAGGGTGACGCGGTAGGTAAGTGGCAGAAATTCGTTGGAAGCGGGATGGTCGAGCTTCGCAGCACGGCAAAGACGGACCTTGCTCCACTTAGTCCGAAGTCGGTTGGACGTGGCTTTTACACAATCGGGGACTATAAGGAACTGCACACTATCGGACTGGTCCCCAACGCGGGAGTTCTGCCCGCATCGGGAAATCGCGACGTCGTCGGTCCCCTCGCGCGATGTGTGCGTGACGCGGCCATCTGCCTGGATGTCCTTGCTGGCTACACTTCAGAGGATCCGAAGACCCTCGCAGGTGTCGGCAAGAAGCCAAAGGGAGACTACTCGTCAAAGCTGAGCGCGAATGCGCTTAAGGGCAAACGGCTTGCTCTTTACGGGAGCGGATGGCGCAATCAGTCTCTTTCGATGGAGGCGCGGCGACTCTACGACAGAGCATTAGGCGAGATTGAAGGGCTCGGAGCGGTTCTGGTCGAAGATCCCTTCGCTGCCTCGGGTTTTGCTGACCTCCGAAGGCCGACTCCTCCGTTTACAGATTGGGACGGGCGTGGCTTGGAATCCGCTCCTTATGACCTTCACAAATATCTCGAGCGGCTGGGGCCTGGGGCCACACTAACCACATTCGCAGAGTTTGCGAAGGCGATTGACAGCGAAAACCTATTCGGTCGGGCGGGCTTACTGAACTACCTACCCAATTTGCCACAGTTCGCGGCGATTCTGGCAAACCCGTCACAACCGCCGAACATCAGCGAGTTCATTGCTGTCAAGGAGCAGTACCTCATGATATTCGATGAGGTATTCGCGCGCTATGACCTCGATGCCTGTGTTTTTCCCCAGATGTTTCAGGAGCTGCCGCCGCTGCACGGGAAGGAGCCCATTCGTGCGACAACGGTCGATGAAATCAATATCGCCGGCCTACCGGCGGTTACCGTTCCTGCGGGTTGTTACGCTTCGGGCTCACCGTTCGGCTTGATTTTCGTGGGTCGCATGTGGAGTGAGGCTGAACTGCTAGCGTACGCGTACGCCTATGAGTCCGCAACTCGACATCGCAAGATACCTATTCTCGATAGATAGAAGGGTGTGATTGGGTATCCATAGAGGAAATTGCATGAAGCTCTACTACGCCAAGGGAACCTGCTCGCTCGCGACACACATCGCCCTGCGGGAATTCGATTTGCCTTTCAGTTTGGTGCGTTTCGACATGCGGACCCGTAAGCTCGACGGCGGCGCCGACCTGGAGAGCGTCAACAAAAAGGGCCTGGTGCCGGTGCTTGAACTCGAAGACGGCCAGCGCCTCACGGAGGTGGCCGCCATCTTGCAGTACATTGCTCACCGCGGCCGCGCTGGCGAGTCCTTGAACAGCGATCCGCTGGCCAGGTTCAGGATGGTCGAGATGCTGAACTTCATCGCGACCGAGATTCACAAGGCCTATTGGCCGATCTTCCATGGCGGCGGCGACGAAGAGAACGCCAAGGCCAGAACCAGGGTTGGCCAGAGCTTCTTGTGGACCGCCAATCGCCTCGAGCAGCACGACTTTATCCTCGGCGATCACTTCACGATCGCCGACGCCTATCTCTTCACGACCCTGAACTGGGCGCGACCGGGCGGGATCGATCTCTCGCCCTGGCCCGTGCTCGGCAATTACATGCAGCGCCTGCGCGCTCGGCCGGCTGTCGACCAGGCGCTACGCGCCGAAGGGCTGCTGCAATATCCGCTGTAAGCGAGCGCTTGTAGCCGAGGCACGGGTTCCGCTCGTCGTAGGGGCAGACCGGCGCACCGGCAATCCACCGCCATCGATTTAAATTTTTCGTCGACCACTGCGACGCAGCGGCCAGGGGAAATCGCGGAGGCCCGACTGGGATGTCAGTCCCGTCGGCGACACTGGTCGATGTGCGCCATCTGACTGGCGACGGCGATGGCGGTGCTGGACGTCGCCATCAAATCCTGTGCTCGCTATACTTTGGCTCGAGGGATGTGTGATCTTGCCGTCCCGGCGGAGGATCAGATCCCGCTGCTACGGGCGCGAATTTGCCCTTTGGAAGGTGCTTCGGCGTTGCCGATGCCGTCGGCTGTCGCCGTGATAGAAGGCGCGACGAGCGGGCGCATCAATCGGCGAAGCTGTGCGAACTGAGCGCGACCGGTGCGGTGGGTCTTACCTCACACGGTGATTTCACCGCGATCCACTGGATCTATGCAACGGATCCTAAAGTCCGCGGAGAATACAGTTGCACAGGGCCCGCGTCAGCAGTCGAACCTCGGCCCATGAGGCCGAACCCATGATTCACGCTTGCGGCTGGCATGCTGGTGTTGAGAACCGGACTGCGGGGGGCACGGGAGGTCGATGGCCGCGACGACGCGATGTTTGAGCGGCTGATGATTGTTTGGCCGGGCGAACTACGAACCAGACGCAGATTTCCTAACGCGGGTGCACAACAGAAGGCAGACCATCGCAAGGCAAACATTCGAGCCAGGGTGGAGCGCCCGTTTCGGGTGATCACGCGCCATCTTGGCCAGCTGCAAAGGCACACCGCCCATCTGCTGTTTGCGCTGTTGACCTGGGCCGAGAACAATACCTGACAACCACTCTCAAGCGATTTGCGCTCCTTGGTCTATAGGGCGACGATCAGGCATTGCCTCGCCTGTACTGCTCCCTGAGAATGAGTTGTTGCCTCAGCCGCTGGGCGGACTGGCAAACTATCACGTCGCGTAGTCCGGGCTAATGCGATCGAGGCGGCGTTTGAGCGCTTCCCATGGGAGCGGACTTCTGTTGTACCCATGATAGTTGAACTGCGCCGCCGTATGAGCGGCGACACCGCGCGACGGTAGGCTGATCTTTTGCCCGCCTTGCGTAGCCGCGAGCTGAATGCGACAGGATTGCTCCAAGAGGTACATATTGAGGAACGCTTCAGCGACGGTGCGCCCCACCGTGAGCAAGCCGTGGTGCTTCAAAATCATCACATCCTTATCGCCGAGATCCCCCACTATCCGTTCGCGCTCGTCGAGATCGAGCGCGATGCCTTCATAGCCGTGATAGGCGACGCCACCGTAGAAGCACATCGACTTTTGATTCAACGGCAGCAGCCCCTGTTCCTGCGCAGCCACTGCCATTCCAGCCAGAGTGTGCGTGTGCATTACGCATTGGGCGTCTTCACGACTCATGTGCACGGCGGAATGGATCGTGAAGCCTGCGTTATTTATCTTAGACTTTTCTCCGTCCACAATGGTATGCCCCTCGATGTCGACAACGACGAGGCTGGAGGCCGTGATCTCGTCGAACATCATGCCGTACGGATTGAGGAGGAAACGATGCTCCTTTCCAGGCAGGCGCGCCGATAGATGAGTGGAGATCAGATCGTCCATACCGAAATTGGCGATCAGGCGATAGGCCGCAGCCAGATCGCAGCGAATGCCCCATTCCTGGGAAACGTTGTTACACATTGGTATCCTCGCCTCGAGCGTGTAATGGAAAAAGTCGACCTTGGGCTGAATTGTCGAACCGCTGCATGATATTATCAGCGCCCAGAGCTGAATGTCGCTAAAAGAGGCCGTCATATCGCCGAGATTCTGCATCTGAATAGGGAAGTGCGAGGCTGCGATATCTGTTCAGCGTCTTACAGGCCATCGGTAAAATAAAGGCCCTGTGTTCCGGGACATGACACGCCGAAAGCGCCTTAGCGGATGACACGGCTACTTCGGCTTGTGTCAGATCCCGCGAGTGCTTACGCATTTGGAAGCGCGGATCCGCGGAAGACAACGTTTGTATCTTTGGCGGCGAAGAGGCTGAATACCCGATGCACGAGGTATTTCGTGCGTTGCCGCGGTCAATAGCCGCGTCGCAGATCCACCAGATTCTTGAGCGCCTGCCCATTCAGGAATCGCTCGATATTCTCGACGAAGAGTGAGAATAGCCACTGCCTATAGTTTGTGGCATTTCCCGCCGCGTGCGGCGTCAAAATCACGTTTGACATGCCCCACAATGGGCTGTCTTGCGGCAGCGGTTCTCGCTCAAACACATCCAGCAATGCACCGGCAATTGCGCCTGCCTGCAAGGCTTTGATCAGATCGGCCTCCACGACGACGTTGCCCCGGGCAATGTTGATCAGAAAGGCATCGCGCCGCATGCGCGCGATCTCGGTTGCCCCTATGAGCCCTACAGTCTCTGCCGTCGCCGGCAGCGCGAGCACTACGAAATCGCAGAGAGGCAGCAGATCGTCAAGCGCATCGAAGGCGAACAGCCTGTCGACGCCGTCGACCGGAACGGATATGTCGCGCTTCGAGCCGATGACCGTCATCCCCGCGCTCTTCGCGCGCCGGGCGATGGTTGTGCCAATGGAGCCCAGCCCGACAATGCCAAGCGTTCTGTCAGCCAATGGAGCCACATCGCGCGCATTCCATTTCCGCTCCGCCTGATCGCGCAGAAACTGGGGAAAATCCCAGTGCAGCATCGTCACGCCCGCCATGACGAAGTCGGTGATGATATCGCCATGGAGGCCGCGTGCGTTGGTCACCGTGATGTGATCCGCCCTGTCGCGGATCGGGAGTAAGGCATCCACGCCGGCACCGCTGCATTGGAACCAACGCAGCTTCTTCGCCTGGTCGAACACGTCGACAGGGAAGCGAAACCCAAGCAGCACGTCCGCGTCGGCGATGTGCCGCTCCAACCTCTCGGGATCCGGTGCGGCAATGGCGCGAACCTGCGGGAAACGCTCTCCTAACAGTCGGGCATAGTCTTCGGCGGCAGGGTCGTTGATGACGATGGTAAGCACTGCGCTTTCGACAGCCATGGTTTTCCAGTTCCTCAGAATGGTTGCGTCGCTCGCGGCCCACGAGGTGACACAGGCAACGAGGATCGCAGGCGGGATGTTTCTTACGGCCAGTATCGCGGTATGCCGGCGCAGAAAGTCCGTGAAAATGACCTTTTATTGCAGAATGTCTGCAATAAGATGTCGCTTCCTACCTCCCCGCCGGCCGGCGGCGGCCAGATGGAACGACAAAACTCCAAGCTTTGGCGCGAGGCAACATGCCGAGACCGCGATGCAAGAGGAGTTTGATTAGGTTGCCGGGCGCCCCTCAAGCGGCGGTTTCAACGTTGGAGGCACGGGAACACCTATAGTCTGTCGTGGATGGGGCCATCATCTTAGTGGACCCGTGTTGTTGCCGACAACATACCCACCATACGGAATTCGATGCAGGAATCCGAGTTAAAGACGGCCTAGTTTCTTGGATAGGCCCCCGCATGGGTCTACAAACTCAGACGTCTATTCGGAAGTATCGTTGTGATCTCGGACGGCACTGCCGGCATGGCGCAGGGATGGATTTAGAAAGGTATAAGCGAGCAAGCCGACAAGCACGACCGACGCCAAGAGAAACGGACCGGGAGCGAAGATCCCGTAGAAACTCACCGCGAAGGGCGCGAGGAGGACGTTTGCGCCATTGATCGCGCCGATAGCGCCTGCGGCGCTGGCCTGCTGTTTCATCGAAACCGAGACGGAGGCACCGGCAACGAAACCAGGCTTGGCGAAGGAGAACCCTAGACACGAAAGCGCGTATCCGGCGGTTGCCGTGAGATAGTCTGGCGAGAAGGCAACCAAGACGTTGCCAAGCGCTGCTAGCCCCGCGCCCCATCGCAAAAGGCACTTGGGCGTCATGCGAAATAGTGGGATGAAGACCCAGAGTGCAAGCAGGCTGGCAATCGCGCCGCTGACCATAGCGATGCCAATATGGCTTTGGGCGATGCGCAGGAGGGCAGGAGGGTCGAGCATAGGCAGGGCCTTGTGTGCCTTGTCAATGATCAGGAAACCCAAGGTTTGTGCCTGTGCATTTTGGCAAACTGAGAGCAGGAAGCCATAAGCTATGAAAGGCGCGAGATTGGTGCTGCGCCACAGTGGCGTATGCGCCTCCTTTTCAATCAGGAACAGTGGCTTCAGCGACGAGGTCGGCGCCTCCTCTAAAAAGCGCGCGACGATGAACAGCATCGCCGCCGCGATCAGGGCAAAAGCGTAGAGCGGTCCTGCGAACCCAAAAATGCCGATGATGAAGAACGGCGCGATCACCGGACCGATTATTGTGCCGAGGCTGGATGCCCCAGCGACGTTCGATATCCAACGTGTACGTTCAGCGGCAGAAGTGCGCTCGGCGATATAAGCTTGGATAGCTGGGCCACTGGCAGCGCCAAAGAGGCCAAAGATCGCACGGCAGACTAAGAAAAGTCCGAAGATGACGACAGGCGTCTCCAGTTGGGCGAGACCGGCGCTTACGACAAGTCCACACAGCACCATCGAAACGGCAAATCCTGCGAGGCCCACAATCATGAGCGGCTTACGACCCAGCCGATCCGATTGACGAGCCCAGAACGGCGAAGACACAGCCCACAGGAGGGAAGAGAGTGAGAAGATGGCAGCAACCATCGCGTCAGCGATGCCAATGGAGCGGCCAATTGAGGGAAGCACTGACTGTAACCCAGTGTTTCCTATCGCTGTGGCCATAGAGACGCAGAAGATGATGGCGATGGCGCGGCGTGAAAGCCCGGGCACTGCAGGCATATTATGTTCGCTAACGGAATCAGCGACTGAAATCCAACCGCCCTCCGCCTCCCTTCAAAAACATTCGGCTACCCCGTGCGGACCACACCGCACTGCAACAGAAAATCATTTATCCAAAACTTATCCCAGCTTACGGCGGGTATTTTCGCCATCGACCAATGGTCCGTGCAGAAATTCGGCTTTCTCGTCGGGGATTCAGATTTAAATCACGCGCACGGCCGTTTGACGCGATTCTGAGCCGAAACTACCATTGAGACGTTACAGCATGGTGTGAGCAACTGTTATGATGATATTGGTGCCATCTGATCTCCGCCGGGATGATGCTAAGTGCGGGTAGGCCGGTGTATTCGGCGAGCAGCGAGCTCGCGTTTACAGCTGGCCGCCCCTGGTGCGCATTAGTAATCATCCGATTACCAACAGCAGTTAGCGCGAGCAGCCGTCACGATGGCCAGGTCCATGGCAATGGGAAACTGTCTAATTGTAAGCGGGCTCAAATCATTGTGTTACGACTCGCATAGATTTTGAAACTAGAGAACTTGACAGCTTCTTTGCCGTGAAGCCAAGGCGGATCAGTCCTGGCATCAGAATTCTCGACAGCGAGCGCATCATTTCCCGGCTCCCAGGCTGGTCGAAGGTTGTAAAGGCCTTAGGGCGTCTTGCAACAACCGACATTAGGGCCTGCCAATCTTTCGAGCCCAAACCGTCTGAATCTTGCAGTAATTCTAACTTAATTAGGGTGCGCCTGCGGTTTTTGTGCACGGCTTGGGGACTATATTCCTGGCGGGAGTTTTAGTCTGAGAACAAACTAACTTTGCGGGAGGAGTAATGTCATGAACAAGCGGGATTTCCCAAACCATTCGTCCTTGAGGGTCAGTCGCCGATCGTTATTGCAATTAGCAGCAGCGGCATTGACCGTTCCCATGGTCACTAAAGCCACTTATGCGTGGGCGCAGGAGAGGCTTGCGGGCACTGGCGAGGTCGTAGCTTTCAGTTGGGGCGGTGCTTTTACCGACGGAGTTAGGCGATTTGTCTACGAGCCTTTTACCAACGCAACGGGAATAAACGTCGTTGATGTGACAGCCGATTTCGCTGAACCTCAGGTTAAGGCGATGCGTCGGGCTGGCCGCATCGATTGGGACATCGCCTATGTGGCGCCAATGCACTATCCAGAAATGCACGAAACCGGAATGTTCGTGCCGATCGATTACAGCCTCTGGGAGCAAGAGTCCCTCGACGGGACACCCCCGCACTCGCGTCTCAAAGACGCGGTCGTAGTGGAACTGGACGCCCAAGTCCTCGCTTACGACCAGCGAGCTTTTCCTGAAGGCGGCCCGAAGAACTGGGTGGATTTCTGGGACATCAAGAAATATCCAGGTCCGCGGGGGCTCTCCGCATCCCCTGGCAAGTTTAACATCCTGTTTGCGCTCATCGCTGACGGTGTAGCACCTAAGGATATTTGGCCGCTCACCGATGAAAAACTCGATCGTGCGTTCAACAAGCTCGATGAAATCAAGCCGCACATTGTCAAATGGTGGACGGCCGGAGGAGAAGCTCTTCAACTTCTGCTCAACCAAGAATGTGTAGTGACCAGCATTTTTGACGGACGTGCGGTCGCTGCGGTCCGCAGAGACATGCCGATTAAATTTACTTGGGACGGTGCCTACCTGAGCCCCACCTACGCAGCGATTTTGAACGGTGGCCCCAATACAGCGAACGCGCAGAAGCTGATCGCCTTCTTGAATCGAGCGCAGATTGCCGCCGGGTGGACGCAGGGTACCGGCTATCCTGGACCGAACATAAATCAGCTCAAACGCCTGCCGGCCGATTTAGGGTCGCTGCTCAGTGTAAATCCCGAGAACGCTTCCAAGACCATCATCGAGGACTATACCTCACTCGTGGCAAAACGCCGAGACGGCAAGACCAACGCCGATTACATCCAGGAGCGTTGGCTTGCTTGGCGGGCGGGATAAAGAACGTAGTTATCCCGAGATTAATGGGCCAGAACCCCAGCGTTCCGCGACGAAGGACCTACTCAAGATATTTCTTTCTAGCGACGTTAGCGGAAACGTAGGACGATACCGGGCAACGCATTAGCTTGGATCGGTGCTCAGAACGCCCCGGCGCATATAAATCCACAAAACAAGGGGGAAACGCACAATTTCTGCACGTTCCGCCTCTTATGCGGGTTTGATGAGTTTTTCAATTAAAAGAAGACATTCAGCTAAGGAGATCGTACTTACCATGACCGTTCGCTCTGGCCGGGAGTTTCTAGCCATCCCAGGACCTACAACGATACCCGACGAGGTGCTAAGGGCTATGCATCGGCCGGCCCTCGATATTTATTCAAAGGAAATGATTGACCTTACTGATGGACTTTTGCGCGATCTATCGATGTTGTTCGCGACCACGGGCAGATCCTACATCTACATCGCCAACGGTCATGGCGCCTGGGAAGCGGTACTGTCGAACGTGCTGTCGCGCGGCGATAAAGTACTTGTTTTAGAGAGTGGCAGCTTTGCGCTCGGGTGGGGCAATGCCGCACGCGCCATGGGCGCCGAGGTTGAAGTACTGAAAGGGGATTGGTCCCGCGCCGTTCGCGCCAGCGAAGTTGAGGCCCACTTGCGCGCTGACAAGAACCACGCGATCAAGGCTGTTCTCGTCGTACAAGTTGATACCGCATCGGGTGTGGTGAACGACATCAAGGCGATTGGCCAAGCGATCCGCGCCGCTCAACATCCCTCGCTGTTCCTAGTTGATGCCGTGGCTTCGCTTGGCTGCATGCCATTCGAGATGGATAAATGGGGCGTTGATGTAGCGCTGTCGGGTTCTCAAAAAGGTCTGATGACGCCACCAGGGCTTGCCTTCGTTGCTGTCGGCGAAGGCGCGCGTGCCGTACATAAGACGTCCAACATGCGAGCCCCTTACTGGGACTGGACCGAGCGAGACGGTGTTGAACATTACTGCAGATATGCTGGGACACCGCCAATACACCTTCTCTTTGCATTGAGGCAAGCATTCGATCTCCTCCTTGCGGAGGGGTTGTTAAACGTTTTCCGTCGGCATCAGCTTCTCGCCGAGGCCGTAAGGCGCGCGGTGACGGTATGGAGCGAGGGTAAGGCGCTCGGCTTCAACATTGATGATGCCTGTGAGCGATCCAATGTGGTTACGACCGTGTTAGTTGGCGATGAATATGACCCGACGAAATTGCAGCGTTACAGTAGCGAGAAGTGCGGCGTGATACTCGGCATCGGCATTAATAAACTTCAGGGCAAAGCATTCCGGATCGCTCATATGGGCCACGTTAATGCGCCGATGATTCTTGGCACACTGGGCGTGGTTGAGACTGCTCTCAAAGCTCTGCAAATCCCCCATGGCAAAGGGGGGACGGAAGCCGCTATTACTTATCTCAGCGAAAATGTCAGTTCCTAGAAGCAATCGCCAATCTCCTGGGAGTTCTTGTTAGAATCTCGATCCGGGCCGGGAGAGTGTTGGCTTGCACGAGAACGTACCGTACGTGTCAATCGGGTTGCCGCGCGCCTCTTCCTTAAGTATGGAAGTAAAGAAATTTTTGCCCTCAGCCAACCACAACGATCATAAGGCAACTATGCGCCTAGATCTTAAGATGATGACCTCACTAGACTAGGCGTCTAAAGATGTTGATTATCGAGTCCGAGGGGCTCAATGCGTGCCGGTACTGCGCACCGGTTCGAGATGACTGCAAGAGCAGCCACACGTGATCGCAGGAAAACTTCGCCATCCCGGCTCTTGCGCAGACTTGCCGCTTTCAATGCACGAACGTTGGAAGAATGCGGCGTAGAAGGTTGGTAGCATCGTCATGAGAGTCTAGCGCAGCTGAGCTAGACTATCATGACTGACTCAATAACTTTTCCATAGCCGTCGGCCACAAGTGCGCGCAGGATCCCGGATAACTAAAGCCCTGGCGACTTGCTGATGTACTTCAACGGTGGTGAGCAATAACAAGGGGTCTAATCAATGAACGGCGCGGAAAGCCTAGTTCGAACACTGGTCGCTGGCGGAGTGGACACGTGCTTTGCAAATCCTGGGACGTCCGAGATGCACTTCGTCGCGGCACTAGACCACACGGAAGGCATGCGCTGTGTGTTGGTTCTTTTCGAAGGAATAGCGACTGGCGCTGCCGACGGTTATGCCCGCATGGCCGACAAGCCGGCCGCCACTCTCTTGCATCTCGGGCCCGGTTTGGCCAACGGTCTCGCCAACATGCACAATGCCGGCAAGGCGTTTTCACCAATGATTAACATTGTCGGAGATCACGCAACCTATCATCGCAACTTTGATGCACCGCTTACTTCCGATATTGCAGGCGCGGCGAAGCCATTCTCTGCCTGGGTCCGCACTTCGGGGAATGCAAAAAGCGTTGCGGCCGATGGTGTGGCGGCAATCGCGGCAGCAGGAACTCCGCCGGGGCAGGTGGCAACTCTAATTCTTCCGGCCGACACAGCTTGGAGTGAGGCCGAAGGTCCAGCTTTGATTTCGGAGCCACTAGAACGAAAGCAAGTCTCTCAAAAGTGCGTCAGCGACGCTGTTCGGGCGCTAAGTTCTGGAAAGCCGACAATGCTGCTGCTTGGGGGGCTGGCGTTGCGAGAGCGCGGTCTAGAGTTGGCGGGGCGCATCGGTGCCAAGACCGGAGCGAAAATCATGGCACAGACTTTTGTAGGCCGGCTTGATCGCGGTGCCGGCCGTGTGCCTATCGAGCGCCTTCCCTATGCGATCGACCAGGCCCGCGCCACTCTTGCGGGTCTGGAGCACATTATTCTCGTAGGTACCCGCGTGCCAGTAGCCTTCTTCGCCTATCCCAACAAGCCGAGCCTTCTGGCATCAGAGGGCACTGAACTGCTGACGCTTGCGCGCACTGAAGACGACATATTGGATGCGCTCGAGAGGCTCGCGGACGAGTTAGGAGCTCTCTCTGTACCGACTCAAGCAGCTCAACTAGCGCCGCCGTCCTTGGCCGGGGGAGCTATCTGTGATGCGGCGCTATCGCAGTCACTGGGTGCGCTGATTCCGGAAAACGCGATTGTCGTCGAGGAAGCGCTCTCGACAGGGGCCGGCTTCTTCGCGGCAACGTGGAACTCCCAACCTCACACTTGGCTCCAGAATATGGGCGGGTCGATCGGGCTTGGAATGCCAATGGCGACGGGGGCCGCCATCGCGTGTCCCACCCGACCGGTACTCAACCTTCAGGCAGATGGTAGCGCGATGTACTCGATCCAGTCACTATGGACTCAGGCTCGCGAAGGACTCAATATCACGACGGTGCTCTTCAATAACAAGGCCTACGCCTGCCTGCGACAAGAACTGGCCAACGTTGGTGCGCAAAACGTCGGGCGCAAGGCTCTGGATATGCTCGATCTCAGTCGTCCTGACATAGATTTCGTAGGATTGGCAAGGGCTATGGGCGTGCCGGGCGCAAAGGTGACAACCATGGAACAGTTCAATGTCGAGGTGGCACGGGGGCTTAGAACATCGGGACCATATTTGGTTGAAGTGATGATATAGTGCTGTCATGAAGCTTTCTAAGCTGAAGGATAGATTGCTGAATAGCATCAGGGACCTCCGTTGCCCAAGCACTGACGAGCAGCAAACTGATACCTGACTGGCTGGATGCGAAACCTCCCTGGCGGCAGTGACGACCTTGAGGGCTCGAGGCAAAGCGTCTGGAGTCGGGCGGCTTGAAGCGGGTGTTGCTGCGCATGGGCTTGGCGGCCAGGCGGCCCCCCATTGTACTGTTGAGGGAACCCTTCAAGAGTCTTGGACCGAGACTTTCCACACGCCGACCTAGACGGATTACCTTCGCCTGAACGACCGATTCACTCTAGCCGACAAGGACCTGCACGATTGCCTTCGAGCTCTGCATGCGGGAAGGAGCCTCCCAGTTAAAACTTTCACTTGAGCGACAGACCGGTTCGCAAAGCGGTCTATATTGTGCCCTTTGTCGCTCGCATTTAACGTGGGCTACTCATGGCGGGACAGGAAAATTGGAGCACATCGGCACTTTTGAGGCGGAGCAGCTTTCCACGCGGTCGCCCAACTGCGTCTTCCGTGCCGCAGCGTCGAAATCCGGATAGATGTGCATTATCGTGCAGTGTTCCTGCGGGTTCGGGCCCGTCTTTGCAGACCTCGTGCGTCGAACGCCGGTTATATCTGCAGTTGCTTCTACTGGGGTGTAGGTTTGAAGAAAAGGAATCTGAGATGACCCGAAGGAACACGCCCGTGGCCTAACTTGAGGCAACGGCAACGAGGCTATGGCGCTAGGTCGTACAGATGAACGGTGAGCGGCGCCACCGATCGCTCTGGCTGGGGTTTCTACATGGGACGGGATGGTCGGCATTCAAGACGTGTTCGTCGAGGAGGTGGTGGCTTTCCTGCTGAAGAAATACAGGATATCGGCTGCGCATACGGCAGAAAAGGGTGGGGCGCTGCTGGGGTGAAGCCGAGAGACAAGCCATGCCCATCAGCTCCGCCTGTAGATTATCGAATGTGCCTCTGCGGGAGGCGCATGTGCACAGACCTAACGACAAGACGCAGCGACGAGATTGCCGCGCGGTCCCTCAAAGGGCCGTTCAGCGGTCGGAGTGCGGTGCCGGTGGGCAGGAATCAAGGCGAGGAGGATATCCATGCGTGAGTACTTGAAATTCTATATCGACGGTCAATGGGTCGACCCAGTCGAGGTAAAGACGCTCGATGTCATCAACCCGGCGACTGAAGAAGTTTGCGGCCACATTTCACTTGGCTCCGCCGCCGACGTTGACAAGGCGGTTGAGGCTGCGAAGAAGGCGTTCGAGAGTTGGTCGCTGACCAGCCGTGAGGACCGCATCGACGTCCTGCAGCGGATCGTCGCCGAATACGAGAAGCGGTTCGGCGACCTCGCCACTGCTGTGACCGAAGAGATGGGCGCGCCTGCGTCTTTCGCCTTGAGCGCCCAGGTGCCGTCTGGCTTGGCACTTCTCGCAAGTGCTGCCGAGATCCTTAAGGACTTCAAGTTTGAGGAAGACCGTGGGCAGACGATTGTCATGAAGGAGCCGATCGGTGTTTGCGGCTTCATTACCCCCTGGAATTGGCCGCTCAACCAGATCGCCTGCAAGGTGGCGCCGGCTATCGCAACCGGATGCACAATGGTGCTGAAACCGTCGGAAGTGTCGCCATTTTCAGGGCACATCTTTGCGGAGATCATGCATGCTGCTGGGGTGCCGGCAGGTGTGTTCAACTTGGTGCACGGCGATGGTCCCAACGTGGGCGTGGCGCTCTCAGTCCATCCGGATATAGACATGATTTCCTTCACTGGCTCAACTCGCGCTGGCATTGAGGTGGCGAAGAACTCCGCCCCCAGCGTCAAGCGGGTCCACCAAGAACTCGGGGGCAAGAGCCCCAACATCATCCTTGACGACGATAAATTCGTCGAAAGCGTGGCGCGCGGCGTTCGGTATGTGATGAGCAACTCAGGACAGACCTGCAGCGCACCCACCCGTATGCTCGTCCCGCACAAGAGGATGGCCGAGGCGATAGCTGTCGCAAGGGAGGCCGCCGAGCAGATCACGGTGGGTGACCCCAATGGCAACACCATGCTCGGGCCGGTTGTCTCAGGGCTCCAGTGGAACAAGATTCAAAGCCTAATTCAAAAGGGGATCTATGAGGGTGCGACGCTGGTCTGCGGCGGTACAGGCCGCCCCCAAGGCTTGGAGAAGGGCTACTACGTCAAGCCGACCGTTTTTGGAAACGTCGCAAACGATATGACTATTGCTCGTGAGGAAATCTTCGGTCCAGTGCTCTCGATCTTGGGTTACGAGAGTCTCGACCAAGCGATCAAGATCGGCAATGACACGGAGTACGGGCTCGCCGGTTTCGTGAACGGCGCAGATCTCGAGATGGCGCGCAAGATTGCCCGCCAGATCCGGGCGGGCTATGTTTCGATCAACGGCGGCTATGACGCGAATGCCCCATTTGGCGGCTACAAAAAGAGCGGCAACGGCCGTGAATGCGGCGACTACGCCTTCCATGAGTACTTGGAGATAAAGGCGATCCATGATTACGGGCCGGGCGACATGACCTGATCTAATCTTTGCGGTAGGGCGCCGAAGGCGACTTCATTGCGCAGGCGAAGGCATTTGGCGACGAAATGGTGACAGGCAGAATCGACGGTGCATGGGTCGAGAGCATACGCAACGGGTGGGGATGGCTGCCCGCCTTACGGCTAGATTCCTACCGCCTTAGAGCTGAAACAGAAATCTGCCAAGGAGTTGGGCTCAGATGAACGACCTCAGTCGCTCCGCTTGCGATCCATCTCTACTTTCTGCAGCCGTTCTTGGGCAAGACATCGCTGCCGAGAGACTGTCGCGCGCGGTGCGCTGCCGGCCGATCCGATGCCGACGCTCAGGCGGGGCGTGCGGTCTTCGTCTGGGCCGCAAGCCGGCAGCTGAGCGCGGTGGTGTGGCCGACCATGTATTGGAGGTCTACGCCTGCTCGCTCGATGCCTTGGCTGGACTCGGCGCCGATATCATAGAAATCGTTCCTTTTCATGGACTGCTCAAATTTAAGTGCGGTCTTACTGGAGAGCCTGCCCGAGACCTTAAGCAGTCGAGCCTACCAGGAGGCTCGGTTTTTTACTTCGCTAATATAGCAGCAATGGAGCTAAGACGATGACTATTCCTAAGGGCCCACAGGTATTTCCGCGGACAGAGTACCTGCGCAGACTTGACGCGGTGAAATCAGAAATGCGGCAGCGGAACGTCGAAGCGCTTGTGGTGACCTTCGACCGCAACATCAACTATCTTACTGGCTACACCGCGAGGTCGGCCTATGTTCCACAGGGACTCGTTGTATCGATAAAGAACGAGGAGCCGACGCTTATCCTGCGGCGCCAGGATGCGCCGGCAGGTTTTCACCTAACCTTTCTGGAGCGGAGTAGCATTATTGGATATCCGGAAGCGCTGATCGGCAACACAGAGAAGGACGGATACGACGCTGTCATCGATTTTCTACTTGAAGCCGACCTCGTCAATGACGGCATAGGACTCGAGTTGGGTCAATTGCCTGCGCGATCAGCAGAGAAGTTCCGAACGCGGATACCGCAGGCAAGCATCGTTGATTGCACCCATGTCGTGACCTGGATTCGAACCGTCAAGTCCGACTATGAAGTCGCCCTCATGCGGGAGGCGGCCGCTATTGCCGACGCAGGTATAGTCCGTGCGTCGGAGGTCATCCGTCCGGGCGTGCACGAGTCGGACGCGATTGCTGAGATCATTAAAACCCTTGCGCAAGGCGCGAATGGCAAGCACGGCACCGGGATTGCTAATATCTATATGTGCTCGTCACCACGTACGGGTACGTGTCACATTAATTGGAGCGATGATACGTTCAGGCAAGGTTCGCAAATCAACCTGGAACTGGGCGGGGTGCGTCATACCTACACGGCTGGGCTCATGCGCACCTTTACAATTGGGAAGCCCTCTGACCGGCTGAGTCGACTACATGAAGCCGAGGTGGCTGGTCTGGAGGCTGCCTTGGAGAAGGTTCGGCCAGGAGCAACTTGTAGCGACGTGGCCGAGGCGTTCAATCGTACGCTTGAGAGGCATGGTTTCCAGAAAGACTCCAGGTGCGGCTATGGCATCGGCATTGACTGGAACGAAGCGGTGACTAGCCTCAAGGAAGGGGACGTGACGGTGCTCAGGCCCAACATGACCTTCCATCTGATGCTGGGAAACTGGATCGACGAGGATTTCGGCTACGTGCTCAGTGAGACTTTTCGGGTGGCCGAGTCAGGCGTCGAGGTACTGACGAAGGTACCCCGTAAGATTTTCGAGCTCTAATGATCTTCACGAAACTGGCCTGCGTGCCGAAAAAGCTGACGATTATCTTGGGTCGGCGCTGCAGGCGCCGACCTCGCGGCGCGCCAGAGGCGGAGATCGGCGACGGATACGGGCAGCGCATTCTCCATGGCGTATTTGACGAACGCATTGCACTGCTTCTCCGGGCGTAGGTCGCCGCATAATCCTGGACGGTATCCGACGATCTCGCCCCGTTCTTCTGTTCAACGAAGGCCTGATGATTCTTGCGATATGGCCGACAACGGATAAATTCAATCTTATTGTCCAAACAATATTCTTGAACGCTATGAAGTCGTTGTCCGTGTCAAACCCGAGGAGCGGAAATGGCAGCAACTTGCGCAGCTCAGTCAGCGCCGCAATCAACACCGTTTGCTCGCGGACCAGGAGCGGCCGCGCATTCCGTCTAACCCCTGGCAATATCGGTCACCACCAAGGTTTGCGAGAAGGCGCCTTTCGCGTATGGGCCGGAATGAGAAACCAGATTAGCCTCGACAAAACCGCGTGTGGGGTCAAGAGCGCGCCCGCAAGCCAGTTCACAGGTCAGCCAAACCGTGTCCAACTCTGCCGCGTTACGCGCAGACTGGCCTTTTGTGAAATTATCTTGGTGCCTTCAAACCAGAGCTATCCAATTCAGCTTGAAATGGCTTTTGCACGGGAATTTGATCTGAAAATCTACAAAATCGTCTTTGAGGAAGTCCTGCGCAAAACGCGAATGATTGAAGGATAAAAGCCTATCGGGTGCGTATTCAGCTCAAAACGGATCGCTCGTCGGTCCTAGTCTATCCCTTGACTAAGGAGACGCGAGCCGCACATGAAGGTGGTGCCCCATCCGCACTTAAAGAGACCAAGCCGCCGAGTTGCGCAGTGTCGCGAGTGGCCGGATAACCCTTTGGTCGGGCGCGTCATGAGCCCACTTGGTACCGATTTCCTTCGACGGGTGGAAGCCATCCTGGCGAAGGGGGCAAGCAACTTTGTCCGAATATTATGGAGCCTAAACATGTCCGTTTAGGAATATGCCGCTTAAGAGGTGACGTTGATGACTATCAAGATTGAAGAGATTAGCGAAAAGGACAGAGCATCTGTCCTGCATCCGTTCACGCAACTGAAGGATTTCGCAAGCGGCAAACTTGGTGAGCCGACGATCGTTGAGACAGGGAAGGGGATCCGCATTCAGGATGCCCACGGCAATCAGCTGATCGACGGCTTCGCCGGCCTTTATTGCGTGAATGTTGGTTATGGCCGCACTGAAGTCGCCGATGCGATCTCGCGCCAGGCTCACCGTCTGGCCTACTACCACTCGTACGCCGCTCATACGACGGATGAGCTCGCCATCCTTTCTGATCGCCTCGTGAAAATGGCGCCAGGCAAGATGAGCAAGGTCTTCTACGGCATGTCCGGTTCGGACGCCAATGAGACCCAGGCCAAGCTCGTCTGGTACTACAACAATTTGCGAGGCAAGCCGAACAAGAAGAAGATCATCTCGCGCGAGCGTGGCTACCACGGCTGCAGCGTCGTCTCAGGCTCCATGACGGGGATGAGCTTCTATCACGACCATATGGACCTGCCGTTATCGCAGATTGTTCATACCGGCGTTCCCCATCATTACTGGGGCGCTAATCCAGGTGAAACTGAACATGAATTTTCATCACGCCGCGCGACTGAACTTGAGCAGTTGATCGAGCGCCTTGGTCCGGACAATGTCGGCGCTTTCATTGCCGAGCCGGTTCTTGGCACGGGCGGCATCACCCCTCCGCCGGAAGGCTATTGGGAAGCGATCCAGGCGGTGCTCAGGAAGCATGACGTTCTGCTGATCGCCGACGAAGTGATCACCGGCTTCGGCCGCACAGGCTCGATGTTCGGATCTGAGCGTTACGGTATCGAACCGGATCTGATCACGGTCGCGAAAGGCCTTACCTCGGCATACTTCCCGCTGTCGGCCGCCATCATCGGCCAGAAGGTCTTTGAGGTTATGGCGGAAGGTGCTGACCGGGTCGGAGCATTTTCCCACGGCTACACCTATTCCGGCCATCCGATTGGCGCCGCCGCGGCAAATGCCGTCCTCGATATCGTCGAGAAGGAGAACTTGCCGGGAAATGCCCGCGAGGTCGGTGCCTATTTCCAGACGCAACTTAAGGAGAAGTTCGCGCAACTGCCAATCGTTGGCGAGGTGCGCGGCGTCGGGCTGATGGGTGCAATCGAGTTCGTTGGTGACCGCGATAGCAAGAAGCGTTTCGATCCGTCGCTCAAGGTAGGAGCCCGTGTCTCGAAGGCTGCGCGCGATCGTGGACTGATTGCCCGGGCAATGCCGCATGGCGACATTCTCGGCTTTGCTCCCCCGCTTGTCACGACGAAGGCCGAAGTTGATGAAATTGTATCCATCGCCGAAAGTGCGGTTCGCTCCGTCATCGATGAACTTGTGCGCGATGGCCATAAAGCCTGAGTGCTCAGCGGTCAACTGGACCCCGGCCGCACCCAAATGTTCTCTTTGCTTTCCATAACGACAAGCGGGGCCGAACCGAAGGAAGGAGGCGCGCCTAAGAGGGGCGCCTTTCTTGAACAACACGTAGCCGCTGCACACCTGACGGCGCAGAAACGAACTAAGAGGAAGCTTCTGAATGACCGCTGCCAAACTCCACGTCGACAAGGGGCCGGACGCCATGTCCGTGTTTAGTCCATATGACGGGTCTCTCGTTGGCTCAGTCGATGTGACCGACGCAGCCCAGATCAACGAACTTATCGCACGCGGCCGTCGCGGCGCCGTGCTATCGCGCAATCTTCCAAGACACCGTCGTTCAAGTATACTCGAAACGGCAGCTCAGATTATCGAAAGCCGCCACGATGCATTTGCAAGGATGATCGTGTTCGAAGCGGGGAAGACAATAGTGCAGGCCCGAAAGGAGGTGCTTCGCTGCATCAACACGCTGAAGCTGTCGGCAGAGGAATCAAAGCGCAACGCTGGTGAGGTCGTGCCCTTCGATTCCTTTGCGGGATCGGAAATGCGTCAGGGTTGGTTCACGCGCGAACCGCTTGGCATTATCACCGCAATCACACCTTACAACGATCCCCTGAACCTTGTGGCCCACAAGCTCGGCCCCGCGATTGCTGGTGGCAATGCTGTGTTGCTGAAGCCTTCGAAGCTGACACCCTTTTCGGCGATCAATCTTGTGGATGTATTTCTGGAGGCCGGCCTACCTCCGGAGA
Organism: Phyllobacterium chamaecytisi; assembly: GCF_020164455.1. GTDB lineage: Bacteria > Pseudomonadota > Alphaproteobacteria > Rhizobiales > Rhizobiaceae > Phyllobacterium > Phyllobacterium chamaecytisi. The sequence goes on from NZ_JAIQWW010000008.1 coordinate 181,158, forward strand.
TTATTACGATCGTGCATGGTGGAAGGGAGCTAGTCACGGCTCTGGTGTCTGCAAGCGACGTTCGGATGGTGTCTTTCACCGGCGGATTTGCGACGGGAGAGGCAATCAGCCGGTCAGCCGGGCTCAAGAAGCTCGCAATGGAGCTCGGCGGCAACGCTCCAGTCATCGTAATGAACGACTGCGATTTTGACAAAGCGGTAGATGGTTGCGTTTCTGGCGCCTATTGGGCTGCTGGCCAGAATTGCATAGGCGCCCAGCGCATCCTAGTGCAAGCCGAGCTCTACGATCGTTTTCGCGATGCCTTTGTCGACGCGACCAAGAAGCTGAAGGCCGGGGATCCGTCTCGCGAAGATACCCACGTCGGTCCAATGATCTCGAAACAGGCGGCGGAGGGAACCGAAGCGGCGGTCAATGAAGCCATCGTGGCTGGTGCAAGGATATTGTGCGGACATCGTCGTGAAGGATCTCTGTATCATCCGACGGTGCTCGAGGGAACGCCACCCACCTGCCGTCTCTGGCACGAGGAGGCGTTTGCACCTGTGGTCATGCTCGCCCCGTTCGATACGCTCGACGAGGCGATCGTGATGGCCAATGATCCCGAATACAGCCTACATGCGGGCATTTTTACTAACAATCTGGCTTATGCGCTTGAGGCGGCAGGCAAGATCGATGCCGGCGGCGTGATGATCAACGATTCCTCTGATTACCGGTTTGATGCCATGCCCTTCGGAGGCTTCAAATACGGCAGCATGGGAAGGGAAGGGGTCCGTTTCGCCTATGAGGAGATGACTCAACCCAAGGTGGTTTGCATTAATCGCGGGTAAAAATCATGACTGCACCTGGCGCTACTTTACGCGACTCTGCAGGAACCGCACGCCACGCTAGAAGAAGAGACACCAAGTGTATCAAAAAGAGAGCGAGACACCAGAACTTCCAGAGCGCGAGAGCATGGAGTTTGATGTCGTCATAGTTGGAGGAGGGCCGGCTGGTCTATCTGCTGCGATCAAGCTCAAGCAGATCAATCCGGAATGTTCGGTTGTGGTCCTGGAAAAGGGCGGCGAAGTCGGTGCGCACATCCTTTCGGGCGCCGTGGTCGACCCGATCGGCGTCGACAAGCTCCTGCCCGGCTGGCGCGACGAGGAAGGACATCCCTTCAAGACGCCAGTTACGGCCGATCATTTTCTGGTTCTCGGACATTCCGGCTCGGTGCGTCTCCCGAATTTCGCCATGCCGCCCTTGATGAACAATCATGGCAATTTCATCGTCTCGCTCGGCAATGTCTGCCGCTGGCTCGGCACCAAGGCAGAAGAGCTGGGCGTAGAAATCTACCCGGGCTTTGCCGGCTCCGAAGTGCTTTACGACGACAACGGCGCTGTTATCGGCGTTGCCACCGGTGACATGGGTATCGAGAAGGATGGCAGTCCCGGATCAGCCTACACGCGGGGCATGGCGCTGCTTGGAAAGTATATCCTGATCGCGGAAGGCGCGCGTGGTTCGCTCGCCAAGCAATTGATCGACAAATTCAAGCTCGATGAAGGTAAGGAGCCGGCGAAATTCGGTATCGGATTGAAGGAATTGTGGCAGATCGATCCGGCAAAGCACAAGCTGGGCCTCGTGCAGCATTCGTTCGGCTGGCCGCTGGACATGAAGACGGGCGGAGGGTCATTCCTCTACCACCTCGAGGACAACACGGTCGCTGTCGGCTTCGTCATGCACCTCAACTACAAGAATCCTTACCTTGCGCCATTCGAGGAGTTCCAGCGCTTCAAGACCCATCCGTCCATTCGTGGCGCCTTCGAGGGCGGCAAGCGCCTCGGCTATGGTGCGCGCGCGATCACTGAAGGCGGTTGGCAGTCGGTACCGAAGCTGTCCTTCCCCGGAGGCGCGCTGCTCGGCTGCTCGGCCGGCTTCGTCAATGTGCCGCGTATCAAGGGTTCGCACAATGCCATGCTCTCCGGCATGCTGGCCGCCGAACATGTGGCGGAAGCGATCGCCGCCGGGCGTGCCAATGACGAGCTCATTGCCTACGAGAATGCCTGGCGCTCAAGTGAGATCGGCAAGGATTTGAAGCGTGTGCGTAACGTCAAGCCTATGTGGTCGAAGCTAGGCACAATCGGTGGGGTCATGCTTGGCGGCCTCGATATGTGGCTCAACACGGTCTTTGGCGGCTGGTCGCCCTTCGGCACGTGGAAACATGGCAAGTCCGATGCGGCCTCACTCGAACCTGCGAGCAAATACGCTCCAATCGCCTATCCAAAGCCCGATGGTGTCCTGACCTTCGACCGCCTGTCCTCGGTATTTCTGTCGAACACCAATCATGAGGAAAACGAGCCGGTTCACCTGATTGTCAAAGATATGGACCTGCAGAAAAGCTCTGAACTCGAAATCTACGCGGGACCGTCGGCACGTTACTGCCCGGCCGGTGTCTATGAGTGGGTCGAGGAGGCAACCGGGCCGAAGTTCGTGATCAACGCGCAGAACTGCGTCCACTGCAAGACATGCGATATCAAGGACCCCAATCAGAACATTAACTGGGTGCCACCACAGGGCGGCGAAGGACCGGTCTATCAGAATATGTGAGTGGATCGGGCAAGCAAACCGTTCAAATGCGGATAATACGCTGAGGCGATCATAGCTGGCACGAGCTAAACCTTCGAATTCTGATGGTGGCATCAATGTTGATGACGAAGAAGAAGAATTATCTCGATGTGGCGGTGGCAGTAGCTTGAGACGCGATCTTCCGACAGCGTCGGGAGCCTTGAACGGACCAGGCCGATTTGGACCTGATCCACGCATCTCCCTAAAGGTCCGCGGCGTGCAAAAGCCCACAACTTATGACACACGATTTCACTTGATCGCACGGTTGAACTTCGTTGCCGAAACCTCTTGCATTCCCGTCGACGGACAGTTGCCGACGTCATCGGGAATCACCTGAGGGTTTCACCGAATAGTCCGGTTACTCATGAGGCATTGCAGGAATAAATGGCCGAACTCGACGATCACTCTGCGATCTATGACCGGCGGACACGCGAGATCCGCCTCACCAGCGAGCAGTGCCTGCGGCTTAGAATGATCGAGGGTAAGGGTCCCGTGACTCCAACCGCCTTGATCGCCGCCGTCGGCTATAAAATCTGCTTCAAAAACGACCGTCAGCTAGCGGGCTGGCTCGCCTAAACCGAAACAACGATCGAGTGAAGGGCGGGCCCGCCCTGACTCAAGGGCGAACAGGTTTTTAGACCACAGATCCTCGCGCCGCAGGAATTGCCACAGGTATTGCGTGTTCCTTGCCCCCGTGCGGGGAACTCCCTTTAATCTGTGCAATGATAGATGTGGTTTCTCGTCGATCGTTCCACGATGAGCACCCGGCACGGCGCCCGGACACGCTTGCGATGGCCGCCCATCGTGCCCGGCGCGAAACGATACGATGCGACCACTTAACTGCCGACGGCACGGCAATACCTAACCGTACCGCCACAGCCGCCAGCTCGCGCCAGCTTCGATCAACGACGCAGGCGGCACAATCGACCCCGCCACGCCTGCGACATTTTCATTTGGCATCGCGGCGCGTACAGGACTTGCGAAATGAATAATTGTGGCTACATGGCAGGAGACCGCAGCGTTGTTTGCATGCCTCTTCGCGCGAAAAACGGCGGCAGTTTGCGAACTCCGATACGCGAGCGTTGCAGGCATCTTGCAGCGCACTTTAGACCTGCGAAGCTTCGCCAAGGCTTACACTTCGCGCCCTCTCTTTTTCGGGGCAACGCAACATCAATTTCGGTGGCGCTGATCCTCGGGGAAAAAGCCAATTTCAGCGAATGTATGTCCGCTCTCAGCGGAAGAAAACCGCACAGCTCCTGCGCCCTACTTCTGCGAAACATACGGCACCGGTGTAGAAGACCTGCGGGCAGTTCCAGCCGGGCGCTCGACCAAGATCAACTTTCGCGGGGGCGTTCTTTGATTGCTCAGTTTCTCGAGCTCCTGGTCCAGCTGCTTATCAGCTGCAGTCAGGCGATGATGAAGGCGTTGGTAGTCCGTCCATGTCGGGGTGCGGTAGATTTCCAGCCACCGTGACGGCGCCTGAACATCGCGTGTGAGTGTCCATTGCCGGGCGCCAACCCGCGTTTGAATGAGGCGGCGGTCTCGCATAATGTCGAGAAAGACATCGGCATTTTCCTCCGGTATCGAATATTCTGTCGTAACGAGGATAGGTCCGCTTCTCGGCTTCAGATCGAGGGAAACATCGGGTGCGCTAAAGCTGCCTGAGGGCTCAAGTTCCGAGTCAGACCGATTGCTGATCGGTAGTTTCAGGCCCAGCGCGGCAACCAGAAGCGTCGCTCCCGCGGAGCCCGCCAATGCTACCGTCAGCGAATAGTTTTCCGCTACCACGCCCCATAGCCAGCTGCCGCCAGCGATACCGCCATACGTAAAGGCGTTATAGACAGAGATGGTCCGACCAACCACCCACCGCGGGCTTGCAAGCTGCACATTGACGCCCAGTCCCGACCAAGCGGTGACCCAGCCGGCGCCACCAATAGAGAGTGAGAGTGCCGCGACGGCAAGGGAAGAGGCAAGGGCAAGTGAGAACGCACATGCAGCACATCCAACGCTTGCAATGACGAGCATGCGTTCCTGGCTGAAGGTTCGCCGGAGGTGCGGATTGGCGAGCCCCGCCAAAAGTGCGCCGGCGCCGAAGCCCGCCATCAAGATGCCGTAGCCGACCGGACCGACCTTCAACTCGTCACGCGCAACGAGGGGGAGAAGCGCCAAAATGGAGGCGCTCGCGAGCCCGAACAAAGTCCCGCGCATGATCGTCGATTTGATCTCCGAGGATATGGCCGTGAAGCGTAGGCCGTCATAGATGGCTGTCATCAGCGCTTCGCGGGGAAGGGTTGATTGTTGCACCTTCCAATTATTTCGCCATAAAGCAGTGAGAGGGGCCACAAATCCAAAGGTCGTGAGCGCGAATGTAACCAGAGGCCCGAAAGCGGCGACGATAATACCACCAAGGGCTGGGCCGATACTGCGGACCGTGTTGAATCCGACATTGAGAAGTGTGACCGCGGCCGGGAGATGGCGACGCTCCAGCATATCGCCAAGGGACGCACGCCAGGATGGGTCGCTGAGGGCGATACCGCAACCATCCAAAAAGCTGAAAGCGAGGATTAACCACGGATTAGTGATGCCAAGCGCCATGAGGATCGTCAGTATCGCGGAGGCCGCCATCATGAGGCTTCGACCAATAATCATGACCATGCGCCGGTTGTAGTTATCGGCAATTGCCCCAACGAAGATCGCCAGAAAGAACGCGGGCAAGGTCGACGCTGCCTGAACCAGGGCAACCATCGTGTCCGACGTGGAGATCGTGACCATCAGCCAGCTGAGCGCCACGGTCTGCATTAACCACCCTAGGCTCGATAGCTGCGACGCGAAGAAAATGGAACGGAAGGTAGGATTCTTCAGGGGGGCAAAAAGCGCCATATCTTCTGTGGCCGCGTTGGGCATCTGGTTTACTCGTTTCTTCGTTTCGTCAGCCCGCGGTGCTGCCATAGGGAATAAGTCGCAGATGCGCCGCTTGCGCTATTGCGGCTGAGCTTGAACCGGCCGACTTCAGATACGAGCGGACCGTATGATCTGAAAGTTCAAGAACAATACCGATATCCTTAATGGCTTTGCCAAGGACGCTCCAAGGAGGGCACTCGACTTCGCGGCCGCCGAGAAGCTGTATTGCGCCGCGACCGCCGTGAAGCTCGAACGTCGCCTTTTCATGAATGAAAAAGGCAAGCTCGGTCCACTCGCTTCTCAGGCTGGACACGATCGTGCTCCATTCGCGGTCCCGTTTGCTTGAATTGAGCGAAAGGAGCGCGCGTCGAGATTTTGCGTTAATCGGGAGGGAGTAGAAGTTATCGCCCAGACCATGTCGGTTCACGTCGGCGCAAAACTCATATGCCGCCTCGGACACTTCAACTTCTCGCCAATGAAAAGGCAACATTCGGTTAAGGCCTTCCTGAAGTCTATCGGGGTAGGTGGTTCTGACGAATGGTGTGTCTACAGCATCGCCAGGCGTCTGACAGAGAGGGTAAATTATGAAGTCAATGCCATAATTGGTTCGAAAGACCTCAATTGCCTCGACGACTGTGGAGGCCGCCTGGATTGCTGCAAATGTCGATTTGAAAATTGCCGACTTATCATTGTGATGCATGGAATTATCCGTAACTTAACGCATGGGCACTTTCTTGAGCCGCCGCCCCTCAGATCGGACGTTCTTTAGAGAGGCGACCTTCAACGCGAGCCGATAGTTTAAGATTGGAACACCGAAAAGACGGTCCGATGTCGTGATCCCAAGGACACGTCGCAGCATCGAATCGATGATCTGCGCGAACTGGGTGGAGGGAATTAGATGGACCAGGGTTGTAGGTCACTTTTCTCGCCGCAATATTGGGGAGGCTTAGTGATCTTACATATTTCGTTACCTTCATTTCCTCTTCCGATCCCTTAACCTGCAGTGGGGTTGTTCTCGACGACGATTCCGCCCAGTCAACTTTCATTCAGTGGCATTCTGCGCACATCAGACGGTGTGGCGCCGTAGCGCCGGCGAAAGGCGTGATTGAAGTATGACAGGTCCCCGAACCCGGATTCAAAGGCGATACTGCTGATATTCCGATGGAGAAAACGCGCGTCCGCCACAAGGCGGTGAGCGTAAGCCAGGCGCTGCTCGAGGACAAAACTAGTGAAGGTTATACCGGCACTTGCGAACAAAGCACCAATGTAACGAGGCGTAATTCCGTGGCGGGCCGCCAAGCCTTCGATGCTAAGGCCGCGATTGGTGATGTTGATGACAATGTCGGCTTTGACCGCTGCGAATCGTGCCGCGCGTTTGCCGCGTCTTTCTATGAGGTCGTGCGCATCAAGCGATTCGCCGCAGGCAAGCGCGACGAGATCATGAATATGCACGGCAAGCACCTGGCGCGCCTCCGGCGTTGCGATCGCTTCTTCTATATCGAGAGCTGCGATATAGCCACGCAACAGACACATCGCTTGTCTGTCACGTACGACGGCGATCCCTTGTAAATCCGAATGGCGCTGAATGAGCGGCAGCAGCAATTGACGACTCAGGCGTAGACCCAAGAGCCGCATGCCAGCCGGGGCATTAATCGTTGCCGTGGTGCCATACTCTCCGATCGCACCCATGCCGGCAGCAAGTTCATACTCTGTGTTGTCCGCCTGCAGTGAAAGGATACCCTCGAGGGGTATCAGCATGCAAAGATCGCCATCCTTGGCAGCATGCGCCGTGCGCATGGGCGAACAGGTGCTGTGGGCGATCGCAACGTTAGGCAAGGCGCGGATGATGCTCTCAAAGCGGAATGGCGCATCGGCGTGCGGAACGATATCTAGGTCGTAGAGTTGACGGCGATGTTCCTCACAATACCGGTCTATCCATGGACGGTCGGATTGAGCGGGCGAAAAAAAATGCACTCTCCGGAAATCAAATTTTTCAGCGGTCATCAATGCCCCCCTGGCCGCGATCAATGAAAATGACCGTTTCGAGCTTGCTCATCCATTAGGCTTCCTGGAAGGCGAAAAGCGCTGTTGGTCTTCGCATAAGCAGTACGTAAAGCAGGGTGAACAGGCGCCGGGCAGTGTTGTTGTCGACGGCGACCTTGGGTGCGAGCAGCTTGAGCAGCAGTTCCGCGGCGTCGTTGTGGAGGGCGCGGCGGCCCATATCGATCGTTTCGAACCTGGCTGAATTTGCGTTCGGCAAGGCATCGTAGAAGCTCTCGCAGGTGAGCATGTAGTCCTTAAGCAGCCTTCGGAAGGGAGCGAGTGACAAATAATGGCAGACGATGGCGGCTCCCGCCTCGGTGGCTATATGAAACGCCAGGCGCCCCTCCGCCAACGAAAGCTTGAGACGATAGGGGCCGCCACCATGGCCGACTGGAACAAAGGTGTTCTTTTCGAGCAACTCATAGATAGCGATTGCGCGTTCGCGCTCAATATGCGCGTTGTGGCTGCTCAAAGAGTTGTCAACAGACACATGGCAAAGGCGGAAATGAGATGAAGGCATCGCTTCTACTCCAATCACGAGCTTCCGAGCTTAGGCCGCTTGGATAGCGACGCTGTATTGTCGGTGGGGCCTCGTTATGAATTATAATGATATAACATATCAAATGGTTTATCTTTTCGCACTTGCGGCAGGGGCAGTTATGTCACGCAGATTCCATTCTGGCCTATCCAGATACTGCAAACAGAAAGTGGCTGCCGGCGAATTTCTTTTGCCGGCAGCCTAGTGCCTTGGGAGGCTGAAAAAACACGAAACAATGTTTGCCGCTCATAATCTTCTTCGCGCAAACCGAGTAGACGACCGTCAGCGAGACCCATAAAAGCCCAGCAATCCGACTTACACCTCTGCGGGTTGTTGATGAACCAAGACTAACGACTCGGTATGCAGACAGGCTGCTGAATTGAGAGATGTAGCTACGTATTGCTGCATTTTTTTCCATCTTGTTGTGGAAATTCTGCGCCTGTCTAAAGCCGTCGATGTCGAGGGCAAGACTACAAGTTGCTCATAGAGGGCGAAACCGCAAGCCGGCGGGCAGGTTTGGAGACCCAACGCAAGTGTTCGTATGAAAGGCATTCGATCTGGTGATCGCAATATAAGACCGGACTTCAGTAGCCAGGCCCTTTCGCGGCTGGCGGCAAGGTTGGTACAACTTGAATAAACAGGGGTGCGCAACTGATGTTTTCCAACCCACCTTTGTGCCAATGGCACTGCGATCGCAGAATGAGCTGCGAATGCTAATGCCATCTTCACCCGCTCTCGGACGTTTTGTGGCGTTGAAGCTTCAATAGCTCTGCCATCTACGCAAAGGTTGATCTGACCAATCTTGCAGCTGAGACCAAACCTGACGTCTCGCACACGCTCGCCGATGGTCGTGCCGAACCGAAGAAGGCCGCCGCTCCCGCTATCGCCGAGGCGGCGGGAGAAAAAGGTGCTGCGATTTTTGGCCCAACGCGCCGCGCGCGGTATCGAGACAACTGCGCGCAAGGTGTCCGGGGCCGCAACGGAGCGTGGCCGGATAAGCTGTGACGCAGTCGTTCTAGCCGGAGGTGCCTGGTCGAACCTCTTGTGGCAATAATGGCATCGATCTGCCGCAGTTCAAGGTCATGAACACGGTTCTGCGCACGAAGCCGCCCGGGGGTGGGCCGGAATCTGCGGTCCAAGGACTTTGCCATTCGCAAGCGCAAGGATTGCCTCGGATCATGAAAACATCGTGGACATCGTTTCGAAAACATTCAGATACGCTACCCAAGTTCCTGCCGGCGCTGCGCATAGAATGGGGATCGCTGACGTTTCGTTTGGGTAGGCGGTTTTTAGACGAGATCCGGATCCCGACGCGCTGGACGCTGGATGAGGCGGGTTCGTTCGAATACAACCGCGTCCTCGATCCTAAGCCGTCGCTCGACATGTCCAACAAGGTTTAGGGAGTCTTGCCCCGTCTTCAACAAAGCCGAAATCGCTCAGCGCTGGGCAGGCTATATCGACGTAACGCCTGACACCGTGCCGGCCATCTCCGCCATCGGTGCCGTTCCTGGTTTTCATATCGCAACCGGGTTATTCGGCCACGGCTTCGGTATCGGGCTGGCCACGGGACGGCTGATGGCAAACATCGTTACTGGCCGACCACCGGTCGTTGACGCCACGAATTTTTGCTTTTCCCGCTTGCTCGAAGCTACAGCCCATCAGCGGATTTTGAATCGGTGCGGTTGTGGAGCGGCACCGGATCGATAGTCTGCCAAGTGCAGACAGCATGCCCGCGTAGCGTGTAGTAGTTGTCGACTCGCGTGATCATCGGTTTGCTTCAATTCCGCAAGGCGCTCCGACCAGCCATTATTTCCTCATCCATAGTCATCTCCGATTCACCCGTCTTAAAACTGTATCAATTTTCGGGCGATCCCCCACCTCTTCCAATGCCGAACAATGTCGCGAGAATTAAAAAGCAAATTATCGGCCGCCGGCGACAGACAAGACCCTTTGTTCGCGCTGTGAGACCCCTGACTAACCGTTTCTCCCGAAGCTCGTGGAAAATTGTTGCCAATCCGCAACACTGGAACTTCGTCATTGCGTCAGTTCTTCACCACCCAAACCGGCTTGTACTGTAGCCCAAGCGGAGTTGAATACTGCTCATTATCGTCACCCAGACTACGCAAACTTAAACAAGGAGTAATTCATGGATATCAAGAGCCTTCTACTTGGCTCCGCTGCGACCATCGTTGCAGTTACCGGCGCACGTGCTGCGGACGCAGTCGTTGTTGCTGAACCAGAGCCCGTCGAATACGTTAGGGTTTGCGACGCTTACGGCGCAGGCTTCTTCTACATTCCGGGGACCGAGACCTGCTTGAAGGTCAGCGGCTATGTCCGTTATGATGCCAAGGGCGGCGACAACGTTTATAGCGGCGGAAACGTTGGCGCCAAAGGCAATGAGACCTGGTACAAGCGTACCCGCGCCGAAGTCCGTTTCGACGCCCGTTCGGAAACCGAACTCGGGACTCTGCGCTCTTACATCCAGGGCCGTTTCCAGTTCACCAACGGCATTGATAACGGCGGTTCGCTTCCGCAGGCCTTCATTGAACTCGGCGGCTTCCGCATCGGTGTTGCCGACGAAATCTTCGGTTCATGGACCGGTTATGCTGGCAACGTCATCAACGATGACGTGATCAACTACCAGTCGGGCACGAGCAACCAGGTCAGCTACACATTCAAGGGCGGCAATGGCTTCTCGGCGATCATCGCTGCTGAACAGGGACAGGACGGCGACAGCGCCCTCGGTGGCAACTATGTCATCGAAGACTACATGCCACACGTTATTGCTGGTGCGAAGTTCGAACAGGGCTGGGGCGCGATCTCCGGTGTTGTTGGTTATGACTCCAACGTTGAAGACGTTGCTGCGAAGTTGCGTTTGGATGTGAAGTTCTCCGATACGATCTCCGCCTTCATCATGGGCGGCTATCAGTCCGATTACGACGACAGCTATACGATTAGTCCAGTTACCGGCAGAGCCGTCGTTAATCTGAACAACCGTAACTTCTTCGGTGCTTGGGAAGGTGATTGGGCTGCTTGGGGCGGTTTGTCAGCCAAGGTTACTGACAAGGCAACCATTAACGCGCAGGCTGCTTACGAATCCGAAGGCACCTACGCTTTCGCTCTTAACGTACGTCGCCTTTATCAACCAAAGACAGCTACGGTTGATTTAAGGATGATCCCGCCATCTGGACTTCTGCGCATCTGACGTCCTGTAGCAGCGCGAAAAACATTCGGCAGTTGCAGCGCCGGCGGGACTCGCGACCATAGAGTTCTTACCATTTCTCGGCCATGCCGGGTCTTGCGAACAACGCTGCCGGTTACGACGCGCTGGGCCCAGCGGAAGCCGATTTCATGGAAATACAGATCAGCATGCTGCGGGCTGATGTGATGGAAAACACCGGCAATGGTCCGTCGGACACGAGAGTTGAACCCCTCGGTCGAATTGACATGGACACTACCACGGGCATATTCGCCACTGGCATGTTTCACGGTCTCATGTCCGGCAAAGCTTTCGCCGATCGCGATAAAGGCCTTTGCCTCATCGCTCATCAAATGGGTGTCGGACCCAACTTGCGTTTCAATCACGCGTTCTGCCGCGCGCAATGAAAGACCTGTCACAATTGTGGCCCTTGCATCACCAGCCGCAGTACCGGGTGATCTGCCCGCCGGACGCTGCACCATCGCCAAAACTGGCATTTTCTCTGTCTTTACCTGACCCTTTCGGCCCCGACCTGGAGGAGGAGCGTCTTTCTCCTTTCTCGCACGTCCGCCGAGATAAAAATGGTCGATCTCTACGGTGCCATCAAGCATATGCTCCCGTGCCACCATGAGGCGCAATGCATGTCCCATCCGCCAGGCTGTCGGCTGGCTGACCCCGAGGGTCTCAGCTAGCCGTACCGACGACATGCCCTTGTCCGACTGAAGCAACAACCACATGGCCCGCAACCAGACACGCAAAGGCAGTTTGGTCGAATGCAGTGGCGTGTGCGTTGTCACCGTGAACTGAAAACGACATTCCCCACTCGAGCATTGATAAAGACCTGGGCGAGCCCGCCGTTTATTCGTACTGCGCCCGGCAATCGCTATCGAGTGTCGATAGCCACACGACGGGCAAATTCTGCCGTCCGGCCACACCATGCTTTCCAGCAACCTGCGACATCGTCTTTCATCCCGGAAAGCAGCAACCATTTCATCCACTGTCCGAATGTTGGCAAGCACATCAAGTATCGATTGGGTCATAGCGCTCTCCCTTGGTATTCAGTCGAAGAATCGCATATTAATCAACGAGATACAACGATATTGCTGTCTTTGGTTGATAAACGCCACGTACGTTACGAACTGGTTCCTGGCTTCGTGATCACGCCAGAAATCAACTACACCAAGTTTGATGGTGCTCGTCAGGTAAACTCTGAAGCAAATGGCGGCAACGACGATGCATTCGGTGGAATGATCCGCTTCCAGCGTAATTTCTAGGCCCGATTCTGCAAGGTCCGGGGGCGCATGCCCCCGCACCCATCTAAACAACGACAATCAAATTGAGTTTGGTGCTGTAGAAGGACTGCAGTACCAAAATGTGAAGATGGGATCGATCTCCAGTCCACATTCTCACAGAACGGTGAGCTGCAAAGCTCACCGTTTTTTTATGTTTTTAGCTCACGGGATTGGCGCGGGAGGGAGGGGCCGGGAAACCTCCGTCAGCGGTCGGTGGCCACAGCCGTCGAACGTTATCAAGCGCTCGCACTCCTTAACTATGGAAACTCCAAATGCAATCTGGTGGAGATTGAAGTGCCGGTTGGGCCATGTCGACCCAACGAAAATTTTATATGTCACCTGCGCGCTGAAGATCAACGGCGCGAGTCCTTTCATGACTTTGGAAAATGCCGCCTCGCGTCCTTTACCAATCTTTTTGCATGTCCGTGTTCCCGTGCTGGGCGACTACATGCCACCCATGCAAAGATATTTCATCTCGAGGTAGTCCTCCAGGCCGTGACGGGACCCTTCACGACCGATTCCGGATTGTTTCATGCCGCCGAAGGGCGCCGCTTCCGACGACATGCGGCCGGTATTGATACCAACCATGCCGTATTCGAGTGCTTCGGCCACACGCCAGACACGCTTGAGACTGGAGGCATAGAAATAAGCGGCGAGGCCGTAGATCGTGTCGTTGGCTTGGCGCACCACCTGCTCGGGATCCTCGAAACGGATGATCGGTGCCAGCGGGCCGAAGGTCTCTTCCTGGGCGAGCAGCATATTCCCGGTTATTCCGGTCAGAACTGTGGGCTGGAAAAAGGTGCCTCCGCCGCCGACCTGTCGGCCGCCACAGCGAATAACACCGCCTTTCTCCAGCGCATCAGTAATATGACCTTGGATCTTTGTAAGGGCCCTCGTATCAATCAGCGGGCCGATCGAAACGTCGGGATCGAATCCGTCGCCGACCACAAGCGTGCGCACCCGCTCGGTGAGTTTGTCCGCAAATTCGTCGTGCACGCCAGCCTGTACATAGATCCGGTTCGCTGAAACGCAGGTTTGCCCGGCATTGCGAAACTTTGCTTGGATAGCACCGTCGACGGCCGCATCGACATCGGCGTCGTCAAAGACGATAAAGGGCGCATTGCCGCCGAGTTCGAGGCTGACTTTCTTGATCTGGTCCGAGCATTGCCGCATCAGCTGCCGCCCCACCTCAGTCGAGCCGGTGAAACTGACCTTGCGGACTTTTGGGTTGGAACAGAGTTCTCGGCCAACGGCGTCACCTTCCGATGCGTAGATCAGATTGACCACGCCTTCAGGCAAACCAGCCTGATGAGCGAGCGCGAACATTGCGCCTGCCACGAGCGGCGTCTGTTCGGCGGGCTTGAGCACGATCGTGCATCCGGCGGCGAGCGCCGGGGAAATCTTGCGCGCCACCATGGAGGCCGGGAAATTCCACGGCGTGATCGCGCCGACTACGCCAATCGGCTGCTTGATCACAAGCATGCGTCGGTCGGTCGAGGGGGCTGAAATCGTCTCGCCATAGATGCGGTTTGCCTCCTCGGCATACCACTTCAGATAGGCGGCGGCGTGCGAGACTTCGGACTTCGCCTCGGCAAACGGCTTTCCCATTTCGGCCGTCAGGACGGCGGCGAGATCGTCTGTATGGGTGACAATCAGTTGGTGCCAGCGCCAGAGCGCGTCGGAGCGCTCGCGCGCGGTGAGTGCCGCCCATCCGGCTTGCGCCACATAAGCCCGCTCGATCGCCGCCTGCGTTTCCTCGATGCCCATATCAGGCAGTTCGGCGAGCAACTCACCGGTCGACGGATTGAAAACCTGAAAGGTGCGCTTGGTGACGACATTGCCCAGTGCCGACACGCGATCAAGCATGCCGAATACTCCTGGATCTTTAAGACGTCGTGTCAGAGCGTTCGGCATCTTCAACATACTAGCACTCTACAATTTTGGGCAAGCGGAGGTCTTGCCGTTTATTCCACCCCGATTATTGCTTCGATCTCGACCTTTGCACCTTTGGGAAGTGCGCTGACCTCATAGCACGCGCGAGCCGGAAAAGGATGGCCGAAAAATCCGGCGTAGACGCGATTGATATCTGCGAACTGGCCGAGATCGGTCAGGAGCACCGTGGTCTTGATTGTCTTGGACAGGTCGGTGCCAGCCGCAAACTGCGATCGCCCGAATATTTTGCAGGCATTGGTCTGCTTGCTTTACCGGATCATCGGAGTTGAACTCACCAGTGGCAGGGTCGATAGGAAGCTGGCCCGATACGTAAAGCAGCTGTCCGACTTTGATCGCCTGGGAATAGGGGCCAACCGCTGCGGGTGCGCCATTCGTCTTGATTTCTGTCAGCATGTTCTAATCCTTGATGGAAGTTCTTCGACTGTTGTTTTAGGCATACCGGAGGATCGCCAGATCGGTGGCGTCGATCTCAGTCTTACGGCCGCCGACAAGATCGCTGACGACGCGAGCCGAACCGGTGCTCATCGTCCAGCCGAGCGTGCCGTGGCCAGTATTGAGGAAGAGGCCGGCGATCTTCGTCGGGCCGATGACAGGCGTTCCATCCGGGGTCATCGGTCGCAGGCCGGACCAGAAGGTCGCCCTGGAAACGTCGCCGCCGGGGAAGAGATCTGTAACGGAGTGTTCCAGCGTGCGGCGGCGGGCCTGGCCGAGGTCGTTGGTATAGCCGGAGATTTCCGCCATACCGCCGACGCGGATACGGTCTCCGAGCCGGGTAATCGCGATCTTGTAGGTCTCGTCCATCACTGTCGATTCCGGCGCCCGCGACGCATCGGTGATAGGGATTGTCAATGAATAGCCCTTGACCGGGTAGACCGGCAGTTTGATGCCGTAGGGTTTCAAGAAGAGTGGCGAATGGCTGCCGAATGCCACCACGACCGCATCTGCGCTTATCATCCGTTCGCGATCGGTCGCAACCCCGCGCACGCGCCGTCCTCCCTCGACATCAAGCCGTTTGACGACCGTGTTGTAGAGGAAGCGGACACCCATGCGATCTGCTGACGCGGCCAGTGCATTGGTGAACTTGAAACAGTCGCCTGTTTCGTCCCTCGGCGTTAAGAGACCGCCAACGATCTTGTCGCGGACATGAACAAGCGCCGGCTCAGAACGGACGCAGCCATCGCGGTCCAAAGCTTCGTAAGGGATACCGTCGGCCGCCAAAGCCTTGACGTCTTTCGCCGACGCATCGAGTTGTTGCTGTGTCCGAAAAAGCTGCAGCGTGCCCTGCATGCCCTTGTAATAGGCGATACCGGTTTCCGCGCGCACCTCGGCTAACGCAATTCGACTATAATCTGCCAGGCGAAGCATGCGGCCCTTGTTGATTGCATAGCGCTCGGACGTACAATTCGCCAGCATCTTCACCAGCCACGATAACATGGCGGGGTCGAACTTCGGTCGCAGGATCAGTGGGGCGTGCTGCATGAACAGCCATTTCAACGCCTTCATGGGAATGCCGGGCGCCGCCCATGGCGAGCAATAGCCGAAGGAAACTTGGCCGGCGTTGGCAAAGCTCGTCTCAAGTGCCGGCCCCTGCTGCCGGTCGATGACAGTGACCTCATGGTCGGCTTTGGCGAGCTGATAGGCAGTGGTCACGCCGATGATGCCGGCTCCGAGAACGATGACTTTCATGTTTTCCCCAATGATGCAGCAGCTGATGTCAGCGATATTGCCGATGATAGCGGTCACCGAGACCGGTCAGGATTTCGTAGGATATGGTGCCGGCGTCGTGGGCGAGGTCCTCAAGCGTTTGATTCAGACCAAGGACTTCAACGAGGCTGCCTATCGTCAGCGTGCCCGCGGCTAGTGCGGAAATGTCGACAGTCATGCTGTCCATCGACACGCGACCGACGATCGGCAGGCGTACGCCATTATGGTAGACCGCGCCGCGGTCGCTCAGGCTACGCGGGAGGCCGTCGGCATAGCCGGCGGCGATGGTTGCCAGGCGCGTTTCACCCTGCGTAACGTACGCGCCGCCGTAACCGACCTTGGTGCCGGCCGGCACGATGCGGGTCTGGACGACTGCGACATCGAGACTGATGACGAGCTCCATCGGGTTCGGCTCTCCAGCCGTCAGCGCGCCGCCATAGAGCGCGATACCGGGACGGGCGAGGACACGGTGATAGTCACTGCCCAGGAAAATGCCGCCGGAATTGGCCACGGAAATATCAAAGCCTGGGAACGCATCGGCGATGCGGGTCATCTCGGCAAGCTGCTCGCCGTTCTGATCGCTGTCCAATTCGTCGGCCGAGGCGAGATGGCTCATGATGAACTGTATCTCGACATTGCCGCTGTCCTTGACGGCCAACGCCAGATCTACCGTTTCTTCCGGCGGAAAACCGAGCCGGGACATGCCGGTGTCGAACTGCAGCACCGCCGGGAGGGTGCGCTTGACGCTGGCGGCGGCGGCAGACCATCGCCGCCACTGTTCCAGCGAATTGAGAACCGGGATGACGCCGCTTTCAGCACAGGCGATCTCGTTGCCCGGTTGTAAGCCGTTAAGCACGAAAATCTTGGCATCGCAGGCGAGGGCAGGGCGAAGTCGGACAGCCTCAACGAACTGGGCGACGAAGAAATGCCGGCACCCCTTGCCGTAGAGAGTCTTTGCGACCCGTTCGGCACCGAGCCCGTAAGCATCCGCCTTGACAACGGCCGCAGCACGGGAGGGCGTCAGCATGAAGGAGAGCTTTTCGTAGTTGCGGCCAAGCGCCCCAAGATCGATTGTTAGATAGCCGGAAGAACCTTCCAAAACCGACCCGTAATAGTTTGCATGTTCCAGTCTTGCGGTTCGCATCTGTGGTTTCTCTTAACTCTAGACCTCTATGAGCATATTGAAATGATCATCGAATTTCCCATTAATTCGTAATTGATAATTTCAAAATTCTATGTTTCTTAGAAGAAACCGCGAAATTTTGGAGTAATCGCTCATGGCCGGCCTCGATACAATCGATCGGAATATTCTCAGACTGCTGCGCCTTGATGCGCGCATGAGCAATACCAAGCTTGCGTCCGAAGTTGGCTTGTCACCATCCGCCTGTTTGCGCCGCATCAAAATTATGGAACAGGCCGGAGTGATCCGTGGCTACATGGCGCTGGTGGATACTGCAAATACGGATGCGACGATCGCGGTGATTATTAATATCACCCTTGAAAGGCAGACCGAGGATTACCTCGACCGGTTCGAGGCGGCTGTACGCAAACATCCTGAGATCAGGGAGTGTTTTCTGATGACCGGTGGATCTGATTACCTGCTGCGGGTGGAAGTAGAAAACGCCGGGGAATTCGAGCGCATTCATAAGGAGATCCTGTCGACGTTACCTGGGGTGTTGCGGATCCATTCCAGCTTTTCTATTCGTAATGTGCTCGCTGTAAGATCGACGAAAAAGCGATGACAGCGGATGGCTACGCATAGCGTCAACAGGAATTGCTTTGCCCGCACTCGGAGGTTGACGCTATCAAAGTCCGCGCGAAATGCGCAGCAATCTTGGGTTAAGGCTCCATCCTGAGCCTCCAGCAATTGCACAGCCCACTGGACGCGCTAATCGCTGCGATATCCTTCCTCATCCGTCTCAGTAGAATGAGAGTGCTTCCAATCCTGGCAGTCCGGGTCAATACGACCCCTGACGGGGCATCTCAACTGCTCCCCGACGGTTAGATCAATGACTGGTTCGGCGCGGGCAGTCGACAAGTTGACAGCATCAACATCATCTTGGGTTGGACGACGATCGCGTGGTTGATGCTGTCAATCAACATGATGAAGCCAAATCAATGGGATTGGAGTTCTTTTGCTTGTCAAAAAAGCTACCTCGACAAAGGTTTACGTTTCGCAGACGCGCGCATTCTGATGCTCGACAACAATCATCAATCTTTTACAAATCCGACGGGGTGGCCCAAGGAAATATGATTCGGCGTTGAGGTTTGCCAGCTTCTCGGTAGTCGAACATCAGGAAGGGTGGGTTTCCTGAAAACTGGCGGTAGTTCGCCTAGTTGGTATGCCAGAAATTCGCCTAGTATTGCAGATGCCGTTGCGCGCTAGGTCGCTCGGTCCGCGTAGTAGTCTGTTGCCCTGATAAATGCAGCCAGCCTCTGTGAATTGGAATGCGTGGCCGCCCGGAGAGCCCAATCGAGCATTTCTTGCTTAAGCGCCAGTTGCGGATTTATCTCTGCGGCTGAGGCAGTTTCCTCCGCGACCCGCCTCCTGGCATTCGCAAATGCCCTTGAAAGTTTGTCAGGCACACCCTGGAGGAGCCACCTTGGAAACTGATCTCGAAAGGCCGTGGTATCGCCTTCCAGACTGCAAAGCTCGATGCAAGACCAAAGGCTGTCGCCGATCTGTGCCAGGTCAGATCTCATCTGCTCCGACGCCTGATGCATATCGTCTGCGAGCTTGGCCGTTTGACGCAGCAATCTGCTGGCGTCATCCCGAAACTCCGCTCTTGTGTCGGCTTCATCCTCTACGAAGACGATCAATCGATCGAGCCGACTTGCCGCAGGAGGATGGCTACCTGCTTCAATAGGCGCATATTCTTCGAACCATTTCAATGTTGTCAGGACCATCCAAGCGCCCAAGAGGGAAACGGCCTTTTCCTGTTCGGTCTTATGGGCGTATATCAAGTTTTCAAAGGCCCACCGATCGGCCTCATACTCCCGTTCGGCTATCGGTTTTACCGGTTTCTCATCTGCGGTCAGATGATTAAGTGCAACATGCCCGCATTCGTGCAACAACAGGAACCGTCTCCCGTAAGCAGCCAGATAGCTGGAGGCCTCCAAAGGATGTCCATAGCGCTTCGGATCCCCGGGCAGGGGCAGTGGCTCGAACGGGCGCAACGCATCCGGTGTGTCGCTTACGCCAAGATCACAATATCTTCTCACAAAGTGAGGCAGGTTCCAGGAGACAAACTCGATCGGCGAAGGTTTTAGCGAATCCCACCAATATCGCAGCTGCGCCTCCCGCATCAGGCGTATCGATTCCGAATTTGGAATGCCAAAGGTGAGCGAGCCGGCGTCACATATTCTTGTTTGAAACTGAGGCTCAGCGGCAAGGCATAACAACCCCGCGGCCATGTTGAGTGTAAAAAATGCCCCCGAGAAAAAAACAATAGCGATACCCTGATCATCCTTCAAGTTTATAGCGAACCCGTTGAATTCCGTATCATGAACTGACCCCACGGCCAGCCGGTCCGACAATTTCAAGCATTCTTGGATTTCAGGGGCGAGTGCCGGCAACAGGGTCTTAAACTCGCTAAGTGCCCAATCCATCCCCATGAGAGCAGAATAAGCTTCGGCCGGGGAGAGTGATTTGATGCCGATACGAACCAGTTGTTCTTTCAGGTCTGGCGGAAGTTCCTTCGGCTGGAAAGCCAGGAGCCACTCCATCAGTTCAAGGCTTTGTTTCCTTTGATTCAACCAATCCTGGGCCAGCATCGATCCCTCGTACATTTCTACATTCGGCACATGATGCACACCAATGGCAGCGGATTGCTCTTGGCGGCCTCCGGGGGCTGGAACACAAGCGCTACAATCGCAAGCACAGCCACAGCAACAGCGCCAGAGGCAAAACCAATAACGTTTATCATACCCGGGATCTTAAGACCGCGGTCGGCAAGGTCATAGTTTTGATCGCTCAACATTGTCGCGCCACGCATGTAAACAAGGACACCCGCGGCGAGACTACTCCCCAACAATATGAGGGCGACGATGAGGGCAGTTCTCTCCCATCCAGGATCAATTTGCGCAAGAAACGACGTGCCAGTCAAAAAAGCGATAAGAGCACCGTCCAATGTCAGAACGAATTTGGTGAACTCGATGGCCGTGACCAGACCTTCCTTGTCGGGCATATTCCCATCTCCTTAGCAAAACCAGAGATAGTGACATGTCGACTTCAGGAGTGCCTCCTGTACGGTAAAGCTATTTACCGATTGTGACGGCCTCGACGGGCTTTGGAGTTCCTCGACGACGCTGCGGATTGCTTTTCGGAGCATCTCAACATCGACGTTCCTTAGTTCGTCATTCGGCCATGTCCGGCCAGGTGCGATAAGTGGCTGTGCCGCGTCTCGCGCAATAGGTCCCAGACCTGCAGAAACCTTGCTGGCTTCCTCGTTGAAGATTGAAGAGATGGTGAGTTCCAACTGGCTGGCATTCGACAAGTCCATGTGAATTCCCCCAATGAATCCGCATTCCCGCGGTTGCCTCGCGGGTAGAGCTTTTGTCATAAGTTCGGATGCTCTCACCTGCGGAAGGCTTTGGCAAGCTGCGTCAATCAAACATGGAGCTAACCTGATTGGATTATTTTTGTTTTGTTCTATCCGCTGTACTATGGACTGTGGGGAAGAACTTGAACCTGAGCCGCCGTCGTTGAAATTGCTCAGGTCTACCGTCGCATACAAACTCCTGAACTGCCCCCGTTAGATGGGCGGCAATCATGAACGCATTCGCGCCATCGGTACAACGTCGCGCCCGAGGGCCGTGGCTACGGCCGTCATGGCGTTGCAGTCGGCTAAAGGCGGCACGACAGATTTGGACGAATTACGCAGACACATTGGTCGCGTCTTTTGACGCGTAATTCGATTGGCTTGCAGTTCTGATAAGGGGGGAGGGGCTATGAACGATCCTGGACAGTTTGAGAGAGATCGAGAAAGTACTGAAACTGTCAACGCCGGTTCGGCGGCAAGACTAGAATGCGACATCGTGATGGCGGGAGGTGTGACAAGCGGGATCATCTATCCCGGTGCTGTCGAGATGATTGCACGGCGTTATTCTTTTCGAAGCATCGGTGGGACGTCTGTCGGCGCAATAGCCGCAGCGGTGACTGCTGCGGCCGAGTTTGGACGGCGGAACGGCAGGACTGAACAAGAAACATTCAGGCAAATTGGCAAGATCTCTAAAACCCTTGCTGAGCGCTCCGGAAATCACTCGCGCCTCTTTCATTTATTCACCCCGGAAAAATCAACGAGGCCGCTCATGGCCTTGGCGACCCCGATCGTTGGCGACGGGAATGTATGGAAAAAACTCGCCGATGTTATGAGCCTAACATTGACCGCTTGGCAATTCTGCTTGCCACTCATCATCGTTGCCCTCGCAGGTCTCTACTTACTCAGCGCACTTCTACTTGCGAATGCCGTCCTGCCGTTTTTCATCGCCCTTCCTATTTCGGGATTGGCAATGATCGTAGTCTGGCTGCTGACCGTAGCTTACATGCTAGTGAGACACTGGCTGGTGGCTTGGCAAAGCAACTACTATGGCGTGTGTACCGGCAACACCAACCCCGCACTTGGCGGCGCTGGGGCAACCTTTGATGGCCTGACTCCTTGGATGCATCGCGTCATACAAGACGCATCTGGTAAATTGGATGGCCCGCTAACGTTTGGTGACCTTTGGCGCGCTCCTTTGCCCACGGGGGGTGCACCTTCAACCTCGGCTGGAGACTCCAGCCCGCGGTCGATCGAACTCGCGATGATCGCCAGCGACATCAGCCGTAACCGAACCGCACAGATTCCCTTTCTGGAGAGCCCATCGGCGCTTTATGCAGATCTCGCCATATTGAAAGACTTTTTCCCAGGCGAGATCGTGCGATGGATGGAGGAGCACCAGGGTGACTACGAAAAGGAGGTTGCGAGGCTTCATCCCAATTTTATCCGATTGCCCAAGCCGGGCGAACTGCCCGTTGTCTTTGGCGCACGCTTGTCGCTTAGCTTTCCATTTCTCCTGTCCGCGGTACCGTTACACACCCCAGACTTCGCCACGAAGGACAACGAGGGCAAGTTTAAGTTGCGCAAGGTATGGTTCTCAGACGGGGGATTGACGTCAAACTTTCCAATCCATTTCTTTGACAGCCCGATCCCATCACGGCCCACTTTTTGTCTGAATTTGATTGATTTCGACGCCGAAGCGTCCAGGGTTCGAGCTCTTTCCGCTGAAGAGGCAAACCAGAGCGGAGCTGATCTGGCGCATAGTGCCAAAGAGGAAGCGAAACCCATTGCTCGATCGCAGTCCCAGGAACGCATGGCCGCCCATCCTCTTCAAGTCAGCCCTGGTGACCCGAAGCCGCATGATGACGTGTGGGGATTTGTCACAATGAACAAGGGCGACGAGATGCCCGTCGCGCCCTTCACCGCGTTTGAGAAATCCCGCGGGATGCCCCTTGTCGCCTTCTTCAAGACTCTTTTCAACACGTCGCGTTGCTGGAGCGACAATCAGATGCTTGTTGCCCCTGGGGTTCGGGAACGTGTTGTAAACATCGCGCTTCGCGAGAATGAGGGTGGGGTAAACCTCGACATGCCCGCGCAGACGATTTTGGAGCTCGATTTCCGCGGAAGGGCTGCGGGAATGTTGATCGCCGCGAGGTTTGATCCGTTTGAAATGACTGATCCAGAGACCGGTCAACTGGATAACCCGAGAGTATTCACCAGTCATAGATGGATAAGGTTCCGCAATTTCATGGCGGCGTTCGAGGACCTGTCTCGCCGATTTGTAACGTCGCGGGACGCCTCCGATAAGGCAGCAGACCTCCGCAGAGAGACGAAGCTAAGTGGCCTGATCGCCCGGCCCACAAATGGCGTCGGTTATGACGCGTCTCCCGCCGCGCGGCGCTTCTATAAGACATTTACCAACAAATTGGAGAAACTCGCGTGTCAGATGGCTGACCGGACACGCGCCATGCCGGACGCAACGTTCGACAATTCAGCACCGTTGGGACGATCGCCGCGTCCAAAAATGCATATGCGCCTAAGGCCGCTTGTCGATACGGATCCGCGGGGTGAAACAGCAGACCTACCAGACCCGCAACTCGCAACACACCGCTCGCAAACCCAACAGCCAACGACAACCTCATGAGTCTGGTGTTGTCGACCGATCCAAGAATACTGACGCATTCACTAGCGGCGGCAGTGGTTGACTAAATGTACGTAGCTAGAGTTCGAATGGAAAAACCGGCGAGAGGGTAAGCCGCCGTATCAAACGGGAGGGAAAGTTCATGTTAATTGCTATTAGAATGCCGGCAGGCGATATCGAATACATCGACGCGGACGACGTTTTATGGATTCGTGAAGCTTTTGACTTTGAGTGGAAAGGAGCCAGGCTTGTTCGTCTTGGAGATGATAGACTATACTCTATCGACACCCTCGATGAACTTGTTGAAAAACTGGAAGGGGGAGGGTCCAAGATGGTCGAATTCACCCCGCCAAACGCCGAAATAAAAATGATCGCCAATGTGAAGAAGGTAACCGACGTCGAGAAAAGCAACCCCGCAATTTCGCACGAGAAGGCAAAATCTGTATTGAAGTTTTCTCCGAAATTGTTCCTTGCCGTAAGGGAGAGCGTGAAAAAGGCTAAAGAAATGATCGAGGCTGCCTTAAAAAAATAGACCCCGCGAGCACGCCTCAGCTCGGTCATGTGCTCAACAAGACCTTGATGACGACGTCGCTCGGGCATGCATGGCGGGGGACGATCGCCATAGTGGGGCTGTGGCAAGCTCATTTTGATTGTGTGGGGGCAGACGGCTCGTTCAATAAGTTCTCAGTATCTTCGGCTGCCGCTAATTTCAGCTGTTCTGCGTCTCAGAGCGTTGCCTTGTCTTTAATAACAGCGCGACGTCCGTTGCACTTGATTTCTATAATGAATGGTTTTGCAGCTTTCATGGAACCCTTGAAACGGTGAGCGGGGAAAATGGCAACTCTGGATCATTCGAATCGAATTTTAGTTTTTTCAACAATTGCTGATGTCAAATACTTGAACTGGTCGCGAATAACAGGCAACGGTTTCCATTGCCTCGGCGCAATCAACCTCCTGCTCGTCGCGATTTGTGAAATCGCTTGATCTCAAGGTTGGCCAGAAGGCGCTCGACTTCTTGGTCGGATAGCTTGCTTCCATCTGTGCGATGCCAAGAGCCAATGCTTTCGATGGTCGCGATCATTCGCAATACCTTCAGACGCTCAGGCGCGGTCGTATCCAGCGCGCCAATTCTATCCGATTAGATGCCAGATTATGCCTGAATAGATGTGATTAATCGCCTTCTCAGCGAGTAATTTGTTGAATTCCATCAATAGCTTAGATGATATTTCGTGGTATTTGGTAGATAATTCCGCAAAAACCTGCAAAGGCGGCCATGGCGGGCACCACCGGAGTCAGAACGGCGAACATGAGTATGGCTGACAAACGGGATCAAAAAAGCAAAGATTTGTCCGCCTGGCGTGCACTTCATTGGCAGTATGACTCACCTGCGGGCAACCGCCGGAGGTGCAACGAATTTGGGCTTGGCTTCGCTAATGGCGGATACAGCTGTGCTGAATACAAGAATTGCAACTGCGACCAGAGCTGTAATTATCAGCAAATCTCTCGTATCTAGCGGATCAGGTTGCATTTTTCCCCTACCTCATGTCGCTCAGTACCGTAATATTAAGCGATGATCATCAATAGACCGCAATTGAGCACATTTGTTTAAACCCAGGTCCGGCGACCGAAAAAGTGTCGGGCGCAATATTGGCATTGGTTCCCAACCGCGTTGCAACCCAAAGAGGTCTGGCGTGTGAAAAGAAGCGCGGGCTTCCGCCAGACCTCAAACCCTCAGCGGGTCTCTTCTTGGGAGGGATAGAAGGGCCATTGTCCCGTAAAGGCGTATCTGAAACCGGGAAATGACCACCGGCAAGACCGCCAGCACTGCCAGCATATCGGGTCGGATGGTGCGATCAACTAGGTAATCCGACTTAATCGGTCGGTATCAGTTGCATCAACCCGCGGCGCACGGTTTCAGATACGCGTTGACCACTTCACGTCAGGTCTTCGGTCAGCATGCTTATCTTTGGAAGGCTTGGCGGTTGGGGCATCCCGTCCCTCGGCAAAACCACGGCTTGATCCTGTCTCGCACCGTCGATACGCTGTCATTTCCAACAGAAGGACTTTAAAATGGCTACTGGAACAGTCAAATGGTTCAATTCGCAAAAGGGTTTCGGATTTATTCAGCCCGATAGCGGCGATGCAGATGTGTTCGTACATATCTCCGCAGTTGAGCGCGCAGGATTGCGCGGACTCAACGACGGACAGAAGATCAGCTACGAAATCGTGCAGGACAAAAGAACTGGCAAAATGTCGGCTGATCAGTTGAGCGTTAGTTGACCGCTCTACAGGCTGTCGCGAAGCGCAGCCTCCGTTCAAGCTGGACCAGAGTGCAGCACTGACAGATCGTCTGCTGCCGCGAATGGAACCACACTCGGCTCCAAGCGGCGATCAGCCCGTTTTGCAGGAATATGCCCAAGTGTCGTCGCCTGAGAAATCGGCCCTCCGGCTGCACACACCATCCGCGAAAGGGCCTCAACAGCGGCCATTCGTTTCTGATGAGAAAATTGCGATTCAGTTTTGATGGCCGCATCTACAGTGACGGCTTGATTAGCGCTCCTTCCAGTCCTTCGGAGCATCGATATTTGCAGAGGCGAGATCCAGTTCAAGCTTGGTGTCGCCGTCGTCTGCGATGACGCCCACCGTGAATGCGCCCACGGCGGTTGCTTCGAACGACACGGAAAACGACCCTGGGCGAATTTTAACGCGATAAGCGTTCGGTTCGAATGTGTCGTGAAGGAAAAAATAAGCATAAGCGCCTTTCAGGGGCCTTCTGTCGGTGGCCTTGAGTGTAAAAATCACCTTTTGCCAACGAGGATTCAAATCCGACGGCGAAACCTTGGCAGAGAGTGCCCTGGACGGATTGGATTCCTGCCCGCCAAACCGCCCCTTTTGCGGGTCATCGACAATGGTGGGTGCCGGAAGCAATGCCCGGATCTCGTGCATGGATGGTTCAATTTTCTCTAGAGCGTCTTTGGAGCCGGGCTCGCTCGGTGCTCCTGGCGAAACAGGGCCATTTTCCAACTTGGCGAGGAGTTCGGAAATCTGTACGGACAGCGCGCCAATCTGTTTTCGCGTTTGTTCGAAGCTTTCGCTCCGGGCGGCTTGGGCCCTCGTTTCCATCTGGTCGATGAGTTCGATCGGGTTGGAAACCTCTACGCTGCCCCCGTCCTTGGAAAAATTGACTTTGCTCAAGAGAGGCAGCGCGACGCAAACGCTGGCGAAACCCAATAGCGCAATGAATTGCCAGGTGGGCTCCCGAAAATCCCGAGTGACGAGAAGAACGAGAAAACTGAACGTTAGCGTGGCAATACTCAGGAGCGCATATGACGCGATGCGATATCGACGCAGTTCTTCGCGTACGAATGCTGCGCGCAATGTCGTCCAATCGTTATCCTTGAACTTTTTCTGCTCTGACATATTATTCCCCCAAACAATTGCATCAATGATCCGCTAACCTGCTGCACGGTGCAGGGCGGTAGGAGTTCATTTCGCCGACAGTGATACTGCCCCGACCTGATCAACCTCGGATTGTCCAAACTTGCCTCGAATTGTTGCTGCCGCGCCCGCTGTGGCCGACCCCCCTGAAGACCCTGGCGAGCCATTTGCCCCAGGCTGACCGGAACGGCCCGCCGAACCGCAGAATCCCGATGTGTTTCCTTCTGCCCCTGGCCGACCACCATTGCCTCCGGACCCGCCAAGGCCTGGCGCTCCCTGACTTCCCCCCAGCGATTTGACCTCTACGGTTGCTGCTGGATCTGACTGATCGAATTCCAGCCTGACGGTGCCCGCCATGCCGCCGGATCCGGCATTTCCTCCGTTACCGCCCTTACCGCCGCTTCCTCCGTCACCGCCGCGCCCCGGACCGCGGCGGCAGTCGAAAATTCCCGTGACCGCGGACGCGCCTTTGGATCCATCACCGCCACGGCCACCAGTGCCTCCATCACCGCCCCGGCCGCCGTTCTGCCCAAGATTGTCAACCACCATCTGGCCGCGGAAAACTTTCGCTTGCAAGGAGATTTCCCCGGCCGATCGACCCGGCATTCCAGTCGCTCCGTCCCCTCCCGTTGCGCCGCCTTCGCCGCTTTGTCCTTCTCCACGACCATTGTCACCGTCGGCGCCATTGCTTCCGTTGGCAACCGGCGGGGCGATGCCACCACCCTCGTCAAAGCTGACAATGTGCGTATTGGCACTTTCGATTTCGGCTGCTTCGATGGCCAGACCAAACCCATTGGTGACTATTCTGGCAGGCAGTCTGCACGATACCGGGCCGCTTTTGACCGTAATAGGTGCTGTGAGCTTGAAGAGTTCGCCGCCCCGGCAAATCTGATCGGCCGATAGCAGTTCGGTACGTTCTTTTGGGGCAGCACTTCCTGTTGCCGTCACCAATTCCGGTTGGGTGATACGGATGGGGATTTTCTCTTGTTTGAAGTGTCCGAACTTGTCGGTCGCTGTGAGGGCGATATTCAAAACCTGATTATCAAGTCCGGCCAATGGAGCTGTAACATCCAAGGTCTTGTCAACGCTCGCGCGCACTCCATCAACAGTCCAAACCAAGTTGGGGAGCTGTTTGTCGAAGGTAACAGACTGGCTGGCATCAAGCTTAATGGCTGCGCCGGACACGAGTGTCGTCGGGTGCGGCTGTATAAAAATTTCCGGGGCGGTAGGCGCCAAGGCCTGTAGAAGCACACTGGCGATCGCCGTCTTGTTGCAGCCCGCCTCGCCAAAAACCAGTTTCCGCCAGTAAGGGCAGTCAGCATCATCTGTTGCTGCAAGTTGTATGAGATAAAACCCTTGCGTCGGGGCTTTCCACGCCCACTGCCGACCCGCGCAAGTCGGGCCGCCTGTGGCGCAGGGATCGGCCTCGGCATCTGAAACTGCGGACCATCTGAGCGCCAGCTTCTCACTGACCCCATCAGGATCGAAGGTTTGATCGGCGAAGAACACAAGCTTCTCGCCTACCGGAATAGTAGCGGTGACCCCCGGAGGTGCATTCATACCATTTGGTGCACCTGCAGCCGAAAAGATAACGCCGTTGCCAACGAAAACGCGAATTCCGACCGAAGGGGGCGTATTGTCTTTGAAAACAGTTGATGTAAACGTCAGAACGCCAGTGGCGAGCACGCCGAGAAGTGCAAATAGTGGCACAATCAAAGAAGACATGAATGCGCCTCGTTTGCTGCCCGGTTGTTGAGTTGCGCCTTTGCTTTCTCCGGCTTCCGGCTCGCTCTTATCCCCCATGCCAATTCCCTCCCCAATCTGATACCCGCTGAGTTTGCGGCCCCGTTGATGGCCATAGTACCCTCAAACTCAGGCTGTACTTAATCCTCTTCCTCGCCTGATGAGCTATTCAGTTTTTTCGAATCCGGCCATGTGTGCAAACACCTCGACCCGCTTCCTCCGCAGACTGCCAACAGTGTATTTCTTGAGCCACGAATCATCGGGCGTAAGGAATGCGCTGAAGCCCGTCTTTGACGTATCCCCCCGACCAGGATGGCGGCTCATCACTTCCTGCACCGAACGAAAATAATAGTGAAAGAAAAGTCTGTTGAACTCGGTGAAATAAATATCCGCCG
Organism: Phyllobacterium chamaecytisi; assembly: GCF_020164455.1. Lineage (GTDB taxonomy): Bacteria > Pseudomonadota > Alphaproteobacteria > Rhizobiales > Rhizobiaceae > Phyllobacterium > Phyllobacterium chamaecytisi. Next base: position 210,141 of record NZ_JAIQWW010000008.1, read on the forward strand.
TCCGGAGGTCACCGCGGATGATCAACATGTTTTCATCATTACTGGTCGTCGAGGGCTCACTGAAATTAGCTGAGCCCGTAACTACAATGGGATCGGCGCTGAGCGGATCTCTTAACAGAAACTTTGAGTGAATGAAGCTCACATGCTGGTTCAAGCCGAGACGGCCCGCAGACGTCTCCTTTGCCCAGCGATGCAGCGGTTCGCGGAGAAAGCTGCCCCAAGCTTCATATACATTGTTACGCGAATTGAGCGCCACGAAGGGTGTCGTGCTGCTTGAATTTGGTCTGTCTTCCTTTTCGAGCAAGAAGAATGCCAGATGGCTGCTTACGCTGTTGTCAGCCAGGCGCTCCTTGAAAACTTTGCTGATCCCGAACGCAAGCGTGATACAGGCAAGACGTTCGGCGCTGTCGAGCAATTGAGCGTACAGCTCCAGCATGCCCGTGCCAGCGCGGGGACTGAAGACCGGTGTCACGCCGAGGGGGATGTCGCTGATCGTAGCTGGTGTTTTATTAATCCCGCCCACACTTCGGCGCAGCTCGGCCGTCTTCCTGGCACTGTCCGGGTCATCCTTGCCTTTGCTCCCGGGATCATAAGCGAGAAGTCGCCAGTAGTCACGAAAGGCAGTGGCAATGTCGGGGTTGCGTAACCAGTGACCGACATTGGTCTGCCCGTGGATACCGCCGATGGAAAGATTGGTAGATCCCGTCCACACGGCGTTGGGTTTTGCGTCGTCGCCATTGCCCTCCAGCCAGACCATGAACTTGTTGTGTTGAATATTGCTAGGCTGGGCCTCCCGAAGGATAATTGCATCGTCAGGAAAGCCTTGCCTCTGAACGAGTTCCAGGTTTTCGGTCCGCGGAAAGCTTTGTTTGATTATCTCGCCGGTGATCTTGTCGCGTATCTCGTTCTTCTTTGCATCGATGATGATGCGTACCTTGACTTGGTCATCAATCGCCTTTTTCAGGGCCACGGCGACCGGCTCGTAACGGAACTCGTAGAAGCAACAAAGCAGGGTGTCGCCGCGTTTCGCCTGGCCGATGAATTTTAAGAGCGCCTCATCGAGATCGCGGCTTAACCAATCGAGAGCTTGTTGCCGCTTTGGTTCTTCAAGATCGTCGGGTCGGCGGTTGCCGAATTCCCGCTTGTAGGCTTGGCTGCTGGCAACTCCACGGTTGAAGAACACATCGTGTTCGAGCTTGGAGAAGAGGAGTTCGGTGCGAACCGCGATCGGGATTGGCGGTTCGGTGCGATCGATATTCTTGGGTTTACCTTTCAGCGGATAGAACAGGTATTCATAGGCGCGGCCGGGTTTGGCCGTGAAATCGTCGTGAACGAAGCTCTGCACCGGGTGGTTGAACGTTGTAACCAAAGTGGTCTCATCTGGAATGGGAACGATTTCTTCGAACACTTTGAAACCATAAAGGAAATAGCGCTCGTTCTCTTCCAGATCAATGCGTTCAATGGCGAAGCCAAGAAGATGAGCTGTGTCGGCGCTGTCGAAGTCGATCGCAAACGAGACGGTGTTGGTGCCGGTCACGGCGAAGATCTGATAGCCGCCAATCTTTTCTGATTTGAACCGCATGCCTAGCTCTCCCCGACTTAAAAAAATCCGACGCGCTGAAAATTGCGCCTTCCTTCAGTTGCTATTCCCGGCCTTCAGAAGGCTATATCTTCCGGACCGCGAATGGGCCTTGCCGATGCCATCGCGGTTGTTTCTACGCTTCCCATTCTGTCCATCGTTTTCAGATCGCCGAAATCCAGGCCCGTCAAATCCTCGATGAGTGATATCGGACGTTGGAAGACGCGGGCTTCATCCACGGTGTAAGGATTGTATCTTGTGCTCTCAAACAACGGGGCAATGTTCCTCGATTGCTCAATAACGAAACCCGTCACCGAGGCGCTGTCGTCTGGCCGCTTGAAGACAGCGATCTTCCAGAAGGACCAGAGTATCTGCCAGGGGCCACCCATTAAGCCTTCACCGTAGAAATCGTCATCTGGCCGAAGAATGGGTCCGGTCATGACACTGACCTTGTGATCGCGCTCTTCGGCGCGCGCCAATACAAAATCTTCGAGATTGCCCCAAACCTCGCTGTTGTAGACATGCTCCTGCGGTGCCGAATTGGTATAATGAAACGTATCGCTCCCGGCCCTGTCCGCTACGGACTGCGGCCCCCAGACCGGATCAAGTCGCCTCACAAGATGACCCCGATCGATCTGGATACCTTTGCCGGGAACAATTCCGTAGACTTCGGCCAACGTCTGTTGGTTTGCTGGCAACCGGCTGTCGCGCCGCCAACTGGGTGACGCGGCAGACTTTAGCTCTTTGCCGTTGATGTTGACTGCGGTCCACGCCGCAAGACGACGCTCGACGTTCATGGCAAGACTGAAATGCGTGTAGTTAAAAACCTTGGCGCCGGTATCCTCGTTGATGGCAAGCGTTCCCCTGAACTCGCGTTTGGGTTTCGGCAGGGGAACGACCAGATCCTGCCCCAGGAAATCCGGTTTGTAGCCCATGAATTCAGCAAAAGCCGGATCCGAAAACCGGGTGCTCTCGAAGGCCGGAGCCTCGGGCACATTGGGTAGAGTCTCCCACTTCTGTGGGGTTGCGTCGATCCTGGCAGAATGGGGCTGATACGTGACGCGCGGTTCATGGGCAAGCATTGCCATAATCCTTGCCGCGTCCGCATTGAAAGGGGCCGCGCGCTGCAAATGCGCCCAGATCGCGCTGATGCGAATGCCCTCGTTAGCGATCCATTTCTTTGCATCCTCACCGTCCGCTTCGGTCCAGATTTTGTCATTTCGGTTGAGGGGATTGCCGTATCTGTCGAGGTCAACAACGGCGAGATGGTGGACGGCAACGAGATCCCATTGATCGTTAAAAATTGGTGAGCCCGAAGATCCCAATTCGGTATCGGCCGTATAATGAATGAACGCCGGATTGATGTTCGGAAATTTCTTTTCATCAAGGACGATGATGCGGTTTTCCCGCACAACGACTTGCTTGGTACCGCCACCGGGATGCTGGATAATCGAGACATGCTCACCGGCGAGCCCTTTGCCGCTCATCGGGATCAGCGGAAGCACGCCGAAATCGGTAATCGGTGTTCCGTCGTGGGCCATAGGGGAGATCGCTACGACGGTGAAGTCGAGTTCGGCGCTGGTGTAAAAGGCTTCGATCGGCGCGAAAGGGAAGATGCGGCCGCGGCGTTCAACAAAGTTCCTGTCCAGTTCATAGCCGAATTCGGCGAGACTGCGGCTTGCGGTTTCAGGATCAGGCAGGACATGGTTGTTCGTCACCAGCAAGCTCGATGTTACAAGAAATCCTGTGGCATAGTCTGGAGGGGTTGCTGGCATGCCGAGGGTCTTGATGCGACATACGGCTTTTGCCACTTCGAGCCCGCGCTCGAAGAAGTTGGTGCTTACGATGTCACGCTTACCGAGCAGGCGCTCAATAGCGTTCGGATCCTTGCGGTTGATACGATCAAACCGGACGGCAATACGCTCAGGAGACTCATTACTCAACATCTTCGCAGCAGCGGCTGCGTCAGCTGTCAGACCCTCTTTGGTCTTATCGAGATTTTTCTGCTGCTTGATCGCTTCCTTGGCGGCAGTTGCAAGTTCAAGCGGATTTGTTGATTCCGGCGTTTCATCGATATGTGCCACGACAGCCCCCATTAATTTTCTGCACGGATGAATCAGGCGAGTGAAATGCGCGGATGAAATTCCATGTCCCGCACGTCGCTATCGGTCGAGGATCTGGTTGAGCACTGCCGCAAGGCGAAGCGCGGCGAGCGTCAGCTCACGGTCTAGCAGCGGCTGCACGCGCTGCTGGTATGTCTGATCAATAACCAGTCTCGAAGAACCGTCCACCGGGGTCGGGAGCAGGGCGTAGGCTTGCTGACCCGCCTTGTGGCATTCCTCTGTCCAGTTACTGATGTGATCTAATCTCGTGTCAGGGCTCAGGCCGGGCATCACGGACGTTTCCAGTTCATCAGCGTACGCCCCCCAACTGAAAGTGTGCGCCTCGATCAGGGTTTCGTCCCAGAGCTTGTGGAAACTGATCTCATCATTGAGCGGTTTCCCGTCGGGGCCCTTGCCCTGAAAGGTGACGGCCAAGCCGTTGCCGCCGCCATCGTTGTTGCGTTCGGCGCAATGAAGCGGCTGATGAATATCACCGATGAGATGGACAACGAATTTCAGAGCGCTCTCGCGCGCGCTCATCGAGGCGCTAGCATCGGTAAGGACGTTAACCTCGCGAGTGAGCGCGGCAGTGATACAATCACCTTCAGCCTGCTTCTCGCAGTTGGCCGGCGTACCCCCACCGTCTTGCGCAATGTCGATGTCGACGAAGTGCCAGCGGCGTGTCTTTTCGCCGCCGAAGACAAACTTGTAGTCATCAGCCCAACTTGAAATCGACGCGAGCGAAACGCCGGAGCCCAGCAGCGCTGCAATCGAGGACTGAGCCTTGGGCGTCAACCTCCTTTGGGCAAGTTCGGCAACGATGGAATGCCCGTCAGGTCCCCAGGCCAAGGCACCGTTTGCCCAGGACATGGAGATCAACGCGACCACTGTCAATTTGAACGTTCCCACTCTTTATCTTCTCCATTATTTTTTGAAATCTGCCGCTGCTTTCGGCCAAACACGGATTTGGTTGTGCAACGCAGACTCTAGCTCTGAAACGGAATGGTCCGACCTGGCTGCCGTGCCTGTTCTTTCGTGTAAGAGACCCCATGAACCTTGATGCCCTGCGCATTGATCAAGGTAATGAGCCCGCCCTTGTTGGAAAGTGCCACCGGAGCTTTCACCTCGACAACCTGGGTCGCGCCGGCAGCAATCGATCCACCAAGGTCCATCGCATTCTTCTGCTTGTCCTTGATCTGCCACCCGGTGAGGTCAATGGATACATCCGCAGTATTCAGCAGTGTCACCGTTTCATGTTCAGGTGTCTTCACGTCATTGACATAGGCGGCGATGATGCGCACCAACCCGTCTGGCACCTCGAAATCGGGGATGCGGTCGCGATCGACTGGCGCATGCGGCCTGCCCGGGTGATCGCCTTGCTGGGGAATGATGAGCGATCCGTTTCCATCGTCCGAGTGCCAGGCCTGCGTTTGAAATTTCAGGAAGACGCCGACCCATTGCTGCTCGCGGGGAAACTCGAAGATCAGTCCGCCATCCTGCCATGGCCCGTTCTGCGAGGCAAACCTTCCGGGAGGGTTGCCCTGGTTGAAATGAATATCGTGAATGCCCCGTCCGGGCTTGAACCCGAAGTACTTGTCGGCCTTGTCTTGCTCCGGTCCCCACGTCTCGCCGAAGGCGTAGATCATCGCGTCCTCGTCTGACATGGCACGCTGGACATAGGCATCGATCTTCTCATTGAGGTCATTGTCAGGACCAACTGCCGAGAGCGGCAACGGCACAAGTTCCCAAGGTTGCATCAGGTTACCGCGGATGAAATCCAGCGCGACGCCTCCCGGCTGGCTCGGCGTCTTGTGCAGCCCCTCAGACAACTCCACAAGGAGATCGGTGATCGGATGCTCGAATCGCGACCGGACGAGGAACTCGACTTCGCTGCCATCCTGCGAACGGACATTGATCGCGATGCGGTGCAGGGTGCCATTTTCCGACACGAGGACCTGGTAATGCGGACTTGCGCCGGATGCCAGACGATTATTGATCGGTCGGCCCTTGAGCACAGCGTAGTTGTCGAGTGGCATGATATCCTCCGTGTCAATTCTTACGAGATATTTCTATCCGACGATTGTCGGCACATGTTCAGAAGGCGAGGGGGTGCTGTCGCTACCTGCGGCCAGCACAGCCGCTCGGCAGCGCCATCGCCGTCTTGCTTGCATGGTCGGTATTCACATAATCACCAAGATCGATTTGGAGGCCAATAAACAGATCAAGTGCCCTGCGGGCCGCCTTTCCAGGCATTCCGCCGGCGATGGTTGCACATTTAAATGAAATCTCTGCGACAGCAGGCGGGAAATCAGTCGTCTCGAAGTACCAGAGCGTCAGCGTGAAATCCCCGGTGACATTCTCACTGAGCCTGACTTGTGCGCCTTTGCTGACATATTCATGAATGACGGGACCGCCGATCAATGAACTCTCTCTTGCGAGTGTATTCGGCGCCTTGAGGTTTTCGGCAAGGGTTGGGAAAAGCGCCCGTAACACCGCCGTTGTCCGGTCCATTTCCTGCCAAGCATGAACTAGCGTGGTCGACAGCGAAAAGCGGCTGCGAATGGAATGCTTCGACGGAAACACAACCGGCGTGCCCGGAACGGATGGAATGACCTCAAGCGGAGCAATGTCCTCCTCGAACTTTATCTCGCCTTGACCGGCCGCGCCCGGTAGTGGCGTCGACGCGACCACGAAATAATCTTCCGTTCGTAGCTTAAGGGTTATCTCAGGTACCCCGGATTTCGCTTGGGCTCGGGTGCGCAAGGCGAAGTCGGAGCCGGTCAAAGTGCAGTTCGGCGTATCCCAAAAGCGGATGATACGCTCTTTCGGGGTGCCAAACGATCCCACGGCGCGGGACTCACCATTCTCGCGCTTCTTCAGCCGGCACTCGATAATGGGCATTATCCGGTCGCGCCAGAACGTGTTTGCTCTGGGCTCTGCGAACCAGCTGGGATTCAACAGCAGCTTATATTCGCGCGCGTCGAGATTGTGTCGCATGATTCCTCCCCCTGGAATCTGCAAGAACTATAGCGGATGACGTCGAACCATTCAGAACCAAATGAACTTGACTAAGAGAGCACGATCCCTGATCTGCCACAATAAACCAGAAAGGATTAGGCTGCGACGCGGAAGCCATTGCCAAAACCTTCCGGGCCATCTGTGCGCAGCCGGTTGCCGATGATGGTGTGACGTTTGATGTCCCCTCGTTGACGGCGGCCTGGGATTTGCGCGCATACGCGGTGATCTTCTGAAATGGCTCGGCGTTCGTCAGGGGAGGGGGCAAGATAGGTAAGGTCAGCCATGGAGCGCCATATTTGATCGCCGACACGCCTCGGATATCTGAGGGATTTCGATCCCTTCTCGGGGTCGACCAGGACGTTGCGAAGCTATGTCTTCATCCTGACGCACCAGAATAGGGGCGGTAGTAACATCCCTCCCTTCAGGCGTCCCCCGGCTGTTCAAGCCGCACGTAGCTGGAACGAAACGATTGCCGTCGTCGGCGACTGGACCGTCCCCGACGTAACATGGTCCAAGAAACACGGCTGGCACTTCCATTTGCAGGTCGCAGTGGCGATGCTGACAGAGGATGAGGCAACCGCTGAGGCGGGGCTGAGGGACGGCAGATCGTCAACGTGGGGAGAAGGGGGGCGGAAAAGCGGCACAAAGCTCAATTGGATCATCTGTTGCCAATCGGCAACGCGCGCCCTTATCAATGCCTTAGTTCCTCACCACCCAAGTCAATGTGCGTTGTAGCCCAAGCAGGCCCGATCGCCTGCCCCCTATACTGGGACGTTCAACGTGGCCGATCGAATAGCTTCGGCTGATTGCCGATTAGCGCATACCAGGAGGAATACCCCGAGTTACTATAAGCCAAGAGCGGATATATGCGACCAGATGACGACGGACCAGAGTTTGACGAGGGGCCGTATTTCACATCAGTTTGGCCATATTTGATTGTCTTCGTAATGATAATCGCGATCGCCTTTTGGATTTGGTTCGACAGGCGGACTAAATGGTGTTGGTTCACTGGACACCAAAGCACGAACGGAAGAAGGGCCGAGTTGGCTTGCAGACCAAACTCCGAAGACGTCAATAGGAAAAACGGCGAGAGGCTTTGAGAGTCCTGTTACTCGTTGGCATGACCCAGCAAAACCTTGGAGCCGCAATTGGCGTTTCATATGTGCAGATTCAACAGGACGAAAATGGCAAGAATCGCGCGGCGTGCCGGCGATAACAGTTATCACGGCGACAGTCTTAGCTACGACGCAACGGGAAGCGATAGCGGCTCGTGCAGTCGGTCAGCGCCTATTTCAAAGAGATTTTCCACCCGTTTAGCCTCCCAAGGCAACGTGGCTGTCGTCGGACCCGTTTCGACGGCAGCCACTTCTCGCTGCATTACAAGACGGTTCGGCGAAGCGGCTAGAGCAACCTGTGCACCGAAACGGGTTGTCAGATGACAGTCGCGACCATGTCCTTGTCGAGCTTTCGGCTTTGCGCTGTCTCGCTCGATGCCTCTTTCAGGAGTCAGAGGGATTCAGAACGAAAGCGCGAACAGGCTGTCGCGATTTTCGACCTGCTAGAAAACAACACCTTTGTTCCAGTTGGCCATGGCGGTGGCCCCTACCGCCTGGGCCTCACATTGATGGATGGGCGCCTTGTCTTGACCGTCACCACTGAGAAAGACGTGCCCATCCTTTGTCACCATTTGTCGCTCACTCCGTTCCGACGGCTGCTCAAGGATTACAGACTAGTTTGCGACAGCTACTCCGACGCCGTGGTGCGCAAGGTCCCAGAGAGGCTTGAAGCTATCGATATGGGACGCCGGGCCATCCACGACGAAGCCTCCGAATTGCTGAGAAAGCGCCTCAAATCCAAGGTCGATATGGATCAGGGAACTGCCCGACGGCTGTTTACCTTGGTCGATATCCTGATCACACAAGACGTAGCGTATCGAGCACATCGAACGTGAGACGAAACGTATATCCCTGTCCGCGAGGAGGGGAGAAAGCGGGCGAGCGCCGTTCTACAGGGATTGGCGGGACGTCGAGGCCATCATAGCATCGAGGTCGTTTGAGCCAGCGCTCGCAACTGGTGCAACGCGGCTTTATCGCGCTGACCGGCCAGGTTCAGCGGTTCCAGTCTGTTCATCCTCATGATCCGTTTCGGCAGATACCTCGTCCTCCAGCATCTGAATTTTATCGGCAGCGGCATGAACGAAATGGCACCATATCTTTGCAAGGTTGTCTGCGGCATTGCGGTATGTCTCGTCGACATCCTGTTCATTCATCAGCTCAAGAACTTCGTTAAAATCACGCTGCCCTTTTTGAATGACTGCGCGCAAACGTTTGGCGTGATCGAGACTTAGCCCAGGTCGGTCGAGAGCCTGAGGCACCTCCTCCACCAGCCGTTTTACAAGATCCGCGTGTCCTCGAAGTCTTGGGATCCAGTCAATCGACATCGTTTCATTCCCCAAACGTTTTGCCGCACCTTCAGCCACTAAAGAAAAGCCGGAATGATGGCAACTTGTAAAGCGGCGGTGCTTTTGAGGTTGTTCCCGCTGGCAGACTGCTCTTGGGATAAGACACCATTGTTGAAGGATTCGATCAGAAAGTCGTTGTTGCCCACGTTCGGCTTCTCCCTAGCGAAGGTTTTCTGGATAATTCACCACCATTGGAGGGCTATCGATTGACTTGGAAGGGACATAATCTGCTGGATAGATCCGCGCCCCTATCTATCGCATGTGAAAGATAGCGCGCGTACACGAATCTGACCGTATGTCCGCCTTTCGGCCTAAAGTTCGCGGTTGAGTCATGCTTTTCAGCGGGAGTTAAAATAGAAACGTCCATTTGCGAGAAGTTTCGTAAACCGGTGAGTCAGGCTTTTGGAAGTCGTTGCAACCATGTACGTGCAGCCGATATTCTGAGCCTGTCGCGACGTCGGGATCTCATTGCGAAAGCGAGACATGGGCCATATTTGCGTTTGACACGACCGCGTCGTCCGATAAGGATATTATCCTCACGGAAGCGCAGTGTGCCCTCCATGCCAATCGAGATGATCATGGGCAAATATCGAGACCATCGCGAGCCACGCCGGCATCGGCATGACGATAACCTCATTTCCTTTTTGGAACGGACGTCCGAGCCAAGCTACTTTCAGCGTTCGCCGACTATGACCACAGATCCTGTCGAGGCGGAGGTGATATGGTTCAACGCCAGCAAGGGTTTTGGCTTCGTCAAACTGTCGGATAGCACGGAGGCCTATCTGCACATCCGACAGTTGGAGGCAGCCGGAAGCCGCGGTGTTTCCGAGGGGACGCGTCTCAAGGTCACGGTCGAAGAAAGTCAAAGAGGCCATCAGGTCGTGCAAGTCCTGGAAATCGGCCAACCGATTGCTAAAACGCCGGCACATACGCACCGCGCGGGCGAGGCCACTGCCGAGACAGGTGACCAGCTGGAGAGCGCGGGCACCGTCAAGTGGTACGATCCCGAGAAGGGCTTCGGCTTCATTGCTCCCGATAACGGTGAGAAAGACGTCTTCGTCCATGCCACAGCGCTGACCGGCTCAGGGCTCAGCCTGTTGGTGGAGGGACAGAAGGTTGTTGTTGAATGCGGGCAGGGCAAGAAAGGCCTGGAAGTCCGGAGCATTCGCCTGGGCTAGTTTTCCTGCAGGCGCGGCAATTGGGTGCGAGTGTGCTTACCGGCAACTTCCGGAATTTCGACTATCTTTTCCAGATCATTCCAACCGGGCGCGTCATTCTGTACCGATCTCCTGCAGCGCCACAATGAGGCGGAAGGCAAGACACTGCTGTCGGCGACCCAGGCTATTTTGTCGAGCTTCAATTCAATGATTGTGAAGATGGGCGATGTGCCGACGCTAGTGAGCTTGCCGGCGCGTTTGCTTAGTGCTTATGGGAACTCCTGAGAATGACCCGCTTGCCGCGGGAACAAACCCAATGGAGGGAAAGAAATGGACAACAGCGAACTGCTAGCCAGGCTTAAGGTCAGACGGTCTACCGCAATAACTGCGATGTTAAAGAGCGGAGAGAATGACAAATCGCTTATTGCACTCAGTGGAATACAGGGATCGATCAGCGCCATCGAAGCATACATGGCGGAAAAAGCGGAACCAACCGGGTCGTCTTGGAACGATCCGGACTTTCAGCTTGCTTAGCGGGCGGCATAAATGAGGCGATGGTCAGTTGGCTGCGGCAACAGGCCTGCGATCGCACCAGCTTTGAGGATCGCGTAACATGGGGGCGGAAAGAAGCGATGTGGCTTCCAAACCCGTCGCTAAGATAATGCCAGAAAGCGAACCCGAGCTTTTTGCAGATCTTCATCAGCCGTAGCCATGGTATCGGGCGCAAGACGGAAGTATCGGCTGACCGGACGCTTGCATTCCACGCGAAGGATGATTCTGGATGCTCAACTGGATTTTGCCACTTGCCGCGTATCTATTCTTCGCAACATGGCGACGCGAGTTCTCAAATCCCTGACCCATTGAGTTCTTGGGCATCGCGAAACCCTGGCACACGAAGCACGTGATCCTGTCAATCGCAGTTGAAATCGAGCGCTGCTCTTGCGGACACGAACCGATTCATAACGACCTTGAACTCAGGTGAAGTAAAGTCAAGGGCATTGCCGTGCCGACTGCTCGCCGGCGGCGACGGCGTCCTCGAAGTGGTCGAGAATGACGCGGGCGAGGACTATGGGGCGGCACGTGGCATCCCCACTGCACTGCAGCGACTTAAGGAACTTGTCGCCGGCGGTATAGCAGCACGGTGTCAGCTGAAAAGTATGCCCCCGGTGACGTCGTCACCGGGGGGCATATGTCCCCTTTTGCGGTGGTTGATTATCCGGCGTCGGGGCTTAGAGCGCCGTTCTTAAAGCATCTTGGCGACCAAAACCGCGAACGCAACTCCTCTGGCCAATACGCTCAGATATTTGATGGGACACGAGTGGCAAGACCACGCTGCTTCGTCGTCATCATCCAGATCGTCATACTCGGAGAGGTCGTTCATATGCACGGTCGGTTCCTGTTGCGATCACCACCATTAAGCCTGATGCCTATCATTCGTGACCAACAGGATTGTGACCAGAAATATACTTTCAATGTTCGACCGTTGCCTAAAACTTCTTTGCGATCGAGTTCACTGCGAATTCATAAAGTAGTCCGGTGGCGACGTTTGCCAAACTGACGTTGCGTTGAGGTCTAAGAACGCGGGGCGTCCAGCTCGATCCTCATCCATTGGCGTAGCGCTTCGACGTCGGAGCGGCTGCTGACGGCAGGCGCGCAGACGAAATGGTAGATGTCGCCGGGCAGGACGTGGTGGAAAGGCTGAACCAGCAGGCCCGAGGCGAGGGTGTCCGCCGCCAGTACCAAACTGACAATCGCCACACCCTGTCCGGCGATGGCCGCCTGCATGGCGTGCAAGCCGTTGGAAAAGTGCAGACCGGCGGTGGTGTTCACGCCACTGATACCAGCTCCCGCGCACCAGCGCGGCCAGTCCGGCAGTGGCCGCGGTGCGGTGCGGCCATCGACATGAATGAGCGCGACCCGACGGATGTCTTCAAGATCAACAATATTCAATCGAGGACTGCACACCGGGGCGAATGTGTCGATCCTGAGAGAGGTTGCTTCGACACCTGCGAATGGCCCCTTGCCATAACGTATCGCCACGTCAATCTCGCCCGGCTGCAATTTCACGATCGTTTCGGAAGCGTGCAGGCGCAGATCGAGTTCCGGCAGAACATGGCGGATTTCGGCCAGGCGCGGAACGAGCCAATGGCTAAGAAAAGCCGTGGTCGCGGAAAGCGTCAAAGCTTTTCGGTTATCGATTTCGCGAAGACGGGCGACTGATCGGCGGATGTCGGCGAAGCCGGACACTGTCGCCTCATAGAGCTCCTTGCCCTTGGATGTGAGACTTACGCTGCGCGGTGTTCGATCGAGCACGCGCACTCCAAGATATTCTTCAAGCTGGCGGATCTGATGACTAATGGCCGTGGGCGTGACGAACAGTTCCGCCGCCGCCGCTTTGAAACTGCTGAGGCGAGCGGTGGCTTCGAAAGCGCGAAGAGCCGTCAGGGGCGGCATGTCTGATCCTGTCATGATGAATCCATTTCATCTTAGACATGAGAAAAGCGATTTTGAAACCTCGCTGTCACCAGCATATCCTGTGCGACACAAGCGACTTCCACTCATCTCACAAGGACAAATTATGGTCAATCTCACCGCAGGACTGGTCGACGTTTTTGCCGACACGCCGCTGAACGGCAATCCTCTCGCCGTGGTCGAAGGAGCCGACCACCTCGAGGATGACGTTCTGCGCCGCATCGCGCGCGAATTCAATCAGTCGGAAACAACCTTTGTCTTGCAAAGTGACCGTGCGGACTGGAGGCTCAGGTCATTCACCGCCAGTGGAGCAGAGGTTTTCGGAGCCGGCCACAACGCTCTGGGCGCCTGGTTATGGCTTGGATACGACGGTCAGCTCGGTGAGCTGACGACACCGAAAACATTCCGGCAGGAGATCGGCGACGAAATATTGCCCATCACGATCGAAGCGCGCGAGGGCCGCATCCATGGCCGGATGAAGCAAGCGCCCCTGAGGGTGTTACCTCCGCTGAGCTCATTGGATGCTCTGGGGGAGGCACTTGGGTTGAAAACTGCCGACCTTTTCTCGGATCCAGCGCCACGCGCCGCTGATACTGGCGCTGCCCATCTCATGGTCCGGGCGCGCGATCGGCAATGCGTCGATCGCGCCGAACCTTCGGCAGCAAAGCTGATCCAGGTGCTCGGTCTTGCAGGCGCGCAGGGGTGCTATCTTTATGCATTTGATGCCGCCTCTCCGACGACCGCTTACGCTCGCTTCTTCAACCCCGCGATGGGACTTTGGGAAGACTCGGCAACCGGAACGGCGGCGGGGCCTTTGTGCGCATATTTGGGATCGATCGGTTTGCTGACAAACGGAAACAACCTGTTGATCGAACAGGGCACCCGCATGGGGCGGAAAAGTTTTCTGCAGGTGCGACTTGACCCTGACCCCGAACTTTCTGGCTCAGGTGTCGTGGTGTTGCGCGGTATGCTGCATCTGTGATGCACAATAGCAACGCAGGCGGGGTCTGCATTGGTTCAGAACATCAGCTCTGCCGCACGTGCTCTCGAGTCGGCTTTATCAAAAGGCCCAATCATCGCTCGTCGGAACGCAAGATTACTCGCGTTTTAGGTCAACGAGTACACCAGCATGATCGTTTCCGATCACGTCGATCGCATGCGGCGGCTTCAGCGCGTGCGGAAGAGGGGCTCTTGTAAAATGATGTGACAATGCTGCCGAAATTGGCATGAACTTTCTCAGTCAGCTGGAAAATGAGATCAAAAATGTTATCAATCTTGCTCTCAAAAATCTACGCTTGGCCTGCCATGCTTCTCACTGAAGCGCGGAACGGGGGATAGGCGGGACGAACGATGCTTGTTTTGACTCCCGAGGCTACGTCGAGTGCAACTCAGGAGACTCAAAATGCATCCATATTTTCAAGCAAGTTCATATCGCGCCAAAGCGTCATTAATGGCCCGCGCAGGTTACTTCCTGAAATCCACAGCACTTGGATTTCTATGCATAGTTGGTGCGCCTCTCACTTTGAGCGCGTCCCAGGCAGTTGCCCAGACCCCTTCCGGTACTCTCGTTGTGGCAAAATATATCAGTGATCTGATCACGCTGGATCCTGCGGAAGTTTATGAAGCAACCGGGGGGGAGGTGGTCAATAACGTTTATGAGCGTTTGATAACGTTCGATCCATCGGACTTTACAAAGCCAATAGGCGGAGCAGCTGAGTCATGGACGATTTCCGATGACGGTCTTACATTTACGTTCAAGATACGCGACGGTTTATATTTTTCTTCCGGACGCAGCCTGACCGCGGAAGATGCCGCCTTTTCGCTGCAACGTGTGCTGCGCCTCGGCAAGACTCCGGTTTTCTACCTGACGCAGTTCGGATGGTCGAAGGACAACATAGATCACCACGTTAGCCAGCTTGACGAGAAAACGCTCGTCCTCAAGCTCGACAAGCCTTACGCCCCGGACCTGTTCCTGAAGGTTCTTTCATCTACGGTTTCGTCAGTCGTAGACAAGCAGGAAGTCCTGAAGCATCAGAGCGATGGTGATCTGGGTTACGGCTGGCTAAAGAAAAACACAGCGGGTTCCGGGCCGTATCAGCTTGCCGGGTGGACCCCAAATGAGGCCGTTGTTCTTGCGGCTAACCCGCATTTCAAGCGCGAAAGCGTGCCGCTGAAGAATGTCGTCCTGCGCCATATTCCGGAAGCGGCAACCCAGCGTCTTTTGCTCGAGAAGGGTGATGTGGATATCGCCCGCAATCTTAGCGCTGACCAAATACAGGCGCTTTCGACGAACGCAGATATAACGATCATCTCGACACCCAAGACAGACGTGAACTATATCGCGCTCAATCAGGGGGTAGAGCCGCTGGGCGATGCCAAAGTACAGCAAGCCTTGCGGTGGGCGATCGACTATGACGGTATAACCAAGAACATCCTCAAGGGGCAGGCAACTGTTCATCAGAGTTTTTGGGGAAGCGGCTCGGGCGGCTCCCTGGACGAAACGCCCTACACGCTTGACATTGCGAAAGCAAAGGCGCTGCTCGAGGCAGCAGGCTATAAGGACGGCTTCAAGCTCAAGCTCGACGTATCCAGTCGCTCGCCCGACAGAGAAGTCAGCCAGTCACTGCAGTCCACCTTCGGTTTGGCAGGTGTCACCGTGGAGTTGAACACGCTCGACCGCGCGCAGCTGCAGACAAGGTTTCGTGGACGTCAGCACGATGCCGTGTTCTTTGGATGGTCGCCTGATTACCTTGACGTCCACGCCAGCGCGTCATTCTTTACGATCAACGATGACGACAGCGAAAACTCCATTAACAAGAACGCGGCCTGGCGCGATCACTGGCTTGTCCCGGAGCTGACCAAAAAAACGTTGTCGGGCCTGACCGAGGCCAATGCCGCAAAGCGTTCCACAATCTACCTCGATCTCCAGAAAGAGGTGCGCGACAACTCGCCATTCATCGTCATTTACCAGCAGCTTGGACAAGTGCCGGTGCGGGCAAATGTGAAGGGGTTTGTGCCCGGCCCCAGCTGGGATACGCCAGCCTACTGGCGCACCAGCAAGAGCTGATCTCGCAGGCATGCCGGGCTAGTCCCGGCATCGCTTTCCTTCGACATTTCCGCAATCCACGAGAACAGCATGGCACGGCGAAACAAGCTCATACTCGGTGCATTTCTTCAGACTCCAGGCCAGCACACGGCAGGCTGGCGATATCCACGGGCGAACGCCGAAGCAAGTCTTGACATTGACGCGCAGATTGCCTTCGCCAGGACGGCTGAACGAGGACTGTTTCACGCGATCTTCATCGCCGATACGCTTCCTTTTCCGGTCAATCTCAATGATGAGACGCTCAGCTACAGTGCAAGGGTCGTCGATTTCGAGCCGATAACGCTGCTTTCGGCTTTGGCCGTTGCAACGAACCGGATTGGCCTGGTCGGCACGGTAACCACCACCTATCATGAACCATACAGCGTTGCGCGTCAGTTGGCGTCGCTCGATTACCTAAGCAAGGGCCGAGCGGGATGGAACGTGGTGACTTCTTCCAATTCTGCAGAGGCTTTCAACTACGGCAAACGCGAACATCCGTTGCATTCGCTTCGTTATGTTCGGGCGAGGGAATTCGTCGAGATCGTCAAGGGTTTATGGGATAGCTGGGATGACGACGCTTTTCTGTTCGACAAGGCAGGCGGCAAGTTTTTTATTCCTGAAAAAATGCATGTTCTCAATCATCAAAGCGCGCAGTTCAATATACGGGGTCCGCTCGGCGTCGCCCGCCCGCCCCAGGGACATCCGGTGATCGTGCAAGCCGGGTCCTCCGATGCGGGACGAAACGCAGCGGCCAGTTTCGCTGACGTTATCTTTACCGCACAATCGGACTTGGCGGGCGCGATTGCATTTTATGACGATGTCCGGGCGCGAACGTCGGCCGCCGGTCGCGACCCCGACCATGTGGCAATTCTGCCAGGAGTGACTCCGGTCGTCGCCCCGACGCGGAGCGAAGCGGAGGACAAGTACGCACAGTTGCAGGATCTTATTCATCCTGTAGCCGGTGTCGCAATGCTTTCTGGCGCGGCGGGAGCGGACCTGTCGAAATACTCGATCGACGGTCCTTTGCCAGACGTGCCCCCGACGGAGGGTGACAAGACACGGCAGGAACTGCTGGTGGCTCATGCCAGACAAACCGGAAAGAGCATCCGCGATCTCTATCGATGGCTCGCCTCCGGTTATAACACGGTGGTTGGAACGCCGGCGGACATCGCGGACCATTTCGAACATTGGTTCAGAAACGGCGCTGCCGATGGCTTCAATGTGCGGTTTTCTTATCTGCCGGGCGATCTTGACGATTTTGTCGATCTGGTCGTTCCGGAACTCCAGCGCAGGGGTCTTTACCACGACACGTATGAAGGGGTGACGCTGCGCGACAATCTCCAAATACCGCGTCCCCACAGCCGCTACCGCCGCGATTAAACAAGAGACCCGGAACTCGAACGTAGAGATAGCTGAAGGCCAAATGCTCAAGAAACCGATTTTCTTCAATCTGTTTGAAATGAACAATCGCACAGGCGATACTCACGGTCTGTGGAGACACCCCGACAGCCGGCACCATGAGTACAATGATATCAACTTCTGGGTGACAATCGCGCGCAAGATCGAAGAGGGAGGTTTCACCGCACTTTTTCTCGGCGATTTCTTCGGTGCGTCTGACGTTTACAAAGGCTCGTCAGAGACAACGATCCGCCATGCCATGCAATTTCCCTCCAATGATCCATCACTGCTCATTCCATCCATGGCTCAGGCCACGACAAGCCTCGGTTTTGTGACCACGATTTCGACGACCTACGAACATCCCTTCCATGTTGCCCGGCGGCTCTCCACCCTCGATCATCTGACAAACGGCCGCATCGGCCTCAACGTCGTGACGTCTTATATTGCCAGTGCCGCCCGCTATTTCGGGCTGAGCGAGCCGATCGCGCACGACCGCAGATACGCCATCGCCGATGAGTTTCTGTCGGTTTGCTATAAACTGTGGGAAGCGAGCTGGGAGGATGGCGCGGTCAAGTTCGACGTGGCAAACAACATCCATATCGACCCCGCGCGGGTTCACGACATCAACCATCAGGGCGATGTCTTTAAAGTTGCCGGTCCGCATGTGTGTGAGCCATCACCGCAGCGTACGCCTGTGATCTTTCAGGCTGGAAGCTCGAAAGCCGGACGCGACTTTGCCGCCCGGCACGCGGAATGTGTCTTTGTGCAAGGCCGAACACTGGCCGCGGTCAAGGAGAATGTCGCCGCCATCCGCAGGCGCGCCGTTGATTTTGGTCGTGCTCCGCAGGATATCCTGATCTTCCACCAGCAGACTGCCATCGTTGCACCCACGCGAGCAGAAGCGCGCGAGCAATTCGAGGATTATGCACGATACCGCTCCCCGGAATCGGCGCTTGCGCAATACTGCGGCTCGTCCGGCTACGATCTGTCCGCCCTCGATCCGGATGCTATCCTGACCTACACCCCGACGGAAGCGAACCAGTCGCGCGCTGCACAGTATACGACCCAGTCCGACCGGTCTTTCCGGGTATGGGAGGTCATTGACGATGTCGGGCGTTTCGGAAGCGGTATTCTGGTCGGCACCCCAATCGACATCGCGGACCGGTTGGAATCGATCGTAGATGAAACCGGTCTGGACGGGTTCAATCTAAACTCCATCGTCACGCCCACTACGATTTTCGAATTCGTCGACCAGGTCATTCCGGAACTGCGCAACCGGGGACGTATCGCGGAGCGCCGGTCAACGTTTCGCGAGACGCTGTTCGGAAAAGGACGCTCCCACGCAATAAACGCTTCGCGTCTTGCTCACTGAACCTTGCCGATAGTCCGTAAGCGGCCGTGTCAAATCCTGCTGGCAGACAAACCAACCGAGACAGGAGCGGCTTCTAACCGCAAGATCATCACTGGCAAAACATTCGCCGCCGAGCCGCATAAATGAAAACAATATTGTTAACAATCCGGTTTTGGCCTTTATATTGAAGCTGTGAACTTAACGTAGACGGGGGTTGGGGTAGGGCATGTTTAAACGAATTCTGTGGGCATCGGTCGCCGCCGCTTTTTTGTCGGGCCTGGCTGTTTCCTCTGCTGCGGCGGAAACGACTTTAGAGCGTATAAAGCGGGATGGCGTCGTGCAGGTTGGGTTTGCCAATGAGAAGCCTTACAGCTTCAAGCAACCCGACGGCAGTCTTGCCGGTGTTGATTACGAACTGGCGCGTGCCGCTTTCGCCAAGCTCGGTGTGCCAAAGGTCGAAGGTGTCGCCGTGAAATTCAGTGCGTTGATCCCCGGCCTCAAGGCAGGGCATTTCGATGCAATCGCCGCAGGACTTTTCATCCGTCCGTCGCGATGCGCCGAAATCGCCTTTGCCGAACCGCATATTCAGATTGCCGACGCCGTCACGGTTCGCAAGGGAAATCCAAAAAACATCCATAGCTATGACGACGTTCTCAAAAATCCGGACATCAAAATCGGAACGCAGCAGGGATCGGCTTCGAGGAAGGATTTCGAACGGCTGGGCATCCCCGAGAGCCAGCTCGTTAGTTTCCAGGATTTTCCCGAAGTCTTCTTCGCATTGAAATCGGGTCGGGTGGATCTGACGACGTCGACCATCTTTGCGGCGAATGAAACAGTCGCGGCCGATGGCGGAACGTCAGTGGAGCGAGCTGCGCCGTTCACGCTGCCGGTCTTTGATGGCAAGCCTTCAATCAACTATCTCGGTTTTGGTTTCCGTCCGGATGATCAGGATCTCGTTGCTCAATTCAATGATGCGTTGCGGTCTATTAAAGGCACGCCGGAATATGACGCGATCCTAGCAAAATACGCGATCACAGCAGCGGATATCCCATCGCCGGATGTGAAGCTCGCCGACATCTGCAAGGAGTAGGGTGTTGCACCTCGCGTTTTTCCATCAGCCTGGAAGGCTCAAGGTTCCGGTCGCGGTTTCCGCACATGCGTGACCTGCTTGCGTGGGTCCCGCTGCTGCTGGAAGGGCTTTTGCAAACACTGCTATTGTTTGTGATTGTCCTGGCGCTCGGCTTCAGTTTGGGCATCGTCATCGGTCTTGCGCGCTTGTCTCGATTGCGCCTCGTTCGCTACTCCGCTTCGGCCTTCGTCGAACTGTTTCGAGGTGTTTCCCTTTATGTCACCTTGTTCTGGCTCTATTTTGCCGCGCCGTTTCTGGGTTTGCGCCTGAGTGTCTGGCAAGCGTCCGTCATAGGCTGCGCCCTCACGCATGCGGCCTATTCCTCGGAATATATCAGGGCTGCGGTCCTTTCTATTCCCGCCAGCCAGCACGAGGCCGCTGTGGCGTTGGGAATGACCAGTCTCCAGCGGCTGCAATACGTCGTGCTTCCCCAGGCCCTGGTCGCCTTGCTGCCGTTGATGGGCAACGAGTTTGTGATGCTTCTTAAAGGCACATCGGTGGTATCGCTGATTGGGCTGGCGGACCTGACGGAGCAGGCCCATTCGGTCATCGTCAGCACCTACCAGCCGGTTCCGGTACTGCTCGTCGTTCTGCTCACCTACTTCGTCCTGGCGCAGGCATTGATACGGCTGATGCGCAGGATGGAGGGCCGTTTCGGAGGGTGGAAATTGCGCGCCCCGGGGGAATCCACGTGATGGGCCCGGCTGCATTGGAAAGGATGCGCTTGCCTTCGCGGCCGGACAATAGTGATTTCCTTTCGTGGCTTTCAGGATGACTATATTAGGTATTGATATTCTCGCGGACTGGTTTCGACTAAGTGTCGTGACTGTTGTCCTGCCAAAGCTGATCGCAGCTGCAAGCGTAACGATTTACGTCGCGCTCCTTGCTTTTGTAGGGGCGCTCGTGATCGCCATTCCGTTATTGTGGGCTCAGCGCTCCCATTTGCCTCTTATCGCAAGGCCGGCGGTATTTCTGTCCGATTTCATTCGGTCCACGCCACTCTTGTTGCAGGTATATTTTTATTTTTTCGTGCTGCCGCAGATCGGCGTCATGCTACCGGCCATTGCCACAGGTGTTCTCGCGCTATCGATCCACTATGGATGCTACGTTTCCGAGGCATATCGGGCCGGCCTTGAAGCCCTGCCGGTCGGGCAGCGGGATGCTGTCATAGCCCTCGGCTTTTCACGCTTTGATGCCTATCGCTACATCATTGTACCGCAACTCATTCCTTTCTTGATTCCGGCGCTTGGCAACCTATTGGTGTCAATCTTCAAGGAAACGCCATTGCTCGCGTCCATCGCCGTTACCGACATCATGTTCGTTGCCATGCAGCATGGCGCGGACCATTTCCAATATATCGAACCAATCACGCTTTGCGGTCTCATATTCCTGGCTCTCAGTCTGGCTACCTCCTTCGTTATCCGAGTTCTCGAAAATGCTGCCTCACAGACGTGGCTTGGCAGGAGAAACATACGTGGCTGACCAAATCGCGTCTCCCATCATCAGCTTTCGCGCCGTCACCAAAAAATTCGGCGGCACCACGGTTCTGGCAAATCTCGATCTGGATGTGGTGCAAAACGAAAATCTGACGCTTATCGGTCCGAGCGGCTCAGGAAAATCAACGATACTGCGCATTCTCATGACGCTGGAGAACGTACAGGCTGGCGGCGTTACCGTCGATGGCGAGGCCCTCTGGGTTGATCAGGGCCCTGATAAACTCAGCCAGCAGGCTGCGGCGGCGCAAACCCGCGCAATTCGTCGTAAAGTCGGCATGGTTTTCCAGAGTTTCAATCTGTTCCCGCACATGAGCGCACTGCGAAACATCGCGGAAGCGCCCATTCGTGTGCTGCGGCTCTCCAAGGATGAAGCTTACGATCGCGCCATCGAACTATTGAAGCTTGTCGGTCTCGCCGACAAACAAAACAATTTTCCCATCCAGTTGTCGGGAGGCCAGCAGCAGCGTGTGGCGATTGCCCGCGCGCTCGCAATGCGTCCCAAAATCCTGCTGTTTGACGAAGTGACGTCGGCGCTGGACCCGGAAACTGTCGGCGAGGTCCTGTCGGTCATCCGGCAACTGGCCAAAAAACATCAGTTTACCACGTTAATGGTCACACACCATATGGGGCTGGCCAGGGAAATTTCGGATCGCGTGTGTTTTCTCGAAGGTGGCCGCATCATCGAACAGGGCAGTCCGGTGCAGATATTCGAATCCCCTGCGAATAACCGTACGAAAGCTTTCCTCAGGGCGATCCTGGAAGCCTGACGCGCAGATTGCCGCCTTTTTACACAGGATCGGAACGCCGGTGGGTTCCCATATTGCTCTCCTGTCAGTCAAAGGTTGTCCTCTTCCTTAAGAAGGGTGATCACCGCATTTGAAGTCACAGCGCCGGGCCTCCTTTCGGCGTGCACGCCCTTTATGACAGAGCGTTGTCCAGCCCCGTTTTCCTGCTCGTCCCCTGAAAGCTGATGCTCGCATTGTTCGGTGAGGGTCCGCACTCCCGTGCACCTTGCTGCATTATTTTTTCGCAAATGGCGCCTTGCGCAAAATTATCCTCTTGCTCGCGCGATTGGTGGCAATATTGTATGCCAAATATTCGGTTCGGGGCGAATGGTGGCGCATTCACCGATTTGTCACAAACAGTGACAGGTCGGCGGGGTGTCGACCCGTTATTCATGCAATTGAAAGGAAAGAGATTAAAGGTGGTGAGGGTTTCCAAACGACAGAACGATCCGGTGGCAAAGCTGCGCAAGGCGATCGAGACAGGGCATTTTCTCCCGGGTCAGCGGCTTCCTGAGATAGAATTGGCAGAGTGGTTGGGCGTCAATCGGGTCAATGTGAAGCTGGCGCTTGGGAAGCTGGATCAAGAAGGCCTCGTTGAAGTCGAGCGCAACAAGGGTGCGCGCGTCCGTGTGATCAGCGACAAGGAGGCGGTTGAAATCCTTCAAACCTTTGCGTCGCTTGAGACGCTCATTGCACGCAACGCTGCCGCCAAGGCGACCGCAGATGATTGCGAGCGCCTTAAGATGATTTTGACAGCAATCAAGCAGGCCCGTGCCGAGGAAGCCTATGTTGAATATTTGCATGAGATAAACAAACTTCACACCGAGATTCGGCGCATCGCCGCTCTTTCGACCGCAAACCGCATCGTCGCAACGTTAAATGCGCAGATCGCGCGCTTCCGGTTTCAAACAGTTTTGTTCCCGGGCCGTATCAAACAATCCATCCAGGAGCTGGAGGAAATTGTCGCTGCGATCTGCGCCGCTGATGGTGTGCGTGCCGGAAAGGCAATGCTCGAGCACCTCAACAATGTTGCAAAGGCCCTGGAGCAGAACCTGGCTCGCGTGAACGCCTGAAGCTTTCTGCTTTCCTGGAGCGCTTGCCTGCTGCGAAGGCGTTGGATGAAGATGATCGGTGCGCAAGTCTGTGGACTTCGCCGCATGCTGCAAAAGTTTCGATTCCTGGGCTTGTCGCAGGAGATAATTCTCCAGATCCGCAAATAGTGAAATCAATATTGTTAGCAATATAGCCCTTGGTGTGGAATTGTTGCTTAAGCTTCGGCAACCTGACTGGTTGTCGTTGGTCAGGTGTGATCGCAGGGGTGCAACTCGATGACGGAAGAGATCCCGGCAGTGTCTGCGTTGCGCCGCGCCGTTTTTCGAGACTCGGGCACTTCGCCGTTCGCTTTGCGCGCTTTAACCGGACCTTTGCGATACTGCACCGCATTTGCCGGCAGGCTGGCATCGGCGGCAGTGGTTCCGGGCGTCGTTCTGCTGGGCCTCCTTTTTGTCGTCTTCGCCATTGGTCGATTGCTACCCACAGACCCTGTTCTGACCGTGATCGGGGATCATGCGCCGCAAGAACTATACGAAAAAGTGCGTCGTGAGATGCATCTGGACAAACCGATAGCCGAGCAGTTTGTCCTGTTCGGCCTGGACATGGCGCGCGGAGATTTCGGTGTTGCCACGACAACCGGAAATCCCGTCGTAGAGGACATCGGCCGCTTTCTACCCGCGACGATCGAGTTGGCGACCGTGGCAATCGCGCTCGGTGTAGGGCTGGGTGTTCCAACTGGATTGCTGGCGGTCCGATTCTCCGGCAGGTGGCCGGACAATCTCGTGCGGCTGATCGCAATCCTTGGAAATTCCATACCGATCTTCTGGATGGGATTGGTGGGGCTGCTCTTGTTTTATGCGCATCTCGGCTGGGTAGGGGGACCGGGAAGGCTTGACATCGTCTATCAGTATACGGTCCCCAGAGTGACCGGCCTTGTTCTGGTAGATACAGCGATCAGTGGCAACGCGGCAGCATTCTGCAATGCGGTTTCGCATATAGCCCTTCCTGCCTTGCTGTTGGGATTGGTTGTCTTTAGCGATATAGCCCGCACCACTCGCGGGTTGCTGCTGTGGCAGTATCGCCAGGACTATATCAACGTCGCACGGCTGAAGGGACTGTCTGAAACGAATGTATTGTGGCGCCATGCCTTGCCTAACGCGGCGGGTCCTCTCCTTGCCGTTATCGCCTGGAGCTACGCCTATCTGCTCGAAGGAGCGGTGTTGACGGAGACAGTGTTCGCCTGGCCTGGACTCGGACTCTACATCACTCAGTCCCTGATGGCGTCTGATATGCGTGCTGTGCTGGCGGCAACGTTGATCATCGGTACCATATTCATGGTGCTGAACATGGTGGCGGAAATCGCCCAAACGCGCGTCGATCCGCGTACGCGGGCCTGACGTATGGGCGCAGTCAAGGAATGGCTTTTCGACAATAGTCCCAATACCCCGCTCCAGGCGCAACTGGGAAGGGTCGCACGCGATATCAGGGCGGTGCTGCGCGATCCGATCGCGGTCATCGGTCTGCTCGTTGTCTTGGTGATGGTGGGCGTTGCGGCCCTCGCACCGGTGTTGCCGGTCCAGGATCCCGGTTTCCAGATCCTCAACGACCGTTTGCAACCGCCGTCTGCGGTCCACTGGTTCGGGACCGACATGCTCGGACGCGATATCTTTTCGCGCGTTGTGTCAGGCGCGCGGCCGACGCTCGCCATTGTTGCCTCGGTTCTGGCGATCGTGACGCCGCTGGGCGTCCTGATCGGCATTGCTTCCGGGCTGTTCGCACGGCTCGACACGCCGTTTATGCGGCTCTGTGATGTGTTCATGGCGTTTCCGCGCCTTATTCTGGCGATTGCCGTAGCGGTCACGCTTGGCCCCGGCATCGGGGCGGCGATCGTCGCGATCGCAGTGACAGGGTGGCCTTCCTATGCCCGCATCGCCCGGGCTGAGGCCGTGGTAATCCGGCGATCCGAATTCGTGCAGGCCGCGCAGGTGCTTGGCGCCTCGCGTATCCGCATCATGCTCACACACGTTCTACCGCTTTGCCTGCCTTCGGCAATCGTCCGTGCCACACTCGATGCCTCGAGCATCATTCTCATAACCTCAGGACTGGGGTTTCTGGGGGCCAGCGTGCCGCCTCCGCAACCAGAATGGGGTGCAATGGTCGCCGAGGGCAGGGATGTCATATTCGAGGCGTGGTGGGTCTCGACGATGCCCGGAATTGCAATCCTGGTTTTTGCCCTTGGCTTCAATCTGCTCGGCGATGCGTTGCGCAATCTTTTCGATCCGCGGGCTTGAGAGGAGATGAAATTGCACGGTTCCCTGCTCGACGTTTGTGATCTTCAGGTCGGCTTTCGCACCTCCGACGGCTATGTCGAGGCCGTGAAGGGCGTCAGCTTCACACTTCGTCGCGAGCGTCTGGCGATTGTGGGCGAGTCGGGATCGGGAAAATCGATGACGGTCCGCTCGCTGATCGGCCTTGCCGGGCACAATGCAATCGTTTCGGCGCGGCATGCCCGCTTCGGTGAGACGGATCTGCTGTCGCTTTCGGGTCGCGAGCTCAGTGCAGTTCGCGGCCATCGCATTGCGATGGTGGTTCAGGATCCAAGGCAAGGCCTCAATCCGGTGCAGACCGCTGGGCGCCAGGTCGGCGAGATGCTCCGCATGCATCGACGGACCCGGCGGCACGACATGCGCAATGCGGTAGAGACGCTTTTCGACGAAGTGCACATCCGCGATCCGCGGCGGGTGTTCGATCTTTATCCCCACGAACTCTCGGGCGGGATGGCGCAACGCGTGATGGTTGCGATGATGCTCGCCGGTGGGCCAGACATCCTGATAGCCGATGAGGCCACGTCCGCCCTCGATGCGGTCGTTCAAAGGCGCATCCTCGAACTGATCGACGAGCAGGTCCGGTTGCGGGGTATGGGTCTTATCCTCATCAGCCACGACCTGGAACTTGTCTCCGGCTTCGCCGACCGGATCATGGTCATGTATGCAGGCCGTACCGTGGAAACGTTCGCCGCAGGGCAGGGATACGGGAGCGCGCGACATCCCTACACGCACGGACTGATCGCGTGCGTGCCATCCCTGGATCACCCCGGCCAGCGTCTGCCGATCCTCAACCGTGATCCGGAGTGGGCCCGATGACGCCGCAGGCTCTTTCCCTTGACGGGCTGTCAATCCGTTTGGGGGCGTCGCTGGTCGTCGACACGGTCTCGCTGACGCTCGAGCATGGGGAAAGTCTCGGCATCGTCGGGGAATCCGGCTGTGGCAAGAGCACATTGCTGAAATGCATTGCGGGCATCTACGATACCTGGTTGGGAAACATCGAAGTTTTCGGTAGCAAACTCAATGCCCGGCGAACCTATGCCGATCGCCGTCTCCTGCAGATCGTTTTTCAGGATCCAGCGGCAGCGCTGAACCCGGCGCACACCGTGGACACAATCCTGCGCGAACCGTTGATCATTCATCGCTTCGATAGGCAGGACAAGCGCATCGCCGACGTGCTCGAAGCGGTCAGTCTGCCGCATTCCATCCGGTTCAGGTTTCCCGGTCAGATTTCGGGAGGGCAGCGGCAGCGTCTTTGCATTGCGCGCGCTCTGCTGGTCGAGCCAAGGATAATACTGCTGGATGAGACGACATCATCGCTCGATGTGTCGGTGCAAGCGGAGATCCTCAACCTGCTCGCCGAATTGCGCGACGAGCGGCAGATTTCCTACCTCCTCATAAGTCACGATCTCGCGGTTGTCGCACAGTTGTGCGAGCGGATCATGGTGATGGCCGCCGGAAAGATCGTCGGACGCACCACGCGCGATGAATTGCGCGGCAAAGCAAAAGAGGAAAGCTACCGCAAGCTGCTGTTGCCCTTTTCGCGAGATTAGAATCTTCGTGCCTTGTCGTGAACGTGTCGCTCCGCAGGTCCAGTCTTTCAAGTCCTTCTAAGGCGACGTTCGGTGATTACGCTTTAGGCAGTGCGCTCAAAAACCGTGCGTCCCACAGATCGAAAAGAGCAATTTATTTCCATCTCGCATCAAGAATGGGCAGTTAATTGTTATCAAGATTGATATCAATCTGCTTGGATATGCTCATTCGAAACGGGCGGTATTGAGATGACAAAATCCACACTCATACAGCAACTGAAAGAGCAGGTTCTGCGACATCCGGATCGAGTTGCCGTCTCCTCGGATTCTGGTTCGCTGACTTTTGCCGAGCTTTGGCGTCGCAGCGGACAGGTCGCGGCCCATTTGCGCAATCATGGCGTCAAAGCCGACGCCGTTGTTGGCGTCTTTGTCGATTCCTCGCTCGAACTCGAGATTGCGATCTGGGCTGTTCTTCGCTCGGGTGGAGCGTACCTGCCGTTGTCTCCGGAGTATCCGAGCGTCCGGCTGCGATATTCTCTTGAGGATTCCGGTGCCAGGATCATCCTCACGACGGCACTCCTGGAGAGCGATGCACGGACAATCCAGTCCGCCCAAGGTGCAATTGTCCGTATTGAGGATTGTCTGGAAGGTGGGAGCGACGATGCCGAACAGGACGGTTACGCCGGATCGAACAACCTTGCCTACGTCATCTATACATCGGGAAGCACGGGCAAGCCCAAAGGCGTGGCGATCGAGCATGGGAGCATTGCGCACCAACTCGATTGGTTGCGTGACGCCATGGGCATCAACGAAGACGTCAGGATTTTGCAAAAGACCCCCTTCAGCTTCGATGCGGCCCAATGGGAAATCCTTAGTATCGCTCTTGGCGCAACCGTCGTCATGGCCGGCATCGGCACATACCGCGACCCATCCAGACTCGTCGAAACCGCCAAACGCCATGCGGTCACAACGCTGCAGTGTGTGCCGACACTTTGGATGGCTCTTTTGGAAACGGACGGATTTCAGGATTTAAGCCTTGCCCAGATATTTAGCGGCGGGGAGGCCCTGACGTCGCGTCTTGCGCGCAATCTCATCCGTGTTCACCCCTCAGCAAGCCTGGTTAACTTGTACGGGCCGACAGAGACCACCATTAATGTCTCTGCCTACACTGTCAGAGCCGACGAACTTGATGATACCGACCGCGTCCTGCCGATCGGATTCCCGGTCTACCATACAGACCTCATTGTTTGCGATGGTGCGAGGGAACTTGCGGATGGCGAAGTTGGCGAACTTTGCATTACCGGACCCCAGCTGGCCCGTGGCTACATCGGCAATGCGGAGCTGACCGCGGCTAAATTCACGATGTTGGTCGACGCGCAGGGGCGCAAGCGCCGCGTATATCGAACCGGGGATCTTGCGATCAAGGGCGCCGCCGATGGGGTCGTCGGTTTCCTTGGCCGCGTCGACAATCAAGTCAAGATCAGCGGCCATCGCATCGAACTGGACGAGATCCGGCTGGCGATCGAGAACCATCGCTGGATCCGAAGGGCGACGGTTGTTCCCTGGCAAACCCGTCGCGGCACCCCGCAATTGGCCGCTTTCGTCGAGTTGGATGAAACCGAAGCGGCCCTGATGGACCAGAACATCTCCGGCAGCCATCACAAATCCAAGGCTAGCCGCCGCCAGGTCAACGCGCAGCTTTCGAACGGCGCGTTCCGTTTGGCGGACGAGCTTGACGGAAATATCGTAAGCCTGCCATCCCGCGAGGCCCCAGAGGATATCGCGACACGGGCATTTGCGCGCAAAACCTATCGCAATTTCAGGACGCGGGTCCGCGGCGATCAGATCGTAGAGGCTATACGCAGTGCGCAACGTCCTCCGCTGCCAGGCAGCACTCATGACGCGAAACTTGATAAAACTCTGATAGGGCGAATCTTGCGCTGGTTTGGCCCGTTCTCCAGCGATACACGCCTTTTACCCAAATACGCCTACGCTTCTCCAGGTGCATTGAACGCATCGCAAATCTTTGTGGAAGCCTATGGTGTGGAGGGCCTCTCGCCGGGCCTGTATTACTTCCACCCGGCAGACCATACATTGACCCACGTTTCGCCATTGACGCCATCGGATGTCGGTATTCGCCTCCACGTTTATGGCAAGCGCAGCCGTATCCGGGAAGTCTATTCGACAAATGTGGACGAGGTTCTTCACCTCGAAGCGGGGCACATGCTGGGGCTTCTTGAGGAAGTCGCAGTCGAGCACGGTCTCTACCCGGCCAGGGCGGCGCCGCCGCATTCCGCCCCGGCGGAGCTTTTCAGTGCCGAAGACTACCTCCACACTCTCAGTGTCAAATTGGCTCGGCCGGTTGTGCCAGAGCCGCTCGTCAAGTCCCTCGCCCTTGTTCAGATCCACGAAGAGACCCCGGATGGCGTTAAACCCGGTACGTATGGACTGGATAGCGACAAGCTGACGCCCATCGGTGATCCCATCATTCGCCGCAAGGACGTCATTGCCATCAATCAGGCGGTCTTCGACCGGTCGACCTTTGGCATAGCTTTGATCGTTGCGAAGCAATCCGGATGGGAAGGTTTTGTCGAACTCGGCCGCTTTCTCCACCGCCTGCAAACCAGCGACCCCGAGATCGGGTTGATGTCGTCGGGCTACAGTTCGCTTTCGGGCTACGAGATGGCGACGTCGATCCGGCTGGATGCACTCATCGGAAAGGACTTTTTCTCCGGGAACGGCACCATTTCCTATTTTGCCCTGGGAGGCGGGATTTCTTCCGCCCAGCGATCAAGCCGCGGCATGGAAGAAGACCTCGTGCACATGCGCGGGCCGACGGAAATTCTGAAGGACGATCTGCGCGAACTGTTACCCGAATATATGGTTCCTTCGCGCGTGAAAGTGATCGACACGACACCGACCATGCCGAGCGGCAAGATCGATCTGCAGTCACTGCGCAATCTGGTCGAAGCGGAAGAAAGCGCGCGCCCGATCGTCCCGCCCGGCACGAGAACCGAGCTTGAGGTCGCGGGCATCTGGAAGGACATTCTGGGTCTGGAGTACGAGGAACTGTCGATCCGGGATTCGTTTTTCGACGTGGGCGGCAATTCCCTTTCGGCCATGGCGCTCATCAATCGGCTGAACGCCAGATTTGGTACAAGGCTACCGATACAGGCCCTCTTCGCTGTGCCGACTGTCGAAGCCCTTGCAAGCGAAATCGGCTCCGGTGCGGTTGCCCTCGCCAGCCGCCTGGTCAGCCTCAATGAGGCACCAGTGGGAAGCCCGATCTATTGCTGGCCGGGACTGGGAGGCTATCCCATGATCCTTCGATCATTGGCGCAGGCGGCAGATCAAGGTTCATATCGGTTCCTTGGCGTTCAGGCGCACGGCATCAATCCGGATGAAGTCCCGTTTACGACCATCCAGGAAATGGCGGCGGCGGATGTGGAGCTCATTCAGCGTCACGATCCCACAGGCCCGATTACGTGCATCGGCTATTCGTTCGGTGCCCGGGTGGCCTTCGAAACTGCTTATCAGTTGGAACAGCTGGGTCGAACGGTGGAGAGGATCGTTCTCATTGCCCCTGGATCTCCGTTGCAAAAGACAACCGCGGCGGCAGCCGAGGCTGATCGCTTCGAGGACGAACGGTTCCTGCGTATTCTTTTGTCGGTGTTTGCCGGGACGCTGAACTCACCCCTGGAGGCGCAATTGCTTGCCAGCGTCGGTGACGAGCGCGCCTTCATCGACTTCATCACGAGTAAGTTCGAGGATCTTTCGACCGAGCTGGTGGCGCGAATCGTCACCGTCGTCAAAGCCACGTTCTCCTTCGAATACACCTTCGACGAGCTCAGTCAGCGTGCGGTTCGGGCGCCGATCACCCTCATCAAGGCGCAAGGGGACGACTATTCGTTCCTGGAGACAGCCAGCAGCAGCCAAGGCTTTAGCCAGGTCATCGAACTTTCCCATGACCATTATTCAATCCTGCGTGGCGATGGCCAGATGGCGCTCGCCCAGGTTCTCAGCGACGTGCTTTCATCCGATCGGGAGATTTCCATGCCTCATATCAGTGTCAAGCATTTCCCCGCCCACATCGACGAGGGTCGCCGAAAGATTTTGGCCGACGAGCTCGCATCCGCCGTCATCAAAGCCTTCGGCTGCGCGCCGAATGTGGTCTCGGTGGCGCTCGAACCGGTGGAGGAGGCCAACTGGGATGCGCTCGTCTACCAGCCCGAGATCATCGGACGACAGAAATTTCTGGTCAGAGAGCCAAGCTACGGCCTACGCCAAAACGCAAAATAGGGAGAGAAAAGATGGAAAAGGCAACTGCGGCGCGGTTTTTCGGGCAGGCGGCGATATGGGGTGCGAGTTTCACCTTCATCAAGTTCGCGCTCGAGGACTTCAGCCCCAACCAGCTCGTGCTTTTTCGGCTGATCCTCGGAGCGGCCACGCTCGCTTTGATTATTGTCTTTACGGGAAGGTCCTTCAAGCTGACCGGCAAGGCTTGGTTCCACGTTGCGGTCTCTTCGATTTTCGCAAACGTCGTGCCCTATCTGCTGCTCAGCTATGGCGAACTGCATGCCAGTGCCGGTTTGGCGGGCGTGCTCATCGGCGGCACGCCATTGGTGACGCTCTTCATCTCGACTCTGGCGTTGCGCGACGAGCCGGCAACCTCGCGCAAGGTGACCGGCTTCATTCTGGGTTTTCTCGGCGTGGCGCTCGTGGTCAGTCCATGGAAGGTGGAGGGAAGTTCGCTGCTCGGCGCCCTGGCGTGTTTTGGGGCAGCGACGAGCTATGCGGTGGGCTACGCCTATGTCGGCCGTTTCCTGGCGCCTTTGAAGGTGGACCCAATCACGCTCGGCGCCAATCAACTTGTTGCGGCGGCCATCCTTCTGGCGCTGGCCGTGCCATTCTTCACCTGGCCCCCGATTGAATCGGTCTCCGCTGTACCGTTGTTGTCTCTGCTTTATCTTGGCGTGCTTGCCAGCGGTTTTGCCAACATCCTTTATTTCAGACTGATCCAGGATGTCGGGGCGTCAACCGCATCGGCCGTCGACTACGTCGTTCCGGTGTTTGCTGTTCTGTTCGGTGCGGTTTTGCTGCTCGAACCGTTATCGTGGAACGTGATCGCGGGCGGTGCAGTCATCTTGATCGGAATGGCAATCGCCGAGGGGCGCATCTCCTCATCCGCTTTCTCGCAAGCTTCGTCTGGAAAGGTGAATAACTCATGAGTGGCGCAGAACCTTTTCCATCAAGCAGTGCCTCGCGTGCGATGCTGCCGCATGTCGATAGGGCATCGACGCAAACGCCCCGGCCTGGCCTTCGGCAAGACGTGACGCCCTCCACAACCGCCGCAGAGGCCCGCTTCTTCGGCTCCGGTATCGGCGCAACACCTGTCCTTGAACTGCCGGCGGACCTCGTCGGTGGACGAGGGGTCTATGCCAAGCTGGAGAAATACAACCCCTTTTCCAGCATCAAGGATCGCATCGCCTGGTATATGCTTGCAGGGGCCGAAACCCGTGGGCAACTGGTCCCGGGCGGCACGGTCATCGAGGCCACTTCGGGTAACACGGGAATTGCGCTCGCGGGTTTTGCAAGGGCGCGCAACTATCGTTGTATCATCGTTCTGCCGGATAGTGCGTCGAAGGAACGAATAGAGTTGCTGAAGTTTTTTGGCGCGGAGCTGGAGCTGACACCAAGCGAGGCGGGATACACCGCCGCGATCGAGAAAGCCGAACAACTGCGCGACGTGACGCCGGGGGCATGGTTTGCCTGCCAGCACGAAAATGCGGACAATGTTCTGGCTCACTACGAAACGACCGGGCCGGAACTGTGGCGCGATCTTGCCGGAAAGATCGATACCCTTGTTTGCGGTGTTGGTACCGGCGGAACGATCAGCGGCATCGGAAAATTTCTCAAGGAACAAAACCCGGATATCAAGATCGTTGCCGTAGAGCCGGAGCGCTCGGCGGTTCTGAGCGGCAATCCCGGCGGGATCCACCGCATACCGGGACTGAACGGCGGCTTTGTCGCGCGGACGACCGACCGTACCTTGATCGACGAGATCATCACGGTGGCCGATGAGGATGCCTGGGCAATGGCAAAGAAGCTTGCGTCCGCAGGAATTGTCGTCGGGATTTCATCTGGCGCTGTGGCCGAGGTCTGCAGAGCAATTCGGCAAAGGTCGACCTCGGACGAGGGACGCATCGTTACCATCTTTCCGGACTCCGGAGAGCGGTACGTGTCCCTTCTCAGCGCATAGTCGGCAAAACTGGCGGATCCATCGAAATTAGAAATTCTGATCGATACTCAAGGAAGGAAGAAGTCATGACGCAATTTTCGAAGACCCTATTTCCCGGTGAAGGCGAATCCGTTCAGATCGGAACCACAACGCACACAACGTTCAAGGCGGTCGGCAAGGAAACGAGCGATCGTATCGGCTTGTTCGAGCACCGGATGAAACCCGGTGCGCCCGGCGCATCGCCGCATGTTCACCGTCATCAGCTCGAGGCTTTCTACGTCCTCGAAGGAACGGTAGAGATCTATGTCGATGGCGAACATATCGCCGCCCCGGCCGGCACCTACATACAGGTTCCCGAGGACGTGCCCCACGGCTTTCACAATCCGTACGACAAGGAAGCGGCGATGCTGATCTTTTTCAGCCCCGGAAAGAATCGCGAGGAATATTTCCGCAGGCTGGCGGCGCTCTATGCCAATGGCCGCCGGGCATCCGAGCAGGAGCTCATCGACCTTATGGCCGACTTCGATCAGTTTGAGGTCGAGTATACCGGTGACGTCCCGGGATGGGGCCGCCATTAACAGCCTTCAAACTGGACTATCATCCTGCAGCGGGCGGCAGTTCCCCGGCCGATCCGCCTCACCATGATGTTACAAGGACAGCAAATGTTACCAAATCCGTTCGATGACAAGCCGTTTCAAATCAGGACCAAAGCCGCAGTCACCTTTGCGTTCCTGATTTCCGCGAATATCGCCGCGTGGATTTGGGCATGGGTCGCGTTTGCAGATCGGCCCGCCCTCATGGGCACTGCGTTTCTTGCCTATATGTTGGGGCTGCGTCACGCCTTCGATCCTGATCACATCGCTGCGATCGACAATGTGGTGAGAAAGCTGATGCAGGAGGGCAAAGCGCCTTATTCCGTCGGTTTCTTCTTTTCGCTCGGGCATTCAAGCATCGTCGTCCTGGCTTCCATTGCCATTGCGGCAACAGCAGCCGCAATGCAACTCAAAGAGATCGGCGATATCGGGGGCATTATCGGCACAATCGTTTCGGCGGCGTTCCTTCTGATCATCGGTATTGCCAATCTCGTTGTGCTAAAGGGTATCTGGTCCGTGTTCAAGCGCGTCCGCAGAGGCGAGAAGATCGTCGAAGAAGACCTCGATGCCCTTCTTGCAGGGCGTGGTTTGATCGCCAGGGTCTTTCGACCAGTCTTCCGGGTCGTTTCCCGTTCCTGGCACATGTATCCTATCGGCTTCCTGTTTGGCCTTGGCTTCGACACGGCAACGGAAATCGGGTTGCTTGGAATCTCGGCGATGCAGGCCGCCCAAGGCATGTCATTCTGGACGATCCTTGTTTTTTCTGCGCTATTCACGGCCGGCATGTCGTTGATGGACACGACGGACAGCGTCCTAATGACCGGGGCCTATGGCTGGGCATTTGTCAATCCGGTCCGCAAACTTTGGTACAATTTGACGATCACCGCAGCTTCCGTCGTCGTGGCAGTGTTCATCGGCGGGCTCACAGCCGCCGGGCTCATCATCGAAAAGCTTGGTCTCGATGGCGCCTTCTGGACGTATATCGGTGGAATTGACGACAACCTGGCCGGCGTCGGTTACGCCGTTGTTGGCATTTTCATCTTGAGTTGGATCGTGTCGACGGTCGTATATCGCGCGAAGGGATATGACACTCTTCGCGTGGGATGATTATGCGCCGTCAGCGGGCCGGTCTTCAGAAACGCGCTGCGGCTGTTTCTAGTAGAGCAAACGGTCCTTAGACTTAAAGGGAGTCGCTGCGGTCTCATTCATATTTGGCTGGAGGTTTGACGAGCAATGCTCAACCATCCTATCGCACCTTGGCTGGAAAGCGTTGTGGCCATAGGCTTGGAACTGAGGGTGAAGTGGTTGCGGCCCCGATTTTACGCAATCCTCGCCCTTGATGTACCACGTCAAACGCCAATGTGCAGCGGTTTGCCGATTACGGCGGAGGAGTGGGGCAGGGCCCAGCGCTACAAGCATGTGATGGACCGCAATCGCTCTCTGGTAGCGTGGAGTGCGCTGCGGGTTCTCCTCGGTGTCCTTTTTGAAACGCAGCCTGAGCTAGTCGAAATTGCCCGGACGGTTCACGGCAAACCGTTGGTTCCGGACGGGCCAAGCATCAGCATTTCTCATTCCGGCGAGCTGGCGGTGATCGCGCTGTCGAGCGCATTGAGCATCGGGGTGGATATTGAGGCAATCAAGGACAGCGCTGCGTTCGCTCCCGCCGTGCTCGATACGCTGACGAAATCTGAATTGGCCTATATTTCCGATCGTACGGGGGACGCCGCTTTTCTGCTTCGGGCATGGACCAGGAAAGAGGCAACGGCGAAGGTCCTCGGTGCCGGGCTTTCTCTTGATTTTCGCTCTCTATCGGTTCTTGTTGGCGATGGCTGCCGATTCAAGGGGCTTTTTCACCAACCAGATGGGCAGGTCTTTGTTAACGGCATGGATCTGGACCTTCGCGATGGCTATATAGCGGCGCTGGCATCCACCCAAACCATTCCTGAAGTGACAAGCTACTGTGTCGCTGCCAATGGCGCATCTGCTGTCGGCTTCGCCGGTTGGCCTGGCAATTGCAACCGAGCGCACCGAATGCCGTCAAACCCTATAAAGATGAGATTTCGTCGACGGACTTTCTGGCGTTCGTAGAAAAGCAGGAGCGCAGCTTAATGGAGGTACACGAGTTGGATCAGATGCAGCCCAAGTCGGCGTTAGACGAGGCTCGTGCTGGCCTCGACGTTTCTCATGACGAGCTAGTCTGGAGCATATTGTGCCGGGAAGCGCACGCCGCCGTTGACAATGACAAGCGTCTTGGTCGCACGATGAATTCGAATATTCTCGGCCATCAGAGTTTTTCCCGTTCACTTGCTTATCGGATAGCGGTGAAACTCGCAAACGATGATGTTGACGCGGAAGTTTTGTTTCCTTTGACCTGCGGGGTCTTTCAAGAGGATCCACATATCGTGTCGTCCGCAAGGGTCGATCTGGAGGCGATCCGCGATCGCGATCCGGCCACAACAGACGTTCTCACACCATTCCTATACTTTAAAGGATTTCTGGCTTTACAGGGGCACAGGGTAGCGCATTGGCTGTGGAGCCATAGCGACGTTTACTTGGCTCGCCATTTTCAAAGCCGTATATCGGAAGTTTTGGCGATCGACATTCATCCGGCTGCCCGGATGGGCAAGGGAATTATGCTCGATCATGGGAATGGTCTTGTGATCGGCGAAACTGCTGTTGTGGAAGATGATGTTTCAATTCTTCAAGACGTGACATTGGGTGGGACGGGGAAGGAAACTGGAGATCGCCACCCGAAAATTCGCCGTGGCGCCCTCATTGGCGCCGGAGCGAAAATACTCGGAAATATCGAAGTCGGAGTGGGAGCCAAAGTAGGTGCGGGGAGCGTTGTCGTCTCGCCGGTGGCAGCGCACACTTCAGTCGCTGGCGTGCCGGCGCGGTTGGTAGGAAGGCCAAAATCCGATTTACCGGGCATCACTATGGAGCAGTCAATTACGGGACCCGAATACGTAATCTGACTGAGATGCCCACGACCTCGGTTCGCAGCTTCTGATCTTTCCGCCACCGCGCCTGCAGGAAAATCAGGGCATCGTTGACAAACCGGCTGGTGACCCTCACGCTTTGGCAAGTTGCTAACCGAAAGAGCAACCCGGCGAGGACGCCCCGACAAATGGCAGAAAAGCAAGTGGGTCGACACAGCGCAGAATTGGCAAAGCGAATTGCCGAAAATGTTGCAGACGCTTGAGCTTCCCGAGTTCTCCTCATTCCAGGCATCCCGTCTGTATCGATCGGTCGAGAAAGGTGCTCAGACTTTCGACCATATTGGAGGAGATGGAGCAGCATGATGATGTTGGATGACGAATTGATGCAAGCGGCCGAAACGATCGCTGATATTTGGACAAATCTCTCGGTTGCTGCTGCAAATAGGCTTCGAACTACGCAGGGTTTGGCGCCTATCGAAATAGCACCAGATGCTCAATGAAGACGCTGAGCCGACCCGTGAGATCTGACGATACAGCATGACGCGCCCGGTTGGGATCAGCTGCAGAATATAATCGAAGTCACTGACATTCCCGATGAGAACCGTAAAGCCAAGCTTTTGAGCCTGTAGAAACAACACGCAGTCATGAAGAGCGCGAAGACGTGCATCGGATTTGTAGCTTTGCAGGCGACACAACATGCCAGAAAGCAGGGCGGCCCTGCCCAAAACATCTGGATCTGGTGCAAATGTCCGGTGAGGAGGCATATCTTTGACAGTCGTAGCAATCTGTTTCACGGCTGTCTGTGTGCCTGGATGATTAGGATCCAGCACGCCAACTGTGTGCATAAGTTCCTGAATTGCGATCGTCGAGTGATTGACTTGTCTGAGTGCAAGCATATCGGCGATGACCCGCGGCGCGCGACCCTGCAGGCCATCGATGTACACGCACGTATCGAGAAGAAGGTCCGGGCCCGCCTCTGCGGACTCGCCGAGAAAGGGCAGATTGGCATCCTTGCGATGACTCAGAGTTTTTTTAGGATCGAACCGTGCCCATTGAACGGCTGCATCAAAATCGAATTCAACCAAATCAAAAACCGAGCTTCAGAGATGGATCCACTGTCCCCTGAGTTTTGCGGAATGTTTCCGCAAAATTGTCCTCGAGCGCGAGACTTGCAAGAGCAAATTCCACGAGCTCCGTATCGGAAGTCAAACCGGTCCTGGCCTTCGCTTTTTCGATGAGATCTGCGCTCACACGTCCTGCAATTCTTCCGGTTTTCTCTTCCAGAAGTCCGGACCGCTTCGCGCTCTCAATGACGGCTTGGAAGCGTTCCCGCTGCCGTTTCAGCACTTCAATGCGGTGCAGCTGTTCCTTGGTCGGACGACGCACGCGCTTGGTCGTTCCACTTGTCCGTCCTTGGCGGGTGCGGAAGGCTAGCTTGGCAGTCATGATGGCGTCCCTTCCTCTGTTTAACAAAAGCCAATTTTGTTAAACATACCACAATCAGCCGGAATTTCGAGGAACAAGAAAAACAAGCCAACCACCACAATCTTCTAGCGGCAACTGCAACGACGATAGCGCGCTCTCTTAAGTCCCTACCGACCGGTCTACCAGTCGAACCGCGAGGTCCCAAGGTATATTGAGTTCGTATCGCAAAGGAAGCGGGCGATAGTTTGCTGCGCCTGGCTCCGGTTCTATTAGATTTGGCAAGCGCGGACCTTGGTGATGTCTATTTTGAACGGTGGCATTTTGGCCTTCGTTCAGTCACCCACTGCCCCACACTTTTTTATGGGCCCTATTTCCAAAACAGGCGTTCGGGATTATCGACGAGCACCAAGCGCAACAGCTTGCGATCATCGATCCAGTCAGCAAATTGTTGCAAAGAAGCGCCGTCGTCGATATCTCTGAACGGCGCAACATCACCGCTGTCTTGCTGCCCAGTCCCTCCTACGGCGTGTGGCCAGTTAGATCCCCAAATAACCCGATTGGGATTTGCTTGGAGAAAGGCGTGAACAAGGACTCTCACGTCGGTGAAGTTCGTTTCATTCGAGACCAAATAAGGTGCCGCTACTTTCACGTAGGTGCCCTTGGCAACGAGGTCGAGAAGTTCGGAGAAAAGCGGCTGTTCAATTCCCTTCGCTGCGTTGGCGAGACCAAAATGGTCAAGGATAACGTTGACGGGCAGTTCGTCGATTGTAGCTGCCAATGCAGCTATAACTGTCAGATTAGCGAAGATTTGGAGAGCCCAGCCTAAACCCGCGACCTGATCGGCTGTCCGCTTGAGCTGATCTCGCGCATCAGCCAACGAGATTCCCCCGGCCGCCGCCAGGTTTAGACGCACTCCGCGGCAGCCGGCGTCATTGAACGCATCCAATTCAGTCTGCGTTACTTGCGGGGTAACGACGATCACGCCACGCGCTGCGCCCTGAAATCGGCGCAACGCATCGATGGTGCATCGATTGTCCGACCCATAAACGCTTGGTTGCACCACGATGACCCGATCATGCCCGATCCTTGTCTGCCGCGCTGCGAGGTCCTCAAATGAGGCAAGCCCTGGCGCGTATGGCGCCAGCTTGTCCAGTGGAAAAGTTGCCCGAGGTCCGAATACGTGGACGTGGCAATCACAAGATCCTTCGGGCAGTGCTAAAGTGGAAGTGCCTTGGCTCATGGAAGTGGCTCCGGCTTCTGGGTACTGGCTATCTTGGCGTCAGACGTGTCTTGAGCGCGCTGAAGGATCTCCATCGCAGCAAGCACTGATCTTCCGGGGACATTGGGTTCTCGGTCAAAACGCACTGCTTCAACGAAGTCTCGCGCGACCTGCGCATTATTCTCCTGCTCGCTGTCGATTCTCAATTCACCGCTGCCGGTAACGAACAAGCCCCGCAGAATGTCCAGCCGATAGGAATCTTGATCCGTCACAACAAAGACATCGAAGATTCGCTCGCGCGAATAATACGACCCGGTACATACGATCGATTGTCCCTTTGGGGTTTCGATCAACATGGCGATCTCCATTGGGATGCCGGTGGTGCCATCTTTTGGTGATTGAAATGTAGAAACGCTCAGCTCGTCTCGTCGGGCGGACGACAAATCGCCCCCATGGGTCAGCCATAGGCCGACGTCGACGAGATGTGCTCCATGGTGCCATAGAATATTGTCGGTCCAGCTGCGCTGGTATCCGGTTGCCCCCACATTCTGGAGGCGATGCATAAAAAGCCTCGCTTGTACGTGCCGCACTTTTTCGGTGCCAGCTCTTACCCGCTGCAAGAGAGCGATGTGCTCTTTGCGGTAGCGCATAGGATGGACCACACCAAGTTTCAGACCCTGTTTATCCGCCTCTTCGACAATAGATTCAGAGTCACGGCGATTTAAGGCAAGTGGTATCTCCACTAGGACATGTTTGCCGTGTCGGAGGGCCGTCATGGCCATGGAAGCATGTGTTTCGCTCGGCCCCGCCACAACCACGATCTCAATTTCCGGGTTTGCAATTGCGCTGTCGGCATCCACGGACCAAGCGGCATAGCCGAACCGGCGAGCAAATGCTTCGGTCGGCTCCGGGCGACGTCCCACAACCGTGTGAAGGCGCGCGTCAGTACTCTTTAGGCTTTCGGAATGCCATTCGCCCATCATTCCGTGACCAATCATGCAAATATTCATCCAAGGCTCCTTTTCCGCCTCACGCTGGGACTGAAAATTAGGTTGAGTTGGGCTTGCCTAACTGAGAACTGGAAGGGCCAATTCGGTTCGAGAGTCAAAATAATGGCAGCGAGAGGGGTCGAGGACTGCTGACAGGGTATCACCGACTACATTCGGTGAAGTCCCTGCTCCTTTAACCACAATGCTCTGGCCGGAGATGCTGCTTAAATATGTCAAGTGATGGTCCCCCATCTCTTCAACAATCTCGACTTTTGCGGAAATACCCACACCCTCACCAACTGTGACGTCTTCAGGCCGTAAGCCCACGAGAACTCTGTCACCCTGTTTCACCGCTTCGCCAGAAATTGGAACAAGCTTCGAAATGCCGGCGAAATCTAAGGTTACGCCATCTGGTCGGAGTTCCGAGACAACACCCTCGAGAATATTCATACGAGGAGAACCAAGGAAAGTCGCGACGAAGAGGTTCACGGGTTTTTTATAGAGATCCAATGGTCGACCGATTTGTTCAACCGAGCCTTTGTTCATCACAACGATCTTGTCCGCTAACGTCATGGCCTCGGCTTGGTCGTGGGTTACATAGACCATCGTCGTCGAAAGCTGCTGATGGAGTTTAGCGATCTCCAGGCGCATCTGAGAACGAAGTGCGGCGTCCAGATTTGACAGTGGTTCGTCGAAGAGGAAGACTTTTGGCTCTCTGACGATTGCGCGGCCAATGGCAACTCGTTGACGTTGACCGCCGGACAGTTGTTTAGGCAGGCGATCAAGGAGGCCCTCAAGAGCAAGGCTTCTGGCAACCTTGCTGACCCGCGACCTGATATCCGCTTTCGAGAAGCGCGAATTAGAAAGCCCGAAGGCCATGTTTTGGAAGACCGTCATGTGCGGATAGAGTGCATATGATTGAAATACGAGTGCGATACCTCGTTCTTTCGGGGGCTTTGTAACCACTTGGGCACCATCGAACAGGAGTTCTCCGCCATCAAAGCCTTCGAGCCCGCTGATTATGCGCAGTAGTGTGGACTTGCCGCACCCTGACGGACCAACCAGGACGACAAGTTCTCCATGATCGATTTCAATGTTAATGCCATTCAGTGCCTGGTATTGGCCGAATTGCTTAACGAGATTTCGGATCGATAAATTTACCATTTCATCCACCTCTAAAAAGATTGTTCTTGCGATCACACTCAGCCTTTGATGGCCCCAGCTGTTAGTCCGGAAACAATGCGTCGCTGAAATATAAAAACGAGAATGATGATTGGGAGCGTAACGGTGACCGAAGCCGCCATAATATTACCCCACGGAAGCTCTCTTTGATTGGTACCGGTGATAAGAGCTATCGCTACTGGAACCGTTCTATTCTCATTGGATACGACGAAGGTCAGTCCAAAAAGAAATTCGTTCCATGCAGCGATGAACGCCAATATTCCGGTCGATGCCATCGCCGGCCACAGGAGTGGCAGGAACACGCGAAGGATAATTTTGACCGGACCGGCGCCGTCAATGATGGCAGCTTCCTCGATCTCTTTTGGCAGTTCGCGCATGAATATCGTCAGCATCCAGGCGGTGAAAGGAACCGTAAGCATCAAATTGGAGACGATCAGCGCTCCCAGCGAATTGTATAGTCCTAGTGATTGGATCAGTTGGTACATCCCCGATAGAACGGCGATTTGGGGAAACATCGATGTTCCGAGTACTGTCAACAGGATAAGACGACGACCACGAAACTTTACGCGGCCAAGCGCGTATGCGGCAGGTACTGCCAGCACCATCGAAACAATCACCACTGCTGAAGCGACAATCAGCGAGTTCACTATATTTTGCGCGAATGGTTGGTTCTTAAAAATTGAAACGTAGTTTTGAAAACTGAAGGTAGTTGGAAAGTACGCCGGCTTATAAATATCGGTGCCAGATCTAAACGATGAGACGATTGCGTAGTAAAACGGGAATGCAGAATAAAGGACAATGAGGGACACCGTTACCAACCGCAGAATTGATTTGACCCAATTGCGTCGCGTCATGATTCGTTGACCTCAGAAAGGCGTAAGGTGCGTGTTAGAAGGGCGATAATCACGACCAACGCTCCAATAATGAAAAGGAGCATTGATGCCGCAGATCCAGTTCCTATATCTTGAAAATCAACCAATCTCTGTCTGATGAAGACGGAAATTGTCATTGTTTGAGGATTGCGTCCGGACATAACGTACACAAGGTCAAATATTCGAAGGGCATCAAGAGAACGGAAGATAACTGCAACCACCAGCGCCGGCATGGTTAAAGGCAGCGTGATCTTGAAGAACACCTTGATAGGACTAATCCCATCAATCTTTGCGGCCTCATACAAATCCGCCGGAAGTGTCTGCAAAGCGGCCAGCATCAGCAGAGCGATGAATGGAAACGTCCCCCAGACGTCTGCGAAAACGATAGCCCACATTGCCGTACTTGGCTTGGCAGCCCATGCGATAGGCGTCTCGATGGCGCCGATCACCATAAGAAAATCGTTGATTATTCCAAATTGCTCGTGGAGCATCCAGCTCCAGATCTGAGCTGAGACCACAGCTGGAATAGCCCATGGAATCAGAGATATGACCCTTGCTAAGCCCCGTCCAGGAAACTGGTGGTGGAGTACCAAAGCGACGCCGAAGCCAATGACCACTTCGAGGCTGACCGAGACAGCCATGAACCACAACGTATTTAATACGGCCTTCCACCAAATGGGACTTGTGAGAAGACCGGACCATCTGTACCCGTTGTAGTTCAGATAGTTACGAAGTCCTATGAAACTTGGATCTGATAGATCAGATAGCCGAGCATTGGTTAAACTATAGTAAGCAGTATTCAATAATGGCCATGCAGCAACAGCTGCCAGGACAATCAACATTGGCGCTATGAACAACCAAGCAGTTTTCACGCGAGCGTAATTCTGCGGCGGCATGGCAGTTTTCATCGTTCCCTCATATTCATTGCGGGGCCCTGTTTGCGAGGGCCCCGGATAAGTATCACCAGCTCGAACCTTGGATATCATTGATCGACGTTTCCAAGTTGTTTAGAGCAGGAGCGGCGGCTTCTTGGCCCGACAGCACGCTGTGAACTGCTTGGAGGAAAGCCACCGAAACCTGGTTGTACCGATCTTTAGTGACGCCCGAAGGACGTGCTTCAGCATTGGCGAATGTCTCGTAAAGCGTCCCAAAGAATGGCACTGCACTAAGGACCTCCGGGTCTTTGTAGAGATCGGGACGGGTAGGGTTATAACTTCCCTTTATCGCGCGTTCCTTTTCACCATCGCTGCTGGTTAGATACATTACAAGTTCGGCGGCCTCTTTTGGATGCTTGGAATACTTGGATACCGCCAACTGCCAGCCGCCCAGAACGGCTGTGTGAATGCCGTTAGCCCCACCTTGCGGAAGGATTGCTACGCCAACGCGGTCTCGGACCGGACTGTCAGCGCTATTTGCGAGCGACCATGCATAGGGCCAATTGCGCATGAAAACAGCGTTGCCCGTTTGGAAAATTCCGCGGCTCTCTTCTTCTGCATCGTTAAGGGTGCTCGTCGGCGAAATTTTGCCGATCCAACTGGCCGCCAAATCTATTGCTTTTGCTGCCTTGGCGTTGTTTATGCTAATTCTGCCATCTGGCTCGACTATGCTGCCACCGCCGTGACTGAAAACCCACTCGAAGGCGTCACAAGTCAGGCCCTCATCAGCTTTGCCCTGCCAAACGAAACCCCACATCTGCTTGTTGCCGGCACTGCGCTCCGCTTCCTGGATTTTCGTCGCCGTTTCAGTCAGTTCGTCCCAAGTTTGAGGGACGGCAGCGCCATACTTTTCCAAGAGATCTTTGCGATAATAGAGAACACCAGCGTCCGTATACCAAGGCATGGCAAGAAGTTGGCCGTTGACGGTGTTATTCTTTACGATTGCCGGAAAA
Source organism: Phyllobacterium chamaecytisi (assembly GCF_020164455.1). Taxonomy (GTDB): domain Bacteria; phylum Pseudomonadota; class Alphaproteobacteria; order Rhizobiales; family Rhizobiaceae; genus Phyllobacterium; species Phyllobacterium chamaecytisi. The sequence goes on from NZ_JAIQWW010000008.1 coordinate 254,428, forward strand.
TGGTCTTTCTCTGTACCATTTGAGTAGGGCTTGAGATCTATAAAGTGCGACCCCAAAATACCGGGCCAGATGACATCAATCTGATAGATATCGATATCTGATGAATGCGCGGCGAGCATCTGCTGGTATAGTGGCAATCGATCGCTATCATTTACCGGCGCGGAAACAATTTGTACCGTGTTTCCGGTCTGCGCAGCCCAACGCTGCGAGGCTGCGGTGCAAAGCTGCAAATCAACACCGAACGCACCGCACGAGACCGAAACCTCTACTGCATTCGCAGGGGATCCGAGCCCTGCGAACGTCAAAAAACCAGCTATTCCCAATATTACCTTTCTCATGTCAGTTCCCTCTTTTGATTGTTGTTGGCAATAACACCGCTATCCCAAGTTCATAAATATACCAATATATTGATATTGACAATGGCCGTCTTGTCGAATATTTCGAAGATAAGGTTTGTCGTATTGGAGAGATGGAGGGTGTGATGAGAGTTCGGCTCGGCATAATCGGTGCAGGCCTTATTTCGCAGGTGGAGCACGTACCCAACGTGCTTGCACTCCCTGACAGGTTTGAACTCGTCGCCATTGCGGATCCTTCTTTTCAGCATCGCGATTTTATTGAACAGCGTTACGGATTGGCAACCTACACGAGCTATCGGGATATGTTGGACGGCGTGGCGCTTGACGCTGTAATCATCGCTTCCCCCGAGCACACGCATTATGAAATCGCATGCGCGGCTCTCAAACGCGGACATCATGTGCTGTGTGAGAAACCGCTATGTTATCTTGAATCGGAGATTGAAGACCTTATAGCCTGTCGCGATGCGACAGGGTTGATTTTTCAAGTAGCCCATATGAAACGCTGGGACCCTACGGTCGAAATGTTCTTTGAGTTGATATCGGGAAAAGCATCTCAGCTTCGCTTCATTGGTGTGGAAGTAAACGACCCTAACTATTGGCCGTTCATTGAACAACACGCCACCCGACTCGAAACCTCTACGGGAGTAGCCTCTGGCGCGTCAGCTGAAGATCATAAGGGGGCAATGGTAGACCGGGCTCTTGGATCTCATCTCGATAGCTTTGAGCGACGAAGCGTCACCGGCCCATTTTTTGCTAGCATGGTACATGACATCAATCTCATTCATGGAATCTGTGATGCTATGGGTGTGATGTCATGCGAGGCAATGGCAGGCGCGTTCTTTGCCGAAGGTTGGGGAGGTTCCTGTCTATTATCCCTCAACGGCGAGCAGGCTCTCGGACAGGTCGCGCACGTTACGGTTCCACATCTGGCTGACTATCTCGAACGAATTTCTGTTTTCCTGGACGACTGCAGATATGAATTGCGGTTTCCGTCGCCATACCTGAACAGCCAACCCACTGAGTTGATCAGAATCTCCTCGAGCGGTAATCGGCAAGAAGTGACATCCTTCCGAAGTGGCTTTCGCGAGGCCTTTGTTCGTGAGTTGGAAGGCTTCCATGAGGCGATTATGAGTGGACGAATTGATCGGAACTCTCTTGAGGACGCAAAACGTGATGTGCGCCTCCTCCTTGCGGCCAGCCGGCTGGCGATTGCTAGTAGGAGCAATGCTGACGTGAAATCAGGCGCGCAAGGCTGAGAACCATGGATGTGGAAGTCGTGGTTAAAGCATCGGATAAACTCGGCGAGGCAGTCTTGTGGTCCGGCCAAAAGCGAGAGATCGTATGGGCAGACATCGAAGGTTCGCGTCTCTGGAAATACGATCTGCAGTCGTCTCAGGCAACGTTGCGTCAGCTGCCGGCGCGCTTGTGTTCGTTTGCAGAGATTGCAAACAGCACACTGCTCCTCGCCGGATTTGAGGACGGGATATACACTTTCGACTCCTCGAGTTTAGAGCGGAAGCTAATCGTCAAAGTCGAAGAGCATCTGCCGCACACGCGTGTGAACGATGGACGATGCGATAGGTTTGGTCAGTTTGTGTTTGCTACCGTCGACGAGACCGGAGGCAGAGACGGATCGCTTTACCAAATGAATGCCAAAGGAAAGCTGACCCGATTGCTCGATGGAATCGGTGTTGGCAACTCCATCGCTTTCAGCCCTGATGGTAGTTCACTCTATTTTGCTGACTCTTTGAACAAGCGCATTGATATTTATGAGTACAACGGAAACAAGGGGACAATCGCTGGAAGGAGGACGTTTGTCGATCTTTCTAAGCTTCCCGGTGACCCGGATGGTTCAACAATTGACTCTCAAGGATGCCTTTGGAACGCTCACTATGGGAATTCTTCCATTACAAGATATGCTCCGAGTGGCGAAGCGTTGTTAACCATTCAACTGCCGACGAGCCAACCGACCTGCGTGTGTTTTGGTGGCGACATCTGGGACACCCTGTTTATAACGTCCGCCGCGGAAGGAACTGATCCCTCAGTGGAACCCTTGGCCGGATCACTCTTTTTAGTTCGAACGAATTTCAAAGGCCTGAGCGAGGCAAAGTTTGCGCAGGTTCCAGCCACCGGCTAGGGCCGAGTTGGTTCGCTGGTAGCGAATCTTCAGATTCCTGCGTGGCATAAGCTTCGGCTTGTCAAGACGTCAGGGAACAGGCTACTAGGCATTTGTTAGAATTCGAATAACGATTCCGAAAGGTTGTCAGATCACGCATTGGCGGTCGTTATGACAACGGCTAGAGTTTTGGGAGACTGCCATACCGATGATTCCGACCAAGCCTAATTTTAGCGGTGCGCAGCTAGATGAAGGAATGCCAAAAGCGCTTCAAGTCTACGAGTTGCTGCGGGCGGCCATAATATCGATGCAATTTGCGCCTGGCGAAGGCTTGGTGGAACGGGATCTTGCAGACGAGCTTGGGGTTTCACGCACGCCGGTACGCGAAGCAATTCTAAGGCTCGCCGGGGAGAATTTAATCATCGTCAAAAGAAGCGGCGGAACCTTCGTCAACAAAATAATACTTCGGCAGGTCCTTGAGGGGCAGCTTGTCAGGGATACGCTGGAGATGCGGGTCGTCCAGCTTGCGGCCCGCAACTTTAGGGCCGAGTTAGGTGGAGACTTCGAAGCTATTCTCGTTAGACAAAAGGCGGTGGCCGATCGCAAGGAAGTCGATGAATTTTTTGCCTTAGACAATGAATTCCACAAGCTTATTTGTACATGTTCGGGATATCCGAACGCTTGGAAGACGATCCACGCCGCCACTGGACAGCTTGACCGCGTACGCCGCTACGCGTTTCCCAGGAAAGACAATTTCGAGAAAGTCTTTCGGGAGCATTCTGATATCTATACGGCAATCAAGATGCGCGATGAGAAAACTGCCGCTGGCATCTTTCAAATCCAGCTTGATAGTACCTTCCCGACAATTGAACTTCTTCGCAATTTGGACTCGGCCTACGTCGTCGATGACGGAATCAATGTCTCAGTCTCGGACTTGAGGTAGTTCCGAGGCGACCAATTGGGTCAGTACGATGACGGCATTGCTGACGTTGAGGGAGATGCTTCGTTGATCCGATCGAGCGCTTGTATAAGACTGCTTCTAGCGGCATTGGACAGAAGTCGTACATCGTTTGATACGGTCACCAGATCAAAGCCCCACTCCACCGCCCGGGCGGCATATTCTGGAGTGCCACAGTGCAGCCCAGCGCGTTTTCCATGACCATGTGCCTGATCACAGATCTGACGAATGGCGTCAATCATCTCAGGTTCGGTGCGGTCGAATCCAGGAGGAAATTGCGACCCGAAAAGACTGATGGTGAGATCCGCAGGCCCGACATAAATACCATCCAATCCGCCGACTGAAACGATGTCGTCAAGGGCATCCAAGGCCTGACGCGTCTCAATCATCGCGAAACAGACAATTTCTTCGTCCGCTCGCTCCCTGTATCCTTGAACGTTTGACAGACCAGCCCTCGTCGGCCCGAAGCTACGAAGACCGGCGGGAGGATATTTCACATAGGATACCAAGCGCTCGGCGTCGTCTCTTGTGTTTACCATCGGACAAACGATGCCATATGCGCCGGCATCGAGCGCTGACATAATCGCATCCGGGCTCAGCCAGGGAACACGTATCATCGGGAACACAGCACTTGCTCGCATCGCTTGAAGCATCGAAACGGCGCTCTCATATCCAAGTACGCCATGTTGCATATCTATGGTTAGACAATCGTAGCCCTGCTCAGCCATAATCTCGGCAACAAACGCTGAGCCGATAGATAGCCACCCGTTGATAGTAGCTCGGTTTTCAATCCAGATTCGCTTCATGACGTAACCTTTTAATTTGCCGATTTTCAGCTTGTGAGAACTCATCTCCGTCCGGACGAACTCAGCATACTGAGGATAAAACTTCACCAAGCCGTTGGAGAAACATCTCTGCGTGAGATTTGTTGAAAGGAAGGGGGGGCCTGATCTTGAGCACGTGCCCCTCGGGACTGGATGCGCTAATCAAAACCCGCTTTTCCCTTAGAGTGTTAACAACCTTCAAAGCCAGGTCGCCATCAGGGGTGCACGTGTCTCGGTCCTTGACAAATTCCAAGCCGAGGAAAAGACCCGTTCCGCGAGCCTCCAAAATTCGCTCGAAGCTGCCCGCCATGGCCTGCATATTTTCAAGCAGGAACGCTCCCGTCTGAAGGGCGTTTTCCATCAAACCTTCATCAATGATAATATCGAGGACCGCCTGAGCGGCGGCTATCGAAACTGTGTTCCCACCGAATGTATTGAAATAGCGGATATCGTTGCCAAACTTATCGACGACCTCAGGCTTGACCGCCACTGCGGCGATCGGCATCCCATTACCCATGGGTTTCCCCATTACAACGAGGTCAGGTACGATACCGTGTCGCTGAAAGCCCCACATCTCACTTCCGGTTCTCCCGAAACCAGGTTGGACTTCGTCTGCAATGTACACGCCGCCCGCTCGTCGGACTACTTCAACTGTCTCTTTCAAAAAACCGGCCGGTTCTGCAAATATACCATCGGTTGAGAATATGGAGTCCGCTATAAGTCCCGCGAAGCGGATACCATGGCGCTGCATGGTTGCAATTGCGCCCCTGACATCTTCGGCAAAACTCTTGCCCACATCGATAGACTTGTTTTTGTCCGGAGAGGGAACCACGAATACTTGTTGCCCAAGGGGAACATTGCGCCCGAGTGACGGTGAAATCTCTGCCGCGGCAGCGGTTAAGCCATGATATGCGTTGCGAGTGACAATCACACCTGTCGCTCCGGTGTAATAGCGCGCTATCCGTAAGGCAAGATCGACAGCCTCGCTACCGGTGCAGGTATACATGACGTGCCCCAGCTCGGACGGAAATGTAGCCAGAAGATCTTCTGAATAACGAAGAATACCTTCGTCCAAATAACGTGTATGAGTATTAAGCGTGGCGGCCTGGGAGCGGATCGCTTCGACAACGCGTGGATGACAATGTCCGACCGATGGAACATTATTATAAGCATCAAGATACTGCGCGCCGTCGCGATCATAGAGGAAAACCCCTTCCGCTCTCACAAAATGGACAGGCTGCTTGTAAAACAGTTTGTAAGATTCGCCGAGCAAGCGCCGCCTACGCTGAATTAGACTGCGATCCTCCTCGTTGAGATCACCAAGGGTCGCAGGATCAAAACCATTGATCATATATGCTGTTGCTGACACCTTCTTCTCCTTACGATAGGCATGCTTTGATGATCGATGCGGTTGCAGACGCTTTGTCCTGGTGCAGCAATGTTTGAAACTGCTGCCGCGCTCGCGGTGTATTGCGCAGGATGTACCTGCGGTTTTCCGGATGAACGGAAGCTCTCCATTCTGTGATTATTATTCTGGCAGCCATCCTCGTCAAAATGAGGTCGAACAATATCTCCTGCTCTACCTTGAAGAGTTGCCTGACTGAGTTAAATCCGGAAATGAGGTCAAGAGCGCCTTCAAACGCTTCCGGTCCATCTTGGAGCTGATAGACAGCTCCTATAGCAACGTCAGCGCAGACAGATGTCTTGACTAAGTCACCGAAATCGAGAATTCCGGTCACATCGGCCGGCGCGCTACTGCTCACAAGTATATTGTCTGAACTTAGATCGTTGTGAACAACCTGTCGCCGTTGGGTCTGCAAGACGGCTGAGATTTTCGCATCAAAGTGATCCAATTGGCGTTCGAGAGAAATCCGTAGCTCAGCGTCATCGACCGTGGCAACAAGAGGCCGAAGGGCGCTCGCCCGCCTTAAATCCCAGATAAGCTCATGCTCAGAAGATGGGTGGTTGAAATCCTCCAACGCGAGTTGCAGCCGTGCAAGCGCCTTACCGACATTTTGCCGCTGACTGGCGTCGGAGCGCCTATCTCGCTGGAGCACGCCCTGAAGAAACGAAACCGCCCGTATCGTTCTTTCGTCACCGGTGCCAAAAGCGCGCCGTACTTCCGGCATGCCATCGACAGACAGCAACACTCTTTGGACGGGGAGGTCCGGGGCAGTCTTCGCGACGTGAAGCATAGCCTGAGTCTGCATCTCGGTAAGGCGTGGATCTTCGGATGGGTGTACGATGCGCAGCAGATACTCCCGATCGTTGTCGCACCTAATTCTAAAATTATGGTCTCGCTCGGCCGCCAAAGCGTAGGCAATGCCCTTGAGTCCATAGTATTGAAGAAAGATATCCTCCGCCGTGCTTGTGGAGATGGACGCCGATGCAACAGCGAATGATTTCGATTTCCCTAACTGACTTTCTTTGTCAGATGCCATTGTCATTCTAAAAACTCCCACACAATATATTGGTATATTAAGCCGGACGATTGTGCAAGCTCCCTGGAACAGCAAAAACTTATTCCTATAAACCTCGCGCGCAGACTGCATTTTTTGGCGTGCAATGGAATCGAAAGGAATGGACGCCATGTGCTGCTTAATATATTGGTATATTTTAACCAGTGATTTGTTGGGATTTTAGTTCTATGACAACAAGACAAAAAAATGCAGCCGCCTTGCGCAGTGCTCGTTGGTTTGCGCCTGACGATTTGCGCGGTTTTGGGCACCGTTCGCGACTTATGCAAATGGGATATGGACCGGCCGATTGGGAAGGTCGCCCAGTGATCGCCATTGTCAACACTTGGTCCGACATCAATCCCTGCCACGCGCACTTCAAGTTACGCGTAGAGGACATTAAGCGCGGCGTGCTTCAAGCGGGAGGGTTTCCTCTGGAGCTCCCCACACTTTCGCTTTCGGAAAATTTCGTAAAGCCCTCCACAATGCTTTATCGAAACATGCTCGCGATGGATGTGGAAGAGCTGATTCGGTCTCATCCGATCGACGGGGTCGTGCTTATGGGTGGTTGCGATAAGACCACTCCGGCGCTCCTGATGGGGGCGACCAGTGCAGGGGTCCCCAGCATATTTGTACCAGCCGGTCCAATGTTGCGCGGGAATTGGAATGGTAAAGCGTTGGGATCCGGCACCGACGTATGGAAATATTGGGATGAGCGCAAAGCAGGAAAAATTTCTGACAAAGACTGGACGGCGATAGAAGGAGGTATAGCCCGTACCCAAGGTCACTGCATGACCATGGGAACGGCTTCAACAATGACGGCAATCGCTGACGCGCTCGGAATGACGTTGCCCGGCGCCTCATCTATACCCGCAACTGATGCGGGCCATATGAGGATGTGCAACGAAGCAGGGCGCCGATCAGTCGAAATGGTCTGGGAAGATCTCGTGCCTTCCCGGATCCAAACTCCGGCGGCCTACGAAAATGCGGTGTTCGTGGCGATGGCGATGGGTTGCTCGACGAATGCGATAATCCATCTGATCGCTATGGCACGGCGGGCAGGGCATGAAATGTCCCTCCGCGATTTTGATAAGGCAAGCCGGCGCATACCTGTTCTGGCGAACGTTAAGCCCAGCGGTGACCGGTATCTTATGGAAGATTTTTATTTTGCTGGCGGCCTTCCGGCGCTGATGACAAGGATCGCCGGAGCGCTGAATTTGGACGAGATCACGGCAAATGGGAAAACTTGGCGCGAGAATCTGATCGGCGTGCGAGTGTTGAACGATGACGTCATTCGGAGCGTTGACAATCCCGTTTACCACGAAGGTGCTATCGCTGTTCTAACCGGGAATCTCGCGCCCGATGGTTGCGTGATAAAGCCGAGTGCTTGCGAACCCAGATTGCGACGGCATACTGGCCCCGCCCTTGTCTTTGATGACTATCCTACGATGAAGGCTATAATCGATCGCGACGATCTGGAAGTCACGGCCGACCACGTATTGGTATTGCGAAATGTCGGACCACAAGGGGGCCCCGGAATGCCAGAATGGGGCATGCTTCCCATTCCGAAAAAACTTGTCCGGCAGGGTGTGCGCGACATGGCGCGAATCTCTGACGCGAGAATGAGCGGTACGAGCTATGGGGCATGCGTTCTGCATGTGGCGCCGGAGGCGTACGTAGGTGGGCCCTTAGCACTGGTTCGCAATGGCGATTTGATTTCGATCGACGTGGAACGCCGACAAATTCGGCTAGAGGTTGAAGATCATGTACTTGACCAGCGCAGAGCGGCCCTCGTACCGCAGGAAGAACGCTACGGAAGAGGTTACGGGTGGCTTTTTGCGCGCCATGTAACTCAGGCCAACGAAGGTTGTGACTTTGATTTCCTGCATACTGGGTTCGGTCCGACCGCAGGTGAGCCGGAAATATTCTAAAAAGTTAACACAAGCTAGCACAATCAAATTGTTTGGAGGCTAGTCGTGCGCAAGGCTGATGCCTCTTTTCATGTAATCTGGCGACTGATTGTTTTCCACTCACCCTGGCATGCGACATGGATGAGTTCCGGCCGCCAGTCACCGCGGATATCATTGGCACAATTCTCGGCTTCGCGGCGACCCACTTGTGGCGGGTGCTCCATTGCTAAGCGTGATATCCCGCCATAGATGCAGGGGCCCTAAGGCTAGAAGTAGCACTTCCCAAATGACCGTCCAGTTCCATAAGGTATGTTATGCAAGATGTAATGAAATAACATAACGAATGATGCTTCTAGCCGTGAATCGCATGCTTTCAATCCGTCGCTTCGAAATCCCCGGCTCATATTCTCGCAGGCCCTCATCTTTACGGTTCCAGTTGTTGATTGATTCTGATGTTGTTCGCAATTTACACGTCTAGAAGTACCGACCGATAAAATCCATAGGACCCGAATTGAGCGCTTGGCACATAACGATCAGTGTCGAGACCGCTATACGATTTTTGCCACTTTCGTACTTTTGAATCTGCACGTATGAAACGCCAATTGCGGCTCCAAGCTCTTGCTGGGTCATATCAGCGAGTAACCGGAGCTCTCGAAGTCTTTCGCCGATTTCCCTATTGAGGTCTTCGGAGTTTGCTCTGCGCGCCAACTCGGCCCTCCTTGCATTCGTGCTTTGCTGTCCGGTGAAGTAATGCCACGTCTGTACGGTCCTCCCTCGAGGACGTCGCAGGATCAACATAACGAAACGATAGCGGGCGATGAGCGAGATCGCTTGGGCTACAACGCGCCTCGACTTGGGTGCTAAAGCACTAGCGCATTGACAAGCGCGTGTGTTGCTGATTAACAACAGATAATCCAATTAAGCATTCGGTCATGGTTCGGTGGTTTCTAGTTCGAAGCGCTACTTTGTAGCGATAACAATGGCTTAACCAGAATTTGCTTTATCGATTTGGTGATCGCTTTTCGATACCAGCGTGACCAGCGAAAGCACGCGCTTGATCGCTCCGTGAATTCGAAGAATATGCATCGCCTGCTTGCCGCGCACGAAAATCTCGACACCCTCCCGAAACGCGACTTGAGATGGATAACACTAGCTTATCACTCGTAAGGACTTGCCCACGATACGCACCTACTCCCATTGGCATGAATGAACGCTGCAAGGGCTGCCCTATCGAGTTCGCATAATCATCCGCAAATGCCTTGGTCAACTGGCGCCTGAACAAACGTCGACAAAAGCGGTGGTCACCACAGGACGCACCGCGCGCTCCAGGCGAGAGTAGCCAATGCTCGATGGACGACAGCAGGAGGGTCGGCTTGCTGGCAGCGGGACTAGGACGGCAGCGAGGTGAACTCTGAAGCGCGTGATTGCTGAAGGGATGCCAACACCCGCGGGCACATTAGGCTTGCCGGTTCAACTACCTTCACCCTCTCGCCAAACGCGTGGGCTAGTACCGGTGCTGCGCTTGAACTCGCGACTGAGGTGATACACGTCACAGAACCCGCAGCGTTCAGCGATGTCTCCAATCGGCGCATCGCCTTCCACCAGGAGCTTTTGAGCCATCATAATCCGTTCGCGGATCAGCCAGCGCCGAGGGCTGATCTGCAGATACTTTTGGAACAGCCGCCGCGTTTGTGCTGCGCTGAGCCCGGTGACGGCGGCAAGTTCCTCGGCATGCCAAGGTCGCTCTGGCGCCTGCCGCATCTTTGAGACGATAGCGCGCAATGGAGTGGGAAGGCGGGATTCGCCGGGCTGAGCCAGAGGTGCTGCGATGAGGTGCATCAGTTCCGCGACAAGTCGGTTAAGTGCCAAATCGACATCATCGGCCCTGGCACGGAGGACGTCGAACAGATGTCCGAACCACGTTTCGATTTTTTTCGGCGTGGATATCGTCGCGAGCGTTGCACCGGTGTTGAAAATCTTTCGCCGCATAATTGCGCAATCCGGCCCGTCGATGCGCACAAATAGAACGGTCCAGGGATCGCTTTCATCCGGCCAATGCGCGTGGGGCGTCTCATTAGCAACCCAGACTAACTCGTTGCTCCCAACACTCAAAGTCTTCCCTTCGCTCAATACGAACCCCCGCCCTGCCGTACAGAACAAAATGTCCTGGCCCGGATAGCTGTCTCGGTGGATGCAATGGTCACGCGCGGTAACAGCTTTGCCGGCTCTGAGCACGGTGAAGGCACTGCGAGTCCAGATGACCTCGGCAATATAATGATGGTTTTCTGGAAAAAGTGTGCGCTGCGGAATATTTTCCATGCGCGTTTTATATATCATCGAGCGCGCTTTGTCCATTTCAACCCACGAATCGCGGGTTTATGCTCGGATTGTTGATTAGTAACGCTTCTCGTTGATCAGCGCCATGGATGCGCGTTTTGTAGCCATGACGGTTCACGAGGGTTCTGGGAGGAGCCAATGTTAATGCCTATCGCCCGCATGTTGCGGCGCTGTTCTCATGACGGATATTTGATCCGTATTACCATCACCGAGGAAGCTTCTCTTGCTCGCGCATTCGCCTTCAAAGGAGGGAGTGATGGCTAAGCCAAAAATCACCGTCGTAGGCAGCTTTGCTGTGGGCCTCACCATACGTGCTCCCAATATCCCCGTATTCGGCGTTACCATGTTCGGCAGAAATTTCGATTTGGGGCCGGGTGGCAAGGGCTCCAATCAGGCGGTCGCGACGGCGCGACTGGGAGCTGACTCTGCGTTGGTGGCCATCATTGGCCAGGACAAGTTCGCCGATATCGCGACAGACCTGTTCAGGGCCGAAGGCGTTAGGACGGCCCACGTCGAGCAAACGGCGGAAAGCTCTACGGCTGTGGGTTTCATCATTCTCAACGAGCGCGGCGAGAATTTTATCATCATGGACTATGGCGCCACAAACCGCATGGATGTGGCCTCCGTAGATCGCGCCGAGAGCTGCATTCAGGCCAGTGATGTCATCATGGCAGTTCTGGAAGTTCCGCTCCCTGCCGCTATGCGCACCATGGAACTTGGCCGCAAGCATGGCAAGATAACTATCCTCAATCCGGCCCCGGCTGCGCCGATCCCTGACGAAATATTTCCGTTTGTCGATTACCTGACGCCGAATGAGAGCGAGTTGCGCATTCTTCTCGGCTTGCGGCCGGACGATCCGCGTCCTTCGCGCCAATTGGTCGAGATGTTGCGCAAGCGAGGTGCCCGCAATGTAGTCGTGACCCTGGGCAGCCGTGGCGTATTGATCGTCACCGATACGGTAGATGTAGAAATCCCTTCGGCAAAAGTCGATGTCGTCGACACAACCGGCGCTGGTGATGCGTTCAATTCCGGCTTTGCCATGGGTCTGGCGGAGGGTAGAAGTGTCATTGACGCTGCTCGCTTGGGCGTCGCTTGCGGCGCGCTGGTCTGCACTAAACTCGGGGTAATTCCTGGCATGGCAACACGCGAGGCAGCCGACGAGATGTACCGGACTATTCCTACTCCGGCTTGTAAGGATCCAGGATGAACCTGAACAGAAAGCTGGTGAAGCCCGATTTGGTGCTTGCAGAACGAGCAGGATGTCCGGGTGGCGCTCATTGTGACGGCTTATGCGGGAAATCTGCCGAAACAAGATGTGCAACTCTTCGACACGAGGATGAAATGCCTTGGCGATTCCAGACACATGGTAGTCCCGCACCGGAATGCTCGCCCGATGGCACGCCTGGCGAAGCCGTCTGTGAGGTCGGCATCGGTTCCCAGCATAGCATTCTACTCAACTAGGGAGCGCGGCCGGGATCGCCGCGCCGAACTACCTCGCCATGAAGCTAAGGAGAAGATCAGTCCATGCCACGGATCTACGATTGGGGCGCGCGCGAAGCTGAACGCACCGTAACGGTGGCCGACCTGCGCGCCGCCCGCGCCGCGGGCAAGCGCTATGCTCAAGTCACCGCGGATACTGCAGACGAGGCGGCGGCTGCGGAAGAGTCCGATGTCGAGATGCTGGTCACACGCGCCTGCAACGTTGAGGCCGTGCGCAAGGGCTCGAAGCGACTCTTCGTCACCGCGGCGCTAGGCTTTGCCGATGCTGTCACGCAAGATGATATCCTGCGGGCCGCATTCAAGGCTCTGACGGACGGCGCCGATGCGGTGATCACCGCACGCGGCATGGCGACCGTTTCAATGCTGGCGGCCGAGGATATTCCGGTCATGGGTCACCTGGGGCTGGTTCCAAGGAAATCGACCTGGGTTGGAAAGCTTCGCGCTTTCGGCAAGATTTCGAATGAAGCTTTAGAGCTGTTCCATCGCTTCCGCCGGTTGGAAGAGGCCGGCGCATTTGCAGTGGAATGCGAGGTCATCCCAGCCAGAGTCATGGCAGAAATTCGTCATCGCACCGGGATGGTGACGGTTTCGCTTGGCTCCGGACCAGACGCCGATGTGGTGTTTCTCTTCACCGCGGACATATGCGGCGAGGAAGATCGGCGGCCCCGGCACGCTCGGACCTATGGGAATCTGCAAGCACTGCAAGAGCGTGTCAAACAAGAGCGCGTAAAGGCCCTTAGTGCATTTCGCGCTGACATCAATGCAAACGGCTTTCCCGGACCGCAGGAAACTTCACAGATCAGCGACGATGAGTACGCGGCATTTATTTCGACGCTGAAGGACGAGGGGTTTGATCGCTGATCCGCATACCCGTGGGAGCGATGTCCGCGGAAAACAGTGGTTCTTGCCGCCTGATGAATTCGCTCAGGCAGGCGAGCACCCCAACCGAATGGAGACAAATATGGATGACACCTTATATGGTACGCGTGACAAACGCGGGAACTGGACGCCCAATAAGCGACCGCAACGCGCGCCGATTTTTATCTGGCCAGTGCAGCCGAAGAAATTTCTACGCTGGCTACCAGGGTATCTTTGGCCGTGGAACACCGCCTATTTCACGATCTCGGTCCTGTCCTGGATCTACCTGACGCCTTCGCTCGCCACGATGCGGGAATTCCATGCTGACTGGATTTTGCTCATCCTCCTGCGCAATGCTGGTCTAACAGTCCTTGTCTATGGCGGCTTTCACTTCATTCTTTATATCCAACGGCGCCAAGAGACCAACTTCAAGTACAATGCAAAGTGGCCCGATACAGATAATCCGACATTCATGTTCGGAAGCCAGACAGCTGAGAATGTGTTCTGGACTTTGTGCAGCGGCGTACCGGTCTGGACGGCTTTCGAGGCGCTCACCTGGTGGATTTACGCCAAAGGCTATATGCCCTATGTCGATTTCGGATCGCACCCGGTGTACTTCATCGCGCTCCTGCTGCTGATGCCGGCCTGGCGCGAGTTGCATTTCTACGTGATCCACCGGATCATTCACATAGGACCCCTGTACCACATCATTCATAAGGTCCATCATAAGAACGTTAACCCGGGGCCTTGGTCCGGCATGTCGATGTCAACGCTCGAGCACATCGTCTATTTTTCCGGCGTACTGATCCACTTCGTCGTGCCCTCCCACCCGGTGCATGCACTGTTCCAGCTAATGCACGCGGGACTGTCGCCAGCGAAGTCACACGTCGGTTTCGACCGAATGGTCGTGGATGATGAAAAGGCCATCAACACCGACAACTTCTATCATTATCTGCATCACAAGTATTTCGAGGTGAACTACGGCGAGCGCCGCATTCCGCTGGACGAGTGGTTCGGCACGTCTCATGACGGTTCTCACGGAGCCGACCAGGCGATGTATAGGCGCATAAAGTCCAAGAAATGGGTGCGCGGTAATTAGCATTGAAGTGGCAAAGCAGGGGGCAGTTCAACCGGTATGTACCCGCACATCCGACATTTGCCTTGCCGCCCGCCCACCGCAGCGCCAACGCCGCTGGCGAATCTTGCCAAAGCATTAGCGCAGTTATCGCCAGTTATAATTAGAGGAATACAGAATGACTATTCAGGGTAAATGGGTGGCGGCCTGCGTCACCGATGCATTGAAGCCCGAAGAGGCCCTCCGCCTCGACCACGGCGGTCGCACCTTTGTGATTGTTCGTTCGCCGGAAGGCGACTACTTCGCGATCGACGGTCACTGTTCGCACGAGAAAGTCCATCTTGCGGACGGCATTGTCGATGGTGGTATCATTGAGTGCCCCAAGCATTTCGGTACCTTCGATTACCGGACCGGCGAGTCACGTGCACTACCCGCGTGCGTTGACCTGCGCAGCTATGAGATCAAGCTCGACGGCGACACCGTGTTCATCAAGATCTGAGCTCCCTCGAATGAGCTTATTTCCGCACATCCGAATTTGGGCCAGCATAGTTCTATTTCCGAAGCAGCCGCAACCAATGGGCGAAGCACTGTCAGTCAAGTCTTTGAAGCGTGACCAATTCGAGGTTACGGCAACCGACGTACATCCCTCCATTTAAGGTAGTTTGGTCCCGTGAGCAACGAAAACGAAAAAGCCATTGTGATTGTCGGGGCAGGTGAAGCTGGGACAGCCGCCGCTATCGCAGTGCGCGAAGCCGGGTGGCCGGGCCCGATTGTCCTGATCGGAAATGAAACTCTGCTGCCATACGAGCGGCCGCCGCTGTCCAAGGCAATCCTGATCGACGAGACGAACCCAGAACCAAAGCTGATTGTCACCGCAGAACGCCTTGCCGAGTTGGGAATCGAATTTCTCCATGGAAGCGAAGTTGTTTCGATCGATCGCGCGGTCAACATGGTTACGTTTTCGGATCGAGCACGGTTAGGATATCACCGGCTCCTCCTGGCGACGGGAGCCCGACCACGGACATTGAGCATTCCAATCGCCGAAGGAAGCAAGGTTGCGACTCTTCGGACGTACGAGGACGCCATGGCTATCCGGCAAACCATCGGCCAAGGATGCGAGTTGGTTGTGATCGGCGGTGGCTTTATCGGGCTTGAAGTTGCTGCGAGCGCGGCCTCGAAAGGTGCTTCGGTGACCGTGATCGAGGCTGGACCGCGGCTACTTACGCGGTCGGTTCCAGCTCCGATCGCTGAGCTTATAAGGGCCAAGCACGAACGTTCAGGTGTGCGCATTGAGACAGGCGTTGTCGTCGCACGTATCGACGTCAGCGAAGGACGTTCCAACGTCGTGCTGGCCAGCGATCGCACACATCCGGCCGATCTGGTGGTCGTTGGAGTTGGTGCTGTCCCGAATGTCGAACTTGCGCACGCGGCTGGATTGGCTATCGAAAACGGCATCCTTCTGGACGAGACGCTGGCGACCTCGGATCCCTTTATCTTTGCGGCGGGTGACTGCTGTTCGTTTCCCCATCGCCTCTATGACAAACGGATCAGGCTGGAGGCATGGCGTAATGCGCAGCGGCAGGGCGCGGCTGCGGCAGCGAGCATGTTGGGCGACAACCGTCCTTACGAGGAGGTCCCTTGGTTCTGGTCGGACCAGTATGAGGAGACGCTCCAAATCGTCGGTCTTTGTGAGGAAGGACAAATTCCCATCCAAAGAGATCTGGGCGCGAAGGGCCAGCTTTTCTACTACCTGACCGACGATGGACGCGTAGTTAGTGCATGTGGCTTCGGCAGCCTGGGCGCCATCGCGAAGGAAATCCGCGTTGCAGAAATGATGATCAGCAGGCGGTTCGTCCCTGACGTAAAGGCGCTCGCGGATCCCGCGTTCAACCTAAAATCATTGCTTGCTTAAGGTGGCTTCGCAATATCGAGCGAAGTTCCCCAAAACACATGCGTCGAGCAGCAGCTTTTGGCTTATAGGCCGCCCAACACGCTTCGTTTTGCTCGACGGCAGCCAGCCCCGGTTTTCAGAAGGAAATAACTGGAAGGAATTCGAAAAGTGAAGGAATATGTTCTGATCGTTACGTGTCGTTCGAAGCGCGGGATTGTCGCGGCGATCTCGGGTTACCTTGCGGGACGGGGCTGCAACATTGTCGACTCATCGCAATTCGATGATCTTGACCATGACAAGTTTTTCATGCGGGTGAGCTTCATCTCCGAAGAGGGTGCCGACCAGGCTGCGCTGAGCGACGGGTTCAAGCCAATCATTGCCGAGTTCGACATGGTTGCCGAGATCCACGATGTGACCAAGCGTATGAAAGTCATGCTAATGGCCTCGCGCTTTGGTCACTGCCTCAACGACCTGCTCTATCGCTGGAATATCGGGGCGCTGCCGATCGACATTGTCGGTGTCGTCTCCAACCATTTCGATTACCAGAAGGTCGTGGTCAACCATGACATTCCTTTCCATCACATCAAGGTGACGAAGGAGAACAAGCCGAAGGCCGAAGCGCAACTTGTGGAACTGGTCGAGCAGACCGGCACTGAACTGATAGTGCTGGCCCGGTACATGCAGGTTCTGTCGGATGAGCTGTGCAAGCGCATGTCCGGTCAGATCATCAACATCCACCATTCGTTCCTGCCGAGCTTCAAGGGAGCCTACCCGTATAAGCAGGCGTATGAGCGCGGCGTAAAGCTGATTGGGGCGACGGCTCATTACGTCACTGCCGATCTCGACGAAGGTCCGATCATCGAGCAGGACACGGTGCGCATCACCCATGCGCAATCGGCGGGGGATTATGTCTCGCTCGGTCGCGATGTAGAAAGCCAGGTGCTGGCGCGCGCCGTCCACGCCCATATCCACCACCGCACCTTCATCAACGGCAACCGTACCGTCGTCTTCCCGGCCAGCCCTGGCTCTTTCGCTTCGGAGCGGATGGGGTAGTCATGGCCAAGATCATCGACGGCAAGCGGGTGGCGGCATCTGTTATCGTGACTGTAAAGGAGGCTGCGGCTGAACTGGAACGGGGGAAGAGCGTGAAGCCCGGTCTCGCGGTTGTGATTGTGGGCGATGATCCCGCAAGCCAAACCTATGTCCTCGCCAAGAGCCGCATGGCCAAGGAGTGCGGCTTTGCCTCAATCCAACACACACTGCCGGCCGAGACGACGCAGGAAGAATTGGCTGCGCTTGTCAAGACGCTGAATGAAGACACGTCGGTTCATGGCATCTTGGTGCAACTGCCTTTGCCGAAGCCGTTGAAGTCGGATCCGGTCATACAGGCGATCCTGCCCGAGAAGGATGTCGACGGCCTGAATGTCGTCAATGCCGGCAAGCTTGCGATCGGGAATCTCGCTGGCGGCCTCGTCTCTTGCACCCCCGCCGGTGCCATGGTGTTCGTCAAACGCACACATGGTGAAGACCTCTCCGGTCTCAGTGCGGTAGTGATCGGCCGCTCGAATCTCTTCGGTAAGCCGATGGCGATGCTGCTTCTGGCCGCCAACGCCACGGTCACGGTCGCTCATTCCCGCACCAAGGACCTGGCTTCGGTCTGCCGCAACGCCGACATCCTTGTCGCCGCGGTCGGTTGCCCGGAATTGGTCAAAGCGGATTGGGTGAAACCCGGAGCCACCCTGATAGATGTCGGTATCAACCGCGTTCCCGCTCCTGAAAACGGCGATGGCAAGTCGAAGCTCGTTGGCGACGTCGCCTTTGAGGAATGTGCCAAAGTTGCTGCCGTCATCACGCCGGTCCCGGGCGGTGTCGGCCCCATGACCCTCGCCATGCTGATGGCCAACACCGTTATCGCGGCCTATCGCTCGGTCGGACAGGCTGCGCCGGACGTTTGTTAGGTCTCCGTGCAAGGGCGAGGAATGTTTCCACGGGTTCCGCCTCCTTTGCATTAGCCACAGCTTGCAAAAGCTGCATTTCTGCCGCGGTCGAATTGCCGCCGTCATCTCGCTATCGTGTAGGGTTTACGGCAACAGTCAACTCTACCGTATCCTCGGTCTGGGCCTTAGTTCCATAAGTAGCGTCTTTTCCTTAGGAAGTATGCGGCGCTTGATCTACAACTTCACGTGCGAGGGCTTTAAGATCGGTATCGCCGCATATCTGCGGCGAGGACAAGTTCGCCGTCACTGGCGATTTGGCCGAGAAGCGCTCGCAAGTCGCGCAGGTGGAGGAGGCGCTGGCGGCTGATATCAAGGGTGGTCAGTCAAGCCTAGTCGAATGTGCTGACCTGATCGCTCCGTCAGGGGTGACAGGCCCGCTTGCGACCTGGTCGTCGTCATCCGTCGCTACCGCGACAACCGGCCTTCATCGTCCATCAGTGTGAGGCGGCTAGGCAAAACATCGCCCTGTGTAAAACCTTGTCGTATTGCGTGGCGGCATGTCTGCAGGTCATCGAAAAATGGCCGAAACAGCACTGCGCGCGCCGGATGACCAGGAGCGCCTGATTATCGCGATTGGCCGCTATATTGGCGAAGGCTTCGACGACGGCAGACTCGATACCCTGTTCCTGACGATGCCCATCGCCTGGAAAGGAACCTTGGCGCAATATGTTGGTCGCCTTCATCGCCAGCACGACGGCAAAAAGGATGTGCTGGTCGTCGACTAGCTCGATGATACCGTGCCGGTTCTGACCCGGATGGCTGCGAAACGACGCGCGGGTTATCGCGCACTTGGCTACGTGATCGAATAGCGGCGGCCCGGTTTGGAGCCGCCGCGATCTTGGCTGGTCAGCGGGACCAACGAGAGCGTATTCGTCTTCGCTGTCGATGAGGCTGGCGTAGATTGGCGCTGGGAAGCACGGCTCGTCGAGCTTGACCGAGTGGCAGGGCGTGTTTTCCTTCGAGGGGCGGCGCCATGCGGCACCTATCTCGACATTGCCCACGACCACCCGGAGATCGGGGCCTTTCCGTTGGTGGAGGCGTCGGCTGGAACAAGCAGGGCTTTGACCTTGACGGCGAGTGTTCTGATGGAGCCGACAAACACGCCGTCTTCGCCGCGGGTGAAGGAACCGATCCGAGCCATGATAATCTCCCGTTTGCTGTTTCAAGCCCGCGACCATCGCGGCCTTGATGGCGGTCTTTGAGCGCCCGCCCCGATCCGTCCTAGCGACCCGGACCAGTCGGCCAGATCGGGGCTGATCATCGCGCCGCGCAGCAGCGCAAAGTGACATCTTTATCTTGCGCAACGGCGGACAATTCAACTTGGCCGCCACATTGGTTGTAGCAGTGTGGGTTCAAGGTGAAGCGCGACTTGCGATAGATAACATGGCCTATCACTCGCAAGGAGTTGCCCATGAAAACGCGCACCTACTCCCAGATGACCATGGATGACGCCGCAAGACCGCCCGCTGGCGAACGGCTGGTATCAGCGGTGACGTCATCTTTGTAAATTTTCCGATGCGGCAGTTGCACCGGGAGGTCAAGCGGCGCGGTCGCGGCATGCAGGATCACTCAACTAGTGCCCGCAATGCGGCGGGCGCGCCTTCGAAAGCGTAGGGATTGAGGAACTGACGCCGCCAGAACAGTTTCTTGTCAACTGGCGAGAGCTGGGCTTCTTTGCACGTGGCATCCCATTGATCGCGGATGGTGGCGATCTGCCGGGCGGCAATAGACTCGGCGTCCCCGGCCGACAGCAGAAAGATGGGGGCGGCTTCAATGCAGAGGCCTATCCGGCTCAGGCGCTGCTCTCCAACGATAAGCATGGCCTGCGTTGCCTCCCTGCCATTGCGCGCCTGCGGACAGATGTCATACGCAGGAGTCAACGAGAGACCTTGGCCGTTCCAGAACGCAGCGTGGTTGCGGGCGTGGTCGTCCGTGTTGCCGCAGAGGATATTGAAGACCAGCCGGGCGTAGAGTTCACGCAAGGTCTCTTTGGGGGCGTCGAACCTGTGACGGATAATCGAGGCCAGCTCTTCGTAGCTGGCATAGCGCGCCATCATTTCATCAAGGCCCTGCAAGGTCAGCGCGGAGACCATGGCATGGCGGTGCCACCCGCCGGCCGCCTTGTCGCGGTCGAATCGGCGGATCAGGAGGACATCCTTGGTGCCTGCCTTCTCCAGGCGAACCGGTGCCGCCTCGATACCGGCCAAGGTGGCAAGCCGCATGGCGATGAATTCGGCTTTGACGACGCTGTAGACATCGCTCTGCGAGGAGAATTTGGCGATGTACTTGGAGTCGCCATCCTCAATCACGGCTTTCGGCCGCGCACCGCCGATGGAACTGCCGTGCAGCAGCGCGGCGTCCAAATCGGCGGGGAGCGGTATACCCTCTTCGACGTGGCGCGCCGCGTCGGCAAGAAGGGCAAGCGACGCCGTCGCGGCCTGCCGGGGCACGTACTTCGTAGCCGACTTCTGAAAATCGAGCGCCCCTACGCGGTCCGAGCCCGACTCCAGAAGGTAGGTTAGCTCATCGAGATCGGCGGGATCGATATCGTTGCCCTTCCGACCCAGCTGGCGATTGATGATGACGCGGCGGCCCCAGGCATCGGGCGCAGCATCCCGCAACGAGCTGGGCATGGAAAGCCCGGCCGGCAGCGGCAGCGCACCGGCCTGCAGGGGCAGCTCGGGCTCGTAAAGAGAGATGGCGTCTTTGCGACCCAGATAGCTGCGGCCGTAGTTGAATATCAGCTGGCCGCCGCTACGTTCCAGACGGCCGGCGACCACCGGATCTGTGCTCTTCGGCAGCCATACCCAGACGAAGGCTTCGTTGTTGTCAGCCTTAGAAGTCATCTTTCACCTGCTTTGAGGAGGGGCGAACGGACTTCGGAAGAAGCGCGAGCGTCGCGTTGTTTGCCGATATCGCTGTCGCAAGGGTCGCTTGGTCGGCATTGAACAGGCGCACGCCCACGATGGCGGCCACCTCGAAGACAACTCCGATAGCGCAGGCCGGGTCGCCCTTCTCGATCCGCTGCAAAAGGCCGCGCGAGATACCAGCGCGGTCTGCCAGCTCCTGCATGGTCAGCTTGCGCTCTATCCGGGCGCGCTTGATCAACTGGCTGAAAGCCAGCAGGGCGTCCCGGCTGTAGTGTGAGTAAGCACGTGAAACGGGCTTGGGCATTCATCACCTGTTCCATTAAAAGCCCACGAAGGCGCGTAGTGGCTTATTTATAGGTCATCCCTACCCCGTTTATTCGCCCAGAGTCAAGCATGACAAGACGATTTGGATTATAAATAGACCGCAAATCGCCTTTATGATTCATTTATAAACCATTATGACCTATACCATTACGGTAACGAGCATCCACTCTGCATGAATTGCCAGAGCGGGCGGCGGAGTTCAAAACACCGGCCCCACTGGGAATTGCCGCGCGCATGGCGCACAAATTTCCGCGTTAGAGAAAACCGGCCCCTGTCACGAAATACCCGGTTCCAACCCGCCGCGTCTTGAAGCGGGATCATGCCTTCACGACGGCCGAAAAATCGACCGTAGAGCTTGTCGAGGACGCACGAAGGGTGCCCCCCGCCGGGCTCAGTTCTTCACGAAAAGCCTGCGCGGTACCTTGGCGATGCCCTCGACGCCGGTCTCGGTCATGCGGATACTTTCTGTCGTCGCGAAACCATGTCTTCGAGCCAGAGATCCGCCATGAAGGAGAAGGTCATTCCCGGCTTCAACACCGTGCGGTCCGGTTAAACAGCTAAGTTCACAATCCGTTCGACCTTAACGGGTCACGGGGAACAGTTCTTGACCCGTCCCCGGATCGGAATATCGCAAACTGAGAAAGCTAGAGCTGATCTGTGCCCCTCACCCGCCCTTTCCCTTCCCTTGCAGCCCCCTGCCCGGCGGTCGGATCGGGGGCTTTCGCCGGTACCAGCGGAGACATCGAGTGCCGAATTCCTAACTGGCTGGCAGTGTCGCATTGAAGCGCTTGCTTTCAATCCGTCGCCTCGAAAACCTCCGGTTCAAATTCTCGTAGGCCCTCGTCTTTGGCAAACAGGACACAGGGGCCGTTGGAACCACGAGGGTCGTAGGCGAAGCCCTTCATTGCCAGGGCCTGTGTAATTTCACGAATGCCGGACAATCCGTAGAGGTGGTCGTGCAGTTCAAGGAAGATTCGCTCGATGTGGGGAAGCGCAGATCTTCCGAGTAAATCTCGTTCAGCGCCCTCAATGTCCATGACCAGAACGTTGATGGCATGATCCGCAATAAAATCATCGATGTTGGTCGACGTCAGCGATATTTCGCGCTGGTAGGAACCCTGACGTTTGTCTAGGGACGACATCCAGAGATCCTCTCGAACATAGAACGGCAAGATACAGGGTTCACCTGCAATCAATATTCCTTGGGACAAAACGACATTGCCAAGGTCGTTGGCACTGATCACACGATGTGCAAGTGCCGCTGTGGACGGGTTTGCTTCAAATGACCACACCTGGACCCCCGGAATCTTTGCGATAAGCGACGTGATGATGCCGATCCCTGTCCCCAGCTCCAGCACCCGATCATTCGGCCTCACGGCCTTGAAGACCGACCTGGCCTCTTTTGCTTCGTAGCTGCCACTTGTAAGCGCCTGCCAGATAGCGGGTGAAACCTCATCACATGTTAGAGGTACCCTAATTCCGTGAACCGTCAGTACTTCCAAGCCAAACTCCTTTGGTTGCCTATAGGCTTGCAGCTGCCGGACGGGAAAAATGAACGCCTGCACCGATTTTTCATTTTCAAAGCATAGCTCTTTCTTAGGACGACGATGTGAAACTGAACGGAACGTTTCACCTTCTGCCAGCTGCCGTTTTGACATCGATCGGATTTCTTCCATCGTAATCGCCGACTTGACGAAGGTGCTCCAATCGCGATGCAGGTGCGGGCATGCCCAGCAAGTAGCCTTGGACCTGCTCGCATCCAACCTGTTTGACGCATGCGAATTGCTCTTCGGTTTCAATGCCTTCGGCGATTGTCGTCATCCCCAGGCTTCGCCCGACCCCCGTCACCAATTCGACGATGGCGAAGGCATCTGCGCGGGTTGTAACGTCGCGGATAAACGAGCGATCGATCTTAATTTTATCGAAGGGGAAACCCCTAAGGCTGCCAAGGGACGAGTATCCAGTTCCAAAGTCGTCCATCGCAATCTGGATGCCAATTGCCTTCAATTGCGTCAAAGTGTCGAGCGTCTGTTCATTCTTGTCCAGGAGTACCGATTCGGTGATCTCAAGCTCGAGCCGGTTCGGATCGAGACCACTTTGAGTGAGTATCGTAACGACACTCTGAATGAGATTTCGGCTGCGGAACTGTACAGGCGACAGATTGACCGCAACTTTGAGCGACTTTGGCCAACGGGCTGCCTCTAGGCAAGCCGTTCTTAAAACCCACTCCCCCAATTCATGGACCAGCCCGATATTTTCGGCGACCGGAATGAATTCTAACGGGGGGACCTGGCCGCGTACGGGATGGAACCACCGCAGGAGGGCCTCATAACCACAAATCTCGCGTGTAATCGTGTTGACTTGCGGTTGGTAGAACACTTCCAGCTCTCCATTGCGCAGCGCCTGCTTAAGATCGGCCTCCAAAGACTTTTTCTCTGTCAATCTTATTTGCATCTGGGTTTGAAAGACACATACATGGCCGGAGCCGAGAGACTTTGCTTCGTAAAGCGCAAGGTCCGCGTGCTTGAACAGTTCATCTGCGTCGGGTTCCGCTTCCGCTATGGCAACGCCGACGCAAGTACCGATTTTGATTTCCCGTTCACTGACCTGGTAGGGAAAACTGATTTCATCCATCACGTGACGAGCAAAATCGAAAGCCTGTTTGTCGGTCAGACCCGCGCTGAGGATTGCGAACTCATCGCCGCCCAACCGGCAAATGAGGTCACCTTCCCGACTAAGTTTCGTGAGGCGACTTGCAACGGCCTGGAGAAGACCGTCACCGACGTCATGACCCAGCGTATCGTTCACATCCTTGAAACCGTCGAGATCAAGGAGAAAGATCATGGCAGTTGGTCCACTAGCTATCGCTGCTTTCAACCGCGCTTCCAGGTCTGAGCGAAACAAGATCCGGTTGGGCAGCCCCGTGAGCGCGTCATGGTGGGCAACATGCTTCAGACGATAGTTCTGAAGCGTCAATTCCGCCGACGCTTCGCGAAGATTATGCGTCAGTTCCTTCATCTTGCGGTGAGCACCGTCAAGGAGGCTGTTGTGGCGCAAAAGCAGAACGACCAGCCCCACTCCGCACAGAATCAGCCCGCCTGCAAGCCCGGTGTAGATCAGATGGAGCTGTCTTAATTCTTCCTGGGCGGCGTCTATCAGGCCCACATCGAACTCAACGGCGGTGGATGCAAGCGCCGTCATCGATGCATCCAGGGCTGCCATTGCTTGCAACATAGCCTTGATACCTTCGGCATCCAGGCCGTCGAGACGCTGATCCAGCGCGTCCAAAACCTGACCAAGCTTTAAAAGCAGGTCGCGTCGCTGAGGATCCAGCTCGACAAAAGCGCCCAGATTGCCCTGCTTCAACAGTCCCACGCGGCCAATCATAATATCAAGACGGAGGCGGACCTCGTCGCGATCGACGCCGTTCATACCAAGAGCATAGGCGGCGAGGCGATGCTCCAGTCGCATATATTCGGACAGCGTCTGAGCCACGGCCCAGGAGTCGTTATAACGGGCAAATTTCTGCAGCGCCGTTTGCCGCTCGGCAATGACGTAGGCGATGTAAGCCGTCGCCACGACAAAGCAACAGATAATGATCCCTAGAAACCGTTTCACTAGTGTCTCTATTCGATTATCAGCTTGGCTACCTGCCAGGCGGATCGTGTGTAATAGGTCTGGCTCTGCAACTGAGGATCGCTGTCATAAGGATAGACGATGAACAATGGCCCCTTATCGCGGACGGGCATGTAATTTCCATCGCGCTTGAGGGCGAGCACAACCTTGAATTTCTTGAAGTCATCCAGAGGAATCGTGGTCACGTAGTCATTGAGCGCAACTGCCGTCACTTTCGTTCCTTTAGCCCCCACCAGTTCCATTAGCTTATCGAGCGGTACGCCCTCGAAGCGCACGCGGGCGTCGTACCATGGGGTTGCAGTTTCGACGGTCTGCAAACCGATTTTTTCCAGCATGGCCCGGTCGAATTCTGCGGCAGAGCCATTGTTCGTGTTTTCGATTTTTCCGGATACGATCAGAATTGCCTTGCCTTCAGGCTTGGCAAGCGACCCGGCGAATGCATTTGAAATCGTGATGATCGACAAGGCGATATAGATAAAAGGGCGGATAAAGTTCATTGCATATCTCCGTTATATTCGGGTTATTAGAGCAAACAGACTAAAGCGGCATCAAAAATGATTTGGCTTTGCCTCCTTGCATGGCTGATTGCGATCAATGACCTTTAGCGAAGTGCGAAGGTAAAAGCTTGAGAACCGGACGCGCGAAATCACGCGGGCAGACCAAGCCCCACATTGTCTCCTGATGGGACCCGAACCGCGCCGCGCGCGGATGCCGGTCCGGCGTTCGATCCAGCCGAGACCGAGCTGGTTTTCGATTTCCGCATTTTCGACCCGGCGCTCCGGCGCGTAATGGCCAAATCCGGCGATACGGCTTGCCCTGATCGGACTCAAGGGACACCACCCTGGATAATTATGTCCGCTGCCTCATCAATGGCATCATAGATCCGGTCGAGATCGTCGGCGGTCACGCAATAGGGCGTCATCAGGTAGATCACGTTACCAAGCGGCCTGATGAGCAAATGTCTTTCCTTGAAGAATCCCCTGAGCTTCGGCCCCGCATCGGAAAGGTAACCGGTCGCCGGGACATTGACGACAAGGGCAACGATCGTCCCGGTTTGTCGGACATTGCTGAAACGGCCGTCCGCCCTGAACCGCATCAGCCTTGCGCCATGCATGGCGCCGAGCGATCGGATACGATCTATGACCGGCTCCGTTTTCCAGACATCAAGATTGGCGAGCGCTGCGGCACAGGCGATCGGATTGGCCGTATAAGAACTCGAATGGAAGAAGGTCCGGCTGCGATCGGTGGAAAGGTGCGCATCGAATATTTCCGCCGAACACAAGGTCGCGGCCAGAGGCAAGGACCCACCGGTCAAGCCCTTTGACGTGCACAGGATATCCGGAGTGATGTCCGCCTGTTCGCAGGCAAAGAGTGTGCCCGTGCGGCCCCAACCCGTCATCACCTCGTCGGCAATCATCAGGCTGCCATGCCTTGCCGCGATCGCTTTCAGTTCAGCCAAAAGCGATGCCGGGTACATCAGCATGCCCCCTGCCCCGAGCACCAGCGGTTCAATCAGCAGCGCTGCGACCTGTCCGCCGCGGCAGAATGCCTCGAAGGCGTCGAGCGTGTCCTGTTCTCGTCCGGGCTCCGGAAACGGCAGTCTGTCCACATCGAAAAGCATGGGTTCATAGGCCATATTGAAGACCCCCCGTTCGCCCGCCGACATCGTCCCAATCGTATCGCCATGGTAGCCATACTCCATGACGACAATGCGCGAGCGCGGCACGCCCCAATTGTGAAAGAAGCCCAAGGCCATCTTCAGCGCCACCTCGATTGAGGTCGAGCCGCTGTCGGAATAGAACACGTGGTCAAGACCGGCAGGGGCAACGGCGATCAGGCCCTTCGCCAGCTCTTCCGCCGGCTCGTGCGTATATTCGGCAAAGATGATCTGGTCGAATGACTCGCAGGATTGCCGGATCGCCTCCATGATCAGCGGATGGCGGTGACCGTGGGTGATCACCCACCAGGAGGAGATGGCATCGAGGACCGCATTGCCCTGATCGTCGAAGAGATAAGCGCCCTCTGTCCTGACAATGCGGTTCATCGCCGGTTCGAGCGCATGCTGCGTAAACGGGTGCCAGACAGGGGAGCGTCTCATGCCGCCGCTTTCTGAAAACAGGAAAGATCGAAATGGACGCGGAAAGCCTCACGTAAGGCGTCAGGTGTCAGCGGATCGATACGAGGCAAACGGCCAAGACAAGTCACCTTGCCGAGCTTTGGGATGATCTCCAGCGTATCGGTCTGTTCGTTGCCGATGAACGCAACACCGAAGATTGGAATGGAACGGCGGCGCAGCGCTTCGATTGACAGCAGCGTATGATTGATCGTTCCAAGCTCCGTGCGCGCACAAAGGATGACCGGTATCCGCCAGCGGGCAAAGACATCGGCGAACACCTGGCTTTCCGTTAAAGGGACCAACACGCCGCCCGCCCCTTCGATGATCAGCGGACACTGCGATAGCGGAGGGGACAATGCTTCCGGACGAATTTGGACACCGGCAATTCTGGCGGCAACATGCGGCGAAGCGGGTGTCTTTAACCGCCACGCCTCGCGGTAGATACGCATTGACGGGATCCGGCCGAGACGCGCAACGGTCTTGCTGTCCGTCTCGCCGTCAAGCCCCGACTGGACTGGCTTCCAGTAGCAGGCACCAAGCGCATCGGCCAATGCTGCCGAAAAGACCGTCTTGCCGATATTGGTGTCAGTACCTGTCACGACAAAACGCATCGTCATGCTGCCCTGGCTCTCGAATGGGGTGTGGCAAGTGCCTTGCGATGTCTTTGTCCTGTGACAGGTTTCCCGCCGGGAGGCTTTGCCGGAATGGGTTTCAAGCTGGCTGCCATTGATAGGTCAGCAGGCAGATCCCCCGGCAGCGCCGCATTGCCTCGGCCGCTGATCAGGTCCTGCGATTGATCGCTGTGCAGGACGGCGACGGCGGGCGCGGAGCGCCTGATCGTGGTCAACGCTCGGCGAGGAGAACGCACATTAATATCGGCACCGATATCCTCGGGGACATCCACCGGGTCACTGCCGTCGATAGCGATGGTATCCACATAGGCCGCAAGGTCGAAACTCCCCCGACGGCGATGGCTGACCTGGCCAATGAATTGCGGGGATAGTAGTGGGCACATCTTTACGGCGTTTGAATCGAATTGCGCCCTGTGGACGATGTGCGCCGGAAACAGAAACTCATCGAATAGCAGATTATAGATTTTTTCGGCTTCTGAAAAAATTGCACCTGAGGTATTTGGATCGATGGGTTGCAACTCTGGCGTCTCCGGCATGCGGGGAGTTTCTCAACTCTCAGGTGGGTAAGGGAATTATAGATAGAATCAATACTTATCTATAACTTTAGCCAGCGCGATGGAAAACGCAACCACGTAAGAGGCGGCCTTCGAAATTAGAGCGGGTTTCTTAGGCCGCACAGCAGCAGGATTAAAGGTCAGGGCTTGTTAGCCGACGATCGCGAAAGCGTCTCGCGTCGAACCTGTGGCGCTTCTGACAGGCTTTTGCCCGATCCACTGGACGTGGCGCTCAAGCACGGCAACGGCGTTGTCAATGTTACCCTGGCGCAGAAACCTGAGGATAGCGCGATGATCGTGATCAGTCCGCACCTCCCAATCGGATCGCCAGGCGGAAAACAGGAAACGTGCGCTTACCGAATGTAGGTCGTCGATGGCGGCAAGCAGCCGCGGCATGCCGCATGGTACGAGGATCAGCCGGTGGAATCGCCGGTTCGCTTCCTCCCAGGAGCGCACGTCGCGCGAATTGTCCCCGGCAACAGTTGCCTCTTCAGCCTGTTCGAGAATTGACGATGTTAAATGTTGGGCAGCCTGCCGCAGCGCCAGACCCTCAAGCTCGGCACGCATCAGCGCCACTTCCCGCACCTCCTTCAAATCGAAAGAAGCGACCCGGACGCCGCGCCGCGGCTCGCTGACCGCCAGCCCCTGCGCCTCCAGTTTGCGGAAGGCTTCCCGGACCGGCACATGGCTCGCCCCGAATTCCTCGGCAATGTGATCCTGCCGCAGTTTCGTACCCGGCTCCAGCTGGCCGGTGACGATCCTGTCAGCAAGAATACGGCTGATGCGGTTGGCGATGGTGTCTGCATTGGGCGCGGTCATATATTATAGATATTTTGCTTGCAGGAGCCTGTCGAGCCCAGGGGCGAATCTTTTTCACATATAAAGCGTCTATGCGCCACCGGTATGGTTTTCGTCATGCAAGTTGTGCGGCGCTGGCTCGAGGGCCGGTTAAGAAGTGTCGGCATTAGCGTCGGAGGAGGATTGGGAAGCGGGGCGAGAGCAAAACCGTCGCCGCTGTTCCGACGGCGTTACGCCGCCCCAATGTCGGTTTGTGAAAAGTCATTGCCCTTGAAAAGCAACGGCAATAGATAGTCCTTGGCACAGGCATAGGAAAAGCAATCGCCAAAGTTCAGCCGTGCTGGATGGGCGACGAAGCGGCCAAATGTCCGTGCGGCCAGAATAGCGCTGCGGTGCATGCCGCCATTGACGGGCATTTCCTTGGCCCCGATTGTTTCCAAAAATCGCTCAACGTCCTGCTGGGCCTGATCAATCAAGGGCGGCGGCGTTGGCTCTTGGTCGCCGTGAATGGAGATTGAAACAATACGAGCGAGACTCACGACCGCTTCAAACATGGAAAGGGAGGAATAGTAGATAGGCTTTGTTGCCATCTCAATTTTCGCAACGAGATAGCCCGCATCTTCCTCATCGGCGCAAATCGCAACAATAGCGGAGGCATCCAAAAACATTAAACTTCCCACATTTCGTCAGTGTATTTCTTCATGTCAAAGTCGGGCTTATTTGGTCCCATTTTCGCCTTCACATCGTCCTGAATCTCTTTAATTCGAACCTTCAGTGGTATAGCTTCTAGGGCGCGCGCCAATTCGTTTTGCAATGCGCGTCTGACGGCCTCGGTTTTGTTTGGTGCCTTTGTCAACTGCTGAACCTTTACGGCCAGAGCATCAACATCATTGTCGCGAATGTAGAGAGACATTTCGTTCTCCGTGGGTAAACTTGGAATATGCGAATATCTTAAATTGAATATGCGTCCTTAGCAAGGCGATGCACTACTCCAGCGGCCAAGGGATGCTTGAAGCTGCTTGACGAACTCACGACGAGGAGATCGCTGCGAAGCTCCCGGTGCATCTCGCTACCACTCCTCCCCGATCGTCGCGTGAGGAGGACATGATCACCTGAGCCGGATCAAGGTCCGTTGGGTGATCGAACGCGGACGCACTAACGCGGGAGCCCATCGCGGCTTTCCGCAATCCTCACTATGGACTTTTCCTGGGCAACGACGAAGGCCGGGCTCCGGATCGTCAGCGACGGAGACGTCTGGCTGCTTTCCAATGACAGGAGCGGGTGCTCGGCGGCCGTCCGGAGCGCACCGATGTCGCGCTCACTGTATTCAACCTGGCGCGTGAGGCTGGCATCAGCCGGGCGACGGCGAACCGTGCGGTCGGTCTTCTCGCCGAGTTCCGGGCGGCCGAAGCGCGTCACCGGCGATCCTCCCCAAGAGCCCTCAAGGAGCGCGTCCGTGCGCTCGACGCCGAGCTGCGGGTCGTGCGCGGCGCCGAGATCGCCAAACTACGCGGCCTCGCCCGCACGCTCTCCCAGCACATCCAGGTGCTGACATTGCAGGTCGTCGAGCGGGATACCGTCATCGAAGTCGGCAGCAGTAACTGGCCCGATCTTCTGGTGACGCCAGGGTTGTCCCCCTGAAGCGCTCGCCGCGAGACAACGCCGGCTGAGAGCGGCGAATCTTCCGGGCCGTTCCGGGCGTCGATCATGGTCGTGCCTCCTTCAGCTCACCCGTCGAGGCAGGGCTCGGGTGTGGCAGACGCTGCCAGCCCATCAACCCTGTTCCGCACCAGCACCGAGAACAGGGTGTGACGGGCCGGCTTCCCGCGTCTGCCCCTGCCGCCTCGCCCTCGACGGAGAGGGCGAGCTGAAGGAGGTACCCATGACCACAGATCGCAACCGCCAGACACCGACCGATATCTACGAGCGCGTCACCAGCCAGATTATCGCCGCCATCGAGGCCGGCGCCGGCGAGTACCAAATGCCCTGGCATCACGACGGATCGGCCATCGCCATGCCCGTCAACGTCGCCTCAAGCAAGGCTTATCGCGGCGTCAACATCCTCTCGCTCTGGGCCGCGGCGCACGCTGCAGGCTATCCTGCCGGCATCTGGGGCACCTACCGCCAATGGCAGGCGCTCGGCGCCAAGGTTCGCAAGGGCGAACGCGGCCATCTGGTCGTGTTCTGGAAGACTACCGACCGGCGTGCCGAGGCGGACTCCCAACACGACGACGATCGTGACGAGCCCGCCCGGCGCCTGTTCGCCCGCGGCTACACCGTCTTCAATTGTACTCAAGTCGACGGCTACGCGCCGCCATCGATTCCGGCACTGCCCGCGGCCGAGCGGATCGAGCGGGCCGAACGCTTCTGCGCGGCGCTGGGCATTCACATCCGCCACGGCGGATCGCGGGCCTACTACCGCCCGTCTACCGACCATGTGCAGATGCCGGAGTTTGCTTGCTTCCGCGACGCGGTCGCCTACTACGCCGTGTTGCTCCACGAATGCGGCCACGCTTCCGGCGCCAAGCATCGCCTCGACCGCGATTTATCCGGACGGTTCGGTTCGTCCGCCTACGCCATGGAGGAATGCGTTGCTGAGCTTATAAGCGCGATGATCTGCGCCGATCTCAACCTCAGCGTCGAGCCGCGTCCCGATCATGCGCGCTACATCGCCTCCTGGCTCGAGGTGCTGCGTTCCGACTCGCGCGCCATTTTCACCGCCGCGAGCAAGGCGCAGCAGACCGCCGATTGGATGCACGCGCAGCAGTCCGGCGCTCGCCAGCACGGGGTCCGGGGCGCTGCTTAGGCGCCCCTCAAACTGGATCGGTAGGGTTGCCGCAAGGCTCTCCCAATACCCTTCGAATCGGTCTCAAGCCCCCATACCGATCGGAGTTCACGGATCTTCAGGCAAATACCGCCGCAAAATCCGTCGGAGACAGCTTGACTGTTCAGATAATGCGCCGAGCTTGGAAGCTGCTTCCTATGCGCCGATCTGGGGATCACCCCGGAGCTGGAGCCACGGCCGGACGATGCCTCTTACCTTGCCTCGTGGCTGAAGGTCCTATTCGACGACAAGCGGGCCATCTTTCAGGCCGGGGCGCATGCCCAGCGTACGGTCAGCTTCCTGCACGGTCTCCAGCCCATCCAGGCCGACACCAGAGAACGGTTGCGTAGGAGACGTTAAGGTCGGTCGTTGTCACCCGCAACGGCCGACGGCTCGTTGGGTTCTCTCTCCGCGAGGGCGTGCTCATCGGGCGTGAGGTTCAGCTTCCCCCAGATGGATGGTTTCCGGTCGGTCGGTTTAGACTTTCGGGACTGCTTGATTTCAACGATAAACGGCTTTGTCTGCTGACGCATAAATCCTCCAGGTAACGAATCGCAGCCCGACGATACCGAGTTGATGATTGAAGGCAACTGCCCGGCCGGCCGAGTTTGTCGCGTCCTAAATCGAAGCCGTGACTTAGAGACAGGCGAGCGGGTCGCCGCTGGGCCGTGTCGGGGCGACGAAGTCTGCTGGCGAGCCACCATTATCGTGTCCCGTCCCCCGGTATCGCTGACCAGCCCTTCTGCGGGCTCGATGAGGCATGTCTGATCGGAGAGCGGCTTCACCTCGATCGTCCTCCCGCAACGGCCGAGTGCAACTTTCTTCCCCTGTCGGCTGCGCCGCCATTCCTCGCGAAACAAGAAAGTTGCACTCGGCCGCCCTCCATTTCATTGCGGCCTTTCAGGTGCGGTCCGATCGTCACCGATCCTTGCGACAGCCATCGAGGCCGCGAAGGGCGCGGCCCGAAACAAACGAAAGGCACATGACAATGGCAACCATCGGCACCTTTACCTCCACCGAAAACGGCTTCACCGGTTCGATCCGCACCCTCGCGCTCAACGTCAAGGCTCGCATCGCCCGCATCGACAACCCATCCGACAAAGGACCGCACTTTCGCATCTACGCGGGTAACGTCGATTATGCATAGTCCGTTGTTATGCGGAGCGAGCGATGTAAGTGCTTGTGCTTTCTGGGTTTTGGCTGCGGATTGCCCCGCATAATTCCGAGGGGAAAGTGTAGCGGCGGCCCTGTTTTGGAGCCGCCGCGAGCTTGTCCGGTCAGCGGGAC
>NZ_JAIQWW010000080.1 GCF_020164455.1 Phyllobacterium chamaecytisi
AGAACGTCGGCGCCAGCCTGGCCGAAAATAATATCATTGCCGCCGCCGCCATCCAGCCGGTCATCGCCGGCGTCGCCATGAATGGTATCGCGCCCGAGATCACCAGCAACGCTATCATTGCCCTCGCCGCCGAACAGCAGGTCGTCATCCTCTCCACCGCTGATGGTATCGTCACCGCTTTCGCCGAAGATGGTGTCGCGACCTTCCTCGCCGAACAGCCGGTCATTGCCGCTGCCGCCGAAGACCTGATCGTCGCCGAGGCCGGCGAGAACGATGTCGTCGCCAGCTCCCGCGAAGATGAGATCATCGCCACTGCCGGTGATGATATGGTCATTGCCATTGCCGCCATTGACCGTGTCGTTGCCGCCCCGGCTGTCGATATTGTCATTGCCATC
>NZ_JAIQWW010000081.1 GCF_020164455.1 Phyllobacterium chamaecytisi
TGAACGGCCTATGGCGAGCCACGTTGCTCGCAGGGTTGGCAAAATCAAATCTTGAACGCATTCTCGTGACCCCCCTTTTTGTTATTTGTACAGGGCGGCGAGCCGGTTATTGCGGCTCGCCGTCAGTTCTCGGACTACAGATGGAAGTCCGAGTTGGTCAGGTCGTGGTTGCCCTTGATGCTTAAGCGCAACTCTGCCCCGCTATCGCCATCGACGCTGCCCTGGACGATCGTATATTCGCCGTCCTCGCGGGTTTCATGCGTGACAACCAGTTGTGCGGCGCCGCTTAAGGTCGAGCCTGCAACCAGCGTGAAGGACTGGTTCCCGCCTGCGCCGCCATTGGCATCGATACCGCCTAGATCGATCTTGTCTCCGGGCTGGAAGCCC
>NZ_JAIQWW010000082.1 GCF_020164455.1 Phyllobacterium chamaecytisi
CGGCTTCCAGCCCGGAGACAAGATCGATCTAGGCGGTATCGATGCCAATGGCGGCGCGGGCGGGAACCAGTCCTTCACGCTGGTTGCAGGCTCGACACTGAGCGGTGCCGCACAACTGGTTGTCACGCATGAAACCCGCGAGGACGGCGAATATACGATCGTCCAGGGCAGCGTCGATGGCGATAGCGGGGCAGAGTTGCGCTTGAGCATCAAGGGCAACCACGACCTGACCAACTCGGACTTCCATCTGTAGTCCGCGAACTGACGGCGAGCCGCAATAACCGGCTCGCCGCCCTATACTAATAACAAAAAGGGGGGCACGAGAATGCGTTCAAGATTTGATTTTACCAATCCTGCGAGCAACATGGCTCGCCATAGGCCGTTCC
>NZ_JAIQWW010000083.1 GCF_020164455.1 Phyllobacterium chamaecytisi
TTCGTGGGATCGCTTAAGCCATTCCGCCTCAGGGTCATACATTCCGCTGACACTTTCGCCTGGATTGACGAAGAAATCGGGAATGCACACGATGTCGGGTTGCGGGCAGTCTTTGAAATCGTGGTCAGGCTTTACCCAGATGCCATTGGCGGCTTGGAACCCGTCCTTGGTGCGGGCGACGGTGTAGGGACGCATGCTCTGTTCGCCCGCCTCCCCCGTTACGATGAATGGGAAGTCGCGCCCAGGAGAAGAAAACAGGTCAAACATGCCATATAGGGCTGAGGCCGTGACTTCCGGCACCGCAAGGATGGCAACATTGATCTGACCGTCTTGTCCTGGCATGGCAGAATTGACCGCCTTTCAGCGTTTCCGACTTTAGTACCGA
>NZ_JAIQWW010000084.1 GCF_020164455.1 Phyllobacterium chamaecytisi
CGGGTCTTAATCAGTCCACTGGACTGATTGAGCGGCGAAGCCGGACGTCCCTCACCCTTCAGGTTCTGAGCCTGACGGTGGTGGCAGATAGAGTTGTGTTTTGATCTGGTTGCGGGGACAGGATTTGAACCTGTGACCTTCAGGTTATGAGCCTGACGAGCTACCGGGCTGCTCCACCCCGCGCCACCATATCGGCACTTGCGTGCCTCGCGTGCTTTTGCTTGTAAGTATGCTCTTACGCATTGTGTTTTGCAAAAGCAAAAGGCCGCATGCGCGGCCTTTTTGAATGTCTGTGTGTTGTTGTGAGATGATTTTGTTTCGCATGCAGCTTACATGAAAGTCATGCAACTTTTTGGGCGCCTGCG
>NZ_JAIQWW010000085.1 GCF_020164455.1 Phyllobacterium chamaecytisi
ATGGACATCAAGGTGGTTTCCGAAACCATCACCACGCACGATTACGAGTCCAAGACACTCGCCAAGGCATTCACCGATATCACCGGAATCAAGGTCACCCATGACCTGATCGGTGAAGGTGACGTGGTCGAAAAGCTGCAGACGCAGATGCAGTCGGGCGAAAACATCTATGATGCCTATATCAACGATAGCGATCTGATTGGTACGCATTGGCGCTATCAGCAGGCACGCAACTTGACTGACTGGATGGCCAAAGAAGGTAAGGACGTCACCAATCCGGGCATCGACGTCGATGATTTCATCGGCAAATCGTTCACCACAGCACCGGATGGCAAGCTTTATCAATTGCCC
>NZ_JAIQWW010000086.1 GCF_020164455.1 Phyllobacterium chamaecytisi
CGGCAATTGATAAAGCTTGCCATCCGGTGCTGTGGTGAACGATTTGCCGATGAAATCATCGACGTCGATGCCGGGATTGGTGACGTCCTTGCCTTCGTTGGCCATCCAGTCGGTCAAGTTGCGTGCCTGCTGATAGCGCCAATGCGTACCAATCAGATCGCTATCGTTGATATAGGCATCATAGATGTTTTCACCCGACTGCATCTGCGTCTGCAGCTTTTCGACCACGTCACCTTCACCGATCAGGTCATGGGTGACCTTGATACCGGTGATATCGGTGAATGCCTTGGCGAGTGTCTTGGACTCGTAATCGTGCGTGGTGATGGTTTCGGAAACCACCTTGATGTCCAG
>NZ_JAIQWW010000087.1 GCF_020164455.1 Phyllobacterium chamaecytisi
ACCTTCTCGATATTGTCTTTCAGGTCAGCGATTTTAACGCGGCGTCCAAGGCTGTTTTCTCGCGTGCGCAAGACAAAGTCGAAATACTCTTCGCCCTGGCGACGGCTGACTGAATCGATTGCTTCCAGGATATGACCGGGAAGTCCTTCCGAACGCAGGTTGTCAAGCGTCCACGCAGTTTTCTCGACGACATCATGCAGGATACCGACGATCCTTTCATCCTCCGCATCCAAGGCAAGCATCACCCGCAAAGGGTGGAAGATATACGGTTCTTCATCGTCGGCGAGGTAACCAGCATGGGCGCTGGCAGCGATTGAGATAGCCTGCTCCAAAGAGGTCATGTGGGGTT
>NZ_JAIQWW010000088.1 GCF_020164455.1 Phyllobacterium chamaecytisi
TCCGTTTCCGGCTTGGTGGTTTTGGTCCCTTTGACATCGATCATCATGCTGAAACCCTCGATGTGACGCGCGGCGCATTTTGTGCGGCAGGCGCGGGTCGGTTGACTGTTTCTGCGGGTGCGGACGATTTGAGAATCTCGTCCTTTGGTCCAAAGGCCACCATCTTGCCGTTCTGGATGACGGCGACCATGTCCACTGCGGCCAAGGCGCTTGGCCGATGGGCTATCACGATGGCAATGCCGCCGCGTTCGCGGATCGCCTTTATCGTCTGGGTCAATGCCATCTCGCCTTCACCATCGAGATTGGAATTTGGCTCGTCCATGAC
>NZ_JAIQWW010000089.1 GCF_020164455.1 Phyllobacterium chamaecytisi
GGGCCGTGGTACGGTTGTGACGGGCCGCGTCGAGCGCGGTATCGTCAAGGTTGGTGAAGAAGTCGAGATCATCGGCATCAAGCCGACGACGAAGACGACGGTGACCGGCGTCGAGATGTTCCGCAAGCTGCTCGACCAGGGCCAGGCTGGCGACAACATCGGTGCGCTGATCCGCGGCGTTGGCCGTGAAGACGTCGAGCGCGGCCAGATCCTTGCCAAGCCCGGTTCGGTCAAGCCGCACACCAAGTTCAAGGCAGAAGCCTATATCCTGACGAAGGACGAAGGTGGCCGTCAC
>NZ_JAIQWW010000009.1 GCF_020164455.1 Phyllobacterium chamaecytisi
CGCGACAGCGGCAGCAAAGAGATCAAACTGGCTAATGAAAATGCCGCCTAAATTGAAGGGAATGTCTTCAATGCCGAGATCGAGGCCGTGAACCTGGGTTCCCCATATCAGCTGCGCCGCACCCTCGATGATATAGGAGAGCCCGAGCGTGGCCATAAAGAGCGTCATCGGCGATCTGTTGGTGAGAGGCCGGAGAACAACGCGCTCGATTGCAATCCCGATGGCGACCATCAATGCAAATGTGATTGCCAGCGCCAAGGCAAATGGGACAGCTCTCTCCACCAGGCTGACGAAGGTGAGTGCTGCAAAAAGGAGCATGGCCCCTTGAGCAAAATTCAATACGCCCGAAGTCTTGTAGATCAGCACAAAACCGATCGCGACGAGTGAATACATGACGCCTGATAGGAGACCGCCAATCAAAACTTCGAAGAAGAAAAGCCAATCGAACTCAAACATCAGATACCCCCGCCATCGATATTTTCGGGAGCGACGCCGAGATAGGCATCAATCACGCCCTGATCCGCTCGGATTTCTTCAGGCGTGCCATCGGCGATCTTGCGACCATAGTCGAGAACGGCAATATGGTCGCAAAGGCCCATGACCACGCCGATATCATGTTCAATGAGGATAATTGTCGTGCCGTATTGCCGGTTGGCGGCGCGAATGAATTCGCTCATTTCGGTTTTTTCAAAAGTAGTCATTCCCGCCATCGGCTCATCGAGCAGGAGAATGGCGGGCCCAGCAACCAATGCGCGGGCAAGCTCGACGCGCTTTTGCAACCCGTATGGCAATGTGCCGGCCAAGCGATCACAGCTGTGCGTCAGATCAAGAAATTCCAGTATCTGCATGGCGCGCTCGCGCGCATCCACCGTCTCTCGCCGGGATCGCCCAAGCCTTAAGGTTTGACCGATAAAACTCGAGCGCACTTTGTAAGCGCGCCCCGCGGTGACGTTATTGAGGACGCTCAGGCCCTTGAACAAAGCGAGATTCTGGAATGTGCGGGCAATCCCCAGAGGAGCCAGTTTTTGGGTTGGTACGCGCCGATAAAAATTCGACCCAATCTGTACGAGGCCACGGTTGGCGCGATAGACACCGCAGATAATGTTGATCAGCGAGCTTTTGCCTGCACCATTTGGGCCGATAATTGCCCGTATTTCGCCCGATCGTACAGTGAGGTCGATATTATCGAGCGCAACGACTCCCCCAAAGGAGAGGCTGATCCCCTCGAGACCGAGAATAGTATCCAGCTGTTGGGGCGGCCACTCGACCTGCCGCACCAGCTCGATTTCTGGGGCTGCCACCTGCTCTCGAAAGGCACCGGTGCCAGGGGCCACCTGTAGGTAGTTTATCGAATGCATTTTCTGCGTCTCTCCAGGCCCATTTCCCGTTCGATCAAACCGATACGACAGAGCGCAAAGTCCCCTTCGCAGACCGGATACGATACGGGCCACGATACAGCGCTTGGTTTGGCTGACAGAACAGGTCTGCCGGCCTTGGTCGTTGTGGATTATTCCGCCGCCACGGCCGTAACCGTTTCAGCTTCTTCCAGTTTCCGGATCAACGGAATTACATGTTTGCCAAAAAACTCGACCTCTTCCTGGAAATGCAGGAAGCCGAGCAGGATAAGATCTGCACCAGCATTCTTGAGGTCGATCACGCGTTCGGCAATCTGTTCTGGCGTGCCGATGAGATTGCTGCGGAAGCCGTCATTATATTGGACCAGATCCTCGAAAGACGACTTGGCCCAGTTCCCCTCGCCTTCCGGCGAGGCCTTACCGGCATTCTTCACCTGATCGGCAAAACCCTGCACCGCCTCCGGGTTCGCCTTGGCAATGATCTCGTCGAGCACTGTACGGGCTTCCACTTCCGTGTCGCGAGCAATCGCAAAGGCATTCACGCCAATTTTGACCGAATGGCCGTTAGCGGTAGCCTTGGCTCGGATGTCATCCACCTGCTTCCTGATTTCCACCGGCGTATTGCCGTTGGTGAAATACCAATCGGAAACACGCGCGGCCATGTCGCGTGCGGCACGCGAGGAACCGCCCTGGAAAATTTCCGGGAGCGGATCGACCGGCTTCGGCTTCATCGAGTACTCGTTAAATCGGTAGAAATCACCCTTGAACGTGAAGCTGTCCTCTGTCCAGATTCCACGCAGCGCCCGGATGAACTCCTCCGAGCGCCGATAGCGCTCGTCGTGATCAAGCCAATGCTCGCCGATCGCTACAAATTCACCACGGAACCACCCGCTGACTATATTGACTGCAACACGGCCGTTGGTGAGATGGTTGATGGTTGCTATCTGCTTCGCCGCCAACGCCGGATTCCAGGGTCCCGGCAAGAGGGCAGCAATCACTTTCAGTTTCGTCGTCGCCGCCAGCAGCGCGTGGCTGAAAGACACGGATTCATGCTGATTGTCAGCACCATAACCGGCCGTGAATCTGATCTGGCTCAGCGCGTAGTCAAAACCGTTGGCTTCGGCGATCTGGGCCAGTTTGCGATTGTAATCAATATCCCAGCTCGTGCGCTGTTCTATATTGGAAATGACCAGACCACCCGATACGTTCGGGACCCAATAGGCAAATTTAACCGGCTCTCTTTTTATCTGTGACATGTATTTCCCCTTCAAAATGAATTCAGGTTTGCGCGAGGACAATTTCCCGCTGCGGACTTGTGCAGCTGCTACCGGAATTGGCATCGGCACGACGAAACAGCTGAGCGAGTTCCGTCACCGCTCGATCGATGCGTTTCGCGACGTCGGGACTGGTCAGCTCGTGTCCAGCAAATTCGGTCTCGGTCGCATAGACCGCCGTCGGAATTGTCAGCGCATTGAAAAAGCCGAAGAGCGGACGGAGCTGGTGTTCAGTTATTAATCCATGCAGCTGCGTGCCGCCGGTGGCAGCAAGGATGACGTGTTTTCCCGTCAATGCGCGGAAGTGTACAAGATCGAACAGATGCTTGAGAGCACCGGTATAGGAGGCTCTATACACAGGCGAGCCGACGACGAGGATATCTGCCGCTTCGACGGCATCAATAATATCGCGCCCAGCCTTGTCCAGTTGATCCGCTCGCAGTGCACGGAAAAGGATCGGCGCCGCATCTGCGAGTTCAATAACATGGCCATCAATATCGAATTGCTTTCCAACTGCCGCGGTAATTGCCCGGACAAGGGATGCCGTGCGCGATGGCCGGCTGACATTGCCTGACAAACCAAGTATTTTTAAGCTCTGCACGGCGCACAATCCTCTCGACCCATTGGACTAAAGACTAAGGATTTGGCGGCCTCCGTAAAAGAAAGGCATTCCAAAATGAACGCCCGACGTGAAACGGCTGATGCGTTTATTTGGCAGCGACGATCTAAATGTATGGTTGAGGCTAAACTTGGATGTGGTCCAATTTCCGTTGGCGCGTCAGTGTAGATGCAATGTGTGGCCGATCGAACCGACGTATGAACCGCGCGAAGGTGCAGGCGCCCAAATTCGGCCCAATGGATCGTGACATCTCTGTCGACATGGCGGACACAGCACTGGCCTTAGCCCGACCGCAGGGATCCGAATGCTCTCCAGCACCCTGCGAACCACGGTCGCTCTGGGAAATCGGCTGCGATGAACCCGGCTCAGTAAGACAAGGGGGAAACGCTGATCAAGCGCTCTTACTCAGATAGTCGTGGAAGATGTTGGCTTCTTTCGCTGCACCAATAAAGGCCGAGCGCGCATCTGCAGCGCTCGCTTTCCCGTCGAGGGCGTCAAAGCACAGCTGGCGGGCCATCTTTAATTTGGGTCCGTCATGTATCGGCCATTTCATAAGCAGAAACTCGGCTGCTTGCGTGACGGAACAGATATTTATCGGCTTGCCCAAGCGCGCGGCTTCGATGGTCACTGGCGGGAATGAATTGATCATGCGCTAAAAACGTTCCTATGACATGCCGGTTTTCACGCCGCTTTGCAAGAGAGTGCTCCAGTTTCTTCACACACATATGACGCGACGGGAGATCGATCTTTATTCCGCTGCGCTCACGACGATGGACTTCTCTGCTGTCACAAAAGGCCGAACTTCACTTACGGCCTGGGTGATCCGTGCGTTGATGTG
Organism: Phyllobacterium chamaecytisi; assembly: GCF_020164455.1. Classification (GTDB taxonomy): domain Bacteria; phylum Pseudomonadota; class Alphaproteobacteria; order Rhizobiales; family Rhizobiaceae; genus Phyllobacterium; species Phyllobacterium chamaecytisi. The sequence continues at coordinate 4,087 of NZ_JAIQWW010000009.1, forward strand.
CGCGGTTGCAATTTCATAGTCCAGAAAGTCGCGATCTACAGCAAAAACACCCGTCGGCAATGTGTGTGCCATGAAGAAGCCGAAGAGCGGACGCAACTGGTGCTCGATAATCAACGCATGCCGGTCACTGCCTCCCGTGGCGGTCAGGAGAATGGGCTTGCCCTGCAAGGCCAGCGGATCGAGTAAATCGATGAGGTGCTTGAAAAGTCCCGTGTAGCTGCCCTTGTATGTCGGGGTGCCGACCACAAAAATGTCAGCCGCCAGAATTTTCTCGACAATTTGCGTTGAGGAAGCGTCAAGATCTTTGGTGGAGCGGGCCGCGCCAAGGCTGTCACCGAAATCAACCAGATCGAAAACTTCAGAAGCAAGCCCATATTGATGACTGATCCGACTGACCACGTTGGCGACAAGTGATCTGGTTTTTGATGGGCGCTGGAAATTACCGGAAAGGCCGACGACGGTCGGATTTGCCATGGGGGGATCCTTTTTGAACAAAACAGCGCACATGCCGCCGCGCAGGAAGACTAGACCAAGAGCCGTGACATGAAGAAGAAAACCAAGCCCGAACTTCGACGCTATCGGGACAAAATATTCTCAATCAGGGCATTCTTGTGGGACGACATGTGACGAGCGTTACTGATCGCTGGCCTCGAAGCGAGTGGAACCGACGGCACATGACCGGATTGAACGGGAGACCGGTTGTTAGCCGCAACTTGTCGCCCGTCAATATTGCGCTCTCGACATAAGCAATTGGCTAAGTTTCCGCGCGACTCTCTTTAGAAGGGTTCAGTCTATGGCATGGGCTTCTTCTTCCTAAGAGGAGGCGACAGTGCCTTATGAATCTCGGTCAACCTGGCACAAAGCTCGTCAAAGGTAATGATAGTGACATAGGTGAATGAGCTGCGAAGGATCTCAAACGACTTTATTAGATGGATCTCTGTCGGCGATTTTCCGGCAATGACGATGCATTGCACAGCTTGCGCATGAAGGTCGTAGCGCCCGGACTCGTCTTTGAGGTCTGGCAGGTGGCTATGCAGCTTATTGCACTGATCTAAGATCTGGTAAACTGCGCCACTTGATTCTGCCGATGGATTGAAGACGTCGGTTCCGCGGCAGGGACTTTTGGCCAGAAGATCTTGCTTGGCTTCTTAATTTCAACTAGGGCGAGATTTTCTGTCGATGCAGTCGCCATCAGAAAGTCGGTGAATTTAATCCGATGACGCTTAGGGAAGCCAAAACGCTCATGGCAACATGGCTTGAAGCCGTAATCGCCTCAGTGCTCTTGAGGGAGTAATGCCCGGTATTCCGCTACAACCAGAGGGCAAATACCGCATGCATACTCGCATAAGGGCGCAAGGACGCAAGGGCGCGGTCCGGAACTCCGTGCTCAAGTGTAGCGAACAGCCTTTTGATCGAGCCATTGTAGTCGTCGGTCGATCTCGATGGATGGGTCCGCGGTCGCCAACCGTGTCGCACGGCACTTAGTTATAAGAATGCATATCAATGATTTCAATAGGTTAGGGCTGCAGTTAAATTGAGAATTAGCACTTTATTTGATAAGCAAACGTGATTTTCAGCAGTTAATTTGAGAATCCTTGCGCCTTCATTCTCAAATTAAATGCAGCAGTTGAGCGAAACCGGCCGCATTCTTACAGTAAAGGGCAATGCGAAAATTTACCGTTCGACGTTCCACGAGGGTGTGCTCGAGGACATTCTCTATAAAACTAGCGAAACGTAGTTCGATTCAAAAATCCGTTGATCGCTCTCAATAGCCAATCGTAAATGGCAGTATAGTGACCAATATTTTCGCCAATTCGGGTCAGTCAGGGATAAATATTCGACATTTAATCCGATGGTTCGGGCGGCTTCCCAACCAATCATTTGGCCATGCGAGGGGTACCTGCCGATGTCCATGAGATCGTGGGCGATCTTAGAAAAGTTTGCACCCCGTCGTTTAAGTAGATTCTCGGCGAATAAGCGGGCACGGTCTTTGACCGCATTGAACTTCCTAACCATGGTGGGGTCGAATTTCTCGAAGGTGATGCGGTTTGCCGGATTCTCGGGTTCTTCCCTAAGATCCGCCTTCGCCGCGGCGTAGGCGTTCAAATAGTTTAACACCGAATGGTTGGTGTCATGGCCGTTACCATCCTTTAGCGAGACTTGCGGATCGATGGGTCCCAGCTCCGAGGAATCACTCATCACGATCGTGTTAGCCCCCAACACCATTAGCGTGCCGGCGCTTTTGGCAAAATCTGGCACGATGATCCGGAGTTCCCCGTCCTCGCCCACCATACTCCGCAATAAGGTGATCAGCTTTTCAGCCGCATCGACATCTCCTCCCGGTGTATGTAGCATTAGATCGATCGGCTCGCCGGGGAGGACATTGTGCAGCATATCGACGAACCCGAGCGTGTCCATCCGGTCGACAGGTGCCCTGATACCCGCTACGTAACACAAAAGCTTCGGATTCGCGGTCTCGATATCGCGAATGAGAGTCTGCCGTTGATAGCGCGCGGCATTCATTGCCGTGAACATCGGCGTCTTCTCGATTGCGCGTGGCGGCTGCGGCATTACCGGCTGCGATTGGTTGTCGGCGCTCTTACTGTATGTCATCGATCACCTTTGGCCCAAAGGATTCGGCCACCTCGAATAAAATAGTGGCAGCGCTTATTACTGTCATGGAAATCTACACTGGGAGAGATAGTCAGACGCTTGGACGGTTGTAACGTCCAAAATGGGCGTCGACTCTCGTCGACGTTGAGCATGATCCGGTGACCATATCGGCAGGGACAGTCGAACACGATCCATTTGTTTCGACCGGACGCTGCGACGAGCGCAACGCCGTTGCGCGGCAGCCGATCCGGGATCTCGTCGGCCGACTCCGCCTCGCCGACAACGCGCCAGCGTTGAAATGGCAACCATTTCCACCATACAATCTTCATGGTGTTGGCCAGAGCTGTCCGAGAAACGGCTCCTCCAACCCGGCACCCCATCTTCCCTGCGACGGGTGACAGTAATGGGTTTCGTGCGGCGTCGCCCGATTCGTCGAGATCTCGCGCTCGTGAAGACGCAGCAGGGTTTCGTTTGATCCGCCTGGCGGCCCATATCCGAGGAGCCGGTCGAGCAGTTCATTAACCGCGATCGCCGCAACTGCAGTCGTGAAGGCCACGACCGCCGGCTCGGTTTGACCCAGCGCCGGCGCATACCCTTCGTCGGCCAGCCGCTTGCGTTCTTCCGGGGTCTTCAACTCGGCCGAGGCCCGCCCCAAGTCAATCCGGTTGCGGCAAACGAGGCAGGCGCTGCCGGGGGAAAGCGCCGTCACTCGGCCATCGATCCCTTTCAGCATGCCCAAGGCGTCGCTACTGAGCAATACACCGACATCGATTATTGGAAGCAGAAAATAGGTCGAAAGGCGTGACAACACCAACCGCCCCGCATTATCGTCGGTGCAACCGAACACCAAGTCGCGCGCGGCAAGCGCTTGGGCAACCGGCTTCAGCGTAGCCATCCGACCGATGATCTGGCAATCAAGGTCGGGCGCGATGGCTTGCAAATGATCGCGCAACACCTCGATCTTAGGTCGACCAACGTCGCGTGGTGTCGAACCATAGACCCGCGTCACATTACTGGCCGACAGATCATCCGCATCGACTAACAACAGGTGACGAACACCCAGACGGACCAATTGCTCTGCGATGGCCGAGCCAGTCCCCCCTGCGCCCACAATAGCTACACGCAAATCGCCGAGGACGGTCTGGATATCAGCCCCAAACGCGCGCACATGGCGATCGAATATTGCATTGGGTGCAGATCGCGTCACCGAGTAGCTTGGCGTCAGCCGCCAGCGATCCCCGACTGTCCATATACGATCGATCGCCGAAACGCCGTCCTTTTCATGCTGAAGCGTACCGCTGAATATAAACCCGTCTCCGCGAGGCGAGGCGATCAACGTCCCGTAGTAGCCCGATCCGCTACGCAACTGGAAGAGATTAGCGATTTCCCGATCCACTTGCTCGTCATGGCGGCTCGGCATAGGCACGCTTCGGTCGCCGGGATGGGTATGAAACCAAATCGGCACTGCCCCATCTGATTCGGCGCGCCCTAGCGCGGGGACATAGCCGTCTGATCTAATCAACATATGTTGTGCCGACTGTTGAATGTAGGAGGCTGGATCTACCCAATGGATGCTTCTCGCCAGGAGCCGCACATCACCGCCGAGATCCGCTCGACGGGCGAGCAGGACGGCGGCAAATTCGAGCGGAAGTCGGGCATGATACTTGATTTCGTCAGCAATTTCGGACGGCATTACAAGGGTCGTGATCATACGACAAGCGCCCCTGCCGCGAGGTCGAGTTCCTTGCGAACAAGTGCGAGGTAGCTTTCGATCGAATCGACGCCGGCGCGCCACTGGCCTGGATTAAGGTGGCGCGACCAGCGTTGCCAAGTCCGCCCCAAATAGGCCTCATGTGCTTGTGTCGCTGCAATCGGTTGGCCATCCGCCCGCATAACCGCCGGATGAAACCACCACATGTCAGGCGGCACATCGGGATAGCCGGGCGACAGCCTCAGCAACAGATCGGCCTTGTCTTGAGTGAATCCCGATGACAGGCAGAAGTCTCGGATCGTAATGCAGATCATTCCGCCATCGACCGTGACAGTGTTACCCGGCGCACGTTCGTCAAGATGGCTTTGGTCAATCGACGGCAACACTATCGGAATCCTTCAAACACGACCGGGGTTGATCTGAGCTGGCGCTGTAAAGAAACGCAAACCATTTCGCAGTTCAACTTTGGCGTCCGCCTCGATCTTGAGGTCGGAGCCGCTCGGCACAACTTCGAACAGGTCGCGATCGAGCCCGACATCAGGTTCGGGCAGTCTGCGCAGCTCCTCACCGGTTAATACCGACTGGGGAACCTTGTAGGTTGTTCGATCAATCTTGATCTCGAAGGCCTTCGGCTTCTGGGGATCGCCGCGGTCGTCGTCCTTACGAAGAGAATCACTCATTGCTACCTCCATGATTTGATACCGTGATACCACAACACCACTTGGATTGACAAGCACAAAGATTCGGTGCATTAAATTCTAATGAAACAAGCTAAAGCCATGACAGTTCGCCTCTCGGAGGAGCAGGCTCAGGCGCTCGAAATGGTGGCGAGCGTCGAGAACCTACCGGTTTCCGACGTGATCCGCGCCGCGATTACGAAACACATCGAGACCCGCCGCCGCGATCCTGGGTTTCAGGCTGGCCTGAAGGATCGCATCTCTCAGGCAAAAAAACTTCTCGACCGGTGAAGCATATGCGGGCTAAACTTCGACCCGCTGACCGCGCCGAATTGAACTGTTAGGATAGATGGACATGAAGAAGACCATAAAACGTGTCGTCGGAGCGAGCGATGGACATGTTCTTGGCGATCGCGCCTTTGCCGCCATAACAGCTGTTGAAGGCATTCGCCTGAGCGAAACGAGCCGCGAGCGGCTGGCCTCAATGAAGACGCGCAAGCTGACGGCCGAGGAACAGCGAACGGAAGTCATTCGCGCCTACGTCGAGGCGAAATCGCGCTGATGGTGTTCGAAGGTTACGACGCCTTCGACGATCCTTATTCTTACAAGGGGACGACCACTCTCAAGAACAAACTCGGCCTCCGCGATCCTGGGCTGCTCGAATCCTTTGAACTCGAAATGACCGCTCTGCGAGCCAACGAGCCCCTGCCAGAGGGTAGGTTTGATGCCCGGCATTATTGCCGCGTCCATCATCATCTGTTTCAAGACATCTATACTTGGGCGGGGAAGTATCGAACTGTGCGCACCGCCAAGGGCGGCAATCTATTCTGCTTCCCAGAGCACATCAAATCGGCCATGGATCGTCTGTTTGTATCCTTGCGTGACAGTCGATGGCTAGAGGCAGAAGAAGCCGATGTGTTCATAGAATCGGTCGCCACCTTTCTAGCAGAGCTCAACGCAATCCATCCTTTTCGGGAGGGCAATGGTCGTTCCCAACTGGCCTTCGTCGATTTGCTTGGCGAAAGAGCGCAATTCCCCTTCGACTTTTCGCGCGTGGAACGGGACTCATTCATGCCCGCGATGGTTGCAAGCTACCACGGTAACGTAAAACCGCTCATCGCCGAACTTACCCTGTTGCTAGCTTGACGTTTGTGCAAGTCGTACGGTCTCTGCATGCCCCAAAGATTGTCTCATTCGATTTGGTTTGCGGACGCTCCTTTTTTGGCGTGGCTGTTGTCAACACCCACAACTATGGCACATCGACGCCGTCGAAGGAGCGTCCCACTCCATCAATCAACTACAGTGCGACAGCGCTGCCAGCATATGCTCGATCATGCGTAGGCCGAGCGGGAACCTAAAATTGAGCCAAACGGCGTGGGCAATCACTTCCGCTGGAAACCGGTGGCGACGATGGAGAGGTTCACGTGCAAATCTGGTCAGCACCCCCACATTCCACATTTTGATCGATGCTCCGATAAGGTCAAGGGGGTTGCCCAATCATCAGGGTCGCGATGCAGAAATTCGGGTTGTGTGGGCTTGCGCAGTCCATGGCCCCGCAAGCTCGCCCCGAAGAACATTCATGTGGCCCACTTCATCATCGACGGCAAAACCGCTGCCAATGGCGCAAAGCAGGCAGTGTCGTCCGATCCGCCCGATCAGTTGCTATGCCCGGATGCTATGCCTGAGACCTATCTCTCGGTCCATCGACAACATCGCAGTGCCTGGTCATGGGAAGTCGAATCCAGGCCGTGGGTCGAGACATTTTAAACATTAGACCCACTGACGAGATCTGGTGCGCGAGACCATCACCGACAGCTTTCATTGACAGAAGCTCACAGCAAATCCGAATGGTGTCGCTGAGCCACATCTGGATGTGAACGCAATCGTCCCTTGAGATAGTTGCGGCCAACCTCGCGGAACAATGGATTTGTTGCATCAGCGTCGATACCACCGGTCTCGTCAGCCAATTTTTCTGGAAGGTCCAATAAGGGGACGTCGGCATTCAGGTCTGCACCGAAGAAGAAGGCGACCGAAAGGCGGTCCTTACCGGATGGAGGCGTCACCACACGGTGCACAGTTGCCTTGAGATATCCATTGGACGCCAATTCCAGGATTTCACCAATATTGATGATGAAAGTGCCCGGAACGGGGGTGGCGTCGATCCACCGACCATCTTTCTCAACCTGCAACCCCCCTTGGCTGCCTTGCAAGAGGAGTGTCAGAAATCCGCTGTCCTTGTGTGCGCCGACGCCCTGGTCGCTGCCAGCCGCCTCGCGGCCCGGGTATCGAATAACTTTCAAATGCTGGTTCGGGGCGTCTCGATAGATAGGAGCAAAGACATCCTTGTCCTGCCCCAACGCCAAGGCAAATGCTTGCAGAAGCTCGATCGCGATACGCGTCAGCTCGTTTTGCCATTCGAGAAGGATGGGTTTGAAATCCGGCAAGGAGCCTGGCCACTGGTTTGGACCCTGCAAGCGCAACCATGGCTTGCCAACTGGAAGATGGGCTACAGCTTCCCGTTCCGCGCCGATATCGAACTGTTCCCGCCAGTCCGCCTGGCCTTTGGTCCGTTCCCAACCGGCACGGGTGTAGCCTCTAAAGTGCGGGGAGCGCACCATCTCCACCGCGAGTTTATCCTTTTCAGGCAACGCGAAGAATCCTCGGGCGATTGTAACGATTTTCTCCTGAAGCGCGGAGGATACTCCGTGATTGCTCAGGTAGAAAAACCCGAATGTACGCGCAGCCGCCCGCAAATCCTCAAAGAAACCATTTTGCTTCTCCGGGTCGCGGAATCTCGAAAAGTCCAATGTCGGCAAGGTCGCCTTGGAAGAGTTGTGGTCCACAAATAATCCTCATCGTCGATTTCTGGAATGACTATCGCATTTCTCCACACGCGATCCGATTATTTTGATATGGGCGACAACGGATTGGTACCGAACGCCGCCAGTTCGTAACCATGAACATTTGACCTGTAGGCAGCAACTTCAATCTGCTGGTACAGCCCGACGAAAGGGCTCGATGCCAACACTTTTCTTTGAAGATCGCGATAGATCTCGGCCCGCTTTACGCTATCGCGCTCCAGCAGCGCTGCCCGGGTTTCCCCGGTCAGCTCCGGCACATCCCATGTGTTGCGCCAGGCCAGGGTTTTATTCGTGCCTTCATCGGAATTGTCTGGATTATTTGTGAACGTGTCGGCGTTCGAGTTGGGATCCCAGTAATCTGTCCCCCAAGGTCCGATGAAGATATCGTGGGCGCGTGCGCGGTATTTCGTCAATGTCTGCTTGCCATCGCCGGGGATGATATCCAGCTTGACACCACCTTGCGCAAAAGTCTGCTGTAACGATTCCGCAATACCGGTTACAGGCTGGGTATTGCGAACATCGATGGTGACGGAAAAGCCCGCCGTCAGACCTGCCTTTGCGAGCAGTTCCTTTGCTCTGGCGACATCGAGCCTGTACGGGTTTTCGTCAAGTTCGCCCAAAATGGCCTTGGGCAGGAAGGTCTGGTGAATTTCACCGATGCCTTTGATCAGCTTGTCGCCGATCGCAGCGTAGTCAACGAGATATTTCAATGCCTCGCGTACTTCCGGCTTGGCGAGTTCGGTATTCTTCTGGTTGAGGCCCAGATAATAGATGGTTCCCTTCGGCACGCTGGTTGTGGCGATATCCTTGTCCTTGGCGACCTGTTCCAGATCGTTCGGCTCAAGATTGCGCGCAACATCGATATCGCCTTTTTCGAGCAGCAATCGCTGCGCGGCGCTTTCCTTGACGTGGCGATAGATCACGCGGTTGAGCGACGATTTCGCGCCGTAGTAATTGTCGTTGCGCTCCAGCACGACGATCTCGTTGGCGCGCCAATCGCGGACCTTCCAAGCACCTGAACCGGCGTAAGCTGTCCTCAACCAGGCATAGCCGAAATCATTGTTGACGGCATGTTCGGAGACGAGCTTCTTGTCGACAACCGAAGCGACGGTTGCCGTCAAGCAGTTCAAGACGAAGCTTGGCGCATAAGGCTGATCGACTGTGAAAACGAAGGTGGAGGAATCAATCGCCCTGGCCTTTTGAGCGACATTTCCCGCGGTCAAGCCGAACTGGGTCAGGATGAATGCCGGGCTCTTGTCGAGCTTGACGGACCGTTCGAAGGACCAGGCCACGTCATCGGCGGTTATGGGATTGCCGGAGGCGAATTCCAGGCCGGTCTTCAACTTGAACGTGTAGTTCAATCCGTCATCGGAAACGCTCCAGCTATCGGCAATGTCGGAAATGATTTTCGAAGGATCCGTGTTATCGAGGCGGACCAATCTGTCATAGGTATTTCCGGTGATCTCTCCGGACGAAACTTCAAAGGCCTCGGCAGGATCGAGCGTAATAAGCTCATCCAGCGCGAAGGCTTCGACAAGGGTATCGGCTGGCGTCCCCGCGTGGACGGGTGACTGGAATGCAAGGGCTGCGACAAGCGGCAAGGCAATTCCGGTTACGCTGTGGGATCGCTTGAACAACTGCAGTCGGAATATTGTCATCTGGACTCCTCACGTTGACCGAAAATTTTCGGGATATGCCGAGAGAAACCCTACCGCCCTAAAATAACCCTATCGAGAACTGGAAAACCAAATAGTCATTATGTACAAAAATAGATTTCTATATTGTCACAATAAAGAATGATTTATCATTTAGACTGCACACTTCATCACATCTACATTGGACTGTGTCTAATATTTATTTGAAGGAATCCAAAATGGGACTGGAAGCACCGGTACCGCCGAAGCGAACCTGCTTCTTGTCGGAGGAGCGCATCGCCTAAGTGGTCGAACCGGTGCTATTGCGTAAATTGATGATAGCCTCATGATACAGCGCGATGGTGTGGCGATAGTGGCGGGCCACTTCATCAGAGACATCGACATACCGGCCCATCTCGATTGCCCCCATGTGCGTCATCCCGCGTTCCAGGGATTCAGCCTTGCCCATAAGATCAATGATTTCTTCAGTGAGTTTCGTTATCATTTACGCTGCATCCATCATCGGCGTGAACTAATGTGGATCTCCTCCATTCCAACTGGAGTATGACAGCTGGCATCGATCAGCATCAGTCAAAAAGGTTCGATAATACCGGTTTGAGGAACAATTCTTCCTCTTCCGTCAAGTATCGTGAAAAGCTCTTGCCCCTACCCGCCTCAATCTATTTCAAGGACAAACCAGTGGCGGATTCTGCTCCCAATTTTCGGTCACTTGGACGCGCGCAGGCGGGCTTCAAGCCAGAGGCTGTAGCGCGAAGCCGAATAGCACAGGGTGAAATAAATCAGCCCGACGAAAATGTAGCTTTCGTCATAGAAACCGAGCCAGATCGGATCGTTAGCGGCGTTTTTTGCAGCGTTCAGAAGGTCAAAGATGCCTATGACCGCAACAAGCGTCGAATTGAGCACAATACCGATGGCGAGATTGACCAGAGCTGGAATGACCGCGCGAAGCGCTTGCGGCAATATGATCAGCCGGACAATGCGCCAATAGCCGAATCCTAACGCGGAGGCCGCTTCCGCCTGCCCATGCGGCACTGACTGCAGTCCCGCCCGCACAACTTCCGCCAGGTAAGCAGCGACGAAAAGAGTAAGTCCGATCTGCGCGCGGATAAGTGCTTCCGGCGAAAAGCCGAGCGGCAGCATCATTGGCACCAACAACATGGCCACGTAGAGAATGGCGATCATCGGTACCCCGCGGACAATCTCGATAAACAGGATGGACAATGTTCGCAGACCGCCCATTTTCGAGCGTCTGGCCAATGCCAGCAGAACTGCGAGCGGAAAAGCGCAGGCGAAGCCCACGACCGATATCAGCAATGTCAGCGCCAATCCGCCCCAACGGCCGGTGGGCACCCTTGGGCCGACCAGCGTTCCCGCCATGAGCATCCAGATGAGAACGACTGTTCCTATCCATAGATAGACGAGATGTCTGCTCCAGAACTTCGGCGTCCCGGTTATCACCAACAATAAAGCAAGAAGGCAAATCACGAGCGAGGGACGCCAATCAAGTTCGGGTGGATATAGGGCAAAAAGGATAAATCGCAGTTTCGCACCGATGAACGCCCAGCAAGCGCCTGTGTTCAAGGCGCAGTCCTTGGCGCTACCCGTCCAAGTGGCGTTTAGAAAGAGCCAACGAAAGAGGGATGGGACGGTCCAGAAGAGCAAGGCAACCACGAACACTGTGATCAACGTGTTGAGGGGTGTGCCGAACAGCCCATCAAGCCAGTTCTGCCAAATTTGCCGCCATTTCATTTTCGTGGCGAGGGCATCAACCGACGAATTCATCGTAGGGAAAACCCCCGGCTTTCAATGCGCTGGTTATAGCGATTCATGATTGCTGACACCGCAAGATTGAGCGTGAGGTAGGACACCACGATGATTGCAAGCGCCTCGAGGACCTGACCGCTCTGGTTGGCAGTGGTGTTGAGTACGCTGACAAGATCGGGAAAACCGATGGCGACGGCGAGGCTGGAGTTCTTTGTGAGGTCGAGATAACTCGATGTCATCAAGGGGATGATAACCCTTAGCGCTTGCGGCAAGATCACCAGCCGCATGATCTTCCCCGGCTGCAACCCGAGCGACCGCGCAGACTCCCACTGCCCTGCGGGCACGGACTGAATCCCGCTCCGGACAATTTCAGCGATCGTCGCGGAAGAATTTACCACCAGTCCGATCAGCAGCGCGGCAAATTCGGGGGTGAGGTTAAGACCACCGGTTATGTTGAAGCCGTGGAGTGCTGGAACGTCGATGTTCGCCTGCGCCCCGCTGAGGTGGAATACCAGACTGACACCCAGCAATACAAAAAAAGAAATGCTCAAAAATCCGATGGCTCCAGTCCGCTTCCCTGCCCGTAGACGTGCAAGGCAGACGACTGTAAGCACGATCGCCATAGACAGCGCGATAGCCGATGCCGGAATATCGTGGAGCTGCAGACTCGGGATCGAGATGCCGCGATTGCTCAAGTAGATCACGCCGAACGGATTGATCGCCTGTCGTGGTGCAGGAAAGGCGTGAGTGACGGCGCTCCAGAAAAACAGCTGCAGCAATAGCGGTGTGTTCCGCACGACCTCCACATACCAGCGCACCAAGCCTGCCAGGAGAAAATTGCCGGAAAGCCGCGCAATCCCAAGAGAGACGCCCAGAACCGTAGCCAGGACACATCCGGAAAGGGCGATCGCGATGGTGTTCAATAGTCCCGCTAGCACGGCTCGCGCAAATGTGTCGCTCGGCGCATAGGCGATCAAGCTTTCTCCGATCGCAAAATTGGCGCTTTGATGCAGGAAGCCGAAACCCGGTGTGATACCCAAACGATGCATGGTCTCGATCGTGTTCGATCCCATGATCCAGAATATTGCCAGCAGCCCGATAAAAACGACAAACTGTGTGACCGGATAACGGCCCCACCAGCCTAGAAAAGCGTTGAAACTGCCGGGGCCTTTCGGACCCGGCATTAATTCCTTCAGTGTTGTTGAATCCGCAGACATGCCAGGCCAAGCATCCGTCTCAGCGGAACGGCGGCGAATAAAGCAATCCGCCCTGCGTCCAGGGCTGGTTATAGCCGCGCTCGAAACCTACAGGCGATCCCTTGCCGATGGTGCGATCAAAAATCTCGCCGTAATTGCCGAGCGTCTTGACGATATTATAGGCGAACTTGGGATCGAGTCCGATGGCCTGTCCAAGCGAAGGATCGGTGCCCAGGAACCGACTGATCGCGGGATCTTCGCTGTTCAGAAATGTGTCGACATTTTCCTTGGTGATGCCGAACTCTTCAGCCTGAATGGTCGCATAAACGGTCCAGTTGACAATCTCCAGCCAGCGGTCGTCGCCAGCGGCAATTGCCGGAGCCAGCGGTTCTTTCGACAAGCGTTCCGGGAGGAGGACATAGTCATCCGGTTTTGCCAAGAGCGTGCGTCTCAAAGCGAGGTCGGAGGCGTCTTGGGTCAGGGCGTCAACACGACCAGATTCGAGCGCCTTCAAGAATTCATTGCTGTCCTCGATCGTTACCGGGGTGAATTTATGTCCAGTCTTGCGGAAGAAGTCTGCGATATTCAGCTCACCCGTTGTTCCGCTTTGCACACCGATCGTTGCCCCATCGAGCTCACTGCCCTTGGTAACGCCAAGTGACTTGTTCACCAGCAACCCCTGCCCGTCATAGAAAATAGTCGGACCAAAATGGAAGCCGAGTTTGAAGGCGCGCGTGACAGTCTGGGTAACCCCGGAAAGCAGGATATCGAACTCACCCGACTGAAGTGCGGGCAAACGCTGTTGCGGCGACGACGATGTGAATTCAACCTTGTCGGGGTCGTTGAAGACAGTGATTGCCAGAGCCCTGCCGAACTCGACAAAGAAGCCCTGCCACTTACCGTTGCTGTCGGGTGCAAAAAATCCGGGCGACGTGCCCACACCGACCTTGATTGTGCCACGCTCCTTAATCTTGTCCAGAGTCGGCCCGGCGTGAGCGGCCCCCGATAACAGGGTTGCAACGGTAATCACTCCCGCGGCAATCTTCGTCCGCCACGTATGGTGACGCCGATTTTCTATGCGCATTATCCATCTCTCCTATCGAAATATCGTTGTTGGGTCAGGTAAGACTGGATCGTGCGATCCCCCGGCTATACCCCTCTTGCTACAGTAATGACTTGCACGCGAAGCAGGAGATATCGTTTTGCAAATAGGTTTATGAGAGCGAAGTAACATGCTCAAAAAACAAGTTTTTCCAGTTTAATTTCTTGCTTTAAGAAGGATGGTCGTCGGCCAGTTCAGCCGCAAAATCAGGTACCAATAAAGCCCCACTTCAGGTGACGCAGCACACTGTCCTTAATAAGAAAAGCCGCGTCCAAATCTTGGGCGCGGCTTCTTCCGATCAAACGAAAATCAGCTGTTCGGCAGTCCGGGAGGATTGGTTGCAGCTTTGTCAATTGCCTCGGAACCGAGATTCCAGCGGTCGAGAACCTGCTTATATTTCCCGTTGGCGATGAGTTCATTGAGCGCTTCGGTGATGCCGTCGGCGGCACCGCTTCCCTTGCGCGTTGTCACGGCGACCTCCGCCGTGATCGGCCAGCCGCCGCTTACCGTGCCGACGAGCCTGGTCTTGCCATTGACCTTCGCCTTGTAGGCCTGCGTCGCATTTACGCTGAAAACGGCATCGGCACGTCCGGATTCGATAGCGAGGTATTTGACCGCCTCGTCATCGTAATATTGCACCTCGATCGGCTTCAGGCCATTGCCGACATTCTGCTTGTCCCAGGCAAGCAGGATTTTCTCCTGGTTTGTGCCCGGATCCGTAATCACTTTCAGACCAGCGATATCCTTTGGCTCCTTGATTGATTTGATGGGTCCGTCGGCTTTGACGTAGAAGCCAAGCTCATCCTTGCGATAGGTTGAGAAATCGAATTTCTCCTTGCGCTGCTCGGTGACCGTCACATTGGAAATGACGGCATCGAACTTGCCCGATTGCAAGCCAAGCGGCCAATCGGCCCAGGCGACTGGAACGAGAACAAGTTCTCGACCGAGGCTATCTGCGACCAGTTGTGCGAGATCGACATCATATCCAACCACCGTCGTGGCATCTGTTGCATAGGTGCTGAGTGGAGGATTCCCAGGGTTCAGACCAATGGTGAGCTTGCCATCGCTGATAAACTTGAAGTCTTTCGAAACGGCCTCGATCGCCTTTTCGCTTTTCTCCGCCCGGACACGATCCTTTTGCTGAGGACTTAGGTCGAAATCATCACTTGCCGTGTATCCCAGCCCTGCTGTGGCGGCAATTAAACCGCTGGCGATTGCTGATATCAGTGCTAGTCTCTTTGTCATGCTTGGCCCCTTTTCAAATGTACCGGGTGTTGATCAACGTGTAGTGGTCGTTTCCAGCCGAGTTCCGGCGCAATACGTTCGACAAAGTCGGAAAGAATCTGTTGGTATTCGTGCGGCTGGAACTCGTATGGGAGCTCAAGGCGCAACTCCGTAACTGCCGCCAAAACAGGGTCCTCTAGCAGGCGTTCAAGTATCTGTTCCGACGTGCCAACAAGGTCTTGCGGAAAGAGTATCCGCCGCTCGCCTTGCGGCTTTAGGGTCCGCTCAAAGCGGCTGGCAGCATAAG
Organism: Phyllobacterium chamaecytisi; assembly: GCF_020164455.1. Lineage (GTDB taxonomy): Bacteria > Pseudomonadota > Alphaproteobacteria > Rhizobiales > Rhizobiaceae > Phyllobacterium > Phyllobacterium chamaecytisi. The sequence goes on from NZ_JAIQWW010000009.1 coordinate 19,197, forward strand.
CCGCATATTTACGTCTGGTCGGTGTATCAGCGCTATCCGTCGGAACGATTACCCGGCCAATCGAGACACGTTGTTCCCAAGACAACTCCCGGTTGACGTGGTAGATGTCCAACTGACGCAACTGAGCTTCGAAAAAATCGTCCGTATCCTCGCCCGTCGTGACGTTGCTCAGCATCAGGTTGAAGCCGTTCTGGGCTGCCCAACGGCTGGAGCGCAATGAACCGCCGCCGTACCACAGGCGATTAACGAGGCCCTTCGCGCGCGGTTGCAGACGCGGGCGATGGCGTCCAAAAGGTGTTACGATCAGCGTATCCGGAGCGCCAATGAAGTCGCCGCGCAGATGGCTGGCAAAGCGCTTCACACGTTCATGCGACAGGTCATAATCTTTCCAGTCGCCGTCAAAAACCAGCGGCCCGAGAAGATCGGCATGGGCCGGAACCCCTGCGCTGACTCCGACATTCAGGCGGCCCTGCGCCAACACATCGACAGTCGAAAGATCTTCCGCCAACCGGTAGGGGCTTTCATAGCCGATTTGTATAACCGCCGTGCCTAGCTGGATATGGCGCGTGCGCTGGCTCGCGGCGGCGAGAAAAGCTCCGGCCGATGAAATTCCGTGTTCGAGGTGGCGTTGGCGGACCCAAGCACTGTCGAAGCCAAGTTCCTCCCCGAACTCGAGAAGTTTTAGGGTGCTCTCCAGTCCATCGTAAGGATTGTCATCTTTATAGTTTCCCGGCGTCAGGAAGCCGATATGGCGGATAGCACGGGGAGCCGCTGTCATGATTTTGGCAGTCCGGGAGGATTGGTGCGCGATTCACCGATTGCTTCCGGCGTCAGCTGCCAGCGTTCGAGCAATTGCTCATATTTTCCGCTGGCTATCAGCTCGTTGATTGCCGCGGTCAGGCTATTGGCTATTCCGCTTCCTTTGCGGGTGGTTATGGCAACGTCAGCAATCAAGGGCCAACCGGCGTTGACGATGCCAACCAGCTTTGTCTTTCCCTCCGTAGCGGCACGATAGGCCTGTGTCGGGTTGGGGTTGAATTCCGCGTCTGCACGACCGGATTGGAGGGCGAGAGAACTGACCGCCTCATCGTCGTAGTATTGCAGTTCGATGGGTTTCAGCCCCTTGGCGAGATTTTGCTTGTCCCACTCCAAAAGGATTTTCTCCTGGATCGTGCCCGAACTGGTGATGACCCTCAATCCGGCCACGTCTTTCGGTTTTTTGATCGAGATTAATGGACTGTCAGATTTGACATAGAAGCCGTGCACGCCCTGCCGGTAGGTCGAAAAATCAAACTTCTCTTTCCGCTGCTCGGTGACCCCAACGTTCGAGATCACCGCGTCAAATTTTCTTGACTGCAGGCCGAGCGGCCAATCGGCCCAAGCGACCGGAACGAGTTCCAGCTTCCGGCCGAGGATATCGGCTACCAGAAGAGCAAGGTCCGGATCAAAGCCGACGACCGTCTGTGCATCCGTCGCATATGCTGCGAGTGGCGGGTTGTCGACGGCAATACCGACGGTAAAGGCGTTGGCCTCCACGAACTCGAACGAGTGCGGTACCGAAGCAATTATCTTTTCCTCTTTTTCGGCGCGAATACGCCGCGGTTGCTCAGGACTGAGATCGAATGCCCGGGCTGGAACAGCAAATGCCGGAATGGCAATGACAACAGTCAGTACGGCCGCCCGGAACAATTTCCAATTATTTCGCAAATTCGGATCCTTGCTCACAGAACTTTGGCCAAAAACTCGGCAGTCCGGGCGTTTGCGGGGCGGTTCAGGATCTGATCGGGCGATCCTGTTTCAATGATCTTCCCGGCATCCATGAAGATGACAGTGTCGGCAACTTCGCGGGCAAAACCGATTTCATGTGTCACAATGATCAGTGTCGTGCCGGAGCGCGCGAGCTCCTTGATGACATCCAGAACCTCGCCTACGAGCTCGGGATCGAGTGCCGATGTCGGCTCGTCAAACAACAGGACTTTGGGACGAAGCGCGAGCGCTCGTGCAATGGCAACGCGCTGTTGCTGGCCGCCAGAAAGCTGCCGGGGATAGGTGTTGATCTTGTCGCCGAGGCCGACACGGGTGAGCAGGTCGCTTGCTAGGTTGATGGCTGCGGGACGGCTCAGCCGCTTCAGCGAAACCGGTGCTTCTATGATATTCTCAAGCACAGTCAGATGAGGAAAGAGGTTGAAACTCTGGAACACCATTCCGACTTCGGCGCGGCGCTTCAGGATGTCTTTCTCCTTCAGCTCATAGAGTGTCCTGCCACTCTTGCGGTATCCGACCAGCTCACCGTCGACAGTGATAAAACCATCATCCACACGCTCAAGATGATTGATGGTACGCAGGAGAGTGGATTTGCCCGAGCCTGATGGACCGAGAATTGCCATGACGCTTCCGGCTTTGATATCGAGGCGGATATTGTCCAGAACCTTCAATTGTCCAAAGCTTTTTGACACGCCGTGGATTTTCACCGATCCCGGTGCGCGCCATTGCCCGAATGTCTCCCTTTGCGCGCCGATCTTCGGTACTGCCGCAAGCTGGCCGTGCGAACTGATCGGGGAGGCAAGCGCGATTTGCGGCCGCGCCAGGATCGGTGCACCGAACAGACGGCGCAGCGTAGGGCCAAACTGCGAGACCGGCGCATTGCGCAGCGCGCCTTTGGCAAAATAGCGCTCGATATAATATTGCCCGACGGAAAGGACCGTCATGATGATCAGGTACCAGACGGTCGCGACCATGAGCAACGGCACAACCTCAAGGTTGCGGCGATAGATCACTTGCACCGTATAGAAGAGTTCCGGCAGAGCGAGCACGTAGACCATAGACGTGCCCTTGGCCAAACTGATGATCTCGTTGAACCCTGTCGGCAGAATCGTGCGCATCGCCTGAGGAAGGACGATCCGGAAGGCCTGCCGCCTGCGTGGGAGACCGAGAGCCGCCGCTGCCTCGAGCTGACCCGGGTCGACCGACAGGATCCCACCCCGGATGATTTCCGAAGAAAAGGCTGCCTGGTTAAGGCTGAGTCCTATCAGGGCTGCCGCAAAGGGGCTCAAGATCGAAATCGTCGGATATTCGGCGAAGAGAATATCCGTGTAGGGAACACCGATCCGGACGGTCGCGTAAAGGTAGCCGAGGTTATTGAGTATCAATAGCAGGACGATAAGCGGGATGGAGCGAAGCAGCCAGATATAGGCCCAGGAAAGCCCGCCCAGCAGCGGCGATTTCGAAACCCGGGCCAGAGCCAGAGCCGTGCCAAGCGCGAAGCCAAGCACGGTCGCCAAAGCGGTCAGAAGGAGGGTTCGGGCGAGGCCAGCCAAGACGGGCGCGGCAAAAAACCACTCGGCAAAAACGCTCCAGCCCCACTTCGGGTTAGTGAGTATAGACTGCAACGTGACGACAATGACGAATGCTGCAAAAAGTGTTCCAAAGAAACGCGCGGGGTACTTTGCCTTGACGATCCTGTGGTGCGTGTAGTCCTCACCTCCGCTGGAAGATTGCGGCAGAGAACGAACATCGGAATAATCTGTCGCAATCGCCATGTTGTTGGATCCTCTTCGCAATACCTGTCATCGAGCTACCCCGAATGGTTTGATACTCTCAGGGATGTAATTTTACTCGACTGATTTAGTAGTGTTTAGACGAAACAGTCAAAGATGGATGCTGCGTATCAAGGGGTTTATCGGAAGCATTGTTGCAAAAATTACTGTTTCTTGAGTATTAAATCCCATGGCGTGTTTGGCGCCAGGATTGCGGTATTTTGCTCCGTTCAAGCCGCATGGGTTGAAAGCTTACCGGCTTCTCCGGCCTGCGAAGGAGTTTGGGCTGCAAGGTGGCTGATGTCTTTTTCGAAGGCCAGATGGCCATAGACTTCCGGATCAACATTGACGTCAAAGAGCGCGGTATACCCCGAACGCAAATAGAGCTGGGTCGCCTCCGGCTGCCTGAATCCGGTGGTCAGATATATGCGGGAATATCCTTGGCGTGCTGCCTGCGCCTCCAGCTCATAAACAACCTTCCGCGCCAGTCCCTGCTGGCGCAAATCAGCATGGGTCCAGATGCGCTTCAGTTCGGCTGTTCGCTCATCATAGCGCTTGAACGCGCCGCCGCCGATGGTCAATCCGTCACGCAACAGCAGGAGGAATGAGCCGTGTGGCGGCGCAAAATATTCGGCTGGATAACGGCTCAGTTCATTGCGTGCCGGTTCGCCGAAGTAGTTGCCGTAACGACTGTCATATTCTTCAATCAGCGCTTCGATAAGGGGGCTTGCCCTTTTGTCATGGGAAGTGGTGTAGACGAAAACATCAGTCATCATTGTCTCGTTTCCTTTCACAAGTCAGGATGGATTCTTGGCAAGATATTCTTCTGCCAGCTTGACCCAGTAGCGGGACGCCGGGGCGATGATCTCGTCATTGAAGTCATAGCGCGAGCTGTGCAGTGGGGCGCTGTCGCCATTGCCTATGAAGAGATAACTGCCAGGCAACGCTTCCAGCATGAAGGCGAAATCCTCACTTGCGGAAATCGGCCGGAAATTGTTCTCAACTCTCTCCTCGCCAAAGTGGGTGACGGCGACCTGACGTGCGAATTCCGTCTCTCCGGGGTGGTTGACGAGCACCGGATATCCTCTCGGATAGTCGATTTCGGCGGTCGCTCCATAGCTCTGCGCCTGTGCCTTGGCCAGGTTCGTGATGCGTTGTTTGATCTTTTCACGTACGTTGGCGCGAAAGGACCGGACCGTCAGTTCGAGTTCGACACTATCGGGAATGACGTTCGGTGCGATGCCCGCATGAATGGTGCCAACAGTGATGACGGCCGCATCCAGCGGATCGATGTTGCGTGCCACGATGCTCTGCAGCGCCATGATCAGGGAAGCACTGGCGACAACCGGATCGACCGTTTCCTGCGGACGCGCTCCGTGACCACCCTTGCCCACGATACGGATCGTCACCTTGTCAACAGAGGCCATGGCGGGACCTGAAATAAAGCCGAATTGCCCCGTTGCTACGCCAGGCCAGTTGTGCAGGCCAAAGACTGCGTCGCAGGGGAAACGCTCGAACAGGCCATCCCTGATCATGCGGCGAGCACCAGCGCCGCCCTCTTCCGCCGGCTGGAAGATGAGATTGAGAGTGCCGGTGAAATCTCGCGTGTCGGCGAGATAGCGGGCGCTGTTCAGAAGGATGGTGGTATGGCCGTCATGGCCGCAGGCGTGCATCTGTCCCGGGGTGCCGCTGGCATAAGACAGGCCAGTCGTCTCAGTTATCGGCAGAGCGTCCATATCAGCCCGAATGCCAAGGCGTTTCTGGCCTTTTCCGTTCTGCATCGTACCAACCACGCCAGTACCGCCTATGCCTGTGGCAACCTCATATCCCCAGGAGCTGAGCTTGTCGGCAACGATCCGGCTGGTCCGATGTTCATTATAGCCGAGCTCCGGGTGGACATGAAGATCGCGTCGAAGTGCGATCGCCTCATCGAGAAATCGGTCTAGGCCCGCCGCGACTTTGTCCGGATGATGCGTCATCGCTAAACAGTTTCCTTTTGAGCAATAGGCTTGGTGGCCGACGCGCTCTTTTCGGCATAGCGACTTTCGCGGAACGGAAGTCCCAGATTTTCACGCAAGGTCGCGCCCGGCAGGACAGAACGGTGATAACCGCGGCTTTCGAGAATGGGCAGCACGTCACGCACGAAATCGTCGAGCCCTGCCGCGAGAATCTGGAAACCGAGGATGAAGCCATCCGCAGCGTTATTGTCGATCCAGCGGATCAGTTCCTCGGCGATCTTTTCCGGCGTCCCGGTGAAGGAATTGCGGGGTGTCGTGACCTCAAGCGCCACCTCGCGCAAGGTCTGCCCCTTCGCCTTCGCGTCACGTTTTATGCGATCGGTAGTTGAGCGGAAATTGTTTTTGCCTATGTCGCCAAGTTCGGGAAACGGGGTGTCGAGCGAATAGGCACTGAAATCATGATGATCGAAGAAACGCCCCAGATAAGCCAGCGCCTCGTCGATCGTAACCAGATCGCGGATTTCGCGGTATTTCGCATCGGCCTCTTCTTCCGTTGCGCCAACGATGGGCGAGATACCCGGGAAAATCAGAACTTCAGCGGGATTGCGGCCATGCGCCTTCGCGCTTTCCTTGATGCGGCGGTAGAAGATCTGTGCGTCCTCTATCGGCACATGATTGGTGAAGACCCCATCGGCGTGCTTGCCGGCCAGATCAATGCCATCATCCGAAGATCCAGCCTGGAAAACCACCGGCTGGCCCTGCGCCGAGCGGCCAATGTTGAGCGGTCCTTCTGAATTGAAGAACCGGCCGTGGTGGTTCAGCTTGTGCAGTTTGGACTTGTCGAAGAATTGACCGGTGGCGCGGTCGCGAATGAAGGCGTCGTCGTCCCATGAGTCCCAAAGGCCCTTGACCACGTCGAGATGCTCTTCCGCAATCTCGTAGCGAAGGGCATGGTCGGGATGGTCGCGACCGTAGTTTTTACCTGATCCTTCGAGCGGAGATGTAACGGCATTCCACCCAGCGCGTCCGTTGCTGATCTTGTCGATCGATCCGAACTGCCGTGCGACAGTGAACGGATCGCTGTAGGAAGTAGACAACGTGCCGACCAGGCCGAGTTTCGACGTCGTGGCGGCGAGCGCTGACAGGATTGCGATGGGTTCGAAACGGTTGAGAAAATGTGGGATGGACTTTTCATTGATATAGAGCCCATCCGCAATGAAGGCGAAGGCAATGCCGGCAGCTTCAGCCTTTTTGGCCTGTTCGACATAGAAGTTGAAATTGACGCTCGCATCCGGCGGCGAACTCGGATGCTTCCATGAGTTCATATGACCGCCAGGGCCCTGCAGCATCACCCCGAACCGAACAGGTTTCTTGCTCATCTGATTTCTCCATTTTACGCGGCGACCGCATATCGGGCCTGCGCCAGAAGTTCGATCGACGCGAGACGTTGCGCCGCATCGTTGATTGGTGTGTCGATGATGAATTCACTGATGCCGTAGCGCTCGTGCAGGTGGTCAAGGTCAGCAATGACTTTGCGTGCAGAACCGCGAATGACGTTGGGAATCTTCTTCTCAATGCGGTAATCGCGCGCTCCGGCCTGCCGGGCATATTCCTTGGCCTGCTCGACGCTGCCAACTGTCACGCTCTGCCCACCATTCACATGAACCTTGAAATGCTCAAGATTGCCTGCAAGCCGTTCTGCCTCAGTGTCCGTTTCCGCGGCCACCACACCGACAGCAAGAATGGGTCTGCGGTCAGGTGCTTTCTTTCTGTAGGCATCCAGTGTCTGCCTTAAGACTTCTTCATCACCGTTGAGATGGCTGGCGAACACGAAGGCCCATCCCTGTGCCGCGGCAAGTTCAGCACTGTCGACACTCGCTCCAAGCAGGAAACGCTGGGTCGAAACAGCAGGCACTGGGGTAGCTTTCACGCCGGCGAGCGGATGAACCGATGGCAGGGTATCGTCCAGAAATGCACTAAGCTGCGCAAGCTGGGCGGCAAAATCCGGCTTTTCCGGGCGTGCGAGCAGTCCTTGCAGAGCACGGGTCGAAAATGGCAAGCCGCCAGGTGCTTTCCCGACACCGAGATCAATCCGGTCAGGGGCAAGAGCTGCCAGAACATTGAAATTTTCCGCGACTTTGTAGGGGCTATAATGCTGCAGCATCACCCCGCCAGATCCAATACGGATGCGCGATGTATTTGCCGCCAGAAAAGCGATCAACACCTCAGGTGACGAACTCGCAACGCCTGATGTATCGTGGTGCTCGGCTACCCAGAACCGGTGAAAACCCCATTTTTCGGCCTGTTTAGCGAGTGCCACCGTGCGCTTTAACGCAACACCCGCTGTTTCGCCGTCAAAAATCGGACTCTTGTCGAGCAGACTGAGTGCATAACCCATTTTGAGAAATCGCCTCCGTAAAATGAAAGCGCTCAATCGCGATGGGATGAACGCCTCGTGTCAGAGGCACCCAGATTTTCCCGTATTGGGCTTATCGTCAAAGAAAGCCTTGCTAAAATTCTGACGAACCTCAGAAATATATCACTCAAAGATCTTCCTGCTGCTTTGCAGCGTCAGTCAAATCCGAAAACGGGGCGCTACCGCAAGCATCTAGCGTTGTACCATCCGGATTCCAGAATGTAAGGCTAACGGCTTCCCTGCGCGCCCTTTATTATGTAACGTTTTGGGTGATCGCCATGTATCTGAATACAGTTGCAACTAAGATATTCCAAGCGGATCTGTCTTGGATCTAGAACGCGAGCAGACTCGCCTTATCCATACTGACGCTTCGGCGGCAACGTCGCTTGATAGTCCTCAGACCTTGCCTTGTTGCGGATAATTCGTTTCAGTTCGGCCTTGCCGGCGAATGACGCCCTGTTTCTTAGAGAAGCGAATTGAAGCCAGAAGGCAGCTCGCTCTTGCTGCGTTTCAATGCCGGCCAGGCGCTCCAGCTGGCCTAGGGTTCTTGCCTTGCGCAAGGCAATTTCGACCGGGTGATCAGGATCCTGCTCAAGTACCTCCCGCAGTTGCTGCTTATGGGTATTTGTTTTCGACATCCGGATCATCCTTCTTTCGCGGGCCGGTAGCTAACCTGGCCCAACTCAGTTCAATCTTGCGCCCGTCGCGTTCCTCCCCAGCGCGGCCCGCCGAAATTCCCAATCATTCAATTCTAAGGGGATCTGACTGGTGGAAAACATGCCACCCGAATCTGTAGCAGTGGATGCGCAAAGCTGTCCAACCACAAGCAGCTGCTCTAAGTGTCTAAATTGCAAAGATATTTTATCTACATGTTCAACATTGAAAGTATTTCGCTCGTCACAACCATCTTGCGACCTGATGATTGACGCCGGATTTAGAGGCAACTTCCCCACAGCAACGGAACCGGCGCATGAACCACTTCTCCGCGTACGACGATCTGAGTGAAGATGATGATGCAGCTTGGTCATGTCACTCGTGCCCCATCAAATATTTAATTGTCCTGACTATCGGATTTGGGTTTGCCGTATTGATGGCCAATGTACTGGTTTAAGTATTGGATGCATGCTTTGGGATGCTTCTTCGAGAAATTGAATGCGGCGCAAATTTGACAATCTATCTCAATGTGCCTAGGCAAGCCCATGTCGATGTTGGTATCGGATATAGGCGATATGAAAGCGCCTTCAATGATCACAACCCTTGCATCATCCGAATTTGACCTGCTCCTGTGAAGCAGGCTGTCGTGAGAGACCGGCTTCTGGAACAGATAGCATGCAAGGCAATGGTGCTTGGGAACGATCGCATCGTTGTGGCGATCGATGGTGTCGATGGCGCCGGAAAGACGACATTTGCAGACGAACTGGCTACAGTTATTAGAGCGCTTGGACAGCCCGTTATTCAGGCAAGCATAGACGGGTTCCACCATCCGAAGGACATCCGGTATTTGCGAGGCAGAAATAGTCCAGAGGGCTATTTTCTTGACTCCTACGACTACGACATGTTCAGGCGTGATTTGCTTATACCGTTTCGAACAGGGGCGCACATTGTTCAGACCGCTGGCTTTAACCATAGGACAAACCAAAAAGTATCCGCCGTGGCGAAACCGTACCAACGATCCATATTGCTCGTCGACGGAATATTTCTTCATCGTAACGAACTCATCGATTGCTGGGATTTGAGCCTTTTTCTCGATGTTCCTTTTGTCATTTCCTATAGTCGAATGGCGGCTAGGGATGGTTCGAATGTCGATCCTTTTGCTCCCGAGAATGCCCGCTATTTAGAAGGACAACGGATGTATCTGCGGCAGTGCAACCCCCGTGATCGCGCCACAATTCTGATCGACAACGCCGATTTCAAAGCCCCTCGGATTTTACCCCAGCGGCTCTCTGCAAGCTAATCAGCCGTCCGATAAGGTTCCGCTTTTGCTACTCGATCTGGGGTGACGAAACCTATTCCCAATCACGATATGCTTGCGTCGCCAGCGCCGGTGCGCCCGTGCCTTGGTGCGGACGGCGATAGCGATCATCATAAACTCAGAGTGCCACGAAATTGCCTTAAGTGCGGCGTCATCCCCACCTACGTCGTTCGATGTCACTTTGATTGGCTCCGCATTGATCGTCAGGATGGACATACCGGTCAAAGCTCATCGCTTTCCACTTTACACAAATGCTCACCCAACCCCGGACTGGCGTTCCTGACTGAGGCAAGCGAGGCTGGGCAAGCCGAGATTGGCCCGGAAGCCGCCTTCGAGGTATTCCTCATCGATGAGCGAGCGCTTGCGCAACTCGGGAAGAAGACCGTTCAATAGCAAGCCTTCTTGGTCCGGATTGCCGAGCCCGTGTAGAGAAATGACATCCAGTGCGTCGGCACGAAATCGTTCTTCGAGAGCGTCTGCCAGCTGCACCGGTGTGCCGGCGATTGACCAATGGCCGGTTTCCTGAGCCTGGATGATCAGTTCGCGAAGGCTCAGGCCGCTTTTTGCATAGCGCCGGAATATCTCGACCCGGCCGCGGCGGCGATTAACGCTGTCGACCTCAGGAACCAATCCTTCCGGCAGGCGCTTATCGAGTGGCAGATCCGACAGATCAATATCTCCGCCAAGCATGTCAGCAAGCTTTAGACGGCCCTGTTCATAGTCGATCTTTTCATGCTTTTCCCGAAGCCGTCGCGCGACATCGGCCTCCGTCTCGCCGATGAGGGCGTGGAAGGAATTCATCACCAGCGGAAGATTGTTACCGCGACCAAAGCTGCGTGCCTGACGGCGCAGTTCCCCGACGAAGCTGACGGCGGCTTCAAGTGTGGGTTGCGACGTATAGACCACCTCAGCATAGCGTGCACCCAACGTAACACCTTCTGTGGACTGGCCCGCCTGAAATTGCACCGGCCTGCCCTGCGGTGGCGGCGGGACGTTCAGCGGACCCTGAACCTGGAAATGCTCGCCGCGATAATCAATGCGGTGCAGCTTGGCCGGATCGACACCAATCGATCCGCTCGAACCTCTAAAGGCGGCGTGATCATCATTGGCCTCAAAAAGCGCATTGATCACCTCGATGAATTCAGCGGCTCGTGCATAGCGCTTCGCAGGATCAGGCAGTGCGTCACCACCAAAGTTCTCCTCGCCGACGGAAGACGTTACCGCGTTCCATGCCGCACGGCCGCCACTTGCATGATCCAGTGTTCCAATCAGGCGAGCCAGGTTGTATGGATGATGATAGGTGGTCGATACAGTCGCCACGAGGCCTATGTGCGAGGTTACCTGGCTCAGCGCGGCAAGGGCAACAATCGGCTCCTGCGTGCCGGTTGTCCCCGCCAGGCCTGCCGGGTCGGCCTGCAGCAAGTCGGCGGTAAATAGACCGGTTATCTTTTCCGCTTCGGCCCTGCGTGCGAGCTCTACCGCACGGCGCGGACCGGTTGTTTGATCGGGGTCGTTGGAGGCGAACACGAAGTTGCCGGCGCCGACCAATGTTTTCAAGCGGCGTGGGCGGGGAATGGTCATGGCTAAACTCCTTGTTTCATTATGATGGTTTGGATTTCGCCAATCTCTCAACCCGCACGCGCGAGCGCTTCTGCGCCCGATGCTGCATAACGATTAATGGGGAATGGTAATCCGAGATGGTCGCGCAGGGTTTTTCCGTCGTAATCGTCGCGGAATAAATGACGTGCCTGCAAGATCGGGATCACCTCGTCGACGAAGTCGTCAAAGGCAGTTGGCGTACCGCCCCTCAAAATGAAGCCGTCGGCAGCGCCGGCTTCAAACCATTGTTGCAACCCGTCAGCAACGGTCTCGGCAGTACCCAGGAACGTCGGAAGCGGCGTTGTCGCCTGCAGAGCAACCTGACGCAGCGTGAGGCCCAGTTCCCGGGCATTGTGCTTGATCGTATCCGTCGTACTGCGGAAACTGTTCTGTCCCAGATCGCCAATATCCGGAAAAGGCTCGTCCAGCGGATGCTGCGAGAAATCGTAGTGCTCGAAATACCGCCCGAGGTAGTCGAGAGCGTTCTCGATCGTCACCAGTTCCGCCGTTTCCCAGTATTTGCGTTCCGCATCCTCCTGGCTATCACCGATGATGACACTGATGCCCTGAAAGAGAAGCAGGTCGTCCTCGCGGCGGCCGTTTTCGCGCAGCCGCTTTTTTACATCCTGATAGAATTCGCACGCCAGTTCGATCGTCTCCTGGCGGGTATAGATCGCGTCAGCCTCTGCCGATGCGAGCCACTTGCCATCTTCTGATGCACCGGCCTGGAAGACGATGGGGCGGCCCTGCGCTGAGCGGCCAACATTCAAAGGACCTTCGACGGAAAAGTATTCGCCGCGGTGATGAAGCGTATGCAGCTTTTCCGGGTCGAAGAAGACGCCGGAATCCTTGTCCCGCACAAAGGCGTCGTCTTCCCAGGAATCCCACAGGCCCTTGGTGACCTCAAGGAATTCCTTGGCAATACGATAACGTTTGCCGTGTTCGGGATGTTCGGCGCGCGAAAAATTCTTCGCCGAGCCTTCGAGTGGAGAGGTAACGACGTTCCACCCTGCTCTTCCCTCGCTGACATGATCCAGGCTCGAAAACTGACGTGCAACGGTGAAGGGATCGCTATAGGAAGTCGAAAGCGTGGCAACCAACCCTATATGCGAGGTTACTGCCGCCAGTCCTGACAGGAGCGTCAATGGCTCGAAACGGTTGAGGAAATGTGGAATGGACTTGTGGTTGATATAAAGGCCATCCGCGACGAACAGAAAGTCGAACTTTCCGTCCTCGGCCTTCCTAGCGAGCGCCTTGCAATAGCCGAAATTGATACTCGCATCGGCTACAGCATCTTTGTGACGCCACGCCGCCATGTTGCCGGACGGCCCTTGAATAATTGCGCCGAGCTTGATCTGCCGGTTGCCCGTTGTGTTTTTCCAATTGCTCATCCATGAACTCCTGTGATCATCATAAATGTCATGCCGGATGCCCGACCTCTTGCGATGCAACACGCATCAGGCAAGGGTGGGAATGGCCTCCAGAAGGGCCTGCGTGTAACTATGGCGCGGCGCCGCAAAGACCGCGCTGACATTTCCGGTCTCAACGATCCGCCCCTCCTTCATCACCACGACGCGGTCGGTAAGGTGGTGGACCACGCCGAGATCATGCGAGATGAAAAGGAGTGATGTGCCGGACGCTGCCTGAAGCTCTGCGAGCAGATCAAGCACTTGCGCCTGTATGGAAACGTCAAGTGCGCTCACAGGCTCGTCGGCAACGAGTAATTTCGGACGCGGTGCAAAGGCACGGGCGATAGCGATCCTTTGCCTTTGCCCACCTGAAAGCTCGCGCGGATGGCGGGTCAGAAATGCAGGACCAAGGCGCACCGCGTCGAGGACCTCTAAAACCCTGCGCTTGCGCTCTGCACCAAAGATAGCGACCGAGTCCAAACTTTCACCGACGATCCTTTCGACCGTGTATCTGGGATCAAAAGAACTTAGCGCATCTTGGGCAATCAGCTGGATCCCGGCACGATGTGTTCGTCGTTGCGCCTCGGTCAGTTGGCTCCAGGGTCGCCCGTCTATAAGCACCCTGCCCGCGTCGGGCGCGACGAGGCCAAGCACGATTCTCGCAACTGTTGTCTTCCCAGACCCCGACTCACCGACAATTCCAAGGGATTCGCCCGCGGCCAGTTTGAACGAAACATCGTTGACGACCAGTGACGATGCGGCGCCACTGCCATAGCGCTTGAACAGATGGTCGACCGTGAGCACTTTCCGCTGCGGATCGATCGATTTTGGCGGCAGGAGAAGTCTCCGCCGTTCAGCACTCTTTGCCGTTGCTGGAACTTGTGTAGTGGCAGCCGTTATCCGCGCCTCGTGACCCGCTGGCGACAACCGATAACCCCGGGAGCTTGCCGAGGGGATCGCGTCCAGTAATTGACGTGTATAGGGATGGCTTGGCGCCGAAAGGATTTCAGCCGTAGGGCCCTGCTCAACAACTTGGCCATTTCGCATCACCAGCACGCGATCCGCCAGCCGAGAGACGATGGCGAGGTCATGGCTGATCAGCAGCAACGTGTTTCCGGCGCGCCGCCGCTCCGCCAACAAATCGAGAATTTGTTTCTGTACGGTTGCATCGAGCGCTGTCGTCGGCTCGTCAGCAATAACAAGTGCCGGCCCCCGGGCAATCGCTGTCGCGATGAGCGCGCGCTGACGCAAGCCCCCCGAAAGCTGATGGGGGTATTGCGTCAGGCGGCGTGCAGGATCAGGAATGCCGACCGAATTCAGCAACGTCAGGCTTTCACCGTGCCGGTCCTGACGCCTGAAGAAGCTTCCGTCCCCAAGCGCATCCGACAATTGCTGACTGATGCGCCGCAGCGGGTCCAGCGAAACCAGCGCGTCCTGCAGCACGAAGCCGATCTTGTTACCTCGCAGCTGCCGCCAGCTCCGCTCGTGGAAATCGAGTGCATTTTCTCCATCGATATCGAAAACATCGGCGGTCAGTTTTGCGCCGGTCCCAGTTAGTCCGACAAGCGAGCGGGCCGTTACCGACTTGCCGGAACCGGATTCGCCAACCAGTGCAACCGACTCACCACGATGAATGGTAAGATCAAGGCCGCGGACTACGGTGTTGGGCTCGCCAGCCTTCGGGAAACCGATGGCGAGGTTGCGGATATGAATGAGTGGTGTCATCCTTGCCTCCTGCCTTCGAATGAGGCCTGCCAATGGCGACCAAGCACGCTCACGGAAATCACCGTCAACGTGATGGCGACGCCGGGCCAGACCCCAATCCACCAGGCGACACGCAGATAATTCCGGCCCTCTGCCAGCATGGCGCCCCATTCCGGGATGGGTGGTTGTGGGCCCATGCCCAGAAAACTCAGACCCGCAGCGCCGATGATGGCGGTGCCGAGGCCGATGGTGGCGAGAATCGGCACCTGTGCCATCGCATGAGGCAGGATATGGCGCAGCACGAGAACTGCCTTCGTAAGGCCGAACGTCTTTGCTTGCTCGACATAGCCCGACTCGGCGATTACGAAAGTCTGGGCGCGCACCACCCTTGCAAACCGTGGAATGGACGCGACGCCGAGCGCAAAAATCAAGTTGACGGTTCCCGGACCCGTGAAGGAAATCAGCACCAGCGCCAGCAGCAGGTCGGGAAAAGCGGAAACGACATCGAGAAACCGCGTGATCGCCTCGTCGATGACTCCGCGGGCGAGCCCGGCGAACAGGCCAAGAATCGAACCCACGACCGCCGCGATCACCACGGCGCTGACACCGATCAGGATCGAATAGCGGGCGCCATGGACGACACGCGAAAAGACATCGCGGCCGAGTTGATCGGTGCCGAACCAATGCGCGGCGCCGGGAGGCAACTGAGCCTGCAAAGGGTCGGCTGCGATTGGATCGTAGGCGCTCAGGAACTGCGGCCAGGCCGTTCCGATCGCGACGGCCAGAAGGAAGGCTACAGCAGCCAGCAGGCCCGGACGGCGAAAGGCCATGAGAAGGAGATGCCGGATGCCCGACGCGCGTGAAACTGTCGGCGAGACACTCATGTCAGCTTCCTTCTTATGTCCGCGCGCGCAGGCGCGGATCGATCAGAAGATAGAGAATGTCCACCAATGTGCTGAGCACGACGTAGATGAACGCCGAAAGGATCGCCACCGCCAGAACGACCGGCAAATCCTTGCCGAGCACGGCATCGACGGTGATCTTTCCAAGACCCGGCCGGCCAAAGACCTGTTCAGTAATGACGGCGCCGGACAATAGATTGCCGATCAGCCAGCCGGTCAGCGTCACGGCCGGGAGTGCCGCATGACGCAAGCCGTGACGCAGCCGCAGTGTCAATCCGTTAGCGCCCCAACTTCGAACGGTGAGCGCAAAAGGTTCTTCGAGCGCTCGCTCCAGCCCTTCGCGCAGGACCTGCCCGATGACGGCACCGAGCGAAAGTCCGAGAGACAGCGCAGGGAGAACGAGGGCCGAGAACGTTCTGTCTCCGGCCACCGGAAATAACTTCAGCGTGAAGGAAAAGATGAAAAGCAGGACGATGCCGAGCCAGAAAGACGGCGTCGAGACGAGCACCAGTTCCATTGCGCCTGCGATACGCCTTGGCCAGCGCAGCCCGGCAGTGGCCACTGCGCTGATCACCGCAAAGACGACAGCGACAACTAGAGCCGCTGCCGTTAGCTTGAGTGTTGGCAATATCTGGGACAGGATCAGCGTCGCTACATCGGTTTGCAGAATATAAGAGCGGCCGAAATCTCCGTGCAGGACCCGCCAGAGATAGGAGAGATATTGCGAAAAAAGCGGCTCGTCGAGCCCCCATTCGGCGCGGATCGCCGCCTCGATCACCGGCGTGCGAAGCTGCTCTCCGATCAGCAGGCTGACAATGTCACCCGGCGCGACATGCAGGCTAATGAAGCTTAGCGTGATGGCGGCCCATAGCACCAGGATACCGGAACCGACGCGTCCGAGAACCTGCGAGAGCAAAGTGGCACGCATCAGCGAAAAATGCCGCGAGGCCGGGGAGACAGGCACCTGACGGAGCGCGGTTACATTCTCAACATCCATTCTCTCTGTCTCCTCTATCCTTCCACACGCCAGGCGGAAGGGGCCGGTTCGGTCAGTTATTCGCTGCGCCAGATGTCGTACGCGCTTTCCGGCAGTTGCTTGAATGGCCGAAAATTGATGCCCTTGACGTAGGACGCGGCGGCGATCTGGTCTTCCGGCTCATAGAGCGGCAGCGCGTAAGCCTGATCGAGAATGGCGAAGCGCTGCAGCTTTGCGTATAGAGTGAAGCGCTCTTTGGTATCGAGCGTCGAGGCAGCGGCTTCTAGCCAGGCCAGGAGGTCCGGCGCGGCGGCGCGGCTGTAATTGATCGATCCGCCCCGATCGATCGGCAGATAGTGATTTTCAATATCGATTGCATCTGTCGGCGTGTTGGAATTCGCGATGGAGCCGAACTGGCCGCTCTTGCGCCGGTCCGTGTAGGTGCCCGCGTCTACATAGGAGATTGTAAGATCGATGCCCGCGCTCTGCCGCGCTTGCGCTTGCACGGATTCCAGCAGCACGTTGCGTTGGTCGCGGACAGTTGCCTGCGCCTGAACTATCTCGACAGAAAGCCGCTTACCGTCCTTGACACGGAAACCTGCGGCATCGCGTCCGCTCCATCCCGCTTCATCGAGCAACTGGTTGGCCAGCTTCGGATCGTTACCATAGGTGCCTTCGATGCTCTTGTCGTAGAACTGGGAGTCGATCGGCGACGTGATGCCCCACGCCCTCGTGCGCTCGCCGCGATAGACGGATTTAAGCACTGCGTCGACATCAACAGCAGCAAGCAGCGCCTTGCGCACTTTGACATCTTGTGTCGGGCCGAAGGTGGTATTCAGAAACAGCGAATAGGGTGTCCCGGTATTCAGCGCGTTCTGATAGGTGAAATCAGGATTGTCCTTGAAGAGACCGGCGTCGTTGCCCGAGATGCCTTCGATCACATCAACCTGTCCCGAGCTCAATGCGCCTGTTCTGACCGAGGATTCCGGCAGAAACCGATATGTAATTTCATCCAGATAAGCGGGACCCTGATGAGCTGCGGTCTTTGGTGCCCAGTTATAGGCTGGGTTTTTGACGAAATGGATGTCCTGACCCTTCACGTAGCGCTTCAAAATGAATGGACCTGTACCGGCGATTTCGGGGCCGCCCGATTTGAGCTGCCCGGAATTAAAAGCCTTGGGCGAGAGGATTTCGAGGCTTGCCGCGAAATCGAGAAATGGCGCATAGACCTCGCTGAGTTTAAGCTCAACGGTATGCGCATCCAGAGCCGTGGCGTCGGCCACCCGGGATACGGGCCCGGCGCTGGCACTACCGGAATAGGCGGCATCCTTGAGCCTGGTGAAATTGGTCACGATGGCAGCGGCATCGAGCTTCTCGCCATCGGTGAAAGTCACGCCGTCACGCAAAGTGAAGGTGTAAGTCGTTCCGTCATCGGAGATCCGGTACTCATTCGCCAGCCACGGCACATAGCCGCCGTCCGCCGTGCGTGCGAGCAGAGATTCGTAAGTATTGCGCAGCAGCAGCTTGGTCTTGTCCTGTCCGTTGAGTTGCGGATTGAGCGTTGCCGGATCGGTTTCCACACCCCAGACCAGGGTCCCGCCCGCAATTGGAGTCGTGTCGGCAGCATGTGCGCCGGCTGCGAAAAGGGCGGCGGTGAATGCCGCGGCGAGCCCTAGAGAATATCGGCGGAAAAGCATGTTCATAATTAACCCCCATGATTACTGATGTTGAATTGATGGCCAGCCCAGGAAACGGCGCATCTGCCGGTTATCGCTCCACCCAAATGTTGTAGGCATTTTCCGGCAGATGTTTGAACGGGCGGAACCTCACCCCATGTACGTTTGCCGCAGCTGCGACCTGGTCTTCCGGCACATAGAGCGGCAGGCCATAGGCCTGCTCAAGAATGGCAAAGCGCTGAAGGTTGCTGTAGATGTCGAAGCGCTCCTTGTGATCCAAAGTAGACGCTGCGCCCCTCAGCCACGCCAGCACCTCGGGAGCTTCCGTCCGGCTGTAGTTGATCGACCCCCCCAAATCCCTTGGCAGATAGTGAAAGTAGATCGTTACCGCGTTTTCCTGGGTGGTGGTCGAATTGGGAATGGCGCCATATTGACCGCTCTTCTGGCGATCGGCATAGGTTCCCGCATCAACATAATTCAGAGCGAGATCGATGCCGGCGTTCTGCCTTGCCTGTGCTTGCAACGCTTGAAGGAGCACGTCACGCTGGTCGCGCAAGGTGGCCTGAGATTGCACGATCTCTATAGATAACCGTTGACCATCTTTGCTCCGCAAGCCGTCGGCATCTCGCGCTGTCCAGCCAGCTTCGTCCAATAAACGGTTGGCAAGCTTCGCATCGAAACCATAGCTTCCTTCGATGCTCTTATCGTAGAAATCCGTGTCTGCCGGTGTCAGAACTCCCCAGGCACGCGTGCGTTCGCCGCGGTAGACGGATTCAATCACCCTGGCGACATCGATTGCAGCCAGAACCGCCTTGCGAACCTTCACATCTACGGTCGGACCGTGCGTGACATTGAGATAAAGCGTGTAAGGCGTGCCAGTGTTGATGGCACTTTGGTAGGTGAAGTCCGGATTTTCCTTAAAAAGAGCCGCATCATTACCGGAAATGCCTTCGATCACGTCAACCTGACCCGAAGTCAACGCACCGGTACGAACGGCGGATTCCGGCAGGAAGCGATAGGTGATCTCATCAAGATAGGCCGGGCCCTGGTGGCCTGCATTTGGGGGTGCCCAGTTGTAGGCCGGGTTCTTGACGAAGCGAATTTCCTGTCCCTTTACGTACCGCTCGAGGATGAACGGCCCTGTACCCGCGATTTCTGAGCCTCCCGATTTCAACTGTTGCGAGGCGAAGGCTTTTGGCGAAATGATCTCGATACCAGCCGCGCCATCCAGGAACGGCGAATAGATGGTGTCGAGCTTGAGAACGACAGTGCGCGGATCGGGTGCCAGAGCCTCAACTACATGGGACACGTGCCCAGCACTGATGCTGCCGGAATAGGTCGCCTCCTTGAGTTTCCTGAAGTTCAGGGCGACTGCAGCGGCATCGAGCTTTTCGCCGTCGCTGAACGCTACTCCATCGCGCAGCGTGAAAGTATAAGTCTTCCCCTCGTCGGATATCGTGTAATCGGTCGCAAGCCAGGGCACATATCCGCCATCTGCGGTTCGCGCGAGCAGGGATTCATAGACGTTACGCAGGATGAGCTTGGCCTTTGCCTGCCCATTCAAATGAGGATTGAGCGTGCTCGGCTCCGTCTCCACACCCCAAGCCAGCGACCCTCCCGAGACGGGCGATAGACTGTCCTGCGCGCGTGCGCTTCGCACACCGATGACGGCGGATATTGCCAGGACACTCGCACCGCCGATAAAGCCTCTTCTGGTCACCACTTCCCAGTCTCCTGAATCTCATGATCGGCCTGATGGGCAGTCTTCTGGCGGGAGGATGTTTGGGGGACTGGCCTCATCATTGCGCTTGCGCCAGATGAGGCTCGAAGCGCTGGTATTCAGCCACTTCAAGCGTTTCGTAAATGCGCGGATTGAGGATCTTTCGGAGCAGGACCATCTCATCGCCGTCCTTGTTGCGCTTGTAGAAACCCTCATATCCCCGGCGCTCGTAGATACCCATCAGCCAGGGATGACGTGTCGCGGTCGCCAGATAAACGGCGGGAGCCTTGATCTGATCGCGCAAGAAATTCATTTCAACATGATCGAGCAGAGCACTGCCAATCGATTGCCGCTTGAGTTCGGGCGCAACTGCGAACCAATGGAGGAACGGATAGCTTGGCAGATGGTTTTCACCCATCGGCCAGGGAAAGCGTACGGAGACAGTGGCTATGATGATTGCATCTCGCTCGACCACGAAGGTCGTGTGCCGGTCGATTTTCTCGCGAACCAGATCGACACTGGCCGTGATCGCGGTGAAGCGGATGTTCATCTCGCGTAGCGGCTGATATGCCGCTTGCAATAGCCTGTGCAGGTCCGGGGCATCTGCGGCCGTCGCGATACGAATGGAACCACTCATTAAGACCAGTCTCCGTCATTGTAGTGGGGCGCTTTACAATCAGGCAGCGAGAGCGTTGGGTGTCGAAGGCCGCTGACATGAATATTCTTCGTTGTTTCAGTCATGTCAGGCCGCGAGGGAGAAATGCGCATTAGCCAGAAGCTCGATCGACGCGAGGCGCGCGTTTCTCTCTGTAGCGGGGCAATCAAGGATAAATTCGCTAATGCCGTAACGACGGTGCAGGCGATGCAATTCCTGTTGAACCCGCGCGGACGTCCCGCGCAGAACGCCAGGCATGCGTTCCTCTATACGGTATTCGGAAAGCCCCGCTTGCCGGACATATTCCTCCGCCTGTTCAAGGCTGCCGACGGTAACACCCTGCCCGTGTTCAACACTCACTTTGAATCGCCGTAAGTCACCAGCAAGGCGTTCCGCTTGCGCGTGCGTCTCTGCGACGATCACGCCAATCGCGAGGAGCGGTACATTTCCACCGCTCGCATCGTGGTAGGCTGTAAAGACCTGATCCAGAAGAGCCTCGTCGCCGTTGAGATGGCTGGCATAGACGAAGTCCCAACCGTAAGCAGCGGCAAGCTGGGCGCTTTCGACACTGGCGCCCAGCAAAAAGCGTTGCACCGGGATCGCCGGAATAGGGTTGGCCTTCAGTGCGATCTCCGGACCGGATTTTACAGAGAGGAAGCCGTCGAGTTCCGCGAGCTGCTGGCCAAATCCCGGCTTACGGATTGGGTCACAGGCGCCCTGCAAGGCATGCGTTGACAACGGAAGACCGCCTGGTGCCTTTCCAACGCCAAGGTCAACGCGGCCCGGTGCCAAGGTTGCAAGAAGGTTGAAATTTTCAGCAACCTTATAGGCGCTGTAATGCTGCAGCATAACGCCCCCAGACCCTATGCGAATGCGCGACGTGTGAGCTAAAAGATGGGCGATCAACACCTCTGGTGATGAGCTTGCCAACCTGTCATTGTTATGATGTTCCGCGACCCAGAAACGATGAAAGCCCCACCGTTCGCTTTTTTGCACAAGCGTAACCGTGCGGTCCAAAGCTGCGGCAGCGGTCTCATTCTCGTCGATTGGGCTCTTGTCGAGCAAGCTCAGTGCGTAGGTCATAGGTTTTCCCAAAGTCAGCACCCTCTAGGGGCCGACCTGCATCCGATACAAAATCCGTGGATTTACATAGGTATGGATTACTAAAATCCCTGCAGGAGAAGAAAAGTGTTTTTTCGTTTGTCCAGACGTTCAACGACAGCCCCCGGGGCTTTGACGATTTTGTAGACAACGTAATTCCCTATCTTTTATGTGGGGCTCGAAGACGGAACGATGTGCTTGGCGAGATTAATGATGCCTTCGGAAGGGTTCGCAGCAGTATATCTGGATCTTTCTCAATCTGTGTGGTGACTGGATGCGTGGAGCGGCTGCATTCTTGCACGTAGAAGTTCAGTACTTGCGCGACCGTACATTGCACGTTTGAGGGTCTTCAACCTGTTGACCTGCCCGCCAGTCTGGCCGTTGCTCCAAGGGTGCTCAACTGCATTCCTGACGCATCGAGATCTCGGTTCAGCGTTCGGACGAAGCGCTGCATGGCATCGATGCCCGTCTCGAATGCATCGCGGTCGGTCAGTCGTCAATGCACTTTGTACCGCCGAAGTCCGCGGATCAATTGGCGGTGCAAGCGGTCCATCGCATTCGCCAGCGTTTGATCGCCGACCGGGTCAGGCTCGTCAATCAGATCCGCGGTCTTCTTTGCGAGCATGGGATTGTCATTGCCCGGGAACATCTCGCAGTTGCGACGCGGTCTTGCTGGTATTGTCTGGGACAGCGATGACGGCCTCGGCTGCTCTCATAAATTCGACCATTGCGCCCTCCCCTCACAAGCCCGCCTCTTTTTGGTGGCGAAAGGCCAACATAGCGACCGTCTCGCCGTCAACGCGGTACAGGGCGACGTAGCCGCTGTTTCCGAAGTGGATCAACCATTCCCGAAATTCTGGGTCCATCTCCTCTACAGGGCGACCGAGGTGCGGTTGATGGGCCAGAACCTTGACGCCCGAGCGGATGGCGTTTATGGCGCGCTGCGCTGCGTCGGCATCCTTCGGTGCAAGAAGTCGGTAGAGCCGTTGAACGTCAGCCAGTGCCGGCGGCGTCCAAATCAGACGTGACACTTAGGCAGCTCCGCATCCTCGCCAGCTTCGAGTTTCGCCAGCCAGGCGTCGGCTTCCTCAAGCGTCAGATGCAGGCCCGACTGCTGATAGCCTTCCCAAGCGCGTAGTGCATCCTGTTTGAACGCCTCCCGTTTTTCCTCGCGCTCGATGTACTGCGCGATGGCCTCCCGCATAATCCAGTGCGAGGTACGCCGGCGCGCGTCGGCTAGGTCCTGCACTCGCCTTTTCAGCTCGTCATCGAGCTTGATGGATGTTGCCGTTGCCATGTTGCGGTCTTCGTAGCAAAAGGTAATACCTAGCGCTACTTTATTCCTTCCTTATCCTGTTGTCCATGCGCACTACACTCTACCCTGCCTTTCTACATTTTTCTCCAATAGCAGTGGCCAAATTAGGCTATTTTTAGCCATTGCGTCGTGCCAGCACCTCAGAACGTAATGCTGCTGCAATTCGCAGCACCGAAGTCGATTTCAAAATTTCAGGTAAAGGTGGTGGCTATGCGACTGTCCTCCATCTTGGTATGCGCACTATTGCTCGGTGTGCGCAAAATGCTTCAGCGGTGATGAGGCAACCGTCGGCGAGCGATGAGCGCTACCTCTCAATTCAACACCGATATGATCCTGCACGGACGGGCGTTTCAGCGACGGGCCACCCGCGAACCTGTCGCGAAATCATGGATCGGCTGAGATCAGGATACTGATTTGCCGCTGATTTCAATCGAGCTTCCACAAACGGACAACATGAAGAGATTTTTTGCCCATCACTCTTGGCGCTTTGTCTTTTTCTCGGGCTTCCCCGGAGTCTAATTTCGCGTTCTTGAGCAATCATCCGATGATTGCATTTTCGGGCAGCTATGGGGTCGAGGTGTTTTTGCTGTTCCTTTTCGAACGCTACATCCCCTATGAGAGGCCGGCTTTTGCCGGACAGTGAGACGACCAGTGATATCGCCCACACGATTCGGACTACGGGGCTTGTCCAAGTTATCGCTCAGATCGCGGCAGTATTCCCGATGCTTGTGGCCACCGTGCTGAAGCCGGACGCGAACCTCAAAGTGGAAATTCTGGCCGACATCATAGCCGATGTTTTTCAGGTGACGATGGCACTCGTGCTTGCAGAGTTCGCAAAAAATTCCAACGCTCCTTAAGACCTTGGTCCCGCTCTTTCACAACGAGGGGATGATGCGATTTATGAGCAACGACGGTCACTGACCCGCGCTCAACCAGGGCCAGTTGTCAAAATTCAATTCTAACAATCATGACAAAACAGGCGAAACCTACTCCGATCGAAGGCGAGTTTAGGACAGCTGGCCTCGTTTCTAATAGCGAGCGGCGAATAGACTGCTTCCTCCGACCCGCTGCAAGTTGCGCGGCCCAATTCCATGGTTCAGGAGCCGACCACACGATGACCATTGATGTCGTTCTCCGGGAGGACGTATCCCGGAGAACTCAAGGGGAGAGTGATTCTGTGTCTCCTCGTTTGGATGGACAGGGGTTCAACCTCGTCCAACATTCATCACGGACCCCTGCAAATCGGCGGTCGGTTCCAGGCGTCCTTTATGGCCGAACTGTTCTACCTTGGGTGCTGCCGGCGATGGCGGTACTCCTATGGTATAGCGTTACCGTGTCTGGGTACGTTTCTCCGAATATTTTGCCCTCCCCCTTAACGGTGCTGACGACCGCTCAAGCGCTGTGGTCGGCAGGTACCCTCCAGCGCGACATATTGGTCAGTCTAGGTCGCATCGCATTTGGCTTCGCACTGGGCGCGTCAACGGGCTTTGTTTTAGGAATTGCCGTCGGCATATCGAGCGTCGCGAGACTGGTGTTTGATCGTTCGGTTCAGATGATCCGAACCATTCCGCATCTTGCGCTGGTCCCTTTGATGATCCTTTGGTTCGGGATCGGCGAACAGCCGAAGGTTCTCCTGGTCGCCCTGGGGGCGCTTTTCCCGGTCTATATCAACACCGCCAGCGGCATCCGCAATGTCGATCCGAAGCTTATCGAAGTGGGGCGGGCCTATGGCCTGTCACAGCGCGAGATTATCACGCAGATCGTTCTTCCCGCGGCACTGCAGCCTATTCTGGTCGGGGTGCGATACGCACTTGGTGTTGCATGGCTGACACTGGTCGTCGCCGAGACGATCGCTTCGCGGGAAGGTATCGGCTATCTGGTGCAGAACGCACGCGAATTGCTGCGAACCGACATCATTATCCTTGCGATCATACTGTATTCAATTGCCGGCTGGTTGGCAGACTGGCTCATACGGATCCTGGAATCGCGCCTGTTGCGGTGGCATCCCAATTATGCACCGGGAGCAAATAAATGATCAGCGGTGCAGACATTAGCATACGCGGATTGTCGCGAAGCTATGAAGGCCGCAAGGTCCTTCAAGACATCAATCTCGATATACCGGCTGGTCAGTTCGTCTCGATTTTGGGCACGAGCGGCGTTGGCAAGTCGACATTGCTGAAGATACTCGCAGGAGTTGAAACTCCAACGTGTGGGGACGCCTGGGCAAGTGGAACGAAGACCAAGCCCACGGTCCGGATCATGTTTCAGGAGGATCGGTTGCTCGCATGGCGCACCGTACTTGGTAACGTGACACTTGGATTGCGGCACGGCGAACCGAATGCAATGCGCATGCTTGATGCGGTCGGTCTCGCAGGTAGAGAACATGCGTTTCCGGTCGTTCTCTCGGGTGGCCAGCGGCAGCGGGTGGCTCTTGCGCGCGCCTTGGTGCACGAACCCAATGTCCTTCTCTTGGATGAGCCGTTTGGGGCGCTCGATGCGATCACGCGGTCATCGATGCACATTCTGTTGCAGGGACTGCTGGATCATGCGCCGCGAACGGTCCTTCTGGTCACGCATGATGTCGACGAGGCTCTCATATTATCCGATCGCGTTCTCGTGCTTACTGCCAGCGGCATTGCGGCTGATATCACTGTCGACGTCGCCCGCCCCCGCCATCATTCGCAGCTCGCGGAGAAGAAGGACTACCTTCTCGGGCTGCTCTCCGGAACCGGAACAACAGCACAGTTTGCGCAATCTCACTGAGGTTAATCATGCCAATAAGAGTTCTAGACGACGAGATAAGTCGCCGCACATTGTTGAAGAGCGGCGTTGCTCTAACGGGGATGGCGGCATTGTCCGCCAGCGGAATAGGCCCCGCATTGGCGGATCAACCGCAGGTTACGGTCGCGGTGATCGGCGACGGGCGGTCGGGTATCTGGGCGTCCTTGCGGGAAGAAGCGGTAACCAAACAGGTCGAAAAGGATGCTGGCGCAAAGATCATCTGGCAGCCGGGTTTCACCGCCTCTCTTCCTGTGATGGAAGCAATTCGCGCAGGGGGTATCGACTTCAGTTTCGCCACCGCAACAGCGATCGTCAACGCGGTCGCGGCGGGCGTGCCCATCGTACCGCTCGCTGCCTATCCCCTACCCTCCGATACCGTTGATATTCTGGTCGCCTCGGCCTCGTCTATCAAGGGGCCAGCAGACCTGCGCGGCAAACGCATTGCCCATCAGAATGGCACTACGGGAACCTACAGCCTGATAAAATATCTCGAAGAGGGAGGCTTGCGTCTGACCGATGTGGAGGCTGTGAGCCTCAGTGGTGCTGACGCATTCACTGCCCTGGCTCAAGGAAGCGTTGATGCCTGGATCCATTGGCAACCGGCCACCAGTCTCGGTTTGGCAAGACTTGGTGACAAGTTTCGCCGTCTTGATGGCGTTAAGACCTATGATCATGCCTTCTACGTCGCGCGAGAGGATTTCTATAAGGAAAATCCCGATGTTGCAGTCAGCCTGGTGAAGAGCATTCGAGATACGCAGGCTCGCGTGAACGCCGATCCGAAGGCTGCGGTCAAGGTTTGGGAATCCCTAGGCGGCTTTGATTCGACGGGCTTCGAACCCGCAGTCTACGAGAAACTCATTGCCGACAAAAGGCTGTCAGAGTCGCTCGTCGACACCGTGAAGCCCATCGACGAAGCGGCGGCGCGCTCAACACAGGAAATGGCAGATAGTTTCCAGGAACTTGGAGTCCTGCCCACGAAGACCGACGTAGCGGGCTTTTTGCTCTTGCCGAAATTCGACGAGATCAAGGATCGTCTGCAGAAAAAGCTTGGAGTAGCATGATATGGCAAAGCCCAAAACCCAACGCCAACTGCATCTCGCCGCATTTGTAACGGCAGGACCGGGACGTCCCGGTGGGTGGCGGTTTCCGAGCTCGGAGAACGGTTGGCTGGACGGTGACTATTATCGCCGCATCGCTCAAACGCTTGAGCGCGGGCGTTTCGATATGGCGTTCTTCGCCGATATTCTCGCCGTTCCGGACCGGTTTGAAGGCAGCAATGACAGTCAGCTTCGATACGGATCGCTTGGATCGCTGCGGCTTGATCCGTTGCAGGTGCTGCAGTTGATGGGCGCAGCAACTAGCCGCTTGGGCTTGGCTGCGACGCGCTCAACCAGTTACTATCAGCCTTTCGAGGTCGCTCGTTCCTTTGCGACACTTGATCATCTTTCGGCGGGGCGCGCCGCATGGAATGTGGTCACCTCCTTTCAGGATGCAGAAGCCAGAAACTTTTCATTGAACGAGCAGTTTCCGCGCAACCGGCGATATGACCGGGCGGACGAATTCCTCGAGGTCACCACGAAGCTCTGGGACAGCTGGGAAGATGATGCATTGCAGTTCGACCGGGAAACACCCCTGTTCGCCGAACCGGCAAAAGTGCATTATATCGACTACAAGGGCCAGTGGTTCAATGTACGCGGACCATTGAACGTACCACGACCACCACAGGGATATCCCGTCATCATTCAGGCCGGAGCATCGGACCGCGGAAGAGACTTTGCCGCGCGCTGGGCCGACGTCATTTTTGTCAGCCACGATTCCATCGACAGCGCCATCGCATTCTACAAAGAAATGAAAGAACGCGTGGTGCGTTTCGGGCGCAGTCCGGACAGCCTCAAAATCCTCCCCTCCATCACGCCGGTTGTTGCCGAAACGACATCGCTTGCCGAAGAAAAGGCAACCGTGCTTCGCGATCTCGTCGAGCCGCGAGCCGGCCTGACAACGCTTTCATACCATCTCGATGTGGACCTCAGCGCCTTTCCGCTCGACAAGCCTTTACCCGACGTTGAAGTCCCCGGCGTCCAAGGCCATTACGATGAAGTCCGTGAAGCGACCGCACGCGATGGACTGACGCTTCGTGATCTCGGCAAACGTTATGGCAGCCGTTATGAAGGCGACATGATCGGGGATGCGCAGCACGTCTCCGACAAGCTGGTCGAATGGTTTGAACGGGGTGCTGCGGATGGTTTCACTGTAAGCGCGCCCTACCAGCCCGGTGGCTTTGACGATTTCGTGCGGCTGGTCGTGCCGGAATTGCAAAAGCGTGGTGTATTCCGCACGGACTACACAGGCTCGACCCTGCGGGATCATCTTGGCCTCGAACGCCCGGACATCGGTGGTTGGGATTCGCGTAGTGACGTTCGCAGAAAGGTCGCGTGATGAGTATTTCTGAACAGCTTGCCGATATTGTTACGGTCTCTGCGGTTTCGGTGGGAACGCAGGGCCGCCAGATCGTCACGGCAGGAAGTAATCACTTCGTGGCTGACCGCAAATCGTCCGCAGGTGGACTGGGCGAAGCCGTTCAGGCGGGCGAACTCCTGCTCGCTGCTCTGGCGTCCTGCGCCATAGCGGTAATCGAAAGCAATGCCGCTGAACGAAACATCCCTATTGGCAATCCAGACGTATCGGCATCGTTCGAGCGAGACCCGGAGGACGTGACACGATATCGCTGGATCCGTTTGGAAATCTCTGTGCCGAATGTTGATGCAATAGAACAGGAAGCACTTGTTGAAGCGTTTCGCTCGACCTGCCCGATCTTCAATACCTTGAAGCGCGGAGGCACGATCGAGGCAGTCGCTGCGTTGGCCTCCGAGTCATAGGACAACTATTATATGTTGCCCTGTTACGTTGCTTAGCGCAGAAACCTTGAGGTGCCCCCTTTATCGCCCGTATGAAGCATACACTCTCTAAACTGCGACCCGCCACCAATTGCTTCCCTTCTGCCATGAACGCCCAAATCTGGAACGATTGGCAAAAGGCAAACAAGCGCTTTGCTTCTTTGATTCTAAGCGCTGCCAATGGTCATGGCTCAAAGGAAATGCAGGCTTTTGAGGCGTCTTTGCGAGGGCAGTTCGATGCACAGTCTCCCATGGTCCAGTGTGAACGTGTCAGCTTCTTCGCCCTCATCGGACTTATTCCTGCCGACCTGCTCAATCTCGTCGAACTGCCTGGAGATGAGGCAGCAGAATTCACCTTGCTATCCAGATGGTGGTGAACAATTGCTAAGAGTCCGGCTCATATCGACGTTTCCGCCTTTGCGGAGCTCGATCGGGACCTCATCAGTGAGCGTGTTAAATCCGGCACCGCAGCCGCGAATGCGAGAAGCAAGAAACTCGGCCGCTAAACTGTCGAGCGCCCTAAGTCGGATCGGCTTGCATCCGAAAGTTTTGATATTGATTGACGAAGGCCGAAGCTACCGCGGGATCGCTTTGCACCATTATTGGTGCGGGGACAAGGTCAAACGCCGGGACGATTTTCAGGCCTTTTTCCATAGGCAGCCAGGAAGACGTGGATGCCTCCGTCAATCTGGGCATCTAATCCGCTTTTTGAAAGCGGATCAAGCGAGAGAGCCCAATTCAAAGGGAGATCTCCTCGTACGAGGCTGAGGAATTGGGTTGCTGCTAGCGCAGTGTCAGGCACGGCCAAGAATCCCTCAGCAATGGCAGCCTCTAGGAAGGCACCCACTTCAGCATGAAGCTTCTTGGGACCCGCTTCATAGAAAGCTCGTCCGATCTCTGGAAAGCGAGACGCCTGGGCGATTATCAGTCGGTGCAAAGCCAGACCCTTGTCCGTCAGGAAGAATGCGGTGAAACTATCGGCGATGTGGCGAAGGGTTTTTTCTACGTCCAGGGGTCCTGATCCTGGTTTCCACATCGGACCGGGACCTAGGGCCTGGATCTCGTGCTCGACCAGAGCAAGGAGTAGCGCTTCCTTGCTTTGAAAATACACATACAGGGTCGCCTTCGACACACCAGCTGTACGGGCAACCATGTCCATACTGGACGTGTCATAACCCTGTTCCAGGAATAACTTGCGCGCCGTAGTTAGAATCAGCCCGAATTTACTGTTCTGAGTGTGGGCTATCGAGGCCGCAGGCTCCACGGATTGCGGGTTTTGTCGCCTTTTTTCCCTCAAGACCGCCATCAGACTCCATCCTCCAAAAACCAAACGGTTCAGTTTTCTCTTGACACTAGCCTACCACATCGCGCATTGGTATGCAAAAAACTGAACCGTTTAGTTTTGTGAGATACACATGGACCGGAATCGAGAAATGGCAGCCAGAGCCGCACCTGCACAGCCACGATACTGGCTCGCGATGGTGATTTTGAAGGGTCGATCACTGTCCCGTATCGGCGTGCTCGCTGTGTCGAGTGCTCTTGTCCATGGTTGTATAGCTGGTCCAGACTATGTAGTTCCGTCGGCGCCTCGGGTTACAGGCTATACTGTTGAAAGGCATCTGACGGCGACGAGCAAAACGGCTCTTGCAGGCGGCGCGTCCCAATCCTTTGCGGGCGGACAGGATATTCCCGGTGAGTGGTGGTTACTGTTTCGCTCGAGGCGGATTAACGCCTTCGTCGCGGAAGCAATCCGCAATCACCCGGATGTTCAAGCGGCGCAGTTCGCCTTGCGATCCGCACGCGAGAAAGCTCTTGCGGAACAAGGTGGTCTGTTTCCTCAGGCGGATGGTAGCGCCTCAGTGACCCGAGAAAAAACCACGCCGACAACGCCTCCAACGACTTCACCATATACGCTCTACAACGCATCGGTCAGCGTGAACTATGCCTTGGACGTTTTCGGCGGTACGCGACGCCAGATCGAGTCACTCCGGGCGCAGGCCGATTATCAGCGGTTTCAGCTTGAGGCGACATTTCTTGCCCTGACCGCAAATGTCGTCACGGCGGCGATCACGGATGCTTCGCTGCGGGCACAGATGGCGGCGACGCAAGACATCATCAAGTCTGAAACCGAGCAGCTCACGCGTGTTCGCGGCCAGTTTTTGCTCGGAGCCGTTCCGCAGTCGGATGTTTTGTCCCAGCAGGCGACACTGGCCGAAACACAAGCCACCTTGCCGCCCCTGCAAAAGCAGCTTGCGCAGCAGCGCAACCAACTGATGGCTTATCTCGGACGTCTGCCCAGTGAGGATCGCGGAGAGAGCGTTGATTTGTCCGACCTGCATCTGCCGCGGGCACTACCTGTCGGTCTTCCCTCCCTGATCGTCCGCCAACGTCCTGACATTCGCTTGGCGGAGGCGACATTGCATCAGGCTACCGCCAATGTCGGGGTAGCTGTCGCGAACATGCTGCCGCAGATCACTTTATCAGGAAGCTACGGCAGCAACGCGAGCAGTCAACTGTTCTCGGCAGATACGATCGCCTGGAACGTGGCTGCGAGCGTCACCCAGAAAATTTTCGATGGCGGGACGCTCTACCATACCAAGGAGGCAGAGGTCGCCACTTACCAGCAGAACCTGGCGAAGTACAAAAGCGCTGTCATCACGGCTTTCCAGAATGTGGCGGACGGTCTCCGCGCTGTTCAGTTCGACGCCGATGCGCTTAAGGCGCAGGCAGCCTCCGAAAAGGCCTCGCTCGACAGTCTCAAAATCGCGCAGGAACAGTACAAATCCGGCGCGGTGGCCTATGTGACAGTCGTCAACGCACAGCAGACCTATCAGAACGCCCGCATTTCACGCGTGAAGGCTCAGGCAATGCGTTTCACCGATACAGCGGCCCTGTTCCAGGCATTGGGCGGAGGTTGGTGGAACCGCGTCGATGAAACGCCGGATGCAGCACCACGTGTGCAGGTTGGTTATCTCGCCGGACCCAACCAATCACAGCCACTGAGCGCCCCTCAATATTTGAATGCTAAGGAGACTGCGCGATGATCAAGCGGATGGCAATCATGCTGGTGGCTGTGGGAATCGTTTTCGGGGGCCTCTATGGATTCCAGATATTTAAGGCCGGGATGATTAAGGAGGTTATGGCGGGATTGGCTAATCCGCCTCAAACGGTTTCCACTGTCGTGGCAACGAA
The DNA here is from genome assembly GCF_020164455.1 of Phyllobacterium chamaecytisi. Classification (GTDB taxonomy): domain Bacteria; phylum Pseudomonadota; class Alphaproteobacteria; order Rhizobiales; family Rhizobiaceae; genus Phyllobacterium; species Phyllobacterium chamaecytisi. The sequence goes on from NZ_JAIQWW010000009.1 coordinate 51,003, forward strand.
AGATACCTGGCAGCCCAAGATCGAGGCGGTCGGTGCTTTCAAGGCGGTCAACGGCGCTGATCTGGCGCTCCAGGTCTCCGGCATTGTCAAGGATATCGCCTTCCAATCGGGTGACATGGTCACCGCCGGCCAGACACTCCTGCAACTCGTCGCGGATGACGATGCTGCGAAACTGGACTCCCTCCAAGCCACCGCCGATCTTTATGCCCTGACTCTCAAGCGCGACCAGGAGCAGTTCAAAATACGTGCCGTCAGCCAGGCGACACTCGATACCGACCTTGCCAATCTTAAGAATGCGCGTTCCCTAGTGGCGCAACAGAAGGCGCTTGTCGAACAAAAGACCCTTAAAGCGCCATTCGCCGGCCGTCTTGGCATCCGCTCGGCCGACATCGGTCAATTCCTCAGTGTCGGCACAACCATCGTGACGTTGCAGGCGCTCGATCCGATCTTCGTTGATCTGTTTCTGCCACAGCAGGCGTTGAGCCAGATCAAGGTCGGTCAGTCTGTGCTTACAATGATAGACACCTATCCCGGGGAAACATTCGCTGGCGAAATCTCCGCGATCAATCCCAAGGTCGACTCCGGCAGCCGCAACGTGCAAGTGCGCGTGACGATGCAAAATCCGGACGGGCGGCTCCTGCCCGGTATGTTCGCCAAAGTTTCCATTTCTGTGGGCCAGCCTGAGCCGCTGATCACGCTGGCGCAGACGGCTATCGTCAACAACCCCTATGGCGACAGCGTCTTCATCGTCGACAAGACAAGTGACGGCAAGCTCCTGGCGCGAGAGGCCTTCGTCAAGACGGGTCTCGTCCGTGGCGATCAGATCGCGGTGACGGAAGGGATCAAAGAAGGTGAGACCGTGGTGATTGCCGGTCAAATCAAGCTGCATAACGGAAGTCCTGTCGTAGTTGACAATACCCATGTCCCGGTCGCCGAGGCCTCCCCATCTATAGTCGACCGGTAAGAAAGTTCTCCGCCATGCGTTTCACCGATATCTTCGTCCGCCGTCCGGTTCTTGCCCTCGTCGTCAGCGCCCTCATTCTCGTGCTCGGCTTTCGATCGATGACTTCCCTGCCGATCCTGCAATATCCCCGTACCCAGAACGCGATCGTCACCGTCACGACCACGTATGCCGGAGCGGACTCCGACATCATCGCGGGTTTCATCACCACGCCATTGGAGAATGCTATAGCCCAGGCCAATGGCATCGATTACATGACCTCGACGAGCAAGACGGGGACCAGCACGATCACCATTAATCTTCGGCTCAACTATGATTCCGGCAAGGCGCTCACTGAGATCAATACCAAGGTCAATTCGGTCATCAACCAGTTGCCCTCAGGTGCCCAGCAGCCCACTCTGACTCTCAAGGTCGGTCAGACCGTTGACGCCATGTATATCGGTTTTGCTAGTGACGTTCTCGCAACAAACCAGGTGACGGACTATTTGACCCGCGTCGTGCAGCCGAAGTTGCAATCCGTGCAAGGTGTGCAGACAGCGGAGTTGCTGGGAGCCAAGAGATTCGCACTGCGCGCGTGGCTCGACCCTGTCAAGCTCGCCGCCTATGGATTGACCGCGACAGACGCCAGCCAGGCCCTGAGCAACAACGACTACATCTCAGGTCTCGGCACTACCAAAGGACAGTTGGTTCAGGTCAATCTTTCGGCGTCGACGAACCTTCACTCGCTAACGGACTACAAAAACCTCGTCATCAAGCAGAGCTCCGGGGCAGTCATCCGGCTCCAGGATGTTGCGAATGTCACGCTCGGCAGCGATGACTATGACTCGGCGACAAGCTTCAACGGCAAATCCGCGGTCTATATCGGTATTCAGGTGGCACCAGCAGCCAACCTGCTTGACGTCATCAAAGGAGTTCGCGCCGCGCTGCCGGATATACAGGCGCAACTTCCGAACGGTTTGACCAGTGAAGTGCTCTACGATTCGACGGACTTCGTGAACAGCGCAATCGACGAGGTGATTCATACTCTCATCGAGGCGGGTGCCATCGTCACACTTGTGGTGTTTCTGTTCCTCGGCTCATGGCGTTCTGTTCTCATCCCGGTCGTGGCTATTCCGCTGTCTCTGATCGGTACATTCGGCCTGATGCTGCTTTTCGGCTTTTCGATCAATCTCCTGACCTTGCTGGCCCTGGTTCTTGCCATCGGGTTGGTGGTGGACGACGCCATCATCGTAGTGGAGAGCGTCAACCGCCACCTTGAAAGGGGCATGAAGCCTATTGATGCTGCGATCCAATCCGCGCGCGAGCTGGCCAGCCCGATCATCGCCATGACGGTCGTGCTGGTCGCAGTCTATGTGCCGATCGGTTTTCAGGGCGGACTGACGGGTGCGTTGTTCACGGAGTTTGCCTTCACACTGGTCGGCGCAGTGACGGTCTCGGCGATCATCGCCTTGACCCTTTCCCCGATGAATTGTGCTTACCTGCTCAAGGCCCACGATCGCGATGCCACCACCATCGAAGCGCGCTTAGTCCGGTTCATCGACCGTACCATGGACCGTTTGACGAGGGGCTATCGCCGCGGGCTCGAAAGCACGCTCGATTTTTTGCCAGTGGTACTTGTCTTCGGCGTGCTGGTGCTGTCGAGCATCTACTGGCTCTATACGAGCGCGACGAGTGAACTCGCGCCCGACGAGGATCAGGGCATCATCCTGAACCTGACGACAGCAGCACCCAATTCCACGCTCCATCAACGCCAGTTTTATGGGTCGCAGGCCTATGAGATGTTCACGAAGCATTCCGAAACGCAAAGCGTGTTCCAGATCGATGCACCGGGGCAGGCGCTCACCGGTTGGGTGCTGAAGCCGTGGGATCAAAGGGGAACCACCACCAAAACTCTCCAGCCCCTTATCCAGAATGAGTTAGCAAGTATCGCCGGCACACGAACCGTGGCCTTCCAACCCGCGCCACTTCCAGGCAGTAACGGGCTTCCGGTCCAATTCGTCCTCGCCACCACCAATTCCTTTACTCAACTCAATACCGTCGCCCAGCAATTCATCCTGGATGCAATGAAGACGGGACAGTTCATCTTCCTCGACAACGATCTCAAGATCGATCAGCCGCAATCAACCGTCGTGATCGACCGTGACAAAGCAGCCGAACTCGGCCTCAAGATGAGCGATATCGGTGGTGCGCTCGCGACCATGCTGGGAGGCAACTACACGGGGTACTTCAGCCTTGATGGACGGTCCTATAAGGTCATTCCGCAAGTCCAGCAAAATCTACGTCTAAACGCCACTCAAGTGCTGGATTACTATATTCGCACCAGTGACGGTTCGACGGTGGCACTTTCTACAGTTGCGCATATCGAGACCAGGACCGTACCGCAGTCGCTCAATCATTTTCAGCAAATCAATGCCGCCACGATCTCAGGCGTCGCCATGCCTGGCGTCGCCATGGGCGATGCACTCGCAACGCTGAAGAGGCTCGCGGCTGACACGCTGCCATCCGGCTATTCAGTCGACTTCGGCGGGGCGTCGCGGCAACTTGAGTTAGGATCGGGTGGCTTTGTCACCACTTTCGCCTTCGCGCTGATCATTGTCTTCCTGTCATTGGCTGCTCTCTTCAACAGCTTTCGCGATCCGATCATAATCCTCGTCTCCGTGCCGATGTCGCTTGCCGGTGCCCTGATCTTCATTAGTATCGGCCTCGGGGGCGCCAGCCTCAATATCTACACGCAAGTCGGGCTTGTCACGTTGATGGGACTCGTCAGCAAACACGGCATCCTTATGGTGGAAGTCGCGAACGAGCAGCGCGCGCTAGGCAAATCGAAGCGCGATGCCATTGTCGAAGCGGCGTCAGTGCGGTTACGGCCAATCCTGATGACGACGGCTGCCATGGTGCTTGGGGTTGTACCGCTGATCATAGCCAGTGGGGCTGGCGCGGCCTCGCGTTACAATATGGGGCTGGTCATCGCCAGCGGGCTCTCGATTGGCACACTGTTCACGCTCTTCGTCGTGCCGGCTGCATATGTGCTGATTGCCAAAAGCTCCAAAGAGGACGTTGCTACCGGAGAACTATCCGCAGCAAATAGTTCGGTTTGAAATTGACCGCACAAAAACCTGGCTGAGGTTGATCTTCTTGCGGTTGTAGCAGATGCGCCCGCAAGTGGTGACGGTGACGGCCTGGTCATGGAAGGGGTAGTCGATCTCCGCCAGCCCGCGGTAGTGGCGCGGTGAGGCGCTATAGCGTCCGGCTGGGCAGGCCATATCGAGGCCTTGGTGGGGCCGCTCGGTATTGAATTCGTCGACGAAGTTGTCGAGCGGGCCTGCTATTGCAGGAAATTGGCACCGGCCGGCTTGGTTGTCTCCAGCTTTAACGTCAAATGCATGCGCTCATGCCGGCCGTTCTGCGTTCAATGGCGATGCCGAGTCTGAGCGACCACACCGATAACCGGGAAAGATAGAAAAGCGCATTGGGGCTGGCGGAGGGCACGCCATTGTCGGTTCTGATCGCCCGGGGCAAGCCGAACTCCTTGAACACGCGCTTGAATACGGTGAAGGCGTAAGTCTCCTTGGTGGTGTGGAGCGCCTCGCAGAACTCGCCCTTGTAATCGGCGTTCGGCTGGCAAGGTTGGGAGAGCGCTGTTGCCTGCGCCCTGTTGCGCTGCCGCTTGCGGCGCTTGACCATCCCGTGACGGTCGAGGACTGCGTGCACCTTCGAGATCGCCGGCGACGTCCGGGTAAAGCCGCGCCAGTCGTTCTCTGATCTTCGGCGCGCCCCAGTTCGGCTTGTCCTGCTTGGCACGCACAATCAGCTTCTCGATTTGGCAAGGAAGCTGATTGGCGTGCCGGCAAGGACGTCGCGAGCGATCCGTCAGTCCCTCCAGCCCACTGTCATTGTAGCGGCTGATGATCTTGTGGCCGGTCCTGCGGGAGATGCCGAACTCGCGGCACAGCGCCGCGGTCTTCTCGCCATCCAGAACCCGCGTAACGAATTTGAGACGCTCGTCCATACGGTTGCACTCCTGCCAAGGCACCTTTGCTCTGCTTGGAAAGGCCAAAAAATGTAACCCATGTCTCCGGAATGAAGTGTCACCCATCTCTCGGGAAGGGCATGAAACAGTCAACACCTACGCGCTCCGGTTGTTGTTATCGAAGCGCGGCGCGCGACAGGCGGCATTCCATGCCGGCGCGGGAACACCGCCTGTCCTGTAGACCGGCTACTTTATTGCGAGCGCATTGGGAGGCGAGCCGACGCCGCCAACTAGATTGAGCGGCTTGGCTGTCAGGAAGAACTCGTAGCTCCTGTCCTGTGCGCAATCCGCGGCCAGCTCATCAAGCTTCCACATCTCTCCGAGACACATTCCCATAAGGGCGATCAGATCCGGATGCATCAAGCGCCCGACATTGATCTCGAATGGCGAGTCGGGGATACTTGGCATCACTTCCACGACCACGGTGTCGCTGGCGAAGACCGCAAAATGATTATCCCAGATCCATGCAAGCATCTCACGCGATTGTTCGATTCCGCAGAAGGTGCGTTCCTTTATGATGCGGGCCTGATCATCGGGGGAAAGCTGCTTAAGGAAGTGGTTGGCCCAACCGGTGTGCATCAGCAGGATATCGCCCTTCCGGAAGCTGATATCCTGCGCCTCCGCTGCGCCCTCAAGATCCGCAAGCGTGATGACAGTGTTGGTGGAGAGGTCCAGCGGGCGGCCCTGGGCTTCGCGGTAGCGCTGGATGTCGAGCAGCACACCGCGACCAACGATGCCCTTCTGCGCAATGTGCTGCACCCCCAACGCGGGCGAATCGGCCTCCACTTCTTCGTTCTGCACGCGGTTGTAGAACCCATGGATCTTGTGGCGATGGTGGCGCAGCCCGTCGATCTGGGAACTGCCCTGCAGAAAGAAATCGTTGACGAAATCGTCATAAACTTGCCCATCGTGACGGGTTACCATGTTGTGCTGGATCTCCCGCCGATAGGGCGACACGGGCTGCGCGAAGGCATTGAGCTCATAGTCGAGATTGAAAGTCACACCGCGCTTGACCAGTGCCGCCGCATCAACTACGGCCTCCGTCGAGAGAAGGTTGATGGTGCCGGTATTGTCGTCAGCCCCGAACAGCCCCCAACCGGAGCCCGGCGGGGCGTCGGTCCGCTCCAGGAGTTCGGCGTAGCTGGGCAGATCTTTTTTCGATTCGGTCATGTATCCTGCTCCACTTCGTGGCCCGCTTCCAAGGCCACCCTTTTATCTAATAGAAACGAGAGCGCCGCGCGATTCTCGGGCGAGACGCGCAGCAGGACGGGATAGTTCAGGCTCGCTCCACCATCAATACCGCCGGCGCCGGTGGTCTCGCGCGTGCCGCCTTACGCTTGGCACTTTCTGGATCAGAGGGCGCATAGCTCCTCAAGCGTGACATTCACCCGTATGATCACGTAGCCTTCGCTGTCGACGAGCGTCCTTCCGCCCTCCGAGAGGTGATCGGCGGGGCGCGTCTTTACAAGAGTCCACGCGTCTGCAGTCGTGCCCAAGGGCATCGTGGCGCCGGTTGGAATAACCATCCAGTATTGAGGATGACGGATATTCATATAGTCGGAATAGCTCTCAGCCATTTTTCCTCACAGCTTTGGTCTTGGAAAGCCTGGCCTCAGCCAGCCGGGATCTGCGCGGGGTGGATATCCTGTTGATACGAACCGAAGCCGTTGCGCTCGATATCCTTCATCACTTCCTTGTGGACGCGGTCATGGGATCTCTCCTCCTGCAGCGCCCAGTCCGAGGCATCCAGACCGGGTGGAAAATCGCGGCCACGTGGGATGACCAATCGGTAATCCGATCTCTTCACGTGATAAAAGTACCTGTATTTAGACATCTCCTGCTCCTTCATGCTTCGGCGGCCGGCTAGGGACAATCAGCTGATCGAGCCCGCAGGAAGCCAGCCCTTTTTGAACAGCTGGCCCCAGTTCGGCACCACCCTTCGTGATTAGCCAGTCGCGGCTTCGCACAAGATCATCGACCACCCTGCCCTGATCAAATTGAACGAGTTTCCCTTCGCGCTTGACTACATTGCCCGCGACCAAAACCGTTTCAACATCTGCCGGTGTCGCCAGAAGCGCGATGGTCGCAATCGGGTTGTTCAGTGGCGAAAGCCGGACAGAACGGGTGTTCAGTATGACAATGTCGGCCGCCTTGCCAACCTCAAGCGTCCCAACCCGATCGGCCAGCCCCAACGCCTCGGCTCCGCGCGCGGTTGCCATTTCAAAGATGTCCGCGCTTGTAATCTCCCACGGGCCAACGCCTTCTTCCTGCGCAGTTGCCTTGTAGCCCAGCATGCCCCTAAGAGAGGTGAGCGTGGAACGCATGGTGCCGAACATGTCGCCTGCGACAAACGTCACTGAGTCCGTTGACAGGGCGGGACGGATCCCATGGGCCAGCGCATCGAGCGTTGCCGGCATACCGAAGCCCACATACATCTCTGCGCATGGCGAGGCCGAAATGTAACCCCCACTCTCCCTGATCAACGCGTATTCGTCCGGGGCCAAGTTGTTACAATGCACATAGACAGTCCCCGGCCAGAGCAAACCGTCCTGTTGGAGCAAGCGGATAGGATAGGTTCGACCCGCCCATAGCCCGCCTCCGATCCCCCCATCCGTGACGATCCTCAGATCGAGTTCGCGGGCAAGGTGCCAGTCGTGGTTGCGGACCTCGCGCTGAACGAGGTGAGGCGCTCGGGCGCCAAAGGCCATGGTAACGAGCGCATCTTTATCCGACAGCTCTTCGCGCACTCGGCGCACATCCGCGGGATGCTTGCGCTCGCTGTTGGACCACCAGAGCGACGCCTCCATGTCGTTCGGCGCGCTGTGGGCAAATATTGCACGCATCCCCGAGGTCCGAAGCGCTGCGATCGAGGCGTCCGCATGTTGCGGGCTGTTAAGGATATGCACCCAGTCAAGGACCGTGGTTATCCCGCAGTCAATTAGTTCGAGCGCGCCAGCCAGCGTCGCGGCATAAACATCCTCCGGCCGGAAGAAAGGAACCAGTGCTTCACGAAGCTGATGCCGGTATTCGGGGGCGATCATGTCCGAACACATGCCGCGCAAAGTCGTCTGCCAAAGGTGCCGATGACTATCGATCAGGCCAGGCATCACGATGGCGTGCCGAGCGTCGATGACCTCACATTGCTCGGGCACATCGTGCTCACCCGAAGGCGTGATGGCCGAGATAGTGTCACCGCTCAGCCAAACATCATGGTCGGGCAGAACAGGATGACCAGTCTGGCCCGTGACCACTGTCCCCCCGACAAGCACCTTGGCGATTATGGATTGCCTCGACATCCGCGCCTTCTCTTTCTTTCGCTGGAAGTCCGCTTTCGGACGGCCAATTTACTACATTAGGCCGATATGTGCCGCGAGGACGGGACCCAGGGCAATGATGATGATACCGACGAGTATCACGCCCAAGTAAGACCAGATCGCCTTCATCACTGCGACGGGCTCCACACCGCAAATCGCACAAGCCGTATAGAAGCCAACGCCGAACGGTGGCGCAAAGAGGCCGAGTCCCATCGCCATGACGGCTATCAATGCAAAATGCACCTCCGAGAGGCCAAAGTTCCCAGCCACGGGGAACAGCAGCGGGCCGAAAAGCACGACCGCGGGTATGCCTTCAAGGACGCTACCCAACACCATGAACACCATGATCGAGATTAAAAGGAAGCCATATGCACCGCCCGGAAGCCTCTCCGCCATGTCTGCCAGTGTGTCCGAGAAGCCAGACTGCACGAACCCCCAGGCCATCGCGTTCGCCGCGGCAAGGATGATGAAGATCACCCCCGTTAGTGTGGATGCATCCTTCATCGAAACGTAAAGCTTCTTCCAGTCGAATCGACGCTCGATCACCAGGGTTAGGACCAGGATATAAGCGATCCCGATCGTAGCCACCTCGGTCGCAGTTGCGATCCCCTCGACCACCGCGCCACGGATGAGGAACGGCAGGACCAAGACAGGCACGGCCACCACCGCGAGCTTGCGCACGGTCCTCCAACTTGCCCTCTCGGTGGGAACGTCACCCGATTTCATGGCCCGGAAGCGCGACAGCACGCAGAGAAGAAACGCGAGCGCGAGCGCCGCGTACCAGCCCGCCGCGAAGAGCGCGCCGATGGAAACTCCGGTAACGGCTCCGGTCATGATCAGTATCAGGCTGGGCGGAATCGTCTCGGACATGGCGCAAGAAGCGGCCAGAAGGCCCACGATCTCACCATCCTGAGCGCCGCGCTTGCGCATTTCGGGCATAAGCACGGGTGCAATCGCGGCCATATCGGCGGCCTTGGAGCCGGAGATCCCAGATACCAGGGCCATGGCCCCGACGAGAGCGTAGGACAGTCCGCCTTTGACGTGGCCGATCAACGCGACCAGCAGCTTGACCATATTATTAGCCATCCCCGAAATTACGAGCATTGAGCCTAGTACGATGAAGAGCGGCGCCGACAGCAGCAGAATATGCGCCATGCCGGTCTCCATCCGCGCCGGCACTATTTCGAGGGGCGCATATGCAGCGAAGAGCACATACGCGGTAGCGGCAATGGCAAAGCAGAATGCGATAGGTACACCGATCGCGATACAGATACCGCCCAGGCCGAGGAAGAAGATCAGCAGGTTGTAATTGCCGAGATCGAGGAACGCGTTGCGCAGGAGCCACGCGGCTATCAGGACCACAGCCATTGTTCCGAAAGCCGCGATTGTCGGCCCCCAAGCCCATTCAGCGATCTTATCGATCAGCGAGCCTGCGGCTAGAAGGGCAATCAGCGCAAGCCCCACCACCAGCGCGCTCATTCTCCAGGCGGGCGAGATTTCGAGCGCGGGCGTCAGCAGTCCGAGATTCGCATGAGCTTCCTTGAACGCGAAATAGGCAAGCGGAGCCGAAATCAGCACGATCAGGATGAGACAGAGCGTCTCAAGATAAGCACGACCCGCGCGGGGCAGCATCTTGGCCAGAAAATCCAGTTTCAGGTGCTGCCCCGCATGAAAGGCCACGACCGAGCCGAGCATGGCCTGCCAGATCAGGATCAGTTCGGCGAGCTCGTCCGACCAGACGAGGGGCGCGTGCAGGACATATCTGAAAAATACCGCTGCTGAGAGCAATACGATCTCGGCGATCAGCATAACGGCCCCAATATGCCCGGCGACCGCGGCCAAGGCACCAAGTGCCATGGCCATTTGGGTCACCGGAGCGTGGCCAGCGATCCCGTGGTCGATACCCGTACCTTCAGAGTTGTGCGCGTTAACGGACATATGTTTACCTCAGCGACTTTCCGAGTGAGGATTGAAGCACCTCCCAGGCCTCGGGGCCAACATTGCTTGCCCAGTTGGAATAGAAACCGGTGGCCTGCAGCGCACGTTGATAGACGCCGGCTGCGGGAGTTCCAAACTTCATGCCCAGCTTTTGGAGGTTTGTCTCCGACGCGCTAATGTGAGCGACGATATCCTCGCGCTGCTTGAGCGCGCTCTTCCGGAAGTTGCGAGCGACCACTTGCTGAATATTCTCGGGCAGACGGCTCCAGGCGCGTTGGTTCGCGATAGGCACCCAGCCGTCCCAGGTATGACCGGTCAGCGTGCAGTAATGTTGGACCTCGTAGTATTTGTAGCTCTCTATCACCGCCAGCGGATTCTCTTGCGCATCGACCGTCCCGGTCTGAAGCGCGGTGTAGAGGTCACCAAAGGCCATGGGCGTGGGTGAGGCGCCGAGTGCACTGAAGAGCGTCGTCAGGAATGGCGTGGGAGGGGTCCGAATGCGCACCCCCTTGAGGCTCGCCGGTTCGTTGAAGACGCCCAAGTTTGAGGTGACGTGTCGGAATCCGATGTCATGAATCGCGTCGATGACGACGAGCTCGCCCCGGGCTGCAATTTTGGCGGCGATATATTGCCCGAGCTTGCCGTCGATCGTCTGCCAGACCGTGTCGTAATCGTCGAAAACGAAGCCCAGCGTCGGAAGACCAAAAGTCCGGTCCAGCGTCGAAAGAATACCGAAAGACGAGGTCAGGAATTCTAGAGCACCCGATCGCACCTGGTTGAGCGTCTCGACCGGATTGCCCAGCGCACCGTTCGGGAATGCGCGGATCTTGAGACGGCCATCGGTTTCCTCCTCGATAGTGGCCACTGCCTCGAGCATTCGCGCAGGCAAAGGTTCGTCCTTGCGCAGCTCTAGCCCAAGCTTGAAGTTGTACTCGGCCGCGCTTGCCTTGCCGCAAATAAATGGCATGGCAATCGTCGCGCTTGCCATCGCAAGGGCAGCTCGTCGCGTAATCACTGTCATGATGTCTCCTCCCAGAGTCGGTCGGGAAGCCGCCCTCCCCTTGCTTTTAAGAACGGACTGTCGACCCCGCCGAAATCGGCCCTTCCTTGGCGACGACCGTCTTGCGTCAGTTTTAAGTTAATTCCTCCGTCCCATATGTCGGGACAATGACCCACATTACCGCCGCATGATCAATTAGTCAATATACTTCAGGGGCCAAATGCCGCTCGCAAAGTATTGGACGTGGCATTGTTCGATCAAATGCAGCCTCGAAACGAAGTCTCCGGTTTGGCCGCGGTTGCATCGAGCTGATCAGCGCGGCAGGATGCCCTGCTCCTGGAAACGACTAAGCCAGTGGAGGATCGCGTCCTCTGTATCCAGGCAATCCTCGAACCCAGCCTGACGCAACTTTATTGGGCTCATCAACCTGTCGAAGGGGCGGTCCTTTCCATAGCCCCAAGTCAGATCAGCCGTCTGCCAAGAGGCGCCTACCACCTGTTGCATCGAGAGCGCCTGCAGCCCCTCCCGGCGCACGATTTCTTCCCAGCGGCCAGAAAACTTCGGCATCTCGTCGCTGAGCTTCATCTGGACGTCTGCACCCACCTCCATTCGGAAATGCGCGGCAAAAGCCGGCCAGATGTCCCGCCAGACTGTCGCATCTCCGTTGACCACGTTAAAGGTCTCGCCAGCTGCATCTGGATGGGTGAAGCAGAATTCAGCCGCATGCGCGATTAGCCGGCTGTCGGCGCAAGCGGTCACGTAATTGCCCCCTCCGGGAAAGCACAGAGGTCGGCCAAGGTCGCGCATAACGCTGGCATAGACGCCGAGCGCCGCGCAGATATTCATCGGGCTGCCCAGCGCATCGCCAAGGATTAGCTGCGGTCGCAGGATAGAGAAGGACCAACCCTTCTCAGCCGAGTGTTGCCTCAGATAGTCCTCCTGCTGCCAGTAGAAGATGTCATGCGACATCCGCGGCCAGCGCTCTTTCGCCGGGACTGGCACGCGGCCAAGATGCGAGCCATAGGCCTTGCCTCCCTGCAGGACGGTGAGATGTCTCAGATCCGCGGCTTCTTCGACCCCTTCCACAACATTGCGCAGCATCTTGAGATTGATCCCGGCCTGAGTATTGCTGCGCCATCCGGTCGCCAGATCCTCCTCTTCGTAAAGAGCGGCATAAAGTATGTGTGTCACTGGGGGCGCCTGCCGGAAGGCGGCGCGACAGTCTCCTTCATCGGTGAGATCCACCGATATGTGGTGCACGGGACGGCCATGACGCGGTGGGCGCCGCGACAACGTCACCACCTCCCAACCCGGAAGGTTCGAGAAATACTCCGATGCTGCTGCCCCAACCAGTCCGGTTGCCCCGACGATTAATATCCGATTCTCAGTCATCCTCTCTGCTCCCTGAAGCCTCTCATCCGGTTCAGAATGAGGCTCCGTCTTCAGTCTCGACGATCTTGACGAGATCGCGGAACCGCTCAGGCACGATATTGGGATGTCCCACGGTGATCACCGACTGGAACAGCACCTCGAGTACTTCGCGCGGCGAAGCGCCTTGTTTAATGGCCGTGCGCATATGATGTCTGGTCTGTACGATCTCGCCAATCGCGAGGGTGTTGCCGACCATGCACAGAAGGCGGGTGCGGTTGTCGAGAACTCGGCGACCATACATATCACTGTAGCCGAACTCGTAGAATGCCTTGGCGAAGTCCTCGTCAAGTGAACCGATGAAGGTCGCGTTGTCTAGCGTGTGCTGGGGCCGCAATGTCAGCGCCATGCTGATCCCATGCCATCCGTATTTCTCCATTAGCGTCTCGGCCCGGGGATCTGCGGAATCATCCGGGTGCCAAGTCTTGCGCTCCTCCTCGAGGTTGCGGACTCTGTCGCGTTGGCCAGGCTGCAACGCCTTGGCCGTGACGCTATCAAGCATGCCCCGCGCGCCGACCTCTTCAAGAAAAATCTCTAGCGGCTCATCCACGATCGACTCACCGCCATAGATCGAACATTGCAAAATGACCTCGAGGACCTCATTCAGGTCGAGGCCCAGATTGCAGGCCCCTATGATCGTTTCGCGCAGCCGAGCAGGGCGGCGGGCCATGGTGAACTGGCCAATCATCACGAGGACGCGACTCCGATCGTCCAGAACGGGCCGCCCGAAAAGCCGGGCAGCATACGTTAGTGCTGCCTCGGCGAAAGCCGGGTCAGCGCGACGGCGCTGTTCGAAGCGGGCACGTACGCCGGGCTGATATTTCTCCACCACTGACAGCATCGAGTCGATAATCGCCTTGTCGGCCTTGATCTGCTTATCCTGCGCTATCACTGCGGTCTCCTTTCCTTATTTTGGGACTACGTCCCACCCGGAATTGATAACATAATGTCTCTGTGCGGCGCAAAGCCGATGGTTCTGTTTGATGTCTGCTAGACTGCCGCAACCTATCGGTTAGCGCGCATCCTCAACGGTGTTGCGCAACAGGCCGATCCGATCAATCTCAACCTCGACGGTATCGCCTGCCTTCATCCAAAGCTGCGGGTCGCGCTTCATCCCGACACCGCCGGGCGTGCCAGTCACGATCACGTCGCCCACCTCGAGCCGTGTGAAGGTAGAGCAATAGGAGATGATAGTGGGAATGTCGAAAATCATGTTTCCCAGCGTCGAACTTTGAACGATCTCCTCGTTGAGCCGCGTCACAATCCGAAGGTTTTCGAGCGGTCCGACCTCGTCCGGCGTGACCATCCAGGGGCCGAATCCTCCGGTAGCGGCAAAGTTCTTGCCAGGAGCGAATTGCGAAGTGTGACGCTGCCAATCGCGAATTGATCCGTCGTTAAAACAAACGTAGCCGGCGACGTAGTCAAATGCGCGTTCCTTCCCGATGTGACGTCCCGGCTTGCCGACGACAAGCGCCAACTCGCCTTCGTAATCGAATTGTTCGGATTCCCGGGGGCGCAGAAGCGCCTGACCGTGACCAACCTGAGCGTTGGCAAAGCGGATGAAAAGTGTAGGGTGGCCAGTTACCTCGCGGCCCGTCTCCCGGCGGTGTTCTTCGTAATTGAGACCAACGCAGATGATCTTGTCGGGATCGGTGAGAACGGGAAGGAATGTTACCTCATCAAGCGGGAAGCGCGGCGCGCCATTCTTGAGCGCCGAAACATCCCTCCCAGCCTCGAGCGCCTCCTTCAGCGTTGCGGGGGCACCGCTTGTCAGGCCGAGGGCTAGGACGTTGTCTCCCTCAACAATGCCCCAGGTAGCCCGGGCATGGGTTGAAAAGCTCATGTATCTCATAACGTCTCCATTCTCGCGCGGGCGGACAGCCGGGCACGACTCTCAGGTCAAATCAGTTTTCCCGGATTGAGGATATTGCTATGGTCGAGTGCCGACTTGATGGCGCGGAACATGCTAAGCTCGTGTGGCGTCTTGTAGCGCAAAAGCTCGTGCCTTTTGAGCTGGCCTATTCCGTGTTCTGCGCTGATCGAGCCTCCACGACAATGTACGGCGTCGTGCACCATCTCATACAATCGATCATGCGAGGCCTGTATCTCGTCCTCTCCAAAGGCCTCGGAAGGCACGATGTTGTAGTGTAGGTTGCCGTCGCCCAGATGTCCGAAGGGCATGACACACACTCCGGGGAAAACGTGGGACAATTCCGCGCCCATCTCTGCCACGAACGCCGCAATGTCCGAGACTGGGAGAGCGATGTCGCATTTGATGCCCTTTCCCCGCTCCGACTGCGCCAGCGGTATGCTCTCACGCAGATGCCACAACGCGCGTGCCTGCTCCACCGAGGAGGCGGGGACTGCATCGGTGATTTCCTCTGCTTCAAAAGCCTCGCTGAGCAACGTCTCAAGGCTATCTTGTGCGCGGTCCTGTTCCTCATTGCTGGACAGTTCAAAAAGCACGAACCAAGGTGCGTCGGCCGGGCCCGCTTCGAAGGGCAAACGCTGATTCGGAAAGCAGTTGGAGACAAGCCTGAGACAATCGCCAGACATCACTTCAAACGCGGTTAGACCGGACCCAAGCAGCGCCTGAGTGCGGCACAAAAGCACGACGGCCCGGGCAAGATCCGCCAAGGCAACGAGCGCTGTGATCTTGCTGCGGGGAAGCGGGAAGAGTTTCAACGTGGCCGCGGTGATTATGCCGAGCGTCCCCTCGCTGCCCACAAAGAGTGACTTAAGGTCGTATCCGGTATTGTCCTTGCGCAGCCCCGACAGCCCGTCCCACACCTGCCCGTCTGCGGTGACAACTTCCAAGCCCAGTGTCAAGTCGCGGGCGTTGCCATATCTCAGCACCTGCGAACCGCCCGCATTGGTCGCCAAGTTGCCGCCGATGGTGCAGCTTCCCTCGGCGCCCAGCGAAAGGGGAAAGAGCCGCCCCCTCTCAAAACAATAATCCTGAAGTGTCTGAAGAATACATCCCGCCTCTACCGTCACCGTGTTGCTCTCGGGATCGAACTTGCGCACCGTGGTCATGCGCGTTGTGGAAAGGACGACTGCCCTCTGCCCTTCCCCGGGGATAGCGCCGCCAACAAGACCTGTGTTGCCGCCCTGTGGCACGATGGCGATGTCCTGATCGGCACAGAGACCAACGATCTTTGCTACCTCTTCAGTCGTAGCGGGGCGCAGGACACAAAGTGCCGAGCCGCAGTAAAGTCCTCGCCAATCGGTCAGATACGGCGCGGCGTCGTTTCCGGTCAGTATATGTGCCGAACCCAGAAGCGCTCGAAATTCTGCAAGGACGTCCATATCTTCCTCATCCATTATTCGAGCGAACGCCGTCGCGGGCCGCGCCCGCAGGGCCGCCTGTCACTTCGCCGGCTGGTGCTTGCAATATCGACTAGATCCGTTCGGCGCCGATTGATGTCAGCATCGAGGAAAGCTCATTGGCATGTTCGCGAACTCTTTCGCCGATCGCGTCCATACCTTCCGGAGGGATCCGTGTCGTGGGCACGGACACCGTCAGCGCACCAATCACACGAGTTCCCGAGCGGACGGGCGCTGCCGCACCACCCACGCCGATCACCCGCTCTTCAACGCTGGTCGCGTAGCCTTTTTCGCGCGCCAAGGCGACGCTCGCCTTGAGCTCATCAACCGTCTTGGGCGTATTTGCCGTGTAGGGATCAAGCTTGATACGGCTGTAGTCGAAATCGGGTATTCCAGAGAGAATCGCCTTGCCCACCGCGCCAGCGTGCAGCGGGATAGTCGAACCCAGTGCTTGGATGTAACGCACCGGGTGATCGGTTTCGATCCGCTGAACATAGGTCGCAAAGCCTTCGTCTTTGGAGAAGGTGGCGAGGTAGCAGGTCTCTCCCACCTCCTCCACCAGGTTCCTCATCACTGCCTGAGCAATCTTAAGCACGGGCACGACACCGAACACCCGGGCCGCGAGCATCAACATACGCGGTCCGACGACATAGCTGCCTCTCTCAGTCTGATGGACGAACTCGCTTCGGGAGAGAGCCTGAAGGATACGGTGCGTAGAACTGCGACTGTTATCCGTTTGCTGTGCGATAGACCTGATGCTCTGGCCTTCGGATTTTTCCGCCACAACATAAAGAGTATCGGCAACTAGATTGATCAGCCCACCGGCCTGCGATTCGGTATCGCTGGTCTTCGTATCCGCTCCGTCCACCAAAGTCCCCTTCCTTGTGACGCTGAAAATCAGGCGGCCTTCAGCCCGATGATTCCACGCGCTTCATCCGGATTGGCCACCTCGCGTCCCAGTATATGGGCCATAGACACGGCCTTGTCTACCAGACGCGCACAGCTGTCGGACAGTTCGCCCGGTTTCAAATAAGGGTTGTCCTCGAAGCCCACCCGGATGTGACCACCAAGGGAGATCGCTAGCGCGAGGATGTTCCAGGCGCGATCGGGGTCCATGCAACTAACGTTCCAGACGACGTCTTTGGGCAGGCAATCGACCATGTAGATCAAGGCGCGCTCTTCGCAAGGCGTCCAGGAGCCGCCGGCCCAGCCGATGAAAAGCGTGGTCCATATCCGTTCATCGAGAAGTCTTTCTTCCATCAGCTTGCGCATGTTCCACAGCGCACCCGTATGGAAACTCTCGAGCTCCATCTTCACGCCATGTTCCTTGGTTACGCGGGCGTAGTCGCGCAGCTCATCCAGCGGGTGGAGCGCATAGATTGCGTTCGGTGGATAGCTCTTGTCGGGCTGGAAATATTCGTCGTGAGCATTAAAGGCCACGGCCATCATGTCCGGCTTCAACTCCATCAGCGGGATACGATCTTCCAATCGCGCCCCAGCGATGCCGTATTGGATGATGCAGTCGGCCTTGCCCTTGATCGCATCGGTCATCTCGCGCCACCCGTCGACGTCGAGGCGGCTCAGCTTGCGACCGTCTGCCTGAATTTTGTCCTCGAGCTTCCGAACCCCGTGTAGGTGCGCGATGGCTGCACCGGCGTTGAGGCAACGCACATATTCCTCGGCAATCAGAGGCACGTTTTCTCGCGTGGACGGGATGCAATTGGGGTTCCCAGGGTACGAAACGCGGGAGTCGTAGGCCGCGGTAATAATGAGCTTCTCCAAGTCTGTCCTCCTTAACCATCGGATGGGTTCGCAGAATTAGGCGCGAACAGATGATCGACTCACTCTATTCGCGGGACACTGTCTTGTCAACCGGGACATATATGGTGCAGCCAGATAAATCGCGATGACCAGCTTCACCCGCGTTTCTGAAGAGTATCGGTTGTGTTCAAGGGGTAATTTGGTTCCATTTTCCTTGCTTTCTGAGACGTGCGTTGGCAAGGATTACGAGCTTTCTCATGACAGCGGCTATGGCGACTTTCGCAGGTTTTCCCGCCTTTCTCAGCGCGTCAACCATCACACGGATTGAGGGAGACCCCGTTAAATGCAGCTGTGAAGCATGAACGCATTCGTACGACTAAATACAGTGCGACAGCCGACACCAGTCGCGCAGCGTTAAGGCGCCGCATTAGCAAATCGTTGGGTAATCGTTGCAAGACGACCGCCGTTCCTTCACCATCGGCCCGACGTCGTGTTATGTCTTCGGCCAAAGCAACCACAGAATTGAATTGGATAGCTCGATGTCTTCACCAACGAAACTGGTTGTGGTCATGGCCTTTGACCTTGATGACAACGGAGAACTTGCTCCTGCTTTCGATGCTGTTCAATTCGACAGCGAGGAGCGTGCACTGCGCAGCGCACGCGACCTTTCCAGAAAACACCACGGGGTGATAGCGTGGTCCCGTGAAGCCGAGCCAAATATTGGTGAGTATGGACCACCCACGACCGTCTTTCAGTCAGGCGAAGTTCCGGATATGGACTGACTTTGTCGCACGAGCCCGGAATTGTGCATCGGTTGTTGACCAGTGCACGGAGACTGGCAGCAACCTCGCGGCAAGAGCAGCAGACGCTGCTTCGTGAGGCTGCAAAACAAATCGAGGTATATCAAAGCCTGTTTGCTCTTTATGGATCCGCTGCCTACGAAATCGATGAGGATATTTGTGACAGGCTGACGAACTATGCAGACCGGATCGATTTCAGCTATCTCGATGAAACGAGATTAGTCATGCTGGAGGCCGCTGCAGTGATCAGACGTCTGCGTTTGATGCTCGGCATCAAGCCCGAAAACTCATCGCCCTGAGTTATGGCAACGATCTCCGAGGGTTTGCTCGCGACAGGGCGCGAAACTCGGATCGAGTTGGACCGTAAAACCCAAGGCGGGATCGATGACTGCAACAAGTCCAACTTGGATTTACGATCGCGGCTTTTGGTAAAAAACCGTGAGGACTGGACTTGATGTGAAGCAAAGTTGGCGGGCCTTTCATGCCCATTAGTGGGTTCAAGCGGTTCTGTCCTTTATGAAGACTTCAACAGTGCTTTTTCGCTTTCGGCCAATTCGGCTCGCAAATTTCCGACCGCGCCTAGCACTCGATTTCTGTTGAATAAATGAGACTTCACGTACCACAAAACGTTTCGAGCACGCGCTCGTGGATGTCCGGTGGCTTTGCATAATGCGCGAATTCCGGCTGGTCCTCGAAAGGTTCGCCGAGAACCGCCAGCAATTCTTCAAATGGGCGGAAATTATTATTCTCGACCGCTGTAGCTATCACGGCTTCGATGCGGTGATTCCGCGGGATAAA
Source organism: Phyllobacterium chamaecytisi (assembly GCF_020164455.1). Classification (GTDB taxonomy): domain Bacteria; phylum Pseudomonadota; class Alphaproteobacteria; order Rhizobiales; family Rhizobiaceae; genus Phyllobacterium; species Phyllobacterium chamaecytisi. The sequence goes on from NZ_JAIQWW010000009.1 coordinate 70,360, forward strand.
AAGCGGATTGACCTGGAGCATTGCAATCCGACGCTCAAAACCTGTTTGCGGTTCGCGAGAGATCCGCGACCGCCAGCGTGCCAGCCATTCCCTGAATGCGCCAGGTTCTGTAAACAGCTTGAGCACTTTCTCATCGTCATTGATAGTCCCGGCAGAGTGGCTCAGATATCGGAACGTCAAAGTAAAGTCCGCCTGGCTTTTCGTCATTGTGTCGAGCAGTTCTTTGATAAGTGTCAGGTCGTTTTCTTCTTCGGTGAACAGACCAAGTTTCCTTCTCATCCCGGTGATAAACACTGTCTCGAATTGGGCGTCGAACGTGGCTAGCGCGTCCTGAGCCAACGACACGGCCGTGTCCTGATCGTCCGCAAGCAACGGGAGCAGGCTCTCCGCCAGACGCACGAGGTTCCACAGAGCGACCGGTCCTTGGTTGCCATACGCATAGCGGCCCGCATGATCGATAGAACTGAAAACCGTCGCTGGATCGTAATTGTCCAGGAATGCACATGGACCATAGTCAATAGTCTCGCCGGCGATGGACATGTTGTCTGTATTCATCACACCGTGGATAAATCCGGCCAACATCCACTGCGCGACCAGCGAAGCCTGGGTTCCGATCACCGCGGCAAGCAGCGACAGGTAGGGCATCTCACCTTCTGCCGCCTGGGGATAATGTCGGGCAATGACGTGCTCTGCGAGAGCACGGACGCCCTCAATGTCACCCCGTGCGGCGAAAAATTGAAACGTGCCAATTCTTATGTGACTAGAGGCAACACGGGTGAGAACGGCACTGGGGAGAGACCTCTCACGCGCAACAGTTTCTCCGGTCAGTACGGCAGCGAGCGCGCGGGTTGTTGGAATCCGCAGGGCATTCATTGCTTCACTTAAGATATATTCGCGCAGCACGGGACCCAGCGCCGCACGTCCATCTCCGCCACGCGAAAAAGGCGTCCGTCCCGAACCCTTCAACTGTATATCACGTCGGACACCGTTTCGATCAACGACTTCACCAAGCAAGATCGCCCTACCATCGCCCAGTTGCGGGACGAAATGACCAAACTGATGCCCTGCATATGCGGTGGCAATAGGGTAAGCGCCCCGCGGGATATTGTTTCCCGCCAGCATGTCTATACCCTCTGCGCTGCTCAACCACCGATCATCGAGTCCTAGCTGCAATGCCAGGTCAAGGTTCAGTTTAATCAATCTCGGAGACGCGACGGGTGTGGGCATTGTGCGGATAAAGAATTTGTCCGGCAGTCGGCTATAACTATGGTCGAATGCAATTTCGGTCATTTCCAAACCTGCTTTCTGGCTGTTTCACCGTAGCCAAGCGTTTGCCAGAGCACAAGTTGGCGTCGATCGTGACAAGAACGCACGTTTTGCTCAATCGGCGGCGAAGCCCTGCAACCGAACCTGCCTTGACCGCCGATACCGCATAGCCTTTTGCCCGATTGCCAATGGCCATGAACGGATAGAAGAAGTCATTGAGGATCGCCTCGCATTTCGCACGCTCACCCGCTCGCAGCGCCTTGTAGAATTCAATTGCCAGACCTGGGACGAAATTAAACACGGCGGAAGAATAGGTCGTGAAGCCGGCGCCAAGGTAGGCTTCTGCAAACAGTTCGGCGGTGGGCATGCCGCCGAGAGACGTGAGGCGATCACCCATTTTAGCCGTAATCTGCCGAACAAGGCCGATGTCGCCCGTGCCGTCCTTGAAGCCGACGAGGTTCGGGCATTCGTCACAAAGCCTCGCCAGCGTATCTGCCTGAAGGACCGAATTGTCGCGGTTGTAGACCATCACGCCCATGCCGGTACCCTGGCACAGCGCTTTGATATGCCGGTAAAGACCTTCCTGTGGTGCATCGATGAGATAATGTGGCAGCAGCAAAATGCCGTCCGCCCCAACCTTCTCGACGGATTTGGCAATCGACACGGCGATCTCGGTACCGTAACCGCATCCCGAAACAATCGGCGTCGTACCGACAGCTTCCTTTCGCGAAGCGGTTGCAGCGTTACGCTCCGATGGCGTGGTCGAAGCGCGCCATGGCGTTGGTGTTTTCGTCAAAGATGTCGCCGCACCCGCTGCGGAGAACGGTGTCGAAGTTGGGCCGGACGCTGTGCTTGCTCCGCTGGCGCGGTTGAAAACGTCATTTATGGACTTGCTGGAACTGAGAATGGCGTTTGAGGTACATGCAGCCTGTCTCACCGCAACACGCCGATCGTGGGCCCAAGAATCGAACATCTGGAACGCCGCTCGGCAATTCGAAGCGTCGGTCGATGATGAGAGCTCGCTTGATCACCTCGATTTCGCTTTCCACCGCTCGATTTCAGAGGCAACGAACAATGGAGCGTTTATTGAATTGTTTAATCTCATGAGCCTCCAGATTATGCCCCAGCCAGCTTTTTCGAAGGAAGTGAATCCGGCGCTTATCACCCCGACCCACATCGAGAACTCGGTCAAGGAACATCGGGCAATTTGGGAAGCAATAAGCGCTGGCAATGCGGAACAGACGCTCGAAGCGATGCGCGCACACCTAAGCAGAAGTCATCCACGGTATCGGGGATTCTCGGACGATAATGCGTCTCCGCTTAGCTACGTACCGCGGGAAGAGTAAGCGGCGGATTCATGCTATTTTGTCTTTGCAGACGTATTTGGCCTGTGCCAGTTTTGCAATAAGCGACTTGGTTTAAGGGATGCAGCAATGGCTGGCGCATCTAGCTTGGGGTGATATTGGCCCTCGGTTTCGGTGGAGAAGTGTGCCACAAACGGAATTGCGATGCTCGACCGTGAAAGCACTTTAGTAGTCGAATGCTCGGTGACTGAATCCAAATGCACACTAGCAATGCCCGTTGGCACTTAGCTTACGCACACCGCGGGATTTCGGCATTGCCAGCTGATCGCCTAAGGCACCACAGTGTGACCAACGGCGTAACTATACCACTGCCCCTTGCACAATGAACTTTACGGCTACTTCAGAGGGGAACACCGTCTCCCGACGCCCGTCGCAGCCCTTCGGTCCGCTATCAGATGATGTCCTGGTGGCTCACGCAAGCAAGCTGAACTGTGATATACAGATCGTCGCGGTATGGCTCTGGCAGACAATCCGAATAATTTTCTGCTTCAAACCCTGTCCGCCTTAAGGCGTCAATCCCATGCCGAGTGCTTCCTTTCTATCCGTGACGGTTAAAACAGCGCATGGAACCAGACCGCAGACCATAACGTCTGTCGAACAGGCCGCTGACTTCCTAGAGCGTTTACGGGATAAATCCGGTCAGGCATCGTAACCTGCGTGAGCGAAGAAGTTTTCGCATTCTTTGGGGTCGAAGCGATCGATGGCGAGGGACACGGTGTCCCACAATTCTGGAATGGATCGGGCCGCGACCTTTCGCAAGAAGGCCTTGAGTTTGGCGAAGGCCATCTCGATCGGATTGAAGTCCGGCGAGTAAGGCGGAAGATAGCGAAGGCATGCACCAGCCGCCTCGATGATCTCGCGGACACCCGCCACCTTGTGAGCCGGTAGGTTGTCCATCACGACGACGTCGCCGGGCCGAAGCGTCGGCACGAGGACGCGGCGCAGATAGACCAGGAATGCTTCGCCATCCATCGCGCCGTCCAGGAGCCAGGGAGCGACGATCCCGTCAAGACGCAAGCCCGCCGTGAAGGTCGTGGACTTCCAGTGGCCGTGAGGCACGGCTGCCCGGCAGCGCTCGCCGCGCGGAGCGCGACCACGAAGCCGTGCCATCTTGGTATTGAGGCCGCTTTCGTCGATAAAGATCAGGCGGCTCGGGTCGAGATCGAGCTGTCCATCGAACCATTGTTCTCGCGCCGCCAGGACGTCCGGACGCTGTTGTTCGGCCGCGTGCGCCGTCTTTTTTTGTACGTGATGCCGCGCTTTGCGAAGAACTCGTGCACCGTCGTCAGGCTGGCTTTGACGCCACGCTCGACCGCAAGATGCTCGGCGATCTCGGCCAGGGTGATGTCCCGCTCATCGGTGTCCACCAAGGCGAGGATGAACGTCTCGTGCGCATCCAGCTTCGAAACCTTCGGCTTGCCCTGCCGGCCAGGCTCCAGCCTGCCGCTCGAACGCCAATCGCGATACCACGCACCAGACGTCGAAATCCCGATCGAAAACCGACGCGCCGCTTCCCGGGTCGACAGACCTTCGTCTATCGCCGCGACGACACGCTTTCGCAAATCCAGGCTGTAGGCTCGCGCCATGTTGCTGCTCCTTCCACAAATCACTTCGATCAGGGAATCAGAACAAGCCGTTCAACGCAAACCAGCGACTCCGATTAAGACTAAACCGCTCTAATCAATGATTGGCCGCCTGAGCGCGGCAGGTTGCATGGCCAGGCAAGGCAGGCATGCCTTGATGCGCTCGAAGGAAATCTCTCTGGCGCAGAGGCAAGAGCAGTCTTTATCGATGCGGCGAAAGCAGCAGGCATTCTCGTGGACTACGGTGTTCGCAAGAGCAACTTTTGATTAATTGCGAAGCCTGTATACTCGCAACCGGACGATCATCGTTTTCCGTCCATGTCGCGACGGCGACCGCCGACGTTGGATGCCGACCATCCCGCCGCTCCCCCGATATTAATCCAGAGAGCTCATGAAACCCGCAAAATCATTTGTCGTTGAAATCAAACGCAACGGTCGTCGGCGGGTCGTTCGGGATCAAGAGCCGCTATGGGATCCCAAGCAACTTAAATCGGCAGCGGATGCGATCGGAGAAGCTCAAAAACCCTCTGAAATCGACACCAAGCCGGCCAAAGGGAAATAGACCAGAGTTATCCAAAGCCGCCCAATGCTGTTCCATCACATGGGAAAGGTTGGAGCGCGTCGGATTTCTCGCCGTCCTACGGCAGGATCTCGCGCATCAGAGCATACTCAACTGATCAGCCGATGTCTTGCCGGACCTCTGGTCCTGCATCAGCTCGAAGCTAACTTTCTGACCATCATTGAGGCTGCGCAATCGATAGCGCGACAAGCGCACCGTCACAATGAGCATATTTAAATTGTCGAGCGCCTCGATGCATTATGCAGTTTGACGTTTGTGACAATCCTCACGGTCCACAGGCGGATTGACGGCGCGCATCGGCTCTGCGAATTTGTCGTGGGAGAGATCATGGCCATCGATTGGATTTTTACGCTGCAGGAGCAAGCGGACTTCGCGAAGCAGATCGCGGACGATGTTACACATACACTTGAGATCGCTGATTTGAGCGCTGCGCAGGCGGCCAGGCTTTACCGTGTGGTCGAGCAAGGTGCCCAGGCCTTCGATCGCATCATCGAAGAAATGGAACAGCACGACATTGACAACGACCTCATCGAGGCGGCCGAGACGATAGCCGACATATGGACCAATCTGTCCGTCACGACTGCGAACAAGCTTCGTGTCATGCAGGGTCTGGCACCCATTGAGTTTCCGCCAGTACTCACTGAATAGGAACGAGCCGGCTGATACGAAGGTGTCCGATGAAATCGGATATCCTTTGAGGAGAAAGGGATCATGCCAATTCCAAGACCACACTGTTCCAGATCCCATCCCGAGCGCTTTGATGCATGCCAGTTGGCGATTGAGGACAAGCTGATAGAACTGATCGGCCAAGCATCGGATGTAGGCTGGCACAGGGATGAGATACTCTCGGCGATCATCGAAATAGCCGACAACCTATCCTTGGCGCGGCGTGACGATATCGCGCTCGCGATAGAAACGCAGTTGTCGAAATTGATGAAGAAAAAGGATGTGTGAATTGGCTGACGCCAAGCTCATCCCACGCGTCTTATCGTTGTTGCCGCATTCAGCCGAGTGGGCAAGGGCAACTCGTGCCTGCTTACGATCCGATGCAGTTCGATAACCCGGAAGAGGCCACGCAAATGGCGCGGTATCTCGCGGTAAAATGCGTTGGCGTTTTGGCGTGGGTTCGCGATGCACAGCCTGAGGAAAGAGGCTACGGGGCATCCAACGATTCTGTTTCAATCTGGCGATGTACCCGAACTGGAGTAGCCATCAAGCGATCAAGATGACGTGGCAAGCAAACATTCAAAACCTCGTCAAAATTGGCGCGGTCAAAACCACCCGGCGCGATGAAGCGGTCATTCACCAGCGCTTTGCAGACGCCGAGGCATATTTAACGGGCGCTCATATTGTTTCGACTACTCAATCCCGCTTCCTGCTGGCGGTTGGAGGTATGCGCCAGGCAGCCGGGATCAAAGTTATTCCCACCGCCCAACACAAGATAGATGTGTCGCAGCTCGCTGCAATGATTACACAGCTTGAAACCGTCGTTCCGGGTGCTGCAAAGACCTTGGGCGGTTTCCGGAATATCCGCATACAACGCAAGAGCATGTCGCCCGCCCCACCAATTTCGTCGGAACAAGCCGCCGAAGCAGTGAATATCCTGGAGCGGCTTCTCGCCCGTGCGCGAATTCTAACAAGTGTCGATAAAGATCCTTAGGTGGCGTAAGTCTAAGGCATGGCGGCGCGCCTAACGTTATTGTCACTGGTATATATACTATTGACGCCAAGCTTAATTGAGTTTTTTAATATTTAGGTTGCACTGGTCTGTCAACGGCGCACTAACGATTGGGAGCCGTAATCCATAAACACAATGTCGTCGGCCACCTGGCGGGCAATCCCATCTCGTGTGTGACGCAGATCATCGTCATCCCCTCCTCCGCACTGGCAAATGCCGTCATATTGGTCGACTCGTCATCAAACCGGACGACCTCTATGCCCGGCACTTCGAGCTTCGAAAGCACAGTGTCTCCTGTTGTACCGCGGGTGACGCCGACCCGCTTTCTCTCAAGATCTTTCGTGTCGCGAAGTTCAACATTTTTGGGAGCCGCCACGTACTGAACAGCGCTGGCATAGGGTGTTGAAAAATCGATTGCCTTCTGCCGCTCGGGCGTGATCGAAAAGTTTGAGATAACGATATCGGCGCGATTGCTGATAAGGAACCACGCGGTTCGGGCCCGTGACTTCTACGATATCGAGTTTGACGCCCACATCCCTGGCAAGCAGCGCTGCTGTCTCATAGTCGGACCCAGACGGCTTCAATTCCTTGTCCTTGAAACCCCATGGTGGGCGGCCAAATTCTAGCGCGACGCGGATCTTTCCTGCGGATTTTGATAGCAGCCAGCGTATCTTGCGCTAGCGCCGCGCCACTACCGATGAGTGGCGTCATCAACGCCGCCAAAAGTATTGCTCTACGTTTCATGGATGTCGTCCCCTATGAGTGATCAGTGCTCTGCCGCTTCGGAAATGAAGGCGGCCAGTTCGGATGTGGACGGGGTACGAAGTATGTCCGAGGACCCCATTTCATGGACCTTCCCGTCCCGCATATAGATGACGCGGTCAGCCACTTTGCGTGCAAAACCCATTTCGTGGGTAACCAGGATCATTGTCATTCCTTCGGTGGCCAGTTGCTCCATCACTTTCAACACCTCGCCGGTAAGCTGCGGATCGAGAGCGGACGTCACTTCATCAAACAGCATCAATTTCGGCTCCATTGCCAGGCTTCGGGCGATGGCGACACGTTGCTGCTGACCGCCGGAAAGCTGTTCGGGGTACGCCTCGAGCTTTTCGTGGAGCCCGACCTTTGCAATTACGACTTCAGCGACGGTTCGCGCCTCAGCGCGCGACACGGCCTTGACCAGGCGCGGCGCAAGCATGACATTTTCGGCGACGGTAAGATGCGGAAACAAATTGTAGCTCTGGAACACAATGCCGACATCGCGCCGCAAGGCTTTCAGATCGATCTTTGCATCCTCCAGCCTATGCCCGCAGATCACCATCGATCCCCCCTGGATAGTTTCGAGTCGGTCCATGCACCGAAGCGCCGTGCTTTTGCCCGATCCGCTCTGGCCGATGATGGCGGCGACTTCACCCCTGTTCACTTCGAACGACACACCTTTCAGGATTTCGAGATTGCCGAAGCTTTTACGGACGTCCTTGAGTTTAACGATTGGCGACATTGAGCTTCCTTTCGAGTACCCGGCTTTGAACGGCGAGCGGGTAGCAAATGGCGAAATACATCAGCGCGGCGATCCCGAAGTAGAGGAACGGCTGAAAAGTGGAGTTGTTGATGATCTTTGCGTTGTACGACAGTTCGGCGTAGCCGACGACGAGTGAGGCGATCGACGTATTCTTGATGATCTGAACCATAAAACCCACCGTCGGCGGTGTCGCGATGCGCAGCGCCTGCGGCAGGATGACATAACGCATCCGGTGCCAACGACTAATGCCCAAGCATTCAGCGGCCTCCCATTGGGGCTTGGCCACGGACTGCAGGCAACCGCGCCAGATCTCGCCCAGATAGGCGCTGCTGTAGAGTGTGAGGGCAAAGGTCGCAGCCTGCAGCGGGCTCAGGGAATCGTACCCGAAAATACCAGGTCCATAGAAGCACAGGCCCATCATCACCAGCAGCGGCATACCCTGCAAAATCTCGATATAAACGCCGGTCCCTTTTGCGATCACCGTAATCGGAGAGATTCGAGCTAAAGCGATGATGAACCCCAATATTCCGCCGAATATGAACGTCAGCGAACTGAGGATGACCGTACCCAAAAGGCCTTGCAGCAGAGAAATGATAAAAGCAGAATTCATTGCATTGTTTCCAATCTCACAGCGACGTGCCGAGCTTGCGTCGGCGCGGGAACAGGGCAAGACCCAGTAGCGAGAAGGCAGCTCGCACGACCACAGCGAGGATGAGATAAAGGACGCCGAGAACCACGAAGACCTCGAAATTGCGGAACGTGTCGCTTTGGATTCGGTTGGACATGCCAAAAAGCTCTTCCACCCCGACAGACGACAGAATGCTTGAGGCCAGCATCAGGAGGACATACTGGCTGGCCAAAGCGGGATAGACCCGCTCCAGCGCAGGACGAATGATGATGTGAAGATACGTCTGGACCTTGGAAAGTCCGAGGCATTCGGCAGCTTCAAGCTGGCCGCGATGAATGGATTCGATCCCCGCACGAACGATCTCGGTCGTGTAGGCGCCGATATTGACCGTCAGGGCTATAGTTGCGCCAACGAGGATTGGGAGACGCAAACCCATACTGGCTGTGCCGAAAATCAGGAAATAGGACTGGATCAGCAGCGGTGTGTTGCGGATAAATTCCACATAGAGCCCGACGATTGCGCGCGCCCACCCCGGGCCACCAGTTCTGACCAAGGCACATAACGCTCCAATCAGAATTCCGAACACCGTCGAGAAGAGAGTTAGGCGAAGGGTGGTCCATATGCCTTGCAGAAACAAGGGCCAAAATTCCAATACAGCCGCAAAATCGAATTCATAGGTCATGGATAGCTCTCAGTCTCACTCTCTTCGGAGTCATTGCGATCCGGCGAAGACTGCCTCGGGAAGGTTGGTGCCTTGGAATTTCTTGTAGATTGCCGGCAGCTTGCCGTTGGCAATGTTGGTTTTTACCCATTGGTCGATCCAGGTTTTAAGCTCCACATCATCCTTGCGCATGCCAACGCCCATGGTCGCGGTACGCAGCGTCAGTTTCGGCTCAAGCTTCAGGCCGGGGTTTTTCTTGTTGATGATATCTACAAGCGACTGCGCGATCGCAACGATGTCTACCTGGTTTGAAACGACGGCGGTCATGGTAGTGGCCTCGTCTTCAAACCGGATAATTTCGGCATCAGACGGAGCCGATTTTGTAATATCACCGTCGTTGGTCGTTCCGCGGGTCACGGCGATGCGTTTACCGGACAAATCTGCGAAGGACTTGAGGGGCACATCTTTTGACGCGAAAACGGAGGTCGTATTGCCCGAGTAAGGCAGCGAAAACGCGATGGTCTTCTTTCGTTCATCCGTGATCGACAGCGCCGACATGATTATATCGGCACGGTTCTGCATGAGATAGGGTAGACGGTTCGCACCATTGGTGCTGACGATCTCCATTTTCACGCCGAGATCCGACGCCAGCAGTTTGGCGGCCTCGACCTCTGATCCGGTGGGATTGAGACTGTCGTCTTTGAATGACCACGGCGGTACGCTGAGATCGATGGCGATCCGAATCGTGCCCGCGGATTTGATCTTGGCGAGCGTATCCTCCGCAAATGCGTGGCTTAAAGACGCGCCGATCATGGCTAGCGCCGCAAGTAGAGTTGTGACTTTGCGCATTTTCAAACCTCCCGATTGATGTTGGCAATTACATAGATGCAGGGAACTCTTCACCGATCCGCGCAAATAGTGGCGCAAGCCCGTCCACAATGCTCCCATCAAGGTGGACACCGGATTCGCGTGCCTCCTGCACGCGTGCCCGTGCACGATCGCCAGGAACGCGCACAGCCTCGACCCCTGGCCTGGGCGGATTGGCGTGGCACGCGTTCGTGAGCCAGGTCGTTTCATCCAGAAAGTTGGTCGATCCGCCGAATGCGGCAGGATCGATAACCTGAAGGAAGGTATTCATAGCAATGCCGGAGAGATGGTCCTTGCGGCCGACTCCGCATAGGCCCTGGGTCAGGGCTTCAACCAATAGAGCCATGGCATAACCCTTGTGGCCGTGGTCCAGGCCGCCGACAGGCATCAGCGACCCGCCATGCGACAGGACTTGAGGATCGGTCGACGGTCTTCCCCCCGCATCGAGGGCCCATTCGCCCGGATACGGTCGCCCTGACTGAGCCAGCTGCCCAGACCGCTTGATCGTCGTGATCGAGCAGCTGATATCGAGAAGGATGGGATCGTCCTGCGTCGGAATTCCCGCAGAAAGCGGGTTGGGGGTGAATAGTCCGACGGTACCGCCATAGGGCGCAACACCGGTGGAGGCAGGGCCCGAACAGGCTAATATTACCATGAGCCCCCTTTCGGTCAGACGCGGCAGATAAGTCGCAAGCGCTCCAGTATGATGGCCCTCGGCAATCGTGATCGTCACGACACCGAATTGCGCAACTCGTTCCAGGACGCAGTCGATAGCGCGATTGACAAGCCATGCGCCGGGGAGCCGCCGGCCATTCCAGGCCACGCAGGCACCGCGGTCGGAGATCTGCTCGAAGCTTCCATCAAGACGCAGTCCGCCGCTTCGGATTTCATCCAGATACCAAGGGGCGATGACCAAACCATGCGTCGAGTGCCCCATCATGTCTGCCGTAAGCAGGCACTCGGTTACGTCGCGGGCTTTATCGCCATCCATGCCGGTTGAGAGAAATAGTCTCTCGATTGCTGCGCGTACCGCATCAACGTCATACCGACCCGACGTGTCGCTGTTATGTCTGTTGAGGTTATTTTGCATCCGTCACCTCCGGTGGGAGATCGATGCCGAAATGCTGCTTGTAAATGGTATTGAGGCTGCCATCCCCGATGCTGGTATTGATCCACTGGTTGAGCTTGTCCTGAAGCGCAGTTTCGCCCTTCTTGACTCCAATGCCCGTGACGTTCGTTTTCAAAACGATCTTCGGCTCGATTTCCGCGGACGGGTTCTTCTTATTGACCGTGGTCAGCAACGCCGGCGCCGTGACGTAGTAAGAGGCCTGGCCGCTCAAAAGTGCTGTAATTGAGGTCGCGTCATCTTCAAATCGGACAATGTTCGTTCCAGGGATTGCAAGCTTGGTGATCTCGGCATCGTTCGTGCTGCCACGCGTGACCGCGACCTGCTTCCCGACAAGATCCTCCAGCTTCGAGATGATGTCAGTCTTTGGCGCACCCACGACGATCTGGATCGCGCTGTAGGGTTTGGAAAAGTCGATGACCTTCTTGCGTTCGTCGGTGATCGAAAGCGTCGAAATCACAATGTCTGATCGATTGGTAACAAGGTAAGGGATCCGATTTGCAGGAGAGGTCGGGATCAGCTCCAGCTGAACGTTCCAGTCTTTGGCCAATTTCGCGGCAATCTCGACTTCGGATCCGGCATATTTACCGGCCTCGTCCACCGAAGAGTATGGCTGCGCGGCCGGATCGATTGAGACCCGGATTTTGCCGTTCGAGGCAATGTTCGCCAAAGCATCCGCATGGGCTACCCCGGATGTCAGGCTGATCAACGCCAATACGGCACCGAGAAATACACGTTTTCCATTGTGAGATGAAATACCCATTTTTTGTCCTCCCAGATCGAACGGCTCTCATATTTTGAGACGTTAAAATTTGTTGTGGTTGAACTAAAGCTTTATTATCGTCATCCCGAATTGGTGTCTCACTTTGTGAGAATTACCCAGATGAGAGTAGGAGAAGACGCTGCGGCAACCCGATGACCAACGAAGTCGATCGGCTTACCGGGCGTTTTCGAGCATGAACTTAAACAGCAACTCTATCTGACCATCGAGCATGTGCGTCCCATCGCGGGTAAAGCAGCCGATTTCTGCAGCTTGTTCCAGAAATCGTGTGGGCACGGGATCGGTTATGACATCAGCCGCAATCATGTTGGCAGAAAGCTGCGAGGTGTCGACTGGCAGGGGGTCAGTTGCTCCCATTCCTGCCGATGTGGCGTTTAGGACAATATCGCAGTCCTTTGGGACTGTCGTCGATACCGATACCTTGCCGGGATAAACGCCATTCAGTTTTTCGAAAAGCGTTTGCTGGTTCGCTTGGTTGATATCATGGAAAGTGAGGTGACGAGCACCTTCCTCAAGCATCGAGACCGCGATGGATGATCCAGCGCCGCCGGCTCCGACCATGAAAACACTCTTTCCCGTGATAGGATACCCGGCTTTCAAAATGCCGGCGATCAGTCCTGCCCCATCAAAATTATCTCCAAACCAGCTGCCATCCTTTTCACGACGCATCGCGTTGATTGCGCCGAGAACCTTGGCGCGATCTGACAAGCGGTCGCAATGGGACGAAGCCTCGAATTTGTGCGGTAGCGTGATAAGAATGCTGTCGACGTTCGGCATGGTCTTTAGCACCGGCAATGCGCTGGCAAGATTGCCCTTTTCGATATGCAAGGGGACCAGCATGCCGTCGTAACTGGCCTTTCGCATTCGCTCGGTAAGCCAGCCAGGCGCGAGAACCTGGGCGATCGGCGAGCCAATCAGGAAGTGAACGCGGGTTTTCCCGGTGATCGTCGTCTCATCCATTGTAGCATTCTTTCTAGGCCAACGTGTAGGCCGTCTTGACGACGGTGAAGAACTCGCTCGCATACTTGCCCTGCTCAGGCGGACCGACGGAGGATGCCTTGCGACCGCCGAACGGCACGTGGAAATCGACCCCGGCCGTTGGCAGGTTGACCATGACCATGCCGGCTTCCGAATTGCGTTTGAAGTGCGTTGCATGCTTCAGGCTTGTGGTGGCAATCCCCGATGACAGGCCGAATGGCGTATCGTTGGCAACGGCGAGCGCTTCATCGTAGTCTTTGACGCGAATGACTGACGCGACGGGTCCGAAAATCTCTTCGCGGCTGATGCGCATATCGTTTGTGGCTTCGGTAAACAGTGCTGGTTGGAGGTAAAAACCGGGCGTCTTGCGCTTCAACAGATTACCGCCGAAGGCGAGCTTTGCTCCCTCTCCTTTGCCGATCTCGATGTAATCGGTGTCCTGCTTAAGCTGTTTTTCGTCGACAACCGGCCCGATATGCGTTTCCTTGTGAAGCGCGTTATCGACATTCACCTTGGACAGGCGCTCGGTCAGGGCAGCAACGAACTTGTCGTGAATGCCTTGGGTGACGATCATACGCGACGACGCGGTGCAACGCTGACCCGTGGAGAAGAAGCCGGAATTGGCTGCTGCTTCGACGGCAACACCGAGATCGGCGTCATCTAGGACGACAAACGGGTTCTTCCCGCCCATTTCCAACTGGAACTTGCGGTTGAACGGCAGCGAGGACGCAGCAACACGCTGGCCTGTGCCGGTCGAGCCGGTGAAGGTGATGCCCGCGAGATCCCGGCTGTCGAGCATGGCCTGACCGACGACTGAACCGCGACCCATGACAAGATTGAGAACACCCTTGGGCAGACCTGCACGGTGCAGGATGTCGACGATGGCCCAGGCGCAAGCCGGTACGAGGTCGGCCGGTTTGAAAACAATGGTGTTGCCGTAGCACAGTGCAGGCGCGATCTTCCAGGCAGGAATAGCAATCGGGAAGTTCCATGGCGTGATAATTCCGATGACGCCGAGCGGTTCACCGGTGATCTCGACGCCAATGTCCGGGCGGGCCGAGGGGAGCACTTCTCCAGCCAGGCGCAGCGCTTCACCGGCGAAGAAATCGAAAATCTGCGCCGCCCTGATGGTTTCACCGATGGCTTCTGGCAGTACCTTGCCTTCTTCGCGAGCGAGAAGCGCACCGAGTTCATCTTTTCGAGCGAGGATCTCGTCAGAGGTCGTCCTCAAAATCGAATGCCGCTCCAGGATGCCGGAGCGCGACCATGCGGGAAACGCGGCCTCGGCGGCAGCGATCGCCTGCCCGGCATCCTCGGCGCTTCCTTGCCCATACATTCCTACGATGTCATTCGTGTCGGACGGGCTGACGTTCTTGGAAGCCTCCCTACCAACCCATTCGCCGGCGATGAGATTCTGATGCGTGGTCATTTCTCTTCAATCCCGTTCTATCGCCATTGAACACGGCGGAAAGGAAGGACTTCAATGTCCTTCCAAACGCCATCGACCTTGTAGATTTCGCTGTCGATATAAGCTTGAAGCGCAACGCGATCCGGAAACTCGCATAGCACAACCGAGCCAATCATCTTGCCGTCGTCATCGATAAGGGCGCCACCATCAATGATCGACCCTTCCGCCTTCATGGCATAAATCCGTTCCATGTGCCTCTCGCGTGCCGCAAGACGCTTCGCCAGCGTACCCGCAGCGGGATCGTCGCGGGCGATCAGAGTGAACTGCATCGCAAACTCCTATTCGACTTTGGGCGCAGCCGACGGTGGCGCAAGGGCATAACCCCGCGCCTCGTAGTCGAACTCGTGGAGCCTGTTGACCGGCTCGGCCTTGTTCACCGGCGATGCGTAATATGCGCGGATCTCGACGATCCGCGTAATGTCCTCGTTTAAGATGTACCACTCGTCACCGCGCAGCACTTCGCCGATAGCGGTCTTCCAGTGGGTCCACTCGATCACGGCTTCGCGGCCATCCTGAGAGGTCAACACCTTTTCGATGGTCCAGCGCGACCCCATGTTCTTCACACACCAGACCCAACCATCAGCAATCGCCTTGGCGCCCCGCCAAGGCGCGCCGGGGAGACCTGGCGGAAAATAATGGACGCCATCTTTCGTGAAGCTGTCGACCAGACCTTGATGATCAGCGTCGTTGCAAGCTTGGAAATACCGCCGAATAAGCGCTTCGGCCTTGGCCGCAGGTGTTAACTCCGACATAGCTTACTCCGCTGCGTTCTGGCGAGCGCGCCAATCGGCATATTCTTTCAGGGTTTCTTCGTTCGGAGGATAAGTGCCCCAGAGCGGCGCACCGGCATCGATCTTGGTGAACAGGAATTTTTCCCGCATTTCCTGCTCATAGGAATCATTCGCCAGTTCCTCGGCAATCGAGCGAGGGATAACCACGACACCATCGCTGTCTCCGACCACGATATCGCCTGGATAGACGGCGACCCCTGCGCAGCCGATCGGCAGTTGCATGTCGATGGCGCGGTGATAGGCGGGACGTGTTGATGCGGTGTTTGCCGTGCAATAGGCCGGAAACGGCATTTTCGAGATTTCCGTACCGTCGCGGAAAGCACCATCGGTAATCGCGGCCGTAACGCCTTTTCGCATCATTCGCGTCATTAGCATGTTGCCAGCGGACGCAGCCCGAGGATCGTTGCGGCTGTCGATTACCAGCACCTGACCGGCTTCGATCATCTCGACGGCCTCCCATTGCATGTTGTCCTCGCCGCGCTTCTTCAAGTCACCGAGGTCCCAGTCCTTGTCTTCCCGCGAGGGTATGAAACGCAAGGTAAACGCCTCACCGGCAAAGGAACCAGCATTGGGGTTGAGCGGCGATAGTCCGACGAGGAACTGCTGACGGTAGTTGCGTTTGAAGAGCTGTGTGGTGAGCGTTGCCGTAGAACATGCCTTCAGCTTGTCTAATGTCTCGGTGGAGATTTTGGTCATAGAGGCGTCTTTCTAGGTGTTTTCAGAAAAGTGGTGTCAGGAGGCAGCCGCAACTGCTTCGTCGACCATGTCGAACATCGAATATTTCGGCGCGAAGCCGAGGATCGAGCGGGCCTTCACACTGCTGCCATGCGTCTTGCCGAGTTCGACCGGTATCTTCGCCTCGACAAACCGGCGACCGGTCTTCTCCGCCAGATAGGGAATGAATTGGCCCAGGCTGACAGCAGAAACGGGCGCCAGGTTGAAAGTCTCTCCGATAGCTTCAGGCTTGTCGAAGATCAGCAGCAGGCCCTGCACGATGTCACGCACATCGACCAACTCCTGGGTATGCGCAATGCCATTGGCGTCGACCGGCAATAACAATGGTTCGTCTGGACTCACCAACGGCTCCAGGATCGACAGGATCCGCGTGAGTTCGGAGTTCGAGGTAGCGCCAGCATGATGCGTGCTGCTTGCTTTCAGGCTGCGCACGCGGCTGTTCACATAGAAAGCCGGGCCGGCATACTCGCCATTGGGATCGATGAGTTCACGGGCCGCCTCCGTGTGCGAGAACACCGCGGTGCTGATATCAAGTTTCTTCTCGGACCGGTGGTAAAACCTCACCATATCCTCGCCGAGAACCTTGGTCATGCCATAGAATGTGTATGGTTCCTTCGGGTGGTTTTCATCGGTTGGACGGTAACGCGCAAACCGGGTCGGGTAGACCTGATCGCTTGAGGCGAAAACCATGCGAATATGCTGCTTTTGGGACTCCATCGCAGCAGCGCGCAGAACATTGTACGTCCCGACGACATTTACGTCCCAAAGGAGGTCCCTCGCAGTCGGCTGGAACGAGATGACCGCAGCCATGTGGAAAATGGCTTCTACACCCTCCAAGGCCTTAGCCACGTGGTCATAATCAGCAAGGCTACCTGTGTGGCAGACGACACCTGCCGCCTCGGTGGCTGCCTTATTCGGATCGTTTGGAATGGCAATCGTTCGTACGTTGTGGCCACGCTCCTTCAGAGCAGCCGACAACACGCCCCCTACCCGACCGGTGGCGCCGGATACGAAAATTTCCATGACTTTATCCCTGCAGTGGTGCCGCGCGGATCACATCGTGAGATCAACCCGGCGCGGATTACGATTCAAATCCTCGCTCCGAAAACTCTTGTTCCGGCAAGAATACTTTATCGCCAAACACAGTGGCAGTTAAAGTATTCTTTCCAAGCCACGCAAGTTTCGTCTCACATATTGAGACTTATAGACTGGCGGCGTATCTTGCCATAACATCCGGGTTCGGTGTGAAGCCGATGCCAAAATCATCGCCCGCGCTGAGCAACCCGTTGACTGGCTGCGGTGTATCCGCCAGCCAAGCCTCGGGCTCAACAAAAAGATACTCAACCAAGGTGCGCGGTGACGTCAGCGGTAGCATTGCCAGCGTCGCAAAATATCCAGGGCCAAAATAGGGTGTGTGCGGCATGGCGATCTTGCCTGCCTGCGCGCAGGATTTTAACACGCTGATGAATTCCGAAATTCCGCCCACCTTTGTCACGCTCGGCTGCGGATATGTTACAGACTGGATCACGCGCTCGAAGTCGAACACCGTTGAGGCATTCTCACCGGCTCCGGTCGCGATGCCCTGACCTTCGATCCTTGCAAGCCCTGTATAGTCATCTGGCGGGAATATCGGCTCTTCGACCCACAGAACATCACACTCCACAAAGATTTTGCGAAGAGCGATCGTCTCTTCGACCGACCATGTGCAATTCGCGTCAACCATCAAGGGCACATCCGGTCCGACGACTTCGCGAGCTCGGCGAATGACGTCTGGTGCGATCTCATGAAGCTTGACGTGCCTGTAGCCGAGATCCAACGCCTTCTGACATTGCACTGCGACAAGATCGGCGTTGCCGTATCGAACAAGGCTCGCGTAGGCCCGACGCTGGACGGCCACGTCGGCGCCCAACAGCATCCAAAGTGGCTTTCGGGCGCGCCGCGCGGCCAGATCCCAAAGAGCGATATCAACACCCGAAAGCGCAAAAAGTGTGATGCCATAACGTCCAAAAAGGTGAAGCTTTTTCTGGATGTCGATGTTCCATGCGGGAATATCGCTGATACTTTGCCCCACGACAAATGGTGCTATCATTCGATCAACTGCAGACTTTACTGCTTCAAGGCAGAAGTAAGCGAACGCCTCGCCCCAACCGACGTTGCCTTCGTCGTCCTCCACACGGACCAGCACCATATCGAAGACATGCCATCGACTTGGCGTCCCACCGGTTCCAGCCCCCCCATCGACAAAGGGTATACGCACCGGAAGGGTCTGCAGCGATATGATTTTTGGCAGTTCGGCATGCGGATTTGCCTCGAGCATCGGGACCTCTTAAAGTTTTCCAAGAGTATCAGGCAGTCCGCGCTCGCCAACATCGATCGACAGCAACTGCCCGGAAAGCGGCGCGTTAGTCAGGCTGTCGCGCGACAGACCGCTTCGCGCACTGGTGACAAAAACTTCAGAAAGGTTGGCTCCGCCGAATGCAATCCCCGTTGGATTTGCAACGGGAAGCGCGATGGTTCGCTCGATCTCGCCATTTTCATTGAGCTTGATGATGCTCCATCCGTCGGAGAGCCCAACCCAGGGATTGAGCTCTTCGTCGATCGCCAGCCCGCTGGGCGACCCTGCGACTTTTGGTATATCGGCAAACTTGCGTTTACGCCCGCTCGGGATCTCCACCAGATATATGCTCTGACGCACTGCCTGCGCAACCATCAGCCCCAATTCACCGGCAAAAGCAATGTCGCTGACATCACCCGCCAGATCGAAAACAGGCTCAAGACCGTTCTCCCGGGACCAGGGGCCAATCTTGCTGCTATTTGCTTCGGCATCAAAACCCGCCGCCCAGATATGCCCATTGCGGTTGGCGCGCAGCGCTCGGATTGACAGGTTTGCCACTCCGGCGAACCGTTGACGAAGGCCATTGCGATCGCCGGCCAGGAGGTCACAGCCAGCCGCGCAGAGAAAGCCGCTCTCCGTCAGACAAAGCGAATTGATCCTCTCCGATAGGGCGTGCAACGAGGCAAAATCCTCGATATTGCCCCCCACCCTGATCGAAGGCGCGAGAAGGTCCGCCCAGAAAATCGACTGCGTCCTCACATCCCACCGCGGTGCTGATCCGATAAAGGCCGGGTTGCGGCTCCAGACCTTACAGTCACCAGAATACTGAGCCGATGTTCTTAGCGACGGTGCGAGCTGGCTCGAAATCCGCTTTGCGGCCTCTGCCAACTCCTTGCCCAACTGCTCCGCACGTTCCGGATGCATGCGGAACGTCGGTCCTGCGACACTGATCGCAGCAATCGGCTTGCCATCCGGATCAAGGATGGCGGCGCCGACACAACGTGTTCCAAGAACGATTTCCTCGTCGTCCATGGCATAACCTCGTGCCCGGACGATCGCCAGATGTGCTCTCAGCTGTTCGACGTCCGTGATCGTATTATCGGTAAAAGCGGTGAGTCCCGACGTCAGGACGTGCTCAAGCTGAGCTTCCGACAGATGTGAGAGAATTGCCTTGCCCTGGCTTGTGCAATGCATCGGCTTCAAGGCGCCGAGTTTTGCATTGGATCGTTTGTCATGCGCGCTTTCGAAACGTCCCAGCGCAAGTACATGGCTTCCTTCCTGTACGGCCAGGTAAGAAGTTTCGCCGGTCAGATCGCGCAGCCGCCTCAGTTCCACCGACGCAATGGAAGCCAGATCCGAAGAAGACCAAGCGTTTTGGGCAAGTTCCAGGAAGCTGAACCCGAGCGTGTAGTTTTGGCTAAGCAGGTCCTGCCTGAGCAGGCCGCGCGATATCAGGGCTGCAAGGATCCTATACAAAGTAGCCCGCGGGATTCCTGTTTTCTCTGCCAGCTGTGCCTGACCAAGAAGCCCCGGAGAGTGCCCGATGATTTCGAGTATATCGCATGCCTTGCCGATCAGGGCTGTTCCTGCGACATTTTTCGGCGATATCAAATCTGAAGACCACTGTAATTCATTCATCAGCATGCCTCGCTTTTAAGCTCAATATGTAAGTCATTCCACACGAGGGATCGCAAAAGCGCTCCGCTATCAAGCAGAATGTCCACATATTGAGATTTTGCAAATGTGATGGCGTGAACGTGCCAATTGTATCGGGACCTACAGGGTCACAGTGATTTTGATTTCACCTGCCAGAGTATCTCCAGGCTGCAGGAAGCGAGCTCCGGTGCTGCTCTTATCGGCATCTAAGTTCCAGGCATTAGTGATGTGAGTCACCGGTTCCACGCAGATGTGGGCGATGTCTCCGCGATGCACTACAAGATAATCCAGGGGCGCCGACGCGGTCATGGTCACCCGAACGCCGTCGGCGCACCTAATGGTCGCCTGGGTCCAGCTGTCCAGATAGCTAGTTGGCTGCCGTTCCAGCGCCTCGCGTTCCGTGATCACATTACGGTTGCCAACTGGTAGATAGTCATGCGCATGGGGCCAGTGAAACGCAGCATCCGTGTCAGCCGGGCGAGTGGAAGCAAAATACGGATGCCATCCGAAGCCTGCGGGCATCGACTTGGTATCCCGGTTAGACAAAGATATTCGTAATGTAAGGACGTTGTCCTTAACCAAAAATTCTTGCGATGCGTGAAAGTGCCATGGCCAATCCGAATCGGCATCATAATTTATCCCCATGGCAAACCTGTTTGTCTCGTGCCTTAGGACACGCCATGGTCGACTATGACTGGGCCCATGCAAGGTATTCGGTTTGGCCGCGGGATGCGCCTGAAGGGGTATGGCTCGTCCGTCGACGTTGATCGAGGCATCGGCGAGCCGGTTATGGTAGGGTATCAGTGGGTAGGCTCCGGCGCGTGGCCAATGCAAGACATCGAACCGGTGCGGATCCAAAGGCACAACGATATCGATGCTATCGCCGTACGTCAAACCGAGAAGCCGCCCTCCCATCTCTGGTGAGAAAGTCGATCGGAGATCATGCGACAATATAGAATAGGATTGTCCGCTGTCTAAGCACCGGGTCATCTTCGTACCCCAAAATCGTACCACGCCAACCAATTCGGGCATGAATCTGGTTCAAACTAGCGATGCAAAATTCCGGATCAATAAGATTGACAACGCGCTGCCCACTATGTGAGAGGCGCGAGGCCGGCCACCCTAATAAGATGCTATGGGGCGAGCGGCGAAGGTGTGGCACCTTTGGCGCTGTCGAAACGACCACCGAAGGAGCGCCCCATGTCGCAATCTTTTGACGCAAGCAAATCCCTCGTCGCCCTTGATCAGGATAGCACGGTCATTGTCGTAATCGAGATGAGTCAATCCAATTGGCTCGTGGCCGCGGTTGTACCCGGCCTCGAACGCCAGCCTCTGAAGAAGCTCACTGCCGACGCGGAGGCGCTGCTGAAGCTGTTGCATCGGTGGCGCGACGAAGCCGGCCAGGCCGGGCACACGATCAAGCGCATCGCCGTCGCCTACGAGGCCGGACGCGACGGCTTCTGGTTGGCGCGCTGGCTGCGGGCCCGCGATATCGAAGCCTACGTCATCCATCCGTCGAGCGTGGCCGTGTCGCGTGAACACCGGCGTGCGAAGACCGACCGCCTCGACACCGAGCTGCTGATGCGCGCTTTCCTTGGCTGGCTGCGCGGAGAAAAACGCCACTGCAACATGGCGGCCATTCCAACCATCGAAGAAGAAGACGCCAAGCGGCCAAACCGCGAGCGGGAAAAGCTGGTGGGCGATCGCACGCGCATCGTCAATCGCATGCGAGCGACGCTCGCGCCTGGGAATTCGCGGGTTCAATCCGACGTTACGCAAAGCAGAGCAGAAGCTTGCCGTACTGCGGACGGCGGAAGGAGCTCCTCTTCCTGAAAACACCCAGGCCGAGTTCCGCCGTGACATGGCGCGTCTGCGTCTGGTGCGTGAACAGATCAAGGCCATCGAGCAGGAACGGCTGGGCAAGCTGGAGGCGGCCGCAGCTGGTGAGAATGGACCTCACGCGATGGTTCGCCTGATCGCCAGTGTCATCGGCGTTGGCATCGAGACCGCGGACATGCTCGTCAACGAGATTCTGTCCCGCCAGCTTCGCGATCGAAAGGCGGTCGCGCGCTATGCCGGCCTCACCGGCTCTCCGGACGAGAGCGGGGCACGCCGGCGCGAGCGGGGTCTCTCACGAGCCGGCAATGCCCGGGTGCGGCGCGGCATGATCCAGCTGGCCTGGCGCTTTCTCCGCTTCCAGCAGGACAGCGCCCTGGCGCAATGGTTCCAGAAGCGGACCGAGGATGGTCGCGGCGGCACACGCAAGACCATGATCGTGGCGCTGGCGCGCCGTCTGCTCATCGCGCTCTGGCGCATGGCCACCATGGGCGAGATCCCGCAGGGCGTCGCATTGCGTGCGGCTGCATAGAAAAGAAGGAGAAGACCAACCTATCGGGGCCTGATGCGCCAACTGCGCCGGGCTCCCAACGATCCGAGGTGGTGGCGTACCGGCGCTGTACATGGGCTTTGCACCGTGATTAAGAATGGTCCCGCCGCCCCGGAGCCTTGCTCGCGATGCGCATTACTGCATCATGGCTGGGTCTGAGCACCCGCCGCATACAAGTACGCGAGAGCATTGTCTCGCCACTCGCAGGCTCCCCTCGGTATCATCGTGAATCGCCCAGCCCTCAAATCGAAAAGGATGAAACTAGATGCAAAAAGATCGTTGACAAACACACTCCCCATACAAGTACAGCCCGACGGTTCTTGCGATGCAACAAATCCTGTCAAAACGTGCCCAGCACATTCTCCTCGAATCCACGCTCCGATTCGATAATCGGTCCCAAAGGGCACATCGACATCCAATCCTTCTCTCAATTGGCGAGTCTTTTCAGCCACGGCCCGCTCACCTAGCAGCCGAACGCCGACTACCCTCGGCCACGCGACTTTCTTTGCACCACCGCACGAAATCCGTAGTTTCTTGAAGAAAAGCCCCCCGCCCCGAGAAGGACGACGGGTCGATAAACTGAAGAAAGACTCCCTGTGCACCGCGCTGCTTTGGTGTAAATCGACCGTGTCCCGACAGCGCCAGTGCAAAAGCTTCCACCATGATGCCGAAACCGAAGCCCTTGTAGCCGAAGTCTTCGCCGCCAAGCGGCATGATCGTGCCCGGCGGACCCTCAGGCAGCGCCGCTGGATCGTTGGTCGGCCACCCCTTTTTAGCGACGATCCAATTACCGGGCCGCGGCTTCGATTTATCTGCCGATCGAACCTGTGCATTTGACACGAGAGATGTGTGCTGATCGATCAGGATCGGATTGCCGAGTGTCGGGATACCGGCAGCGACTGGGTTTGATGCCAACATTGGGTCGCATCCCCCAAAGGGAGCAACCGAAGCGACGCCAGGATCCGTCACCATCATGAGCGTCAAGTAGCCACGCCTCGCCGCTGGCTTCGGCCATGAAAAGCGACCGGAGCTGCTGTAGCCTTGCGTCACGTTCTCGCCCGCCAGATTGTGGGCGATCTCGTTGCGGACCGAGGGTAGGGAGCAAACCTTACCGCTGCCCTGCTGCTCCTCTTGGCTATTGCTCACAGATCGGACGAAAGCGGAATTTCCAGGGTGAACTACAACGATTTGGAAAACGCGACTTCGAAGTCGGGCCAAAATATCAGCGGTATTAAAGTCCTCGTTCAACTTTCTATAATTAAACGGGTCTTCCTCAATCTGTGTGGTGTTTGCGAACCAGCTGGCTCAGCCGGGATCTGGCAGCACATTAACAACCTTGGCCGTTCCAAATCCGCTACGATTGCCCTTAGCTAGAGCCCTTGGGCCAGTTCCGGTCATCTATAGCCCCCAACCCGAGTAGTCTCCTAGTACCGAGCGTGGTGACACGGCGCTTCAGCTATGCGGAATCGTGTGGTCGCTGACTGGAATGTTAGGACGCTTCATCAAGCGTTCTTCCACTGCGGTGAGCAAAAAGCTCAATGAATTCAGCAACCCCGACATGTCCGGCTTGCATGGGGAGAAATGATTTCGGGCAGTTGATCAGACCAAGCACCACACAGATTGAGGAAGACCCCAGTTAAGTGCAAATGCGACAGAGTTCTCAGCACCTATGACGAAGACGGGCTCTCTTCAAGAAAAGAGACCCCGAGCGGTTCAGCGAGAACACTGTCCGCTCCTGCGAACGGTTGCGTGAGGAATTGCAGAGAACGCGGAAAAGAGGCCATGCGTTCGACGACGAGGAACGCACCTGGGGAATGCGATGTGTTGCGGCGCCGATCCTCAATGCGCGCGGAGGGGCCGTGGCAGGCATCTCCGACGCTGACGTGCACCAGATCGGGGAACGTGTAAGCGCGTGGCAAGCATAGTACCCCGCCGCATTGGCGCCCCATGATATTCAAGCGGGCAGTTTTTCAAACCGACAATTCGGGCTTTTCAGCCAGAGGCTGTGGCATGGGCCCGCCTGTTGCCCAATCGAGAAGTTCCACTGTGTGAACCACCGGTATGCCGGTTGCCGATCCGATTTGCATCATACAGCCAATATTTCCGGCGCTGATCACCTGTGGCTGCGTCGCCTCAAGTGTCGCGACCTTGCGCGTCTTGAGCTCGGCCGATACTGCCGGCTGCAGCAGATTATAAGTGCCGGCCGATCCGCAGCAGATGTGGCTGTCACGGGGCTCAACCACCTGGAACCCGGCAGCTTTGAGCAGATCCTTTGGAGCCGAGCGGATCTGCTGGCCATGCTGCAAAGAACAAGCCGCATGATAGGCGACACGCAGCGGCTCGGCGTGCGAAGCGTCCCTCAACCCTATATCGGCGATCATCTCGGAAATGTCCTTCGCGAGAGCTGCAACGCGGCCGGCGTTGGCGGCCAGTGGGTCGTTGCGAAACATGTGAGCATAGTCTTTAACGGTTGTCCCGCAGCCAGAAGTATTGATGACTACTGCATCAAGCCCCTTGCCATCAAGCTCTGCGACGATCGCACGGATGTTGGCAGCGGCCATCGCATGGCTGTCATCAGTCTTACCCATATGATGGGTCAGCGCGCCGCAGCAACCAATTCCCTCCGGAATGACTACCTCGCAGCCATGCCGTCTTAACAATCTGATAGTCGCATCATTGATGTCGGTGTTGAGAGCGCGTTGTGCGCAGCCCGTGAGAAGAGCAACGCGTTTGATCCGCTGTCCCTCAGCAAGAAACCATTGCGGACGATCATTCCTGCTCGCGGGTGGTATGCGGTCCGGGACCATTTCCAGCATCGCCCGGAGCCGAGCATCCGGAACAAATTTCCTGAACGAGCGGACGAGCTTGGCCCCTAAGAGCGCAAAGCGAAACCGATCGGGATAGGGCAGAATCTTCGAGAGGAGCCACCTAAGTGCTCTTTCGTCCCATCGGCGCTTGTAGTTCCGCTCGATGTAGGCGCGAGCGTGATCGACAAGGTGCATGTAGTGAACGCCGGACGGACAGGTCGTCATGCAGCTGAGGCAACTCAGGCACCGGTCGATGTGCATCACCGTCTTTTCATCCGGTTTTCTGTTGTTCTCCAACATGTCCTTGATCAGGTAGATGCGTCCGCGGGGACTATCGAGTTCGTCGCCGAGCACTTTGTATGTCGGACATGTGGCCGTGCAGAAACCGCAGTGGACGCAGGATCGCAAGATCTCGTTAGATCGCTTGGTAGCTGGGTCGGCAAGTTGTGCTTCGCTAAACTTCGTCTGCATTTCAATTGCCCATAAGACCAGGATTGAAGATCCCGGCGGGATCGAATGTTTTGCGCAGTGCTGCCGATATCTGGGCCACAGCACTGTTTTCGGCTGGGAAGAGGTCAGCGGCAGGCAGCGAGCCACATCGCAACAGTATCGCCCGGCCCGCTCCCACCGCTCTACGAACGGCCACGCTTGGAGCCGCTCCAGAAAACCAGACCAGACCCCCGCCCCAGTCTACGGAAGCCTCTCCACCGAGTTGATCTAGCGCCTCCATCACGTCCGGCGCGTCAGTCGGTTTGACCAATATCCGCCAGATTGCATGTTCCGAAGCTGCGAGATGCTTTACGTTGCGTAGGTCGCGCCACACGCTCCGGCTGGCGGCATGGGCGACGACATCGATTTCCCGATCAAAGAGCAGCTCCTTGAGCCGGCCCACGCGATAGTCGACCTGTGCCTCGAAACCTTCGACCCTCAACCATGCGGTGCCCGCGTGGAAGGCAGCTCCGGAGACTTCGAACGAAGTAGCAAGCGCGGCGACAAAGACTTCAAGCGCCTCACGAGGAGTGACGCCGGCGATTCTCAGGCTCTTTTCTGTTTCCGCTAGAGGCAGCGTCTTCAACGCCACCTCTGTCAGAACGCCCAGAGTGCCATAGCTGCCGCAAAGGAGCTTGCCGAGGTCGAGCCCAGTGACATTTTTCATCACGCGGCCGCCGTTCTTGATTGTTCGGCCACGACCATCGACGAATCTGACACCGAGAAGGTGATCCCTGCACGCTCCGGCCTGGATCCGACGTGGCCCCGAGACATTGGCGGATACCATTCCGCCGACCGTCGGTGTTCCTATCGAACCGAGAATCTCCCTGTGGTCCATTGGTTCGAATGCCAGGGTCTGCCCTTCTTCCGCAAGGACATCTTCCACCTCCTGCAAGGGAGTGCCCGCGCGCGCGATCAGCGTCAACGCGCCCGGCTCATAGGTTACGATGCCGGACATATTGCGGGTCGTAACCATGTGCTCCGCTTCGACGGACCCCGGCTGAACCCGCGTCCCGCCCCCGGCAATGCACATCGGTGTTGCTCGTGCATGGCTTTCGCCAACGAAAGCTGCGAGCTCGGCTTCGTCTGCCGGACTCACGGGGTAAGGCAGGGCCTTGATTGCTGACTCGTCGATGCTCATCAGCCCCTCACCGCCTTGTCCCTGTATGGCTTACTTGCTTCGAGGGGAAAAACCTTAGTCGAATTGAGCAGCCAGTCTGGATCAAAGACGCTCTTGATTTCCATTTGGATCGCCAGATCATCAGCTGAATATTGCTTGGTCATCAGATCGCGCTTCTCGATCCCCACTCCATGCTCTCCGGTGAGACATCCTCCAACGTCGACGCAGAGCCGGAGGATATCGGCTCCAAAGGCTTCGGCCCGCTCCAGTTCGCCGGGCGCATTGGCATTGAACAGAATCAGAGGATGCATATTGCCGTCGCCGGCGTGGAAGACATTGGCAACCTCCAGGCCGTAATCCTTGGAAAGCTCGCCGATGCGCTTCAGCGTGGAAGGAAGCTTCGAGACGGGAACGGTTCCATCGAGGCACAGATAATCGCCGAGCCTTCCCATCGCGCCAAAGGCCGACTTGCGGCCTTTCCAGATGGCAAGGGATTCATCCGCGTTGCGGCTGGTGCGAAACTCCACGGGTTTGAGCTCTTCGGCGACCTGGCGAATTCGCTCGATCTGGTAAAGGACTTCATCCTCGGAGCCCTCCACTTCGACAATCAGAACGGCTGCGCATTTTGGATATCCGGCGTTCGCAAAAGCGTCGACGGCGCGAAGACAGACGTCGTCCATGTATTCGATTGCGACTGGCAGCAGCCCGGACCGGATGATGCGCGCTACGCACTCGCCAGCCGTCTCGGCGCTGTCAAACCCAATTAGTATCGGACGCGCGCCTTCCGGTTTCGGAAGAATGCGCAAGGTCGCCTCGGTAACGATTCCAAGCTGCCCCTCAGAACCGCACAGCACGCCAAGAATGTCGAGACCTCCGCTTCCTAACAAAGGGCCACCGAGATCGACGACCTCCCCACTGGCCATGACCATCCGGAGACCCATTAGGTTGTTTGTGGTCACACCATATTTGAGGCAGTGCGCGCCGCCGGAATTCATCGCGATATTCCCGGCGATGGTGCACGCGAGCTGAGAGGAGGGATCCGGTGCATAGAAAAACCCTGATGCCTCCAGTTCCGCGCTTACCGACAGATTAGTGACGCCTGTCTGGACGCGAACAAAGCGGTTGGCTGTGTCGATCTCCAGAATGTCGCGCAAGCGCATAATGCCGATAACCACGCTGTCGGCCGTCGGCAATGCGCCGCCCGCAAGCGATGTGCCAGCGCCTCTCGGGATCACCGGCACACCCATTTCATGGCAAACCTTCATAGCCGCTGAGACCTCTTCCGTGTTCCGCGGCAACACCACGGCAAGCGGCGGACAACGATACGCGGCCAATGCATCACACTCGTAAGCGCGTGTTTCCTGAGGGTCCGAGATGACGGCCTCGGCGGAGACCACAGCTGTTAGACGCTCGATAATTTGTGATGCTCTGGCAAGAATACCAAGGTCCGGCTCTGGCATGGCTATCGTCGGCATTGGAATCTCTTCCTCAAGGTAAATTCAACAATAAGGGGCGCCGCCGACCAATCGCTCCTCGACATCGTTAGACCCCTCTCGCTGATATGAGGCCTCGTGGGCGAAATTTGACGAACACAATAGCCAATACGAATACAAGGACGTCGGCAATCACTGGTGACATCACCCAGAGCAGTGCGGCGCTAAGCGTGCCAATCACGCTCGCGCCGGCAAGCGGGCCTGCGAACGATCCGACGCCGCCCACCGTGACGGCGACGAAGCCTTGAATGAGAAAACGGATGCCTAGATCCGAGAATAGCGAGAACACCGGCACGATCAGAGCGCCAGCGAGACCGGCCAGCGCAGCTCCAAATGCAAAGGTGATGCTGTAAATGGTATGGCTCGATATGCCTGAGGCACGCGCGAGTGATGGCTTCTCTAAAGAAGCGCATATGCGCAGTCCAAACGAGGTGCGCGCGAGCAGAACATAGCAAGCAGCCATTACAAGCAAGTGACGATGACGATCCCGCAACGCCAGACAGTTACTGCGGTCTCCGAAACATGAGGCGTCATTGAGATCTCCATCCAGGTGACGGAAGGCGACAGCAGCAAACTGCCGCCTTCTTCGCTCAGAGGCCGGCGCGGATTTCTTCAGCCAGCGCCTTCAGCGTGGTCTCCACGTCGGCGCCGTTGACCATCTTCTGCATGGCGACCGCCCAGGCATTCACCGCCTCGCTGAACCCTACGCGCGGGGTGAACTGTTGCTTTGCCCGGTCCTGGGTCGCCTTGAAGCTTTCGACATAATTGTTGAACTCGGGCTTGGCTGCATAAGCAAGCCAGGTTTTGTCATCCCACGTCGACCTGCGAGCTGGATTCCCAAGCTTTCCAGCGACGGCGCCATTTAGATCCACCTGCTTTGACGTCGCCCACTCTATAAACAGCCAGGCCGCGTCCTTCTTCTGGGATGCCGCATTCATTGCCAGCGACCAAGTCCAAATGTTGGATTCGAAGTTCTTCGCGTTCGGAGCGTGGAGCGGCGGAGCAAAGGCGATCTTTCCGGATGCAGGCTTGCCAGCGACATCGCTCCAGAAGCCAAACATATTCGAATCGATCGCCATGGCCGTGCGGCCGGACGAAATGCCATCGACAACCTGGTACCAATTGTCGTTAGCAAAGGATGGCGCGGCGCACTTCTTGATCATGTCCACGTAGTCTTTGTGGAAAGTGATGGATTCTGGGGAATCAAGTCCAGTGTCGAGCTCGCCATTTTTCACGAAGAAGTCTTGCACGCCGTAGGATTTCGCGATCGAAATGGGCGCGGTATGGATGCTGCTCCAAAAGCGGACCCCGCGGACGCCGAGCGGGGTGATCTTGGGATCGGCGGCCTTTAAGGTATCACACGCCTTGCCCATCTCTTGGGGCGTCGTCGGTACTGCGACATTGTACTTGTCAAGGATGTCCTTGCGGTAGAGAAGCTGGATATTCTCGAACGCGTTTGGAATTGCCCAAACCTGCCCGTTGTCATCAGGCTTGATCTGGCCATCCTGGATGCTCCATGTCAGAGCGTAACGGAGAGCGGGGAAGAAGTCGTCATAGTCGTAGTCGGACGCCGTAAGTTTCGGATCTTCCAGGTATTTGTTCAACGGCTCCAGAGCGCCGCCCGGCGCAAGATCCCATGCCGGCTGTATACCCGTGCCGACGACGTCCCACGCAGGCGATTTAGTCGTCAGCTGTATGGTCAGCTTGCTCCAATAGGTATCGTCGGGATAGAGTTCCGGAACAACCTTGATGCCCGTCAACTTCTCAAATTCCGGTAGCTGAGCAGCAATCGCGTCAGCATATGGATGGATGTCATAGGCCCAGGTGATTGACGTTCCTTCGAACTGACGCCAGTTCACGTTTTCAGCGGCGGCAGATGTTGCTATGCCTGTAGTTGCGAGCAATGCAGATCCTAGTACAATGCCCTTTGCAGTGCGCGCGGTGTTGCTGCAAAGGACGCTCAGTGAATTGTACATTCTTTCCTCCCTCGGCATTCAGCCAGATTGACATGGCTCACCTCTCCGTTCCCAGGTTTGCCATCTGAAGGAATACGCAGGGAGAGCAGGAAATAGCTAAGAAAGCCTGGAGGAATTTGGGTAAAATTGAGTAAGCTTGCCGGCACGTCTCTACTTTTGCAGGGAACCCTTTGACGATATCCGGCAGAAAGCATCGGCGCATGGCAACAGCAATTAAACGATGTTAGCCACAATGGGCCGCTGCCGTACTCAGCAAACCCTAATCGCAGCCGAAATTAAAGTTCAATGACAGTGGACCTGCA
Organism: Phyllobacterium chamaecytisi; assembly: GCF_020164455.1. GTDB lineage: Bacteria > Pseudomonadota > Alphaproteobacteria > Rhizobiales > Rhizobiaceae > Phyllobacterium > Phyllobacterium chamaecytisi. The sequence continues at coordinate 100,952 of NZ_JAIQWW010000009.1, forward strand.
ACGATCTCAGAAGGAACAGTGACCCTGGTTGCGTGGTTGTGGGGATGCAGCAGACCCTTGACAGTACCCCGCAATTAATGGCCGAGTGAAATCACGAGAGCGAACTCTCTAGTCAGAATGGTCCTTCTATTGTTTCCCGATTAAAACCAAAAATTTAGACAATCACGCTGTCCCGTACTTTAATTTGGAATGGCAATGTAGTGGCATCGGGTGCGTGTTCCTGCAGACCAAATCGGTGAAGTAGAACATCGATCGCTCGGCGCGCCTGGATCTCCAAATTTTCCTCAATAGCAATGGTCATTGTCCCATCCCTGAGCATAGTGGAGGTTTCACCGATGAGATCGTGACCAACAAAAGCGATGTTGCTTCTTCCATTTAATGCTTCGACCACCAGGCTATTTGACGCTCCCGCATTATAAACAGCGGCGATGTGGTTGGTTTCAATCAATCTGTGACGCAACGATATGCGTGCTCTCACCTCATCCTCGCCTGCTTCTATGACTTCCGTGAGTGAAGCGTCTGGCCGATACTCCATAAGAGCCTCCCTGAAACCGCCGATTCGCTCAGAGTCGCCTCGATACTTCAGACTGTGGCACAGAACGACGCAACAACCTGCTGGCGGAATCATATGAGATAACAGAAATGCTGCCGCCCTGCCCGCTCGGTGATGATTTATACCAACATATGCCAACCTTGGGGCGGTCGGAAGGTCTGACATAATGGCAACAACCGGAACACCGGCTGAGGTAACTGTCGCTATCGCCTCAAGGATAGCATCGTCTTCCTGCCCACACACGATAATAGCATCGCTTCTAGTTGTCGCAATTGCCTTTGCCAGCCGATTAGGTTTGGCGTGGTCTACGAACGTTCTTTGGATGATTACACTGTGGTTGACCAAAGGAATTAATTTTTCGAAAAATTCGTTCAGTTTTGCGAACAGCGGAACTTCTCGACGTCCCAGCAGCACCTCAAATCTGAGGTTGGTACGATAAACACTAGGAAGGCTTCTCACCCACCCCAGCTGTCGAGCAGCATCAATGACCTTTTTGGCCGTTGCAGGTGCGACACCACCGCGCTCGTTGAGCACGCGATCAACCGTTGCAAGACCAACCCTCGCCAGGCTCGCGACTTCATCTAGCTTTACCTTCATCCTGCAGGGCTGCCATGATATAGGCTCGTAGCGATCGACGGATCGCGAACCTGAAGGAATACCGAGGGAACAGGTACTATTTAAGAAAAGCCTGGATGGATTTGGGTAAAATTGAGTAAGACTTGCCTGCATAAATCAGCTTTTACAGGACCCTATTTTGCGAGCCCAATGAATCCGGACTGGAATGGGCTTTTTATAGGAATGGCGTCCTGTAAATCATCGGCATCTATATAGTTGCATCGAATATCCAGACAGCATCATATAAGGTCAGGCGACAACGGCTTAAAACGAGACTCTTATGAAAAAGAAAATTGTGATTGTCGGGGCCGGCCATGCAGGCGGACGCGTCGCGCAAATACTTGCTGCGTCTGATCATGATCTTGACATCACTCTCATCGGACGAGAGTCCGTTCCACCGTACAACAGACCGCCCTTGTCAAAAGGTGTACTTCTCGGCAAAAGCCAACTCGAGGATTGCTTGCTTTGGAGACCGGAAGACACGGCTTGGGACAAAGTCAGATTTCTGTCCGGCACCGCTGCAAAATCCATTCAGATCGAGAGTAGAACGTTGCTCCTCGATGATGGGACAAAAATATCCTATGATTCGCTGGTTCTCGCGACGGGATCTCGCGTTCGCCATTTGACGGTTCCGGGCTCGGAAGCTGAGGGCGTACATGTCCTGCGAACATTCAAAGATGCGGTCAAAATCTCAAGGTATTTCAAGACGAGCAAGCGACTGGTGATAGTTGGCGGTGGGTTCATCGGCCTAGAAATTGCCGCTGCCGCATCCAGCATTGGGTTAAAGACGGTTGTGGTTGAGGCAACGGAGAGACTCCTTTCCCGAATTGCGCCAAGAAAAATTGGTGATGCTCTTTTAAGCCGGCATCAGAGACAGGGTGTAGAATTCCGTTTCAGCTCTATGGTCGAACGATTCCTACTGAGTTCTTCCGGCAAGCTCAAAGGCGTTCTTCTTTCGTCCGGCGAATACATTCGGACCAATCTCGCGGTCATGGGTGTCGGTGTTTCCGCAGAAGGCGCGTTGGCGAAGTCTGCGGGCCTCGAGGTCGACGTCGGCATACGCACGGGACAATCTTTGGAAACCGCCGTGAACGGTATTTTTGCTTGCGGAGACTGTGCTTCCTTTTGGCATCCGCTATTCGAACGGCACATCCGAGTCGAAGCTTGGCAAAATGCTGAAGATCACGCGCGCGTTGTCGCGAGCAACATCCTGGGGGAAGAAGCTGCATGCAACGCAGTTCCCTTCTTCTGGTCAGATCAATATGAGCTTTCGATGCAGATTGTTGGCTTGCCCCACCTTGCATCATCGGCGATTGCAAAGCATCTTGGCGCCTCCACTCTTCTCTACCATGTTGATGCGCTTGGGAGACTTGTGGGAACGACTGGCTTGGGCGATTCAGGTGATATCGGGAAGCATATTCGAGCAGCGCGACATGCAATCGCTGCTCGTGCCCACCCAAGATTTTCTGCACTTCAAGACGGCGTCGCTGAAGACATATTTCTTTAGATCGTTTCACCCAATTTGCACAAACACAGTTCCGTTCTCGACTTTAGCTGAGTAAGTTTTCAGTCGATTGCACGCAGGTGGATTCAGTGCTTCACCCGTGCGAAAGTCGAAGCAGCCGGCGTGGCGTGGACACTCCACCGTCGTCCCCATCACAAAGCCATCGGAAATATGGGCATATTCATGTGTGCAAATATCGTCGGTAACGAAGACCCTATCGTCCGCCGTTCGAAATACGGCGAAGCTCTTTGAGCCATGATCCCAGCGCTTGACATCTTCCTTTGGTAGTTCGTTGAGTTTGCAGGCCGCTACCCATGTTGCTGTATCAGTCATTTCCACGCCTCATTTTGACAGTCCATAGTTGCTGTTCGGCCTCAGTAAACCACGACGCTGCGGATCGATTCTCCCGAATGCATCAGTTCGAAGCCCTTGTTGATGTCATCGAGCGGCATCGTGTGGGTGATCATCGGATCGATCTCGATCTTACCCTCCATGTACCAGTCCACGATCTTCGGCACATCGCTGCGGCCGCGGGCGCCGCCGAAGGCCGTCCCCATCCAGGAGCGGCCCGTCACCAGCTGGAACGGACGAGTCGAGATTTCCTGGCCGGCGCCGGCCACGCCGATGATGACCGACTTGCCCCAGCCGCGATGCGAGGCTTCCAGCGCCTGGCGCATGACCTTGGTGTTACCTGTGCAGTCGAACGTATAGTCGGCGCCGCCGATTAGGTCGCCGTTGCGCTTCGTCAGATTGATGAGATAGGGGACGATGTCCTCGCCGACTTCCTTCGGGTTGACGAAGTGGGTCATGCCGAACTTCTCGCCCCACTCCTTTCGGTCGGGATTGATATCGACACCGATGATCAGGTCGGCGCCGGCTAGGCGAAGGCCTTGCAGAACGTTGAGGCCAATGCCGCCGAGGCCGAAGACGATGGCAGTCGAACCAATCTCGACTTTAGCTGTGTTGATGACGGCACCGATGCCCGTCGTCACACCGCAGCCTATGTAGCAGATTTTGTCGAAGGGTGCATCGGGATTGACCTTGGCGAGCGCGATCTCCGGCACGACCGTGAAGTTCGAGAAAGTCGAGCAGCCCATATAGTGGTGGATCTTGTCCTTGCCGATCGAAAAGCGCGAAGTGCCGTCCGGCATCAGTCCCTGACCCTGGGTTGCGCGGATCGAGGTGCAGAGGTTGGTCTTGCGCGACAGGCAGGAATAGCACTCGCGGCATTCCGGCGTGTAGAGCGGAATGACATGGTCACCCTTCTTGACCGAGGTCACGCCCGGGCCGACATCGACCACGACGCCGGCGCCCTCATGGCCGAGAATCGCCGGGAAAATGCCTTCCGGGTCGGCACCGGAAAGGGTGAAATCGTCGGTGTGGCAGATGCCGGTCGCCTTGACCTCGACCAACACCTCGCCGGCCTTCGGGCCTTCGAGTTGCACTGTCAAGATCTCAAGCGGTTTTCCGGCCTGAACAGCTACAGCGGCGCGTACGTCCATTTATTTTCCTATCTACTAATATTATCGCTCATTTCATAAAACGAATAATGCAACGATGTACGGCTATGGACCATTCAAACCGTCCCATCGATCCCGGACGAGGTCGCGCATCATCAAAGCCTCGGACCAACGATCGGTCGTGTCATTGCCGTCGCGCCCTGTAATGGCGTAGGGCTTCGGACCTAGTTCACACACGAATGCCAGAGTCGCATTTGGGTCTGCGCGCCCCATCCAACTCTTGAAGCCGTACTCCCACCAGCCCAGAAAAAGATCGAGCCAGGGCTTATGATGAGGAAAGGAAATTTCGATCTGGACCTGTTCTCGACTCGCGACGCGTCCATGAAACGCCCATGAATTGTCAAGTATTCGTTTGATGTAACCGTCATCTGTCTCATTGATCGGCCAGGCGAATTCCCGACCGACCAGAAAGTGCGACACATCGCCGAGAAGTTTCAGGTCTGGGAAACAATCCAGTAAATCCAGCGTGAAGTAGAGGTCGGTGGTCATTCGGTCGCGATGGGTTTCTATATAGACAGGAAAGTCCACTTCCTCGGCCAGCCTGCGCCAACCCTCCAGCAAAGGAATACAGTCTTGAATCCGACGCGGTCTAACGTCGGGCTGGATGTCGAGATGGTGCAGTCCGCTCTCGACGGCATTTTCGAGCACCGGCTTCAAATCATCAACGGTTTTGGGGAAGCACTGACCTTCGGCCCGTAAGCCGGACGCCCTGAGGAGAGCCGACATGCGTCTTACCTGCTGTGGATCTCTCCAGTCGGCGCTTATGCCGTCAAAGCCTGCGGCGTGTATTTTTTCGATTTTCTGCTCAACCGATGCCTCATAGCCATCGCTGTGTCGACGCTCCATCGCCCACATTGATTGAAAAACTAAAAGCTTCTGCATAGGTCCTCCCAAAACGCCGTCCTCTGGCCACCTGATCCGATGGATCGTCAGGCCACCACCGCAGGAACAATCAGACTTCTAAGGTCAACGGTGTAATCACAAAGATCACCAACGCCCGGAGTGAGCATTCGTTGAATCATAAGCTGGCCAAAACGAACGCCACGCCCGACCTCCCGGAGCGAGCCAAATCCACTAACCCCTGCTATGTGGCCAGTCTCTGTCATATGGAATAGCAATAATGAACCGTCCAGGCAGACGCGCTCGGTGATGAAAGGTCCCCTTGCTGGGAATCCAGCTATTTGGATAGTGCTTTCGTACTGATCGGACCACATCCATGGCGAAGTTGAGTAGATCTGTTCGCCGCCGAGCATGTTTTTGGCGACCACGTAGGCTTGATCCTCGGCGTTCTTCCAACATTCGAGCCGAATCCGTTCACCCGACGCCTCGTCCGCAAACGAGCAGGCGTCACCTGCCGAATAGATTGAGACATCACTGGTTCTCAGGTACTTGTCAACGGCAATCCCATTGTCAATATCCAAGCCTGCGGCTTGAGCTAGGGAAACCCTTGGCTCAACGCCTACGCTAATCAGGACGACGTCGCACTCCAAAATCTCCCCGGTACTCAACCGCAAAGATGAGACATTATTGACACCATTAATTTCTTTAACAGCGCAACCAAGTTTGAAGCACACGCCTTCTTTTTCGTGGCGAAGTTTCGCTGCCAGCGCGATCTTTTCCGGCACGGCCCGGTTCATCAAACGGTTTGCGAGCTCTACTACGGTTACGTCACACTTCCTTGCGATAGCGCTTGCTGCAGCCTCGAGGCCAATAAGACCGCCGCCGACAATCACGACCTTTGCACTCTCCTGCAGCCAACTCGCGAGTCTATTCGCGTCAGAAGCAGAGCGAAGGAAGGAAATCTTACCTAAATCACTTCCTATGACGTTGAGACGTCGAGGCTCAGCGCCAGGCGCCAAGAGCAGCCGATGGTAGGGAAGCTCCGCACCATTGGAAAGCTCAATCAGATGCGAATTCCGATCAATCGAAAGCGCAGTGGTATCGCGAATATGCTCGATACCATTGGCAGCAAAGAAACCGTCGACAAGAATCGGATATTTTTCGAAGCTGTTGGTGCCGGACAGAACCGCCTTCGAAAGGGGCGGCCTTTCATAGGGCATAGCGTCTTCGCTTTCCACGATTGTCAGCTTTCCGCTCCATCCGTTCTTTCGCAAGGCCTCTGCGGCGCGAGCACCCGCGTGGCCTGCGCCGACTATGACCATTCCATGTTCGGACAAGTTCTTCTCCACAGGTGCGTCGTTAAGAGTAAAGGTGGATGTCGGCCAATCTTCCGCCTGGCCGACATCAGACTTCATCAAATTCGAGAGTCTGCAGCCGTATGACCTGACTGCTTCATGAAGAAGGCGGGCGTTTTTTCTTGAAGCGCTCGTTCATTGCAGCGTGAGCTTCTGCTGTCCCATTATGCCAGGTACCAAACCAGCGATCAAAGGGAACCGAGCCATCACCGCCGTAGTTCACTTCAAAATAGCGGTGGTGCAGATAGTGCATATAGGTCGCCAAATCTATCTCGACCTTTCCGTTCACGACCATCCGACCGAAGGCACTGTGGTCAGGGGCAGGAGCGAAGTTGAGGTGCACAAGGTGATAAACCACCAGCAATGGGTTCGAGTAGATGACCCACTGGATGAGAACACTGGAATAGTAGATCACGTGTTCGATTGGGTGCATCGACAACCCCGACCAAGGAGTGGGGTTGGAATTTCGGTGATGCACGCTGTGGGCCAGCTTATATAGTAGCGAGGAGTGCATCAGGCGATGAACCACATAGAAGTGCGCTTCGCGCCAGAATGCGACCAAAAACATGCACATACCGAAATAGACCGGATGCGCCTCCATATCCAGATACGGTATGTAGCCATTTGCCATTGCCCAAAATGTGACCACCTCGTAGGCGGTCCAAATTGGAACCCCGCTGAACAACGTCCAAAACATGTTGTCAAAGAGCTGTTTGCCGAACAGGAACGTTTCGCTGTCCTTCGGCCAGCGTGCGTTGTACTTGAAATCAGTACCCTGCGACCGCCTTACGTAGAGTCGAATGTGCCAAAAACTGGTCCAAACCAGGAGAATAATAAAGTTCTGGATGAACAGATTGGATATCCACCCGACCTCGAAATTTTTCATCTGCTGGAGATCAGGTATCAGGAACCACCAGATACCCACGGAAACGAGCATGTAAAAGGCATTATAAGGGAAAAGATATCCCCCCCAGCCAAAAATAAATTTGAGAAAGGCGCCTGGTTTCGGCGGCCAAACAAACACAGGAGGCGTTTCGACAACAGGTGGTATCCACCCACCAGTATCGGGTCTATCAGCGTCACTTATATCTGCCATTTTTTCTCCTCCCATGGCGTTTGGTGCCCGCATAGTGAGCGGTATAACTCAAGTCGATGATTACTCTTGAAGAAATATACTGCCAGTCGGAATTTGAGGGTTTCCCCTCATTCTCAGCTTCACGCTGTTCGGGAAGCCCTCAAAACTTGCTCCATCCGAACTCAAATGCTTGAACATCGTACATTTCCAAAGTTCGGGAACCGAGGCCTTATATAAGTTCCTGTTGTTGTCGTAGGTACACGTGCGCGCGCGAATCGGTCGCGCCAGATCTCGATTACCTCGGCGTCGTCCAGGTGTTCCCACGATCCACTGCATTTAGGGCTGCGGGGTACCATCCCACAATCCGTGCTTACGCAGTCGAAGGGCGTTTCCATCAGACTGTACCGGGCGGTAACGTCATCTCTTACTGCTACCCAATCGCCAGTCAAATGTCCGACAAATCCTCCGGCAGCATCTCATCCGGAATGTTTTGATAGCAGACGGGGCGCAGAAAGCGGCGGATCGACAGTGTGCCGACGGAAGTTGCACCGAAATTTGTTGACGCAGGATACGGGCCGCCATGAACCATCGCGTCGCATACTTCGACGCCGGTTGGATAGCCGTTTGCCAAAATGCGGCCTGCCTTTCGCTCGAGGATCGGCATCAGTTTTTTCGCTTGAGGACCGTCCGCATCGTCCATGTGGACCGTCGCGGTAAGCTGACCTTGGAAACTGCGGGCGATCTTTTCCATTTCGCCAAGATCCTCGACCATGACGACGAGACCGAGCGGACCAAAAATCTCCTCGCCGAGAACGTGGTTCGCAAGCCAATTCGCGCCGGAAGTCAGGAACAAATACGGCGTCGCGTTCCTCAGGTCGCACATCGAGGTCAGGACTTCCCGGACCCCACCTGTGGCACGAATGCTGTCGCGCCCGCTGCGATATGCAGCCGCAATGCCATCGGTCAGCATGGTCTGCGCACCGATGGGCTCAAGCGCTGCGACAGCGGCGTTGACGAATGCATCCGCGTCACCGCCCTTGACCATGACGACAACGCCGGGATTCGTGCAGAACTGCCCAGCACCCAGGGTGAGCGAACCGGCCCAGCCCTTGGCAATGGCCTCGCCGCGCGCTTTCCCTGCAGTGGGCATCACGAACATCGGATTGACGGAGCCGAGCTCGCCGAAGAAGGGAATGGGTTCGGGTCTGCCGGCGCACAGGTCGAACAGGGCCCGTCCGCCGCCCAACGATCCGGTGAAACCGACAGCCTTGATCAGCCGATGCTTGACCAGGCTCGAGCCAAGCTCGCGGTTGTTCCCCTGAAGCAGCGAGAACGTGCCCGGGTGAATCCCGGTCGCCTTTATAGCCGCATCGATTGCCTGGGCAACGATCTCGCCAGTGCCGGGATGGGCGGAGTGGCCCTTGACGACGACGGGACAGCCAGCGGCGAGCGCTGCGGCGGTATCGCCGCCCGCCGTCGAAAACGCCAGCGGAAAATTCGACGCGCCGAAGACTGCGACAGGGCCGACAGGCCGTTCCATCAGCCTGATATCCGGCCTCGCTAGAGGCTGCCCGTCGGGCAGAGCGGCGTCGCGCCGGCGGTCGAGATAGTCGCCCTTCTCGATATGGCTTGCGAACAGGCGCAGCTGGCCGGTGGTGCGGCCGCGCTCGCCTCGAAGCCTCGCGCCGGGCAGTCCCGTTTCGGCTGAGCCTATCTCAGTGATCGCTTCGCCGCGCGCCTCGATCTCGTCAGCGATGCGGTTGAGAAAAGCGGCGCGCTCCGCTCGTGTCGAATAGCCGTAGGACCAGAAGGCGTCTTCGGCTGCGGCTGCGGCTCGTTCGACTTCGGTAGGCCCGGCGACGGCATAGCTGCCTGCCGAACCCTCTGCCGGCTCGGAGGAAAACATCGTCTCTCCGCCAACCCATTCGCCTGCGATCAAGTGTTTGCCAGTCAGCATGCGCGACGCTCCTTTCGGTCTGCAATTCAAGAATGCAGGATTTCGCTCCCGCCTCCCATCGGATTTACCGGCGAGCAATTCAAGTTGAATGTCTTATTTGCCCCATTTTAGCGCAAGCACGTCGAGTTCGCGGGCAAGAGACAAAAGCCGTGCCTTTGTGCGGTCGGACATAGGCTTCAGCGGATGGCGGACGTAGTCGCTTTTGATGACCCCGCCTTCCATCATCACCGTCTTGGCGGCGCGAAGGCCACACTGACGGTTCTCGTGATTGATCAGCGGCAGGCATGTCTCCCATTGCCTGAGCGCCGCATCGAGATTACCGGCGCGGTGCTCTAACACGATGGGACGGATCTTTTCAGGGAACATGGCCGACGTCATTGTACCGGTGCATCCCGCGTCCAAATCGGCAAGCAGCGTGACGGCTTCCTCGCCGTCGAACGGCCCAACGATGTCCCTGCCACCCTGTTCGATCAGTGCCGCCAGCTTGTCGGCGGCAAAGGGAGTTTCGATCTTGAAGTAGGATACATTCTCGATCTGCTTCGCCATGCGGGCGAGCAGCGGAACCGGCAGAACCACGCCCGAAAGCGGCGCATCTTGTACCATGATCGGGGTCGAGATGGCGTCAGAGACGGCTTGGAAGTGTTCAATGATGCCCTGTTCGGCGGGCACGAGACCGACTCCATGATAGGGCGGCATCATCATCAGCATAGAGGCGCCGAGGCTTTCGGCGTATTTTGCGCGGTCCACTGCGATCTGTGTGGAGAAATGCGAGATTGTTACGATGACAGGCACGCGACCGGCGATGTGTTCGAGGGAGATACGAGTGAGTTTCGCACGCTCCTCGTCCGACAGCACGAACTGCTCGGAATAGTTAGCGAGAATACATATGCCGTCGACACTTTGATCGATCATGCAGTCGAGGACTCGGCGCATCCCCTCTTCGTCCACGGTGCCATTGACGTTAAAGGGTGTTGGGGCAACCGGGAGGATCCCGGTTAACGGAGCCTGGATCATTTAGGTTCTCTTTCGTGGTTGCGTCACAGTGTTTCCAGCCGGGCAAAGAAACTACCCGTTGGGTCGTTCCTGTCGATGATCTGGCTGAGCGCCAATTTGGTCTCCGACGCGGGGGCGTCTTTTCGATAATGGCTTCCACGACTTTCCTTCCGGTTCAGCGCGGCGCGTGCCATCATCCGTCCGCATTCGATTAGATTGTCGGTTTCGATCAAATGCACGAACGCGTCGCGCGTGGGTGCGTCAGTGTCTGTCTTGAGGATGTCTTGCAGGTTATCAAGCTCATTCAGCAGAGCCCGCAATCCGGCTTCGTCGCGTATGACAAGGAGGTTGCGATTCGCTGTCATCTGTAGCCGTGCGCGAACTTCGGCGCCCGTATGCGCGCCAGTGCGCCGGAAGCCTGCAAGATACTCCTCCTGTTCGGCAATCGCCTTCGGCACTTCTGCTAGAGAGATCTTCTTTGCCCTTGCCGCCGCAGCTTTGCCTGCGCGCGCTCCGAACACTTGGCAGGTCATCGCCATGTTGCCGCCAAGACGATCCGCTCCATGCGGGCCTGCCGCCGTCTCGCCGGCCGCGAAAAGCCCCTGGAGCGAGCAGTCCCCGTCGAGCCCGATGCGCAGTCCCCCGTTGATCGCATGAGCGGAACAGGTGACCTGGACGGCATCCTTGTAAAGGTCGGCCCCCCGCTCCTTGTACCAGTCATATGTTAGGGGCCACATACGTGAAATCGAATGGCTCTTGTCATTCAGGACGGTCTCGAAATCGGTTCCGAGGAAATCGAGGTACACGCCCCCTTTGTCCGTCGCACGGCCCTCATTCACGGCATTCTGGATCGAAACCTCGACAAAACGGGAGATATCGGAAGACGAGAAAGGAAAATGTCGTTCTTTTTCCGCGTATACTTCTCCGACAGAAAGGCCCGACGGCATGTAATCCGTCAAGAATGGCTGACCGTCCCTGTCGGTCAGTGATGGCGATGCGGCCCAGAGATAATTTCCGAATAAGTTGATGAACGGATCGATGATGCTGACGCCAGCCTGCATGAATTCCATGTTCGCAAGCTGCGCGCCGGCACGCCAGGCCATTGCGTAGCCGTCACCGGTGATGTCGGACGGGTAAAGGTTAGTAGCGAACAACTGACTAGCGCCGCCGGTCGTCATGATGACAGATTTTGCGCGAACGATAACTGGCTCCCCTTTTTCGTCCAACGCGAACACTCCGTGACAGGTGTTCTCCAAGGTCAAGAGTCCAACGACCATCGTTTTGTCGATGACTTTGATTCCCCGGCGACTGGCCTCCTGGCCAAGTGCTTTGACGATCGGCTTGAAATGATCTTTGATCACGTGCGACCGCGGCTTCGACGAGAAACAGGCTCGGAATGCCAGGTAGTTGTCGTCTTGACGTTCAAAGTGCACGCCATACTTCTCGAGGAAATGCAGCGCGGATTCGGCCTCGTTGACCAGAACGTCGACCAACCGGCTGTCGGCCACACCCTGTGCTGCGGACAAGATATCGCCACGAAATACCTCTGGGTTGTCGGTCGAGTCTCCAGCCCCGTCAGGCACGTTGAAGGCTCCGACCTCGGCGACGCTGTGAAAGGTGGCGCCGCTCTTGCTAAAGGCGCTCTTCACCAGGACCAGCACGTCGGCGCCCGCGTCGCTTGCGGCCAGAATTGCCCGAAGTGCAGCCCCGCCGCTGCCAACGACCAGAACATCCGTTTCAATGGTCCGATGGTTTTTCATGGTACGCTCCTCACTGGAAATGACGTCTCGCCATTTCAGCAAGCTGATCTGAAACGGTGACTTCAAACGGGATTTGCTCGAGTACGTCGCGACGGACGTCTATTCCGGGCGCTACTTCAAAGAGTTCGAGACCTCCGCCGATTAGTCGGAAAACCGCGCGTTCAGTTATATATTTGACCGTCTGACCCTTGCCAGTGGCAACCTGGGCGTTAAACGTGATCTGTTCGACATCGGGCACGAACTTGGAGAAGCGGCCCTCAGAGTGGATGTTCAGCCTTCCTGACTCTGTCGAGATATCCAGACCACCGGCATTGAACGACCCACAGAACGTCACGCGGGGCGTCCGACTTACGATATCGATGAAACCCCCGCATCCGGGGATGATGCCGTTGAACTTGCTGACATTCACGTTGCCGTAGGCGTCGATCTGACCACAGCCCAGAAATGTCGCATCAAGCGCCCCGCCCTGGAAAGAATCGAATACGCTGGTGCTGTCGATGATCGCGTCGGGATTTATGTTGGTTCCGAAAATGGCGCGTTCGCCTGGAACTCCTCCGATAGAGCCATGCTCCGGGAAAAAGGTTGTGTGAGGGCATGTGGCGTATTCATGCAGGATAGCGGGAATCTCGATCGGCATCCCGACCCCAAGATTGACAGTTTCTCCATCGCTTATTTCCTCGGTGGCTCTGCTTGCAATAATCCTGGCGACGCCCTTCCCGACCAATCGCATACTGTTCAAGGGCAGGCGGTATTGTCCGGTCAGAAAGGGATTCATAGCGCCACCGGAAATGGCTTGATCCGGAACAACGACAATCGCGTCAACGAAAATCCCGGGAATTTCGACCATCCGGGGATGTATCGTTCCCGCGCGGGTCACCCGCCGGACCTGAACGATGACCCTTCCCCCAGACGCCTTGGTTGCCTGTGCGATGGCACGGGCCCCGAGAGATACGGGTTCGTCCTCGAAACTGATATTCCCGTTTTCGTCGGCGCAAGTTCCACGAATGAAGGCGACATCGATTGGAAGCGCCTCGTAAGCCAAATGGGTTTCGCCCTCGATCTCAATCCGGCGCGCAAGTGACGTCTTGGCTGCTCCGTTTACACGGCCGCCTTCGATCTCAGGATCGACAAACGTGCCCAGCCCGACCGAGGTAATGGTGCGCGATCTCCCGGCAGCACGATCGCGGAGCATCTGGAAAATGGTACCCATCGGTAGGATATGCGCTTCAAAGGCGTCTTCTTTCAGAAGAGCAGTATATTTCGATGTTTTCAGAAAACTAAAACTGCTGCCTATCGCCCGAGCGACAAGTCCTCTGTGCGCCAGAGATTCAAGGCCGCGTCCTTCGCCCATGCCGACGACAACAGGGTGCAATTCCGTCAAATTTCGCGGAGACCCGGTGTCGACGAAGCGTTGGCCGAGGGCAGACAGCAAAGCCTCGGGTGCGAGGACATTTTCGCAGCCGCCAATGGCCAGGACGTTGCTGTCCGAAACAAGCTCGGCTGCCTCACCGGCCGTCAGTATTTTTACAATTTTCATTTTTTCTCCTGAGTCACAAGCACTACGGCTCGATCAAGCCCATTGGACGTTGTTGAGGTTTGCCAAGCGATCTTGCTAAGGGGGCAGGGAGTTGCGCGGTACCTCGTCGATCGAGCGGCGTGCGAACTTTTGATCCCGCGTTTCTTTTCCATTTTGTCCTGTTTCCCCGCAAAAAATACACGGCTCTCTGGATTCGACGCTTAGTTCCTCAAACTTCCACGCCAACGTGGCGTAGGAATTCCTTCGTTCTGCCCTCGGTCGGGTGTTTGAAAATATTGTCTGGTCGGCCTTCCTCGATGACCCGTCCTTTGTCGAAAACCATGATCCAGTCACTGACGCGGCGCGCAAAACTCATCTCATGGGTCACGACAATCATGGTCATTCCCTCGCCAGCGAGATCAGACATGACGCTCAAGACTTCGCCCACGGTTTCCGGATCCAATGCCGACGTCGGTTCGTCAAACAGCATCACTTCGGGGCCCATTGCCAAAGCTCGCGCGATCGCAATCCTTTGCTGTTGCCCGCCGCTCAGCATCGAGGGATAGCTGTGCGCTTTTTCGACAAGTCCGACTTTCTTCAGAAGCGAGTAGGACAATTCTTCGGCCTCGCGTTTCGGCATGCCGAGAACCGTGACCGGGGCACAATTGATGTTTTCGATGGCGGTCATGTGCGGGAATAGTTCAAAACTCTGAAAAACCATTCCCATCCGTCGTCGCACCAGCCTGACGTTATTTTCACCTTTGGGTAGCGGCGCGCCATCGAAGATTATTTCACCGCCGTTGATCTGCTCAAGTGCATTGGTACACCGAAGCAGAGTCGACTTCCCGGAGCCCGACGGACCGATCAAGCAGACAACCTCGCCTCTGTTGACTTCGGCCGTCACTCCATTCAGTGCCGTGAAGTCGCCGTAGCACTTTTCCACATTGTTGTAGGTGACTATTGGCGGCTTGCCGATTGCGTTTCTTTGATGATCCATACGGCTCATTCCTTCACCTCATATTTCCTATTCAGCCAATCGACCAACTTTGCCTGCGGATATCCGAGGCACCAGTAAATCGCAGCCATCGCCGTCAGAATTTCGAATATGCGGAAGCTTTCTGCCCTGGCCTGAAGCGACACATAGGACAATTCGCTCACCGCGATCACAGAGACGAGGGACGTGTCCTTGAAAAGCGAGACCCAAGTGTTGCTGAATGCTGGCAGGACCCGACGGAGCGCTTGTGGCAGGATAACTTTTACTTGCAATTGCCATTTGCTCATACCTAAGGCCAGTCCAGCGTCGCTCTGGCCTTTCCGGATTGAATTGACGCCGGCGCGAAATGTCTCAGAATTGTAGGCCGAGACAATGAGCGAGAGGGCCACCACGCCGGTGAGAAACGGCGGCAGATGGACGCCGAATCGCGGCATAACGTAGAAAATCCAATAGACGAGCAAGATGAGTGGCGTCGCTCTGAAGGTCTCTACGTAAACTGTGGCAATTCCCCGCAAAGCCCGCACCGGAGAATTTCGCATGAGCATGATCACGATTCCTCCGGGGATCGCGACCAACATCGTAACCACAGCCAGCAAAACGGTGTTCATCACGCCGAAAAGGAAAGCCCACCGGTATTCCCAGACTATCGACCAATCGAGATTCATGACCGCCCCAGATGTGAGAGCCGTGAATAAAGCCAGTCCGTTGATCGCGTCAGAGGCAAGATCATCGCTATGTAGACGATGAGAGCCACCGTGTAGATTTCTAACGGCCTATAGGTCTGAGCTGCAACAATTCCAGAATTCTGAAGATAGTCTGGAACTGCAATCACCGAGCATATGGCAGAGTTCTTCACAGTGATCGAAAGCATATTGCCGTATTGGGGCAGTATTCTTACTACTGCTTGCGGCAGAATGATCTTCAAGATTGTTTGGTTTTGGCTCATACCCAAGGCTTTTGCGGCTCGGGTTTGCCCGGATCGAATGGACAGTACGCCGCCACGCACGATTTCCGAGATATAAGCCGCAATATAGGCGCTGAGGGCGATGAAAGCAGCCCAGAACGGGGGAAGCGAAATTCCGACCATCAAGGGAAAGGCGAAGTACATCCAAATCAGCACTACAAGCGCTGGGATTGACCGTGCACTGTCGACATAGAAAGCTAGAACTCCAGCTAACCAGCGTGGTCCGTAGACCCTTGCCAGACCGATCGCACCGCCCAAGATACTGGCCGCGATGATCGACAGAACGGATAGTGAAATTGTGATCAGGAGCCCATCTCGCAGATATCTCCAGTTCTCAAAAATGGGAGAAAAATCGAATTCCATTTCATCCTCCATATGCAAACAACGCGGTCGCGAGAGGCCATCTCGGGCATACAGCAGCCTGCCCGAGATAATCACGACTGATTTTGTCCAAGACAGACCGCCGTGCGCGACCTCAAGCGCAGTTCGAAACCTAGAGCCGCTCGGCGATCACTCTTTTTTCTTCTTCCTGCACTTTCGGCATGACTTCGGCGGTCGTGGCCCTTAGCCACTGAAGAAACACGTCCTGACCCTTGTCGATTGCCATGCCGATGGACTGAGCTTTTTCTTTACTGTCCTGGCAATTGTTCTCGGATGGCAGGATGCCGAGCGCGGGAAGTTTTGCCTGCAAGGCCGGCCACTGCACCCGGTTAATTGGTGCCGAGTCCGCGCGACCTGACATGATGTCGTCGATTGGAACGACCGACGATGTGATGATGCCCCGATGCTGCGCCTTGTCGAACCGCTTCTTAACCCAGGTTTCCTCGACAGCACCTAGGAGGAAGGCAATCGTCAGATCCGGCTTGTTGAGATCATCCACGGATTTAGCCTCCGAGAATTTCGGATTGTTCTTCAGACCGAACATGCAGACACTGGTGGTCGAATATTGCACGAAGTCGACGACTTTCAATCGCTCGGGTGACTCTCCTAAAGGCGTGATCGTAATGTCGACCTGATTGGCCGCAAGGGCGGGAATTTTGGTTTCGTGGCTGACCGGGATAGCTTCGAGGCGGACACCAAGTTGCGAAGCAAATTCATTTGCGAGCAACCATGCGGGGCCACTCCACCTTTCGCCCTCGCCACTGGTATTCTCCACTAGCCAGGGCATGTTGTGCAACACGCCGACGCGAATTACGCCGGCATCCTTAATCGCATCGATCCGAGGGCTCTGCCCGGGAGCAGGAAGGTCTGCTGCCCAGCAGATCGTTGCCGCCACAGTATAAAAGGCGACCGTAAGGCCGCTGACAAATTTCATTCTCATTTTGGTCTCTCCTCCTCATTTCGCCGAATTGGTCGGCCGAATTTCCATTTGACTGGCGTTCGCTACTCCCCGATCGCCGCGAAACTTAGCTTTACGCTTGGGCCTGCTTTCCGCGCCGGAAGCGATTCATGTTTGCTTGCGCCGTCTCGTGCTGCACGTCCTGCGCAAAACTGCGGTTGGCCAAGCTGTCCATGACTTCGGACCCCGACGAGATCAGTGGCGCGAAATACTGTTTGGTTGTTCGCACCGCGTGAGGCGGCAGATCCGCGAGAACAGCGGCATATCGCAACGCCGCGTCGCGTGCAGTCTCATCAGGGTCCGCGACAATATCTGCGAGGCCAAGGCGAAACGCCTCTTCGCCTTGGATGGCCGACGCATTCCAGGTTAGGAATCGGGCCGCGACGGGGCCAACACGCATCGCCAAGGCGTTGAGACCGAAACCCGGAAGCCAGCCAAGCGAGACCTCTGGCAGGTGCCAGCGAGCCGCCGATGAGGTCACGACAACGTCGCAGGCCGCGGCCAGCATGAAGCCAGCGCCCATTGCGAACCCTTCCACTGCGCTGACAACCGGCTTCTCGATAAGAGCTAGAGAACGGACAAACGCGCCGAGGCGGCGATCTAAGACTGCACGCTCCTGTGAAGTCCTTGCCGCATAGTCCTTGAGATCGGCGCCCGCGGAAAAGCCCGGACCATTCCCGGCCAGGACGATGACGTTCACCGCCCGATCCGCAGCCGCGTTTTCAATCGCGGACTCAAGATCCTCAAGGAGGTCTTCGCCGAGCGCATTGCGCCGCTCGGGCCGGTTTAAAGCCAGAACCTCGATGGCTTTGGTGCGCTCTCGTACCACAAATCTCATTTCTTCCTCTCCACAAATTTGAAGCCGAAACCCCGAAAGGCCGCGTCTGAATTTTGAGAATACGTTTACTCCAATTCTGATCTAATGCAAGAGTTAGATCGGCGCGCTAGATGCTTTAACTCAAAAGCGATTCGGAAAATTTTCCATAAGCGATTGATATTCATTATCATTTATCTGTTCTTTGTAGAGTCGCCCTTGGCTTGTCTAAAGTCGACGTTTGTGCGAAGTACGGTCGAGGTAGGCATCGATCTTATAGGGTCCACCGGATCAGTTTCGACCCGATCTAGACCCGATAGCCCGGACGGAAGTTTCATGGTCGACCTGCTGGTCTGAGCCACCTTAGATCGCCAATTTAGGTGTGCTGATGAGACTTGGCGCTGGCTCGAGTTTTAGCAGCATGCCAGCCTCAAGCCACAATGAGCCGACGAGGCGATGATTAGAATGTGGAAGAATATTCAGTTATATCCGTTAGTTATAAGGCCTGCCAAAAAAATGCATCCTATCGATCCTATTCATCCTTCCGATGCAGCGGGGCGGGTGGCAGTCTTCCGACATCTCAAACGGCTCTTCGAACTCACAAAGCAGAACCCATTTGGTTCGGGTGGGTGAACCTACAAAATGAGCGGGTTCTGCCCGTGCCCAAGTGGCCTGGTTGCGCAGTGAAACCCGAGATCGATGTCCATTTGAACCGAGCTCTTCCGTTTCATGACGCGCCGTGGTAAACGTATTCTTGAAATTGACGTAGCAGATTTTACAAGGCAGCATCGAACGCACATGTCTAAGGCGAAGAAGATAATAACCAACGTAAACCAATCGCCCAGGGTATTCGAAGTCGCGAAGCGCGCAGGGTGTTCCATTGCAACCGTCTCGCGAGTGATAAACGAACAGGAAAGCGTCGGTAAGGATCTACGTGAGCGCATTCTCAAGGTCATGGGCGAACTTGGCTATGTTCCGAATGGCTCAGCTCGCGCGCTGAGGTCGTCGCGGTCGCGTCTAATCGGCTCGATCTTTCCTACGTTGGACAACGCGATTTTCACGCGAATGCTGGCGGGACTGGAGAGTCGTTTGGCGCCGGCCGGCGCGTCGCTTATTCAATGTGCGACCGGGTACGATCTCGACCGCGAATTCCAGCTCGTCCGCAACCTGATCGAGAAGGGCGTCGACGGTGTCGTTCTGGTGGGCACCATACATCGCCCTGAAACGCTGGGTCTTCTGCGGGAACGTAAGGTCCGCTTCGCGGTCTCCTATGCCCTATCCGACGATCCAACCATTCCTTGCATGGGTTTCGACAACAAGAAAGGCGGCGCGCTGGCGGCCTCCTATTTCGCCGACTTGGGACACAGGAACATTGCGGTCATCTCGGGAATTACCCACGACAACGATCGTGCGTCGGCGCGCCGCGACGGATTCCTCGAAACTGCTCTGGCCCGCGGCATAGATCGGTCGAGCATTGCCCTTGTCGAGGCGCCCTACGAATTCAGCCGGGCGCGTGCCGCTGTTAGAATCATCATCGAGAAAAGCCCGGATGTGACGGCTATCTTCTGTACCAGCGACGTCCTAGCGATCGGTGCGATGCGGGGATGCCGGGATGCCGGGCTGAGAGTTCCGGAAGATATCTCGATGATCGGATTCGATAACCTGGACATTGCAGATTATCTCATACCGGCCCTTACCACGATCGACGTCCCGGCGCGATTGATGGGCGAACAGGTCGGAGACTTTTTCCTAGCCGACCAGGAAAACCTTAACATCCATTCAAGGGTCGAACTGGAGACCAATCTGATCGTGCGCGGCACATGCGGCCCAGCCCGTGCATGAAGGATCATCCATGGCAGGATAATGGAACGAGTAACGGACCAGCAAGAAACGGGACTTTTGGATACGCTGTCAAGAGATGTTCCGGCCGATGGACATGTCATCGCGTTGACTACAGCTTTCAAACCTTGCGCTGTTATCTAGACTGCTTGATGGAAGCGGAGCGACCACGTCGCCCTCCCTCTGAATTCTGCCGTTGATCGCCATCATGCTCGACCCGAGCACAACCTGCCGCCGGGTTCAAAGAGCTTAGGCCACACGACGACATTGGCAGGTGCTGTCTCGTCTTCAATTGTCAGGAATATGACTCCCTTCGCAGATCCAGGTTTCTGACGGACGAGAACGAGCCCTCCCGTCATCAGCCATGGGCCGTCGCGAGCGGCCATGGCTTCCTCGCAGGTCACGATCTGGCGTGCTGACAGATCCTTGCGAAGAAACGCGATCGGATGCTGGCGGAGGGTCAGCTCGGTGTGGCTGTAATGCTGGATAACGTTGTGCCCGTCGGTCATCTGCTGAAGAGTGACGGTCGGCTCCTGCTGCTCCGCGATCGTGGTCCTCTCCCGCTCCGCCGCGACGGCGAACAAGGGCCGTCTCTGAGCGCCTTGATTGCCCAGAGTGCATCAGGTCTTTCGAGATCTAGTGACGGCAGGAAGGCATCGGCCGCAGCGAGGCCCACCAATGATGCCGTCGGCACGCCAGAGCGGTGCTACATGTCGTCAACACTGTCGAACGGCTGATCGACTTGTGCGGCAGCAATTCGATTCGCATCGGCGGCGCGAAACAGCGGACGAGCCTCATGCCCAGTCGAACGGCACTACGATCAGAATTCTCGATGGGCTCCAGTGTGCAATCCCATCGCGAGCGATTAACGCACACTAGCCGGATCTCAACACCATTTTTTCTAGCGTCGCCGACGATCTGGGCAACGACATGAAATCACATGGAGTGCTGTTGATCAGGGGCGCACAGAATGCGTCGGGGTAATGGCATTTCATATAGCTCGAGGAATAGGCGATGAGCGCAAAATTCGCGGCATGACTTTCCGGAAACCCGCAAGACCCGAAGCCTCGAGCTGCGAGAATGTCTTTTCGGCAAACTCGGGTAAATAGCCGTTCGGACCATGCCGACCAAACGCTGCATGAACGTGCAGCCGCTCTATCATGCTGACGACACCCGAACTGGAGCTGCTGTTGCCTGAAATCAAAAGAGCGAAAAATTCTGGACACTACCCCTCGCCACCAGTGAAACCGGTGCAGACCATCGCAACCCTCATCGCGGATTACTACAACGTGGCACGCCAAGGTCTTGCCGAGGACCGCTTCCAGCTCGGGGGTCGGATAGACAACTACCTCCTTGCCCTCGCGGCGGCATAGATAGGGCACCCATGTCGCCCTGAATCGGGCTAGGTCGAACGATGGCCACCTGGATCACGAGATCTAAAATGTCCGAGACTTCATGCGCGGCAGCATCGCTATTGTACCCGGCTTTCGACCTGGAAGGTGCTTCCCCTGTTCAAGCCCAAACCGCCACTCCTCCGCCCTGCCTGACCCCAGAGAAATTACGGGTCTACGCCGAGGCTCCATTCGCCGCTGGATGAAGATTCAGTGGAAGATCAAGTCCACTACCTGTCAGCCAGTGCTTCTCCGCCAAAGGCAAATGGCATGAGGTCTGTCATTGTCACTGTTTTGACAATACCATTTCGATCGCATAGGTGGACCGGTGTATCGTGATCGGCAAACTCCGCCAGGCGCTGCCGGCATCCGCCGCAAGGTGTAAAATCGTCCGTTCTTTCGGCGATGACAGCCACCTCAAGAATTTTTCGAGCCCCCCCAACAATCATGCAGCCAATAGCAGTAGTCTCCGCGCACCAACCCTCTGGATAGGAAGCAACCTCGATGTTGCAGCCAGCATATATTTTGCCGTCTTCGCCACGAATGGCAGCACCCGATGGAAAATCGGAGTAAGGAGAATAATGATTCTTCATCGCATTGCGAGCCGCTTCAAACAAATCCTGAGACACTACGATTTCCTCCCTTATCTGTATCTGAATAAGACTGAGAAAAAGTTGAACAATATCAGCATATTGCTTTCCTAAATGGGATTAGGTCGAACAGAGGCCGAGACATGATACGCCCGTCGTGCAAGCACGTGTGGATAAGCGTATTTTTATCGGAAAAGCCCAAGAGCCGCTGCCGACAACCGCCACAAGGCATACAGAACCGCTCCATGCCCGACACACCCGCGATAACAAGCACATGGCTCAGCCTGTCTTCTCCTGCCGCGATCATCGACCCCAGTGCCACCGATTCTGCACAAATGGTCTGCCCCGGCACTTTGTTGTCGATATTAACGCCGACGTACAGTGAGGAACCCTTGCCCGTGACACAGGCGCTCACTGGAAATTTGCAGTACGGAACGACGGCATTCTTGTGCGCAGTTACTGCTGCCTCAAACATATTTTGAATTAGAGAATCACGATTTTTGATTTGGTTCATGCTGTACCTCGCCAGGTTATTGTGTATCCGACATCGATAGATACGTGCCCATCTCGCTTGCCAGAGAGACATTCGAAAACTATTCGCGCGGCTTCCCGTCCCATTTCAGCACCGTGAATAGTCACAGTGGTCAACGGTGGATCAATGATCAAAGCTGCTTCCACATTGCCAAACCCGACGATTGCAATGTCGTCCGGAATGCGCATGCCGGCGCGCCGACATTGCACGGTGGCGCCGATTGCGATCAGTTCATTTGTACAGAACAGGCAATCGACATCCGAGGTGTCCGTCACGAATTTCAGAAGGGTTTCACCGCTTGAAAGCATGCCCATAAAGTGTGGGATTACGATCGAGCCGAATGAGGAGAGCCCTTTTTCAGCAAGCGCCTCGCAATGGCCCACGGCACGCTGCTGTGCACGATTCCGGTGCTCCATTGGCCCGGAAGCAATCGCGAATTTCCTGTAACCCTTTTCGATCAGTGCCAGTGTAAACTGATAGGCTGCGCCTCGATTGGAGAACCCTACAACGGAATCTACGGGATCATCGGTCATGTCCCAGATTTCGACTACTGGAACATTCATCAAAGCCAGAAGTTCACGCGAAGTACGGGTGTGGTTCACTCCCGCGATAATCACGCCGTCCGGCCGGCGCTGGACCAGAGCCTCGAGCACGGCCTGCTCCTGGTCAATATCGTAGGAGGATTCCCCGATGATGATCTGGTAACCGGCCTTGCCGAGTTCATTCGAAATGCTGTTCACCGTATCCGAAAAAATTGACCCCGCCACCGTCGGCACGATTACGGCGATAAGACCGGTTTTCCGTGAGCGCAAGCTGCTGGCCACTTGGTTTGGAACATAGCCGAGACGGTTGGCGATTTCGGTTATCTGCTTGCGCGTGTCTGGCTTCACAAGGGGCAGACCCCGCAAGGCACGCGAAACCGTAATCGTCGAAACACCGGCTGCTTCGGCAATGTCCTTCAGGCTGACGGGTAACTTTGATGCCATGTACCGCTACTCCAAAGTGCTCATAACACCTATTGACATCGATATCATGCGTCAATAGCATTTATGGTATCGATGTCATTCGGATCTCCATTTCACGTCAAAGGAGCGCAGCATGCACAGCCTGACCAAGCACATATACACTTCAGTGATCCTTGGAGCGGCCTTAATGACGGGATTGGGCGACGCAAATGCGGACAGTCCCAAGGTCGGCATTTTCGTCGCCGACTCCTTCGGCGACCGGGCTTTCCTAGATATCGCACTCGGCGGCAAGGAACTGGTCGAGAAGCAGTACGGCGCGACGGTGCAGACCTACGAAGGCCGCCAGCAGGCCGACAAGTTCTTCCGCCAGCTCTCCGACGCCGGCCGCGCCAACGACTTCGTCTTCGTGCTCGGCTTCGAGGCGATCGACGCGATGATGCAAGCCGCTGAGGCCAATGAGAGGGCACACTACATCTTCATTGACGCAGCACTCGACAGCCCGGAGGTGAGCTCGGTCGGCTACCGCGATTCTGAAGGCTGCTACCTGGTCGGCGCACTGGCGGCGCGGCTCACCGTCTCCGGCCTGCCGCTCGCCAATCCGCAGAAGGTCATCGGCTTCGTCGGCGGCGTCGACTCGCCGGTCATCCGCGACTGCGAAGCGGGCTACAAGCAAGGTGCCGCCGTTATCGATGCTGAAACGGTGGTAAAGAGCGCCTGGGTCGGATCCTGGACCGATCCGGCAAAGGGCAAGATCGTGAACCAGTCGCTCAACCAGGACGGCTCGGACATCAATTACCAGTATGCCGGCCTGTCGGGCGAAGGCGGCTTCGACAATGTGCGCGGCGGCAGCGCAGGCTACGCGCTCGGCGCCGGCTTCGACCAGTCGTCGCTGGCGCCAGGGTTCGTGCCGGGCAGCATGTTGAAGCGCGTCGACCAGACGATCCTGCGTGTCACCTCCGGCATTATCGACGGCAAGCTTCAGAAAGGTTTTACCGAGACCGAAGGCGTCGCCGAGGGTAGCCTGACCATGGTCTACAACGACAAGCTCGTCTCCGCCGACATCCGCGAGCAGGTGGAGACGCTTGCCAAGAGGATCGCCAGCGGCGAGATCAAGGTGACGTCCGCACGATAGGCTGGAAGACGCGAGGGAGGCTGCGACGAACATGGCTGCTGCTCCGGCACCACAGGTTTGCGTGATGCTTCGCGGCATCACCAAGACGTTCGGGCCGATCGTCGCCGTGGACGGCGTCGATCTTGAGCTCCGGACTGGTGAGATACATGCGGTCGTCGGCGAGAACGGTGCCGGCAAGTCGACGCTAATGGGCGTGCTGCACGGGTTGCACGCGGCGGACGCGGGCGAAATCGTCGTGGATGGCGTCACGCGCAGCTTCCGATCACCTCGTGAGGCGATCGCGCTCGGCATCGGCATGGTCCACCAGCATTTTATGCTCGCAGCCTCCCTTACCGCCGCCGAGAACATCGTGCTGGGCTTCGAACCTGGCACGGCAACGCGCTCGTCGCTGAGCGAGGCCGTGTCGCTTGGCCGCACGGTCGCCGAGCGCTTCGACCTGCGAGTAGCGCTCGACAGGCCGGTCCGGGATCTCGCTATCGGTGCCCAGCAACGCGTTGAGGTTCTCAAGGCTCTCTATCGCGGCGCACGCATCCTCATACTGGACGAGCCGACTGCAGTATTGTCGCCGGACGAGGTGGAAAGCCTGTTTGACCGCCTGCGCATCCTACGCGCGGGCGGCATCACCATCGTCTTCATCTCCCACAAGCTGCGTGAAGTCATGGCGCTTTCCGATCGTGTGACGGTGATGCGACGCGGCCGCACGGTCGCAACGCTCGCGACCACCGAGACAACGCGCGAGCAGCTCGCTGGACTGATGGTCGGCTCGGACGCGTCGACAAACAAGCCATCCGTCCCGAAAGGACGCGTCGCTGGCGGCAGCCCGGCGCTCAGCCTGCGCGGCATCGCGACGCCGCCTCGCCCCGGCAATGCAGGACTGAAAAGCCTCGACCTCGACATTGCCGCCGGCGAGATCGTCGGCATCGCAGCGATCGAGGGCAACGGGCAGGCGGACTTGCTCGAGATCGCCGCCGGCGTCCAAGCGCCGTTGCGTGGGACCGTGGCGATGTTCGGCCGGGACGTCACGGGCGAGGACATAGGCCGACGACGCGACGTCGGCCTGGCCTATGTCCCGGAGGACCGGCACCGGGACGCGCTGGCACTCGATGCGACTGCCCTGGAGAGCTTCAACGCGGTCAGGCGCCCGCAGCACTGGAGCGACTGGCTGAGGCCTGCGGCCTCGCGTTCGGAACGTCGCCGAGTCGCCGAGTTGATGCGCAAGTTCGACGTAAGGCCGCCGGATCCATTGGCTACCTGCCGCTCGATGTCGGGCGGCAACCAGCAAAAGCTTGTCTTTGCGAGAGAGTTCTCCCGCGATCCGAAGGTGATCGTGCTCGGGCAGCCGACCCGCGGCATCGACATCGGTGCCAGCCAGGCGCTGTTCGGCCGCATCTGGGCGGCGCGCGATCGCGGCGCTGGCGTGCTCCTCGTCTCTGCCGATCTCGACGAGCTCTTCACCGTCGCCGACCGCATCGTCGTCCTCTATGAGGGCTGCTTGGCCGCTAGCCTCGACCCGGCCAGCGCCGCGCCGCGCGACGCAGGGCTTTACATGACCGGAGCCCGTCATGCAATTTGACGCGATGGCGCCTGTCCCGGTCGCGCGCCGGCATGTCCTTGTGACTTTCGCGATGGAAGCTGTCACGACGTTCGCGATCATCGCGTTCCTCGGCGCGGTCGCAGTCGCCGTCATGGGCGCCGACCCTCTCGCCGCGGCTGCAGCGGCGCTACGCCAAACGCTTGCGGGGCAGTACGAGGTCGCCGGCCTGATAGCGCTCAGCCTGCCGCTGATGATTGTCGGCTTCGCTGCTGCGGCGTCCTTCAAGGGCGGCTTCTACAATCTCGGACTGGAAGGTCAGCTCATCTTAGGCGCCGCGATCGGTTCCATCGTCGGCGCCCATGTAGGCCCCTTCTGGTCGCCGCTTCACATCGCTATGGTGCTGGTGGCGGGCGGCATCGCCGGCGGGATCGTCGCCTGGGCCCTCAGTTGGCTGCGCGTCCGCTTCGGCGTCGACGAAGTGGTCAGCACGCTGCTCTCAAACTACATCGTCATCCTTTTCGCCATCTATCTCGCCACCTACCCGTTCCGCGACCCAACGCGTTTCAACGGCGCCATGCACCGCATCGCGCCCAGCGCGCGCATGTCGACGCTCGTTGAAGGAACCGAGCTCACTTGGGGCCTCGCCATCGTCGTCGCCATTGCGGCCGTGCTCTACTGGCTGCTCCACCGGTCCAAACTCGGCGAGGATTGGACGCTGATGGGACGCAGCCCGAGCGTAGCGCGCAACTGCGGCATCGACGCCAGGCGGTTCGGCATGCTCATCATGACGTCGAGCGGTTTCCTGGCCGGCCTCGCCGGCGCCTTCATGGTCAGCGCGACCCAGCACCGCTACTTCGCCAACCTCGGCCTCGGCCTCGGGTTCGACGGAATCCTGATCGCCATGATCGCACGGTACCGCATCCTGGCGGTCTCCTTTTGGGCGCTCGCCTATTCGTGGATGCTGCTTGCCGCCGACGGCATCGAGCAGGAGATAGGCATCCCTTCCGAATTCGCGCAGGTGGTGATCGCCATCGTGATCCTCGGGGTCGCGGTGCGCGCCGGCCTGGTGTCGTGGATCGTCGCGCAGGTCCGACATCTGTCGAAGCCGGCGGCGCCCTTGCCCGCTACGCCCCCTGCCCCGCCGCCTGCGGAGGAGTCCTGACATGGATCTCGCCGTCTTCCTCCTCGCCGCCGCCATCGCCTATGCGGTGCCGATCGTCTATGCCGGGCTCGGTGGCCAGATCAGCCTCACGGCCGGCGATCTCAACATCGCGCTCGAGGGCGAGATGCTGGCCGGCGCCTTTGTCGCCGTGCTGGTCACCTACATTCTCGGGTCGCCCTGGCTCGGCATCGCGGTCGCAATCCTAGTCGGCGGCGTGCTCGGACTCCTGTTCGGCGTCATGATCGTCACGCTGAAAGGCGACGTATTCCTGGTCGGAATCACCTACAATTTCCTGCTCGGTGCGCTGACCGTGCTGCTGCTCAGCATCATCTTCGGCGTGCGCGGGTCCTTCAGCAGCCCGCAGCTCACCGGTATCCCGATCATGCCGATCGGCCCGCTGGCGCATGTTCCTCTCCTCGGGCCGGTGCTCTCCGGCCAGACCTATGTCGCCTGGCTGGTCGTGCCGATGGTCTTTGCTTGGGGCTACGTACTGCGCTCGACGCCGCTCGGCTTGCGGCTGCGGGCGCTGGGCGACAATGCCGACGCCGTGCGCAGCGCCGGCCTCGACGTTGCACGGATGCGACTCGGCGTCCAGATGATCTGCGGCATGCTCTGCGGGCTGGCCGGCGCACAGCTTGCGCTGGGAACGCTGACTCTCTTTAGCTCAGGTATGTCGGCCGGTCGCGGCTTCGTCGCGCTGGCAATCGTGATCCTCGTCGGTCAGCGGCCCTGGATGCTGGTGTTGGCAGCCCTGCTCTTCGGGATCGCCGACGGCATCGGCATCAAGCTGCAGCAGGCGGACGTGCCGGCCCAGATCCCGCAGATGCTGCCCTATGTGGTTACACTTTTGGCACTCTGCGCAGTCTCGGCACGCCGCTGGCGTGCGGCACGCCGCGACAAAACCTCAGCCTGACGGGGACCGAATGCGCCATATCATCATCGACACAGACACTGCGGCCGACGACGCGCTCGCCATTCTGATGGTGCTGCAGCAGCCAGGCATCACGGTGCACGGTATCACCATCAACTGCGGCAATATCCAGTTCGACCAGCAGGTGCGCAACGCCCTCAACACGCTGGAACTCGCCGGCCGCGCCGACATCCCCGTCCATCCGGGCTGCCGCGAGCCGCTGCTGAAGCGATACCGCACGGTGCCCGAAGTGTTCGGGCCTGACGGCTTCAGCGGCGCCAACTATCCGGTTCCGTCGACCAAACCCTCGGGCATCCATGCCGTCGACATAATCATCGTAGCAGCGAGGTCGCTGGCGGCGAGCTGGAGATCGTCGCTCTGGCGCCGCTCACTAATATCGCGGTCGGGTGCGACGCTGCATGCGGTCGGCAACATCACCATGGGCGCTGAGTTCAATGTCTGGGTCGATCCGAGGCGTCGGCCATGATACTGCGCGCCGGCGTGCCTTTGGTGGTGACGCCGTGGGAGACCGCCAAGCGGGACGCCGTGCTGTCGCTCGCCGAGCGCGACGAGATAGGCCGCATGGACACACCGGTCGCCCGCTTTTTCCACCGCGTCACCCAGACGCTCTACTCCTACACGACCAATGTGGAAGAGTTCGGCGGGGCGATCCACTCCGACATCATAGGCGTCACCGTGCCGCTCTTTCCCGCTGAAATCCTCGATCGGGCCAATATGTACATGTGCGTTGAACTCGGCGGCGAACACAGCCGCGGCGTCACGCTGCTCGACTGGGTCGGGCTCGCCGGCAAGACGCCCAACGTCACCATATTCAAGGCGGTCGATGCCGCCGCCTTCCGCGCGCACGTCATGGCGATGTGCGGTAGAGTGCTATGACCGAAGGACGGAGAGAAACCATGTCCACCAGACGTTTTTCGAGCCGCAGGGTGCTGATGACGGGGGCCGCAACCGGCGTCGGCAACGTGCTGATGCATCAGTTGATCGAGGAAGGCGCCGCCGTCGTGGCGGGCGACGCCGCTGCCTCGATCGAGAAGGCCGCCGACGACGCCGGCTGCCTGGGTATCATTGCCGACGTCTCCACTTCGGCCGGCTGCAGCCGGCTGCACGAAGCGGCGGTCGCGCATTTCGGCCATCCGGACGTCCTGATCAGCAACGCCGGCTTCATCGTGCCGAAGCCAATCCTCGAAACCAGCGAGGAGGAATGGGACAAGGTGCTCGCAGTTAACGCCAAGGCCCTATTCATGCTCTCCAAGCTCGCCATCCCCGGCATGCTCGCCGGCGGACGCGGCTCGATCGTTGCGACGGCCTCCATCTCTGGCATAGTCGGGCTCGTCTCGCAGGCCGCCTATTGCGCGGCTAAGGGCGCGGTCGTCCAGCTCGTGCGGCAGCTCGCCGTCGAATATGCCGCGAACAACGTCCGCGTTAACGCCGTCGGCCCCGGCGCCATCGCCACGCCCTTCCTCGACCGTTACATCGAAGCACAGCCCGATCCCAAGGCGGCCGAGGACGCGGTACGCGCCGCACACCCGATGAACCGTTGGGCCACGCCCGAGGAGGTCGCCAAGGCGATCGCCTATCTGGCGAGCGACGACGCCTCCTTCGTCACCGGGCACGTGCTGATGGTCGACGGCGGGTACGTGGCACGATGATGGAGGAAACGACTACCTTTGCCGACGACCGGGCCCTGCTCGTCGAGCGAGCAGCCGTCCATCTCTTCCGGATGCCGCCCAGCGTGCCCTGGGAGGACGCCACCCACCGCGTGCCTGCAATCGAGGTGATCGTGCTGGAGCTGACTGTGAACGGCAGGCCGGCCTACGGCTTCAGCTACACGGTCGGCGTCGGTGGCACAGCGGTACGCGCGCTGATTCAGGACTACTGCCTATCGCAGCTTGTCGGGCGCGATGCGCGCTACGTGATCGGCGCGTGGAAGAGCCTCTACTACCATCTCCACCGCACCGGCATGGGTGCCATCACCACACTTGCGCTGGCCGCGATCGATGTTGCGCTCTGGGAGGTGCGGGCGCAGGCTTCGGGCCGGCCGCTGCATCTGGAGATGGGCGGCAGCGCTCGCTCCATCCCGGCCTATACGAGCGGTATCGACCTGCACCTTTCGCCGGAGGAGCTGTTCGGACTGCAACAGGTGAAGCAGGCCGAAGGCTATGAATGGTTCAAGATCAAGGTCGGCCTCCCCCGCCAGGCCGACGACATCGCCCGCATCGCCGCCGCGCGCGAGGCGATCGGCCCCGACGCACACCTTGTCCTCGACGCCAACCAGAGCTGGGATCTCGGTGAGGCGGTCCGCCGCTGCCGCGCCTTTGAGCCCTTCAACGTTAGCTGGATCGAGGAGCCGCTGGCGCCCGAAGACATTGGTGGCCACGCTACGCTGCGCAGCAAGACCGGCATTCCCCTGGCGGTCGGCGAAAGCCTCTACACGGCACAGTCCGTACGCGACTATCTGGTCGCCGACGCCGTCGATATCGTGCAAGCCGACATCGCGCGGGTGGGCGGGCTGACGCCGTGGCTGAGGATTGCCAACCTTGCCGCCGCCTGCAACCGGCCGGTGGCGCCGCATTTCCTGGTCGAACTGTCGCTGCACGCGCTCTGTGCGGTGGACAACGGCCTCGTGCTGGAGAATGTGCGCGGCGGCTCGCTCCACGATTTGGGGTTGGCGCGCGAGGCGATCCGCGTTGTGCGCGGCGCCGCCCTCCCATCGACCATAGCGGGCCATGGCGTCACGCTGGAGATCGCCGGGAACCAGCGACACCGGGTTCCGGCATCGGACTATGTCTTCGACGACATCCGCAGCCACAAGGAGTAGCCGATGAGTGACGAGCAGACACGGGACTGGCCGCAGGATATGCCCATCGTCGACCCGCATCATCATCTGTGGGACCTGGAGAACAATCGCTATCCGTGGCTCCAACAGGAACCGCCGCCACAACTCGTCTGCGGCGATATAAGGCCGATCCGTCACAGCTATCTGGTCGGGGACCTGCGCGCCGACTTCGGCTCACTTCCCGTGACCAAGACCGTGCATCTTCAGTGTGACTGGGACCCGACCGATCCCATTGGCGAGACACGTTGGCTCAACCGGCAGGCGTACGAGCACGGATTGCCTACTGGCATCGTCGCGTACGCCAAGCTGCAGGACCATCATGTCGCCGCTATCTTGGACGGACATTTGGCGGCATCCGGTCGTGTGCGCGGTGTCCGCCAGATCATGAACTGGCACGCCGATTCCATGCTCACCTTCGGCGCGCCGAAGGGCTTGATGCGAACGCCGGAATGGCGCCGCGGCTTTGCCATGCTGGCACCGAGGGGGCTCTCCTTCGACCTCCAGCTCTACTCTCATCAGATGGACGAGGCCGACAAGCTCGCTGGAGACTTTTCAGGCACGAGCATCGTACTGAACCACGGCGGCATGCCGGTTGACCGCAGCCCGGAAGGCTTTGCGCTGTGGCGCAAGGGTATGCGGGCGCTCGCCCGTCACGACAACATCACAGTGAAGATTTCTGGGTTGGGAATGGTCGACCACCATTGGACTGTCGACAGCCTGCGGCCAGTGGTCGAGGAAATCATTGCCATCTTCGGGTCAAGCCGCGCGATGTTCGCTAGCAACTTTCCGGTCGACAAGCTCTATTCCTCCTATGCCGCGGTTTGGCAGGCATTCCACACCATCACCGCCGCGTTCAGTGCCGACGAGCGCCGCGCCCTGTTCGCAGCCAACGCCGAACGCATCTACCGCATCAAGGATTAGCTATGCCGCGCAAGGTTATCATCATCACTGACCCAGGCCAAGACCAGGCAGTCGCCATACTGATGGCGCTGGCGGCGCCAGAGAGCTTTAACATCCTGGGTATCGTCACATCTGCCGGCAACATCGATCTAAACAAGACGCAGCGGAATGCACGTGCCCTCGTCGAACTCGCCGGACGGACGGATGTGCCTGTTTTTGCGGGCTGCCCGCGGCCGATCGGCAGACCGCTGGTTACGGCGGAGCACGTCCACGGGCCGACTGGACTCGACGGCGCCGACCTGCCCGAGCCCACCGTCGCGTTGCGGGCGCAGCACGGCGTCGACTTCATCGTCGAGACGCTGCGGGCGCAGCCGGCCGGCGAAGTTTCGATCTTCTCCGAATCGCCGCTGACCAACCTTGCCATGGCGCTGGTGAAGGCGCCAGACATCGCCGAGCGTATTGGCCAGATCGTGATGATGGCCGGCGCTTATTTCGAAGTCGGCAACATCACTCCGAGCGCCGAGTTCAACATCTATGTCGACCCCCAGGCTGCTGATATCGTGCTGAAGGCGGGCATCCCGACCGTCATGCTGCCGCTCGATGTGACTCACAAGCTGCTCTCCACGCCCGAACGGCTCCGGTGCTTCGCAGGGCTCGGAAACCGCGGCGGCAAAGTCGTGGCCAACATGCTTGGCTTTTCCGAGAGCTTCGACCTTCGGAAATACGGCTGGATGGGCGCGCCGCTGCACGGACCGACCGTTCCGGCCTTCATGATCGAGCCCGGAATGTTCAAAGGACGACAGGTGAACGTGTCGGTCGAAATATGCGGTGAACTGACTTTGGGTATGACGGTGGTCGACTATTGGGAGGTCACCGACCGACCGAAAAACGTGCTGTACGTGACGGACGGCGACGCCGACGCCTATTTCAAACTGATCGCCAAGCTGATTGGGCGCCTACCGTAGTCCACCAGCGTCTTTCACGATCGCCCATTCGACAATCAGCATTCGATCCCGTGCGGAAGATCGGGCCGCAGGTTACGGCTTGCGTCGTCCTTGTCTCGGTCGCGTCAGTTTCCTCACCATGCTCAGTCGCACCTGTAGCGGTTCCTGAACTATTCAGGAGCGGATCGAGCGGCTCAAGGCACTGAGCAAGGAATTGGACCGCGACCTCCCTGCGTTGGAGTTCGGGTTGCGGATCACCACGCTGGTGCGTGACACCACCGAGCAGGCCTGGGCTGACGGCGAAGCGAACCGAGCAAACAGAACCCCCATGGCGTACCTTGTAAGTTTGCCATTGTTATCAGCTCGAACGGTTCACTACCGACGTCGGAATGGGGGGGAAATCTCGGTACTTGTCAGTAATCCCGGAGATTCAACTCTTTCCGGGCCTCGCGCGGATGGATCTTTACGTTGTTAGTGCATATTTGGTTTGATCGTCGAGTGATGTAAGCAAGTAGTCCGCAGCCGCGACACTAAGACAGGACTATTCAAATAAACTCCTACTGCTTCATGCGGCAGATTTTGCACTCGTTCTCTTCGAATGGGGACGAGCCTCAGCGCATGCGGGGCACGCCACGAGGGACCCTGGGGCGATCGCGACATCCACCGCGACCAGCGCCGGGCGGCCCTTCAGGATTGCATGGATCTGCCGCTCAAAGTGACGCTGTGAAACCATATACATCCCGCCTCGCGCGCCCTCGAAACCGCAATTCCAGGCGGCGAGGGCTTGCCCATAACGAAGTGCTTCTCGAAGGCTTGATGGCGTGAGTTGATGAAAGCCTGAGAGGCCGCGCGATGCGGTTTTCGCCAGAAAACCTCCTGTACACCAGTCACCCGAGCCGCAGCTATCCACCAGCGCCGGAGCCAGGTATGCAGGGACACTCATCCAGTCTGAGGGAGAGCCAGACAGCCGCTCACGATATCTCAGGCCGTCAGCGCCCATTGTCTGGATCTCGACAAGGGCTGCTCGGTCATTCGTGATCGCTGCTCCTACATCGGCCAAACGCTGGTCGGCATATTTGACCACGTGAGCGAGCGCCATCGCCTCAGCGAAAAGACGGTCATCGTTTTTTCCCGACGGCTCGAACACTACGAGCGTTCCGCGCTCCGAAGCCTCCTTGGCAAGTGTCAAAGCAGCACGGGAGACGCGATCAAAAAAGAAAACAGACGAGCCATCGAGGTTGGGAACGATGGAATCGACGGCTGCCTGAGTGACAGCCTTGTAACCAGGCAATCGTTGACCGCAATGGGGGCACGTCCAAAGGAAGCGGTGCGTTGGCTGGCCATCGCGGCCCTGCTTTATCTGCTGGATGATGATCGGCGTATGGCCGGTCGGTGCGCAGTTTGCGAAATCGAGATGAACGTTCCAAGCACCGAAATCGGCGCGAGCGCGCTCCGAGGCCGGGTCGCCATTCATCCGCGCAATTGGGAAGGCGTCCCAGCCAAGATAGGCCATAATCGCCATCACATTGCCGCAGGTCCCGCCGGCCCACGATTGCACTGGAGTACTGGGATCAGCACCCATTACGAGATCTAACGCAACAAGACCGGTGCCGAATATTTTAGGTCTGTTGACGGTCGGCTTCATCGGGCGTTCGTCCTTTCATTGTGCAACGGCGGGCGAGGCTGCGGATAAACATCCCCCTCCAACCAGATATGGACGAAATGGGGCGGTCCGGCAACTTCCGCAACGGCCGTGTTCAAATCATAGCCTAACGCCTCAAGGTAAGCGATTGGTAAATCCCGCTCCAGCGCGGCCATCAACGCCCCAAGCGCCATGACCTTGCTTCCAAGCGGCGACAGGACCGTAACAGAGCCGCCTACTTCGGAAAACACAGGGCGTCGCAGATCGTTCAGGCGAAGGATCGTCCTGTAAAGGTCGAGTGGGTCAGTTTCATCTGCGTAGACAATATCGCGCGCGTCCACCGACCATGCGCTCTCGAGCTCAGTCAGAAACTCCTCGGCTAGGCGGTCGCCTAGCCGAGGATCTCGCGCCGGAAATGGCAGGATCGGGCAGGTATCATGCGGCGTGACGAATTCGTGAAGTTTGCCGAGCGCACCGCGGCGGCCGGTTGCAAGCTGCGGCAACCAGAGCTTTGCCGCGCTGCCGTTCTTGTCCAGCGTCGCGCCTCCGACAAACCCATGGATATAGCCGGGCGTATCTCCAGCTATGGGCGTGATGGCTGCGTCAAGGACCGGATCGTGGGCGACGAACAGATGCAGGTTTGCAGGGGCCAGACCTTTGGCGATCAGCTCGACGAACAGACGGATGATCGGAAAGCTTGTCCCAACTGACAAGGCGCTGACATCGATGACGACGTCTGTCACGCCATTGAAGTTCTGACGCGCCACCACCTTGGCAGCATTCCGTCCCCCGACAACCGCCAGATCAGTCTCGAATATCTGGATCTGGGCGATCTCGTGCACCGGAAAGGCCGATGCCAGGCCTTCGATGTTGCCTGATGCACGGCTGACGAGGGGACCGGCTGGATTTGGCCGGTTTTCTCGCATAAAGATCCCGCGCCGTGGAACATTGGTTGCAGCGATCTGCTCGGCAATCACTTTTGCGCGGGGATCGAAACCAGCACCGGCGATTAGAAGCACGTTCCGATCCGCCCCATGAAAATAGTCTCGGATAAAGGTGCTTACCTCGGGTCCGCTGTGCGAGATGCAGGGGTCCCACCGCCATCGATGGATCACTTTTGCGCCTCCCCCAGTATCCGCACAAGGTCGCTGGTCCTCCGCTCCAAGAAACCGCCTCGTTTGAACGTCAGACGGTGATGCAGGAGCGGTGCGCCGCCCAGCTCGATCAGGACCCAAAGCTTTTTCTTGGTTCCGTGATTCGGTACTAGAACGAATGCATTGTATGCGATACCAAACTTCAAGATCCGGGCCAACTCGGGATGGGTGCGGGGAATTTCGAAGAACTCATCCTGCGGTATGCCGAAAGCGTTCGCTCCCCCGCCAAGAGACGCATTGCCCTCGAGGCTTTTCTTGATGCAGGCTATCGCAATGCCATGGCAGAGCTTGCGCACCTGCTGGTGATGAGGAAAGTCCCACTCGCGGATCATCTCCGCAGCCCGTTCGCGCAAAAGACTATGTTGTTTTGCAGCTGCAAGGCTGGGTGACTTCGAGCGAATGACTTGCGTTTCCGATTGCGCGACCAGCCGGGAGGCGAGCTGAAGGAATTGCTCGGCGTTTTCCGAACCCGCATCGCAAAGCAGATCGATCCCGTAAAAATAAGGCCGGTCCTGCCTGTGCATGAGGTGAATCTTGGCACCTTCAAAGACCTTATCGTCTGCAACCAGCGGCCTGGACGGCTCGACATCCTGCCCCTCGTCCTCGAACAAGCCATGCTGGGGGACACGGTTCACGTAGCGATGGATGAGGATCGCCAACATAGCGAGCCGCATTTCCTGGCAATCTTCGCCGCTGTCGCGCAGCGCATTGGCAATCTCCTCCTCCAACATCGCACGTCTTTCGAAGGTGATATTGTAGCGCCGTTGAAGGGCGTCCACCTGGTCGATGAGCTTGTCTTGCTTCGACAGGGCGATCGGATCAACTTGAACCGCCAAAAGGTTCCCGAGATCTCTTAAGCCCTTTCGTCGGAATATCTCCATTTGCGCGAGGTAACGGTTGGCCATGCCCTTGGCCATCTTGCGGAAGGCCCGGCGCTGATTGGCGCGATCGCCTCCGCTTTGCATCCAGATCGTTGTCGTCTCGCGTGATTTCTTGAGGCCAGGGTCATCCGATTGCGGATCCTCACTTTCTTCCAGAAGCACGTCTGATGGCGACAATGCATCGAGACGGGTAAGGACCCACCGCGACACCCGCATCTCGCGGCGGCTCAACCAGCGGTGAAAAGACGAAAATTGGGCCGGGTGCAGACTATGTGCGTCGTCGAAGATGGCGAGCGGCTTGAGCGCAAGGACACGGTTGCCATCCTTCACCTTGAATGCTTCTATGACGTCGAATGGACGATAGGCTGCAGCTGCTCCGTCGTGATCGATGTCATTCAGATCAGGCGGAACGAGCGCCGCCGATATATTGTAGATTGCCAGCTCGATCTCTCGCGCCCTTGCGAGCAGTCCCTGCCCGCTCGTTCCACCGATCGCGGTCAGGGCCGCCTCGGTATCAGGGCGTGCCGTGATCTCGACATTGTCGAGACGAACACCGGAGGTTTGAACATTGCGCAACCAGGCGAGCACGGTGCGGGCTTGCAAGAGTGCAATCATCAGCGCGCTCTTCAATTCTTCGGGGTAGGGAAACTCCCAGAACTCGCGATATTCTGCCTCAAGCGGCACACGCCCACCAATGACTGCGGGAATACCCTCATGGATTGCGCCGCACGTGCCCAACGTATCGATCAGGTCGTCATAAAGATCCTGTCCGCCGTTGCGCAACAGGGTTCGCAAGGTCGAATACTGGAACAGCCTCGCCAGCGTCGTCTTACCACTACCCGGCGTGCCGACGATGGTGGTCAGGCGATCATAAAGCTTGCCCTGCTCTGCATGCTTTTGAAAGAAGGTCGCCAAGGGCTCCGGCGTGACGACGGCCAGGAAAGCCTCGTCATCACGAAGATATTCGGTTGCGCGTTTTTCGAAGGGATTGACCATGGGTTATGAATGTCTCTGACGGCGCCGGAATAACGGACGCATTGCCGGCGCTTTTTCTCCGTCCCGCTCACCGCCTTCGGTTTCTGCCCAAAGAAGAGCGACGGAATTATTGGGGGTGTTGTGGTCAAGCACGACTGGCAAGGCACAGCCACCGTAACCTAACCCGATATGCGGGACGCCGCCAATGGCCGTGTGCTTTGTCTCGATTGCAGGATCGTAATACTTGTTCGTCAAAGCAATGAAATCGGCAAAACGCTGCGTAGTGTAGATGGGAAGTTCCGCGGGCAACTTGGAGCCATACGTGAAGCGGATTTCCTTTGCCCACCCGTTGGTTTGAAGGTGCTCGAGCGCACCATTAACCCTGTCTTCCATGGCTTTCGCTCCGGCATCCGTGGCGATGTAGTGATGGATGCAGAGAACCCAGCCGGGCGCACAAACGTGCTCTCCAATGAGCTTTACAGCACTCTCAAGCGACTCCTTGAACCGCTGCAGCTTTCCGGACCACTTGCTTTTGTCCTCATTCCACCGGTGGAATGAGGTTCCGGTTCCAACAAAATCGTCGATAAGGTACACGAGACGGAACCGGGCTGTCTCATCCTCCACACGGTCGCGAAGGTCCTTGACCAGGTCTTGCCATTTCTGCTGGTCGAGCTGTGTCGCCAAAACAAATTGTTCATTGGACAACAATCCAACGGTTGAGTGGCGAATACCATCGATATGGGCGCCGTCGCTCAGCCCCATGAATAGAGTCTGTTTCCGCAGTCGCTCCACAGCGGCCCGGGCTTGATCGTCGGCCAGGACCCGGTAGCGTGGAATGGACCTTTCCCGCGCAACCATACCCACGATTTGCTCGCGCACGGCTGCCGGATAGAGCTGCTCCACCAACCGGTTCATTTCATTCGGCCCGACGTAAACAAGCACGTCCCGGACAAAGGAGTAGGCGGTCGGCCGTTCTATCTTTTCAAATTGCTGCAGCCAGGTCGCGAGACTTTCGATGAATCGCATCCCGGCCTGAAAATCGCGATAGCCATCATATTTGAGCCTGGACATCAGGCGAAGCCATGCGAATTCCCTGCGAGCCTGTTCGTCGTCCCACGCCATAATCTCGCTGAGGATTTTCAGCCCGAGGTCTTCATTCATACAAACGCGCCCTCTTCGAACCTCAGTCGCCCGTTTCGCATGACAAGGAGCTGGAGATATTCGAGCGTTGCCTCAACGCCACGCTGGCCGCCGCTGGCGAAATTCCAACAACGTGCCGGATCGACGCTAGTCTCGTCCACGCTCAGACTGTCGACGCTATCCAAAAGTTCGTGATCGTTTCCCGGCCAGCGGCCGCGATCACCGATGGCCAAAACGCTGCCGCCACCGACCTCTTGCTGTAATCGCTGAACGACATTGAGCTTTGAGACTGCAGCAGCGACGATATCGACCGAATGGCTGGACCGAGTCACTTTGACGCCGGAAGCGCCGGCTGCAATGATGACCTGATAGGCCAGATCCCACAGCCGTCCCTCTGGGACGGCGCCTTCTGTTTCAAGCGTAATCTGGAAAGGACGGTCGGTCTGCTTTGCCCATTCCCCAAGCTCAGGGTGGGTACGCAAGGCGGCGGCGAGTGGCGCAAGCTCCGGGCAGCAAGCGGCTGTTCCATCTGGGGCAGTAGGTTCGGCGAGAAGGGCAATGTCCGCCCCGTTGTAATAGCCAACAAGGATGTCGTTCCAATACTGCTTCGGGAGCGTGTCGCGAAGATCACGCCCAACCGAAGCACCACGACCGGTGGCGATCGCTACCCGACCGCCGCTTTCAATCAGCCGGACAATCTCATCTTTGACCCGTTCGATTGGGCGGTGAAAGCGATGGCGCGTGTCCACCAATGTTCCGTCATAGTCGAAACAGATCGCGGAGAAGTCCTTGCCTACGAGTTGAGATCGGAAGGCTATGGCCGCCTTCTTCCACCTTATCAGCTCGTCACGATGCATGCTCGCCGCAGGCTTTCCGGCTTTCCGCCTTATCGCAGCTTCTTCACGCGGACTGAGCGCAACAGGCATAGTTTTCGGACGTGGTCGCGGAAGAGGCAAATTGTAAAGCTTGCGGCCAAAATCTGGGACTCCAGGACGGCCGGGATCGATGCCGCGGGCAATTCCCGCCCATTCAGTGATGCGTAGCGCAGCGACAAGCGACGACAGCATGGCGGCAGCAGGACGGCCCGATAGAGAAATGGTTGCGATCGGAATACCATCTGGGATGAGTGCGAGCGTCCGATGCGCAAGTTCCCGATCATCATCCGAAATGAAGGCAAGGATGGCACTCGCCTCGCCGCGCTTTGCCAGCCAATGGTGACGGCCATGCGCAAAGTTGCGGTAGTCGGCGATTTGCAGGTTACCAAGAGCCGCTTCCGTGAACTTCGATTCAAGGTCGATCGCGCCGACTTTGGTCGTCGGACCATGAACGACAAGTGTGGTGCTGCGGGGCCAAAGTCCGTCTGTCTCACTCCGCCAAGAAAAAGCCGAGGAAGCGCTGGACTGAAGGAGGCTGCTGACTTCCGAGGCACAGTGATCCCATAGATCACCATCGCCGAATTCGAGGGCGTACGCTCTCGTCAACAGGGCGACGAAGCCGAGGAGTGAGTTTGTCGCCAAGAACCCGTCTTTGCCTGCAGGTGGGGGAAAAACCAGTAGATCGGAATAGGGGTGGCTGTGGCAGAGATCGGACAACGGACTGTCGAGGCGACCGCACATGGCCGTAAGTTGCTTTGGCTCGTAAAGAAGCAGGGTCTTAGCTGCAGCGACGATGTCGACGTTGCGGCCCCCAGCACTAATTAGCCAGTGCGATAGTCCCCCTAGCTGTTCGCTGACCGCTTCTAGTGGCGTTGATACTGTTGCCAGTCGCCCTGCCAAGTGCTGGTGAAGATATACAAGGGCATGCGCGGCTGTGAGGGAGCCACCCGATCCGATCGCCTGGAGCGGAAGCGTTGCGGCCACCCGCACCGCCGCCCTGAGGGCGTCGATTTCGACGTTTTTTGCCCATTCGAAGGTTTCATCGAGATGCTCCATTTCGGTGGCGTACGGTCTGGCCATGATAGTCCTGTCGATGTTGAATGTTATTTTGGAAAGGTCCCGACCATCGACGCACGGGGATCGTTCTTCGGGAGATTGATCGAATCTTTAGTAACTTACAATGCGCGGCTCCC
This sequence comes from Phyllobacterium chamaecytisi, assembly GCF_020164455.1. Classification (GTDB taxonomy): domain Bacteria; phylum Pseudomonadota; class Alphaproteobacteria; order Rhizobiales; family Rhizobiaceae; genus Phyllobacterium; species Phyllobacterium chamaecytisi. The sequence continues at coordinate 141,367 of NZ_JAIQWW010000009.1, forward strand.
GGAAGGATACAACAATCAACAACTATAGAATGAGGTGAGAAGCGCCTTCATAGGCGCGCGCAGCCCAAGCTAGAAACCTTTGCTTTAGCACGCATGGAACCGGTTATCGTGAAGGCAAGGGATGGCCTTGAACTTGTCTGCTATTTGTCTCGGCCATCCATAGCATCCGGGCCCTTGCCGATAGTGCTTGTCGTTCACGGCGGACCGTGGATGAGAGATCGATGGGGCCTAAATCCGACACACCAATGGCTGGCGAACCGTGGATACGCCGTTCTGAGCGTCAATTTCAGAGGCTCTACAGGGTTCGGCAAGGCTTTCCTCAATGCCGCGAACAAAGAGTGGGGCGGCAAGATGCAGACGGATCTCATTGATGCTGTCGATTGGGCGGTGTCGGAAGGGATCGCCGATCCTGACCGCATCGCCATCATGGGCGGCAGCTACGGGGGCTATGCGGCTCTTGCAGGTCTCACCTTGACCCCTGACAAGTTCGCTTGCGCCGTGGATTTGGTTGGCATCTCTAATCTTTTAACGTTCCTCGATACAATCCCCGAATACTGGAAAACGCGGAAATCTGTTTACAGGTCTCGGCTTGGAGATTTCAGTACGGAAGAGGGCCGGCGCTTTCTGGAGGAACGCGCGCCCCTAAATCATGTCGATCGAATTGAAAGACCGCTGCTCATTGTGCAGGGCGCGAATGATGTTCGGGTCAAGGCGTCGGAATCGGAGCAAATCGTCTCCGCCATGCAAAGGCACGGCATCCCGGTCACCTACGTCCTCTATCCCGATGAGGGGCACGGTGTTCAACGGATGGAAAACCGTCGCTCTTACCATGCTGTGGTGGAGGCATTCTTGGCCCAACACCTCGGGGGCCTATGCGAACCCGCTGGGGATGATCTTGCAGGTTCGTCCATCCGGTTCTTGGCGGGACGTGAACTGATTGACGGTCTTTAAATGTCGCGAATATCCTGATTTTTCAGCTACTCTTGCTGAACGGTCCGGATTCGCTATCATTGGTCCATGATCAACGCTCGCATCGCCATCATACTCATGACCTCGCACCTTGAAGGGTGTGCGGGAGTGGCGTTGCGTTAGTCGCGATCGATCAACCTGCGAACCCTGCGGAGGCGAGCAGGGTCGCAACACTCCGCTCTCCTCCCTCACAGAAATGGAGAGCGACCATGAACCAAAATACCGACCAGTCATCCGACGTTTTAAAGCCGCTCGCCGAGAGGCAGCCACCTGGGCTGTCGATCCGAGCAACGCGCATTGAAGACTTTGAGGGCCTGTCAGCTCTGATAAATCTACCGGGCTTTCGGGCCGGCACGCTACGTCTGCCGTATCAACGACCCGAACAGACGAAGAAATGGCTGGAAAGCCAAGGGCCGAATTCGCTCAGCATCGTCGCTCTGATTGATGGTGTCATAGTCGGTCAGGCTGGTCTTCATCCTTACTCTGGACGCCGTGCTCATGCTGCCGAGTTGGGGATCGGTGTGCATGACGATCATGTTGGGAAAGGAATCGGCACGGCGCTGATAGGAGAGCTGATCGACGCAGCTGACAACTGGCTAGCGTTTAAACGTCTTGAGCTGACGGTCTACACTGACAACGCTCCAGCGATCCGTTTATACGAAAAATTCGGCTTCGAACGCGAGGGGGTACGGCGATCCTACGCATTCAAGGCGGGAACCTTTGTCGATGCTCTTGGCATGGCTCGCTTGCGCTGCTGATTGGTGATCGATATTAGCCCACTGTCTGACTGTCGCAGACGCCTGATTTGCAAGATCGCCGACCCGAGAGGTGCTGTGGATGCGACGGGTAGCCAGCTTGGCATCAAGGGTGGCCAATGACAACAAGTACCCACACAAGGACCAATCGTTGATACTAGCAATGCCCTATGATTTTGCGCGTTTTTCGCCGTCCGCAACTGACCAACGCTGATAGCGGTGCAGGCGGTGGCGGTCGTCGTAAAAGTAATACAGGAACGATCTATATCGACGTTGATGACCGTCCTTTACCCACACATAGAACCGTACGCCACGGGCCAGCTTGATGTCGGTGACGGTCATTGTGTCTACTGAGAGGTCTGTGGCAACCCATCCGGCAAGCCCGCCCTTGTTCTGCATGGCGGTCCAGGCTCTGGTTCTTCAGCAACGGCTCGGCGCTACTTCAACCCAGAAGTTTATCGTATTGTTTTATTCGATCAACGCGGTTCGGGCAAAAGCACTCCGCATGCCAGCGAATCGAACGTCGATCTTTCCACCAATACGACAGACCATCTTCTCGCTGATATTGAACGGCTGCGCCGGCATCTCGACATTGACAGATGGTTGGTGCTCGGCGGTTCTTGGGGATCGACGTTGGCACTGGCCCATGCGCAGCGGTATCCTGCCCACGTCACACAAATGGTGCTCTATAGTATCGCGACAACAACTGCTCAAGAAATTGACTGGATGACCCGCGGGGTTGGCATGTTCTTTCCGGAGGCGTGGGAGCGGTTTCGCGATGGTGCTGCCGCAGTGGACTGCGGTGGCAATCTTGCCGAGGCTTATCACCATCTGCTGATGAGTCCTGATCCCGCCGTTCGCGATAAGGCCGCACGCTGTTGGGCTGACTGGGAAATGGCCATCGTAGCGGTGCATTCAAACCACAAGCCACATCCTCGCTGGGAGAACGCTTCATTTCGACTAGGCTTTGCCCGTCTCGTCACGCACTACTGGCGGCACAAGGGATGGCTTGAGGATGGTATTCTGATTCGGAACGCGGGCCTTCTTTCTGGCATTCCCGGTATCTTGATCCACGGCCGCCTGGACATAGGAGGACCGCTGATCACGATCGCCATGTTCACGTCAATGTGCAAATTGGCACGTGGATCGTTATTGAGGGGGAGCCAACGCGGAGGAAAAAGCACGCAGGTGCTGGGTTTAAGCCTGTTTTAGGCGGTGATCCAAAGCGGGCACACCCGCCCGAAGTGCGTTCGTTGCAAGAAGAAGACGAAATGACGAGCGCATTATGAACCTAATTGTGGCCAACGACGGATTCAGGCTCCAATGCCGCCCGTCTAAATTGCTATCTCCGCTCCCGGACTTATGCATCCAGCGCAAATCCATAGAAAGGCACGGTGTTATATCGAGAAAAAGTGCAAGTTTCGGGGTAAGCGTGTGTGTTCTGACAATATCCAATAGAACTTATATTGCTTCGTAATTGTGACATGTTCATCATCTTATCGTGTTAACCATTTTTAACGCACATGATATCACCACTCTATATCGCTTCGTCGCAAAGTCACCGCAGATATATTTTTAATCCCTATATTTAGAGAAAACTTATACGTTGTACTTAAGATTTGTCGGCAAAATATGTCAACTAAGGACATTTTTTAAAAAACCGTAAGCGTAATGATCTAAATCGAAGGATGTACATCATTATAATCCAAGCATAATAACAAACTTATCCAGAGAATTTACTTGACACCAAAGTATATTTATTGGAGCTTCCTCTTCCTATAGGGGGAAATATATCAAATGTGTGTCAGATCGTCTGCGCAACATCGTTTGTGCGATCGATGAGTTGCGTGCCAAGCACCGCAAAATTATTGCGGGTAGTGCCAATGCTTGCGCTGACGATATGTGTCGCTTGTACACCTTCGCTTCAGTCAGGTCCCCAGCGACTAATGCCAGTCTCAGAAGAAACTGCCACCATTAGATCTCAATTCGGTCATGTCGACTTTAGTTCTTACATGGGATTTACCGGGCCAGCGCGAATTGCGTATCGAAACAACCTGATAGCCGCGAGAATGTATGCGATTGACGTGGCGTATACGGCTTATGAAGCATCTTTAACCACCGAGTCACAAACGTTTGGCTTTCTATCCAGCACAGCCGCAAACGCGGCGACAACAACGGCGACTCTGATTACACCGGTTGGCACGAAAAATATACTCACTGGTTCGGCGTCGTTCCTTAATGCGACGACTGCCAACTTCAACGATTCCGTTCTCTTCAAGCAAACAACGCAACTGCTTCAAACGCAGATGCGCGCCAATCGGGCCGCTGTCGCCAGCCTCATAATTCGACGGATGAGGCAGAGCGACAGTGACTACCCGCTTGCATTCGCTTTGTCTGACATCGAGGAATATTACCGAGCAGGCACTCTAACAGGTGGGGTGATAAAAGCCAATGCGACTGTTAGCGCCGCCGAGCAGCTCGCTCAGGACGATAAGGAGGCGGCAATCGTCTACAGTTTGTCCCGTGATAGCGCATCTGTGTTGCTTCGAAACTCCTTGGTCCAAAACGGGAAATATAATGCTGCTCAGGCAGAAAAGCTCAAATCCCTTCTGAAGCGACGAGGGGTCACCGAGCGCTTGGAAATTGTCATTTCAAATCCAACGTATAGCTCAGAAGCGGCGCAACTAGCACGCGATGCCGGGCTGTCAAATTAGGGAGCGGAAAGCTATGCCGGGGCCAGTTGTCGTGCGTGATCTAAGTGCTGAGGAAGCAAATCAATTGAAGGTCATTTTTGAGGGAGAGGGGGCGTCGGTTGTACTGGTTCCGTCGGACTCTGGTAAGTTAACCCTCGTTGCAACCTATCCGGACAAGGATGCGCCTGCGGTAGCGCAAATTGAACCAGATGGTCCGAGCCGGGATATATATCCGCAAGTGAACGGCCTGGTCGAGGACGCCGAAGCGGGGGGAAATTCCTTTAAATCTCAGGCGATTAGCAGAGCGACCAACGAGTGGAACTTTTTTGGAAATCAACAATACGACGTAGACGGCCGAGCGATCAAAATTGGTCGCAAGGAACAGGAAGACGGATTTTATCAGCGGATTGGTGTCTATTGGCTCGACGGGACGGGCACACATGGAGTTGATGGGCTTAATATCGGGATGCCCTGGTCGGCTGCGTTCACTTCTTGGATCATGAAGATGTCGGGTGCCGAAGACAGGTTTCGCTATTCAACCCTTCATGCGGTATTCATCTATCAAGCCATTCGGGATCGTTTAAGTAGTCGTGAAGCGGCTGGTTATTGGGGATGGCGGCTAAACGAACAAAAGCCTGCAGTCGGCGACATAGTGTGTTGGGGACGAGAACCCGGCATCGACTATGACAACCAACAGCAAGGCAATTACCACGGTCACTCGGATATTGTAGTCAGCGTGGAAGCAGACAAGGTCTGGATTATCGGCGGCAATGTCGGGAATTCGGTCACCAAGCGGCCGTTGCCTCTCAGACCTGACGGTTACCTCTTTCCTATCGTGGTGAACGGCGAGAACCTTTTTGCTCTAATGCAATGCAGGATCGACTCGCCAGCAAACTTAGCCACTCCACCAGCAGCGCTGCAAGCAGACGCTATCAGTTTGCCTTCAGGTCGCGATCGCAGCAGCGCAATGCAAATCGCGTGGGGAAAAGTTCTTGATCCAGCGTTAAAGGCAAAGATCATTGAGGTAGCGCAGGGGCTGCAGTGCGATCCCAACCACCTGGTCTCAGCAATGGCATTTGAGACTGGCCAGACATTTTCACCCAAAATACAAAATAGGATAAGTAAAGCGACGGGCTTAATTCAATTCATGCCAACTACTGCGCGAGACCTTGGCACATCCATAGAACAGCTGGCAGGTATGAACGCCGTACGCCAGATGGACTTCGTGGCAAAATATTTTGAGCGCTTCACCGGCAAACTCAGAGGTCTCTCCGACGTATACATGGCCATTCTCTGGCCAGCCGCCGTGGGAGACTCGGATTCGACGACGCTGTTTGCCAGGGGCAGCGTGCAATACTCGCAGAATAGCGGACTGGACGTGAATTCCGATGGCATCATCACGAAGGGGGAGGCTGCTTCAAAAGTGCAGGCAATGCTGGATAAAGGTTTGGGGATGGCGCTGATTGGTTAGTTTAGGCGAGTGAAGGAACAAAGTAATGCCAACATTTACATTAACCCCTGGTACACCGGCAGCAGAAGGCGCTAAAGACCCAGCTCTAGAGGATGCCCCGGAAGACGGGGCAAAACAACCGGATGCCACAAGCGCTTACTCACCGCAGTTGCTGCTTTTGGTGATGTTGCTTCTGTTTTATTGTGGCCCGGTTATCGTTGTCTTCGGCTTTTTTGTCTATTACGTCTTTTTTACCCAGTCGGGCTTGATTGAAGGCGTTATTGTCAACGCGATCAAAACGGTTTCCGCCGATCCCAAGAACTACACCAACACGATAACGCAGATGTTGCTGCCGGTGGCCACGGCACTGACCGCGGTCAATTATCGAAGCATTTTTATGACGAGTTGGTCAGCGGTTTTATTTCTGATTCCGTTGTTGGCTGTTTTTGCGTGCATCGTGAATGCTTTGCTTTTCAGCATCGCTACGTCGAACATCGAGGTACCAGACAGTGAGGCAATCAGCCAGTTCTTTCTCAATACTGCAGGCACCCTCTCAGTTTACGTAATGATGCTTGTTGGTCTCAAGATGGGTGAAGCTCCCCCCAAATCGTAAGGTATGTCATGAAAAAGACGGTTTCGCTTCTGTGGTGCCTCATCGCTTCCTCCATTTTGTTAGCGATCCCGCGCGTAGCTTGGAGTGACGAAATATCACTGAAGGTTTATGCAACCGATACGACTGCTGATGACTCGTTGTGGATTAATAGCGCTTTTGACGCCAAACCGATTGTTGACAAACTGGGTACAAGCCCGATCTCGGTGTCGTTGTCTCCAGACGACATTCAAAAGCAGCCGACACAGATTTTTCTCAAATGGCATGATTCCGAAGAGGCTACTTCAATACCTGTATTCAGTGTCGCCGCGTTCGGCGGCCAGGAGATCGATCTATTTCTATCGCGCCCAATGATAACATCGGAGAATGTCTCGTCGCTCGTGGCGACCCATTGCAACGGTATGCGGCAGAGTTTGCTGCCAACTGCTTTCAGGACGCTTTATATTTGCAGAGCGTCGGCATTGTTTCTGGCCAAGAACGATAAGCCGATGTCGGGGATCTACAAGAGGGCAGTCAATGGCTGGTTTACGGCAAACTATTTCTTATACACGCGCAGCACCAACAAGGTGAGCTTCAGTCCGTATGGCCTCCAAGATGATCTTGTCGACATTCTGAGGGATGTTATACAACACATCGACGTTCAGCACGTCAGTGCTGCTCAGTTCTCTCCGCTGCGCGCGGAAGACATCCGCCAAGCCCTAGAGGAAAAGGACAGTGAAGGGGTGCGGATGGTGGGGCTGGTTCCAAAGCTCATTCAGAACGGTAAGATTGGCGATGCCAAAGCCGTGAATGATCATGCAATCCAAACGTTGAACAAATTGAATTCGGGAAACAGCGCTGTGCAAGGGGTGACGCCGGGCATCCTGATGCGAAATGATGCCTTGATCCGATCCTTCGGTTTCTAAACTAGGATTAAACGACAATCAATTTGTGTCACTCATTTTCCGGTTGAAGTAATAATTCTAGTATAAAATCGAATTGCTGGTGCATAGAGAATACTATCGACTGCCTAGAACACGGGAAACAAATACCAAACTATAACCCGAACAGCATTTTTGGAGTTGAGCCATGTATCGACGCAGTTTTTTGGCGCTTGCCGGAGTAATATATTCGAGTCGGCTTTTCGCAGCATCCGGAAATGCATTTCAAGCATTTGACAACGGCCTCGCCGCGGTTTCCGATATCGACATCCTCAATGCACAGAGGCAGCGCGAATTTGATTTTCGAACGTTCAAGCAAGTTGAAGCTCAGGGCAAGGCTTATCGCCGGCGCTCAAAGCGAAATATTTCAGAGCGGGCCATCGATCTCATCGTGCGTTTCGAGGTATCGGGGCGGGCGGTTTACGAAAGGAAGCTTGTCCACCCGATTTGGCCGAAAGGAAACTCCGGGGTCACCATCGGCGTCGGATATGACATCGGATACGTTAATGCGGCCCAGTTCGCTGAGGACTGGAAGAGCATCATTGATAGTGAAGCCATAGGCCTCCTGCAGACTGTAGCCAATCTCACGGGGGGTAAAGCTAGCGCCGCCCTGCCAACTGTCAAAAGTACAGCAGTGCCGTGGGACGCCGCCATGAAGCAATTCAGAAACTTTCTGCCGTGCGTCATTGCGGAGACCGAAGATGCGTTTCCGAACACCGACAAACTCACAGACAACAGCTTCGGTGCTCTTGTATCGCTTGTCTACAACCGCGGAAGCAAGGTATCTCCAGGCAATGCACGACGAAAGGAGATGTACAACATCCATCAGTTGATGGTTGCGCAAAACTTCTCCGCTATTCCTGGACAGATAACGGCGATGAAGCGTATCTGGGAGGGAGATCCAGCCATGAAGGGGCTTTTGGAGCGGCGCGATTTGGAATCATTCCTGTTCGAAGCTGGTCTAACGACATGAGACAGCGCCTGGTGCTCGCAATCAGCCTATTGTTAAGCGCTCCCGTCCTTGCCGAAGATGGCGGGTTCGGCGGGGCGCCTAGTGGCGGCTTCTCGGGTGGAGGAAGCTTCGGCGGCAGCCCGGGTTTCTCGGGCGGTGGCAATGGAACGACTGCATTTCCCCCGATTGGTGGTTTGCGCCTTGGAACGCCAGGTTTGCAGGGACAGCAATCCAAGTGGAGCAATTTTGAGACCGGCGACTTTAACACGCAGACTTTTCCACCGGGCACGATAACCATCGGTCCGGGTAGTCAGACATTGCCCTTCGACCAGGACATTCCAATCGTGTTGGGTGCGCAAGGAACTGTTTCGATCGATAATAACGGCTTCACCTTGCCGCTGACATGGGAGTCACTTCATAATCTTCGCGCATCCGGCACCACCGTCAGTTTTGGAAACCTTGTTGGCAAATACGTTTCCATTCTTACCGATCCATCAACACCAGTTGATGTCCATGATCCGTTTGGCGGAACTAATGTTCTGCAGGACCGGCTGAAAGGTCTCTGCCTGAATTGCCAGCCTATGGAACCTGAAGCTGGAGTCGCATTTCTTGAAACTCCTTACTCCGACACTACGGGCCTAGGCTATTCCGGAAAGATCCCAACTTTCGTTGTTAGCCCGACTGCTATCGAAAGCGCCAGGATAAAAGGGTGCTCGAAAGCGGTGACGGGATTGCGCACATTCTCCCCAGGTGGCCTTGGAGATAACGCGATCGATGACTTCAATAGGTCCTGCATGTTTGCCAGTGAGGATCTCGGTTCCCTTGAAGTTCTTTCCGACATGCAGGTCGAGACCGTCTCCAAGTGTTCGGCTCTCTACGACGCCTATGCAAAATCCTGCCTGTCGACTCCCACGGCAATCGCGAGCGAAAGGATCGTTAATAGAATTGGCGTTATCGTTGGTACGAGCGGACCGGTATCGCCTGCCCTACTTTGCACGGCGACCCTCATTAATACGAACACCATCGTCACGGCTCGTCATTGCTTCTTGCGGAGCCTTTTACAACAGGTGGATGATGTAACCAACGATTTTACCGCATACTTCCTCCCAAACCCCGGATTGGCGAAAGCAGCAAATCAAATCGTTTCGCCAGACCAAATTGTCGGCGAGGTCTCAAGTGCTGGAGTCGTGTCGAATATACAGTTGCTTGGTAGCCCGCCGGACACATCTAACGATGTAATCTTCGTGAGGCTCGCCGAGAACCTGCCACTCGACCCGACGCTCCACATAAGAGTGGGGCAGATTAGTATGGGTGATCGACTGACGATGGTCGGTTACCACGAATTTCTGGGACGGAGCAATAAACTCCATTCCAGACTCAGCTTCTCGCCCATCCAGTCCGTTTCGCATCTTTTGGAATCAGGCGATTGGGCGACTAATCTTTTTGCCGATGACAGTCCGCTATGTTTCGCTGCATACTCGGATGACTACCAGATCCAGCATCTGTGCCAATCATTCAATGGCACAAGTGGCGCACCACTCTTTTCCGGAGATGTCGCTGATTCAGGAACGAGCGTCGTCACGCTCGTGGCCGTACAGTCATCCGGCGAATTGCATCCCGATGAATTAAAGGGCGATCTTAACATTGCTGCCGTCATCAACCCGACGTTCGCGCCGATTTTCGAGTCCGGCAAATGACTTCGTCTCAGCCTTACCGCATCGACTTGCTTGGCGCAGTGCTTATTTGCATCGTTGTGTTGGTGATCGCTCCACGCGCCCAAGCTTCAAAAATTGTTTCTCAACTTGAGTTGAGCGAGCCTGGTGGCACCTATGACGTGGCACGGATAATCGTGGTTGGGGATGGGTCGTTTATCGCCGTTGGGACAAAGAAGACGCCAAGCTTGGGATACACAGAATATTCTGATGGGTATCTACAGCGTTTCACGAGAGAAAGGGTGCTTTGGACGCGTATTTTCTCAGGACCTGGTGATTCATCATTTTCTTCGGCGGTCAAACTCGATCAGCGCACGCTGGTCGTCGCTGGCTCCGAAAGCCCCGGTCGCCCGATATCACAAAATGACCTCCTCCCAAAGCAAGCCATACTCGCCAAATTTAATATTGAAGGCGGTGAGTTTCTCGGCAAGCTTGGCTTCACGCGCGATACTTGGCGCGTTCGCTCTGACTCCTTCAGCGATATTATCTTGTTGCGCGATGGGTTCATAGTTGTTGGTGCAAGTGGCCAGCAACCTCCGAACGGCATCTTCGGGTCGACAACCACACATCCCTGGATACTGAAACTGGATAAGCAGGGAGCGATTCGTCACGAGGAAATCATTCAAGCACCTGATGATCCCGATTTATGGGACGGTTCAATCGGAGGGATTTCATCGCTCGGAAATAACAGGTTTGCGATTGCGGGGATGTTTGCGACCAATTCGGTCGAGCGTACCTATGCATGGACCAAACTCCTGACCGCCGAGGTGTCCAGCGATGGGATTGCGTCGAGAGTTTCGGTGGCAGATACCTCCGACCCAGACAAGATTATACATCCCCTTCCTATTGGTGCTTATAGGGATCATGTTATCTATATTGACAACGACAGCGACAACGATCGTAACGTCTGGCTTGTCAGCACCTGCGTCGGATGCACACCTGAATGGCAATTTGACGTCCATGATTTTCAGTATGGCCCGCTTTCGATGAGTGGTGAGGTCTTAAGCAACGGCGACGTCGCACTGCTCTTGGGCTTCTATCACCGCCAACCCATATCCACATTGCTTGGATTCGTCAGCGGCGCCGGATCCATGCTCGCTACCCAGACTCTGGTGTTGGTGGACGCTGCTTCCTCGGGTGCGATCGCGGAGCTACCAAACGGCGTAATTCTCGTGGTCCTATCCGAGACCTCCCCCTATACCATGACAAATCAACAGTTACGCGCATTCTTTGTGCAGCGCTGACGCGACCCTATACCTCTGCGCCTAGTGAGGTAACACTATTCCTTGATTTCCGTCCCATTGAATGCAGCGAAGCTGTGCCGTTCAAGGACGGCGACGGCTTGTCAATATTGCCATTGGGCGGGCATCTCTAGAATAGTACTTTGGTCATGATCGGTCGCGGCACTTCCCAATCCGCCACGTCGGGGACGCTCCCCGTATTTTCTAATCACTGCAGTCATGGAAAGGCCTCCCCCATTTGTCTTCCCGACTACGATCGGGGAAGCGAACCAAAAAATACCTCGCAGTGTGGCATCAACTGCCAAGAGCCATCGTTTTCGGAATTGCACACATCGGACGCAAAACGTGAGCCTACAGGACCACGGCAAAAATTAGCTGCATTGGCAGGCCGCGACGACCTTCGCAGCACGCTTCCTAAGGAGGTTTGGCTCTCACCAAATACCCGGGAGAAGCCGCCATCGGACCCGCGCGGCGTAATCCGAATAGCCAGCAAGCTCCACACAAAGAATTCGGTCCTCCGTGATGGTGCGGTAGAGCAGAAACGGCAGGCTAAAGAGACCAACGAGAGAGCAGCCGCAAGCCACGATCCGAGCGCGGTTCGGGCTTGAAAAACGCGAGCATCTCCTTCAACATGGTAGACCGCCCCCCATGACCGGCCCGGCAGCCCTTGGCACTACGTCCATTGTGGGTTCTTAAAATTCCGCGGTTCCGAAGACCGTTCGAATGCTTGTCTAGTCCTGCACCGGCCGAAAGGAATTGCAGTCGGGGCCAGATCCGTCGAAGGAGAGAGAGAGTTTCCATCTTCCTGCTCGCTCGGCGCTCTGCAAGGTTACATGATCTTCTTGCGATCGTCGATCGACGGCCCGATCTCGCCGTCCCGGAGGCGCTCTCGACGTAATTCGATCTGGATCTGTCCGGCAAATCTCTCCGAAGTCCTTCCTGGCCTCGATTGTAACTCGCTCTCCCCATTTGCAAAAACGTTCTCAGGACATTGGCGAATTGCGAGACAGGAATTCAGCAGGATTCGAAAGGCTCCGCATCATGAATCCCCAAGGCGTTTTTCTCGGCAAGTACGAGGCACGCACAATGCCTCATGAGCTTCGGCCATGGATTCAAGCCAAGCTCCCGATCGCGAGTCTCAACTGTCATCATCTGCCGGGAACCCGAATGACAGAGCCTCGGCCCCGCCACTGTTCGTCAGTCGGCGGCGTACCTACACCGCTCAGCCTCATAATGCGATACGCCAATGTTCTGTCGTCGGCGCACCAGAACCCTACCCTTCACGCGAACGCGGGACATCATCAGTGTTGTCACCAATCTTCGGACCGTCCGGTAAAGGCTCTTTCGAAGGCGGTTTCGGAGGTGCCGGGAATGGATCATCGTCCGGCATCGGCAATGGTTCATCCGGCTGCGTGGGGTCTGGTTTGGGCCCTGGAGCAAACCTTGGAAGAAGCCGCTGCTGAACAGCCTCTGCAGCGCGACGGGCGAGGCCTCCTGCACTGATCGTTCCCGATCTGCTCGTCTGGCTTCACGTGCCGAGGCAATTACTTCCCGTTCGGCGCGTTTGGCAATTACAGCAGGGTCGCTCGGTTTTGGCATGGCCCCGAGCTTCTTGAGAAGCTGCTGCTCCTTCGTTTGCGCCGCGGCTGAACGGCGTTCACTCAAATCTTTGTGATTTTCCGGACGATAGTCGTCCTGTGGGGTATGTAATGGCTTTTGCTTCTAAGAACCGATTGCCGATGAAAAAGGCCAGGCACGAGCCTAGCCTTTGTTTTATATTCTATTGCGATGGGCCACCACTGTGGCCATTGCAAGGCTGCCGCTGATTACGCAGCGCTCAACTGATCCGCGGACAACTTGCCCGACTTTTTGTCGCGAACCAGCTCGTAGTTGATTTTCTGACCTTCGACGATTTCGCGCATACCGGCGCGTTCCACAGCAGAAATATGAACGAACGCATCGGTGCCCCCATCATCGGGCTGGATAAAACCAAAACCCTTGGTGGAATTGAACCATTTAACGGTACCAGTGGCCATCGTGAACCTTCCTTGTAGCAACAACACTTGAGCATCGTGCATGATGCCCGCTTCTATCCCGTTTTAAAAGAGAGGTGCGCTGAAGCGTTGACACGCATCAGCGATCCAAAATTAAGGGGGCAGCGATATAGCTCTATGCCTGACCCATCAACTCGTCTAATGCGACAAACCTCATGCTGCCTTATCCCCGATCGGCGAGACATCGGCGATCATGGCTTCTGCCGTGATCAGGAGTCCAGCGATCGAGCCGGCATCCTGCAGGGCCGTTCGAACAACCTTGGCCGGATCGACGATGCCTGCCTCGATCATATCGACATAGAGCTCGGTCTGCGCATTGAACCCCTGATTGGGTTTCGTGCTCTCCAGGAGTGTACCAACCACAATCGAACCCTCGGCACCGGAATTCTCGGCGATCTGTCGGATAGGCGCTTCCAAAGCCTTTAGGACGATCGAGATACCCGCCGTCACGTCAGGATTTGCACCATTGAGAGCCGCCAAAACTGTCTTGGCGCGCAGGAGTGCCACACCGCCGCCCGCGACGATTCCCTCTTCCACCGCCGCACGTGTGGCGTTCAATGCATCGTCGATGCGGTCCTTCTTCTCCTTCACTTCGATTTCGGTTGCGCCACCAACACGGATGACCGCGACGCCGCCGGAAAGTTTCGCCAGACGTTCCTGGAGCTTCTCCTTGTCGTAGTCCGAGGTGGTCTCCTCGATCTGTGCCCGGATTTGCTGGACACGAGCTGCGATACCAGCTTTGTCCCCGGAGCCAGCAACGATTGTGGTGGATTCCTTCTCGATGAGCAGGCGTTTTGCCCGTCCGAGCATATCGATCGTGACGTTCTCGAGCTTGATGCCGAGATCCTCGGAGATCAACTGACCGCCGGTAAGGATTGCGATGTCTTCCAGCATGGCCTTGCGACGGTCGCCGAAGCCTGGAGCCTTCACGGCCGCAACCTTGAGACCGCCGCGCAACTTATTAACGACGAGGGTGGCCAAGGCTTCACCTTCAACATCCTCGGAGATGATCAGCAGCGGGTTTCCGCTCTGGACCACGGCTTCGAGAATTGGCAGCAGCGCCTGAAGGTTGCCGAGCTTCTTCTCGTGCAGAAGGATGTAGGCATCTTCGAGCTCGACCCGCATCTTCTCGGCATTGGTGACAAAATAGGGTGAAAGATAGCCGCGATCGAACTGCATGCCCTCGACGACTTCGAGTTCCGTTTCGGCGCTTTTCGCCTCCTCGACGGTGATCACGCCTTCATTGCCGACCTTTTTCATGGCCTTGGCGATCATCTCGCCCACTGTGGCATCGCCGTTGGCGGCGATTGTGCCGACCTGGGCGATCTCGTCTGACGATTCGACTTTCTTGGCCCGGGCCTGGATGTCCTTGACGACGGCAGCAACGGCAAGGTCGATACCGCGCTTCAAATCCATCGGGTTCATTCCGGCAGCAACGAGCTTCGCCCCCTCGCGCAAGATAGAGGCCGCAAGCACTGTTGCTGTGGTAGTACCATCTCCCGCAAGGTCGTTGGTCTTTGATGCGACTTCGCGGACCATTTGCGCGCCCATATTCTCAAACTTGTCGGCGAGTTCGATTTCCTTGGCGACGGTCACGCCGTCTTTGGTAATGCGCGGTGCACCAAATGAGCGGTCAATGATGACATTGCGGCCTTTCGGACCCAGGGTCACCTTGACGGCGTTGTTCAGGATTTCGACCCCGCGCAGGATTCTGTCGCGAGCGTCGATGGAAAACTTGATTTCTTTGGCAGACATTGTTGATTGGTCCAATTCATTGTTAAAATGAGTAGTGCTGGGTGCGCCTCGCGGGGGGGCGCTACCCGGTCATTTATTTCGTCGCTACGATGCCCATAATATCGGTCTCCTTCATGATCAGGAGATCCTCGCCGTCAATCTTAACTTCAGTCCCGGACCATTTGCCAAAGAGAACAACTTCGCCGGCTTTAACGTCGAGCGAGACCAGTTTGCCGCTTTCGTCGCGGGATCCTGGGCCAACAGAAACAACGGTGCCTTCCTGTGGTTTTTCCTTGGCATTGTCCGGGATAATGATCCCGCCTTTAGATTTCAAATCGCCTTCGGCGCGCCGGATGACGACGCGGTCGTGAAGTGGCCGGAATTTCATGTGGGAACTCTTTCTGTGGCCAGCCCAATGTGGTCCACTCAGCCTTTGTACGCTTATTAGCACTCGAATGATAGGAGTGCTAACGGGTTTGACATACTAGGGGACAATAGCTGTTCCGAATCATTCGATAGGGGGCATTTTCGGAACATAAGCTACAAAAGAATTATTCTTTGGCTAAGGGCCCTAGGAGGGTTGGGAATCTCCTTATCTTTATCCGGATAACTATCTGTAAACGACGCACGAATCGGCTAGCATATGACGCACCATTGGCTGACCTGAATATCAACGATCCCTGAATGGCGGAGGCACCTCCCCCACCGCATAAAATCCCTGCTAACGGGTTTTGGGATGTCGAAAGCACCGGTCTTACTCGATTTGCCAACACCGCGCTTTTATGCGGAGCCAGCAAAGGTCTATTGTGCCAGCGTCCCCGGTGGCGTCAGCCGCAACCAACATTCCTTTCTGCAGAGGCTGCAGCCCAGCGCCCGCATCCTTGAACTGGGCTGCAGTGGCTGCCCTGTCGTCTCAACATGCAAACCCCCGGAAGTTGGTGTCCAACTTTCGGGGGCAGTTCATACTCGGGGGCTCGCACAAAAGTATGGTGCACCAACGACGATGATCTTAGATGGCCTTGACGTCCTTGATGGCCTTTTCGACAGCCGATTTGACCGGTGCGGAGATTTCTTCAATGGCCTTGGTGGCATCGGCCTGGAATTCCTTGGCCTGGCCGGAGATGGCCTCTGCCTGCTTGCGAACGAACGCGCTCTGCAGTTCGATTACTTCACCGAAAGACTTCGCGCCGATCAGGGCTTCGACATGAGCGAAGCTGGCTTCAGTGTTGACGCGGAGCGCAGCCAATGCCTTCAGCGAAAGCGCAGCTGTGTTGGACTGAGCGGTTTCGAAAGTTGTTTCAAGGCTCTTCTGAGCGGCTTCTGCCTGATCCTGAATCTTGGCATAGGCTTCCTTGGACTGAGCAACGCCCTTTTCGGTGATTTGGCGCACCTGTTCGGTTACTGCGGTCGGATCAAACGCGGGGATCGAGAACGCATCAGCAGTCTGTTTTGCCGTCTTGCTCATTGTGAAATCCTCCTGTGAGGCAATCGAACTTTGCCGGTGCCTGGTTGTCTTTCAAGGTTATCGTTTAGTATGATAGCAGGAGTATGACGGATTGCCGAAGTTACACCATTCAGTTGGTGATTAGTCCTATCAGGAATTCCGTTATGTCCGATCTTGATTGGGCCGACGAATCCTAAAATCGGTGCGCTGATGACCCGCAAGGCGAATTCGACTGCAGTTCCTCCCTTTTCGTTGTCTTTGAACGGAAGGTTACCGCACACGTATCACCTGTTCATGACTGAGTTCGCGCGAAACCGGGTATATGTCGAGATCGTAGGGTGCGGTTCACGTCGCTTGCGCCACTCGATTGTTCCGGCGACGACCTGCGAACAACCGCCTTTTCCCGAGAAGTTCCCGAGATAGCGAACCTGTCGCGCTGCAAAAAAAGAGCGCCAGTGAGCAGTGAATCCGCTGTTCCGTTGAACGTGTTTGATCCCCCGACATTCGATCGATCGCCAAAAAACAATATACCCGAATAGACCCCCGACGTTGGTGCGCTAAGTTGAACGGTCGCGTTACCGTTCATACTCACACGCGAGCTTCCTGCCAGACAGATCAGGACCCCTTCCCCCTGGACAAACGCATTTGCGTTTATCTTGAAATCCCCGCCCTTGATAACATAGACGCCGGGAGAAGGCTCACATTGCCGCCCAGTGCAAGCCCACTACAATATGTGCCCGGCTTCAGCGCGCTTGCCTTGGCATTCTGACATGTGGTCGGGACCTGCGGCGCCGGAATATCGGCGAACGGATCAAGGATCTGCCAGTGGGTGAGGAGAAGGCTGCATTCTGCGCGCAATACAAAGCCCCCGACACTAGACAAGTTGCTCGCGGGCGGCTTTTCGGTTATACGGGCCGCCCTCCCCTTCAATCCGAGAAGTATCAATGAAGCCTGCAAAAACATTTGTCGTCGAAGTGAAGAAAAACGGTCGCCGCAGCGTTCAGCGTTATCAAACTTCAATCTGGAATACTGAGGTTTTGAAGGCTGCGACGGAAACTGTCAACGACGAGCAGGACCCGGATTTGATTCCGAATGCCAAAGTTTCATCGACATAATTGCAGAACTCGAGCCTGACGTGCAAATCGGAGTTCGGTAATTGGGTGGTGTCTATTGTGCAGGACGAGAACGCATTCCTTATGTCGAGGCACATCCGGTGCGGGCGCTCCCGGTTGCCTCTTTAACCTGCCCTTGTGGATAGGTGCCATCATCGACCTAAACTTTCACACCAGCAGACATCGATCCAGTTGGTGGTTCTGTTGTTCTGATGGTTTACGTGCAGCCCCGCTATGCGGGCGAATATCGACTGCATGATCGAAGGGGATTCGGACTTCCTCAAGTATCGCGTCATGGCTTGCCGTCGCGCGCATGCCAATCGGGTTCCACGTCTTCTCAGTGCGCATACCATCGGCATTTGCCGGAACCAAGAAAGCACCCGCGCGGGCTTTCTTCGTCCGTCCGCCCCCAGACGATGCACCAGGTTAGCCGGCAATGCCTGTCGAATAGATCGTGCTGCCACTAAGCGACCAACCCTCATCAGTACGTCGAGTTGTTGTGGCGGGAAGGCCACCACGGATCGGTGTTCCAAGCTCTGGCTCAACCCTCAAGGCATTGATCAAAGGACCGTTCTGCGCTGGATCAGCGAGAACACGCCGGACCAGATGCTCCGGCCAGCGTCCGCCAGGCAGCGCCGTAAGGTTGATGTACTGCATAATGAGAATAAGTGCGGTCGATTGTTCGCCCTTGGCGATTTCGCCGATCACAGTCGCAGCATCGGCAAGGCCTGCCCCCGCCCGCCGAACAAGACGGCGAGGTCAGCGCCAGCAATCCGCATTAATTCCTGCAGTTCTGCTGTCTCCCCAACCGTCAGTGCCCGCGTCATTCGTTGCTACTCCGCTGCACTGATCGCTTCAGCCGCCGACTGGCCGACAAATGGGCGCGCTTCTTCAACCGCCTGGGCGATCCGCACATTGATATGTTCGGCAACAATCTTCTGGTCGTGAAAGTCACGATCGACAGCAAAGATCCCCGTCGGGAGCGTATGGCCATAAAGAAGATGAACAGCGGCCGGAGCTGGTGTTCGATAATCAGCGCATGCGATCGCTGCCGCCTGTGGCAGTTAGCACGATTGGTTTGCCCTGCAGGGCGAGCGGTTCGAGCAAATCAATGAAATGCTTATAGCTGCGCTTGTAGGTGGGTGCGCCGTCTGCGCCTATAAACCCCATCATTGACTACTAAATCCCGCAGCGGAGGTTTTTATTTTCCCGATCGGCGGGCAAAAGGTAAAAATCTTCTTTGAACCGATTTTCATCTCGCGCAAGCATGTGTTGCCAAGCGAGTGAGTCCCGTGAAGGCAACGAGGTCCGGTGCGCATCTCCTCCCTTAATACTCCGTACCGGACCTCAGCTTGGCGAGACTTGATTGTTTTGCTCTACGGACCACGTTGGCTCAGGATGTCCAAAGAGCGACAGGAAAGCGGACCGTGGACGGCATGTCTGCCGCCGAAAACCTGATGCTCGCCTGACCATTATGCTGTCAAAAACCAGAGGGACTGCTGGTCCGATTTCTAGCCCTTCTCCGCCAGTCGCGAGGCCGATTTCTACGCGGCGCCCGCCACCCGCGCTATTCGCCCCGCTAGCGCTGGCTCCGTAACCTTCAACGACATTTGCCTGTTTGTGCAGTACAAAGCCAAAGGGACGCTGCCGCCACCGACAAATGGGGCCGTACTTCCTTGAGCCGCAATTCGAACAACTAGGGATCAAGAATGAGTAATCGAGACTTTCGTTCCCGGATTGCCTGCAACGGTCGTGAACGTAGCATCGAGCTGTCTTGCCATCGCATCGACGATGCCCGTGCCCAAGCCGGGTTTTGAGAACCTGGGATCGGAAGAAACCCCGACACCGTCGTCACTTACCGACATCGACCATTTCGTGTCAACGGAACGATAGTCGACGACGATCTTGCCACTGCGATCGCGGGGAAACGCATGTTTGAGAGCATTGATCACCAGTTCGGTGACAATGAGACCGAGACTGACCGACACATTCGCCTTGGCGGCGCTGTCATCGACCGTCACCTCAATCGAGAGCTTTTCGGGATCGTGGATCATTGATGCCCCGAGGCTTTGGCAGAGCTGTGTGAAATACGAGCGGAGGTGAACGTCACCAAGTCTGGAGACCGCAAGCTGTTGTTGGACAGAGGCGATAGACAGCACCCGGCCGTGGGCGGATTGCAGGTGCACGCGGGTTTCCTCGGACTGAACTGCTCGCGCGCTTTGCATGAGGATGCTGGCAATGATTTGCAGGCTGTTGGCAACCCGATGCTGGATTTCCTGCAAGAGAATGGCTTTTTCCCGCAGGAGGTCGTCCTTGAGTTTTTCGGCAAGCCGGGCGTCGGTGACATCTGATACCGATAGAAGAAGTCGAACGCCGTCGGTGTCCCCGTATTGGAGTTTCTGTGCATTGAGCACGAGGCGACGCGGTTCTTGACCGTCACGGGTCAAGTCGATCTCGTAGGCGCGGATATCGGCGCTGCCTGAAGCAGTAGCCTGCAACAATGAAGACAACCGCCGCAAATTCCATTCTCCGCTCCCGAGATCCATCAGTTTCCTATTCGGCACCTTGCCCGGATCAATCTGGAACTCGCGGCAAAAGGATTCACTCGCCGCGATCACCACGAGGTCGCCGTCAAGGAGAAGAAGCGGCGCATTGGACGATGCAACGACCGCCAAGGCAAGGCTCATACCGCCTTCCGGCTGGTCAGTATGGATTGCCATGAAATTTTGTCCTTGTGGGGACCGGAGGCTCGCGGTGCGAAAGCCTTCCCCGGGGTGAACGTTGCTCGCTCCATAGTCCGTCCGAGTGTACGCAAGAAGACAATAGCACAGACTTGATGCCCCGTGCTTTATTTGATACCGCATGAGAGTGAGGAGAAGTCGGGGTTCACCTGGCGGGTAGTTCACTATGCGTCCGCCTTCTTTCAATTGAACGAGACTGGCACGACAGGCCGGTGAACGCTGACGTCAGCGCAGCTTTAGTAGATCCGCCATTGCCTCAGGTTCGATCGGCCTGCTGAAATGGTATCCTTGCGCCTCGTCGCACCCATTGGCACGCAAAAATTCAAGTTGGTCTTCCGTCTCAACCCCTTCTGCAATCACCAGCATGTTCAGGCGTTGTCCGAGTGAAATGACCGCGGATATGATGCTTCGGTCATCCTCGTCATGGGCAAGGTTGCGCACGAACGACTGATCAATCTTGAGACGTGAAACGGGCAGACTTTTTAGAGCACTAAGGCTGGAATATCCCGTTCCAAAATCATCGATGGCGAAATGAACCCCTAGCACTTGAAGTTCCTTCATGGTTGCAATGGCCTGATCGACATTGCGCATCAAAAGGCTCTCGGTCAGTTCAAGTTCCAGGTACTCTGCATCGAGGCCATTTTCTTCCAAGGCTCGGATTACCCGGCTCGGCCAGTCCTTTTCCTGAAACTGCCGGGCCGAGACGTTGACGCTGACGCTGAGCTGCGCAAGCCCTGCATCCTGCCAGGCTTTGTTTTGACGGCAGGCTTCATTCAGGACCCAGTCACCAAGCGGAACGATGAGGCCAGTTTCCTCCGCCAGAGATATAAATTGCGCCGGCGACAGGATACCGAGAACCGGATGTCTCCAGCGAACCAAAGCTTCAACGGCGAAGATGCGCCCAGAGCGAAGATCGACTTGTGGCTGATAGTCCAAATAGAATTCTGACCGGGCGATGCCATTGCGGATCGCATCCTGCATGGCAAAGCGTTCATGGGCTTTGGTGTTCATTTCAGGCGTAAAAAACTGGAAGCTGTCCCGCCCACCATTCTTTGCCTGGTACATTGCTGCATCGGCGTTCTTGAGCAATGTTTCCGCGTCGGAGCCATCTTGGGGGAAAGTGGCGACTCCCATGCTGCAGGTGATGTTAAATTCGTGACCTTCAATAGCAATCGGCTCGGTTATGGCCGCCATGAGCTTGTGCAGGATAACCGAGATCGCATCGGGGCTTGCCGCCAGATCGACCAGCAGGATGACGAATTCATCCCCACCAAGTCGCACTACGGCATCAATCGGCCGCACGCAGTTTACCATTCGGGAGGCGACAATCTTCAGAAGCGCGTCGCCGGCCGTATGACCCAGCCTGTCATTTACTGTTTTGAAGTTGTCGAGGTCCACAAAGACCACAGACACCCATGGATTGTGCCGCCCCGTGCGCAACATGGCTTGAGTAAGACGATCTTTTAGGAGGATTCGGTTCGGCAAGCCCGTGAGGGCGTCATGATGGGCCATGAAGCTTATCTGATCTTCGGCCCGCTTGCGCTCGATCGCGATGGCGGCGATCCGGACAATCTTTTTTGTGAGCCGCATCTCCAGGGAACCAGGCATCCTCACCTTACCCGAATACATGGCAAAGGTGCCAAGAACATCGCCCTGATGCGACAGGATCGGCGTCGACCAGCAGGAACGCAGGCCATGGAGTTCTGCCAGTTCCCGATAGTCGATCCACAAGGGCTCATTCGCGATATCAGTTACTACGACACTCTCGCGCCGATAAGCGGCGGTGCCGCAAGAGCCCGCCTGTGGCCCAATCGCGATGCCATCAATGGCGCGGCAATAATCCGCAGGAAGGCTTGGCGCGGCCCCATGCTTGAGGTGACCTCCGTCGCTATCGAGCAAAAGAATGGATCCCAACACCCCCTCAAGCTGTTCTTCGATCAGCCGCACTATCCTGTCGAGCACGTCTTCAAGAGGGGAATTCATTGCGATCATTTCGAGGACCAGCGTCTGACCGTCGCGGAGACGATTGGCATTTTTGCGGAGCGTCACATCGCGAGATATTCCAACAAGCCCTATGATCTCCATTTTGTCGTTGTGCAGGGCGAGTTTGGAGGTAGAGAGCCATTTCCTGACTCCGGTTACCGCGTCGGTGACCTCTTCCTCCATGTCAATGGACGGGATGCCTGATTTGATTATTGCCTGCTCGACGGCCAGGAATTCAGACGCGACTGCATTCGGGTGCAGATCAAAATCCGTTTTGCCGATCAGCTCGCTGGGGTGGCTACAACCATGGATGCGCGCTACCGCCTGATTTACAATAACAAAGCGATGATCAAGATCCTTTACGAACAAGTAGTCGGGCAACTGATCGATCATCGCCCGCAGTAGATTTCGTTCCGCGGTCAAATCGGTGCCTGCCGGAATGCCGGCATGGTTTTGCGCTGCCGTGTCACCCATCGTCACGGCTAGATGTCGGATTTGCAATTGACCGCTCTCTGAGTCGGATGGGCCCGCATGGACGTCATCTTCGATTGAAGGAGCGCGGATGAAAAGTCTCCGCAACCAGGGCATTTGCGTCTGGATATAGTCATCGACCACGGGAGCTATTCCCTTACGCCGGAACGCGTACGGCTCGTTTGTTGCTGCATCTCTGCACTAAAACCCATGGTCCGCTCCCGGTCAGCCGCCAGCGATGCGATCAAGCTGACGTCTCGCTTTCCATTGTTGAACAAGCGCATAACCTCTCGTGCCAAACGTCCAGTGTTTTGAGGTTGACCGTCTGATGCATCAAGCATGAACGTAGCTTGTTCATAGGCTGATGCCATGATGTGCCAGTTCACCTTGCTGTAGGCAGCTTTGGAAACGGACGTGAGAACTTCAAACGACATGGCTGCTCCCTTTCGGCGGGAGCTCGTCTGATCTCTCTAACGCCAGCGGCCGATTGAATGCGTGACGACCCAATCAGAGTCCACTTATAAAGCAAGCAAGTCAATTCAATCGAGAAAATCCAATGCTTTCCGTGACTTGTGGGTCCACGACGGATACGGAGAACGATCTTTCGATAGCGCAGGTGGCGGCTCTGAGGGTAGCCTTTTTACATGGACGCATCTGGCTCAATCACCTAGCTTGCCGTCGTGCAGTGTTTTGGAAGAAATTTGTTCGTGATCAAAGACCTCGCCAAAAAAGCACTGTCTGCAAGTTGATTTGCGCAATCTTTAACCATTGTGGAAGCGTCCTGGGCCCCGGATCCGCAGAAGCGAACGTTTCGGACCTCATGTTGATGGTGAGTCGCTGTTCTTGCACTTCTGCACTGCACAAAATTTGTTTGCGCATTGCACGAACTTTAGCTATTGAGCCCGCAGCTGATGCACCCGATGGTCTCCTCCCAGTTCCATCGCATCAGCTGTTCCCCTCTGGAGGTTTTGACCTTCACACCTAAAGGGCCTCGGTTTTCCGATGGCCCTATTTTTTTCTGGGTGCACGTTTCGCTGCTTTACGCGACGCCATAACCTGCTCGTTATCGGGAACCCATCATCGAGAAATGTCCGAAACGTACGTACATATTTCGGACGCCGCACTTGTCTCGGACATGACCAACGACCCAATCGATCTGAAGCGAGCTATGATCGAGCGCATCGGTGCGGACGCGTGGCTCAAGGTGTGGACACCAAGCGATTTCATCGACCTCGCCTCGCGGGCTGCGGTCGACAGGCGTTACAGCGGCTGACAAAAAGCGGGACGCTGAGGCGAATCGATCGCGGACTTGACGATCAACCCGGATGCTAGTCGACCAAGTGACCGCCGCGAACGATAGCGGCCTAACCGACGGCGTTCCAGCAAAGATCGTGGTTCACACTGATGCACGCCGCCGTGCGATTAAGCTCGGCAATGTGACAATCACTATCCGCCCAGCCGCAGCAAGCAAGCCGCTCTGGGCCGGCCAGGGTGCGTGTCGTCCAGGCGCTTTATGGCTGCGCGACCTCCTGGTGCGCGAAGGAGAAAGCGATCAGGTTAGACGCACGCTCACAAGCTCTTCGAGAATCCAAAAATCGATCTTATGACGTAGCAACGGAACATTTACCAAGCCGCCGGCGTTTCGTATTTATGGAAAATCCCCAGTTTCCGGCAGTTACCGTCGAAACGACTGAAGATGACAAACTTCAAAATGTCACTTCGGTGAGGCAGGCTGCTACCTTTCTTGTGAATGGATGGCCCGCCAATCGCGGCCAAGCCCATGTCATGGCCCGCATGGCCTGCATCGCTGCACTGGACGGTCACGGGTCGAGCTCGAAGGCAAGGGCGGCGTTTATCGCTGCCGCAAAGGAAGCTCGCATTTACGTTCGTGATAGTGCCTGGCCATTCTAAAACTCGCAGCGGATCGGCATGGAGACTGCCAGTTCAACCCCAACCAGCAGCGATTCATTGCGACGGCGCACTTTGGCATTTCCCATATCAGATCGAATATCGGGTGACCGCTAGAACCATATTATCCGGCTGCATGATTTGCTCATTCAAGCCAGAGGAGCGGCATCCGGGGTTCATTCGTCACCACTTCAGGCGAAAACCCGCCGTGCCATTCAGGCTATAGCTCTCGCCGAAATTGGTCAGGCTGGTATTGGCCGAAACTTCGCCATAGATGGAATATTTGTCGTCGGCCCAATTGTAACTGCCGCCCGCTCCGATGCCGCCCCAAGTCCGGTCGCCAGCGCTGGCAAATTGCACGCCTGCAACATCGACTTTCGAACCATCGTGGAATTCGTAGTAGAGATTAGCAATGCCGTAGAGATTGGTGCGCGTCATTTTGCCGGAAGCATCTTGCCAAGCGTTTTGATAGGCAGCAGAGATACCGACACGCCCCACCAGACTATCGCCCGTGTTGAGTGAAACGCCCGCACCGAACGGATCGATGAAATTGTCGAAATTGACATTGGAATAGGCCAACTGGGCCTGCGGCGTCATCGTCCAGTTTTGGTCGATATCGATGCGCTTGCCGGTTTCGAGGCTTAAAGCATAGCCGAAACCATCATTATTGTCCGCGAGGCTGCGATTGAGCGTATCGGAGGTAAGATCACTGTCGTACCAGGTGGCCTGTGCCTGACCATCGACATAAAAGCCGTTCTGGCCCAACCATGTCAGCGAACCACCGAAGCCATACCCGTCCGTGTCGATGGAGCCATCGCCGTAGACGGAAGAGACGTCCGTGGAAATGTGCCCATAATGGAAGGTGACGCCTCCGATCAGCGTACCACTATTGTTTCCATATAGCGCTCCGTCAAAGCCCGACTGCAGTTTCCAGAAATTGTAATCGTAAGCGGCCTCGGTGGTCGATATCCGCGAGTCGATCCGGGCATGACTGCCTTCGATCCTGGTCCAGATAGCGCCGTAATCGATGGCCCCTGCGCCGCCTTCCGATGGCAGTAGCGAGGCTTCCGCTGTGCCGGGGCCATCACCCTGCTCCACGATGGCATTGCCAGCGCCGACCCAGTAACGGTTGCCGACACGCTGCTGCATTGTTGCGAGGCCGTTGAGGCTCTGCAGGCTCTGTGCATAGGTCTCATAGAGCGGGGCGCCGGGCTGATAAATCGGGCCGGTGGGCGGAGTGACCGGAGATATCGTGGGAGGAGTGGTCGGTGGTGTCGTGGGTGGAGTAGGAGTAAGCTGTGTCAATTCGGAACGCAAATACCAGTCGCCATCACTCGGCGTGCTGACACCGTTCTTGTGCAGGGTATAGCCATAGGCACCGGCAACAACCGCCTGTTCACCACCGATGACATAGTCGCCAAGCAAATTGAATGCACCGTTGGAAACACCGCCGATATCGACGATTTTGATGCCTTCTATGGTCTGAGCACCACCACTGCCAAGATTGATGACCCTGACCTTCGTGCTGCCGGAAGTATCGCCAGTGACGACAAGCCTGTCGGCCGATGAACTGTCACCGGCCAGCGCCGCCTCGATTTCCAGAATGCCGCTATTGCCAATATAATTGCCGTTGACGGTCAGCGACCCGATAGAATTGCCCGGTGCCATCACACCGCCTGCCTCGTTGGTTGTGTCGCCGACGATTCCGCTGCCCCTCAACGTACCGCCATTGGCAACCGTCATCGTGCCGCCAAGCCGGCCATTCACCGACAGGATGCCTCCGGAGATGTCGGTTTGCCCCGAGAATAGTGAACTGTCCGCCATGAGCGTGGTCATGCCGGTACCCAGATGGCGGATTTCGCCACCTCCGGAAATAACACCATCAAAATTCATGGCATCGGAGCGGTTAAAGGCGAGAACCCCGGCATTGGCGACATTGCCGGCAATGCTGCCGGAGGTGCCGGCGTTGCCGATCTGCAATGTACCGGCGCTGATGGTCGTGCCCCCCGTATAGGATGCTGCGCCGGCAAAGATCAGATCGCCGCTGCCATCTTTGACGAGGCTGCCCGCGTCGGACAGCGGGCCGTTCAACGTCAGCGCTGTTCCCGCATCGGTCAGCAACCTGCCGGTGCTGGCCAGATTGACTGAACGGCTCGTCCCGATGTCGGCGGTCGTGTGCAGCGTGCCGCCGTCAAGCGTCAGGCCGCCGGATGCGGCACCGAGGTTGGCGTCGCTCGCAATGGCCAGCGTGCCAGCGCTGATCACCGTGCCCCCCGCATAGGTGTTGGTTCCCGTCAGAATCAAAGTGCCAAGATCGGTCTTGACCAGTTCCGAAGCTCCCGTGAGTTCGGGCGCTATCGTTGCCACGATGGCAGCACCGCCAGCGGTGCCGTCACCGACGCGAATGATGGATGACGGTGCTCCCGACAGGGTGATTGCCCCGCCATCAATCAGATAGCCGTCGGTGGCAAACTGCATGCCCGACGCATTGATGGCCCCAAGGCTGTTGTCGACCGTCACGGTGCCTTGCGTGCCGGCGAAGATCGCGAAGGCTGCATCCTGGGAGGGTCCGTTGACCGCGCCGCTGCCTCCCGTCCAGCTATCGTTGCCCGTTGAGGCCTGCCAGGTGCCGTTGCCGCCGTCCACGACGCTGTTGTTCTTGGGGCCGGCATTGCCGTCCCAATAGTTAAGCGTCATGCCTTGTGTGCTGACCAGATTGACCTGATTGGCAATCGACGTCTGTACATAAAAATCAGGAATCGGGATCGTGCCGACCACCAGGCCGTTATCGGTTAGCGCGCCGCCATAGCTGATGGCCCGGTAGATGCCCGGATCGAATGCTCCCCCGGCCGATACCGCCACATTCAGCGTGCCGTCGAGCGCAAGATCACCGCCGACGATGGTCAGGTCATTGAGGAGACCGCCCACGGCATTGGCCTGACCAAAATTGTAATCGAGCACCGACCCGCTGGCGAGGGTCAGATCCTGCAGGATCGTGAGGGTGCCGGGAGTCGTGCCGGTATCGCCCGGCGACAGTGTGCCGCCATCGCCGACCACCACGCTGCCACCGATCGTGCCAATGCCGCCGAGCGTTCCGCCCGTATTGACCGTGGTCAGAGCGGTTGCCGTCGACTGGTTGCCGTTGATGAACAAGCCGCCAGCGGCAACCGTCGTCGCGCCCGCATAAGTGTTGGTCCCGGTGAGGACCGTGGCACCGCTGCCGGCCTGGTTGACCGAACCGGCGCCCGAGATCAAACCGCCGAACGTCATAACATCGGAGCGGTTGAAGGCGAGGACACCAGCATTGGTGACATCCCCGACAATGCTGCCAGAGGTGCCGCCATCGCCGATCTGCAGCGTGCCGGCGCTGATCACCGTGCCGCCCGTATAGGTGTTGGTTCCCGTCAGCGTGGTCGTGCCGAAGCCGCGTTGCTCCAGGCTGCCGGCCCCGCTGACGGCGCCGGCAAAGATCGCAGCATCGGAGCGGTTAAAGGCAAGAACGCCGGCATTGGCAATGTTGCCGGCAAGATTGCCGGAGGTGCCGCCATCGCCGATCTGCAGCGTGCCGGCGCTGATGGTCGTGCCGCCCGTATAGGTTGCTGCGCCGGCAAAGATCAAATCGCCGCTGCCATCCTTGACGAGGCTGCCTGCGCCGGAAAGCGGACCAGTCAACGTCAGCGCCGTTCCCGCATCGGTCAGCAACCTGCCGGCGCTGGCCAGCGTCAGCGAACGGCTCGTCCCGATGTCGGTGGTCGTGTGCAGCGTGCCGCCGTCAAGCGTCAGGCCGCCGGATGCAGCACCGAGGTTGGCGTCGCTCGCAATGGCCAGCGTGCCGGCGCTGATCACCGTGCCCCCCACATAGGTGTTGGTTCCCGTCAGAACCAAAGTGCCGCCGCCAATCTTGTACAAACCGATGTTCGGCGCGTCGCCACTGATCACAGAGCCGATGCCAGCCGTGAGCCCGCTGTTGACATTGACGAAGCTTGAGGCCGGTCTCCCGCCCGGCGCATCGCCAAGCATGTTCAGAACGCCCCCCGTGAACTGATAACCGTCGGCTACGAACTGGAGCCCTTCGAAGTTTTGTGTGCCTGCAACAATGATAGGTCCCGCTGCACCGCCAAACACACCGACCTGGTTTTGCCATCCATCGTTGATGCTGTAGTCCGGCCCAGCAGTCCAATTGGTATTTGCCGAATTCCAGGTTCCAGCGCCACCGCTGGCGATGCCGTTGCCAACGCCGTCGAGACCATCCCAGACCTGGACGAGCTGACCACCGTTCGATACGAATACGTTGACCTGATTGAGGATGCCAAGCTGCAGCGTCCCAGTGCCGAGCGTCGAGCTGACCGTCGCTCCATTGTTGATAAGTGTTCCGTACTGAAAGAGCTGGTAGTAGCCACTTTCCGTTGGCGTCAGATTGATCGTTCCATCAAGTGTCAACTGCCCGTTGACATTGACAAGATCGTTCAGGGCCCCGCCCGCCACACCCGCATCGCCAAGTTCGAAATTGCTGATCGACACCGCGTTCAGCAGAAGGTTTCCATTAATCGTCAATGTGCCGGAGCCCGCGCCGGCTGCCAATACGCCGGAATTCCCTACCGCAACGTCACCGCCGATCACACCGGTACCGCCCAGCGTTGCACCGGCATTCACAGAAATAAGACTTGTGCTGTGGCGCCGCCGATACCCGATAAAGTTCCCTTGGATTGTGCGACATCGATATCGAGAATACCGCCGTCGACAATCAGCGCACCGGTAGAGGCGCCAAGTGCGTTGACCGACGAAGCTCGCAATTGACCTGCCGTGACGGTCGTCGTCCCGGCATAGGTGTTCGCACCGGTGAGGTTGATGATAGCCGAGCCGGTCTTGGCAATTGAGCCGCTTCCCGAAATGATATTGCCAACGGTTGTGTCGATGATCGACTGATCGAAGGCAAGTCCGCCTGTGACAGAGATATTGCCGATCAGACCCGTGGTTGCATTGGCAAATGTCAGAGCATTGGCTCCGCCAGTGAAGGTGATCGCATCAGCACCAAGACCGCCTGTGACCAAGCCTGCAAAGCCCATTGTGATAGCGAGGTTCTGGCCGGCAATGCCGGCGCCGCTGGTGCCATTGGCACCCAAGCTCCCGCCGATGCCGCCATCGCCGCCAGTGCCGCCAACAATCCCCGCACCACCCACGCCTCTGACCCCACCTGTAATCGCGGCCCCGATGATGAATGTCTGCGCTACTCCTCCGGTAAACAGAAGACCGATGCCGCCATCGCCAGCGTCTCCGCCTTCGGCGCCCACAGATGCGCCGCCCACGCCGCCTGCTCCGCCGGTGACGCCGACGATCAGTGGTCCAAGGGCTCCGCCGAGAGTGGTTATTGCGCCATAGCCGCCCGCACCACCACCACCGCCGCCGCCTGCCCCGGGAGCTGCTCCACCCGCTCCGCCTACGCCGCCAGTGGCTCCTGCTCCAGGAAACAGTCCTCCAGCGAAACCATGCGCACCGCCACCGCCACCGCCGCCGCCTCCACCGACAGCGCCAACTGTGCCGACGGCTCCGACTGCCCCCGGCGTCGCAGCGCCTGCGCCTCCTGCGCCTCCTGAATTCAGGATTGTTCCATCCCCGCCTTTACCGCCGGCACCGCCGGTGACACCGGCGGCGCCACCACCACCGCCACCACCACCAAACGAGTTGGCTCCTCCCCCGCTTCCCGCCCCGCCCGAGGTTTCACTGTTGCTGACACCCGCCGCACCCCCGGGTCCGGCAGCGGTACCGCCAGCTCCGGCATCGGCCCATGTGGGGGTGGCTGCCAGAGCAGCGATGAGCGCAAAAGCAGACACCATCGTCGGCAGGACGGATGTCACTGCTTTCATCGAGGTTACTGCTTCCGAAATCTTCGCAAAATGGGTCAGCGAGCGTTGTTTTAAGCCTGAAAGCAGCTTCGACTCCTGTCCGAAATCCAGCCCAAACGGCAAGGCTTTGTTGGAACGGCTATGGATCATATCGGTGCTCGTATTCATGGCAGCGGACCTTTGGACAGAAAAGTCTAGAGCTTCTATTGCGACTACTGATCACGGAGATGCGCTCCAGCGCGGCTTGCGCACCATTGACGCCAGTTGAAATAGAATCTGGATTTGGGTTCAAACGAGCTCTGCTTAGATTAATCTCTCGGAGACCATCTAAACGTTCATAAATAAATTACGGCAATAGAAAAAATATAAAGAAGAAATATCACTTTTTACTACTGCAGTTTTGTATCTTAGTTTTATGCATTCAGTAAATTCCTCATATCACACAAAGTTATATCACATCGTTTTATTTTATAATGTTTCGACAGCGCAGAAAAAATGTCCATTTGATGGGAAGTTCATTTGAACTTGAGGCCGGAAGTTTCTGGGCAGCACATCGCCGGCCTGAGAGCGGCGGAGCGAATAGGCTTCGATAGCGGGTGTTGAGGGGTTCACCTGCTTGTCCCGGTGCCGAATACCAGAACAAGTCTTTGCCCAGCACTTGCAACAGCTATGACGTCGACTACCCTCACCCACGCCTGTCGCACTTCAGATGGAATCTACGGAACGGCGGCAGACCCGGCACAAACGATGCATAGGACGCGATCTTCTCTAACGCACATTCGGAATGAATAACCAACACTCAAGTGCCGTGGCTACTGGCTCCCTGCACATCCGGCTGCGGCCATCGCTGCAGCGCGATGCGGCCAGCTTCTGTCAACGCATAGACGCCTCTATCGAGGCGCTCAAACCAGCCATAAACATTCGAAAGCAATATCTTGCCCGCGTCCGGTACGTTGGTTCCAATATCGCGCACTCGCAGCGGTCCTGCCGTCAGAGTTGCCGCACAGGCAAGCGCCTGCTGCCGATATGCCGTCATAATTGGCGTGCGGGTACTACCACCAAGCACCGGATCTCCGCGTCGTTTCTGGTGTTCGCGCATAAGCCTCGAACGCCGCTTTGGATCGGTCCGCGGCATTGGTGACACGGAACGAACGATGACGCTGACCTCGCCGGCATCGGAAATGCCCAGCATGCCAACGCCAAGCCTGCGGCAGAGGTTGCGGTAGCGTTTGTCGGCTTCACGACCTCTACCGCTGGACGATATCCGGGCAGCGATCCAGACCTCGTTTGAAATGGTCGCCCGGTCGACCGCCTGCAAAATGAGCTCCAGATTGAAGCTTAATTTTAGCTCGGCGACCACGACAACAGGCGGATCGTCATTACTGAGGCCGACAAGATCGCAGCCGCCAACCTCGCCCTTGACGACGTAACCTGCCTTTTCAAGAAAGCTTTTAACCGGCAGATAGAGCGAAGTTTCCATGTATACAGATCGAATCGGAGAATCGTTTGACAAAAAACTACACCGATATGGCAGCTAGGGACACCGCATTTGCCTCGCATTGAGAACTATCTAACCCACGACCCCGCTGAAATCTTTTCGATCCCAACTCAAGATTCGGCCTGTTCAATTGCAGAACCTGCCAGAAACTTTGAAAATGCCGATAATAGTGGTTTTCGATTGTTGCCCCAAATTCTACAATGCCCCTAGTGCAAGCGGTAGGATCAGGATGATGCCGACGGATTGTGGGCCGAAGATTTTTCTCAGGTACCTGGAACGAAAATGCCCAATGTCATAATATCGAAAACCGCAATTGTTGCTGCCTTGAACAACCTTAAGGGTCGAGAGATCCAAGTTTCGCTAACACAGAGTTCATATTTAATTGGTTATCTCGCGCTTACAGATTTATTTCGAAAATTGGATTTGAGTTGTCACAAACAGGTTTTGTCGGGAGCGTATGCCGTTTATGGTTGGATGCCGACGATTCTGAAGAGCCCCCCGACAGGCTCCGGAGCGTCTGATTTGAAACGGCTTGTCGAGGCTGGGCGTGATAAAGGAAACTATCTAGATCTCAACGCTTGGAAAGAAACCCTTCAGGCGATCAACAATTCTGTTGTAGGGACCAGCAAGTTTCTTCACTTCTCCGCCCCCGATGTTTTTCCAATTTGGGATTCAGTTGTGGCGAGATCTTTCGGGCTATCACAGTGGCATCAACACGCGCGAGCGAAAGAATACATTGCCTACTTCAATGCCGTTCACTCTTGGCTCTTGGATCCCGATAGTCGCCTGCCTGAAAATTTTCGTAGCGCGTTGCGGCCATTGAAAGAAGCCCACAATTTAGGAAAGCTTCGACAGTTGGAACTGGCGTTGTTCTGGGAGGGGCAACTGAGCGAGCCTGGTGAAACCAAAACCGCCAAGCGGTGATATTGCCCTTCGTATTGGTTGTGAGGACGGCGTCGGTTAGACGCAAATTAATGGTCGCACGTGCCTGCTTCTAGTAATCGTCGTCCGGATTTGGCGTGAACTCGCCCTCATTGTCGTTGCCATCGGAATCGTCATCATTGTCTGATTCGTAACCCTCGTCGTCGTCATACCCGTATCTCGTTCTACTAATAGCCCGTGAAGGTCGCTCTCCAAGGCGAGATACATAGCCTTCAATATCAATAAGAGCGAGCTTTCGATCTGCCAAGTGCTCGAATTCCGATGCAAATTTGCCTGAAAAACTAGCTTTCGTGATCCCTATAGACCTCGCGACGAGGTTTGTAAGCCAATCGGCATCTTCGGTAAAAAGTTTACTAGCAAACTTTATCGATGGCTTTTTCCTTAGGCGTTCATCCTTATAGGCATACAAAAGGAGCGCTTGGACATGGCCATTCTGAGATTTGGACAGTTCGTCGGCAACATGATCGCTTATGTCAATTCTACACGACAGCAACAGCCATAAAAGCCATACGATTTCATGATGATGGTTGAATGCCAGATGCATTAATAAAAGATACTGGCAGGCTTCCTGCCATCCACTGCTATCAATTTGGCCACCAATAGCTTTTCTCTTAACAACGAGCAGCGCCACATAATCGATGCAATGAGGATGGTGGTGGCAGATACGCTGCAAATAACTTTCCACCACATCCCAATGGTCTCGATCATAAACTTTGATTTGATCAAGATGCCGCAGAACAATTTTAATAGGGCTCTGAGAGCCAATCTCACTGGAAATTCTCAATGATCTATCCAACGTATAAATTAAATCCTCACGTGAGCTATGCCACGAGTTTGTTTCTCGAGTTAGCTTCCTAATTTCTTGAGCCCACAAATCATTTATAGGATCTAAGCTGTTATAAATACGTGTTTTACTGTCATTTATCTGCAATTCGAATTTCTGTAAAGTTTCTCTAAGTTGTGAAAGAACAACCAATGCATCGGATTCGGTGCGAAGGCCAATGTAGAAGTCATCCACATGCCGGACTGCGCCAACGATCAAATTACCAACTGAAGCATGTAATGACTTGTCAATGCTTGATGCCACAAATTCTGCAATCGGACGAAATGCATCCGGACCGACAAGGACACCCCTCGTTTGAGCGGATTGACAGTTCCTCGTGAAGAAATCCAACTGATTGAAAATCAAATCATTTGATTTCGGCGATTGGTCGGCCTTTGATGCTTCTATGCCATGAGCAGCCCACGAGATTGAATGCGTGTAGATACTTGGAAAAAATTGTGAAATGTCGGTCTTAAGAATGTAGGGGGCGTAACGTAATTTGATTTGCGCCTGGGCTGCGATTTCAGACAGGGAGGAAACTTGGATGGATCGATCTGCATTGTTTCCCGGAATTTTAGGAGCGCTTACGGAAAACGGAGAGATCTGGAACTGTCTTTCGAATTTTTTCCAATGTTTGTGCACGAAAGTCGAAACGTAAAAATACGAGATCGGGTGTGGCGTGCCAAAGAAACGTCTATTGCCATCATGTTTAGTTCCACTGTATCGAATGTATTCTGTCGGCCTTTTATGGAATTTCTTGTCATCAATATCTGCGACAATACCTCGAATGGCGCGCTGGAAATCACTTGATACAAAGCAGGGAGGGAGGGTTTCAGGAAAAAATCCTTTAGCGATCAACCAGTAGCGATTTTTCATTTTACCCTCGAACCAACTATCCACGCGTGTCTTACAGACTATTATAAATTTCACCAAGACTATGTTGGAGGCTTGCCCCTCGGGCTGCGCCGCTCCAGTCATTCCCTTACGATCTGGTAGTGAATTCTACGTGCAGAAACACTAACATTTAGGACAATCGCCGGCCGCGACAGCGTACAAGTTTCCTGGTTTCATGTTCGATTTTTCTGTGATAAAACCTCTGCTATAAATTTCGTATACAGAGGAAACATCACTTCCAATGCCCTCGACTGGTGCCCAACGGATTCGAGCGCTCGACCTCCTGAGAGCTCGGGGGATGCTTCGGCTGAAGGACTTTGTGGCCGAAGGAATTGGACCCGAGACGCTCGCCCGTCTCGTTCGAGAGGAAGCGGTCGTCCGCCCGGCGCGCGGCCTCTATCAACTCCCTGACACCCACGTTGAGGCTGCCCATGCGCTCGCCGAAGCGGCTGTTCTAGTCCCAAAGGGCGTGGTCTGCCTGACCTCGGCGCTCCAATACCACGAACTGACCCTGCAAATGCCCTCATTTGTGTGGATGGCGATCGACCGTACCGCCTGGCGTCCCAAGATCGATTATCCGCCCATCAGGTTTGTGCGCTTTACTGGGTCGGCGCTGACCGAGGGGGTCGAGCGTCACCGCATCGAGAATGTCGATGTCGCCATCACGGATCCGGCGAAGACAATTGTCGATTGCTTCCGCTACCGGACCAAGGTCGGTCTCGACGTTGCGATGGAAGGACTACGCGAGGGCCTCCGCCGCCGCCGGTGCACGCCTGATCAACTCTGGCGTTTCGCGCGAAAGGCGCGGGTCTGGTCGGTCATGCGTCCTTACGTCGAAGCGACGGTGTCCAATGCCGCATGAGCCCCGCAACGTCGGCGCATCAGTGCGGGCGCGGCTCCTCGACCGAGCGCGTGCCGAACGATCAGATTTCCAGATTCTCCTGACGCGCTATGCGATCGAGCGTCTACTCTATCGGCTGAGCGTGTCGCCGCATCGCGATCGCTTCGTCCTCAAAGGTGCGATGCTCTTTGTGACCTGGGTCGCCGACCCGTTTCGGCCCACTCGCGACTTGGACCTGCTTGGCCAAGGCGACGACGACGCCGAGGCCATTGCCGAAACTTTCCGAGCCATTTGTGCGCAGCCGGTCGCCGATGACGGAGTAACGTTTGATGTGGCCGCGTTGACGGCGGCGTCGATCCGCGAGGAGGTGGAATATGGTGGCGTGCGGGTCCGCACGACGGCAACCATCGCCGGGGCGCGTATCCCGATCCAGGTCGACATTGGCTTCGGCGATGCGATCACGCCGGCGGCCATCGAGATTGACTATCCCGTCCTGCTGGACTCCCCGACGCCGAAACTCCGGGCCTATCCTGTCGAGACGGTGGTAGCGGAGAAATTCGAGGCGCTCGTCACACTCGGCATAGCCAATAGCAGGCTCAAGGATTTCTACGACCTCTGGGTGATCTCCAGAACATTCGAGCTTCGCCGGGCCGCCCTCGTCGTGGCCGTACAGCGCACCTTCGAACGACGCAGAACGGTTCTTCCGTCTGACATTCCGGTTGGCCTGTGCGATGAATTCGCGGAAGCCCGGGCCGCTCAATGGCGCGCCTTCCTCGGCCGCGAGCGGTTGGCAGGAGCACCAGGGACTTTCGCCGCCATCATCGCCGATCTTCGAGTCTTCTTGATGCCGCTAGTCGTCGGATTAGAAGAAGAGCGATTTTGGCCGCCGAGCGGGCCGTGGTTGCCTGGAGCAGCAATCGATGAGGCATAGCCGAACGACAAATTACGCCGTCCAGCTTGACGCAGCGCAATTGGTGAACAAATGGGCCGTGGTCGCGGCTTCCGGGGGGACGCATGGATAAGCAGCACTTCTATCGCGTGGGCAGCCATTCAGGCGCCTTGGACGATCTGCCTGCAAACCCCGACCAACTGGACGCCCTGATCAACAGTGCTCGAAAGCACATCGAGCCATGGCTTTCTGCTGTTTTTCAAGCGGAGCACCTAAATCTGCTGCTCGGTAGCGGGTTCACCACAGCGGTCGGTTGCATCGCAGGTGTAGGTGCCACGGGAATGGCCAAGGTTACGTTTGGAACGACGCATGACGCCGCCATCGATGCGCATGCCCAAGCCGGAGCTACGGCCATGAAAAGAGGTGCAGCAAATATCGAGGACCAGTTCCGAAGTGCGCTTGCTCTGCTTGACGGTCTGGGAGTTATCGACAAGGGAGCAGCAAAGACCCTCAAGGATGGCATCGATGCTCAAATGTCCGGATTCCTTAGATCACTCTTGAAGACGGAAAGTGGGATCGTCGCTGGAAGGGACCCGGCATCAAAGGAAGCTGCTCAAGGTGCTCTGCAATCATTCCTACTCAGTTTTGCGAGCCGGGCTGCGTCTCGCGAACGCTTGCACGTCTTCACAACCAACTACGACCGTCTGATCGAACATGGCTGCGATTTTGCGGGCCTTCGGATCATCGACAGATTTGTCGGCGCTCTGAATCCGGTCTTTCGGGCGTCGCGCGTTGAGGTTGACGTCCACTACAATCCACCCGGCATTCGGGGAGAGCCCCGATTCATGGAGGGCGTCATTCGCCTGACCAAGCTTCACGGCTCATTGGACTGGTTCTTCGACAAGGACGAACGGCGAATCTACCGGAAAGGCATTCCATTCGGGGCCCCTGCGGATCATACCGACATTCCCAAAAAGCCCGTCGATACGGTCATGATCTATCCTAATCCTGCGAAGGACGTCGAGACAACCCAATATCCATATGCGGAGCTCTTTCGCGATTTCGCAGCCGCAGCCTGCCGACCCAACGCGGTTATCGTGACCTATGGCTATGGCTTCGGCGACGATCATGTGAATCGAGTGCTGCTCGATATGCTCACGATCCCGTCGACCCATTTGGTGATCATGGCCTATTCGGCCGATGATCGCCTCAAGACATTTACAGAAAAGACGCGCGATGCACAGGTCTCGTTGTTGCTTGGACCGCATTTCTCGGATCTTCAAACATTAGTGGCGAACTACCTACCGAAGCCGGCGCTCGACTACATATCCGGCCGAATGACTGAACTGTTGAAGCATCGTCCGGACGACCCGAAAGCCAGCGACCTGCCTGCAGCACCGCCTCCAGCGCCCGCAACCGGTGCGTTATGAGGCGATCATGACGAGTCCAATCGAACGTTTGTCGGGTCTTGTTGTCGGTGTCGTCGAGTCGGTCGCACCTGACGAAGTCAGGGTGCTGCTCGAGTTGGACGCTCCGCACTCGACGGCATTGAACACTGGCGTGCCGGCGGGGTTTCCGCGTCTCAATGGTTACGTGCTCATCCCAAATGAAGCTGGTGCGACGGTTGCCTACATCACCTGGATTGGGATCGAGCGCTCTCCTTACCCAAAGCGCGCTGGGCTGAAAGACTTCGGCCTGATCGATCTTCCGTTTCCACTACGGAAAATGTCGCTATCTCCGGTAGGAACACTGACATCCCGGCGCGACCGTGCTTCGGGAATGACCAAATACGAACTCTCCCGCGGCGTCATCGCGTTTCCGTCAGTGGGAGACCAGGTTCTCATCCCGACGCCCCCACAGGTCGAGGCCATTGTGGGCGCGAGGGACGACGACAAGAGAGTAAGAATTGGCTCCTCTCCGATGGCATCAAACGCGGCCATCATGGTCGACCCCGACAAGCTTTTCGGTCGGCACCTGGCGGTGTTGGGAAACACCGGGAGCGGCAAATCATGCACCGTGGCGGGGCTCATTCGATGGTCTATGGAGGCAGCAGAGAAGGCCATCAAGGACGCCAGTAAGACCGGAGTGCCCAATGCAAGATTCATCGTCCTCGATCCCAATGGCGAGTATGCCAAGGCTTTCGCTGATCGAGGAGAAGAACTGCGGTTGTTTCGCGTTCCACCCGTGACAGCAGGAGAGCGGCCGCTCGATATTCCTGCGTGGCTCTGGAGCGGGCACGAATGGACTGCTGTCGCTCATGCCCAGCCCGGCGCGCAACGTCCGTTGCTGATGCAGGGGCTGCGAGAGTTGAAGGCCGGCCAGTCGGAGGGGGTGCCGAGAGAGGCAATGATCCGCCGCTACCTTGGGTCCTATTCGATCCGGATATCGGGGATGTTGAACACCGGCACACAGGCCTTCGCGGGCGCTCCAAAAGCGAGATTCGAGTGTGCGCGGCTACTTGAAACGATCGCGTCAGATTGTTCCCAGTTTGGCGGTGAGGCTCTGGACTCGGCCAGCGGCGCACTTGCCGCGATTGCAACCACGATCACGGGAATTGTCGATAGCCGGAGATCAGGCAATTACTTCAACGACTTCGCGATTGCCGACCTAGAAACGATCCGTAGTGAGCTGGACACATTGGCACGGACGCTGCCGGATATTAGTCACGCGGCGCTTATCAGCGAGGATGCGCCACAGTTCTTTGACGTCAACATTCTCGCCGAACATCTTGACCGAGTCGCAACCGAGCAAGGAGGAAACCTTGCGGGGTTTATTTCGACACTCGGACTTCGAATTCGCGGAATGCTCGCCGATCAACGGCTTGGTGCCGTAATTGGGCGAGATCCGCCGACTTCCTTCGAATCCTGGCTAAAGGACTATGTGGGCGACGATGGCGCGAGCAATGGGCAGATCGCGGTTGTCGACCTATCTCTCGTTCCATCCGAGATCGTCCACATTGTTGTTTCCGTTTTGGCTCGGCTGATCTTTGAATCGCTTCAAAGGTATCGTCGCGGCCATCCGAAGGGCCGGACCTTGCCGACGGTGCTCGTGCTTGAGGAAGCGCACACATTCGCTAGGCGCGGTAAAGACGATGACGGTCCTGCCTCATCTCCAATCCAGCTCTGCCGCGAAGTATTCGAGCGCATCGCCCGAGAGGGGCGCAAATTTGGGCTTGGGCTCGTGCTTTCGTCGCAGCGCCCATCGGAGCTTTCTGCGACGGTGCTCGCCCAGTGCAACACGTTTCTATTGCATCGTATCGTCAACGATGCAGACCAGAATCTCGTCGCGCGCCTAGTCCCCGACAATGTGGGCGGGCTGTTGCGCGAGTTGCCAAGTTTACCGTCCAGGCAGGCTGTTCTCCTCGGCTGGGCAGCGCCGATCCCAGTTCTAGTAGAGGTTGACGAATTGCCCGATGCACAGCGACCGCAGTCGGCAGATCCAGATTTCTGGAGCGTTTGGACGCTAGCCGAAGAGCGAGGCGTCGATTGGGGCGCAGTCTCGAAAGCATGGTCGGGCGCTGCTTCGGTCCAAAAGTCGGAGGAGGAATGATCCGTATCCTCCACACAGCTGATAGGCACTTCGGTCAAACGCTGCGCGGGTTTTCTCGCGACGAGCACCATAACGTTTTTGAGCGGCTCGACGAGATCCGGGGAGACCGTTGAACAATGCCTGCACGTCATCAGCGAGGCCCATATGTTGATGTAAAAGGCGGATCTTTATCCGTTTTCCCAAGAAAACCCATTCGCTTAGAAGTCACCGTCCTTGCGTATGATCGTATTCAGCATGCTACTTTGACGTTTAAACGAATCATAAACCCGTGGAGATAAATCTTGAGCGATAGCGTCCTGCTGCAGTTATTGAGCCAAGGGTTGATAGATGTCCGCGGCGACGACGCC
Source organism: Phyllobacterium chamaecytisi (assembly GCF_020164455.1). Classification (GTDB taxonomy): domain Bacteria; phylum Pseudomonadota; class Alphaproteobacteria; order Rhizobiales; family Rhizobiaceae; genus Phyllobacterium; species Phyllobacterium chamaecytisi. Next base: position 181,742 of record NZ_JAIQWW010000009.1, read on the forward strand.
AAACTGGAGAAGCTGGAAACCACAGCAGCGGATTTAGCAGCCCTACTCAAAAAAGACCCGAGCAAAACGATACCTTACGTGCTCGTTGCGTGTGATCCCGCAGTGCGAACGGACGATGAGGTCGTGCTTTCCGTTGTCGAGGCACTTAAAAGCCGGTGGCCGACCTATGTCAACACGTTTTCCGGAACTCCGATTGCGGTTATCAGGGCGATGCTTCTACAGGCGCTCGCTCTCTCTGCAAAGGATGAAGACCGCATAGGCGTCGCATTCGTCAATACAGCAAGAAACGTCCTTCCACTCACTGAAGCGGACAATGAGCAAGGCGTGTGGCACGGTGTCATTGGTTCCCTCGAGGAGAAGATCGACGGACGTGCAGAAACAGAATGGGCGACGCCGGACCAGATTTCTTTCGCGCCCATGAGATTCGAAGCTCCTGCTTTGAATGAGCCAACGGTAAAGCGAAGTATGGCGAACAGAGACTATCTGAAAAAAAACATCCAGGCAGCCGCCGGCCCACATTATCATGACAATCAAACGGGCAACGTCGCTACGAATGGAAACCCTTATTGGCCCCAAAACGCAGCTCAGTGGAATACGGAATTCGGCCAGCGTATGGCAAGCGCCGTAGGGGACGTGATCGACGGGGTTGTTAAATCCGTTTCTGTTGAGTTGCCCGATGTCTCGGCGCCACTTACGGCTCTTGCTCAAAGCGCTTCCGAATATGTAGGGGCTGCCGTCGCCCAGGTCGGCGTCGCCACCGTGGGCCTTCAGCGACGAACCAATCTGCTGTGGTGGAAGGAGTCCCTGTTCTCACCAAGCGCTCGAATTAATTATCGTGCACTATCGCCTGCCGCTGCGGCGGCGCTCATGGCATTTGACTTACACAATTTAGTCCCAACCTTCTCCCCAGCAAGCGTCTCTTCATTTCTTCACGAAGCGGTTGTCGCTCTTCCCGGATACGACTCCGGGAAAGAGTATCGAATCCTTGAACTCGCTGACGAAATAAAGGCGAATCCTAGTTTGAGAGCGCTTCGCGAACATGTTGCAGAGCCTGACAGATCGCAATCTGGGAGAATGTCGGTCACTTCTTTCGTTGGATCGGCACCCACTTTGGAGGGATTCGCAGGTGTCACAGGCGTTTCCCCTGACACTCAGTTAACTCTTCCCGCATGGTCCGCATGGATATTTCGAGAGCTCCAGGCTTCGCGGGCCGTTTCGGAAGCTCGCCAAAGCCCCAAACGGACGCGGAAAGGTTAGAAATGAGGGAGTGTACCAACGCAAACTGTTTCGTCCCTCATGTAGGCTGCGATATGGGACACGTCGATCTGCACAAATGTCCGATTTGGGCGGGTAATCTGAAACCACCGTCAAAGCCTGCTGATGTAAGTGAGGAAGTGCTACTGCCTTGGTCGGGGGAAGCGCTTGGACTGGCCGATCTCGCATTCGTCGCCGGTCGCGCTCGGCCGATGATGGTAGGTGTCGTGGGTCCGCAAAATGCGGGCAAGACGACCTTGCTTGCAAGCCTCTATCTTCTTGTCGGCCGGCACGGCACTGGGCTGGAAGATCGTCAATTCGCTGGCTCGTTTTCCTTGGCTGGCTGGGAAGCCGTGTCGAGCGCGCTCAGGTGGGATCCAGGTCATCCTCCAGATTTTCCGCCCCACACTGCGAGTCGCGGCGGGCGGGCCCCTGGTTTCCTGCATACTCGGTTCAGGAGTCCCCACAGCTTATCGCCAGCCGACTACGTGTTCGCCGATGCACCTGGCGAATGGTTTCAGCGCTGGGCCGTAAATCGTGACTCGGTCGAGGGGGCCGGCGCCCTTTGGCTTTCGGATCACGCTGATATTTTTTTGCTGGTTGCGGACCGTGAAGCACTCTCAGGCGAGACCAGGGGCGCCGCCCGTAATGCGTTCCGATTGCTGGCGCGCCGCGTGGGCGACGAACTTCGCGGTAGACCCGTGGCTCTGGTGTGGACCAAGTCGGACATCGATATTGATGATGCAATGGAGCAGGCGGTGCGTTCAGCCGTCGTAGACGTGATGCCCAACGTCGCCGAGTTTTCGGTGAGCATCATGCAGGGGGATAGCGTACCGGAAACGAGTATGATGAAGCTTTTTCAATGGATCTTGAAGGAGAGGCGACCATTGACACGGCTCCCTCAACCTACTGCGCAAAGCGACGATCCGCTCTTCCTGTTTGGTGGGGCGGCGACGTGATCGAGCAAAATTCAATTCTTGTCATCGGCGAAAGCGGGGTCGGTAAAACTCATTTCGGCGCGCAACTGCTTCAGAGGCTTATGGGAGATAAAGGGAGGCTGCGAATGGACGGGGCAGCCAGCAACCTCGAGCCCTTTGAAGGTGCTCTCGAGAGTTTAAACGAAGGTCGTGCCGCCGCGCACACGGCCACGTCGACATATCTGGATAGCATCTGGCCCGTGTCCGACGCCGCCGGCGCTCGGAGCACCAAACTTATATGGCCTGACTACGGTGGAGAGCAGGTGAGGAGCATCAGTTCATCCCGTCGCGTTCCGGTCGAGTGGCTCGAACGCGTTAAGGCTTCGTCATCTTGGCTTCTTCTGCTGCGGCTACAGCAGACGAGGGTGGGCGATGACATTTTTTCACGGCCGCTCAATGAGCAAGGCGTCAAGCCTCCTCAAGCACGTGACGTCCATATGTCGGATCAAGCGCGGATGGTTGAGCTTCTTCAGATTCTGCTTTTTGCCAACGCCAGTAGCGACCCACCCGTTGAAAAACCCAACCTGAGCGTCCTTTTGACTTGCTGGGACGAACTGCCCGATGGTTTTACTCCTCAGAGCGCCCTTGCCTCGAGAATGCCCATGCTCGAATCCTTTATTCGTTGCAACTGGACCGCACCTATTTTCATGGGAGTGTCTGCATTGGAACGACCACTTAGTCCCCATGAACGTGATGCCGAATACGTTGCGCGCGGGCCAGAAGAATTCGGGTATATTGTTGAAAGTGACGGCACTAAATCTCAGGACCTCACTATCGCGATCGATCGACTTCTGCGCGGCGTTGCAAACGGACGTGTGACGTGAACCTTGAGCAAGCCATCTTCGGTGAGTTAAATCGGGGACATGGTCTCCTGATGACGTCAGGCGACCGGCAGACGATGGCGGAACTAGCGCCCCGGCTCGATCTTCCGGACAATGCGCCTCCCGGCGCGGAATGGACACCCTTCGTCTCCGGGTTTCCCTTTAGGGACAAGTATGTCTTAGCGCGGACGTTCCACGACCCGGCAGCCCCAAGGGGCGGAATGGTTCTGGCTCACGCGATCTTGATTCCGCTGGAAAGTATTTGTGCGTACAGCGACATCCAACCAGTGTTTGACCAACTGATTTCGGAAGGTGTCAGACCATCATCCCTACCAGCGCTAGTGGTGCCGGAAGTTCTTGACCGACCACGTCAGGACCCGGAACTCGAGGCAGCGGTCTCCGCACTGCTGACTGCTGGCAACGGCCCTGTAGTACGGGTTGGTCATGTTGGCTTTGAGACGCTTGTCGCCGCACTCTGGATACGGCTCTGGCCGGAAATGAGGAAGCATTTTTCGTTCCGCCTCAGCTTCGGGCCGGGCGATATCGTTGAATCGCCCGCTCCCCTTTTAGTCTGCACCCCAAAATCGCTGGTCGCTAGATGGCGGGGCTCTAGATTCATCGACCAGTTCCTGGGTGCGTCCCCCTCAGCCGCTGCCGAGGCTTTGTTGAGCCCCGACGCCAATCGGTCTCTTCTTGATTTCGGTGCCGCAATTGGGATGACTCCAGTTAGCTTTTCGGAACTGACTCTTTTGGAGCAGGCGTTTCGTTTTAGCGAGACTGATCCTCATGGGATGCGAAATGCGCTCACCGCCGTGCGCCTCGTTGATGCGCTGTCTCCACAATCGGCCGATGGACGCAAGCGCAAGGAGGCTTTGACTAGAAATCTGGCATTTGCGCTGGAGAGCGCGAGCACCGCGGACCTGCTCAAGCTTCGCAATCTTGACCTCAAAGCGTTTGATGTGGGTAGCGTCGAAGTTTGGAACTCTCTTCGTGACCGTATCGCCAAAAGCAATTTCCCTCCGCGTGAGGACGCCGAGTTTATTGAGCTCGCCAGAAACGCCTTGTCCGAAGAGGCCATTGCACCTTGGCGGGAAGCGGCGATTGCGGGTTTTGCTACGCCGTCACGCGAGGGAAACAAATCTTTTGCTGCCGCGCTCTGGCGATGGATAGCGATCGCCGGTGACCTCGTCGCGAATCTTTTGCAGAGGACAGACCTCGGGAGGGAACTTGAAGACGTAATGGTTACCCTTGCGCCTACAAAACTGCCAAACGGGGCGCCGCTACAAGTTCTCAAACTTGCAGTCGAGAAAGGTCTCTTCCGACTACATGCGTCGATTTCTCTAGCCGCATTTGGCATCGAAAAGGCTGTTCGCCTCCAAGCTAAGATCGAGCCACGTAATTCGTCGCAGGGTATCGCTGTTATCGCGGATCACGCTATGGACGAGCAGAAGGTCGACATGGCCGTCGATCTGCAGGACGAGCGATTAACCGTATATGCAGCAGAGGCTGTCGCGCGGAGGCCGGAGCTTGTGCGAAAAGCCGAAGATTCTCCAAAGGTAATGCGTGCCATCTGGCGCTCAGCGCTCTTGATAAACATCGGCGCATGGAAAGGGCCATCCAAACCTGTCGATCAATTTCATCGTCTACTTGCGAGTATGTTGGACGGGGAACAAGATGTTGCCCAAACAATCGGTCTGCTTTCCAAGACGCCTTTGGCGAATGTCATCAGTTTCGCACGACGCTCCGAAATCTGGAGCGTACTACCAAGCCCAGCGCGAGAGAAGCTTTTGTCGGCGACGGCTGACGGATGGTTCAAACAAATGGAGGAAGGACATCAAATATGGACCCCGGAGGCGGCGTTGCTGGAGGCGGTTTGCCGAATGCCAAAACTTGCCCTGCTTTTAGACGACTTGGCGTCTCGTGACTTCGGTCGCGCCATCGAAATCCTGACGGTTACCGGCGCTTATGGGGAAACGCAGTTTAGAAAGTGGTTGGCTGCCGCCCTTATCAAAAATACGAGGCTAACAGAACAGGAAGCTGTGAGCCTGGGCCAGTTGATCACTCGGCAACGCTGGTCTGTGACTGTAGACGATCTGCTGAAGCTTCTGTCTCTCGGACGAGAAGACTTACGGCCGGCATTAAGAGGCGCCGTGGACCTTATCAGCTACCTCAATCGGTGGCTGAACAAGCTCACGCCGGTGAATTCATTCGAGAAGTGGGAGTCCGTCGCAGATCTTGCCGCCGAGCTATATCCCACGGGACCGGATCATGATGCTTTATGGGAGCGAGCTGGTGGGCGAAGTGCTGATGTCCTGCAGAATGGCAATGGACGCTTTAAGTGGCGCGAAGCCCTTCGGACAGTACGATACGGCCGTGAACCACGCATTCAAAAATTATTGGGGGAAATGCTCCGGGACTATCCTCAGAATCAGCACTTGAAATTGCTGGCGAACGATCCCGAATTCAGATGAGGCTACAGCTTGTCCAGCAAATTTGATACAGGCTACGCCTTGATCGTAGGCGTCGCCAACTATTCCGAAATGGAACCTCTTCCTGAGGCTGTATTAAATGACGCACAAGATCTGCAGCAATTGTTAACCTCGACTGTCGGGTTTCCATTTGAAAACGTGACGTGTCTCTGCGACCACGAGGCCACTCGTTCGGCCATTCGCACCGCGCTCGCAGATCTGGCCCTCCGTACACGCGCGGACGATACGGTAATCGTATATTTCTCCGGCCACGGTGTGCAGGTTGGCGCAAACCAGTCAAGCGCCCTTGTTCCGTATGATTACGTGCAGACCGAATGCGCTAACACCGTTATCGGAGAAGCCGACCTCGATGCCGCACTTTCCCGGATTAGTGCCAGGCGCCTTTTGGTCATTCTCGATGCTTGCCATGCCGGAGGCCTGAACAACAACTCGCCGCTGCGGGAGGGGTGGAGCGAGGGCTCGCTCGAGCGGCTGGTCGACGGGCGTAGCCGAGTCCTCATCGCGTCCTCGCGTGCGTCGGAAACTTCGATAATCCTCCCTAACGGCCGAAACAGCGTTTTTACCGCCGGATTGCTTGAGGCGCTAAAGGGCGGCGCTATGGACCGCTCAGATGGAGCGACAAGGGTTTTTGACGTCTTCAAATTTGTCTCGTCGTACGTTCAGGAGGAAACTTCCCAGAGGCAACATCCGATATTCAAGACGTCGGTTCTGGAAGATGACTTCGCAATAGGCCGCGCGAGGATAGCGCTGGTGAACGCCACAAACGAAGGCGAAGACGCCGACGTTTGGGCGTCCCTGGAGAGCACAATGACCGAGTTGTATCCATCAGGCCCGATAGACGAACAAATTTGGTTGAGGGCCGGCGGGGACCTAGGAACCTTACGGCTTGGCGGTTCCGGAAGGTCGTCGTGGTTTTCTGCATTGCGAACTCTACGGTTGGGCGGTGGAGGGAAAATGATCACCTTGAACACGTTGCTCGCAATGGCATTGACAGACTTTCCAAGACATCAAAGCCTTCTTCAGATCTCCGCGCGGGCACACGGCAGATGATCAACCGGCGAAACGTTTTTCGACGCTTCAAAACGCTCATGGTGGTGGGAACATGCCTCGTAACTTCTGTATATCGATCGGTGTGCGAAAAAGCGGCAATTTGGATGCCCTCGACGCGGCCCATTCGGATGCCCGTCGATTTGCCGACTGGGCTCGAGACAGCCATTCAGCGTATGAAACGTTTCTTATAACGGACGAGGAAGAGGCCGTAACAATAGCGCGCCTCAAGACCCTGACAAAGTTGATTGTCGCTGAGTATCCTGCACGGTTGATCGTATTTTACTCTGGACATGGGATCGCGGGCCAGAGCGGTGATAAATGGCTGCTATCAAACTATTCGTCTGACGGCGATGAGGCCGTCAATGTCGACCCGTCAATGCGCAATGCCCGCCGGCTCGGCATTGGCCAAGTAGCCATTTTCTCTGATGCCTGTCGCACATCCATCTCCGAGGCGGTTTATGTGCAAGGCAGCACCATCTTTGGGACGCCAGCGAAGCCAGGACTTGCGGCCCCCTACGATGAATTTTTTTCAACTGATTTGAGGCAGCCCGCTCAAGAGGTGCAGGGGGCATTACCGCACGGCATCTTTACTGAGTGCCTGTTGAAAGCGTTCCGTGGCCCAGACCTCGGGGCAACGGAAATACGCGATGGACGGATCGTCGTATCTTCTGTGTCGTTAGCAGAGCATCTCGAAGATCAGGTGCCCTATGCCTCAGGCTTGATCGAGAATGCTGTCATCCAGCAACCCTCGATTACAGTGAGTTGGAGACGACCCAACGACCTGTATGTCGAGGTTCCGGCTGCCGAAAGCTATAAGGGGGGCATCGTTGGCTCCGCTACGACTCTGGACGCGGATACGAGCCCATCTCGGCGGCTGCTCGTACGACAGAACAATGCCCGAAATCGCGCTGCTGCGTTAAAGTCTGATAAATCGCGTCTCATAGAGCAGAAGGCGCAAAATTTCGCCAATGAGAATGCTACCGCATTCCCTCCAGGCTTCACTGAGGCGATGAGAATAGTTGGCGCCGAAGTATCCGATATCGTGATGGCGAAAGGACGTTCTCTATCTACCCCAATCTTTGAACTGAATGAGCTAAGCAAGACGGCGGCGGTCAGCACCAGCCGCGGCTTAGTAATCGGGCAACGATATCCTGGTTTTCGGGGAACGCTCGTACTGGGGGTTAGCGGCTTGGAAAGCGTGAACTACACCCACATTGATCCCTCTTTTGCCTTGCGCAAGCAGGACCAACGATCGCTTTCTGCCGAATGGAGCGCGCTTTTGAGTATCCACAGAACCCTTGATAAGGCGAGATTGAATGACTTCGCGAGCAGGATCCGTCAGGAAAAGCATCAAAATCCGGCCCTCGGGATACTCGCCGGTTATGCTTACGAGAGAGCTGGAAATTTGGATCAGCTAGCGAACGTCGCATGGTATTTTGCCGACAGGAATGGATGGGTGCCTTTTGACCTGATGCTTCTTCTTGATGCTTACGGCAACGCTCGAGATCTCGTCGCTGATCAGGGCAGTGTCGGAAGTTACGATGTGATCGGTCATTTCCCTCTCAATACACGGGGATGGTCGCTCGTAAATGACGACAGGCGATACGAATTTCTACGACCGCTTTCTGCACATTTGCTCGATGCAGTCTGGACGACTTTTGAAATGAAGGCCGCTTCGATCGCAAATGGTTTTGTACAGCAGAGGATAGTATAATGAGGCTGGTTTTCGTGCACGGAATGAGACAGGAGGGTTTAGACCCGGAAATCCTAAAAGCCGTGTGGACAAGGGCTCTGACCGACAAATGGTCGGAGTTGGGACTTGCGCCGTTGCCCCTTTCTCCAGAAATGCCCTTTTACGGTGACGTACTCGATCAGCTAACCACGCAGACTGGCGACCTGGTTGGCGTTCGACTTCGTGGCGGTGAAGGGACGAGCGAAGAGCAAGGTAAGATCTTGCGGGAAATGGCGAGCCGGTTCGGGATCGATGAAGCGCATGTTCGTGAGGAAGTCGGTGCCGAAATCGTGGCTCGAGGTCCGCTCAATTGGGAGTATTCCCAAGCTTTGATAAGACTTCTCGATAAGAGGCTGCCTGCGTTCGGGCGCTACGGGCTCAAATTCGTCGTCCAGGTCGATGCCTATCTTCGACGACCCCATATCACAGGTGCCGTAGACAAGATCGTCCAACCATATTTGGAAGGCGAGCCTTATGTCATCGTGGCGCACTCACTTGGTTCGGTTGTCGCATATCGCCTGCTCGCCAATCTTGCGGGTCCTCCGGTCCCGCTTTTCATTACCCTCGGATCTCCTCTTGCCTTCGGCGTGGTGAAGGAAAACATCGTCCCACCCAAACTTTCGAAGCCAAATCAGGTTGAATCCTGGATAAATGCGACCGACGATCGGGATTACGTTGCAACATACGCGTCGCTGGACAGCAAGACGTTTTGCGAGGGTATTGAAAACTGGACGGATATCCGAAACAGGAATGAAGATCCTCACCATATCGGGGACTACCTTTCCAACGAAAACGTCGCGCGAGCAATCCACGCCGCGTTGCGGAGATGACGTTGGAGCAGGCTGCGAGGCGAGGCGCCGTGACGTTGAGCCCGGTACAAATTCAAGCATTACATCTTTCAGACGTCAGAAATTCCAAATTCTTAGTCTAACCAGTACATTCCCGCCCCCTTCACGCTGAACACGACGTTATCCCGCGCCGAGTGATTCGAATAGTAGCTGGTCAATAACGCGCGTATGTCGAAGAGGATAACTCGCGCAGAAGCCACCGCCGTGCCCGGAAATCTGCCCCGCTTACGATTTGAGTAACTGGGGCATATTTGGTGGCACGATGGCATACTCGGAGCCAAACAATCTCGATCAAGCCATTCATTTTCGCGATGACAATCGCCGGCGTATGCCGTCGAATAGGTGCGATCATCGAATGGCGGCGTTTTATCGATCTGAGCTGGGAAGGCTGCCGAGGGAACAAATTGGAAAAATGCCAGGCTCAACGGCGTAGCAAATCACTATTGGCAGTCGCGATGCCAGCGCTCGAATTCGGCGACGGTTCTTACGCCATGATCCATAACTGCTTCATAAACCAACGCGCTAGATATCTTGCTCTCTGCTAAGACATGCTTAATCTGGAGGATGATGCTGCGATCCGCATCGGATAGGCGTGGCAGCAAGGTTCTGAGATGAGCCAGGTCTGGCTGCCTTTCTGGTTTGTCCACCAACCAGATATCGATGGTCCATTTTGCACCATCAGGCATCATTACCGACAACCACAAGTACAGGCCGTCCGGGTATTTCTCAGGCTCGGTATTCCATCTTCCCGTGTCATTTCGGAACCGGGTGGCGACCACGCAATCGGCTCTTTGCATGAGTTTCGCGCCAATTTCGGCGAAGCCCGCGAAAGCATCCTCGTCCAACCTCGGGCAAGCTACCGTTATATCTATGTCGCGTCGCACCATCAGACCCATGGCAGAGCTGCCAACACGCGAGGGATCCCCGAGTTCGCTTAGAAGTTCATTCAGATTCAGCATACAGACAACCTGGTCAGCCTCGATCTGCATCTGCCGTTGGGCCTCCAGAATATCTTGCATTCGCTCAGCTCCTTCAGTCGTTTGGAAAAGGATCGCATGAATTGAATGGCGCCAATTGGTATCATTGGACGAGAGTGCCAGGGCAGTTCGTACGAAGAGGTTTCCGGGCTATAATTTAAATACATGACAGAGATTTGTGCATAGGGACGCATTTTACGGACTGGTAGTCTGGGTGGGGGGATTCCATCGTCAGGGCAAATCGTGATTCAGTCCCAGGATGGCAAAGAGACGGCTCCCCTCCCCTGAGCATTCCGACACGCTTTCGCTGAAAGCGCTGCGCAGTGTGGTGACCGGCTTGCTGGAACGAGCCCAGCAAGCTGAAGTTCGGCTCGAGAAGCTGGAAGCGGAGAACGCAGCCCTTCGTGAGGAAAATGCAGAGCTTCGCCTGGAAAACACCCGTCTAAAGGTCGAGAACCAGTTGTTGCGCGATGAGATCGCCCGGCTGAAGAGCCTGCCCCCGCGCCCAACGTTTCGCCCGTCCGGCATGGACAAGGCGACGGATGGGAAGCCCGGCGATCGGCAGGTTGCCAAGAAGAAGCCCCGTGGCCCAAAGCTGGATGTGAAGCGGGTGAGCCGGGAAGAGGTCCTGCGTGCCAATGTTCCCACTGGCTCGCGGTTCAAAGGCTACAAAAGCTGCTTCGTGCGGGAACTGGTGTTGGCGGCCGAGCTTGTGCATTACCGCCGCGAATGCTGGGTGACCCCGGATGGCAGGACGGTTCTGGCGCCATTGCCCGCCGGTATCATGGGCGGCTACGGAGCGAACCTCCGGCGGCTCTGCCTGATGCTGCACGCGCAAGGCCAGGTGACGACGCAGCGGCTGACGACATTGCTGAACGATGTCGGCATCAACATCTCGAAACGACAGGTCGTGCGTCTCTTGACCAAAGAACTGGATGGGTTTGTCGCCGAGGATGTGGCGGTGCTGCATGCCGGTTTGGTGTCATCCTCCTATGTCACGGTCGACGATACCGGCGCCCGCCATGCTCACGACAATTTCTACACGACGCAGATCGGTGGTCAGCATTTTACGGTCTTTCGCACCACGAAATCGAAATCACGGCTGAACTTCCTGTCGCTGCTACGTGGCAACTATCAGGACTATGTCCTCAACGATGCAGCATTCGACTATCTGGAAGATCGCCGCGGCGACCCGAGCCTCATTGCCAGATTGCGCACCGTCGAACCGCAACGCTTCTGCAACCAGGTACCGTTCCTTGAACATCTGGCGCACAAAGGCATCGACATCTTCGACAGGGACATGATCCGCGTCCTCGGAGAAGCAGGCAGTTGGGGTTCCATCCGCCATCACGGGCTCGTTGGCAACGCCGTCATCGTGTCCGACGATGCCGGCCAGTTCCGCGTCGGCAATCATGCCCTGTGCTGGATCCATGCAGAACGGTTGTTGCAAAAGCTAATGCCGGCAAGGCCAAAGGAGGCGCGATCTGTCGCTCTGATTCGCGATCTCGTCTGGCTATTTTACAAGGCCCTCAAGGCATGGAAGCAGAAACCATTGCCCGATGCTGCCAATGCCTTCCGGCGCAGGTTCGACCGGATCTTTACCCTGCGCACCGGCTATGCAGAGCTCGACGCATTGCTGGCGCGGCTCCACCGGCGCAAGCATGAATTGCTACGCGTGCTCGAACGGCCGGAGATCCCGCTCAACACCAACGCGTCGGAGAACGACCTGCGCAGCTTCGTCACCAAGCGAAAGATCTCTGGCGGCACGATGAGCCGGAATGGACGTATTGCCCGCGATGTCATGCTCGGGCTGATGAAAACCTGCCAGAAACTCGGCTTGTCATTCTATTGCTATCTCGGCGATCGCCTTGGCATCGGCGCTTGCAATCAGCCTATCCCGTCCTTGCCGGGCGTCGTTCTTGCACGGTCCTAAAACCAGATCAACCCAATGAGGCCGTCTTTAGCTTCGTCGAGGCTGTCGAGATCGATCTCGTCCATTGTGCCGCTACCCATGTCTCGGATCCTGACAGCGCCTTATGCTTCGCCATCGATTATGGTAGAAGAGCAGCAACCGCACAATTGCTCAGCACTTCGGCACTGCCACCAAATGTGCCCCAGTTACCGATTTGAAATTTCGCCGACGCGAACTCTAAGGTAATTAACCCACTGTTTACGTTGATATTATTCGCCACACGGTAGTTATCTAGGGATTAGCTTCGGCTTATCGGACTATAAAATCAAGAAGACGGTCACGTGCACGTTGGGTGTTACCGCCAGAACAGCAATCGACCTGAAGTGCGTATATCCAGACGCCCGATTTCATTATTTTCAGGCGTTTTGTTGCCTACTGAAATTCTCACTAGCTATTATCGGCATTTTCAAACGACCGTTTATCCATAACTTCCGACATTGTACAAAGCCATATCACCGAAGTCCGAGGGAATTGTTCGATCTAGTATTTGTTATTCAACTGCATTACAATGCAGTGACGAAGGAGATTCAACGATGCCCTCAAACGCTTTAGTCCAAACAAGAATAGATGCGGAGGTGAAGGAACGCGCCACAGCGGTTCTAGAAGGCATGGGGCTCACGGTCTCCGATGCAGTCCGTATCCTTTTGACCCGAACCGCTAGGGAGGGAGCCTTGCCCCTGGAACTCATCAGCAACAGCATCGCCTACGACACCTGGTTTAGAGCGAAATTACAACAAGCCCTTAATGACACGCGACCGGACGTCAACGACGCCGATGCCGAGGCTCATTTTGCGAGTCGACGAACTGCTGCGCTACGCAAGGCGGCGACCGGTCAGTGATGAAGCTCGTTTGGGCGCAATTCGCTCTTTCCGATCGCGATGGCATTTTCACGTATATCGAAGCCGGGAACCCGCGAGCAGCGACGCACGTAGATGAGCAAATCGTCTTGGCGTTACACCGGTTGCTGGACTTTCCAGAGAGCGGAAGGCCCGGTCGTCTCGCTGGGACGCGCGAATTAGTTATCCCCCGTACGCCGCACGATGCCGCCTACTCTGTTACAGCCGACACAGTTCGCATCCTGCGCATTCTTCACGGCGCGCAAATGTGGCCCTGATGAGATTGCTGTAAAATAGACTCGCCTATCCACGTCTCTGTACTTTCTCAGGTTCCTTCAACGATGATACCGACCCAAATGAAGCCAATCTCTTGAACAAGCACGACCTGGACGACAGTTTCATCGACACGGCCGAAACCATCGAAGCACCTGGACCAATCTCTCGGTTGCAACGGCAAACAGGCTAAGAGTACTGCGTGGACTGGATCCCATCGACATCGCAGCACCTGATGATCGAAATGATGCATGAGCTCAACGCAACAATGGAAGCAGCTAGTGCCCATGCATATTTGAGCCGCCACCGCTACGATCTTCAGAGATTTTCGTCACCATATCTTGATGACACGTTTGCTGGATATCCTCGTTCTGTATGAAACAATTAGGGCGAGAACAGAGTTTGAGAGCCATGGACAACACCGTTTGGCAAAAACCAGCATCGGAGCACAAGAGCCATCGCACGAGTTCACAGCGATAGCGCCGAATGGGATTGATGTCGGCCGGATCTATCGCATCGATGGCGGTCCGCTCAAAGGTCGCTGGCGCTGGATTTTTCTGCTTGGCCATTCACAATTCCGCCAAGGTATAATGAGCGGTGACCAGGCATCGAAGCAACGGGCCGCAAACGAGGTGCAGAAGACATACGAGCTCTATCTTGAAACGCCGGGTTGCGATGGTGGCGGTCAGAGCCGGATACCACTCAAAAAGCAATCAAACCAAAACCGGGCGGTTTGACATACTGGCGCTCTTCGATCCATTCAGGTGATGTTCCCGCGGGAAAAATACACCTCGAATTGTGCCTGAACGGTGGAAACAGATGAGACAACAGTACCTCTTCTTTCTCGCGCTGGTCATGGGATTTGCACTGCTGGCTCGCTTTTTGTTCGACCGAAGATGCACCACCCAGCCTGGCTCCAACCACTCCGCTGCAACAGCCAGGAACTGGCGGATAACCAGCCCCACTGGACCCACCATCACGTCCCGGTCACCAACTGCGGCTGCACGCCATTTGCCTTCAGCGCCGCCATTAACATTGGCCCTACGGCAAACTCCCCTGCCCTTACCTTTTCGGTCAACGTCCGCAGGTAACCGCCGGCGGAATTGATGGTCTGGGCTCGCTGCAGGATGCAGGCGATGACGATGGCGGTGTTTTCCTGGCCGAAGACATCGAGCGCATCCTCATAGGCCGAGGGCGAAATACCGAGATAACCCCTCACCTGCGCCGCCGTGGTCATCAGATCGCGCCAGTTGCTGATCCCGCTTGCCGCATAGTCCGTAATTTCCGGACAGGCCTTCATCACCAATCCAAGCGGATAAACCTTTGCGTCTTCAGCTTTGGCCTTTACCAGCTCGACTTTGGTCCTTAGGCTGTTTCGGGTTGAATTCTGTTGCTGCGGTCATTCGGCGACAAAAACCCTGACAGCTGTCAGGGTTTTGGAGTCAAAGCCATCGACCGTTCAACCAGTTGCTTTCTCACCCAGCCCATGCGTCTTAAGCAGCGCCATCAGAACAGGTCCAAGTGAAAACTCGCCTCGCTCTGTCTTTGATGTGAGATCTCTCAGATACCCGCCGGCAGAATTGATGTGCCCTGACCGCTCCAGAATGCAGGCGATCGTGACTGCTGCGTTTTCCGGTCCCATGGTTTCACACGCTTCCTGATAAGCTGACGGACTGACACCAAGCATCGAGCGCACGGCGATTGCCGCAGCCATAAGGTCCCGCCAGCTATTTATCGCGCCGCCAGGCCCATATACCGCAATCTCGGGGCACGCCTTTAACACCATTCCTAACGGAAACACTTTCAGCAACTCACGCTGTCGCGAGTCGCTTTGGCTCAACCGTGCACCCTGGTGTTTTCTGGGGCCAGGTTCAAGTACAGTGGTGGATTCGGTATTTGAATTCTGTTTGTGATGCTCACTGTGACCACCATTGGTGCTTATTTTCTTATATTCTTGCTGCATATCCAATGTGTTGAGTATTTCCTCCTGCAGCATATCCATCTCATCAAGGAGCCGGTCCAGGTCGGAGAGCCCTGGGGAGCGCGGTATGCGGCGGACTAGCTCCACGTACACAGACTCTATTTTCTCCCAATCCCCTTCCGCGCCCTCTTCAATCGCGGCGGTGATGAGCTTACGGACATCTCGCCGGCATATCGTAAGGCTTTCCTTCGCCCTCCTCAGCGCTAGCCGATCCGCAACAACCTTGTGGGCCAGTCCAGCAAGCTCTTCAGCGCGCATGAGCAGGGGTGAGAGATCGAATCCAAACGCGTTTTCGATCTCGCCCATCTTGTTTTTTCGAGCGTAGCGTTTGCCGTTAGCGCTGTCCCTGCGAAGAATCAATCCGGCTTCCACGAGCAACGCGAGATGTCTGCGAAGCGTGGCACCCGCTATACCGTGCGCACGGAGGGTCAGCTGAGCGTTCGACGGGAATACGACGAGTTGGGTGTCTCCGCGTAGCTCGTTTTCAGGATGGAAACTCAGAAGCGCGTCCAGAATTGCCAAGCTGCGATCCTGAAGACCGAGTATTTCGCGTGCTTCGGACGCATCCCGAAATATCTTCCACTTATCGGCCGCCTTTCCAGGCTTGATCTCCTTCGCAGCGACTTGTCTCCTCACGAGGGCAAGCGTCACCGGCCGCCGTCCAAAGGGCGTGGTCACATGTCCATTTTGCATTTTTTCACCTTCTGAGAGGCAAAAGAAACCCGCTCACCAAAAACAGTGCCAAAAACTCTTGACTGGGATTCGGGGAAATGCGATTCTCTAGTTGTCACACTGAGAGAGAGGCTTCCACGACGGCAACGTTTGGGGGCCTTTTTCTTTTGCAGCGCTTCCTTTCTTTACCTCCAAAACCTGACAACTGTCAGGGTTTTTCGTTTTCTCGCAGGCGGGCAAAGCGCTCGGTAAGCGCTGGGAGCTCCGCTTTAACAAACTTCAAAAACTCGATCCCAAGTGATCCCTCGGCCGAAATTCGAACCTCTTTCGAGGACATCAGCAAGGCGCCGAGCTTTGTGCCGCTCGTATCGGTAATCGGGCTTGGCTCCCGACGACCACTCGATGCTGGCTTGATGGCGTTCAACGCACGCTGAAACCTCTGATCGGAAGTCTCCAACACATCGCCCTTCCTAACCAACACCGCTCGTAAGGCATCGAGCGTACCCGAGTCGCCCGCAACCGTCTTGGCAAGATCCAGCCAGCGTGGCCGTCCGATCTTTGGCGCCCGCCCAATGGCCTCGATAATATCCACGGGAATGATTCTGTAGACGTTCCGCATCCGTGCCAGTTCGGCGTCTTCGATCGAAAGCGCGGCGTAGATGTAGCGCGGCTTGATCCCCGCCTCGTCCATCCGCAATGCAAACAGCGCACGCTCGATCCAGGTCAGGTCCTGGCGACTCGCGTTTTCGATTCCTTGTGCGAGAACGAGGTCAAGGTCGGAAATCTCGACCTCAATGGCTCGAACGGGCTGGCGGAGCTGCTTGGCAGCAAGCCAGCGCCGGTGACCGTAGACGATCTGATACCGACCGGGTAACGACGGGTGTTTACGGATCTGGACGGGAACCTTTTGTCCCTCGGTTTCAATTGACCGCTTGAACGCCTCAAAACTCATTTCGTCGTCGTCGGGCAACCTATCTGGGTAAGGGGAGGGGTCGATGAGGGAAGGATCCAGGTCTCGAACCGAGCCGCCACCCGATTCGACAATAGCCCTCAACCGATCTCGCTCTGATCTAATGTCATCGATTGCCCGGTGGGCGGCGCCGATAACACCAGCCCCG
Organism: Phyllobacterium chamaecytisi; assembly: GCF_020164455.1. Lineage (GTDB taxonomy): Bacteria > Pseudomonadota > Alphaproteobacteria > Rhizobiales > Rhizobiaceae > Phyllobacterium > Phyllobacterium chamaecytisi. The sequence continues at coordinate 198,742 of NZ_JAIQWW010000009.1, forward strand.
ACACGATTGCCCGAAGGTTGAGCCGTGGCCTCGGGCTGCTGATCAGTTGTCGGGTTGTTCTCGAGCTCTGCCGAAAGCAGCCCGAAGCTGGCGACAATGGACTTGCGGGAAGATTTGCTCATGTCCGCCCCCAGCTGTCATTTATCAGGCGAACTATCGCCTCATTCACGGCGTCTACCGCCTCCCGGGCACGTTTCTGGGTATCGCGACCGATTTGTCCCATCTCGAGCTCGTATACCGAACGTTTCGCCAGGCCCGCGGCCTCCACCGCCGTACTTTCAATGGCGGTCGGCAACAAAACATCAGAGCCGAACAAGTGCCTAAGCATCGCAACCACCTGTGACTGCGGCGCGTCATTTGGGTCGTGCCGTGTTACCAAGTACCGGATGAAATCCTGATCAAGCTGTGCGCCGCTCTCATTGAGAACGCTAATGAGGTCTCCCATCATGAGAAGAAACTGGTTCATCGATGCGACGTCCAGCATGGCCGGATGGACGGTGATAATCATGCTGGTTGCCGCATATATTGCGCTCAGCGTGAGAAAGCCGAGCGACGGCGGAGTATCAAGAATGACAACATCGTAGTCCGTCTCGACTTCAGAAAGGGCGAGCTTCAATCGCTCGAAGAAGATTGCGCCGGAGCTCGATTTGATCGCCAAAACCCGCGGCGTTTCGTGCTCATACTCCATGACTTCCAGATTTCCCGGAATAAGGTCAATGCCATCGAAGTATGTCTTGCGGATGATGTCGCGAATTGGGCGACGTTCGGCCTCGTCGTAGCGTAGGGCGGCGTAGATTGTTTCATTTGACCCAACGTCCAGCTCCGGCTGAGCACCAAACATAGCGGACAGGGATGCTTGAGGATCCAAATCCAATACAAGGACGCGATAGCCGTGCAGCGCGAGATAATGAGATAGATGGACGCAGGTAGTGGTCTTTGCGCTGCCGCCTTTAAAGTTGGCAATTGCCACAACCTGGAGATGCTCGCCAGCGCCACGGCGAGGCAAGAATCGCAAGGCATCTGAAGGTTTCTGCTTAGCGAACAGTTCACGCAGCTCATTAATCTGGGCGAGCGTGTAGACGCGATGGTTATTCTCTAGTCTGCTGGGAACCGGTCCACGCCCTTCGGTGGACAAAAGCTTAAGGGTGGAATCGGGTATAGACGTCAGCTTAGACACTTCGTTGGTCAAAAACGGACGCAGGGCCTTTTGCGCTGTTGGCGGATACATGCGAGTTCTGAGCTGCTGCAATTGCCCCGACAAAATTGCGGCATGGCGCATGATTTTGCTGCCAGCATCTTCCTTGGAGCCAACAAATGCTTCCACTCGGTTTGCTATCGCCATTTGTCCCCCTTGGCGGCCTTCTATCGGCTTACTGGCCATTGCCCGCCAAAATAGAACACGATTCTCTCTACTCGTCCAGAAGTTTAGGCTTAACAAAAGGTTAACGGATGGCAAGTTCCCAGGCGAACCCGCAAGCTGCATGTAAGAGTTTTTGTATTTCCGATCAGAGGGTTAGCGCAAACTCTTCCAGATTCCTGATCTCGAATTGTTCTCCGGTGAATCCTGCAAGACGAAGCTAGCCCTCTGGCGACGCCAGTAATCCTTCCCGAATCGCAGAGCCGACTCGCCTCCAATTACCTTGTAGAATTCTACAACTGCTCAGCACTTGTGATCCGTGCTCATCTCCGCAGCGAATTTTCGGAACGGAGATAAGCATGCAAGTATTCGCGATTTCTGCTCGACAGAGCATTTCTCAACAACAACTTCTCGAAGCACATCACAGGCTTCGCGCTGAGGTGTTTTCAAATCGACTGGGCTGGGAAGTCGATGTTATCGACGGCCGGGAAACGGACGCTTTCGACGCCCTCCAACCGACTTACATCATCGCTGTTTCGGAAAGCGGCCGTGTGGCAGGATGCGCGAGGCTGTTGCCAGCCATTGGCCCGACGATGGTAACGGACATCTTTTCGTCGCTTCTCCCAAACGGGCGGCTGAACGCCCATGCTGCGATGGTCGAGAGTTCCCGCTTTTGCGTTGATACCACCCTAGAAGAGGGCAGGGGAGCCGGCTCGGTCCATGAGGCAACGCTGAGCATGTTTGCGGGCATCATCGAGTGGTGCCTCGTGAACGGCGTCACTGAAATCGTCACGGCCACCGACCTGCGCTTCGAACGTATCCTCAGTCGCGTTGGCTGGCCCCTGCAGCGGCTGGCTGATCCCAGGAAAATCGGCGTGACCATGGCCGTGGCGGGAATCTTGCCGGCCGACGCCAAGATTTTCGAGAAGATCCGTCCCTCCAACTACCGATCTGAATTCACTCCCGTCAGCCAGGCAGCATAAGGAGAAATCCGTGAACCAGCTTCGCTCCCACCCTCGGCTTGTCCGCAAACTTCAGGAAGCGCTTGGCGACCAGCTTTGTGTCGCGCTCGATGATGCGACCGTTGTCGAGATCATGCTCAATCCCGACGGCAAACTGTTCATCGAACGGCTCGGTCATGGAGTGGCTCCGGCCGGTGTGATGTCGCCCGCAAGTGCAGAAATGGTCATCGGGACGGTAGCGCATGCACTCCAGTCCGAGGTCGATACCGAGCAGCCGATCATTTCCGGCGAACTGCCGATCGGCGGCCACCGTTTCGAAGGACTATTACCTCCCGTCGTTTCCAAGCCGGCTTTCACCATTCGCCGGCGTGCCTCGCGCTTGATCCCGCTCGACGACTATGTGCGCTCCGGCCTGATGACAGAACAGCAGGCCAAGACCATCCGCAGCGCGATTTCGGCACGGTTCAACATCATCATTTCGGGGGGCACGGGTTCCGGCAAGACGACGCTTGCCAATGCCGTCATCAATGAAATCATCAAGTCGACACCTGAGGACCGCCTCGTCATCCTTGAGGATACCGCGGAAGTTCAGTGCGCAGCCGTGAATGCCGTGCTTCTCCACACAAGCGATACGGTCGACATGGCGCGACTGCTGAAGAGCACCATGCGCCTGCGCCCCGATAGGATTGTGGTTGGCGAGGTCCGTGACGGCGCTGCACTGACACTGCTCAAGGCATGGAACACCGGCCACCCAGGGGGCGTCGCCACCATCCATTCCAATACTGCCATGTCGGCGCTGCGCCGCCTTGAGCAACTGACAGCGGAAGCCAGCCAGCAGCCGATGCACGAGGTGATCGGCGAAGCTGTGGATCTGATCATCTCGATCGAGCGGACGGCGCGGGGACGGCGGGTTCGCGACGTCATCCAGGTCGAGCGCTACGCACACGGCGAATACGAAATCGAATCCGATCAGCTGATGGAAGAACAGGAGGCGCGCCATGTCGCGTAGGAACGCAGTCCTCGCCATAGCCCTCCTCGCGGCACCCATCGTGCTTGCCTCGGTCGCGCCGGCACTCGCGAGTTCCGGCGGCAGTCTGCCGTGGGAAGGGCCGCTGCAGCAGATCCAGGAGTCGATCACCGGTCCGGTTGCCGGCGCTATCGCACTTGCAGCGGTCGCGATCGCCGGCGGCATGCTGATATTCGGCGGCGAGCTCAACGATTTCGCGCGGCGGCTCGTCTATATCGTGCTTGTCGCCGGTATCCTGCTCGGTGCCACCACCATCATCGGCCTCTTCGGTGCGACCGGCGCATCGATCGGACTGTCCGGCGAGCAGACGACCTCCCTTGCTGCAAGCGGAAAAGGGGAGGGGGCTCATGGCTGAGTCCCTGTCCGGACTGCAACGCAACCGAATTCACCGCGCGCTGTCGCGTCCGAATCTTCTGATGGGTGCGGACCGGGAACTGGTGCTGCTCACAGGGCTTGCCGCCGTCATTCTCATTTTTGTGGTGCTGACGGTCTATTCCGCCCTCTTCGGTGTTACCGTCTGGATCGTCATCGTCGGGTTCCTGAGAATGATGGCAAAGGCGGATCCGCTGATGCGGCAAGTCTATGTCCGCCATATGGCCTACCAGCACTACTACATGGCGACCTCCTCGCCGTGGCGTCGGTATTGAGGGGAAGGCATGGTCGCTCTCAAACGCTTCCGGGCCACCGGCCCATCCTTTGCAGATCTCGTCCCCTATGCCGGCTTGGTCGACAATGGCGTGCTCCTGTTGAAGGACGGGAGCCTGATGGCCGGCTGGTATTTTGCCGGACCAGACTCCGAAAGCGCGACCGATCTGCAGCGCAACGAACTTTCACGTCAGATCAATACGATCCTGTCTCGGCTTGGGAGCGGCTGGATGATCCAGGTCGAGGCGGTTCGCATCCCGACATTCGACTACCCGGCAGATGACCGCTGCCATTTCCCCGACGCGGTCACGCGCGCGATCGACGCCGAGCGACGGGCGCATTTTGGGCGCGAGCAGGGGCATTTCGAAAGCAAGCACGCGCTTGTCCTCACCTATAGGCCCCTCGCGCCCAAAAAGACAGCGCTCAGCAAATACATCTATTCGGACGAGGAGAGCCGAAAGAAGACCTACGCCGACACGGTGCTGTTTATCTTCAAGAACGCCGTGCGCGAAATCGAGCAGTATCTTGCCAACACACTTTCGATCCGGCGGATGGAAACGCGCGAGGTTGTCGAGAGGGGAGGGGAGCGGCTCGCCCGCTATGACGAACTGCTGCAGTTCGTCCGCTTCTGCATCACCGGCGAAAACCATCCGATCCGATTGCCGGATGCTCCAATGTATCTCGACTGGATCGCCACGGCCGAGCTCGAGCATGGACTGACGCCAAAGGTCGAGAACAGCTTCCTCGGCGTCGTGGCGATCGACGGACTGCCCGCCGAAAGCTGGCCGGGGATCCTCAACAGCCTCGACCTGATGCCGCTGACCTATCGCTGGTCATCGCGTTTCATGTTCCTCGATGCGGAAGAGGCGCGGCAGAAACTCGAGCGCACCCGCAAAAAATGGCAGCAGAAGGTAAGGCCGTTCTTCGATCAGCTTTTCCAGACGCAGAGCCGTTCGGTCGATCAGGACGCCATGACGATGGTGGCCGAGACGGAAGATGCGATCGCGCAAGCCTCGTCGCAGCTCGTCGCCTATGGTTACTATACGCCGGTCATTGTCCTGTTCGATCATGATCATGAAGTCCTGCAGGAGAATGCGGAAGCGATCCGTCGATTGATCCAGGCTGAGGGGTTCGGCGCGCGGATTGAAACGCTGAATGCGACAGATGCCTATCTCGGCAGCTTGCCCGGCAACTGGTACAGCAATATCCGCGAACCGCTGATCAATACCCACAATCTTGCGGATTTGATCCCGTTGAACTCGGTCTGGTCGGGCAATCCAGTGGCGCCGTGCTCCTTCTACCCGCCGAACTCACCGCCGCTGATGCAGGTCGCGAGCGGCTCGACGCCATTTCGGCTCAACCTGCATGTCGATGACGTTGGTCACACGCTGATCTTCGGACCTACAGGCTCAGGAAAGTCGACGCTTCTGGCGCTGATCGCCGCGCAGTTCCGGCGCTACGAACGCGCGCAGATCTTCGCCTTCGACAAGGGGAATTCACTTCTGCCGCTGACGCTCGCCACCGGCGCCGATCACTACGAAATCGGCGGTGACGCTCCCGAAGAGGGGAGGGCGCTGGCGTTCTGCCCGCTATCGGACCTCAAGAGTGACGCCGATCGCGCTTGGGCCACGGAATGGATCGAAATGCTGGTGGCGCTGCAGGGCATCACCATCACGCCCGATCATCGCAACGCGATCTCGCGGCAGGTCGGACTGATGGCGAGTGCGCCTGGACGGTCATTGTCGGACTTTGTCAGCGGCGTGCAGATGCGCGAGATCAAGGATGCGCTGCATCATTACACGGTCGACGGTCCGATGGGTCAGCTTCTCGACGCGGAACGAGATGGTCTCTTGCTCGGGGCCTTCCAGACCTTCGAGATCGAGCAACTGATGAACATGGGCGAGCGCAATCTCGTGCCCGTGCTCACCTATCTGTTCCGGCGGATCGAAAAGCGTCTCGATGGCTCGCCAAGCCTCATCGTGCTGGATGAGGCATGGCTGATGCTTGGCCATCCAGTATTTCGAGCCAAGATCCGCGAATGGCTGAAGGTGCTGCGCAAGGCCAACTGTGCTGTCGTACTCGCCACGCAGTCGATCTCGGATGCCGAGCGCTCCGGCATCATCGACGTGCTGAAGGAATCCTGCCCGACAAAAATCTGCCTTCCGAACGGTGCTGCCCGCGAGCCAGGGACGCGCGAGTTCTACGAACGGATCGGCTTCAACGAGCGGCAGATCGAGATCGTCTCGAACGCATTGCCGAAGCACGAATATTACGTCGTCACGCCGGAAGGCCGGCGGCTGTTCGATATGGCGCTTGGGCCGGTGGCGCTGAGCTTCGTCGGCGTGTCCGGCAAGGAGGACCTGAAGCGCATTCGTACGCTCCATTCCGAACATAGCCGCGACTGGCCAATCCATTGGCTTCAAACGAGAGGAGTTCACGATGCCGCATCGATGCTCAACTTCGAATAAATTGCTCGCCGGCTTAATGATCGTTGCATTGACGATCGGCGCCATCATGCCGGCAAAAGCAGGAACCGCCACGGCTGCGGCCACCGAGTGGACGCAGCTGCTCAACAATGGCGAGCTCGTCTCCTTGGTTGGCCAAGCTGGTGAGCAAATTCAGAACCAGCTGACCCAGATCAGCCAACTCGCGCAGCAGATCGAAACGCAGCTCAACATCTACCAAAACCTGCTGCAGAACACCGCAACGCTTCCATCGCACATGTGGGGGCAGGTCGAGAGCGATCTCAATCAGTTGCGCAGCATCGTCGATCAGGGCCAGAGCATTTCATTTTCGATGGGCAATGCCGACGACGTGCTTCAGCAGCGCTTTCAGAGCTATTCGAACCTCAGGACCAACCTGCCGAATACGACAAGCTTTTCCTCAAGCTACCAGACCTGGTCCGACACCAACCGGGACACGATCGCCAGCACGCTGAAGGCCGCGAGCCTGACGGCCGAGCAGTTTGACAGCGAGGAAGGCACAATGACTTCGCTGCGATCGATGTCCGAGACCGCCGACGGGCAAATGAAGGCCCTGCAGGTCGGGCATCAGATCGCGGCACAGCAGGTGGCGCAGATGCAGAAGCTGCGCGGGCTCGTCTCCCAACAAATGACCATGATGGGGACCTGGCTTCAAACCGAGCAGACCGACAAGGACCTCGCGCAGGCCAGGCGGGAGAAGTTCTTCGACGGGACAGCACCGTCCACCTCCGGCGGTGAGAAAATGAAGGTGGAATGGTGAAAACGAAATTTGTCTTGCTCGCGATCGCGACCTTCCTTGCGGCCGGCAGCACCGGCATCTGGTTCCTGATTTCCGAAAAGCAGGCTGCGCAGGAGCGCCGGGAAAAGTTCTTCGGCGCCTCGAAGGAGTATCCAACGTCTGGCGGCGAGAAGATGACGGTCGAATGGTGAGGATATGGTGACAGTATCTCATTGGCAGCTTCGCGCCGCGATGCTGCTCGCCGCCCTGGCTGCCCTGTGCGCACAACCGGCCCTTGCCCAGGAAGGTTCCGTGCTCACCTCGTTGCAGAGCCAGATCACCACGGCCGCGAAGGGGTGGGAGACCACGGTCATGGACGCGGCGAAGTCGTTGTTCTGGATCCTGGCGACGATCGAGATCGGCATTGCCGCGGTCTGGCTGGCACTTCAGACCGCATCGCTCGACAGTTGGTTTGCCGAGCTTGTCCGGCGGATCATGTTTGTCGGCTTCTTCGCCTTTGTGCTGGCACAGGGACCGACCTTCGCCAAGGCGGTTATCGACAGCCTGTTCCAGATCGGCGCCGGTGGCGGTACTGCCTCCCCGGCCGATGTCTTCAACGCCGGGCTCGCCGTCGCAACCAAGATGTCGGAAAAGATCCAGTTCGGGCTTTTCGAGGACAACGCGCTGGCGATCTCGGCGGCCTTTGCCATGGTCGTCGTCGTCATCTCGTTTTCGCTCGTTGCCGCGATCTTCGTTTCCGTCATGGTCGAAATGTATATCGGCCTGCTCGCCGGCATGATCATGCTTGGGCTGGGTGGTTCGTCCTATACGAAGGACTTCGCCATACGGTATCTGGTCTATGCCTTCTCCGTCGGCATGAAGCTGATGGCGCTTGTCATGATCTCACGTATCGGATCTGAGGTTCTGATCGGCCTGGCAAACCAGCCAGACATTGGCGATCAGTTCCAGACCGCACTCGCGATCGCCGGCATTGCGGTCGTCGTCTTCATCGTCGCCATCTACGTTCCGAACATCATGCAGGGCGTCGTCCAGGGTGCGTCCGTCTCGGGCGGCATGGAAGCAATCCGCCACGGCGGCCAGGCGGCATCCTTCGCCACAGGCGCCGGGTTCCTTGCCGCGGGTGCGGCGGGAGCCGGCTTTGCAGCCGGCCAGGCGGCCCGGGCCGCAGGTTCATCAGTGGCAGGTGCGGCACTCCGAGGTTTCGGTACAGGGATAGGGTCCGCAGGAATGGCCGCGGGCTCCGCGGCCAAGGAAAAGGCCATTGGTTCGCCCGGCGCCTATGCCGGATCGATCCTCGGGCTCGCCAGCGCCAAACTCGACCAGAGCCGCAGCGGTCATAGCGGACCGAAGCCACCCCCGGAACTCAAAGATCAGTAGCAATCGGAAAGTGATGCATCGATGGCAGCGAACCGCGCCCCCGAAAACCCCTATCTTGCCGCTCGACAGGAATGGAGCGAGCGATACGGTTCCTATGTAAAGGCCGCCGCTGCATGGCGGATCGTCGGCATTCTCGGCCTCACCATGGCCCTCATCGGCTTCGGATACGCAATGTATCTGAGCACTCAGGTGAAACTGGTGCCCTATATAGTCCAGGTCGACAAGCTTGGGACGTCGATGACATCAGGGTTCCCCGAACAGATCGAATATGCGGATGTGCGGGTGGTGCGCGCCTCGCTCGGCAACTTCGTGACTAGCTTTCGTTCGATCACGCCGGATGCCGTCGTGCAGAAGCAATATATCGACCGGACATACGCGCTTCTTCGAACCTCCGATCCGTCGACGCAAAAGATCAATGACTGGTTCCGGAGCAATTCACCGTTCGAGAAGGCGAAGTCCTCGACGATTGCCATCGAGGTCAACAACATCGTGGCGCTCTCGAACCAGACCTACCAGATCGACTGGACCGAATACGAACGGGACCGCAAAGGCAAGGAGATCGGCACGCGCCGGTTTCGCGGGATCGCAACGGTGACACTGACAGCGCCGCAGGACGAGGCGATCATCCGCCTCAATCCGATCGGTCTTTATGTCCGGGATTTCGACTGGACAGCGCAGCTTTAAGGGCAGGGGATTTTCAATGCGTGAGATAGGATTGATCGCAGCCGTCGGCTGCTTGGCCACACTCGTCTTTGTCAGCGGCGCTGAGGCGCAGAGCATGACAAACAATGAGGTGAAGGGCACGAATATTTCCAGGAAATGGCGCGGCACAGCCGGACTGGTGACAACCGGTCCCGACGGCAAAGTCATTTTCCTCTTCGGCGAGACACAGCCATCCGTTGTCTGCTCGCCGCTTCAGGTCTGCGATATCGAATTGCAAGGCGGCGAGATCGTCCGTGACGTTCTCGTCGGCGATACGGTGCGCTGGAAGGTCGAACCTGCGACGTCTGGCGCGACGGGCGGGCAGGCGATCCACCTGATCGTCAAGCCGTCGGAGCCGGGACTTGTGACCTCGATGGTGGTCACGACGTCGCGCCGCACCTATCACATCCAGCTCAAGTCCCATCCGAGCCAGTACATGGCGCGGGTCGGTTTCGAGTATCCGGAGGACGTCTCGACCAAGCTTGCCGACATCAATTCCCGGCTGGAGACCGGCGGAATTCCTGGAACGGCACCTGATAAACTCAACTTCTCCTACTCGGTCAGCGGGAGCGCGCCCTGGAAGCCGAAACGGGTCTACTCGGACGGCACTAAGACCTACATCCAGTTTTCGAAGTCGATCACGGGACAGGAGGCGCCGGTTCTGTTCGTCGTCAGTGGCGGCCAGAACCTCATCGTCAACTACCGCATGAAGAACGACATGATGATCGTCGACTACGCGGTCGACAAGGCGATCCTGGTCTCCGGCATCGGCTGGCGTCAGCAGAAGATCACCATCCGGCGGGGAGGCTAAACCATGCGCAAGTTTCTGATCTCCCTCATCACGGTGGCCCTTCTTTCCGGCTGCCAGACGACCGAGGATGGGTTGAGCACTAGTTCCACCCCCATCGCCGTCACCGGTCCCGCCGCAAGTGCCATTGCCGGCGATATGGCAAGCCGGCTTGCCGAGCAGATTGGTTCCGCAGGCACGACGACGATTAAGATGAAAAAAGAGTCGTCGGACTTTGCGGCCGCACTCAAGGCTGCGCTGAAAGGCTGGGGCTACACGGTCATCACCGACGGCAAGGGCGGCAAGGATGTGAAGCCGGTCGAGCTCACTTATTCGATCGATGGCGTTGATGGCCAGTTGCTCGCGCGCCTGTCAACGCCAACCATTGCCCTTGGCCGGGCCTATGCGGTAACGGCAGCGGGTGCTGTGCCGGCCAGCCCGCTTTCCATCATGCAGCGCAATTGAGGAGGCTGATATGGTCCAGTCTCTGCAGCTTGGTGCATCCAATCAGGCCGACGATCAGAAAGGCATGCGCCGTCTCAACCGGCTGCCGATTATCATCGCCATCGTCATCGTCGCGCTGTTCATTGGCGTTGTCGTGATCGGTCTGGCGTGGCGCGGACTGCCGTTCAACCGCAACAACGATCTCAACAGCGCTTCGAATACGCCGGCAACAAACTTCGGCGACCAGCTCAAGCGCGGCGTCACCGACGGCATTATTGGCGAGCCAGCGGAACGCGAAGCGTTTCAGCCGACGCCCGCCGTCGAACAGAAGGTCGAGAAGGAAACGACTGTTGTCAACCGCCGACCGACGGAATGGGAAGAGCGACGCCCGCGGATCGAATCGGAGGAGGAATGGAAGGCTCGGCTGAAGCGGGAACAGGACGAGCAATATATCCGCGAAGCCCAGCGGCAGCGGATGGCCCGGCTGCAGGCGCGGGCAACCGCTTTGGACTCGCCATTGAAGGTGGATGTTTTTGATGTGGAGAAAGCCGCCAACAACTCGACGGACACGAGTCGGCAGACGATGGCTGCGGCAGCGAATAACGCCTCGGACCTGTACGCCGCCGCAATGAAATCCGGGCTGATGGGCGAGAACCACGATCCGAACGCTCAACCGTCGAAGGAAGATTTCTTCAACCAGGATATCAAGGACCTCGGCTATCTGCCGAACCGGGTCGTGCCGCAGATGTCGGCCTTTGAGCTGAAGCGCGGTTCGGTCATTCCCGCTATCTTGATTACCGGTCTCAATTCCGACCTTCCGGGACGCATCATCGCGCAGGTCAGTCAGAATGTCTACGACAGCGCCACCGGACACCGGGTTCTCGTCCCGCAGGGCGCGAAACTCTTCGGCCGCTATGATTCAAAGGTCTCATTCAGTCAGGAGCGTGTTCTCGTCGTCTGGACCGATCTCATTTTCCCTGACGGCTCGACCTTGCAAATCGGCGGCATGGCCGGCACGGACGCGGAAGGTTACGGCGGCTTCAAGGACAAGGTCGACCGTCACTTTTTGAGAACCTTCGGTTCTGCAGCGCTGGTGGCAGTCATCGGAACCGGAATCGACATGTCGTTGCCTGAGAGTTCCACGCTTGCAATGCAGGATACGGCCTCGGATGCTGCGCGGCGTAATTTTGCGGAAGGTTTCGGTCGCGTGGCTGAACAAACAATATCCAAGAATCTGAATGTACAGCCGACGATCCGCATCCGGCCAGGCTACAAGTTCAACATTCTGGTCGATCGGGATATTGTTCTTCCATCCAGGTCTGGTTAAACCCTTCTGCACGGCTGCTATCAGGTGTCAGAAAAATTTTTCAAGTTATCGCCATCTTTTAGATTGAGAAAACTTGAGCGCCCCATAAACGTGAGTAGAGCTATCCTGCTACGACCGTGGATATGCTTCTCGACAAAGGGTACTTGTTTCACCTTAAAGAGATGGGGAGATTTCGCGGTCATAATCTGATGTCCCAAGCGACTCTGGCCGGCGGGACATTTGCACCACGAAACCAGCGGCGCGAAAAGCGCGAAGCGTGCGGCTGCCCAGGAAGACAGGAGAAGATCAGTGGCCGGAGACCTTCGCTCTCTTATCGACATGGCGGACGCCGCGCACAACAAACGTATGATCAAAAGCGCTTTGAAGAGCTTCACAAGGTCATGTGGCTTTGAGCGTTTCGCATATCTACAAAAAGAAGGCCTGGAGATCCGCACGTTCAACTCTTATCCTGAGGAGTGGCAGGCCATTTACCTCGGCGGCAAATATTCCCGCATCGACCCGGTCATTACGGAAGCCAAGCGTCGCATGAAGACGTTTTGCTGGACAGCCGACGATTGGCCAGTCCGTGGAACTTCTGAACTCAAACGCTTTCGAGACCAGGCGATCGAACATGGCATTCGCAGCGGGGTGACTATTCCCATCGAAGGAAGTTTCGGTTCCAAGATGATGCTGACATTTGCCTCGTCGGAAAAGAAGGCTGACAATTCAAAATTACAGAACGCGCAAGAAGCGATGCATGCTGTCCTGGCTGTCCATTATCGCTTGATAATCACAGCCGCGACGACAGTTCTCACACCAAAACAACTACTTTCGCAAAGAGAAGCAATGTGCCTAATGTGGGCGGCAAAGGGCAAAAAGGCCGACGTAACCGCTGACCTCATGGGTATCAGCCCGAGAACTGTGCAGCACTACCTCGACAGCGCACGTCGAAAGCTCGAGGCAGAGACCCTTCCGCAACTCATAGCCATCGCTAAGGATCGCGGGCTGGTTTGAGCGTCATTCACCACTATCAACCGGAACCTTGGGGACATAGCCAAGCGCGTCGATGATCTGGGAGAGTTCTTCCTGCTGAGCCTCGGATTTCTTTTGACGCGCGATATACTCGTCTTGCAGGCTTTTGAGTACGGCGCTGGAGACCGATGGGCTGGCAGTCGCGAGGGTCCACTCCTCGTAGACAGCTTCACCGGCGGCGAGAAGGTGGCGGTGTTCGCGGATTGCAGAAACCGCCAGCACCTCTAAATCTGGTTTCTGCATCGCATTGTAGCGAGATTCCCTTTTATTTTTTTCGACATCCGCTTCGGACGAGCTAACATCATTCATCCGCGTCTGCTCCAACTTCATTGTCTCACCGCTCCAAAACAACGTCTTTTTTGCGTCACCGCACGGCCGGTATCGCACGTGATCATACGCCCTATACCCGATGGAAGTAGATGATCAGTCGGATGAGCAATATCACATGCCCCAACGAATCGGAACTATCGTTCCTAGAACGATCATTCATATTCAGGTTCTGCTCCCGCCATGGATCTCAAGGAGGTCGTGGCGACCAACATGCGTCGAATCCGTCATGGCAAGAAACTGACGCAGGAAGAAGTGGCGCATCACTCCGGCTTGAGCGCACGTTATATTGGTAAGATCGAGCACGCCAAAGTGTCGGCAAGCATCACTGTGCTAGGCAAGATCGCGGAGGGGCTCGGCGTCGAACCCGCCGAGTTGGTGACGAAATCAAGTTGACCGGCTCATCACAGCGCGAAGTCTTATCGGCACACCCCAGCATCAACTTCCGTCTTGCCGGGTATAATCAGCGGTCGAGATAAAGGTTGGAACAGTCTTCCAGCCTCCTCTTTCATTAGCGCCCGCGAATTGATGCGCGTTGAACGCTGAAGATGGGATCGATTTCCGGCTGGGGGCGGAATCGTACGTTCCAAGAGAATCTTGGCGAAAGCACACCGGGCTGGCTCCGATTCGGGGTGAAATACACTGCGGGACGATCAAAGGCCCGAAAACTCAGGCGTCGCGGATTCGTTGGACGAAGTTTTGTACCTTCGCGAAAGCTGCCGCGAATTCAGGCCTGTCACCATAAACCATGGCACCGAGCAGTTGCGCGTAGCCCTCGGCGAACTTCTCGTCTTTGGACATGATCTCATACGCGCGGAGCGTTTCACCCCTAGGATCTGCCTTATAGGCGGGGTATTCGTCACCGTGACTTTCGACGTCTGCCTTCATCGTCTCCAAAGCAATCGCGGCGGCCTCCGCTGCATCATAGTGACCGTCGATGCGAGACAAGTCATAAACGTGACGGACAAGCGTGTGGTCGAGGTCCCCCAATCCCGAAAAAGCGAAGCCGGCCCGACGCCCGAGCGCGACGAACTTGTCCGCAGCGGTTTCGGCCAGTCGCACACATGCGACGTCTTTGGCTTCGGCATCAGCACGACTGGCCTCAGCGACAAAGGATAAGACGGAGAGCTTTTCCAGTGCGGTGCAAACAGGAAATACAGCGATCTCGATCTTGATCTCCGGCCGCAAGACGCCCTCACCCTTGGCGATAGGTTCGTAGGGCAGATCATACCGCACGTATCGGTGCTTGACGGTGAATAGTCTTGTACTTCCAGAAGCGTTTTCTGGTCTGGCTTACTTTTCAACGCGAAGCTCCGTGCGGCCGTCAGATAGCCTCCGATTGAAGCGTGCCTTTACCTTGACTGTCGGGTTCACCGGGATCTGGGTAGAGCGGCCTTCATTATAGGCTTTCGTGCTCTCACTCTGCTCCCACGGCACACCAAGCTTGTTGAGCGCCTGAAGTGCCGCACTGTGGAAACCGTTTGCGCTCAAGACCATAGGCCGACCTGTCAATCGTGACCGCATCGCTCTGGCATAGACACCGTAGCCCAACCGCATTAGAGCGCCATCATGGACCAGTGACCTGAGCGCGCGTAGAACCTGGTCCTCGCCACTGAGGTCAGCAAAATCTCGCGGAAGAAAGACATCGGTCTTCTTCGTTCTGGCGACGCGGTTCTGGATTTTCTGCTTCAGTGTCCTTGGCTGGTGCATGGTCAACTTCTTTCTGCAAACACCCGACATGCAATATATGCAAAAACCCGACACCAGACAAGGGCTCGTGGTGCATTGAAATCCGCTACTTGGCGGCTGAGCGAGGCTGTACCGGCGTCTCAGTGCGCGCATCCGCGGAAGCACACAATCATCGCCGCAATCATTTTCCTCCGATCCTGGACAGGTCGACCCGCATCTCGGCTGATCCAACGCTCTCGCTTTTCTCCACGGTTTCCGTGTGCGCGTCCGCGGCAGCTGTCTCGCTGTTGGCTTCTCCGTCCTCCGCAGACAACACGTTGTGGATCGCTACGTCTTTTCCGGGGTCCTCCGCCTGGAACACGCTGACTCCCTCGAACTCGCCCGTCTTCCAGGCATAAACCGCATCCTCGAACACCTGCGTTAGACCATCTTGGTTGATCGGGTTGCCGTACCACATGGCAGCGATCCTGAGAACCTTGGCGAACATCACCGTCCCCTTGCGGAGGTTTTCGCATTGGTCGAGCAGATCGGGCTTCAGATCGGCCACATCCTTCACACCAACACCCGCCGGAAACTGCGTCAAGCCAACGCGAACGACCGCCTGGCCGACATATTGCCTGACGATCGCCATCGCCTCGTCTGGCGATGTCGGCTTTGGAACGAGAATGAGCCTGCCACCCGACTTGACAGTAATCTCGAGAGGATTGGCCGACCCAGCGGCGGCCACGAACCGTTCGACGATTGCGGGCTTCAATGAGGGATCGGCACATTGTTGGATCAGCGCTGCGTCGAGCATGAGGTCTCCATGGCACTCAGGTGTTGAAGGAAATCACGAGGGGTTTGTCGAAGAGGCGCGCCCAGGCTTTCGCACTGGCGCGCTGGATAGCGACGATGGATGTCCCATTGGTCCACCAGCCGTTGCCGACCGCGACAATGATGTCCGGATCATGGAGCATGGATTGCAGTACCGGCCAGACGATCAGTTGCTCGTAGCAGATCAGCGGTGCTATCCGACGGCCGACGACGGTCGGGATCGGGTTTTCGAAAAAATGCGCCCGCGCGCCGCCGCTTACCCCAAGCAAGGGCCGCCACGGCTGCCACATTGAACCTGGAACCGGCATGCGCTCGCGGTAGAGGACGTGGCCGCTATTTTCATCGATCGCAACCAGCACATTGTCGTAGCCACGAGCAGCGACGACAGTCGCGCCCGCGGTGACGGTAATCTCGCTCCCCGATAGACTGTCCTTCCAGAGGCGCTCGACCGTCGGCGTCCAGAACCCCAGAGCGCTTTCAGGAAGCACAATGGTCCGTGCCTCGCCTGATGCTTGCGTCATCACCATGGCAATCAGATCACGGTGCCTGATCATGCTGACGTCGCGACCGAGCGAAGCGCCCAATTCGAGATCGACGCCACGCCACGTTTCCGGTAGCCTCGGATCGGTCCAGAATGCGGCAGACCACAGCCAAAAGCCGGAAAGAACGATTGCGACAGCGGGCCACATGCGGGTTACGAGGCCGATGAGGCCGGCTGTCGTGGCAAGGAGCCCCCACCATCCCCATCCAGCAAACAGCACGCCGGCGGCCGTGATCGGCTGCGCCCAGCCGATGATGCCGAATGGCGGGATGGCCATGAGCAAGGCTGCCGCGAGATAGCAAAACGGTCGAACACGTTCGCTTCTCGTCCACAGCGTCGCGTGGACGCCGACAAAGCCAAGCGATGCGCATAGCCAGAGCAGCAGGCCCGGCCGGAGATCCGACGCGTAGAAGGCAGCAACGCTCTGCGGCAGTCCCCGGGATGCCGCCAAAAAATAACCGGCCGCGACAAAGGTCGCTGTGAGCCTCGTTGGCGCAAGCCTCCACAAGACCGGAAATGTCAGCGCGACCGGAAGGAGAGCCACGTGGCCGCTCCACGCCACCGTTCCGGCTATGATGGAAGCAGCAATCAACAGGACTGACTGAGCGTAGTCACGGCGCATAGGTGAGTACCTGCTCAGCCAAGCCAAGGATGCCCGAGGCAGGCAGGGGACCGAAGTAGCGGGAGTCATAGGACCCCCTGAACGGTGAATGGAGAAAGACGCTTTCTTCCGGTACGACGCCCCCGGGCCATGGTGTCATTGGCCGACCCTTGCCGTCGCGCTCAGCCAGATCGGAAAACGCGATCCTGCGCCCGTCGATCGAGACGTCAGCGCCGATTTCCACATGCTGCCCGGCAACGGCGATGACCGTCTTGATGAGTGGCGCGACCCCACCCGGGCAGGTCCCAAAGCGCAGATAACCACACTCTCTCGCCAGTTGCATCCCCGGCGTTTGCGGCGGGCAAATGAACACGAGATCGCCTGGCGCCGGCGGACGATCGAGTGCCACGATCCGCCAGAGACCAATAGGTTCGCTCGGCGTCAGGTTGATCCGGTATCCGCCTATGATCGCCGCAGCCGCACTGCCAGCAACGACGAATGCTGTGACCAACAGGAGCACGACTGCGTGCGTTCGTTGAGCACGTCCGAGCCGAGGTGCAAACATTGGCGCCGTCATTTGAGAGAGAGCCCTTGGCTCTTGGTCTGGCGCAAAGTTTCCGCCTGTTTCAGCGCCACCGTCGTGCGTTCATGCGCGGCGAGCTGCTGCACCGTTCGCATCGCATTCCACGCCGATTGCATCTCGGTTTTCTGCCCGACAGTCATTCCCGCAGTGACGGCATTGAACGTCTGACCGTTGGAGTCTTTTGCAGCAAGCGGCAAGAAAGTTCGCTCGCCAAATCGCTCCGCTACGGCTCTCGAAAATCCCTCCAGCTCAGCCTTTACCATCCTGTCGGCAAGCGCGAACTCAAGGCCGGCCGGCAGGTTGCGGTCGATCGCATCGCGAACCCATTCGAGTGTTTGTTTGGCGTTGGCCGACAGCGCCGGAATATCGGTCGACACCTTTAAGCGGCCGGCGCGCTCTTCGACCTCGAACTTGCGCTCGGCTTCCGCCCGCTGCCGCAGATAGCGCTCAAGATCGCGCGCCAGCGCCGGCGCATTGGTTTCGGCCGTCTCGCGCTCCTGTTTGTCGGTGCGGCTGGCGAAAATCCTAGTCTTGCCCTTTAACGCGCCAAACTGTTCGGGCTCTGAGCGGATCGTCGCCAAGGTTGCTTTGGCAACATTTCCGTCCTTCAGCATCGCGTCAATATTGACCGCCTTGAACGCGCGCTCCGGCTCAGCGTAGACAAGATGGAAGCGGGAAGAGACTTGCTCCCACTGTTTCTTCAATCCGGGATCAGCAGTGACCCTGTCCTCGATTGCCTGATCGATCGATTTCGCAAAGGTGGTGATGCCTATGACCATCGGTCTTGTCTCCTTGAGGCTTTCCTGGTGTGGAGATTGCTGGCTCGCGCGGACGAGCCCGAGCTTGGTCGCCACGGCGGCAAGCCGCAGCCCAAGTTCCGCAAGCTTGTTCTTCTCCCTGACGGTCCATTCCAGCCGGTCGCGAACGAGCGTTCGGGCGACGGTAACGAGATTGAGGCCGCGCGCTTCAGCGAAGCGAAGAGCCTGGCGGTAGAACGGGCCCCTGTCGTAATCGAGCGTCGTTTCCTTGGCTTGTCTGCGCGACAGGATCGGGGTCAGCCCGCCGGCCTTGACGAAGGATCGCTGTCCGTAATAAACGCCGAGATCCTCGCGGTGGCGGGTCATCGCCACATAGGTCAGATGCCGGTCGAGTGAGAGCGATGCAAGCACCTTCACCCGGTCGACGGTCGCACCTTGGCTCTTGTGGATGGTCGTGGCATAGCCATGGTCGAGATTGTTGTAGAAGTGTTGTTCGACCATCACCTGGCGGCGGCGTTCGCCTTCGCCGATCTCTGCGACGATGCGGTTTTGAGCAGCTTCGACGACCTTGCCGAGCATGCCGTTCTTGACGCCGAGCGAACCCTCGTTCTTCAGGAAGACGATCTGGTCTCCCGCTGCGAAGTTGCGATTGCCATCCGCTGTCTTGAAGGTCGAACCGTCCTCGATGATCCCGCGCTCGATGAGCTTCGCACGTGCCAGTCCGTTGAGCATCCGGACATCACGACGAAGGTGCGCCAGGATCAGCGACGACCTGGCTGGATCGTAGTCACGGTCCCAGTCCGCGATGAGGTTTAAGACCGCGTCCGCCTTCAGCTCGGCGCCAATCATCTTTCCGTTTGCCCGATAGGCATCAACCGCCTTGCCGACATTGCCACGCGCAAGATCAAGCGAGGCGTCACGCATCCACTGCTCGCGCTGACGATAGATGGTTTCGAGTTCCGCATAGCCGATGCGATCGGCAACCGCACGGAAGGCCGCACCTGCTTCGATCGGCTGCAGCTGCTCGGGATCGCCAATGAGAACGAGCTTCGCGCCGGCCTTCGTCACCGCTTCGACAAACAGCGCCATCTGCCGCGACGACACCATGCCGGCCTCGTCAAGCACGAGGACAGTTCGAGCGTCGAGCTGGTTGCGTCCCTCGTTCCAGCGGAGCTCCCACGAGGACAGCGTGCGCGAGACGATGCCCGCTTCCTTCTCGAGACCCTCGGCGGCCTTGCCTGCAAGCGCGCCGCCGACGACGCGGTAACCTGCCGCTTCCCAGGCCTCGCGCGCCGCCTTCATCATCGTCGTCTTGCCGGTGCCGGCGCGGCCGATCACGGCGGCGATGCGCCCGCCACCGGCGACATGTTCGATTGCCGTTTTCTGCTCCTCGGACAGGCGGGAATGGCGCTCGAACGTCGCCTCCAGCACGGCGTCTCGCACGCCATGCGACGACCGCTCAGACAGCCAGATGGCACGATGGGCCATTGCGGCTTCGATGCGGATCATGTCCCGGGTGGTGTATTTGGCAGAAACCCGGGCGCCTGTGGCAAAGTCGATGCGTTCGCGCTCCAGACGCAGCGCTTCGGGGCTCTGCAGGATGCGGGCCATGAGGCTCTGGAACATGGCCGCATCGTCGATATAGCGGTGCAGAACTTTTGCCACGTCACGGCTATCGAAGACGCTCTTCTCGCGGGTGATCAGGTCAAGAACGATTTCCGGCCGGCGCTGGATGCGACGCGCGTTTTCGGCCCTACGCGCTTCCTGCAGTTCGAGACGCTCCAGTTCCACCGGCCTTGATACACCATCGGCTTTCCGCTCGATGGCTTTGGTGCCGGCGCCAAGGTGGATGGTTGGCGTGAGATCGAGCCCCTGCGTCTCGAACGAGCGTCCATCGATGCGGATGTCGAGACCGGCGAGCGCCAGATGCCGGTTCTGGCAGGCAAACCAGCCGTCGCGAAACGCGTTGAAATCGTCGATGCCGCCGGCCCAGAGCTCGTAGACGATCTTGCCGGCATCATTGCGGATCGGATTGCCATCCGGACCGGTGACCGCGACCTTCTTGGCGCCGAAACCGTCCTCTGTCAGCGGCCGCAAGGTCGTCATCATATGGACATGCGGATTACTGGGAGCGTCGTGGTAGACCCAGTCCGCCACCATGCCCTTTGCGGTCACGTGCCGCTCGACGAAATCCCTGACAAGCGCGATGTTCTGCTTGGGCGTCAGTTCGAGCGGCAAGGCAATGGTGACATCCTTGGCAAGCTGCGCATCGGAGCGCTTCTCGAAATCTTCGACCTTGTTCCAGAACGCTTCGGAGGCGCCGGACACCGAGCGATCGGCGATCATCGAACGCAGCCAGTCCGGCGCATCGGCGGGGATGACGAACTCTTCGTGCAGCAGGCCCTGCTTGGCGCGGTAGTCGATGACCCTTGCTTCCCGCTCGTAGTCCATCCTGGCGCAGTGCCGGTAGGCCGCCGACAGCACCGCACTGCGGCCGGAGCCGCGGGCGACGACGCTGACGGAGAAATGAGGGACGGCCACGGCGGAGTTCTCTCCCGATTGCGAACAAAATCAACAGGCTCGGCCGGAGCCACGACCCCGCCAGGGTCTCTCAGCAGCACGTCGCGTCAGCGACGTATAATTGCGCCCTTGGCAGCCGTCCTTGCGAACGGCCGGGATCATCCACCAAAACATCGCCGCTGGCGATTGTAGGATTCACAATAGTGCGTTCTGCACTCCGATCGGAAAAACTGGGTTCGTATGACAAGCTTTCTCACCAAGGAGACATCAGGAAATGAAGAAGCCATCCTCAAAAATCCGCGACGAAATCGCCAGGCTTCAGGAGCAGCTCAAGGCGGCCGAGACCCGTGAGGCCGAGCGCGTTGGCCGTATCGCGCTCAAGGCTGGCCTCGGCGAGATCGAGGTCGACGAGGCAGAGCTGCAGGCCGCCTTCGAGGATCTGGCCAAGCGGTTTCGCGGAGACCAAGGTTCGGGGAAGACCGGTTCGACCGGCAAGGCGAGGGCAGGGGCCGGTGGTGCGGTCCGCGAGCAAGCCGCAGCGGTCCCGCCTGGCGCGGCTGAGAGCAGCATTGGCGAGGCTTGAGCGAATGGCGCGCACGACCACATCCGACGCCCGCAAAAAGGACACGCGGGAAAAGATCGAGCTCGGCGGACTGATCGTCAAAGCCGGTCTTCGCTATGAGAAGCGCGCGCTGCTGCTGGGCGCGTTGATTGACCTTCGTCAACGCATCAAGGGCGACGAGGTGGAGCGATCACGGCTGCTGGCGATCGGCGCGGAGGCCTTCGGGAAGTCAGATGACTAAAATCATGCTTTTCGTCACGCCCGCGATGCTGATGGTCCTGGTTGCCATTGGACTAACCGGGATCGAACACTGGCTGGCCGGTTTTGGAAAGACGCAAGCCACACGCGAGATGCTCGGCCGCGCCGGCATCGCTCTGCCCTATCTCACGGCGGCGCTCATCGGCACTATCTTCCTGTTCGGGACTGCCGGCTCGATCCGCATCAAGTCAGCAGGATGGGGCGTCGTCGCCGGCGGTGTCAGTGTGATCCTGATCGCCGTGCTTCGCGAAACGGTGAGGCTTTCTGCATTCGTGGATCAGGTGCCACGATCGAAGTCCGTTCTGTCTTATGTCGATCCCGCAACGCTGATCGGAGCGGGGGCGGCAGCGATGGCAACCTGCTTTGCTCTGCGCGTCGCGCTCACCGGCAACGCGGCCTTCGCCAGTCCCAAGCCAAGGCGGATCCGCGGCAAGCGGGCGATGCATGGCGAGTCCGACTGGATGAAACTTGCCGACGCGGACAAGCTGTTTGCGGAAACGGGCGGTATCGTGATTGGCGAGCGATACCGTGTCGACAAGGACGGCGTCGGCTCGCTATCGTTCCGCGCCGACAATCCGCAGACATGGGGTGCCGGCGGCAGGTCGCCGCTGCTCTGCTTCGACGGCTCCTTCGGCTCCTCGCATGGCATCGTCTTTGCCGGTTCCGGCGGCTTCAAGACGACGTCGGTGACGATCCCGACAGCGCTCAAATGGGGCGGCTCGTTGATCGTTCTCGATCCGTCGAACGAGGTGGCGCCGATGGTCTCGGCCCATCGCGCGAGCGCGGACCGCGACGTCTTTGTGCTCGATCCGAAGAACACGGCGACCGGTTTCAATGCGCTCGACTGGATCGGGCAGTTCGGCGGCACGAAAGAAGAGGATATCGCATCCGTCGCCTCGTGGATCATGAGCGATAGCGGCGGCGCGCGCGGCGTGCGCGACGATTTCTTCCGCGCCTCGGCTTTGCAGCTGCTCACCGCGCTGATCGCCGATGTCTGCCTCTCCGGCCACACGGCGACGAGCGACCAGACGCTGCGGCAGGTACGCAGGAATCTGTCCGAACCCGAGCCGCAGTTGCGCCAGCGCTTGCAGGAAATCTACGACAATTCCAACTCGGACTTCGTCAAGGAGAATGTCGCAGCCTTCGTCAACATGACGTCCGAAACCTTTTCCGGCGTCTATGCCAATGCCGTGAAGGAGACCCACTGGCTTTCCTACGCGAACTATGCCGCGCTGGTGTCGGGAACGACGTTTTCGACGAGCGATCTTGCCGCGGGAAATACGGACGTCTTCATCAATGTCGACCTCAAGACGCTTGAGACGCATGCGGGCATCGCACGCGTCATCATCGGGGCTTTCCTCAACGCGATCTACAATCGCGATGGCACGATGAAGGGCAGGGCGCTCTTTCTCCTCGATGAGGTGGCAAGGCTCGGCTATATGCGGATCCTGGAGACGGGGCGCGACGCGGGCCGCAAGTACGGCATCACGCTTGTCATGATCTATCAGTCGATCGGCCAGATGCGCGAAACCTATGGCGGCCGCGACGCCGCCAGCAAGTGGTTCGAAAGCGCGAGCTGGATCTCTTTTGCGGCAATCAACGATCCCGAAACCGCGGACTACATCTCGCGCCGTTGCGGCATGACGACGGTCGAGATCGATCAGGTCAGTCGCAGTTTCCAGGCGAAAGGCTCCTCGCGCACGCGATCGAAACAGCTGGCGGCGCGACCGCTGATCCAGCCGCACGAAGTGCTTCGCATGCGGGCAGACGAGCAGATCGTGTTCACGGCAGGAAACGCGCCGCTCCGGTGCGGTCGCGCGATCTGGTTCCGGCGCGACGACATGAAGGCGTGCGTCGGCGAGAATAGGTTTCAATCGGAGAAAACATGATAGGGTCGTAGGTATCACTCTTTTGGCGTTGTAATCGCACACCTCGCTTCACGCTGAGATACATCGCAGCGAAACGGTGTGAGGGACGATTGGGACGCCACCCCGGAACATCAATTGAGCCCATACCATGCACCATGGGACCGGCACCGTGTAGTTTCGGGTGACTCTGCTCCGCCAGCGCTTTCATGTGATCCTTGATCGTATCGGGCTGGTACCCGTAGCGCGGGCTGTTTCCATTACGTGTCGCGCCCCATTTCCAACCAATAAGCATTGGTAGCTTGCGAGCTACTCATCACTACCATGAATCAATTGCAGCTAACCGATTCATAAGTCTCATTGGACGCAACGACGAAGATCAACGATTCTGATCCCATGATCTTGCAGCCTTATCATTTCTATATCGAGCGCACCGATGCCTCAAGGAACATGGCACGTTACTATGCCATGTCGATCGAACCCAATCTGTTTGGCGACATCTGTCTCTTGCGTAAGTGGGGCCGCATCGGATCGAACGGGCAAATGATGGTCCATCATTTCGGCCGGGAAGACGAGGCGGTTGGGCTATTTCTCGATCTCCTCCGGCAGAAACGAAAGCGCGGCTATCGCCCGCGGGCTGTGAAAGCGACATGAGAAAGGCTTCTTGGGTGTCTCTGGCGACGCGACTATCGCGCCTGCGTAAGTGCAAATCCAGCATTTACAGCATTGCTGGGTGTTCCAGAATTTCGGCCCCGCCTGGTGGCGGGGCCTTGGCCGGTCAATCCCGGTTGGGGCGAGACCAGATCAGTTGGTAGCCGTCTTCGCTTTCGACATCGGCGAGTGTTGCGTAGATCGGAGTCGGGAAGCTCGGGTCGTCCAGCTTGACCGAGAGGTAGTCGCGGTCCGTCTGCTCGGAGCGCTTCTGCCAGGCGGCACCCAGCTCGACGTTATGCGGTGCACCGCATAACGTCGATTATGCGTAGTCCGTTGTTATGCGGAGTGGGGCGATTTAGGCATCTGTTTTTTCTGAACTATTGCCCCGGTATACTCCGCATAATTCCGGCCTGAAAATGAGCGTGAGGCATTTACTACGTCGCTTATGCGTGAGCATTCTTTGGTTTATGTTGATTGGCGACGGAAACCTTATGTGATGGGCAGCGACGTTGGCGGGCGAGGATGAAGTTGCGCAGGAAATAGCGCGTATTCGACGGCGTCTGACTGATTTGGATGCCGAGCGCGTTGAGCTTGAGCACGCCCTTGAAACGTTTGAACGAAAACTTGCCTCCACGGACCGCACTGCGGAACCGGCTCTTTTTGCCGATGCGCCAGTCACCAACAACTCGCCGTCGGTAGAGAAGGTGGAGTTGTTTCGTCGCCTGTTTGCCGGACGGCCCGATGTTTTCCCGGTGCGATGGGAAAACAGGAAGGCGGGCCGCTCGGGATATTCTCCTGCATGTTCCAACGAGTGGGCGAAGGGAATCTGCGGCAAGCCGAAGGTGAAATGCGGGGAATGCCCGCATCAGGCTTTTATTCCGCCGTCCGAGGACATCATCGAAAAGCACCTTCGCGGCGGCGATGCCCGCTCTGGCGACTTTGTGGCCGGGGTGTATCCGTTGCTGCAAGACGAGAAATGCTGGTTCCTTGCAGCCGACTTCGACAAGGAAAGCTGGGCTGATGACACGAGCGCATTGCTGGACACCTGTCGTGCAAAAGGAATCGCCGCCGCTCTTGAGCGATCGAGATCAGGCAATGGTGGCCATGTTTGGATATTCTTCTCCGAACCTGTTCCGGCCAGGATCGCCCGACAACTGGGTGCGGCACTGATCACGGAGACGATGGAGAACCGCCCCGAGATCGGCTTTACCTCCTATGATCGTTTCTTTCCCAATCAGGATACGATGCCGCTTGGTGGCTTCGGCAATCTGATTGCGCTTCCCCTGCAACGGAAAGCGCGCGAAAGCGGCAACAGCGTTTTTGTCGATGACAAATTGCGACCTTACGATGACCAGTGGGCCTACCTGTCGTCTTTGCCCAGGGTATCGGCGGACATCGTCTTCAGGATCGCAGATGAAGCTGAATTGTCGGGGCGGGTCTTGGGCGTCCGGATGCCGGTCGATGACGAACACGCCGATGAGCCGTGGAAAATGTTGCCGTCACGTCGCAGTGAGCCACGGCGAATAGAAGCAGCGATCCCCCAAAGCATAAAGGTTGTGGTCGCCGATCAAGTTTATATCGACAGGACGGAGCTTCCGCCGCCCTTGATTACGCAATTCATTCGTCTGGCGGCTTTCCAGAACCCGGAATTTTATCGTGCGCAGGCCATGCGCTTGCCGACATTCGGCAAGCCTCGGGTCATCTCATGCGCCGAGCTCCATCCGCGGCATGTCGCATTGCCACGAGGCTGCCTCGACGAGGCAATCGCACTCATCGAAAGCCACGGCGCCATTGCCATTTTGGACGATCATCGTGAAATCGGCATGGCGCTTCCCGCGGACGTTTCCTTCCAGGGCGAATTGCGACGGCCGCAGTCGAGGGCTTTCGACGCACTTGCCGCCCACGACACCGGCGTGCTTGCCGCGACAACGGCCTTCGGCAAGACTGTTGTGGCAGCGGCGCTCATAGCACATCGAGCCCGGAACACGCTCATCCTGGTCCATCGGCGCGAGCTACTCAATCAATGGGTAGAGCGCCTTGGATCGTTCTTGAAGATTGACCCGAAGCAAATCGGAATAGTTGGTGGGGGCAAGAGAAAACCGAAGGGCGTCATCGATGTAGCCCTGATCCAGAGCCTCGTGCGAAATGGAGAAGTCGCCGATCTTGTCGCCGATTACGGTCATCTGGTTGTCGATGAATGTCATCATATATCCGCAGCAAGTTTTGAGCTCGTGGCTCGCCGGTCAAAGGCGCGGTACGTTGTGGGGCTGTCCGCAACTGTTGCTCGCAAGGACGGGCACCATCCGATTATCTTCATGCAGTGCGGCGCCGTTCGTCACCGTGTCGATGCGAGGGTCCAGGCTGCAGAGCGTGGCATCCGTCACCGTGCCCGGGATCGCTCGACAAAATTCGAATTGCCGCCGCCCCTGGCATCGGTCGAAAGACCATCGATGCCCGCGATATATGCTGCTCTGGCGCAGGACAGGCGACGAAACGAGCTTATCTTCGACGACGTTCTGAAGTCGCTGGAGGCAAAACGATCGCCAGTTGTGCTGACCGAGCGAAAAGATCACCTCGATGAACTGCAGCAGCGGTTCTCACCCTTTGTGAAAAACCTTGTGGTATTGCGTGGCGGCATGTCTGCAGGCGAGCGAAAAATGGCCGAAACAGCACTGCGCGCGCCGGATGACCAGGAGCGCCTTATTATAGCGATTGGCCGCTATATTGGCGAAGGCTTCGACGACGCCAGACTCGACACCCTGTTCCTGACGATGCCCATCGCCTGGAAAGGAACCTTGGCGCAATATGTTGGGCGCCTTCATCGCCAGCATGACGGTAAAAAGGATGTGCTGGTCGTTGACTACGTCGATGACACCGTGCCGGTTCTGGCCCGGATGGCTGCGAAACGACGCGCGGGTTATCGCGCACTTGGCTATGTGATCGAGTAGCGGCGGCCCTGTTTTGGAGCCGCCGCGAGCTTGTCCGGTCAGCGGGACCAGACGAGAGCGTATTCGTCATCGCCGTCAATGAGATTGGCGTAGATCGGCGCCGGGAAGGACGGGTCGTCGAGCTTGACCGAGTGGTAGGGCGTGTTCTCTTTCGAGGTGCGGCGCCATGCGGCACCTATCTCGACATTGCCCACGACCACCCTGAGGTCGGGGGCCTTTTCGTTTGTGGAGGCGTCGGCTGGAACAAGCCGTGCTTTGACGTTGAAGGCGAGCGTTCTGATGGAGCCGACGAACACGCCGTCTTCGCCGCGGGTGAAGGAACCGATCTGAGCCATGATAATCTCCGTTTGCTGTTTCAAGCCCGCGACCACCGCGGCCTTGATGGCGGTCCTTGAGCGCCGGGGCGGCCGACCTGCAGCCAAAGGCCCGTAGCGAAGCGAAGGACGGCAGAAGGCGATCTTGTTGTTGCGCGAGGAAGCCAACCCTTGCGGTTGGCGGGGAAGAAGATCGCCGAGCCGTTGCGGGGACCAGGCCGGGTCGTGAAGCGACCGCACCCTGGGGCGCGATCCGACAGCAAAAAAGGCCCGCGTGGTTGCGGACGCTCGGTACGGTTTTACGGAGATGCTGGCTCAGCG
>NZ_JAIQWW010000090.1 GCF_020164455.1 Phyllobacterium chamaecytisi
ATGACGGCCACCTTCGTCCTTCGTCAGGATATAGGCTTCTGCCTTGAACTTGGTGTGCGGCTTGACCGAACCTGGCTTGGCAAGGATCTGGCCGCGCTCGACGTCTTCACGGCCAACGCCGCGGATCAGCGCACCGATGTTGTCGCCGGCCTGGCCCTGGTCGAGCAGCTTGCGGAACATCTCGACGCCGGTCACCGTCGTCTTCGTCGTCGGCTTGATGCCGATGATCTCGACTTCTTCACCGACCTTGACGATACCGCGTTCAACGCGGCCCGTTACAACCGTACCACGGCCG
>NZ_JAIQWW010000091.1 GCF_020164455.1 Phyllobacterium chamaecytisi
CGGGTCTTAATCAGTCCACTGGACTGATTGAGCGGCGAAGCCGGACGTCCCTCACCCTTCAGGCTCTGAGCCTGACGGTGGTGGCAGATAGAGTGCGTTGTGTTTTGATTTTGGTTGCGGGGACAGGATTTGAACCTGTGACCTTCAGGTTATGAGCCTGACGAGCTACCGGGCTGCTCCACCCCGCGTCATAGTTCTGTGTGTTGTTGTGAGATTTGT
>NZ_JAIQWW010000092.1 GCF_020164455.1 Phyllobacterium chamaecytisi
ACGCCATTCTTCTCCAACTACCGTCCGCAGTTCTACTTCCGCACGACCGACGTGACGGGTGTTGTGACTTTGCCGGAAGGCACGGAAATGGTCATGCCCGGCGACAACATCGCAGTCGATGTGACGCTGATCGTGCCGATCGCCATGGAAGAGAAGCTGCGCTTCGCTATCCGTGAAGGTGGCCGCACCGTCGGTGCTGGCATCGTCTCGTCGAT
>NZ_JAIQWW010000093.1 GCF_020164455.1 Phyllobacterium chamaecytisi
GCGATCGTATCTCCGTCCGCATCCCCTGCGGAGAGGAAGCGGAAGGTGTCATTGCCTGCGCCGCCGTCGATGACATTGACTGCGCTGCTTGCAGTGATCGTATCGTTGCCGGAACCGGTCACGACGTTCTCGACATTCCATAGTGTGTCGTTGCCCGATTGACTGCTCGATGCACTTCCCCGGCCCGCAAAGCCCGTTCCGAGGTCGACTGT